>NZ_MSQB01000013.1:105768-181126 GCF_002149965.1 Novosphingobium panipatense | reverse complement strand
GGCGCTTCTCATGATGAGATGAAGGGGGTCAATTTTAGACGCCGATCACCCCGCTAAGGGGGTCAATTTTGCACGCCGCTCCACACGCTGGCCCGGTCAGGTGGAAGCCGGATCGGTTTCGAACGGCATCGTCCAGCACCACGACTGGCTGCCCACTTTCCTTGAGATGGCAGGTGCGCCGGATGTCGTCGAGAAGCTCAAGACCGGTTACGAGGCGATCGGACGCACCTACAAGAACCACATCGACGGCATGAGCCTTGTTGGTCACATTACTGGCAAGGAAGAGAAGAGCCCGCGAAACTTCTTCTTCTATATCAGTGATGACGGCGACATTCTTGCGCTGCGCTACGATAACTGGAAGATCGTATTTCTCGAACAGAGATGTCAGGGAACTCTCCAGGTCTGGGCTGAGCCGTTTACCCGCCTGCGCGTGCCGAAGCTATTCAACTTGCGAACCGATCCCTATGAGTTCGCGGATATAACTTCGAATACCTACTACGACTGGTTCCTGCACAACGACTACTTCATCTATGCGGCCCAGGCTGGCGCTGCGATGTTTGCGGAGACGTTCAGAGAGTTTCCGCCGGTACAGCGCCCCAACAGCTTCACGATCGACGATGCCATCTCCAAGATGAGTGATACCGTATCGGGATCGAGTTGATGCCGGAAAGCCGTTATCCGGTCTACCTTGCTGCCCTTGGCGCCGCTGCGATCTTCGTATCCGCAGCGGCCCAGGTGCCGGAAACAGATCCCCCGAAACAGCCTGCCGTATCGGGACCGCCAAGCATCACCGCCAAACTGCCGCCAGGCATGCCCAAGGGCTACCTCGAACTGTCGCAACTGCCGGACAGCCTCGCACTGCTGCCCGCGCCTCCCGCAGCAGGATCGTCGGCCTTTGCGCGGGACGAGGAAGCGAGCAAGACCATGGCCCGGCCCCCCGGCAGTCCTCGCTTCGTGCAGGCCGCCAGCGATGCCGATCTAAAGCCCGCGCATGCCTTCCAGGCCTTCGCCTGCGCGGCCGGGGTGACGCCCGATCCCAAGCTTACGCCGGTGCTCTACCGGTTGATGGGCAAGGCGATGATCGACGTCGGCCTCTCGACCTACAAGGCCAAGGACCATTATCGCCGGGCGCGGCCCTTCGTGATTCACGGCGATGCGACTTGCTCTCCGCAGGACGAAGCCGTGCTGCGTACCGACGGGTCCTATCCTTCCGGCCATAGCGCGCTGGGCTGGGGCTGGGCGCTGATCCTGTCCGAACTGATCCCCGAGCGGGCTGACGCGATCCTGCAGCGCGGCCGGGACTTTGGGGACAGCAGGCTGGTCTGCAATGTGCACTGGGCCAGCGACGTGGACGCCGGACGCCTCATGGCCTCCGCGACGGTGGCACGCCTGCACGGCGCGGCCGAGTTCCGCAGCGATCTGGCCTCCGCGCGCGCGGAACTGGCCAAAGTCAGGAATGCACCGGATGCGCAGGCCTGCCGCACCGAGGCGGCGGGTCTGCGCCTGCAGTAAAATTCAACCGACGACGATGGCGCTGATCCGGTGGAAGAACGGATGATGCGGCGTGGCGCCGTGCGCGACCTGGGTGAACATGCCGTCCCCCAGGTTCGGCAGTTTCGATTCAACGCCGCAGACTTCCTCGCCGCCGCGCACGTCGATATGGGCGTGAAGCTTGCCGTCGAATTCCAGGCCGATGTCCACCGCATGCGGAAACTCCGCATGGAGCATCTCCAGAACCCGATTGAGACGGTCGGTCAGCGACTCCTCCGTGGCGGGGCTGGAGAGCGATGAACCGTCGATCGAGTAGAGAGAGGCATCCTTGCGCATGGGGGGCGGCTCCTTCGAAAACCGTAAGGGAAGGGTACTGATCGAGGGGCAGCTTACCTGTTTTCCCGTAACAGGAAACACCCGAGTTACCCTGATGCGACGCGCCGAGTCCGGTTTCAGCCTCGCCCGCGATCCCGGCCATGCGGGGTGTCCAGATCAAGTATCGGGCCGGACGGTACAATCCCGGTGGGATTGATCGTCCGGTGGCTCTGGTAATAATGACCCTTGATGTGCTGGAAGTTCACGGTCTCGGCAAGGCCGGGCGTCTGGTAGATGTCCCGCAGGAAGCCCTGGAGATTGGGATAATCGAATATCCGCCGCAGGTTGCACTTGAAATGGCCGACATAGACGGCGTCGAAGCGCACGAGCGTGGTGAAAAGGCGGATGTCTGCTTCGGTCAGGGTGTCGCCGACCAGATAGCGGCTGCGCGACAGGCGTTCTTCCAGCCAGTCGAGCTAATCGAACAGCGGCCCTACGGCTTCCTCGTAGGCCTCCTGGCTGGTGGCGAACCCGGCCTTGTAGACCCCGTTGTTCACAGTGTCGTAGACGCGCGCGTTCACCGCGTCGATCTCTTCCCGCAAGGGCTCGGGATAGAAGTCGCCGGGCCGGGCGCCGAGATCGTCGAAGGTCCGGTTGAACATGCGGATGATCTCGGAGGATTCGTTGTTGACGATCCGGCCGGTCTTCCTGTCCCAGAGCACCGGCACGGTAACGCGGCCGCTATAGGTGGGATCGGCGGCGGTATAGACCTCGTGCAAGTAGCGGGCATGGTTGATCGGGTCTGCGATAACGCCCGGCGCAGGATCGAAGGTCCAGCCCTTTTCGAGCATGAGCCAGTTGACGACCGATACGGAAACCAATGCCTCCAGCCCTTTCAGCGCACGCACGATCAGGGTGCGGTGGGCCCAGGGACAGGCGAGGCTAACGTAGAGATGGTAGCGCCCCGCCTCGGCAGGAAACTGGCCTTCCGGGCCGAGCCAGTCGCGAAAGGCCGAATCCTTGCGGATGAAGCGTCCGCCGGTCGCCTTCGTATCGTACCAGACGTCATGCCACTGACCGTCGACGAGCATTCCCATGAGCAGGCTCCGTTGCTTGAGAAGAGTCTTTTGAAAAATGCCCTTTCGGGCATTTTTGAGCGGCACCGGCCCACGCCCAACCCGACCTCCCATCAGGATACACTCGTGGGAGGTCGGGTGGGGGCGTGGGCCGGTGCCGCGAAAATTCGCTTTCAGCGAATTTTCGAACGGACTCATAGGTCCGCGCGGGCGATTGTTCCTTAGCGGCCCTTCCGCGAAGGCGCGGTTTTCCAGCATAGCCAGGCGACGTTGAACCACGCGCCCATCGTCAGCTGTCCCGCCCAGGCGACGAGGGCATAGCCGAAGCCGAAGACCGCGACATCGACTGCCAGGATCACCGCGATGAGCGACCATCCGCCGGCCCGCGCCAGGCTGGTCTCACGCGCTGTCAGTGTGCGTCCGGCGAGATCGCGCTGGTGGCGTTTCATCGAGAGGGCGAGCGCGGCGAAGGCGGCGATCGCCAGCAGGGTGCAGAACAGATGTGTCATGCGGTCATGGCCTCCTGCGGCTTGCGCCGGGTGGTTCGGGGGGCTTCCACACGCTTGCGGGTAGCCTTGTGGGCGCCTTTGGCGAAACCGGCGGCCAGCGCCAGCATGACCAGATCGAACGAGACGAACAGCCAGTCGCCCGCGAGCAGGCTGGCGGGAAGCCCGCGCGCGGTCGTGAAGGCGTTCACCAGCGGGACGGCGGCGAAGAGGACCGCGACCAGGCCCAGCATCTCCGGCCACGCACGGGCCGAGGGGCGGACGAGCGCCCAGACAAACACGGCCAGCCAGGTCAGGAACAGGCTGTTGATCTCATGATCGGCGCGCTCGGCAAGGTCCAGCGGCAGCAGCCGGTTGGCCAGGAAATAGGCGGCGATACCGGCCGGGAAGCCCGCGATCGTCGCGATGTTGAGCTTTTCGACGAGGCGGAAACCGAAGTGCGGGCGGCTGGGATCGGGCAGCTTGGTCCGGCGCTTGACCGTCCAGAGCACGAGCCCGCTGCCGACCATGATCGTGCCGCCGAGGCCCGACAGGAAATAGAGCCAGCGCAGGCCATATTCGGCGAAGCGGCCGGCGTGGAGGCCGATCATCACGCTTTCGGTGGCCAGGGCGGCGCCCTTGGCCATGCTCTGGCCTACGGGCTTGCCGGTGACGCCGTTGAAGGTCACTTCCTCGCCGCGCGAACCGATCGCGCCTTCCGGGGCGCGGGTCACGCTGATCATCGCCGTCGTGTCGCCCGGATTGGTGACGCGCAGATAGCCGACGCGCTTGCCGCCCCAATGCGCCGAAGCCGACTGCATGACCGGGCCGAGCGCCGCGAGAGGCGCGGGCTGGCCGCTGCGGGCGACTTCCTCGGTCTTGCCGAAGACGGCCTCCTGGTAGGTGGAGGTCTGGGCATAGTTCGCGGCGATGCCCCAGGGCATGTAGAGGACCGCCAGCGTGACCAGCCCGGTAAAGGTGATCATCAGGTGGAAGGGCAGGGCGATCACGGCCGTCACGTTATGCGCGTCCAGCCAGGAGCGCTGGCCCTTGCCGAAGCGCAGCATGAAGAAGTCGGTGAAGATCTTCTTGTGGGTGATGATGCCGGAAAGGATCGCCACCAGCATGAACATCGCCGCCACGCCCACCAGATAGCGGGCCCAGATCACCGGCATGTAATGCAGGTCGAAATGGAAGCGATAGAGGAAGAAGCCGCCGCGGGTCTCGCGGGTGGAAACTTCCTTGCCGGACTGGTCCAGCACGGCGCTGGTCTCTCCGCGCCTGGCGGGCTTCTTGCCGTCGCCCGGTTGCCAGTAGACCTGGGTGGTGGCGCTGCGGCTGTTGGGGGGCGAAATGTACCAGCTTACCGCATCCGGTGCCGTGCGCTGGAGGAAGCGGACCGCGCCTTCGGCCGAGGCGACCGGATCGGCGCTTCCGGTGATCTCCGGCTGCATCCAGCGGGTGATCTCGTCCTGGAAATAGGCCGAGGTGCCAGTGGCGAACATGGCGAAGAGCAACCAGCCGAGCAGCAGCCCGGTCCAGGTATGGAGCAGCGCCATCGATTGGCGCAGACCTTCCTTCACAGCCGCTCTCCCATGCTCAGCGACAACCAGAGAATGCCGCCGCAGATCGCAGCGGTCACGGTCAGCCACAGCCAGAGCCGGGTGACGGAACGAAGACCGAAAGCGAAGAGGGCGATCGTGGCGAAGATGGCGAAGGACAGCAAGGTCGCGGTGACGCTGGCCTCGGCGGGATTGACCGACAGGCCGTGCGCCAGCAGCCGCGCAAGACAGGCTGCAGCCAGCGAGGTGACGAGATAGTTCGCCGGGATCGCCGCGATTATGCGCGCAGCGACGTTCCAGCGGCCGATCCCGCGTCTGTTTCCTCCGATATTGGCGGCACTCTTGGCCATGCTCATAAACCCCCGAGAGCAGGATATTGCAAATCAATCGCAAAAGTCGCCGGTAGATTCGGGGCGGGGCTGAGTCAATGATTCAGAAGGTGTGGTGCGGGCTGGTGCGGTCAAATCCGTCTGCGGAGCGTAGTCAAACGGACATTTTTTTTCAGCAACGCTGTCGTATTCCTCAAACCGTCACGGACTGGCCCTAGGGCGCCCTGCGCCGGACAGGAGACGGCGGGCGCAGGGCGAAAAAATCGTGCTTTCTAATGCCATGGATCGTCCTGCGGCGGTGACGCAGGACTGGGATGCGGTGCGGGTCACGCTCCTGCGCTATCTTCGTGCCAAGGGGGCCGCGCCGGATCTGGCCGACGACGTGGCGCAGGAAACGCTTGCGCGCCTTATCGCTCTCAGCCAGACGCAACAGATCGGCAGCCTTTTCGCGCTGGCTTTCAGGATCGCGGACAACCTGATCGTCGATGCGAAGCGCCGCGAGACGCGCTTATTCGGGGACGTGGACGAAGAATGGGAAAGCGATGATCCCTCGCTGGACAGGGTTCTCGATTCACGCCGCGCGTTGGATGTGCTGTCCCTCTGCCTGCGGCGGATGCCGCCGCTACGCCGGGAAGTTCTCATTCGCAGGCGCCTGAACCATGAAAGCTGCCGCGCGATCGGCGACGACCTCGCGATGAGCGCGAAGGCGGTGGAGAAGCACATCACGCGCGGCTTGCTCGACTTGCGCCAGGCGCTGGAGCGTGCCGGTGTGGACGTCTCCGGGGAAGGCCGATGAACGCCCGGCCTCAGGAATTCGACGCGATCGACCGCGAGGCCGCGCAGTGGGTCGATCGCATGAACCGGCCTTTGCACGATGCCGAAGTGGCCGCGGAATTCGACCGCTGGATCATGCAGGATCCCCGCCATGTTGAAAGCTATGCCCGGTTCCAGGCGCTCTGGCAGTCGGGCGGCTTGCAGAACGCGCTGGACGCGGCGGCGGCCGGGGAACTCGATTCAGCGGATGCCGAAGACACGGACGTTCCGAACTGGGCGGCGCAGGCCTGGCGGCAGTTCGCCGGTTTCGCTGCGGTTGCCCTGTGCTTCGTGGTGCTCGTCTCGTTCGGCGCGCGCGCGCTGGTGACGGAGGCGGACTATGCCGCGACGCGGGGCGCGACGCGGGATGTGCTGCTGCCCGATGGCTCCAAAGTGCGCATGAGCGGGGGCGCGCGGATGAGCGTGCGCCTGACGCCATGGTCGCGTGAAGTGGCGTTGCAGTCGGGCGAGGTCTTCTTCGATGTCGCGCATGAGAAACTGCGTACGTTTTCGGTGCATACAGGGACGTCCAGCGTGACGGTGCTGGGGACTGCCTTCGACATCGACATGGTCGACCGCGAAACCCGCGTGGTCCGCGTCTATCGCGGCCTGGTCAGCGTGGATGCCGGTGCGGGGCGCCAATGGCGCCTGCCGGCGGGCAACGGCATCGAGGTCGGCGGAGGCGGGGTGCGTAGTCTGGGCGACGTGCGGGGGGATCATCCCGGCTGGATCGACGGCTGGTTCGATGCCGATGACACTTCGGTCCAGCGGCTGGTTCAACGCATGAACCGGGGATCGGATCTGCCGGTGGTGCTGGACGACCCGGCATTGGGCACTCTGCCGGTGACCGGTCGCTTCCAGATATCTCAACCGGAAATGGTGCTGGAAGCGCTGGCGGCGATCCACGACCTGCACTGGCGCCGCGAAAAGGCGCGCTACGTCCTTTCGCGTTGAGGAATCTTCAGAGAAATTTCCGTCAAGGCGAACGCCGAAAAGGCGCGGCGCCGCGCTAGAATATCCCTACGAAGTTCAGGCTGGACTTCGACGCGCTGTCGCCAGGAATACCTGTCATCAAGATTACTTGATAACGACATGAAAATGTAAGAAAAAATATTTGTCGGGATCGGCCGGGTGCGCGCGTCTTCCCCCCGAATGCCTAATCCAACGGGGGATATGATGTTTCGTTCGAATAAAGCCCTGGCCCATAAAGCCGTGGCCTGTGCCTCGGCGCTGGCCATAGCACTGGCAACGGTCGGGGGCGGCCTTGCCGCACCGGCCGCGCAGGCGGCTACGGGTCAGTACAACTTCACCATTCCGGCGCAGGACCTGGGCCGCGCGCTTCAGGAGTTCTCGCGCGTTACCGGAATGCAGGTGGCGGCGGCGCCCGACGCGGTGCGGGGGCGCCGCAGCATGGCGCTTTCGGGCAAGATGAGCGCACAGCAGGCCCTGTCGCAACTGGTGCGGGGTGCCAATGTCGATGTGCAGATGCGCGGGGGCACCGTGATCCTGAAGGCACGAACCGCCAGGCCGCGCCCTGCTGCCGTGTCCGCGCCGCGCCGTGCCGCGCCGGTAGCGGCTGTAGTCGCCAAAGAACCTGCCGGGGGCGGGGCAGGCGATAGCGAGATCGTCGTCACCGGGTATATCGAGGCCGTCCAGCGTTCGCTCGACATCAAGCGCAAGAACGACACCGTCTCGGACACGGTAAGCGCCGACGACATGGGCAAGCTGCCCGCCAACAACGTCTCCGAAGCACTCGCACGCCTGCCCGGCGTCAATGCCGTGCGCAGCCCGACGACGGGCGAGGGCGACCGCATCACCGTGCGCGGCCTTTCCACCGAACTGAATAACTACTCGATCAACGGCGTGCGCCTTGGCGGTGCCGGTTCGCGCGATAGCAACTTCTATCGCGGCGTGCGCCTTTCCGTGCTGCCGCCCGACGGCATCAAGCAGATCACCGTCTACAAGACCCTGACCCCGGACCGCGACGGCGATGCGCTGGGGGGATCGGTGGACATCTCCACGCCCACCGCCTTCGACCAGACGCCCAAATATGCGCGCCTCTCGGTGGAGGGCGGCATGCTGGACAAGTACGACGATCGCAAGTCCGGGCAGGTTTCTGGCGCGCTTTCGCGGCAGTTCAACGATCATTTCGGCATCTATGTCTCGGGCAGCTGGAGCCGCCGCAAGTCGCAGTTCGAACAGAACGGCGTCGACGGCGATAACCAGCCCGATACCTGGTACGACAACAGCGAGACGCTCGGCTGGGACCCCAACCGCTTCGTCATGCGTGGCATGGACCTGGGCTTCGGTGAGACCGACGTGAAGCGCTGGGGCGCCAACACCAGCATCGACTACCGTTCGGACAACCACGATTTTCACTTTCGCGGGCAATACAACAAGTACCGCAAGGACGAATTCCTCAACCGCCTGAACTTCCGTAACGATACCTCGAAGAATTCGGCCCGCCTCTCGCAAGTGGATACGGACGATACCACGCTGCTGCAGCCGGACGACAACGTCACCGGCTACGACGCGAAGCTGGGCCGCATCTATGGCTACACGGTGGGGCAGATCGTCGACCGTGACGGGGACGGGCTCATCACCGATGCCGACCGTTCGACCCGGTCGTTCTACAGCCTCAATGGCGGCTCAGGCACCTGGGACCCGCAGGGCTTCCGTCTGCGCCGGTTCTGGGAGGGCTCGCGCGAGACCGGCAGCCTGGCTTCGGCCAACCTCGGCGGCGTATCGCGCCTTGGCGAGGTGACGGTGGACTACGATGTGTCCTACTCGCAGTCCGAGGACAATCTCGACGACGGCTACACGCTGGAATTCCGCAGCGACAAGTATGGCTGGCTGGGCAACCAGGGCGTGCTGTTCAGCAGTAGCGAGGATTCGCGCTTTCCCAAGTGGCTGCTCAATTCGGCAGGCCTCGCAGCGGTGCAGGACCCGTCGCAATACGACTTCAGCAGTCTCGAAGGCGAAGTGGGCGGCAGCAGCGAAAAGCTGTGGCAGGCGCAGTTCAACCTCGAATGGAAGCCGGTCGATTCCTGGCTGGAATCGTTCAAGACCGGCGCCAAGTTCTACAACTCACGCCGCCGCACCTATCAGGGCTCGTTCCTGAACCTGGAAGCGGACGGCACGATGGCCGATTTCTCGGAGTTCTACGGCAAGGACGTCAACAGCCTGTTCGGCGGGGCCTATAGCGGGCTCTACCGCCTGGGCACGACCATCGACAACCGCAAGATGCTGGCCGAATTCCAGCGTGCCGAGGACGGCGAGAGCGAGATCTTCGACGGTTTCGCGGTCGATCCCAACGATGCGGAGCTTTCGAACGAGGACAGCTTCAGTTTCAACGAACGGGTCATTTCCGCCTATGCCATGGGCACGGCCCGCTTCGGCCGGGCGCAAGTGATCGCGGGCCTGCGCATGGAGGCCACCCGCAACAAGATCGATGCCTGGAACATGGACCTGGTTCAGGGCGAGCGCTTCGTTTCGGACACCTCCAGCTTCGTCAACGTCCTGCCGTCCGTTCACGTCAATTACGAACTGGACGATCGCACCAAGCTGCGCGGCGCCGTCTGGACCAGCTTTGCGCGGCCCGACATCGCCCGCATGAGCTCGGCGCGCGAATATGGCTACGATACCGACCCCGACGGTGACGGCGAGGAAAACCCCGTCTCGCAATGGGTGCTGACCGCGATCCAGCAGGGCAACCCCAATCTCAAGCCGATGCGCTCGCTCAACCTCGACATGTCGCTGGAGCACTATGCCGGGCGCACCGGGGCCTATTCGATCGCGCTCTATTACAAGCACATCACCAATTTCCTGTTCCGCTCCTCCTCCAGCAATATCCGCGACGGAACGCTGGGCGAGAACGTGGACCCGACCGGAGTGGCGATCTCGATGCCGAACAACGGCAAGTCCGCCGAAGTCTACGGCATGGAAATCAGCGGCCAGCAGCTTCTGCACTGGCTGCCGGGGATCCTGGGCTCGCTGGGTGTGGGCGGCAACCTGACCTTGCAGCGCTCGAAAGCGGTGACCGGTCTTTCCTGGCATCCCGACGGCTACAAGCTGCCGCTGATGGAAACCCCGGAGACGATCGCCAACCTCCAGCTGTTCTGGGAGCGCAATGGCTGGGAAATCTACGGGGCCTGGAACTATCAGTCGCGGTTCATGGGCGGGATCCAGGACTTCGGCAACAACCCCTACGAACAGGCCTATAGCTTCGTCGACCTGACCTTCCGCAAGACCTTCCTGAAGAAGTCTTCCGTACAGCTCCAGGTCCAGAACCTCTTCGATTCCCATACTTATTGGGAAACGGTGTCGTCGGGGACGGGTGCGAGCCGCGCCTACATCAAGAACGGGCGCAGCATCACGCTGGGCGTCAACCTGATCTTCTGAGGGGCAGTGACATGACGATGAAAACCCGCATCCTGCTAGGGGCGCTGTCCCTGTCCCAATCCCTGTCTATGCCGCTCGGCCTTGCGGTTCCGGCAATCGCCGCCGATGCGCCCGCCGTGCAGCAGGAGCCGCTGGCGCCCGCCACCGTCAGGCCCGAGCGCGTGATCCTGAACCTCACTGCCGATCCTGCGACGGAAATGGCCGTGACCTGGCGCTCGGCGCCGGGTCGCTCCGGGCAGGTCCAGTACGCCCGGGCAACCAATGGCCCCGATTTCGTGAAGACGCCCATGACGGTGGCGGCCAGGACCGACGATGCCACTCTGGCCGTGCGCGAAGACCCGGCCTTTCGCGCGGCCTACCATTCGGCGGTCCTGAAGGGGCTCGAACCGGATACCGTCTATGCCTACCGCGTCGGTGACGGCGCCGACTGGTCCGAATGGTTCCAGTTCCGCACCGCCGCGCGCGAGGCGAAGCCGTTCCGCTTCATCTACATGGGCGACATGCAGAACCAGATCCTGTCGGAGGCGTCCCGCACCTTGCGCATGGCTTTCCGGCAGGCCGGGGACGCGGCTTTTACGATCCATGCCGGCGACCTGATCAACCGCCACGACAGCGATGCCGAATGGGGCGAGTGGTTCGCCGCAGGCGGATTCCTTTATGCCCAGACGCCGCAGATGCCGACGCCGGGCAACCACGAATACGTGCGGGACGAGGCGGCGCGGGCCGGCTCCTCGATCAACGGGCAGTGGCGCCGCCAGTTCACGCTGCCCGAGAATGGTCCGGCCGACGTTCCCGCCAGCCGCGAGACGAGCTGGTACACCGACTATCAGGGCCTTCGCCTGATCTCGATCGACTCCATGCAGGTCGACCGCGACGAAGCGGCGCGCAAGGCCATCGTGAAGTGGCTGGATGGGTTACTGGCCAGCAATCCCAACCGCTGGACCGTGATGTTCCTGCACTTCCCGCTGTTTTCCAGCGAACCCGACCGTGACAATCCCAAGCTGCGTGCGGCGCTCAAGCCGCTGATCGACAAGTACCGGGTCGATCTGGTGCTGCAAGGCCACGATCACGGCTATGCCCGCGGCGCGATCGGCAAGGACGGACCTTCCGCCGACGATGCGGGCACGACTTATGCCGTCTCGGTCGCGGGGCCGAAGATGTACGATGTCGGCAGCCTGCCCTGGGCGCGCAAGTCGGCCTCGCGCACGCAGGCGTACCAGGTGATAGACGTGAGCCAGGGCGCACTGACTTATCGCGCCTTCACGGCGACGGGGCAGCCGCTGGATGCGGTGACCTTGCGCAAACCCTGAGCGCGAAAAGGCCGGAGCAAGCTGGGGGGCATTGCTCCGGCCTTCATCGCGGCTGCCTTCGATTGCGACCCGAGGGCGGCTTCGCTCGGCCCGTCCGGCCGGATCGATGACGATCCGCCGGGCGGGCATTCGATTCAGTCGAGCATGGTTTCGCGCAGCTTTACGATATCGGCGTCGGTAAGGCCGATTTTGGCTTTCAGATAACCTTCGGTTCCGCCGTATTGCTGGTCCAGATAAGTGAAGAACTGGGCAAGGTGCGAGGCGCCGCTTTTCGTGTAGAGCGGCTCGGCCTTGGCGGGCTGACCGTCGGGCCGCGCGGCGTAGTACTTCAGGATCGGGTTGTTCGGATAGTCGGCCGGATCGACCTTGGGCATTTCCCATTGCGGGCGGCGCAGCTCGGTGGAGCGGTGATAGTCCTTGATGATCGTCTCGCGATCGACGCCCAGCACATCATAGATCAGCGCCGTGGCGATTCCGGTGCGATCCTGACCGGCCGAGCAGTGGTAGACCACCGCGCCCTCGTTCGCGAGAAGGCGGTTGAACAAAGCGCGGAACTGGGGGACCAGCATGGTCTCCATGCCCCGGTACATGTTCTCGCCGCCACTTTTGGCCATGTTCGTGAATAGCGGCTTGATCGAATAGTCGTTGGCCAGGAACAGCGCGCCCGTGCGGTCGTCGAGCATGTCGGGCGCGACTTCGCGCTCCTCGATCGAACGCAAATCCACCACCGCGCCAAGATGGAGCTGGCCCAGCAGCCCGTAGTCGGCCTCGGTCAGGAGCGGCATCGCGCCGGAGCGGAAGGCCTTGTCCCACTTCACGGTGCGGCCGTCCTTGGTGACATAGCCGCCGATGTCGCGAAAGTTGCTGCCCTGCTGGAGCGGCAGCACGCGCTCGGCGACTACCATGGTCTTACCGTCCTTGCCTTCGAGAATGACGTAGCTGCGAGTTCCGGCCGGGATCGGCAACTTGAGCCTGGCCGCGCTGCTGGCGGCGGCGAAGCGCTGGTCTTTCCCGTCGAGCGCGGTGTCGGCGCTAATCCAGACGGTGGCGGAGGCGGTGTCCGTGCGGCTCAGTTCGACGGTCCCATCGTCCAGCCGGGTCAACGTGGCCAGCTCGCGGGCTGCGGCAGGCGATGCTGCCGCCAGCGCGGCGAGGAGGGCAATGGGGGCGATCTTGCGCATTACGGAGTCCTTCCTGTCTTGTTGATGGCGGCAGGTATAACGGATGTATGTATTCTTTGTGACAGGCTGGCGGTCAAGGGTCGGCAGATAATGAAAGTTTAAGGCTCAATAAACTCGGATGTTCGACCCTTATGAAACGGGTTTCGATAACTTAGTAAAACGTATGTATGTAGGGTCTGTGCGGACATGAAACGCAAAAAGGGCCGCCTCGCGGCGGCCCTTCCTGAGGGTTCGGTGCAGTCGCGAAAGTTCAGTCGCGGCCCTTGCAGAAAGCAACGATCTGCAGGAGGCCGCCGGCCATCGCCACGTTCTTGAAGAAGTGGATGAACTGGTTCTGGTCGCCGAGCTGGGCGTGGAAGAAGACGGCCGTAACCAGGCTGAACAGGGCCAGGGCTGCTGCCACGGTGCGCAAGCGATAGCCGGAGATCAGCAGGGCGCCGCCTATGACTTCGACGGCAACGGCTCCGGCCAGGGCGACGGCGGGGAGGGGGAGGCCGACGGAGGCGATATAGGCCATCGTGCCGGCCGGGTCGGAAAGCTTGGAGAGGCCGCTGAGAATGAAGATGGCGGCAATCAGGATGCGTCCTACCAGAGGCAGGAAACGGATGATCCCTTCGCTGGAAGCGGCAGGGGTAAGCTTTGCAGTTGCGGTGTTCATGGCATTGTCCTTGCTGGAGAGGGTTCCGCAGGGCCGTGGAACCTCGATGGCCAGGAAATGCCGCAGGAACGGTCTTTCAGGAATACGGATAAGATCGCTCGTTTTGTTCCAGATAATTGAAAAGCCGTGACGGAAGAAAGGGGACTGGCGACGTGGCGGGGGAGGGAAGGCCGCCAGTCCCCAAGGCGGTTCGATAGCGCCGCTCCAAAAGGACCGAATGCTTCGAACCCGGTCCCGGCACGATCATGGCCGGGATCTCGATGTGAAGAGGTGGTGATTGCCCGCTAAAGGCCGGTGATGTCAGCCGAGCTGGGCGCGCCACCGGGTTCGCCAGACTTTCGGCGTGCTGCCCACGATGCGCCGGAACAGGCGGGTGAGATGGGCCTGATCGGTCAACCCGCACATGCAGGCGATTTCGGAGAGGGTATCCTCGGTATGCAGCATCAGCGTCTGCGCGCGGCGGATGCGCTGGCGGATGACATAGGCATGCGGGGGTTCGCCCATGCTGGTCTTGAACGCACGGCAGAAGTGGCCGGTACTCAGCCGCGCGACGGCGGCCAGATCGTAGCAGGGCAGCGAATGGCCGAGGTTGTCCTCGACGTGGCGGATGACCTTGCGCAATTGCCATCCCGCAAGCCCGCCTTTTGCCGAAGTGTCGTTCTCCTCGGCGGGCAGGGGCGACCCCGGCACGAGGAGGTCGTTCGCGGCAACCTGCCTGCACATTGCAGCGTGGCCTCTTGCCGATGATGAGATCGGCAGGGGCGGGGTATAAGTATGTTCTGAATCCTGTCCCGTATTTATCGTTGTCGTGCTCGCCGTGGTGCTCAGGGCGTCATGAAGCATGATCAACTCTCCAGACCGACGATCGATTCGACCCGGATGATCGAACCAATCGCGACAATGGGAAAATCGCGATGTCACGGAGTGTCGCATAGTAATTGGCTGCGACAAACCGATTTTTCGCGCGATTCGAGATCCCATACATGAGGTATGAAGATTGCAGTCTTGCTTCTGTCCGGGAATGGAGGGTTTTTACTATAAGCCCGGGGGCGTTTCCCTATTTTCAGATGTCGGGAAGCGAATTCAGGTTGGTATCCAGCTCACACTGGGCGGCGAAACGATCGAGCAGCCATGCCGCCGCCGGTCCAGGCGGGGTGTCGCGGCGCCAGATACCACCGAAGCGATAGATGCCGCCCGGATGGTCGGGCATCGAAAGGCGGATGAGCGTGCCGGATACGAGATCGGCCTCGATCATCGGCAGCGGCATGTTGCCCCAGCCGATGCCCTGCCGCAGCAGCGCGTGCTTGGCGCCGAGATCGGCAAGGCGCCAGGTCTTGGGGCTCATCACCGAGAAGTCCTTGCCTTCGGTGAAGCGCGAGCGGTCGCTGAGCACGAGCTGGGTATATTCGCGTCCGGCGCCGGGCGGGATCGGGTCCATGCGGCCGAGTGGATGGTCGGGCGCGGCCACCGGCACCATGGCCACCGAACCGAGCGACACGCTTTCAAGCCCCTCCACGCCAGCAAAGAGCGGGCCGGACAGGCCGATCACCGCTGTCCCGTCGAGGACCATGGCGGTGATGGCACCCAAGGCCTCGACATGGAGGCGAAGCTGGACGGTGGGAAATTCGGCGGCAAAGGCGCGAAGGATCACGCCCAGCCGTTCGGCCGGGAACATGACGTCGACCGCCAGGTCCACTTCGGCCTCGAGCCCGTCGAGCAGGCCCTTCACTTTGGCGCGGAGCCCGTCGATTCCCTCGGCCACGCCGCGCGCTTCCGAAAGGACGGCGCGGCCCGCCGTAGTCAGAACCGGCTTGCGCGTGCCTTCGCGCTCGAACAGGGTCACGCCGAGCTGCGCCTCGAGATTGGCGATGCCGTAGCTGATGACCGAGACCGCGCGGTTGAGCTTGCGTCCGGCGGCGGCGAAACTGCCGGTATCGACGATGGCCAGGAAGATACGCAGCTGGTCCAGCGTCGGCGTACCGGGGTTGCTCACTTTTCAATCTCCTCGAACAGTCAGGTCGATTTTATCCCTCTGAACTTGAAATGAGGCGAAGTCTATATGGGTTTCAACAGGACGGCACCTCACCCCGCCGCTCCCCGGAGACAGGACATGATCGAACTTCGCCCCTTTGACAGCCTCGGCGGTGCCAACCACGGCTGGCTCGACGCCAAGCACCACTTCTCGTTCGCCGGCTACCACGATCCGGCCCGCGTCCACTGGGGCAACCTGCGCGTCTGGAACGACGATGCGATCGCCCCGCAGACCGGCTTCCCGCCGCACCCGCACCGCGACATGGAAATCATCACTTACGTCCGTGAAGGCGCGATCACCCACCAGGACAACCTGGGCAACAAGGGCCGCACCGAAGCAGGCGACGTCCAAGTGATGAGCGCCGGTACCGGGATCACCCACTCGGAATACAACCTCGAGGACGTGACGACGAAGATCTTCCAGATCTGGATCATCCCCACCCGCGACGGTGAACAGCCGAGCTGGGGTGCCAAGCCCTTCCCCAAGGGCGACCGTTCGGGCCAGTTCGTGACGCTCGCCTCGGGTTACGAGAACGACAACGACGCCCTGCCGATCCGCACCAACGCCCGCGTCGTGGGTGCCACTCTGAAGGCCGGCGAAACCGCCGAATACCCGCTGGGCAAGGACCGCAAGGCCTACCTCGTTCCCGCCATCGGTGCGGTGCAGATCGAGGACGTGCGCGCCAATGCCCGCGACGGCGTGGCGATCAGCGACCTCGACGTGCTGCGGATCACCGCGATCGATGACAGCGAGATCGTACTGGTCGACGCGGCTTGACGTAAGAACCGGGAGCGGGCGGAAATCCGCCCGCTCCCAACTCTTCCCCGATTGCATTTTCCCTTTTCGGCGCCGACTTTCCTCTCCGGCGCTCAATCGCACAAAAGAAGCGCAAGGAAGGATTGCCCCATGACCGTCCATTCGTCCGATATCGAAGGTGTCGACCTCGTCGTTCTCCCCCCCGTCCGCGATCTTGGCGACGGCTTCCAGGTCCGCCGCGCGCTGCCTACCGCGCAGCGCCGCATGGTCGGTCCCTTCATCTTCTTCGACCAGATGGGCGAGGCGGTGTTCCGCAGCGGCGAAGGCCTCGACGTGCGCCCGCATCCCCACATCGGCCTTTCCACGCTGACCTATCTTGTCGAAGGCGAAATCTTCCACCGCGATTCGCTTGGCTCGGCGCAGGCGATCCGTCCCGGCGAGGTCAACTGGATGACGGCAGGCAGCGGCATCGTCCATTCCGAGCGTACCTCTCCCGAAGTTCGCGCCAGCGGCGGCAAGCTGTTCGGTCTCCAGACCTGGATCGCGCTGCCCAAGGAAGCGGAAGAGACCGCCCCCGCCTTCGCCCACCACAAGGCCGACGAGATTCCGGTAACCGAAGACGCCGGAACGCGCCTGACCTTGATCGCGGGGACGTCCGACGGCCTGACCTCGCCGCTCAAGACCTACTCCGACATGGTCTATGCCGATATCGTCATGCTCGACGGCGCGCGCTATCAGGTGAAGGCCGAGCATGTCGAACGCGCGATCTACGTCGTTGGCGGCGAAGTGGAAGTGGAAGGGCAGACCGGCAGCTTCAAGGAGACCGAACTCGTGGTCTTCAAGCCGGGCGCCGAAGTGATCCTGAGGGCCAAGGGCGGCACCCGACTGATGCTGCTGGGCGGCGAACCGCTGCCGGAAAAGCGCCACATCTTCTGGAACTTCGTCTCCTCCTCGCTCGACCGTATCGAGCAGGCCAAGGAAGACTGGAGAGAACAGCGCTTCGCCTGCGTGCCAGAAGAGCACGAATTCATCCCCCTCCCGGCCTGAGGAGCACCGGACCATGGCACACGGAACCGCCCATATCGGCGAAACCCCCTGGCGCACCGACATCCTCGTCGGCGGCCACGCGATCACTGCCGACGAACCGGAAGCTCTGGGTGGGCAGGGCGCCGGACCTGCCCCCTACGACCTGCTGCTGGCCAGCCTCGGCGCCTGCACCGCGATCACGCTGAAGATGTACGCCGCGCGCAAGGGCTGGCCGCTGGTCTCGGTGGATGTCGATCTTCGGCTCAAGGGTTCGAAGGAAGAGATGCGGATCGAGCGGAAGCTCTCGATCGTCGGGCTGGATGACGAGCAGAAGGCCCGGCTTGCGGATATTGCCGAGCGGACGCCGGTGACCTTGACGTTGAAGTCGGGGCTCGGGATCGAGACGGAACTGGTTTGAAGATAGGAGTTCTGGGGGATGATCCCCCAGACCCTCGTAATGTCTACGCTGCGCGCCGCCTCTCCGGTGTGCGCTCCCTGCGGCGCAGCCAATAAGTCTCCCGACGCAGCCATGGGCGCACAACGAACAGGCAGGGCGTGACCTAAACGGTAACGGGGGTGCAGGGGGGCTTTGCTCCCCTGCTTTTCCTTCTTCTTCCCCTCGCGCCTTCACCCCTTTTGGCGCAACGCCCCCAGATCGATCCCGTGCTTGTTCACCTTATAGTAGAACGTCTTGCGCGGCAGATCGAGCGAGCGGATGGCGGCGCCGATCTCTCCGTTGGCGGCGAGCACGGCGGCGATGATTTCCTCGCGTTCGAAGGCGTCCACGCGTTCGGTCAGGCTCCTGGCTGCGGAAGGGGATGGCGTGGGCGAGGATCCGCCCAGGCCCAGCACGAACTGTTCCGCGAAGTTGGCGAGTTCGCGCACGTTGCCCGGCCAGTCGTGGCGTTCGAGCATCGTACGCACGGCTGCGGTCACCGGCGGCAGATCCCGGCCGGTGCGTCCGGCGGCATCTCCGGCAAAGCGTGCGAAGAGGGGGGCGATATCCTCGCGGCGCTCGCGCAGCGGCGGCACGGAGAGGCGCATGGCGGCCAGCCGGTAGAACAGCGGCGGCAGCAGGGACGGGGGCGGGCCTTCGGCAGCGGTCTGGCTGGTGGAGATCACCCGCACGTCGATCGGCATGGCCTCGTCACGGCGGCGCAGTGCGCGCTGTTCGACGAAGGGCAGCAGGCGCTCCTGAAAATGCGCGGGGGCGCGATCTATGTCGTCGAGGTAGAGCGTGCCGCGATGCGCGGCGGCGAGGCCGGGTTCGGCATGGCCACTGCCCGTGAACAGCGGCTCTGCAAGGGTTTCGGGCATTCCGGCGCAGGCGATAGGCAGGAAGCGCTGGCGTGCGCGCTTGCCGGAGCGATGGATGAGGCGGGCGAGGAGATCCTTGCCGGTGCCGGTCTCACCTTCGATGAACAGGTCTATATCGGCATTGGCGAGGACCGGGATCATCTCGCGCAGGCGGCGGATCGCGGGGCTTTCTCCGAGGAATACCGGGGCGTCCTCGGCCCGGGCCAGGCTGCGCAGGCGGCGGTTTTCCAAGGTCAGTGCGCGGGCGGTGGCGGCGCGGTTGACGGCGGCGATCAGGGCATCGGGGGCGAAAGGCTTGGTCAGGAAGTCCCAGGCCCCGGCCTTGAGCACCTGCACGGCCATTTCGATATCGCCGTGCCCGGTGACGAGAATGACCGGCAGTTCAGCATCGCGTTCGTGAAGCTGGCGGAACAGGTCGATGCCCGAGATATGGGGCATGCGCACGTCGGTAACGACGACGCCGGGCCAGTCCTGCGCTATGGCGGCGAGCGCCGGGGCGGCCTCGGGGAAATGCTGCACGTCGAATCCGGCAAGCCTGAGCAGTTGCGCGGTCGAACGGGCAAGATCCTCGTCATCCTCTACGAGCGCGACCCGGGCGACGGTCTGGCCAGTATTCTGAGTAGTCATCGGGCCAGTCTCAATTCCAGTTCGAAAACCGCGCCGGTCCTGTCCGGCACGAGGCGCAGGGAACCACCGAATTCCTGGGCGATATCTTGCGCGATCACGAGGCCGAGGCCGAGGCCTTCGGCGCGGCTGGTGGCAAAGGGGGTGAACAGGCGATCGGCGATTTCCGGTGCGATGCCGGGGCCGTTGTCGGCCACCCGCAGGCGCAGGACATCGTCGAGCGTCTCCACGGAGAGGCGAATGCGCGGGTCGGGGCGCCCGGCCAGCGCTTCGGTGGCGTTCTGAAGCAGGTTCACGAGGATCTGTTCCAGCCGCACCTTGTCGCCCCGGACCTTGAGATCCGCCGCAATCGCAGGCCTTTCGAAAGTCAGGGCGGCAAGGCGCTCTTTCAGCAGGAGCTGCGCGCCATCCACCACTTCGGCCAGCGAAACAGCGCTTTCGGCGCCGCTCGCCTTGCGGGCGAAGCCGCGAAGCTGGGCGGTGATCACGCCGATGCGCTCGGCAAGGCGGTCTATGGCGGAAAGATTTTCGCGCACTTCTCCCGCCTCGCCAAGGTCCAGCAACTGGCCTGCGCTGCGGGCATAGTTGCGGATCGCGGCGACCGGCTGGGCGGTTTCGTGGGCGACGCTGGCGGTGACCTGCCCCAATGTGGCGAGGCGATTGGCGAGGCGCAGTTCCTCGCGCAGGAGCGCGGCGCGTTGTTCCAGCGCGGTGCGTTCTTCCATCTCGCGGCGCAGTTCGGCGGTGCGTTCGGTGACGGCGGCTTCGAGCAGGGCCGTGCGTTCGCGGCGGCGGCGATTGCGCTGGGCCAGCCACCAGAGCGCGCCGACAGCGACCAGCGCCAGCGTTGCCGCCACGGCCTGGGCGCTGCGCACGGGGGTGGTCACGGCAAGGCGGATCGGCAGGGCGAGGTTGACGCGCCATGCGTCGCGATTGGGCGGGCTGGTGGCAAGCTGAAGCCGCTCGGTCCGCCCCGGCATGCGCAGGAAACCGTCCCTGTCCGCCCTGTAGGGCGCCGGTTTCAGGCCAGGAATGCCGATGTCGCCCGCGATCTCCTTTTGCCGTGCGGGATCGATCGGGCGGGTCATGGCGAAGCGCCAGGCGGGCCGACTGGAGACGAGCACCACGCCGTCGCGGTTGGTCACGAAAGTCTCGCCGCCCGCCGTGCGCCACTGCGCCTCGATGCGGGCGAATTCCAGCTTGATGACGATCACGCAGTCCCCGGCTGCCTTGCGCGCGAGGTAGAGGCCGGGGCGGTGGCTGACGGTGCCGAGCGCGAACTGGGCGCCGTCGCCGTGGCGAAGGGCATCGCGGTAATAGCGGCGAAACCGGTAGTCGCGCCCGACGAAGCTGTCGGCGCGGCGCCAGTTGCTGGCGGCAATGGCGAAACCGTTCTCGCCCACGAGATAGATGGCCGAGGCGCCGATCTGACCTGCGAAGGCTTCTAGCTTGGCATTGAGGCGGCGCTCGGCGCCTTCCTCGCCGTCCGCGGCGGCGATCACGTCGCGGTCGTCGGCCAGGGTCTGGGGCAGCAGGCGGAAGCGGGCGATCTCGCTGTTGAGCAGCGCCTGTCGCAGCCGGGCGTCGGCGGAAACGGAAGCGGCGAAAGCGGCGGTTGCGCGCCTGCGCACGATCTCGCCGCCGACGCTGCCGAAAAGCACGGCGGCGGCAAGCGCGGCGAGCAGCCAGTATAGGGTTTGACGGCGAGTCACGGCGGGAGGTTAGGCGGCTGCGCCCTGATGTGCAACTTTCGGCACATCGCTGCAGTGCAATGTGCCGATTCCTGCGCTCGGGAATAGGAGGGGTTTTTCAGGAATGGCAGAAATCGGCGATTTTAAACGAATGCAAAAATGTCTTTGGCCGCAGCGTGGAATGGAAGAGTCTGTGGCCAGCACACGATAAGCATAAGTCTTGCGTGTGCCAGAGAGAGGAAGAAAGGCCTTACCCATGCATGCCACGTTGTCCGAAACGCACGAACCGTCCAAGCCGAAGCGCTGGTATGGGCACCTCTATGTGCAAGTGCTGATCGCCATCGCGGCGGGCGTGACCGTGGGCCACTTCGCACCGGGTACGGGCGAAGCGCTCAAGCCGCTCGGCGATGCCTTCATCAAGCTGGTAAAGATGGTGATCGCGCCGGTCATCTTCCTGACCATCGTCACCGGCATCGCCTCGATGCGCGACCTTCGCTCGGTCGGTCGCGTTGCGGGCAAGGCTTTCGGCTACTTCTTCTTCTTCTCGACCCTGGCGCTGATCGTCGGGCTGATCGTGGCGAACGTTGTTCGCCCCGGCCATGGCCTGAATATCGATCCTGCCACGCTCGATGCCTCGAAGGTCGCAACCTACTCAGAGAAGGCACACGAAACGTCGATCACCGGGTTCCTGATGGAAATGATCCCGGACACATTCCTCTCCTCCATGACCGAGGGTAATATCCTTCAGGTCCTGGTGATCGCCATTTTGTTCGGCATCGCGCTCGCCATGCTGGGCGACCGCGGCGCCCGTCCGCTTTCGCTGCTCGAAGACGTCTCGCTGGTGTTCTTCAAGCTCGTCTCGATCGTCATGAAGGCCGCGCCGATCGGTGCCTTCGGCGCCATGGCCTTCACTATCGGCAAGTACGGCGTTGGCAGTCTTGCCAACCTCGCTGGACTGGTGGCGACGTTCTACATTACCTCGGCACTGTTCGTGGTGGTGGTGCTGGGGGTGGTCGCGTGGCTTGCTGGCTTCTCGATCTTCTCGCTGATCTCCTACCTCAAGGCCGAACTGCTGCTGGTGCTGGGCACCTCGTCCTCGGAAAGCGCGCTGCCTTCGCTGATGGAGAAGATGGAGCGCGCGGGCTGCCCCAAGAGCATCGTCGGCCTCGTCGTGCCCACCGGCTACAGCTTCAACCTTGACGGCACCAATATCTACATGACCCTGGCGGCGCTGTTCATCGCCCAGGCCTGCAACGTGGAACTGACCCTGGGGCAGCAGGTGCTGCTGCTGGGCGTGGCCATGCTCTCTTCCAAGGGCGCGGCGGGCGTGACCGGCGCGGGCTTCATCACGCTGGCGGCTACCCTGTCGATCGTGCCTTCGGTGCCGGTCGCGGGCATGGCGCTGATCCTGGGCGTCGACCGCTTCATGTCGGAATGCCGCAGCCTTACGAACTTCATCGGCAATGCCGTGGCGACCGTGGTGGTCACGCGGTGGGAAGGCAAGCTCGACACCGAGCGCTTCAAGGCCGTGCTCGCCAACCGCGAGCCCGCCGTCACCGCGAGCCCCGTGCTCGTCTGACCTGACCGCCCGACCTGACCTGCGCGGGGCGAAAGCCCCGCAGAGGAACCACGGACATGAAGATTTCCCTGCCGCGGCTGCTGGCCGCCACCCTTTGCTGCGCCTCTTTTCCGGCCCATGCCGAAGAGGCGAAGACCCCGGTCTACCCGGTTTCCTCGAACGGCGACGGTGCCGTCACCAACGGCTACAGCATCTCCCGCTGGGCCGAGGACTGGCAGGTCATGGCCGACGAGAAGAAGCGGGACGATCCGCTCGACCGGCTCAAGTTCCTTCCGCTCGATGGAGACGGTGACATCTACGTCACGCTCTCGGGCGAGCTGCGCCTCCGCGTCAACCAGACCACCAATCCCAACCTGCGAGAGGCGGAGGCGCAGCGGCAGGACATTTCCCGCATGGTGGCGGGCGCCGACCTGCACATCGGCCCGCATCTTCGCTTCTACGGCGAGCTGGCGCATGGCGGCCTCGGCGGACGCAACCTCGGCGCACCTTCGAGCAACTTCCGCAACGGCCTTGCCGCCCAGCAGTATTTCGCCGAGGCGAACGGGAAGATAGCGGGCCTCGACGTGGGGATCCGCTATGGCCGTCAGGAGTTCGTGGACGGACCCAACCTGCTCACCTCGCAGCGCGACAACAATACCCTGCACTATACGCTGAACGGCGTGCGCGCCTGGGTGCGCGGCAAGGCAGTGCGCGCCGACGTCTTCGACTTGCGCCCCACCGCCTATGGCGAGGACGGCATCGGTGACGACAAGAGCGATCCCGAACGCCGCTTTTCCGGCGTGACGCTGGGCTATGCCGTGCCGACGACGGTCCTTGGCGATTCGAAACTCTTCGTCGATCCCTTCCTCTGGCGGCGGCGCAACGGCGTCGGCACCTGGGGCGGGCGGATCGGCCCGGCGACGCGCTGGTATGGCGGGGTCCACGTCTACGGCGATGCCGGGCCGCTCCAGCTCGACTGGACGGTGAACCACCAGTGGGGCACCTTCATGGACCAGAAGATCGACGCCTGGCAGGTGCTGCTGGCGCAGTCCTGGCGCCTCGGCAAGGACAAGGCGGCGCCGCGCATCGGCCTCAGCGCCGACTATGCCAGCGGCGGTGGCGGCTATGGAGACGGCAAGTTGCGCGACGCCTATTCGCCCTTCGGCAACAACATCTACTACAGCTACCAGCTCTACCTGACGCCCTCGAACCTTCGTGCCCTGGCACCGACTTTCAGCTTCTCGCCGCTCAAGAACGTGAAAGTGAATGCCGAATACCGCTTTGCCTGGCGTGACAGTGTCACCGATGCGGTCTATCGGGCCAACGGCCAACCCTTTGCCGGCACCCAGAACGGCCGGGCGCGCAAGATCGCCGAACTCGCCCGCCTTCAGGCGGTCTGGCAGATCTCGCCCCGCGTCTCGTTCACCGGGCGCTACGAGCATCTCGAAGCCGGCCCCGCGCTGACCGATGCGGGTTACCGCAGCTCCGATTTTCTCGCGGGCTGGCTGAGTCTACGCTTTTGATGAAAGGTCACTGATGTCTCCCACGCGTCACGCTGCCGCCCGCGCACTGCTTTCCGATCCCCTGACCAACAAGGGGACCGCCTTCACCGCCGAGGAGCGTGACGCGTTCGGCCTGCACGGCCTGCTGCCCCCGCATGTCGGAACGCTCGACAGCCAGATCGAACGCCGCCGCAAGGCACTGGAAGAAAAGGAAAGCGACTTCCAGCGCTATGCCTTCCTGCGCGAGCTTCAGGATTCGAACGAGGTGTTGTTCCATGCGCTGGTGCAGAGCGACCTGCCGCGCATGCTGCCGCTGGTCTATACGCCCACGGTGGGCGAGGGCTGCGAGCGCTTCAGCGAGATCTGGCGCCGTCCGCGCGGCCTGTTCCTGAGCTATCCCAACCGCGACCGCATTTCCGACATTCTCGCGGACCCCGCCTACGACCGGGTGAAAGTGATCGTCGTCAGCGACGGCGAGCGCATTCTCGGCCTGGGCGACCAGGGCGCGGGCGGCATGGGCATTCCGATCGGCAAGCTGGCGCTCTACACCGCCTGCGCGGGCATCCACCCTTCGGAAGTCCTGCCGATCCTGCTGGACCTCGGCACCGACAACCACGCCCGCCGTGAGGATCCGCTCTACGTGGGCTGGCGCGCCCCGCGCGTGCGGGGGCAGGACTACGACGATTTCGTCGAGACGTTCGTTTCGGCCGTCAACGACCGCTTCCCCGGTGTCCTGCTCCAGTGGGAGGATTTCGCGGGCAAGAACGCCTATGACCTGCTGGTGCGCTATCGCGATCGCCTGCTGAGCTTCAACGACGATATCCAGGGCACCGCCGCCACCGCTGTGGGCACGCTGCTGGCGGCAATCGGCCGTACCGGCGTGCCGCTCACCGAACAGCGTGTCGTGCTGTTCGGCGCGGGCGCGGCAGGCAGCGGCGTGGCCGAGATGCTGGTTCAGGCGATGATGGCGGACGGGCTCGACGAGAAGGCGGCGCGCGCGAACATCTGGGCGGTGGACCGCGACGGGCTGATCCTTTCCGACATTCCGCGCCTGCCGCAGCAGCAGGCGAAGCTGGCGCGCGATCCGGCCGAGATCGAGGGCTGGAACGTCAGCGGCCAGAACATGATCTCGCTTCAGGAAGTGGTGGCCAACGTCCACCCGACCGTGCTGATCGGGACGTCGGGACAGAAGGCCGCTTTCGACGAGCGCACCATCCGCACGATGGCGGAGACGGTCGAGCGGCCGGTGGTCTTCCCGCTCTCCAACCCGATCTCGCGGGCCGAAGCTCATCCGGCGGACATTCTCGAATGGACCGGCGGCAAGGCGATCGTCGGCACCGGCAGCCCCTTCGGCACGCCGGGCGTCACGCAGGTCAACAATGTCTACATCTTCCCGGGCGTCGGCCTTGGCGCACTGGCCAGCGGGGCCACGGCGGTGAGCGACGCGATGTTCATGGCCGCGGCGCGCCGTCTGGGCGAGCTGGGCGGCGGCACGCAAGATGGCAGGGGCGGACTTCTGCCTGCGGTGACCGAATTGCGGGATGTGGCGCTGGAAATCGCCGTTGCCGTGGCGGCGCAGGCGCAGGCCGAGGGGCTCGCCACCGCCGAACCCGAGGCGTTGACGCGCGAGAGCATTGCCGCAAGCATGTGGCAGGCGCGCTACGCCTGAACGGAAGGAACAGGGTATGGACGAGACCGGAGCCGATAGCACTGTCGGGGCAGGCCTGCTCGGCTACGGCTATGCCGGGGCCACGTTCCATGCGCCGCTGATGGACGCGGTAGAGGGGCTGGAACTTTCCCGTTTTGCAAGCCGGAGCGGGGACAGGATCCTCGCCCGGTTTCCCGATGCCATGGTCCATGAGAAACCCGCAGACCTGATCGACGATCCGCAAGTCGATCTCGTCGTGGTGGCGACGCCCAACGATACGCATTTCCCGCTGGCGCAAGCGGCGCTGGAAGCGGGCAAGCATGTCGTGGTCGATAAGCCTTTCACGCTCGATCTCGCCCAGGCGCGGACGCTGATTGCGCTGGCGCAGGACAATGGGCGCCTCCTCACGGTATTTCACAATCGCCGGTGGGACAGCGATTTTCTCAGCGTGCGCAAGGCGATCGCGGCGGGCCTCGTCGGCGATCCCGCCCACCTCGAAATCCATTTCGACCGCTTCCGCCCGCAAGTCCGCGATCGCTGGCGTGAGGGCGATGGACCGGGGGCCGGGATCTGGTTCGACCTTGGGCCGCATCTGGTCGATCACGCCCTCCTGCTGATGGGCCTGCCGGACCGGGTCACGGCTGCGCTGGCGCTCCAGCGCGAAGGGGGGCGGAGCACGGACTGGGCCCATGTCGTTCTGGAATATGCCGATGGCAAGCGGGCGATCCTTCATGCCTCGATGCTGGTGGCGGGCGGCTCGGGGCGCTTCATCGTCCACGGTACGGGCGGCAGTGCGGTGAAGCACGGCATGGACGTGCAGGAGAGCCAGCTGCTTGCCGGAATGATGCCGGGTGCGCCCGGTTGGGGCGAGGACGGCGACCCGCTGGTGCTCTACGACGCGCAGGGCAACGCCAGCCGCTTGCCCGCCGAGCCGGGCGACCAGCGAGAATTCTACCGCCTTGTCGGGGAAGCGGTGCGGGGCAGGGCGCCCAATCCGGTGCCGCCGATCCAGTCGCTGGCAGTGATGGCCGTGATCGAGGCGGCGGAGCGCTCCGCTGCGGAAGGGCGATCGGTGGAACTGGACCTGACCGCCGAGGAACGCGCGGCCTGGGATGAGAGCCGGACTTAGTTCGGGTAGCACCTCACTTTCGTCATTGCGAGCGTAGCGAAGCAATCCAGAGTCGCGCAGAGCCGCTCTGGATTGCTTCGCTACGCTCGCAATGACGAGGTCGGGGGGGGGGCGAGGACCAACCGCGCGCATCACGCACACGTCATCCTGAACTTGTTTCAGGATCCATCTCGGCGATCAAACGGCCGCTGATGGTCAGAAATGGATCCTGAAACGAGTTCAGGATGACGCAAGTTTCGGGAATTGGTGGTTCTTTGCCGCAAGCCTTGCCGCTCCGCGCCCGACTTAGCGCCCAAACGAAAACGGGCCGCCCTTTCGGACGGCCCGTTTCCTGTTCTCAAGCCGAACCTCAGCCCGCAGGCAGGAGCTTGCGGTCGCTGGCGATGCGGTTCATCGCCTTTTGCAGCTTCTCGAACGCCCGCACCTCGATCTGGCGGACGCGTTCGCGGCTGACGTGGTAGACCTGGCTCAGCTCTTCGAGCGTCTTCGGGTCGTCCGTCAGGCGGCGCTCCATCAGGATGTCGCGCTCGCGTTCGTTGAGGCCGTCCATGGCTTCCACCAGCATGGCGTGACGAACGGTGGCTTCTTCCGCATCCGCAACGGTTTCGTCCTGGAGCGGACGGTCGTCCGCGAGAACGTCCTGCCACTGGCCTTCGCCTTCCTCGCGCAGGGAGACGTTCAGCGAGGCATCGCCGCCCATCATCATGCGCCGGTTCATGTTGACCACTTCCTGCTCGGAAACGCCGAGCGTGGTTGCGATCTTGGCGACATCGTCGGGATGAAGGTCGGAATCCTCGTAAGCGTCGAGATTCTTCTTCATCCGGCGAAGGTTGAAGAACAGCTTCTTCTGCGCGGCGGTGGTGCCCATCTTCACGAGCGACCACGAACGCAGGATGTACTCTTGAATCGAAGCCTTGATCCACCACATCGCATAAGTGGCGAGGCGGAAGCCCCGATCGGGTTCGAACTTCTTCACGCCCTGCATGAGGCCGATGTTGCCTTCGGAGATGAGTTCCGAAACCGGCAGGCCATAGCCGCGGTAACCCATCGCGATCTTCGCGACGAGGCGAAGGTGGCTGGTCACCAGCTGGCCCGCGGCTGCGGGATCCTCATGCTCCTTGTAGCGCTTGGCGAGCATGTATTCCTGCTCGGGCGCGAGAAGCGGGAACTTGCGGATCTCGGACAGGTAGCGGTTGAGGCTCTGCTCGCCGCCCAGTGCCGGCACCGCCGGGAGATTACGTTCCTTGCTCACAATATCCGTCCTTTCCGGTCGGCCCGCGGTCGAAGACCCTTGCGAGGCGTCTTAGCTTGGGGCCACCCTTTCAAGATAGCACAATTATCCGATTTCAGTGTCGCAGTTCATCGATCAGGGTCCGCATGTCGTCGGGCAGCGGACTGATGAAATGGACGTTCTCTCCAGTAACGGGATGGACGAAGCCAAGTTCCGCGGCATGAAGCGCCTGTCGGGAAAAACCGAGTCGCTGGAGAATCGGGCGAATCGCTGAAGGTGTACGACCATATACAGGGTCCCCCAATAGCGAATGACCGATTGACGACATGTGAACGCGTACCTGATGCGTGCGTCCCGTTTCGAGGCGGCACTCCACGAGACTCGCGTTTTTCAGCGACTCCAGCGTACGATAGTGGGTAACCGCATGCTTGCCGCGACCGTCTTCGACCAGCGCCATCTTCTTGCGGTTGGCGGTGGAGCGGGCGATCGCCCCGCGCACGGTGCCCGCCAGCGGGATGGGCCTTCCCGAAACGACGGCCCGGTAGGCGCGTGCGATCGAATGGTCCGCGAACTGCACGGCCAGCCCTTCGTGCGCCTTGTCGGTCTTGGCGACCACGAGCAGGCCCGAGGTGTCCTTGTCGATCCGGTGGACGATGCCCGGCCGCGCCACGCCGCCGATGCCGGAAAGCTGGCCCCGGCAGTGGTGCAGCAGCGCATTGACTAAAGTGCCGTCGAGATTGCCCGCCGCCGGATGGACGACGAGGCCCGCAGGCTTGTCGACGATGATCAGGTATTCGTCCTCGAACACGACGCTGAGCGGAATGTCCTGCGCGACCGCTTCGGCAGGCGCGGCTTCGGGCACGTCGATCGCGAAGGCAGTGCCGCCCGAGACCTTGAGCGAGGCCTGGGATACAGGCTTGCCGGCCAGGGAAATCCGGCCTTCGCCCATCAAGGCCTTGATGCGTTCGCGCGAAAGACCGCTGGCCTCTGCCAGCGCCTTGTCGAGACGGCCGCCGTCGCTGCCGATGAAACCCTGGATGATGTTTTCGTAAGCCCCCATTGCCTGTAGGATTTGGGGATGAATGTCGCAGTGACAAGTGATGTGATCGCAAGATTGCATGAAGAATCTTTAAGGGCCCATCCAGAGGAATGCTGCGGCATACTGATCGGGAACGAAAACCGCATCGAAGAGGTGATTCCCGCTGCCAACGTCGCGCCGGAGCCGACCCGGCATTTCGAGATAGATCCGGCGACGCTCCTGGCCGCGCATCGCGCCGCGCGGCAGGGCGCGGGACGGGAAGGTGCGGGCAAGGTCATGGGCTATTATCACTCGCACCCGGTGGGCCGTCCGGTGCCGTCGGCCACCGATTGCGAACATTCCACCGGGGATTTGCGCGTTTGGGCGATCATCGCGGACGGGCAGGTTGCTTTCTGGCGCGATACCGGGAATGGATTTTCGCCTCTGACATGCCATATCGTTGGATCGGTCGCCCGTAACGACCTGAATCCGAATGGGCATCCGAAAGTTCATCCGAATGCCTCGCCCGAATGATTACTGAAAAGGGAAGTCTCCAGTCCATGACGACCAGTTCGCTCGAACTTGCCAGTCTGCTATGTTCGCGCCTGTGCCATGACATGCTCAGCCCCGTTGGCGCACTGACCAACGGGCTGGAACTGCTCACGGACGAGAAAGACCCGGAAATGCGCCAGCGCTGCTTCGAGCTGCTGGACCAGAGCGCGCGGATCTCGGCCGACAAGCTGAAGTTCTTCCGCCTTGCCTTCGGCGCGGCGGGCGGCTTCGGCGACATGGTGCCTGTCAGCGAGGCGCGCGCTGATCGATGCGCTGGTGGCGAACAATGCCCGCATCGTGCTCAACTGGGCGCTCGGCAGCGACATGCTGCCCAAGCCCGCGGTCAAGACGCTGCTCAATTTCGGCCTTATCGGCATCGAGGCCCTCCCGCGCGGCGGCACTCTGGACCTTGCGGCGGAATTCCGCGACGGCATGAGCGAGATCGTGGTACGCGCGGCAGGCCCGCGCATCGCTTTCGACCGCGATATCGGCCGCGCGCTCGAAGGCGCGCTGCCGGAGGGCGACCTTTCCAGCCGCACCGCGCCCGCCGCGATGATCCAGCAGCTTGCGCACGGGCAGGGGGGCAAGCTGCAATATGCCCTGGCCGACGATGCGCTGGTGCTGGGCGCAGTCCTGCCGGGAGCCTGACTCCGACAGGGTGACGCTTCGGCAGGCTCAGGACTACAGCATTTTCTAATCAGGTGGAATCACCTGATAACTCGGAAAATGCGGCAAACCAGAAACTTAGAGTAGTTGCTTCGATGCAATCGGATAGGAAGCTGCTCTAGTTCGTTTGATGTTTCAGACCAGTTCGGTCGGAGGTGATGCGATGTTTCCAGCTCCGAGCCTGTTGAAGCCCCCTCGCGGAGGCGCCGCGGCATGAACCGCTGGCTCGTCAACCGGACCGTCGCCTCGCCCAATTGCAACGAGCGCAAGCTGCCGATCTCGATGGTCGTGCTGCACTATACCGGCATGAAATCGGCCGCCGAGGCGCTGGAGCGGATGTGCGATCCGGCGGCGGAAGTCTCGGCGCACTACATGATCGACGAGGACGGCGTGGTGACCTCGCTCGTGCCCGAAGGCAAGCGGGCCTGGCACGCCGGACGTTCGTACTGGCGCGGGGTGACCGACGTGAATTCGGCCTCGATCGGCATCGAACTGGTCAATCCGGGCCATGAATGGGGCTACCGGCCCTTCCCGGAGGCGCAGATGGAGGCGCTGCTGCCGCTGCTTGCGGACATCGTCAAGCGCAACGACATTCCGCGCGGCAATGTCGTGGGTCATTCCGACATTGCACCCGCGCGCAAGCAGGACCCCGGCGAGTATTTCGACTGGGCGCGCCTTGGCGAACTGGGCCTGGCGCTGAAGATCCCGGTCGCGAAGATGAACCTGTTCTACGACAATCCCGGCGCCTTCTACCTGGCGCTCGAACGGTTCGGCTACGACATTGCCGATGGGCGCGCCGCCGTCACCGCATTCCAGCGGCGATGGCGCCCCGAACTGATCGATGGCGAGATCGATGGAGAAATCGGCGCGATTCTGTTGGAACTGCTGTTGGAGCGCGACAACGGTCGTGCTAGGTGACCGCCCGCATCGGGGAGCCGGGCAGCCGCGGGCATCTTACGATGCGCGAGGAAAGTCCGGGCTCCACGAAACAAGGGTGGCGGATAACATCCGCCGGGCGAGTCGGGTTTTCAGGCCCGGCGAAGCCTAGGGAAAGTGCCACAGAGAGCAGACCGCCTCGCCAACAGGGTTCGTCCTTCGCGGCAGGTAAGGGTGAAAGGGTGCGGTAAGAGCGCACCGCGCTTCCGGTAACGGAAAGCGGCATGGCAAACCCCATCCGGAGCAAGACCGAATAGGGACTGCGCGCCATCTTGAATGGCGGGTCTGTTTCAGACCCAGGCAGTCCGGGTTGGTCGCTTGAGCGGCGCAGCAATGCGTCGCCTAGAGGAATGGCTGCCGCCGCGGCGTAAGGTCCCTCCTTGGGGAGACCACGCCAGGAACAGAACCCGGCTTACAGGCTCCCCGGTGCTTTTTCAGGACTAAGTTGACGGTCCCTCGTCGTCCCGGACCTGATCCGGGACGACGCTATCCTTCAAACGCCGGGTAATGCTCACTCCTCGTCGGCAACCTGCACGGTTATGCCATCATCGCTTTCGCACGCCTGGATGAACCAGCGCTCGCTGCCTTCCAGCGCGATCGCGGTGAGGCGCCCGTGCATGTAGGCCCCGGTGTCGATGCCGATACGGTTGCCCCGTACATCCGGTTCCTCGGTGATCGTGTGCCCGTGAACCACGAAGCCGCCGAATTCGCCGCTGTGGCTAAGAAACGGCTCGCGAATCCAGCGGCAGTCGTGGCCGAGCTGGTTTTCCAGCGGCGTGCCCGGACGAACCCCGGCATGGACGAAGATATAGTCGCCCAGGCGGATCATCTTCTGGAAGCCGTCGATGAAATCGAAATCCTGCTGCGGGATGGCTTCCATGGCCGCGCCGTGCAGGTCTTCGAGTTCGGCCTCTCGCACGAAGTCGGGATCCATGCCGTAGGACAGGATCGTCTCGCGCCCGCCGAACTTGAGGAAGCTGCGGAAAGCGTCCAGCTTTTCGCGGGAAACCAGCAGCATTTCCTCATGGTTGCCCTGGATGAATTCGACCTCGCGCTGGCGGGCGAGTTCGCGGGCGCGGGCGAGAACGCCGGCGCTGTCCGGTCCCCGGTCGATCAGGTCGCCGAGGAGAATCACGAGGCCGCGTGAATTGCCCGGTTGGGCGAACGCGCGCTGGCTGTCGTCCCGTTCGATCGCCTCGATCAGGCGTTCGAACAAGTCGAGCCGTCCGTGGATGTCGCCGATCGCATAGACGCGCTGTCCTGCGGGCAGTTCGGGCGGGCGGGCGCTGGGAGCGCGGCCGAGGAGGTTTCTGATCTTCGCGAGCATTGCGTCAGGCGGACTATAGAAACCCGCAAGCATGCCGACAAGCCGGGCGCGATGCAGTTTCGCCCGGTCCTCCCATGGCCGCGCCGGATCGAGCCTGCGCGGCTATTTGAGGTAGAAATCGACTGTCGTGACCACGCGCACTTTCTTGTAGGGCGTATCGGACACGCCCCAGCCGCCGCCGGAATCGCCGTCACGCGCCTCGATCGTGAAATAGCCCTGGGTTGCGCTCTTGATCGCACCCACTTCGGCCCCGCTATCCTTGGCGAACTGTTCGGCGGCGGCGCGGGCGTCCTTGGTGGCGGCGGCGACCATGGGCGGCTTGATATCGTTGAGCCGGGTGAACGTGAAAGCCATGCCCGAGCCTTCCTCCAGGATCACGCCCCGCCGCACGAGTTCGAACTGGCGGCGCACCGCGTCCTGCGCCCGTTTGATGTCCTGGCTGCGCAAGGTCATCCGCTGGCGAACGGTGAATGTGACGACGCCGTTGTCCTTGCTCTGCTGGACGTTTGCGCCGGTGGGCTGCAAGGCATCGGCCGGAAACCCAAGCTCCCCGAAGAAGGCCTGAATCGCGCGCGTGTCCTTCTCCACGCCGGACTGCGCGGTGGCCAGATCGCCCGCGCTGGAGGAGTAGGCGATGGTCCAGGTCGCGAGATCGGCGGTCACGTCCCGTTCGGCCAGCCCCCGCACGGTGACGGAACGATCCGCGCGGTGGGCGCGCTTCAGGCCGTCGCCCAGAAGATAGCCGCCTGCCACGAGGCCGATGGCGATGATCGCCGAGGGCAAGAGCCAGCGCCGGTTTGCCGGACCCGACAAGAAGGAGGTGGAGTGATGGCGCTTTCCTGGGCTATCGTCGGACATCGCAGCTTCTCCCTGAAGTCTTCGGGACAATGCTCTCCGCTGACTTTCTCAGGGATGAACCGTTTTCTGTATGCGATGAATTGAAGGAATGCCCGTGACGAAGTACCTCCACACCATGATCCGCGTGACCGATCCCGATGCGACGATCCGCTTCTTCGAACTGATCGGCCTGCGCGAAACGCGCCGTTTCTCCAGCGAACAGGGCCGCTTCACGCTGATCTATCTGGCCGTGCCGGGTGAAGAGGCCGAAGTCGAACTCACGCACAACTGGCCGGCAGAGGACGGATCGTTCGAGGAATATACCGGCGGCCGCAATTTCGGGCATCTCGCGTTCCAGGTGGATGACATCTACGCGACTTGCCAGACCCTTGCCGATGCAGGCGTGACGATCAATCGCCCCCCGCGCGACGGCCACATGGCCTTCATCCGCACCCCGGACGGCATTTCCGTCGAACTCCTGCAGGACGGCCGCCTCGATCCGGCGGAACCCTGGGCCTCGATGCCGAACGTCGGCAGTTGGTAAAGCGGAGCGCGCCGCCGGTCCCCTGTCTCGGGATCGGCGGCTTCTCTGCTAGTGTGTGCGTTAGTTAACTTTATGAAATAGACGCATGTTCATTGGTGCGTCTCGCTTCAGCGCAATATTCCGCCACCCGCAATGAGTCGTTGTGAAAGTCGGCAGCCCTGAAGGGTTTTCGGCATTCTCGGCGTGGATTCGATCCGATTTCCGGCGGGGGCTGAAATGGGAATGGGTGAGCTAACCGAATTGGGATTGAGCGGCCTGCTGTTTGTCGAGCAGGAGCTTTTGATATTTGCCGGTTTCTGGGTTCTGATCGGCACTCTCGACGAGCTGGTGATTGACGGCTGCTGGCTGTGGTTTCGCCTTCGCGGAAGTGCCGGAACCGGGCGCATTTCCCAGGCCGCCGCCCATGCGCCGCTGCGCGGGAAGGCGGCCGTGTTCATCGCGGCCTGGCAGGAAGAGCAGGTTATCGGCCATACGATCCGCCATGCCCTGGCTGCCTGGAAGCAGGACGATTTCACGCTCTACGTCGGCTGCTACGGCAACGATGCAGCGACCGTCTGTGCGGCGATGGAGGGGGCGGGCATGGACCCGCGCGTGCGGGTGGTCATTCACGAGCGGGCCGGGCCCACAACCAAGGCCGATTGTCTCAACCGGCTCTATCGCGCGCTTTGCGCCGACGAAGACCAGACGGACCAGCGCTATCGCTGCGTGATCCTTCACGATTCGGAAGACATGGTTCATCCGGCCGAACTCGCCGTGATCGACAGGGGGCTGACTTCCGCCGATTTCGTGCAGCTTCCCGTCCGGCCCGAACCGCAGCCTGCCTCGCGCTGGGTGGGCGGGCACTATCTCGACGAATTCACCGAAGCGCATACCAAGTCGCTGGTCGTGCGCGATGCGCTCGGCGCCGCGATCCCGGCTGCGGGCGTGGGCTGCGGGTTTGCGCGGGACATGCTCGAACGCATTGCTGTCGGCCGCCAGCGCGAGGGCAATCCGGGGCCTTTCGCCGCCGAATGCCTGACCGAGGACTACGAACTAGGCGTCCTGGTTTCCCGAGAAGGCGGCCGCGCCCGCTTTCTTCGCGTCCGTGACGAGAAGGGCGAACTCGTTGCCACGCGCGCCTATTTTCCGGCGCGCTTCAGGGAGGCGATCCGGCAGAAGACGCGCTGGATCCACGGGATCGCCTTTCAGGGTTGGGAGCGCCTTGGTTGGGAGGGCAAACCGGCGGACACCTGGATGGCCCTGCGCGACCGGCGCGGGCCGCTGACCGCGATCGTGCTGGCGAGCAGCTATGCGCTGGTCGTGGTGGAAGGCGTTCTCGGCATTCCGCGCATCCTGGGCTGGGACATCGGCACGATGCCCGGACCGCCCCTGCTGCGCTGGCTGATCGCCGCGGGCTTGTTCAGCCTCGTCTGGCGCAGCCTGCTGAGGGCGACGCTCACCGCGCGCGAATATGGTCTGGCGGAAGGCGTCTGGGCGATCCTGCGGATTCCCGTCGCCAACTATATCGCGATCATGGCCGGGCGTGACGCGTTGGCGTCTTACATCAGGACCCTGAGAGGCGGGCAGGTGACCTGGGACAAGACCCGCCATGATGCGCACCCTGCCTCGGCCACCGGAGGAGCATCGGCATGAGCGCGGTGCAGCGTCTTCGCGGACAACCGCTGGTAGCCCTGCTCGCGGTCCTTGCCGGATGGATGGGCGGCCGGATTTCTACTTGGGAAACGCCTCTGCCGGTACGACCCGCAGCGGTGCAGGCCATGGCGCTTGCTCCGGCCGGAAGGCATGGCGCTGCCGGGACTGACGGCGTGCAGGCCTATCCCGGTCCGCTGTCTCCGGCGGGAGCGGGGTTCTATGCCGCTTACGGCCCGCCCTATGGCGCCCTCTATGGTTTAGGACCCGTCGTGCGGGAGGCCTATCCCGTCTTCGTGAAAGTGCCGGTCTGGGCCGCAGGCGCCCCGGCCCATCCACGCAGTAGCGAACTGGGCCGGAGAAACTTTCCGCCTTCGTCCGGCCTGGCGCCCGGTTTTGCTTCGGCGGCTGACTGGCCTCTAGCAGTCCAGGACGCTCCGTCCCTCGACTTCCTGCCGCGAGCGGGTGAAAACGGGGGCTTGCCTCCGGGCCTGCCGCCGCTGGGGCAATTCGCGGCGCAGCCTTATCCGCCGTCCAGCATTACACCGCCGCCTGCGCCGGTGACACAGCCGAAGCGATGGTCGATGGACGCCTGGGCGCTCGTCAGGCAAGGCAGTGCAGGGCCGCTTACCAACGGAGCGCTTCCGGCAAGCTACGGGGCCAGCCAGAGCGGTGCGATACTACGCTACCGGCTCTATCCCGGTGACACCCGGCAGGTCACCGCCTATTTGCGCACGACCGCGACCCTCGGCGCGTCCAGAGGAGAAACTTCCGCAGCGGCCGGGCTTTCGGCGCGCCCGTTCCCGGCCGTGCCGGTGATCGCCGCCATGGAGGCCCGGCTCACGCGGCAGGGCGGCATGACATGGGTGCAACCGGCGGTCATGGGCGTGACCCAGCTTCCCTATTTCCGGCTGCCGGGCGGGTTGCGCGGCGAGGCTTATGCCCAGGCCGGTTATGTCGGCGGGCGCTTCGCGACGCCTTTTGCCGACGGCCAGTTGCGCATGGACCGATCGCTTCTCACGCGCGGGAGAACGCAAGTGCGGCTCGGCGGAGGACTCTGGGGCGGCGCGCAGAAGGGCGCGGAGCGTCTCGATGCGGGACCATCCGCGACCGTCACGTTCCCGCTCTGGCGCGGCGGTTTCGGGCGCCTCGCCGCGGACTGGCGGTTTCGGGTCGGCGGCGACGCCGAGCCCGGCTCTGGTCCGGCGGTCACACTATCCGCAGGTTTCTGATTCGCCGCTTTCCTAGCGGGAGATGCTGCGGTAGCGAGAGGGGTGGAATGGATGTCTATCTCCCCATAGCCAACCTCTCGGTCAACGGTCTCATCATCGTTGGCCTGGGCGCGATCACCGGCCTGCTCTCGGGCATGTTCGGCGTGGGCGGCGGCTTCCTGACGACCCCGCTGATGATTTTCTACGGCATTCCGCCCACGGTGGCGGCGGCTTCGGCTGCCAGCCAGGTGACGGGGGCCAGCGTCTCCGGCGTGTTCGCCCATACACGGCGCGGCGGCGTGGACTACCACATGGGCGGCGTGATGGTGGTGGGCGGCATCATCGGCACCGGCATCGGGGCCGGGCTGTTCAGTCTGCTCCAGCGGCTCGGCCAGATCGATACGGTCATCAACATCCTCTACGTGCTGATGCTGGGCGGCATCGGCGGACTGATGGCCCGCGAGAGCATCCAGTCGATCCGCGCCGAACGATCCGGCATTCCGATCGCGGCCCGCAAGCGGCGCCACCATCCCATGGTAGCCAGCCTGCCCCTGCGCTGGCGGTTCTACCGTTCGGGCCTCTACATTTCCCCGCTCGCCCCGCTGCTGCTGGGGATCGGCACCGGCATCCTGACCATGCTGATGGGCGTTGGCGGCGGGTTCATTCTCGTTCCCGCGATGCTCTACATCCTGGGCATGAGCGCCAATGTCGTGGTCGGCACGTCGCTGTTCCAGATCCTGTTCGTCACCATGGCGACGACGATGATGCACTCGATGACCACCCACGCGGTGGACATCGTGCTCGCTTCGCTGCTGCTGCTGGGTTCGGTCACGGGCGCACAACTCGGCGCGCAGTTCGCCCAGAAGGCGAGCCCCGTGAAGCTGCGCCTGGTACTGGCGATCATCGTCCTGCTGGTGGCCGGACGCATGGCGATCGGCCTCGGCTATCGCCCGGACGAGATCTACACGGTCTCCCCCCTGTGAAGCGCCTGCGGCTTTCGGCTTGCGCGCTTGCCGCCGCGATCCTGCTCGGCGGCGCGCGTGATCCGATCCTCGTTCCCGAAGTCTCGCAGCACGAAGTGGACCTGCGGCAGGGCTTCACCGGCACCGAACTGCTGCTCTTCGGCGCGATCCTGACCCCGGAAGGCTCGCGCGCCGCGCAGGACTACGACATCGTCGTCGTCCTCAAGGGACCAACCCAGTCCATCGTCCTGCGCGAAAAGCAGAAAGTGGCGGGCATCTGGATCAATGCCGACAGTACGGAGCTGCGCTCGGCGCCGTCCTACTACGCGCTGGCCTCGACTCGGCCGATCAGCGACATCGTCGACGACAAGACCGCCGCGATCTACGAACTCGGCCTCAAGTGGCTGCAGCTTTCCCCGATCGGCGCCATCGACCCTGCCGAGCAGACGCGCTTTTCGGACGGTCTTGTCGATCTCAATCGCCGCAACGGGCTCTACCGCGAGGATGCGGGCGGTGTGAAGGTCAGCGAGCAAGTCCTCTACCAGGCGCGGATCTGGCTGCCCTCGCAAGTGCCGACCGGGACTTATACCGCCGAGACTTATGCGGTGACGCGCGGACGGGTGGTCGCTTCGGCCAGCAGCCAGGTCGAAGTGCGCAAGCTGGGGTTTGAGCGCGCCACGGCCAATTTCGCGGAGAACTACGGCTTCGCCTATGGCCTTCTGGCCGTGGCGGTCTCGATCGGCATGGGCTGGCTGGCCGGGCGATTGTTTGCCTTGCGCTGATCGTGCGGAGCGTGGCCTTTAGCCGGAAATTAACCGCGCTCGCCTAGCTCTTCGCCCGAGGACTTGCTCCGGGGGCACAATGAACGAGTTGCGAATGGAAGGCTTCGACGCCGCGCGGGCGCCGCAGGATCGGATGGATCACGAGCCGGTCGGTGCGATTCTGGAGATCTCCGGTGCAGGCGCGCGGATCGCTTTCGATCTTCGCCGGTTGGAGGCCTCGGCGCAGGACCCGGACCCTTCGATCGCGATGTCCGGGCAGGTCGGCAGCCAGGTCAGGATTCGTGTCGGTCGTGGCTGGTTGCTTGCCAGCATACGCAGCCAGAAAAGCGATGCCACCGTGCCCGGCGGCATCGTTGCCGAAGCCGATTTCCTGGGTGAGGGGCTGGAAGAGCGCCTGACCGGCCGCATCCACGGTTTCCGACGCGGCGTGACCCGTTATCCCACACCCGGCGCGCTGGTCTATCCCGTCGGCACCGAGGACTTGCGGCAGGTCTATGCCAGCGATGGACGCAAGGCGGTGCAGATCGGCACCGTCTATCCTACCCGGGACATTCGCGCGTCTCTCTACATCGATGCCCTGCTGGGCAAGCATTTCGCGCTGCTCGGCTCGACCGGCACCGGCAAGTCCACCAGCGCCGCGCTGATCCTGCACCGGATCTGCGAGCAGGCGCCGGAAGGCCACGTCATCATGATCGATCCGCACGGCGAATATGGCACGGCCTTCCGCGACAGCGGCGTGATCCTCGACGTTTCGAACTTGCAGATGCCCTACTGGCTGATGAACTTCGAGGAGCACTGCGAGGTCCTCGTCACCACGCGCGGGGACGAGCGGCAACTCGATTGCGATATCCTCGGCAAGTGCCTGCTGGAAGCACGCGGCAAGAACCGGCTGGCGGAGCAGATCGGCAAGATCACGGTGGATTCGCCGATTCCCTATCTGCTGTCCGACTTGTCCGCGATCCTGAACAACCACATGGGCAAGCTCGACAAGGGGCATTCCAGCGCCCCTTACATGCGGCTTAAGAACAAGCTCGACGAGTTGAAGGGCGATCCGCGCTATCAGTTCATGTTCTCCGGCATGCTGGTGGGCGATACGATGGCGGAGTTCATCTCGAAGCTGTTCCGCCTGCCGTCACGCGGGCGGCCGATCTCGATCATCGACGTTTCGGGCGTGCCGTCCGACATCACCAGCACGGTGGTCGCCGTGCTTAGCCGCATGGTCTTCGACTTCGCGGTCTGGGCGCGCGAGGAGAAGACGCGGCCGATCCTGCTCGTCTGCGAGGAAGCGCATCGCTATGTGCCTAGCGAGAAGAACGCCGACGGGTCCTCGGTCGGGCGCATCCTTTCGCGCATCGCCAAGGAAGGGCGCAAGTACGGCATTTCGCTCGGCCTCGTCACCCAGCGCCCCTCGGACCTTGCAGAAGGCGTGCTCTCGCAGTGCGGGACGATCATCGCGATGCGCCTCAACAACGAGCGCGACCAGGCCTTCGTGCGGGCTGCCATGCCGGAAGGGGCGCGCGGTTTCCTCGATTCCATCCCGGCGCTGCGCAACCGCGAATGCGTGATCTGCGGCGAAGGCGTGGCGATTCCGATCCGCGCCTCGTTCGACGATCTGGAGGAATCCCGGCGCCCGGCTTCCGGCGATCCCTCTTTCACCGAGCTTTGGAGCAGTTCCGGCGGCGAGGAGGAGATGGTCCTGCGCACGGTCCAGCGTTGGCGCGCGCAAGGAAGGTAAGTTTCAAAGATCAAACGCCGCGCGCCACTTACCCCAGCGGTAGTAAGCCAGTGTCAGGGCCACGGTCAGCGCCGAGCCGACCGGGTAGGCCCACCATAGCGCCTCGCTGCCGAGCAGCGGGTAGGCGAGGTAGTAGAAGCCGAGGCGTCCCGGATAGAGGCCGAGGAACATGATGATCAGCGGCACCACCACGGCCCCATAGGCGCGCAATGTGCCGGTGAGGATCATGGTGATCGACACGATCACGAACGAGGCGGTGCAGACCAGCTGGATATGCCGGGCGATCGGCATGGCGGGGCTGTCTCCGCCCAGGAACAGCGCCAGCAGCGGGTGATCAAACACCACGATCACCGCCGCCAGCAGCATCGAGAGCGCGAGGTTGGTGACGAGGCCGATCTCGGTCACTTTGCCGACGCGGGCATGGTCGTGCGCGCCGAGCGACTGCGCGACCATGGCGCTGACGGCCGAGCCGATCGCCATCGCGGGCATCTGGAGATAGTTCCAAAGTTGCAGCGAAGCGCCGTAGGCCGCCGCCGAATCCAGTCCCTCGCGGTTGACCAGGCCGACCATGATGAGGCCCGCCGAAGAGACGAGCAGCATCTGTGCGCCCATCGGCAGGCCCTTGAGGATCACGTAGCGCAGCTCGTTGCCGCGCGGGATCATATAGCCCAGTTCCGCGCCGCGCAGGCGCATCGGCAGATCCTTGCGGTAGATCGTCCAGAGCTGGAACACGAGGCCGGCGAAGTTCGCGAAGGCCGTTGCCGCTGCCGATCCGGCGATCCCCAGCGTGGGCAGCGGGCCGGGTCCGATGATCAGCAGCGGGTTCAGGATCACGTCCAGCGCCACCGTCAGGATCATCGCATGGAGCGGCGTCCTGGAATCGCCCGCGCCGCGCATGCCCATCGAGACCATCAGCGAGAGCGAGCCGAGCGGCAGGGTCACGAAGATCACGCGCAGATAGTCCAGCGCCTCGATCCGGCTCTGGCCCGGCGTGCCCAGCGCATGAAGCAGCGCGTCCGCGCCGAGCCATCCGGCCAGCCCGCAGATCACCGAGAGCAGGAGACAGAAGCCCACGCCGGAACCGAACGTGCGCCGCGCCGCGTCGATGTCGCGCGCGCCGAAGTGCTGGCCGACGCGCACCGTGGTCGCCATGCCGAAGCCGAACACCAACGCGATCAGCAGGAACATGATGATATTGGCATTGGCGGTCGCCGCCAGTGCGCTCTCGCCCAGCAGCCGCCCGACCCAGATCGCGTTGACCGAGCCGTTGAGCGTCTGGAGGACGTTCGAGATCAGCATCGGGATCGAGAAGACCAGCAGGGTCCTGAGGATCGGGCCCTGCGTGAGATCACCCTTCATCCGCGCCATCTGCTGCGGCGGAGGGGCCTCCTCGGGTTCGGTCTCTCCGGCCGGTATCGGCGATGCTTCGTTCATGTGTCCCCTTACGTGCCCCTCAGGTGCCGCGCGTGTCGCCCCAGATATGTATGTGCAGGCGGTCGGTGAAGCGATAGCCTTCCTGCGTGCAGATATCCGAGAGCCAAGGCGACCTCTGCCGGATGACATCGCTGGAGCGTCCCTCCGGCATCAGGAATATCCGCTCGGCGGGAATATCGTGACGCTCTTTCAGCGCGCGGACTTCGTCCACGTCGGCAGGCTCGGCCACCACGAACTTGAAGTACGCGCGCGGATCGGCGGCCCAGGCGTCGAGCCGCTCCGGCACCAGCGCCAGTTCCGCCGGGTTGCCGCTGTGGGAGAGTTTGGGGCTGACATTGTACTGCTGCACCCGCGCATCGAGGCTGGCATGCGGCGCGACCGATCCGTTGGTCTCGATCTCCACATGCATCCCCGGACGTGCCTCGTCGAGCGCGGCCAGCATCCGCGCCAGTTGCGGCCCCTGAAGCAGCGGCTCGCCGCCGGTGATGACAAGGCGGTCGGGCGGCAGGTCCGCCACCATGCGCGCCACGTCGGCTTCCTCGGCCATGACCTGATTGGCCTTGCGCTCGAAGGCCAGATCGTCGCGGTGGAAACGGTTGTCGCCGGTAAAGCGCCACGTATAGGCGGTGTCGCACCACTGGCAGGCAAGGTTGCAGCGCGACAGCCGCACGAACGTGCTCGGCCGCCCCATGCTGGCGCCTTCGCCCTGAAGCGAAGCGAAGACTTCGGGTTCGCCGGGAGTGGTGGTGGCAAGCGCAAGCGTCACGGATCGTCTCGGTACAAGGTTACAGTTTTGAGGGGCGAAGTTGACACAGTTTACACGGTCCAGAGGGAAAAGTGTCACCTTGTGTCGAGGGTGTCACCTTGTGGCTGGTGCCGTAAGGAAAGAGCAGGGCGGTCACGCGCGGGAAAGTGTCAGATGCGTGAGGTGTAGGAAAATAAAAAAGTCCTGGGGCCCTTCGACAAGCTCAGGAGATCCCCCAGACCCTCGGAACGTCTGCGTTGCGCCTAGCCTAGCCGTTTTGCGCCCACTGGGAGCCGGGAGACAAAATAGCCTGCGGCAGCAAGGAGCGCACTACGAGGCTGCGCGCGTGCCCTAGACGGTATTTGGGGGTGCAGGGGGTGTTGCCCCCCTGCTTTTCCCCCTTCTTAACCCAGCCGCGCCAGCGCCGCAGCCAGACGCTCGGCCTCGGCCGAATGGTGGGCATGGTCGGCGCGAGCCTTGTCGATCGCCTCGGGCTTGGCCTTCTCGACGAAGGCCGGGTTGCCCAGACGCTTGTCGAGCGAGTCCCGTTCCTTGACAGAAGCGGCCATGGCCTTTTCCAGACGGGCCTTCTCGGCGGCGATGTCGATCACGCCTTCCAGCGGGATCGCCAGCGTCGCGTCGCCCGCGCCCACCTGCATGGCGGCACCTGCGGGAGCAGCCTCGAACAGAATCGCATCCAGACGCGCCAGACGGTCGATCGCGGTGCCGTTGCGGCCGATCACCGCGCGCGTCGCGTCAGAAGGATCGGCGACATAGGCGGTAAGACGCGCGCCCGGCGGGATGCCGAGTTCCGACTTGGCGCCGCGAAGGTTGCCGATCAGCGCGATCAGCCATTCGACTTCGGCCTTGGCTTCGGCGTCCACCGAAGCGTCCGGCGCGGGCCATGCGGCGACGATCAGGTCCTGATCGCGCGCGCCCATCTTGCTCCACAGCTCTTCGGTGACGAAGGGCATGAACGGGTGGAGCATGACGAGGATCTGGTCGAGCACCCAGCCGGCGACGGCCTTGGTCTCTTCGTCGAAGTTGCCCTTGATAAGCTCGATGTACCAGTCGCAGAACTGGTTCCACACGAAGTGGTAGATCGCGTTGGCAGCCGCGTCGAAGCGCAGGTCGGCCATGGCCTTGTCCAGCGCGGCGAGGGTTTCGACGACTTCGCCGATGATCCACTTGTTGACGGCGGAACTGGCTGCGGGCGCCTTGACCGAAGTGCTGGCAACGATGCCGTTGGACTGGCAGAAACGCGCGGCGTTCCACAGCTTCGTGGCGAAGTTGCGGTAACCCTCCACGCGCTTTTCATCCATCTTCACGTCGCGGCCCTGGCTCTCCATGGCGGCCATGAAGAAGCGCAGCGCGTCGGCGCCGTACTTGTCGATCAGGCCCAGCGGATCGACCACGTTGCCCTTGGACTTCGACATCTTCTGGCCGTCGGCGGCACGCACCAGACCATGGAGGTAGAGCCGCTTCCACGGCACTTCCTTCATGAAGTGGATGCCCTGCATCGCCATGCGCGCATCCCAGAAGAACAGGATGTCAAAGCCGGAAACCAGCAGGTCGTTCGGGTAGTGCTTCTTCAGCAGCGGGGCATCTTCATCAGGCCAGCCGAGCGTGGCGAAAGGCCAGAGCGCGGAGGAGAACCAGGTGTCCAGCACGTCGTTGTCGCGGGTCAGCTTCTTGTTGCCGGCCTGCGCCTGTGCCTCTTCCTCGGTCTCGGCCACGAAGATCTCGCCGTCTTCAGTGTACCACGCCGGGATGCGGTGGCCCCACCAGAGCTGGCGCGAGACGCACCAGGGCTGGATGTTTTCCATCCAGTTGAAGAAGGTCTTTTCCCAGGTCTTGGGAACGATCTCGATCGCGCCGGAGCGGACGGCTTCCATCGGCGGGCCGGCGAGCGTCTGCGCATCGACGTACCACTGATCGGTCAGCCAGGGTTCGATCACCACGCCGCTGCGGTCGCCGAACGGGGTCTGGATCACGCGGTCCTCGACCTTTTCGAGCAGGCCTGCGTCGTCGAGGTAGCCGACGATCGCCTTGCGCGCCTCGAAGCGGTCCATGCCGAGGAGCTGTTCGGGGACGAGGCCGTCCTGCGTCTGGCAGACATGGGCATCGGCATCGAGCATGTTGAGCATGTCGGCGGCCTTGAAGCCCGCACGCTTGCCGACCTCGAAGTCGTTGAAGTCATGACCCGGGGTGATCTTCACCGCGCCCGAGCCCAGTTCGGGATCGGCATGCTCGTCGGCGACGATGGGAATTTCGCGGCCGGTGAGCGGCAGGGTGACGGTGGCGCCGCGCGCCAGCAGTTCCTTGTAGCGCGCGTCCTCGGGATTAACCGCGACGGCCATGTCGGCCAGCATCGTCTCGGGGCGGGTGGTGGCGACGTGGATATGGCCCGAACCGTCCGAAAGCGGATACTTGATGTGCCAGAAGTGGCCGTTGGTCTCGCGCGTCTCGACCTCGAGGTCGGAAATGGCGGTGCGGAACTTGGGGTCCCAGTTCACCAGGCGCTTGTCACGGTAGATCAGGCCCTGCTTGTGCAGGTCCACGAAGACCTTGACCACGGCCTTGGTGAAGTGCGGATCCATCGTGAACTGCTCGCGGCTCCAGTCCATCGAACAGCCGAGGCGGCGCAGCTGGCCGGTGATGGTGCCGCCGGATTCGGCCTTCCACTCCCAGACCTTCTCGATGAATGCCTCGCGCGTGTAGTTGGCGCGCTTGTCCTGCTTGGCTTCCATCTGGCGTTCGACCACCATCTGGGTGGCGATGCCCGCATGGTCGGTGCCGACCACCCAGAGCGCGTCCTTGCCCTTCAGACGCTCGTGACGGATCACGATGTCCTGCAGCGTATTGTCCAGAGCGTGGCCGATGTGAAGCGATCCGGTGACGTTCGGCGGCGGGTTCACGATGGTGAACGGCTGCGCGTCGGCACGCTCGGGGCGGAACAGCCCTTCGCTTTCCCAATGCTGGTACCACTTCGCCTCGATCAGGGCGGGGTCGAAGGTCTTGTCGAGAGCGGCTTCGAGGGCGGTTTCTGGAGTGTCGGTCATGGCGCGGGGCTTTGCCAGCGCGGCGCTTCGCGCGCAAGTGCGCGTAGGGCTTGCGCGGAATGCTGCCATCAAATTGCCACGGTATGTTTCCAGACCCCTCCTTGCAAAATCAACAATCTGTCGCACCCGGGGAACCCCTTGCCGGTACAGGCATTTTCCCCCAATACGAGCGCACATGCGGGAATGGGATGAATTCACTCTGTCGGAAAGCGACCAGGACGGCGTCCAGACCGTGGCGCTGAAGGGGCCGTTGCGCGTCCATTCGCTGGGTAATCTGGGCGACAAGCTGGCCGCACTGAACGGTCCTTTCGCGCGGATCGACATGGCGGGCGTCACCGATATCGACACGACCGGGGCCTGGCTCGTCTGCCGCTATGCCAGCGAGCACGATCTCGAAGTCGTAGGCCAGAGCGAGCAGGCCAAGCGCCTCTTCGCCGCCATCGGTGGCGTGCCCGAGGAAGAGGCGCAGATCGAACCGGTCAAGCCGCTGCTGGTGCGCACCGTAGGCGAACTGGGCGACCTGGTGGTCGGCTGGGGGTACGGACTGGTGCGCATGGTCGGGTTCCTGGGCGAACTGATCACGTCGCTCGGCACGGCCTTGCGGCATCCCTCGCGGCTGCGCGGCACGGCCCTGGTCCACCACATGCAGCATGTGGGCATCAATTCGCTGTGGATCATCGGGCTGATGAGCTTCCTCATCGGCATCGTCATCGCCCAGCAGGGCGCGGTGCAGTTGGCGCAGTTCGGGGCGGAGATCTACACGATCAACCTCACCGGCCGCCTTGCCATGCGCGAACTGGGCATCCTGATGACCGCGATCATGGTGGCGGGCCGTTCCGGTTCCGCTTTCGCGGCGCAGATCGGCACGATGAAGCTGACCGAGGAAGTGGACGCCATGCGCACCATCGGCGTCTCGCCGATGCAGGCGCTGGTGGTGCCGCGGGTGCTGGCGGCGATGCTGATGATGCCGCTGCTGGGCTTCTACTCCACGGTGCTGGCGATCATCGGCGGCGCATTCATCGCCAATTTCGCGCTCGACATTCCGTTCTGGACCTTCCTCCAGCGCACCCAGGAAGTGGTGCCGATCACCGACGTCTGGGTGGGCCTGCTCAAGGCCCCGGTCTTCGCGCTGATCGTGGCATTGGCGGGGTGCTATCAGGGCATGCAGGTGACCTCGAACGCCGAGGAAGTGGGCGCGCGCACCACGCAAGCCGTGGTCACCGCCATCTTCACCGTGATCGTGCTCGACGCCTTCTTCGCGATCTTCTTCACCAAGATCGGCTGGCAATGACCGAAGTCGAAACCCTCGATGCGCCCCAGGCCGCCCCGGAATTGGACGAATATCCGATCGTCGTGGAAGGCCTGCGCAATGCGTTCGGCGATCATGTGATCCACGACAATCTCTCGCTCAAGGTCCGCAAGGGCGAGATCCTGGGCGTCGTCGGCGGCTCGGGCACCGGCAAGTCGGTGCTGATGCGCTCGATCATCGGCCTCCAGCAGCCCGATGCCGGGGAGATCACGGTGCTGGGCCACCATATCGGCGCCTCCACCGACGACGAGGGCAGGGACATGCGCTCGCGCTGGGGCGTGCTGTTCCAGGGCGGGGCGCTGTTTTCCACCCTGACGGTGGGCGAGAACGTGGAAGTGCCGCTCAAGCAGTTCTACCCCGAGATCGAAGACACCCTGCGCGAGGAGATCGCCCGCTTCAAGGTGCGCCTGGCCGGGCTGGCGGAAGAGGCCGCCTACAAGTATCCCAGCGAGCTTTCGGGCGGCATGAAGAAGCGCGCCGGTCTCGCCCGCGCGCTGGCGCTGGACCCGGAACTGCTGTTCCTCGACGAGCCGACCGCCGGTCTCGACCCGATCGGCGCCGCTGCCTTCGACCGGCTGACGCGCAGCCTGGCGGACAATCTGGGGCTGACGGTGTTCCTGATCACCCACGATCTCGACACGCTCCATGCCATCTGCGACCGCGTGGCGGTGCTGGCGGACAAGCAGGTGATCGCGGTGGGCACGATCCCGGAGCTGCTGGCGCTCGACCATCCGTGGATACAGGAATATTTCAACGGCCCGCGCGGCCGTGCGGCGCTCTGCGCCAAGGACGAGTTTTCGATGAAGAACGATGCGCCGGTCGCGCAGGACGGTTCCGCACCCCGGGAACCGTTCACCAACACCCAAGAAAGCGGGGCATAGGGCATACAGCATGGAAACACGGGCCAATCACGTATGGGTCGGAGCCGTCACGCTGGTGCTTCTGGCGACGCTGGCGGCGTTCATCATCTGGATCGCGCGGATCAACGATACCGCGCGCAACGAGTACGACATCTTCTTCAAGCAGTCGGTGGACGGGCTCGCCAAGGGTTCCGGCGTGGACTACAACGGCGTGCCGGTCGGGCAGATCAAGGAGATCGAGCTCTGGCCGCAGGATCCCAGCTTCATCCGCGTGCGCGTCAAGGTGGACAAGAAAGTCCCCGTGACCGTGGGCACCACCGCCACGATCCAGGGCAGCTTCACCGGTGTTGCCGATATCCAGCTGGAAGGCGCGGTGAAGGATGCACCCCTGCTGACCGAGCCCGGCCCCGAAGGCGTTCCGGTGATCCCCACCAAGCGCGGCGGCCTGGGAGAAATCCTGTCCAACGCACCGTTGCTGCTGGAACGCCTGGCGACGCTGACCGAGAACCTCAACCTGCTGCTCTCCGACGAGAACCGCCGCTCCATCACCGGTATCCTCAGGAATACCGACAAGATGACGAAGGATCTCTCGGCCGCGACGCCGCAAGTGCGGGACACGCTGGCCGAGCTTCAGGTGACGCTGAACCAGGCGACGAAGACGCTGGTGGCCTTCGAGGGCGTGGCAGGAAAGGCCGACAACCTGCTGGGCGATCAGGGCAATTCGCTGGCCGAGCAGCTTCGCAAGACGCTGGGCGCGGCGCAGAAGTCCATGGAGACGCTCGACCAGACGCTCCAGCATGCACAGCCCGCCTTCGACCAGGTTTCGAACCAGACCCTGCCTGCCGCCGAGGCCGCGATCCGCGACCTTCGCGCCACCAGCAAGGCGCTGCGCAGCGTCACCGAGAAGATCGACGAGCAGGGCGCGGGTGCGCTGATCAAGGGGCAGAAACTGCCCACCTACAAGCCTTGAAGGGGTCGGCCATGAGCGGCCAGATGAAGACGAGAACCACGATGGGAACCGCGATGAAGCTTCGGCACAAGACCCCGATCTCCGGCGGCGCGCGCGCGGCCATGGCGGCTCTGGTGCTTACGGGCACGCTTTCGGGCTGCATCAGCCTGGCCCCCAAGACGCCCGACCTGCTGCTGCGCCTGACGCCGGACCAGACCGCGCCCGCAGGCGCGCAGGCGACCGGCAAGATCGCCGATGCGATCGTCGTGCTCGATCCCGAATCCGACCGCAGCCTCGATGTGCTGCGCGTGCCGGTGAAAGTCGACGGTTCGACCATTTCCTACCTCAAGGACGGCTGGTGGATCGAAAAGCCCACCCGCCAGTTCCGCTCGCTGCTGGCCGAGACCCTGCGCGCCCAGACCGGCCAGCTCGTGGTCGAGGGCGGCGATTTCGAAGTCACCGGCAAGACGCTGATCGGCGGCCGTCTGCTCCAGATGGGCTACGACGTGCCGAGTTCGTCGGTAGTGGTGCGCTTCGATGCCATCCGCACCGAACGCGGCGGCCCGCTGGTGACCCACCGCTTCGAGGCCGTGGTGCCCGGCGTCAAGGCAGAGGCCGCCTCGGTCGCCCCGGCGCTCAACAAGGCCGCCAACGACGTGGCAGGCCAGATCGCCGCCTGGGTGAAATCCGGCGGCTGAGGGAAGCGTGCGGACTGGTGGAGGGGATTGGCAAGCGGGCTGAGCCTGCCTGTGCGGCCTGCCTCCTCTCCCGCTTTCATCCGCTCATGCTGAGCTTGTCGAAGCATGGAAACCTCGCGCCACGCCTCGGGGCCTTCGACAGGCTCAGGCTGAGCGGGGAGGATAGTGCTGCGGACACCCCGCGCGTCATCCTGAACTTGTTTCAGGATCCATCGGGCAGTTGGTACCGGCAAGTCATGTCGCAAACCGCCATCTCGGTTTGCTGATCTAGAACCTGAGCGACCGGCTTGATGGACCCTGAAACGAGTTCAGGGTGACGACGAACTGGGGTGGTTAGCAGGCCATTATGTGTCTGTTGAACCCAAAGACAAAACCGTCTCGTAGCCGTTCAACTGCACAGCCTTGCGAACGCGACCACGGCGACAGAGCAAGCCGATGATAACTATCGGTGCGGCACCGCCCATAACCATTAGCCAATTAATAGGCATGTCCTGAAGCGCGATTAGACCTCTGGAATGCGCATTGATGAGATATGCGCACGTGGCAAATCCAATGCATGCACTAATTCCAAAACAAAGCAGCTCTGGCCAACGCGGTGGGACGATAGGACGGGAAATGCTCATCGGAAGACTATAAGCTTCGTGCCGGCAGAGACAATCCCGGTCCACCGTCGTTGGCGATCGTGTTGGCAGCTATAGGCCGATCTCAAATCGGCCGATCTGGCCCCAGCAGTTCCACTTCGACCCCTGACGCAACGATGTTCTCGCCATCCAAAGTGCGAAGTCCGAGGATCGGCTCACCCTCAGGAGCGACGATGTGATGCTCCGCCTGAACAACGATCACCGGAACCGTCGACCCGGTTTCGTCTTTCCAGAACGCATATTGCGGGATGGCTATCGGATAAGGTTCCGCCGAAACCGCATCGGTTTGCTGGACGAAAACCGCATGCCCTTGATCCAGATCGCTGACGTCGGCGCTCCGCCCCGTGATAAAGCCGTGCTTCGGCAAGTTCGGCCAAGAGATGTGCGGCTGTGACAGGGAATTCGGCGTGCCGCGTTTGAACCATTTGCCAATCATGAGCCGTCCGTCTGTAATTACCGCGCAAACTATCCCTGCCGCGCCAGTTCCGCGAAGCGGATCGCGAGCTTGAACGCCTCGAACCGGGCGGCGCGGCGTTCGGCGGCTTCCCAGTCTTCGCCCCAGAGTTCGATCTGCCAGTCCTCTTCGAGATTGGCGGCATCCCACAGGGCCTGCGCGTCGGCGCCGGGGCGGATCGCGGCGAGGGCGATCACCAGCGAGGCGGCAAGGCTGGAGAGCATCTTCAGGGCGGCGAGGGCGAAATCGCTCTCGGTGGTGAGGGCGGCTTCCAGGCGGGCCATGGTCTCGGCGGGCTGCGGCTTGTGGACCACGCCCGAGATGCGGGCGAACTTCACGCCGTGGACGGCTTCGGCCTCGGCAAGGAGCGGCTCCCAGACGGCGAGCTGGCGCTGGTAGAGCGCATCCTCGGGATCGCCGCGATAGCAGAGCGTGTCGGTCTCGGCATAAGGCAGCACGTCGCGGACGGCCAGCGCCCGGTCGGGGGAGACGGCATCGGCCGCAAAGTCGGCAAGGTCGCGCAAGGGGAACGATTGCGGGTCGATTTCCGCGCCCTGCGCCGCCCATTCCGCCGCCAGGGCTTCGGCCAGCGCTTTGCCCGGGACGATCTGGGAACGGCCGCCCGCGGTCTTGATCGGCCTGCCGTCGAGCAGGACGCGCCACCCGTTTTCGGTCTCTTCTACAGTGGTTTGCTTGTAGAAACGCTTCATTTCGGGCTCCGCCACTTGCGGGCAAGGACCTTGGGGATGACGAAGACGTCGACCAGTCCGTTGATGATCAGCAGGTAGCCCAGCCAGAGCGGCAGGTCCCACTTGCGCGCGCCGATGGCCATGCCCGCGACGACGCAGGCCACGCCGAGGATCCGCACGAGCTGGATGATGGCGAAACGGGCCTTGGCGGGGTCGGAATCGCTCACGTCAGGAGGTACTCCATGAGTTCGTTCGGCGCCTCGACCACCTTTTCCGCGCCGGCCTCGACCAGTTCGCGCGGGTGGTGATAGCCCCAGTCCACGCCGACGGCGCGGGTTCCGGCGGCCTTGGCCATGCGCATGTCATAGGCGGTGTCGCCGATCATGACTGCCTCTTCGGGCATGGCGCCGGCGTCGATCAGGGCCTCTTCCAGCATGGCCGGATGGGGCTTTGAAGGATGGCGGTCGGCGGTCTGGAGCGTGACGAAAAGATCGGCGATGCCGTTGGCGGAAAGGCAGTGGGCGAGGCCGCGATCGGACATGCCGGTGGCCACGCCCAGCGTCCAGCCGCGCGCGTGAAGGGTGCGCAGGCAGTCCTCTATGCCGGGAAACAGCGGCTGCGAGACACGGCCTTCCTCGCGCGCTTGGCGGAACGCGACCTTGTAGGCCTCGGCCATGGCCTCCTGCTGCGCTTCGTCGCTTTCCGGCAGGAGCTGGCGGATCGCCTGGGGCAGGGAGAGCCCCACGGCGCGCCGGATCAGCCCGCGCGAGGGCGCTGCGAGGTCGAAGGCGGCGAAGCTCGCCTCCATGGCCTCGCAGATCGGTGCCTGGCCGTCGACGAGCGTGCCGTCGCAGTCGAAGACGGCAAGCTTCACCGCTTGCCTCGCGGACCCGAGGGACGGCTACCGGAGCGGCGGCCCGTGGCAGGGCGCGCGCCGCCGGGCTTGGCGCCGGGCTTGCCGGGACCGGCCTTGGCCTTGCTGCCAGGCTTGCCGGAAGGCTTTCCGCGCGAGCCCGGACGCTCCGAGGCGCCGTCGCGGCGCGAGCGGCGTTCGCCGCGCCGTTCCTTGCGGTACTGCTTGGCGTGGGCCTTGGCGGCGCGCTTCTCGTCGTCCTTGGTGAACTCGGGCGCGCTTTCGGGCAATTCGGCGCCGTCAGCTTCGTCGAAGCCGAGCGATTCCATCGAATTGGCGAAGTGTTCGGGCAGGGGGGCGGTCACGTCCAGCGGGGTGCCGTCCGGGTGCTCGATGATCAGGCGGCGCGCGTGAAGGTGCATCTTGCGGCTGATCGTGCCGGAGAGGAATGCCTCCTGCCCGCCGTACTTGCCGTCGCCGACGATCGGGTGGCCGATCGCCGCCATGTGGACGCGCAGCTGGTGGGTGCGGCCGGTCAGCGGATGCAGTTCGACCCAGGCGGCGCGGTTGCCGGCCCGGTCGAGCACGCGGTAGCGGGTCTTGGCGGTCTGGCCGCCTTCCTCGTCGACATGCATCTTCTCGCCGCCGCTACCCGGCTGCTTGGCGAGCGGCAGTTCGATCATGCCGTCGTTGATGCTCGGCACGCCGACTACCAGCGCCCAGTAGATCTTCTTGGCCGTGCGCCCGGAGAAGCGCTTGGAGAAGAACGCGGCGCTGCCCGGCGTGCGGGCGACGAGCAGGACGCCCGAGGTGTCCTTGTCGAGGCGATGGACCAGACGCGGACGCGGGCCCTTCTCGGCATAGGCGTCGAGCAGGCCATCGACATGCTCCTTCATGCCCGAGCCGCCCTGCGTGGCGAGGCCGGGGGGCTTGTTGAGCACGATCGCGGCGCGGTCCTGCGTCAGCACCATGGCGTCGGCGCGCTCGATCTCTTCCTCGGTCAGCTCACGGCGCGGGCGCGGTGCGCCGAGGCCAGGCTTGGCCTCTCCGCCCGGCGGCACGCGCAGGACCTGGCCTGCGGCAAGGCGGGTGTCGACATCGGCGCGCTTGCCGTCGACGCGGATCTGGCCGGTACGCGCCCAGCGCGAGACCATCGCGAAGCCCACGTCGGGCAGATGGCGCTTGAACCAGCGGTCGAGGCGGATGTCGTCATCGTCGCGGCCGACGGTGAACTGGCGGACGGAATCTGAATTGTCGCGGCTCATGCGGCGACTCCCTTCGTGATGGAAAGGCCGGCGAACAGCGCGGCGAAGCCCGCGATCAGCGAGATCGCGACATAGAAAGCCGCAAGACCGACCTGCCCGCGCGAGACGAGGGCAATGGTATCGAGGCTGAACGAGGAAAAGGTAGTGTAGCCGCCAAGCACGCCGACGCCGAGCAGCAGGCGCGCATTCTCGCCCTCTGCACCGCGCGACAGCAACCAGCCCGCGAGCAGGCCCATGGCCAGACTGCCGAGCACGTTCACGGTCAGCGTGCCGTAGGGAAAGGCGCCGGTGCGGGCAGGGCCGAGCAGCGCGGTCCAGGCGAGGCCCGTGAGGAACCGCAGCCAGGCACCGAAACCGCCGCCCAGCGCGACGAAGGCCGACGCGGCAAGGAAAGTTGGTTGGGGCATCGCGCCGCCTTAGCCGCGAACGCGCGGATTTCCAATCGTTCCGTCCGACCGGGCGGCGCATTGCCGTTCTATAAAGCTCTCTGGGTGCGACCCCACTCCGCAAGGAGACATAATGATGCAGATATCATCGTCGACGAGCGCGCTGAGCGCTCTTTTCGATCCGCGCCAGGACATGGACGACAAGATCTCCACCGCTGTCGGCAAGGGTGCGATCAGCGACAGCGATGCTTCGGCGCTCGAATCGGCTCTCGATTCGATCGACGACGCGCTGGCCACGGACGGTTCCGGCAGCCGACTCGATCCCTCGCAGATGAAGGACCGCCTCGATTCGCTGATTTCCGATCAGGTCGAGAACGGCACCCTGACCGAGGATCAGGCCAGCGCGCTCCAGTCGCTGTTCGCCCAGGGGCCAGCTCAGGGGGCATCGGGAGAAGCGGGCGAGGCAGGTGAAGCGGCCGGTGGTCCCGGTGGTCCGGGCGGCGCAGGCGGTCCGGGTGGGCCGCGCGGTGCGGGCGGGCCGCCGCCGGGCGCTTCGTCGGTCGAGGAGGCCGACGAGACGGAAGAAACCGACGAAACCGATTCGACCGACGAGACCGATGACGCGGAAGATACAGAAGAGACCGATGAGGCCGACGCCACCCTCGCGGCGGTCCAGGCCTTTCTCGAGAACCTCAAGGCGCAGCAGGCCGAGGGCGTGACCTACACGTCCTCCGCTGCGACATCGGCTGCAATTTCGGCTTCCGGCCTGATCGTCGATCAACTGGCCTGACGGCGCGGATCGGTGTATAACTGCTCTCCATCGGGGCTTCGTACCCGGTGGAGAGCGCATTCCCGGCCAAGAAATCGGCCAAGATTGCTTGCCTTCCCGCGCTGGCAGTGCTAGCGGCCCCCAACTTCGAGCCGACCCCGACATGGGATTCGGCGCAATTTCGTGTTTTCTTTCAGGGTGCCTTCCGCGTCGGAATGCGGAATTCGTACCTTCGATTTGTGAGGTGTGTCGGTTTATGCAGATTCTCGTCCGCGACAATAACGTCGATCAGGCTCTTCGTGCGCTCAAGAAGAAGCTGCAGCGTGAAGGCGTCTACCGCGAGATGAAGCTGCGTCGCCACTACGAGAAGCCCTCGGAAAAGCGCGCTCGCGAAAAGGCTGCCGCCGTTCGCCGCGCTCGCAAGCTCGAGCGCAAGCGCATGGAGCGTGACGGCGCCAAGTAAGGCGACGTCGGCCCCGTCCTCGGGCGGGGCAGCGGTGCTTTCCTCTTCTTTCGGGCAGGTTCGTTCGATCGGAGGCAGGGGAAGCAGCGCGTTTCAATCACAGGAATGCCGCTGGGAACACATGCAGGCACGATTGTGATTGGCACATCTTAAATTGCTCTGCTTGCGGCTTGAACACCGCTTCGGCTTGAGCCATGAGGGCGCGGAAATTCCATCCGCGCCCTTTGTGCATCTGCCGTACAGCCGCTGACGCGCCGTACAGCTGCTGACGCCGGGCGAACCCGAACGAGGCCCTAGACCATGACTGAGATCACTCGCGTTCCGCTGCAGCCGATTGCCAAGGGCTCGCTGGGCAAGATCTGGCTGGGCGTTGCCGCGGTCGCGCTGGCCGCGGGCGGCGTCGCCTATGCGGCGCTGCCGCCGCAGGTCCATATCAAGACGCTGACCGCAGGGTCGGGCGAGTCGCCGACGGTGGCCGATGTCGTGCTGATCAACTACAAGGGCACGTTGCCCGGCGGCAAGGTCTTCGATCAGGCCCAGCAGGTGCCGATGGCGCTCAACGAAGTGATCCCCGGTTTCACCAAGGCGCTCGTGAAGATGCAGCGCGGCGGCAAGTACGAGGTCGAGATTCCCGCCAAGCTCGCTTACGGCGACAAGGCCGTGGGGCAGATCCCGGCGAATTCGGACCTCAACTTCGAGATCGAGCTGCTCGACTTCAAGAGCCGCGCCGAGATCGAACAGCAGCAGCGCATGATGCAGCAGCTTCAGCAGATGCAGATGCAGGGCGGCGGCGCTCCGGGCGCAGCCGTTCCGGGCGGAATTCCGGGCGGCGCGCCTGCTCCCGCCGAAGGTCCGGCCCGCTGATCGCCGCGGCCAGGATGATCCGCAAGACGCCCGGCGCGCTTCTCGCGCTGGCTCTCGCCCTTCCGGTGACTGTCCTGCCGGCGGTTCCTGCCGCCGCGCAGGAAAAGCCGGCCGCGCCCACCGCTGCCGTTCCGGCGCGGAAGGTCAGCGTCACCACCGTCAAGGCGGGTGAGGGCGCGAAGCCTACCCGCGATGACTATGTCCTCGTGAACTACAAGGGCATGCTCAAGGACGGCACCGTGTTCGACCAGAACGAGCAGATGCCGATGGCCGTGGGCGAAGTCGTGCCCGGTTTCGCCGATGGCCTGGTGCAGATGCAGCGCGGCGGCACCTACAAGATCGAGATCCCCTCGGAGCTGGCTTACGGCGCCGAAGGCGGCGGGCCGATCCCGCCGAATTCGGATCTCGTCTTCGAAGTGACCCTGCTGGACTTCAAGACCCGCGCCGAACTGGACGCGATGATCGCCCAACAACAAGGGGCGCAGCAAGGGGCGCAACAGGGCGCTGAACAGGCGCAACCGGCGCAAACCGGCCAGTAATGCGCCTGGCGGACGCTCCCTGACGGAGGCGTCCCCGCTTGAAGCAAATTCGGACGGGTGCTAGCTGCCCGATCCTGACATTCCGGCGCGGCGCGCAGCCCGCCGGTCAAATCTGAAGGAAAGCCATGTCGGTCGATACCGCAACCGTTGCGAAGATCGCCAGCCTTGCCCGCATCAAGGTGAGCGAGGCTGAAATCGAGGCGATGGTCCCCGAACTCAACGGCATTCTCGCCTGGGTAGAGCAGCTTGGCGAGGTCGATACCTCGCAAGTCGAGCCGATGACCGCCGTCATCCCCAACACGCTGCGCCTGCGCGACGACGTGATCGATGCCGATCCGCTGACCGGCGGCGACAAGCGCGATGCCGTCCTGGCCAATGCTCCCGCCGCCGAACACGGCTTCTTCGGCGTGCCCAAGGTGATCGAATAATGACCGAATTGACTGAACTCGGCGTCGCGCAGATCCGCGACGGCGTTGCGAATGGCGATTTCTCCGCCGTCGAAGTGGCGACCGCGTTCAACGCCAATGTCGCCGCCGCGCAGGAAGCGTTGAACGCCTTCATCATCGCCACGCCCGAAAAGGCGATCGAGGCGGCGCAGGCCACCGATGCCAAGCGCGCGCGTGGCGAGGCCCTCGGCAAGATGGGCGGCGTGCCGATCGGCATGAAGGACCTGTTCGCGACCTTCGACGTGCAGACCACGGCCGCCAGCCACATGCTGGAAGGCTTCAAGCCGCAGTACGAATCGACCGTCTCGCAGAAGCTGTGGGATGCCGGTGCGGGCATGCTGGGCAAGCTCAACCTCGACCAGTTCGCCATGGGCTCGTCGAACGAGACCAGCTATTTCGGCAACGTGATCTCGCCGTGGAAGCGTAACGATGGCGGCAACGCTGCCCTCGCTCCCGGCGGTTCCTCGGGCGGTTCGTCGTCGGCTCTGGCCGCGCGTCTTTGCCCGGCGGCGACCGGCACTGATACCGGCGGCTCGATCCGCCAGCCCGCTGCGTTCACCGGCACCACCGGCATCAAGCCGACTTACGGCCGCTGCTCGCGCTGGGGTGTGGTGGCCTTCGCCAGCTCGCTCGATCAGGCTGGCCCGATGGCCCGCTCGGTGCAGGACTGCGCGATCATGCTCGAAGCCATGGCCGGTTTCGACGCCAAGGATTCGACCAGCCTCGATATGCCGGTGCCGAACTGGGAAGCCGCTCTTTCGGGCGACATGAAGGGCAAGAAGGTCGGCATTCCCAAGGAATACCGCGTCGATGGCCTGGACGAAGACGTCGCCAAGTCGTGGGACGACGGCATCGCCTGGTTGAAGGATGCGGGCGCGGAGATCGTCGAGATCTCGCTGCCGCACACCAAGTACGCGCTGCCGACTTACTACATCATCGCGCCTGCCGAAGCCTCGTCGAACCTCGCGCGCTATGACGGCGTGCGCTACGGCTTGCGCGATCTGCCGGACGGCGCGAACCTTCAGGACATGTACGCGGCCACCCGCGCCGCCGGTTTCGGCCCCGAGGTGAAGCGCCGCATCCTGATCGGCACTTACGTGCTCTCGGCCGGTTTCTACGACGCCTACTACACGCAGGCCCAGAAGGTCCGCGCGCTGATCGCGCAGGATTTCGCCAAGGCCTTCGAGCAGTGCGACGTGATCCTCGCGCCGACCGCGCCCTCGGCCGCCTTCGGCTTGGGTGAGAACGTCGACGATCCGCTGAAGATGTACCTCAACGACGTCTTCGCGGTGCCGGCCTCGCTTGCGGGTCTTCCGGCGATGTCGGTCCCGGCCGGCCTCAACCGCGAAGGTCTGCCGCTGGGTCTTCAGGTTATCGGCAAGGCTTTCGACGAACAGGGCGTGCTGAACGCCGGTCTCGCCATCGAGGCCCGCGCGCAGTTCTCGGCCAAGCCGGAGAAGTGGTGGTAACATGAGCTTGATCGGCGACATCATCCAGCAGGAGATCGCCGCCGGTCTGACAGATTGGCTCTGCAAGAAATTCGGCTGGAAGAAATCTTCGACCAGTCACATCGTTAGCGAGCGCGCGCCTTCGCGGCGCGCGCATCGACGAAAGCGGAAGAAGTCATGAGCACCTATCGCATCCAGGGCGCCACCGGTGACTGGGAGGTCGTGATCGGCCTCGAAGTCCACGCGCAGGTCACCTCGAACTCCAAGCTGTTCTCCGGATCGGCGACGGCATTCGGCGCGGAGCCGAACAGCCAGGTCTCGCTGATCGACGCGGCGATGCCCGGCATGCTGCCGGTTCCGAACCGCGAATGCATCCGTCAGGCCGTGCGTACCGGCATGGCGATTGAGGCGCAGATCAACAAGTGGTCGCGCTTCGACCGCAAGAACTACTTCTACGCCGATCTTCCGCAGGGCTACCAGATCAGCCAGCTCTACCACCCGCTGGTGGGCGAAGGTTCGCTGACCATCGAGGCGGACGAGAAGGCGGGCATCCCGGCCGACAAGGTGATCGGTATCGAGCGCATCCACGTCGAGCAGGACGCGGGCAAGCTGATGCACGACCAGCATCCGACGATGTCCTATGTCGATCTCAACCGCTCCGGCGTAGCGCTGATGGAAATCGTCAGCCGCCCGGACATGGCTTCGCCCGCCGAGGCTGGTGCCTACCTGTCGAAGCTGCGCACGATCCTGCGCTATGTCGGCTCGTGCGACGGCAACATGGACCAGGGTTCGATGCGTGCCGACGTCAATGTCTCGGTTCGCCGCCCCGGCGAGGAACTCGGCACCCGTACCGAGACCAAGAACGTCAATTCCGTGCGTTTCGTCATGCAGGCGATCGAGCACGAGGCGAGCCGTCAGGTCGACGTGCTGGAAGCGGGCGGCAAGATCGTGCAGGAAACCCGCCTGTTCGATCCCGGCACCGGCTCCACGCGCTCGATGCGCTCGAAGGAAGATGCGCACGACTATCGCTACTTCCCCGATCCTGACCTGCTGCCGCTGGAACTGGACGATGCCTTCCTTGAGGAATGCCGCGCGAGCCTGCCCGAGCTGCCGGACGCCAAGCGCGCCCGCTACGAAGGCGAGCTGGGCCTTTCGGCCTACAACGCCGCCGTGCTGACCGCCGATGTCGATACTTTCGCCTGGTTCGAGGCGCTGCTGGCCGAAACCGCTTCGGCGCAGGGCAAGCAGCCTGCCGAAGTGGCCAAGCAGGCGGCCAACTGGCTGATTTCCGAATTCTTCGGCGCGCTCAACAAGCTGGGCAAGAGCCTTGAAGACTCGCCGATCAGCCACGAGCAGGCGGCGGAACTGCTGGCGCTGGTGGGCAAGGGCACGATCTCCGGCTCGATCGCCAAGCAGGTTCTCGAAACGATGTTCGAGACCGGCGACAATGCCGGGATCATCGTCGAGCGCGAAGGCCTGAAGCAGGAATCCGACACCGGCGCCATCGAGGCCAAGGTGGACGAGATCCTCGCCGCCAATGCCGACAAGGTCGCCCAGTACAAGGACGGCAAGGTCGCGCTGTTCGGCTTCTTCGTCGGCCAGACGATGAAGGCCATGGCCGGCAAGGGCAACCCGCAGGTGGTGAACGAGATCCTCAAGGCCAAGCTGGGCTGATCTCGTCGGCCTCTGGCAACAAAAAAGCCCCGGAAAGCGCACTGCTTTCCGGGGCTTTTTCGTGCGCTATGCGCTTACGACGTCTTCGTGCCGGTCAGCGTCATCGAGCCGAAGAAGCCCGCCTTGATCGTGCCGGTGAGGGCGGTGCCGTCCACCTCGGCCTTGCAGTCGAGGTCGATGGCCATCGGCGAGGTCATCTTCATCTTCCAACTGAGCCGGTTGCCGTCGATCCGCCCCTCGCGCAGTTCCATCGTGCCGAGATCGCCGGTGATCTGGCCGGTGAACGTGTCACCTTCGGGCACGATGGTCAGCGTGCCCTTCTGGTGGCCCATCGGGGTCTTGGTCGAACATTCGTAGGTTCCGCCGAGCAGCGACATTCTTCTCTCCTTCTTATTCCTGTCCCTGGGGTGTCGCCGGTGCCTGACGCACTTCGACGGGGATGCCCAGGCCCTTGAGTTGCGGTTCCACCACCTTGCGGTCGCCCACCACCACGAACGTCAGGCCCTTGGGCTGAAGGTACTGGGCGGCGGCGCTGCCGATCGCGGCGGCGTCGATGGTGCGATACTTGGCGGCAAGGCCGACGTAGTAGTCTTCGGGGCGGCCGAGGCGATCGTTCTTGCGGATCGCGGCCTGCACGGCGGCGCCCGTTTCGAACTGGTTGGGAAGCTGGCGAATCGCGCCTTCGGTCACGCGCTGGAGTTCCTCGGCGGTCACCGGCTTGCTGGCGGGGAAGGCACCCATGTCGGCAATGATCGCCTTGATCGCCTCACCCGTCTTGTCCGACTGGACAGGGGCCGCCACTTGCAGCGAGCGCGGGCCGACCGGCTGGGCGACGCCGCTGCGCACGCCGTAGCTCCAGCCCTTTTCCTCGCGCAGGTCCTTGTTGAGGCGCGAGAGGAAGCCGCCGCCCATCACGTCGTTGGCGAGTTGCAGGGCTTCGGTGTCGGGGGTCTTGCCGGTCATGGGCAGGACGCGGCCGGCCATGATCACCGACTGGGGCGAGTTGGGGCGGTCGATCAGGACGATGCGGCTGGCGCCCGCAGCGGGGAGGGCGGAATCAATCGGTTTCACCGGCCGGGGCGAGGCGGGCGCCTGCCATTGGCCGAAGGCGCGCTCCAGCATCGGCTTCAGTTCGGCCATGGTGACGTCGCCCACCACGGTGATCCGCGCGAGGTCAGGGCGCAGCCACTTGGCATGGGCGGCCTTGAGCTGCTCCGGCGTCAGCGCGGCAAGCGAGGCGGCATTGCCGAGGCCGTCGCCGGGCTGGGCATAAGGATGCGCGCCGAAGAGCTCCGCGCCGAGCGAGCGGGCGGCCAGCGCACTGGGGGTGGAGAGGGCCTGCGCCAGTTCAGCTTCCGCCTGAGTCTTGACGCGGGCCACTTCCGCAGGCGCAAAGGCAGGGTCACGCACGATCTGCGCCATGAGATCGAGCGAGGGCGCGAGATTAGCCGAAAGCGCCGAAAGCGTGACGCTGCTGGTATCGAGCGAGCCGTCCACCGAGATCCTGGCGCCGAGACGCTCCTGTGCCTCTGCGATCCCCGTGGCGTCCAGCTTCGAAGTGCCTTGATCGAGCATGGCCAGCATCAGGCCCTGCGTGCCGGGGGTGTCGAGCGCATCGGCGGCGTAGCCCGCATCGAAATCGAGCGAGAGGACCACCTTGGGCACGGCGCTGCGGCGGGCGAGGGCGACCTCGATGCCATTGGACAGGGTCGCGCGCTCGATGGCCGGGAAAGTCAGCGCGCCGATCTGGCCGAGCGGCGGCATCTCGCGCGCGGGACCGGCGGGGACGGCGGCAACTTTGGTCTTGGGATCGGGGCGCGGCGCCGGTTTCTGGGCCTCGTCACCCCAGCCGCCCATGGCATCGCCGCTTTCCTTGCGCTCTCCCGGCACGACGTCGAGCGCGTAGACCGGGCGCGAGAGCCACTTGTTCATCGCCGCCTTGATCTCGGCAGGCGTCAGCGCGGCCATGCGGGCGAGGTCCTGCTTGTACTTGGCCGGATCGTCCGAATAGACCTGACCCTCGGCAAGGGTCGCGCCCTTGCCGCTGAAGCCGCCGACGCGCTCAAGCCCCCCGATTTCGCCGGAAAGCGTGCTGACCACGGCGCGGCGCACTTCGTCCTCGGTGGGGCCGTCGCGCAGATAGTCGGCCAGTACCTTGTCGAAGGCGGCGTCGGCCTTGGCCCGGTCCACGCCGGGCTTCACGTCCATGGCCATGTTGAGCAGGCCGAGCTGCTGGAACACTTGCGCCGATGCGGTCACTGCGACGGCCAGCTGCTGGCCGCGCACCAGCTCGTTGTCGAGCCGCGAACTTGCGATGCCGCCGAGGATGTGCATGCCGATCTGGAGCGCGGGGGTGTCCGCATCGTTGAGGCCGGGGCCGGTCCAGTTGCGGGTCAGGCGCAGAACCGGCACCTGATCGGCGATCTCGCGCTTCACGGGCGCGGAAAGCGTGACCGGATCGGCGGCCACGGGCTTGATGTCCGGCCCGCGCGGAATGTCACCGAACCACTTTTCCACCTTGGGACGCGCCGTGGCGGCATCGATGTCGCCCGAAAGCACCAGCACGACATTGTTCGGGCCGTAGTGGTCGGTAAACCACTTGCGCACGTCGGTGAGGGTGGCGGCGTCGAGATCGGCCATCGAGCCGATCGTGGAGTGGCGATAGGGATGGCCCACCGGCAGCAGGCCGTCGCTCTGCGCATATTCGAAAAGGCCGTAGGGCTGGTTGTCGCCCTGGCGCTTTTCGTTCTGGACGACGCCCCGCTGCTTGTCGAGCTTGTCCTGCGTCACCGCGGGCAGCAGGTGGCCCATGCGGTCGCTCTCCATGAACAGCGCCACGTCGAGCGCACCGGTGGGCACGGTTTCGACATAGTTGGTACGGTCGTACCAGGTGGAGCCGTTGGTGGGGGTGGAGCCTGCGGCTTCCAGCGGAATGTCGAAGTCCGGCACATTGGCCGAACCGCCGAAGAACAAGTGCTCGTAGAGATGCGCAAAGCCGGTCTTGCCGCGCGGCTCGTTCTTGGAGCCGACCTTGTAGTAGGCGGTGACGCCGACGATCGGGGCCTTGCGGTCGGTATGGACGATCGTGGTGAGGCCGTTGGCCAGCACGAACTTCTCGTAGGGAATGTCTACTTTGGCGACGAGTTCGGCGGGTGAGGCAGAGGCCGGAGCGTCCTTTCCGGCAGGCGCGGCGGGCGCCGAGGCGACCGGCGCCGTCGGGGCGGCGGCGCAGGCGGAAACGAGCAGGGCGGCGGCGAGCGCGATGGCGCTGGAACGGGAAGCAAGTCGCATGACGCAAGGTCTAGCACGTTGTTTGGCAAGGACCAGCGGCAAACGGGGAGGTTTTGGCGCAACGTCGTCCCGGGCTTGATCCGGGACGACGGGTTCTCTAGCCCCGCTTGAAGATCTGCCCCGAATCGAAGCGCGAGATGCGCCACTCGCCATCGGTGTCGCGGCGGCATTCCATCTTCACATCGGCCACGGCGAGCGGATCGCAGTAGGTGTCGAAAGGGCCGTCGCCCAGCGCGGCGAAGAATACCAGCAGATAGCCCACTTTCGCATGATCGGCATCTTCGAAGGAAACCCGCAGCGAGGTAATGATGTGGCGCATCGTCATCAAACCGGCGCCCGCGCGCATCGCTTCGGCGCGGCCGTTGTAGAACTCTTCCACGGCAGCCAGTCCATCGCGCCAGGCGCCGCCGACATTGTAGGAGACGTCCTCGGCCAGCACGTCTGCCTTGCGCATCTCCAAGCCGTTGTGAATGTCCAGCTCGTCGCCCCATTCGTAGACGACCTGCTTGATCGCAAGCACGTCCGCGGCCTGCTGGGGAGTGAATTTCGCCACTTTTCCTGCCTCTTCCCGTTGTCCTGGTTTCTGGAACGAAGGCTAGGAACTCGTCCGCGGGAGGCCAAGCGCCTTGGGCCATGGATGCCGCGATAAACGCCCCGGCGACGTTTGCGTGAAAAACGCCGCGAGCCTCGGGGTAATCAGGGGGGTGGCAATTGGCGGCGGCGCACCCATCTTTGTCGCGGGCCGCCTGCCGGCTCTTGTGATTCAACGTTTTTTCATCGCATCGCGCAGAAATACGACGGCATGTCTTGTGTTGCATAAATGCAACACTATATGGTCGAGATCAGGAGGCAATTCGTACCATGAATCTCGAAAAGTTCACCGACCGGGCCAAGGGTTTCCTTCAGGCGGCGCAGACCGTTGCGATCCGCATGAACCACCAGCGCATCAGCCCCGACCATATCCTCAAGGCCCTGCTTGAAGACAGCGAGGGCATGGCCTCGGGACTCATCCAGCGCGCGGGTGGCAATTCGGGCTTCGCGGTCCAGGAAGTCGACAAGGCGCTCGCCAAGGTGCCCACCGTTTCGGGCAGCGGCGCACAGGGCGCTCCCGGGCTCGACAATGATGCCGTGCGCGTGCTCGACCAGGCCGAGCAGCTGGCGACCAAGTCGGGCGACAGCTTCGTCACCGTGGAGCGCATGCTGCTGGCACTGGCGCTGGCGACTACCACCTCGGCCGGACAGGCGCTCAAGGCTGCCAATCTCACGCCGCAAGGGCTGGAAGCGGCGATCAGCGAACTGCGCGGCGGCCGCAATGCCGACAGCGCCTCGGCCGAGAACGCCTATGACGCGATGAAGAAATATGCGCGCGACCTGACGCAGGCGGCGAAGGACGGCAAGCTTGATCCGGTCATCGGCCGCGACGAGGAAATCCGCCGCACCGTGCAGATTCTGGCGCGCCGCACCAAGAACAACCCCGTGCTCATCGGCGACCCCGGCGTCGGCAAGACCGCCATCGCCGAAGGCCTGGCGCTGCGCATCGCCAACGGCGACGTGCCCGACAGCCTCAAGGACCGCCAGCTCATGGCGCTCGACATGGGCGCGCTGATCGCGGGCGCCAAGTATCGCGGCGAATTCGAGGAACGCCTGAAAGCCGTGCTCGACGAAGTGAAGGGCGCGGATGGGCAGATCATCCTGTTCATCGACGAGATGCACACGCTGATCGGCGCGGGCGCTTCCGAAGGCTCGATGGATGCGGGCAACCTGCTCAAGCCCGCCCTCGCGCGCGGCGAACTGCACTGCATCGGCGCGACCACGCTGGACGAGTACCAGAAGTACGTCGAGAAGGACGCCGCGCTCCAGCGCCGTTTCCAGCCCGTCTTCGTGGGCGAGCCGACCGTGGAGGACACGATCTCGATCCTGCGCGGGCTCAAGGAGAAATACGAGCTACACCACGGCGTGCGGATCACCGACGGCGCCATCGTGGCGGCGGCGACGCTCTCCAACCGCTACATCACCAACCGCTTCCTGCCGGACAAGGCGATCGACCTCATGGACGAGGCCGCCAGCCGCATCCGCATGGAAGTGGAAAGCAAGCCTGAGGAAATCGAGAAGCTCGATCGCCGGATCATCCAGTTGAAGATCGAGGAAATGGCCCTCGCTAAGGAAACCGACGAGGCTTCCCGGGATCGGCTGGTCGCCCTGCGCGAGGAACTGGCCAATCTCGAACAGCAGTCGAGCGAACTGACCACCCGCTGGCAGAACGAGCGCGACAAGATCGCCGCCGAAGGCAAGATCAAGGAGCAGCTCGAAGCGGCCCGCGTGGAGCTGGAGCAGGCACAGCGCGGCGGCGATCTCGCCAAGGCGGGTGAGCTGTCCTACGGCACGATCCCCTCGCTGGAGCGCAAGCTGGCCGAGGCGCAGGCCCAGGCCGGGAACGCACTTCTGCGCGAGGAAGTGACGGAGGACGACATCGCCGGTGTCGTCAGCCGCTGGACCGGCGTGCCGGTGGACAAGATGCTGGAAGGCGAGCGCGAGAAGCTCCTCAAGATGGAGGAGGTGATCGGCGCGCGCGTGATCGGACAGAAGGACGCGGTTTCCGCCGTGTCCAAGGCGGTGCGGCGTGCCCGTGCGGGCCTTCAGGATCCGAACCGGCCTCTGGGCTCGTTCCTGTTCCTCGGCCCCACGGGCGTCGGCAAGACCGAGCTGACCAAGGCGCTGGCCGGCTTCCTGTTCGACGACGACAGCGCGATGGTGCGCATCGACATGTCGGAGTTCATGGAGAAGCACGCGGTCTCCCGCCTGATCGGCGCGCCTCCGGGCTATGTCGGCTACGACGAGGGCGGCGTGCTGACCGAAGCCGTGCGGCGCAGGCCCTATCAGGTCGTCCTTTTCGACGAAGTCGAGAAGGCGCACCCGGACGTGTTCAACGTGCTGCTGCAAGTGCTCGACGACGGGCGCCTTACCGACGGGCAGGGCAGGGTGGTGGACTTCACCAATACTCTCATCATCCTGACCAGCAACCTCGGCAGCCAGTACCTTACGCAGCTGGACGAAGGGCAGGACGTCGACACGGTTGAGCCGCAAGTGATGGAAGTGGTGCGCGGGCATTTCCGGCCCGAGTTCCTCAACCGTCTCGACGAGATCGTGCTGTTCCATCGGCTCGGCCAGGAACACATGGGCCCGATCGTCGATATCCAGGTGGCGCGGGTGCAGAAGCTGCTCAAGGATCGCAAGATCGTGCTGGACCTTACCGACGCCGCCAAGCGCTGGCTGGGCCGGGTGGGCTACGACCCGGTCTACGGCGCGCGACCTCTGAAGCGCGCGGTGCAGCGCTATTTGCAGGACCCGCTGGCCGAAAAGCTGCTGGCCGGCGAAGTGCCGGACGGCTCGCACGTCCACATCGACGACGGCGACGGCGCGCTGGCTTTCACGGTGTCGTGACTTCGCTGCCTCGATAGACAGGAAAGGGCCTCGGTCATGCCGGGGCCCTTTTCATATCCGGGCGGTGGTCAGGCGGGATTCCAGACGTCGAAGGGCTGCGCCCTGATCCAGCGCGTCGCCGCCCACTTGGCGCCCTGCCGAACGGGAGCACCGGCATGGCGGCTGCGGGGGTCGGGAGAACCGTCGGGCAGGGTATTGTCGAAGGCAGCCATGTCGCCGCCGCCGCCCGCCACGGAGAGGTTCTGCTGCGGGAAGCGCGTCTCGCCGCCGAGATAGCCGGTGTTGAGGTAGATCAGCGCGGTCACGGTGCGCTGGTTCGATACATGGGGCAGGGTGTCCATGTGCTCGCGGTATTCCTGCCCCGGGGCGTAGTGCAGCACATTGAGCGGTTCGCCCTGTTCCACCCGCGTGCCGGTCGCGGCGGCAAGGCGGCGCATCAGGGCCTGAAGCGGCAGGGTTTCGCGGGTCGGTCCGACCACCGCCGCCGAAGAGGTGCGGATCGGGTGCGGGATCGCGCGCCCGGTGCGCGGATCGGCGACGATCGAGGGTGCCAGCAGATCGCGCACCGACATGGCGAGATGGGCGCACTCTTCGGGCGTCAGGAACTGGCGCCAGCGCCTGACCTGATAGCCGCTGCCGAGACGCTCGGGTTCCGGCAGAGAAACGGGATAGCCCTCGGCATCGATATCCATGCGCGACAATAGCGCGAGATCGTCCGCCGCGGCGCCGCCATGGTGTTCGGCCGCCTCGCGCAAGATCGTCATGGCGCCGCTCCAGTCCTGCGGCGCGCCGGTGCCATTGGCCGTGAGCGCGGCCTCCATCAGCGCGGCGTCCTGGCTTCCCGCGACCGTCGCGGCGCGCAGCAGGCGGCGTGCTTCCGGCAAGTCGCGCGGGAGCGGGCTGCCGATCAGCCGCCAACGGGCCAGCATGGCAAGGCATTCCCCATCGCCGCCCGCCGCAGCGTCCTGGGCAATGGCGACGGCATCCTGCTGCCGCCCACTGTCGAGCGCAGCCTGGGCGCGTTCACTGGCTTGGGTCATGGCGTGTCTCTTGGCCGCTCCGAAGTGCAAAGAAAAGGGGCGGCGGAATAATCCGCCGCCCCCAGAGAAGTCATGATCGCAAGGATCAGAACTTGGCAGTGATGCCGGTGTAGAAGTAACGGCCCATGTTCGGGTAGACGCCCGAGCCATCGCCGATACCGGTCAGACCGTACGGAGGCATCTTGTTGAAGACGTTGTCGACGCCAAGGTAGAACGTGTACTTGTCGTCGATGTCGTAGGACGCGCGGATGTCGTGGTAGAATACATCCGGGTACTTCTTGATCGGCGCATAGTCTTCGTTCTGCGGCGGTACGCCGTTGACCGAATTGTAGTCCTCATACTCGTTGAGGTACATGCCGCCCAGCCAGCGCATCTGGTAGCCCAGCTTGAAGGCGCCGGTCTGGAACGAGGCGTTCATGGTGATTGCGTCCGAAGGATAGTTCAGCTCGTCGAGCAGAGTATCCTTGTAGGACGGGTTGGTCGGATCCATGAACTGGTCGTTCTGGAAGTAGTGCGTCCAGTAGGCGGTCAGCGACAGGCGGCCGAAGTCGAACGCATGATCGTAGTTGATCTGGGTGTCGAGACCGCGAACCTTGAGCTTTGCGTAGTTGAGCGAGCTCGCCAGCAGCGAACCTTCAAGGATCTGGTACGGCTGCTCACCGCGCGGTCCACCGCTCGCACCAGCACGCTGGAACGATCCGCAGAACACGTTGTCGAGGCTGGGCGAGTCGTAGCACTGGTCGGCAATGGTCTGCGCATCGACCGAGGCGATGACGTTGTTGACCTTGATGTTCCAGTAGTCGACCGAGATCGACAGGCCCGGGACCCAGCGCGGCTGGATCAGGGTGCCGACGGTGAAGGAGTCCGAAGTCTCTTCACGCAGGTCGGGGTTGCCACCGCTGACGATCTCCAGCGACGACGAGTAGTTGTAGTCGTAGCTGGTCGGGATACCGGCTGCCGCGCAGTTGGCCGCGCGATAGGTGGTTCCGTCGTTGATGTTGCGGGCCGAGCACGGGTCGGTGAACTGCGGAGCGAAGTTCTGGCCGGCTGCCGAGTAAAGCTCGGTCAGGTTCGGTGCGCGAACCGAACGCGAGTACGTGCCGCGGAAGGTGACGTCCTGAACGGGGCTCCACACCAGTTCGCCGCCGTAGGCATAGACCGTGCCGGCGGAACCCTTGTAGTCCGAGATGCGGCCGTTGCCACGCAGGCTCAGGTTCTCGAAGAAGGGCTTGTCCTTGAGGATCGGGAACAGGACTTCGCCGTAGACTTCCTTCACTTCGAACGCGGGCGCCGTGAACGACGGGATCGCATTGTAGAAGGCGTAGCCTGCCTGGGTCAGGTCGTCGAGGTCGTAACGAACCGTTTCACGGCGATATTCGCCGCCGACCGAGAAGGCCACAGGGCCGCCGGGCAGTTCGAACCACTGGCTCGAGTCACCCGAAACGTAACCCAGGATGTCCCACTGGGTCATCTTGCCGGTCGCGAGGCTGTTGGTGAGGATATAGTCCTTCGCGGCCTGCGAAGCCGAACCCTGGCCGAACGGATTGAGCGGAACGCAAGCCGCGACGTCGCCTGCGAGGAGCGGATCGTTGTCGCTGACGTAGGAAATCGCTGCGGAAGGATCGATCTGCGAGCGGCAGACGATGTTCCCGTTCGCATCCGTGGTGGAGTCAAGAGCCAGCAGGTAGCGCTGGACGTTGACGTTGCCACGGATCAGGTTGCGTTCCTTGTGCTGGCCATAGTTGACCGAAAGTTCGTACTTCCAGTCATCGTTGAAATCGCCCTTGAGGCCGCCGACGATGCGGAAGGTCTCGCGCTTGATCTCTTCGTCGCGCACGCCGAAATCGACCCAGTTGCGGCGAAGATTGAACTGGAACGAACCGTCGGCGATCGCGGCACGCTGTGCTGCGAGGCCATCGGCGTCCAGTGCGCCACCGCTGTTGATGTTCACCGTCGAAGCGTTGAAGGCGTTGGTCAGCGTCTGGCGAGCGTCGTTGCTCAGGTAGGGGTTGTCGAGGCGAACGCGCTCGCGCGGGTCACCCGTGGTACCACCCTGAGAGAAGAACGGACCGCTCTGCGAGCCGCGCGCGTCGGTGCGGCTGTACTTCGCTTCGAAGAACGGCACGAGAGCAGGCGTGATCTCGTAGTGGCCGGTCAGGTTGACGGTGTAGCGCTTCAGGTCCGGCGAAAGGGCCATGAGGCGACCTTCGCGGTTGTTGTTGCCATTGCCGCCGAGGAAGCTGCCGTTCGGGCCGATGCCGATGCGCTCGCCGGTCTGCGAGACGAGCGAGCCGTCGGGCTGGAACAGATAGTTGCAGGTGAAGGCGCGGCCGTTTCCGCCGGTGCCGCAATTGCCGGCGCCGTAAGCGGCGACCATGCCGCCGAGCGAGATCGTGGCCGAGCGGATGTCGTTGTAGAAGGTACGATCGGGAATGCCGTTCGAGCCGTTCACGACGTCGCCGGTGGCATCGGTATCCGTCTGGACCCAGCCGCGGTTGTTGCGAAGGCCGGGACGACCCGAGGCGTAGAAGTCATCCGAGTGCGAATATTCGGCGGCCAGGGTGATGTTGCCGCGGCCTTCGGAGAAGTTCTTGCCGACGACGACCGACGCGAACTGCTTGCCGGCATCCTTGTAGTTCGAGATGCCGTTCTGGGCGCGGAAGCTGATGCCGTCGTAGTCTTCCTTGAGGATGAAGTTCACGACACCGGCGATGGCGTCGGAACCGTAGACTGCCGAAGCGCCGCCGGTCATCACGTCCACGCGCTCGATCAGGTCTGCCGGAATGGTGTTGACGTCAACCGAGACGGCATTGACCAGAACGTCGCTGCCGACGTGGCGGCGGCCGTTGACCAGAACCAGCGTGCGGGAGGTGCCCAGGCCGCGAAGGTCGAGCAGGTTGAGGCCGCGGGTGCCGAGGTAGGCGGTGGAGTTCGCCTGGCTGAAGCTGCTGCGAAGCTGCGGGAGTTCGTTCAGCTGGTCGCCGACCGAGAGGTTGCCGCTGCTGAACACCTGTTCGCCGGTCAGGATGGCGACGGGGTTGGCCGATTCGAGGTTCGGCGTGGAGATACGCGAGCCGGTAACGACGATCGCGGGGGCGCTGTCGGCCTCTTCGGTCGCGGCAGGCGCCTGCTCCTGCGCGTAAGCGCTCGTGGCGAATGCCAGAGCGAATACGGGCAGGCTGGCAGCGCTACGCAGCGCAGCCTTCTTCAGAGAGTTTTGCACGTTTATGTGTCCCTTGTTGCTTTCGTGCGCACGGTTGGAAGCGTGACCAGACCTGCCGTACACCCGGATGCGGCAATCTTTGTGCGCGAAGGCACGCGAAAGCCATGGAGGGATTTCTTGCGCCGAGGGCGCCGGCTTTCAATCGCAAACACCCCTAAGGGATGAATTGCGGAGCGCATTGTGGCGAAGATGCAACAGCGGAACTACGCATTTTCAACGGTATTCCGACATGTCCATGTGGATAGTTGTGATCAGATTGTCACAAAGCAATAATGTATAGGCTTATGGTTTTTGGAATATGTCGTATGCGGCGCTAATAATGGCATTTTCGGTGCATCGCTAAAAATGTCCTGCCTTCGGGGTTTCAGGCAGGGTTCAGGTCATTTCACCCGGCGCATCTTGATCGGCCGTTGACCTCTGACGGAAACGGTGAAGGTGCCCAGGATCCCACGCGAGATCGTGGCGTCGTTGCCGACCTTAGGGGACAGCACGAAGTCGCGGGTGTCGTTCTGTTCCCAAGTGCTGCCGTCCTCGAAATCGAGCAGCCAGCCGGAGCCGCTCCTGCCCACGCCGCTGACCTTGGTGGTGATTTCCTTGAGTTCTGTTGCCGCCTCGTCATTGCCGCCGAAGCCCATCAGCTTCGCCACGGGGGTGGCGAATCCGAACAGTCCGCGCTGGGCTGTCTCGACTGCCTTCTTGTCGGCGATCACGATCTCCCGCTTGGTGGCCGCCTGTTCCAGAGCGGCGACCTGCTGGTCGTAGCAGGCGAGGCGCGGGGCGGAATCCTGCACGTTCCGACAGGCTACGACCTGGCGAAAGGCAGCAGGCGGCTCCTGCTTCGCATCATCCTTGTCGGCGGCGAAGGCCAGGGGAGGAAGGGCAGTCTGGGAGAAAAGCAGTAATAGCGCCGCTGCCGACAGGTGTGCCTTGCTCAATGCCGTTTCCCCTGTTTTGCCGGCCGAAGTGTCGGGCCGAGAATGTTTCGGTTTCGTAGCAAGTCGCTCCGGGTTGCTGCAAGGGCTCTTGCCGAGGTCCTGGCGCAACAGGACACGGACTGTGCTCTTGCAGCATTGCGTCACCGAGGTCGCGCTTGCCTGAAATGATGTTGCGGCAATATCACGTCATGCAACAGAAATTTACTCCGCAGGCCAACTTGGATTCGCGCCTCAACCGGCCCGGATAATGCAGCTTTGTTGCGGATTTGTCACAAGCGTTCGCGAATGTTGCGGGGCAACCTTCAAAGCCCTTTGAGCAAGTCCTTCTTTGCGTAATGAAAGCGCATCTTCCGTCTCGCGAAATATCCTTACAGGGGAAGGTTGCGGGCCGGAGTATCCAAGGCGCCAGAGGACACACTGGCGTCTTAGAAAAAGGGACACACCAGTGAACAAGCAAACTCTCACCGCGTTGAAGGCAGGTGCGGCACCTCTGGTGCTCGGCTTCGCCATGCTCAGCAGCGGCGCGTACGCACAGGACGCGGGCGCTGACGACAGCTCGACCGGCGAAGCCATCGTGGTTACCGGCAGCCGCATCGTCGCGCCGAACCAGGCTTCGATCGCACCGATCACCACCGTCACGTCGCAGGACATCCAGCTGCAGGGCACGACCCGCACGGAAGACCTGCTGAACTCGCTGCCGCAGGTCGTCGCCGGCCAGAGCTCGGGCCTCGCCAACGGCGCCACCGGCACCGCCACGGTCGACCTTCGCGGCCTCGGGCCGTCGCGCACCCTCGTGCTGATCAACGGCCGCCGCCTGATGACGGGCGACCCGAACAGCACCTCGTCCGCGGCTGACCTTAACTTCATCCCGGCCGCGCTCGTGAAGCGCGTCGACGTTCTGACCGGTGGTGCTTCGGCAACCTACGGTGCGGACGCCGTGGCCGGTGTCGTCAACTTCGTCATGGACAACGAGTTCGAAGGCTTCAAGATCGACGCCAACTACGGACTCTACACCCATAAGAACGACAACAGCTTCATCGACGACCTGCTCGATACCCGTGCAGGCGATCCGGCTTACCGCTATCCGCGCGGCAGCGGCGCCGATGGCGGCCAGTACGACCTCACGGCCGCTTTCGGCACCAGCTTCGACGACGGCCGTGGCCACGCCACTGCCTATGTCGGCTATCGCCGTGCCAGCCCGGTTCTTCAGCGCAAGCGTGACTATTCGTCGTGCTCGATCGGCGTGAACGCACGTGGCACCTTCAGCTGCGGCGGTTCGGCCACGGCTGCGCCGGGCAACGTCCTGTACTACGATCCCGAAAACACCAGCTCGTCGACGATCGGCGCTCTGGGTGCCGGCACGATCACGCAGGGCGGCCAGAACATCTACAACTTCGCCCCGCTGAACTACTATCAGCGCCCGGACGAGCGTTACACGGCTGGCGTCTTCGCCGACTACGAAATCAACAAGGCCATCCATCCGTACATGGAATTCATGTTCATGGATGACCGCACTGTCGCGCAGATCGCGCCCTCGGGTGCTTTCGGCAACACGCTGACGATCAACTGCGACAACCCGCTGATGTCGGCCGCCCAGCGCGCCGAACTCTGCCAGGCGAGCAACCTGATCAACGGTTACCTCGGGAACTTCCCGCTGGCAGCCGGCGCCAACTACAACACCAACCCCGGTGCGGCGCCGCTGACCTTCACCGACCCAACCACCGGCCAGACCTACAACCGGGCGTTCATGCAGCTCCTGCGTCGTAACGTCGAAGGCGGTGCTCGCCAGAGCGATCTCCAGCACACCGCGTTCCGCACCGTCATCGGTTCGCGCGGCGAACTGGGCAATGCCTGGTCCTACGATGCCTACTACCAGTACGGCCGTACCAACTACACGCAGGTCTACTCGAACGAGTTCTCGGCTGCCCGTCTCGCCAACGCGCTTGACGTCGTCCAGACCGCCAACGGCCCGGCTTGCCGCGTCACCGTTACCGGCCAGGATCCGAACTGCTCGCCCTACGACGTGTTCAGCGGCAACATCTCGCAGGCTTCGCTCGACTACCTGACCGCCACCGGCTTCATGAAGGGCCAGACCTCGCAGCAGGTCGCCAGCGCCAGCTTCACCGGTATGCTCGGCGAATACGGCATCAAGTCGCCCTGGGCTTCGGATGGTGTCAACGTCGCCCTCGGCGTCGAATACCGCCGCGACTCGTTGGAACTGAAGGCCGACAACGCCTTCAACACCGGCGATCTCACCGGTCAGGGCGCGCCCACGGTCGATACCTCGGGCAGCTACAAGGTCACCGAGTTCTTCGGCGAAATCGATATCCCGGTCATCCAGGACAGCTTCATCCAGAGCCTGTCCTTCAACGGCGGCTATCGTTACTCGCACTACAGCATCTCGAACGGCCGTACCTTCAACACCAGCACCTACAAGCTGGGTGTCGATCTTGCCCCGGTTTCGGACATCCGTCTGCGCGCCGGCTACAACCGCGCGGTTCGCGTGCCGAACATCCAGGAGCTGTTCGCACCGCAGATCGTCGCGCTTGACGGCACGACCGACCCCTGCGCGGGCCAGACCACCATCTCGCCGGCTTGCGCCGCACAGGGCCTGACCGGTGGTACCTCGCTCAACCCGGCCGGCCAGTACAACGGCCTGATCGGCGGCAACCCCGACCTGAACCCGGAAAAGTCGACCACCAAGACCCTTGGTGTCGTGCTTCAGCCGCGCTTCATCCCTGGCCTGACCGCCAGCGTCGACTGGTTCGACATCAAGGTGAAGCAGGCCATCCAGCAGTACGGCGCGGACGCGATCCTCGCGGCTTGCGGCTCGGGCAACACCGATGCCTGCGACCTCGTGAACCGCGATCCCTCGGGCTCGCTGTGGCTGACCTCGGGCGGCTACGTCGAAGACATCTACCACAACGTGGGCGGTGTTAAGACGCGCGGCTTCGAGTTCAACGGCAACTACTCGACCGAGATCGGCAATGCCGGCCGCGTGTCGCTCAGCCTCGTCGGTACCTGGCTGAACAACTACATCGTCGATAACGGCCTGACCGAAGCCTACAACTGCGCCGGTTACTACGGCCCGACTTGCGGCACCCCGCTGCCCAAGTGGCGCCACAAGGCCCGCGTGACCTACACCATGTCGAACGGCGTCGGCCTTTCGCTGCAGTGGCGTCACCTGTCCTCGGCAACGGTTGAGTTCTCGAACCCGTCCTCGACGCTGATCACCAACGCTTCGGGTGCCCTGCGCAACCAGAACTCGCTGGACGACAAGCTGAAGGCGATGGACTACTTCGACCTGACGCTGACTGCCGACCTCGGCAAGAACCTGACGTGGCGCCTGGGCGCGACCAACCTGCTGGACAAGGATCCGCCGCTGGTCACCTCGAACGCCTGCGCCAGCGTGGTCTGCAACGGCAACGCCTATCCGGGTACGTACGACGTTCTGGGTCGCTACGTGTTCACGGGCATCACCATGAACTTCTAATCGTTCCTACGAACGTTTAGTCTCTGGCGGCGGTCTTCCCTGGGAGGGCCGCC
>NZ_MSQB01000013.1:66985-105651 GCF_002149965.1 Novosphingobium panipatense | reverse complement strand
CCCCCCCCCGGTCGAACCCGGCCCTTCGGAAGAACTTCGCCGCATCGCCGGATTGGCGCGCATGGGCAGACTCGACGAAGCGGCAGTGGCCGTGGCGACGGCTTCGGCGGCGAATCCAGGCGATCCGGCCCTGGCGGCTCTCGGCGGCGCGGTGGAGTTTCATCGCGGCCAGTTCGAGCGCGCGGCGACTTATTTGGAACGCGCCCGATCCTTGCGCCCGCAGGATCTGGTCGTGCGGACCAACCTGGCAGAATCCTATTTCCGCACCGGCCGCAGCGAAGAGGCGAGGGCGCTTTGCGACGAGGCTTCGGCACTGGCGGAGCCGAGCCTGCGGCTTGCCCGGCTCGGCGCTCATCTCGCGCAGGAAGCGCAGGATCTCGGGCTGGCGGTCACGCTCTATCGTCACGTCCTGGCGCGCCAGCAGGACGACTGGTCGGTGCTCAACAATCTCGGCAATATCCTGTCCGAACAGGGCAAGCACGGGGAAGCTGTCGAACTGCTGAAGCGGGCGATGAAACTCGCGCCCGATTCCCCGCCGATCCGCATCAACCTGGGCTCGGCATTCCTGAGGGACGGGAACGCGGAAGAGGGCGAGCGGGTCCTGCAGGACGCCGCGCGCGACTTCCCGCAGGACCATGTGCCGATGCTGACCCTGGCCGCCTTCTACCGTGACAACGGCATGGACGACCGCCAGTACGAGGCGATTGTCGAGGCTGCGCGCCGCGCGCCCGGAAATGCCGGTCTACAGTCCGACTACGGCCAGGAAGCGGCCCGCCGGAACGACTATGCGGTTGCCGAAAGCCGGTTCGAGGCCGCGCTGGCCATCGAGCCCGCGCTCGGTCCTTCGTTCGTCGGTCTCGCCGCCGTCTATGAGCGCAGCAACCGTGAGGCCGAACTGGAGCCTTTGCGCGCGCGGGCGATCGCGAACGGCACGGATGCTGCTTCGCTCGCCTATATCGATGCCCTGCGTTTCAAGCGCGGGGAAGATTTCGAACAGGCCTTCGCGGCGCTGGAGCAGGCGGGCGAGGTCGTCATGGCCAACCGCCGCCACCAGCTGCGCGGCATCATGCTCGACCGCATGGGCCGCTATGACGATGCCTTCGCCGAATTCGCGGCGATGAACGCGTGCCACCTGGAAGAGCCGTCGCGTCCCGGCGAGCGGGCGGAGCGCTTCCGCGCTGAACTCGCCCACGACAAGGCGCTAGTGACGTCGCAATGGCTCGGGCAATGGCTGGGCGGCTGGACGGCGGCGCCTGTCGCCGAGCGGGCCGTGCCCGTGATCCTGCTGGGCTTTCCCCGCTCGGGCACGACCCTGCTCGATACCATGCTGATGACCGCCCCCAATACGCTGGTGCTGGAGGAAGAACCGTTCTTCGGCGCGATCGAGGCGGAGCTGGGCGGCATCGATGCTCTGGCCAAGCTGGACGAAGCGGCTCTTGTCGCGGCGCGCGCAAGCTATTTCGAACGCGTCGCGGCCCATGGCACGCTCGACGCGGATACCGTGGTGATCGACAAGCATCCGCTGCATCTCAACAAGGTGCCGGTGATCCGCCGCCTGTTCCCCGATGCGAAGTTCGTGCTGGCACTGCGCCATCCCTGCGATGTGATCCTGAGCTGCTTCATCACCAATTTCCGCCCGAACAATGCGATGAGCAATTTCCTCGATCTGGAAACGGCGGCACAGTTCTACGACCTGACGTTCTCCTACTGGGAGCAGGCGCGGGCGCTGTTCGACCTGCCGGTGCGAACGGTGGTCTACGAAAGGCTGGTCGCGGATCAGGCGCGGGAACTGGCGCCCCTGTTCGAATGGCTGGACCTGCCGTGGGACGGCGCTGAATTCGACCACCGCGCGGCTGCCCGCACGCGCGGCGTCGTGCGCACGGCCAGCTATGCGCAAGTGACCGAGGCGGTCTATACCCGTGCCGCAGGGCGCTGGCGCCGATACGAGAAGCATCTCGAACCGGTGCTGGAAATCCTGCGTCCCTGGGCCGAACGCTTCGGCTATTCGCTCGATGACGACCGCACGCCGGCCTGGGGTGGACCGCCTGGCATCGCGATCGATCCGGCCTGAATGCGCTCGGGGGGGCAATGAACGCAGGGATTTCGGCATTCGTTGAAGTGGACCGGCTGGCAGCGGCCGGAAACCTGCCTGCCGCCGCGCAGGCGCTGGAGCAGTTGCTGACATCGGGCGTACCGGTGGAGGGCGGCGGTACGGATGGACCCGCAGCCGTGGCGCAGTGGCTCAAGCTGGCAGGATTGCGGCGGGCCTTGCGGCAACCGCACCGGGCGCTGGAGGCGGTTCATTGCGCGCTGATACTGGCGCCGCTCGATTTCATGGCGCTGGTCATGCGGGCCGGGCTGCTGGAACGGATCGGCGATGCCCAGGCCGGAACCGCCTGGGGAGAGGCTCTGGCGCAGGTCCCGGATGGGCCTCTGCCCGCACCGCTCGAAGCGGCTGTGGCCGCAGGCCGGGCCTTTCACGCGGATTGGCTGGAAAAGCGCGGGGAGAGGCTGGAGCAGGTCGCCCAGGCGGCCGAAGGAGAGGGCGCGCCTGCCCCTTCGGCCGAAGTTGCTGCCGACAATGGCTGGCGCCTGGCCCGTTTTCGCGACAATATCCTGCGCAAGACGCGGGTCTACCACAGCGAGCCCACGCATTTCCATTATCCGGGCCTTGTCGAGCGGGAGTTCCATCCGCGCCATGCCACGCCCTGGCTGGCCGAAGTCGAAGCCGGTTTCGAGGAGATCCGCGCGGAAATGCTGGCGCTGATCCAGTCCGAACGCGCGGAGCTGGAGCCCTATATCCAGTACGAGGACCGCGAGAACCTGGCCCAGTGGCGGCCGCTCAACCGCAGCCGGGACTGGAGCGCCATTCACCTGCTGAGACACGGCGCGGAAGTTTCGCGGAACGCCGCGCAGGCGCCGCGCACGATGGAGATCCTGTCCCGACTTCCGCAACCGGTGGTGCCGGGCGCTTCCCCCAATGCGATGTTCTCGCTGCTGGCGCCGCATACCGCCATTCCGCCCCATGTCGGCGTCGACAATACCCGGCTGGTCTGCCACCTTCCGTTGGTGGTCCCGCCCGGCTGCTGGTTCCGGGTAGGCGCGGAAACGCGTGAATGGCGGGAGGGCGAGGCTTTCGCTTTCGACGATACGATAGAGCATGAAGCGATGAACCCTACGGACGTGCTGCGCGTGGTGCTGATCTTCGACGTCTGGCATCCCGACCTTGCGCCGGGCGAGCGGGCGGCGGTCGCGGCAACGATTGCGGCGACGGGCCGCGAGGGCGGGCTGTGAGCACGCTCGCCGCATCGGACGAGCGGGAGAGGCTGGCCGCTCTCGCCGAGCAGGCGCTGGCACAGGGCGAGGAGGAACAGGCGGTAGCGCGTCTCACCGAATGGCTGACGCGCAATCCCGCGCCGAACCCGGCGAACGTGACCTTGCTTCACTGGACGGCGATGCTGCGCCGCGCGCTCGACCGGCGCGACGGGGCGATTGCCGCGCTGGAAGCGGCCATGCGGCTCGCTCCGGGAAATGTCGGCGTCGTCCATGCGCTTGCGCATGTCTCGCTGGAGGCGGGCAGGCCCGCCGCGCGGCTGTTCGAGCAGGCAACCCGGCTGGCGCCCGCGAAAGGCGAGATCCGCCTGGGCCTGGCATCGGCGCGGCTTGCCGAAGGCGAAGGCGCGCGGGGCCTGGGCGAACTGGAAGCGATGCTCACCGCCAATCCGGGCTGGATGGAAGGGCATCGCCAGTTTGCGCAGCTTGCCGCGATGACCGGGCAGGGCGCGCGCGCAATGGCCACTATCGAGGCCGCCTTGCAGCGTTTCCCGCAAGGCGAGGCGCTGCGTGCTCTTGCGATCGAGCTTCTGCTCTCGGCAGAGCGCCATGCCGAAGCGCTGGCGGCGGCCGAGCGCGCGATCGCGGCCCATGGCCCGGTGGGCAGCTTCCCCCTCGCGCGGGCCGCGGCACTGGACGAACTGGGGCGCGGCGCCGAGGCCGCCGAGGCTTTCGAGCGGCTGGGCGCGGCGCGCGATCAGGGCCACGCCATCTGGCGCCTGCGCCATCTGCTGCGCGCCGGGGATGGGGCGCGCGCTGCCGCCGAACTGGAGCCATGGCTTGCCGCCAGCGGCGCCGATGCGATCTGGCCTTATGCCGCACTGATCTGGCGCCTCACGGGCGATGGCCGGGCAGACTGGCTCGACGGGCAGGAAGGGCTGGTCCGGGTGATCGACCTCGATCCCGGCGAGATCGGGCTGGCGGAACTGGTTCCCGTGCTGCGCGGGCTTCATGCGCGTTCGGGGCGCTTTCTCGACCAGTCCGTGCGCGGGGGGACGCAGACCGACGGCGCTTTGCTGGCGCGCTGCGAGCCGGAGATCGCCCGCATCCGCGAAGTGCTGCGCCGCGAAGTCGCGAAATTCGAGGCGCAGCTTCCGCCTGCCGACCCGGCCCATCCGATGCTCTCGCAGCAGCGGTCCGCGCGTCCGCGCTTTGCCGGAAGCTGGTCCGTGCGGCTGGCCGGGGCGGGGTTCCATACCGCGCATCATCACCCCCAGGGCTGGATCAGTTCGGCACTCTACCTCACCGTACCGGAAGGGCTTGCGCCCGGTGACGGGCAGCTGGAGCTGGGCGGTGCGCCGGAGGGGCTCGGCCATGTGGAACCGCGCCTTTCAGTGGAGCCGAAGCCTGCCCGTCTCGTGCTGTTCCCGTCCTGGATGTGGCATGGAACCCGGCCTTTTGCGGCAGGCGAGCGCATGACGATCGCCTTCGACATCGCCCGCACTTGAAGTACGATACGTCCCGATTTACTTTCGTTTCATCCAGTCTTTCGGCGCGCGCCCCAAGTGATTGAAAACAAAACGGCGGCGTCTTGGAGTTGCACGATGCAGATGATCATGAAGCTCGCCGCCGCCGCTTGCGCCCTGGCGGCCGTTCCCGCGATGGCGGCCGAACCCGCCGCTCAGGCAGCCGTTCAGGCAGGGGGCCAGGCTGCTCCGGCGGCAGCGCCCGCCTCTTCCGGCACCCCTTCGGTCGCCAAGAACGACATCGAGAAGGCCGACCCCGTCGTGTGCGAGCGCGTCACGGAAATCGGCTCGCGCTTGCGCGCCAAGAAGGTCTGCATGACCAAGAGCCAGTGGCAGGAACAGCGCCGCGGCGACCGTTCGAACATCGAGCGTTCGCAGATCCAGCGGGGCATGGATCCGGTCGGCTGATCGCTGCGGATCTGATTTTCCCTTTCGCGAGACACGTCGCGGGCGCGATTTTGCTGCCCGATCGCACGGCGCGATTGACCTGCCGGTTGGAGCTGCTTAACCGGTCGATTAAATCATCGCGCGTGCAGGGCTCCGGGGCCGGATAGTCGTTCGGTCTCGCCTCTGCGCGAACAGGAAGGGGAAGCAGCATGAAACTCGACAGCAGCCTGTCCGCCGTTGTTACCGGCGCGGCATCGGGTCTTGGTGCCGCCACGGCAAGGGCCCTGGCGGCCCAGGGCGTGAAAGTGGCGGTTTTCGATCTCAATGCCGAGGCGGGCGAAGCCGTGGCAGCCGAGATCGGCGGGGTGTTCTGCGCGGCCGACGTGACCAGCGACGCCAGTGTCGATGCCGGTTTCGCCAAGGCACGCGCAGCCCATGGGCAAGAGCGCATTCTCGTCAATTGCGCCGGTATCGCGCCTGCTTCCAAGACCGTGGGCCGCAACCGCGAGACCGGTGAACCGCGCGCGCACGACATGGCGCTGTTCGAGAAAGTCATCGCCATCAACCTCGTCGGCACGTTCCGCTGCATCAGCAAGTCGGCGGCGGGGATGATCACGCTGGATCCTGTCGATGAGGCCGGTTCGCGCGGCGCCATCGTCAATACCGCCTCGGTCGCGGGACAGGACGGGCAGATCGGCCAGGCGGCCTATGCCGCTTCGAAGGGCGGCGTTCTGGCCATGACCCTGCCGGTCGCGCGCGATCTGATGAGCGAGGGGATCCGCATCAACACGATCCTGCCCGGCATTTTCGAAACCCCGATGATGACCGCAATGCCGCAGCAGGTGCAGGATGCGCTGGCCGCGATGGTTCCTTTCCCCAAGCGCCTCGGCAAGCCCGAGGAATATGCGAAGCTGGCGCTCTTCATGCTCGAACATGACTACATGAACGGCGAATCCGTCCGGCTCGACGGGGCGATACGCATGGGGCCGAAGTAAGCGCGCGGAGCAGGGGCATGGTGCAGGAAACGTCCTCGACCCAGCAAGGCGCGCTGCCTCCGGGCGCACGGGCGCAGCTGTTGGACACGGCCAGCGCGATCATGCGCGACGGCGACGTGATCGACATTTCGCTGTCGGAGCTGTCGCTGCGCTCCGGGCTCAATTCGGCGCTGGTGAAGTACTACTTCGGCAACAAGGCCGGGCTGCTCAAGGCGCTGCTCGACCGGGACTGGCAGGCGATCGTCACCAGCGTGGACGCGCTCGTGGCCAAGGACGGCTGGTCCCCCGAGGCGAAGCTGCGCCGTCATCTCTGGAAAGTGGTCGATACCTTCTATGAGGTGCCCTACCTCAACCGCCTGACCATGCGCATGGTGCGCGAGAGCGACGATACCGAGGCGCGCCGCATTGCCGACAGCTATCTGTCCCCGATCTACCGCGCCTACGAGCAGTTGATCGGCGACGGGGTGCGGGCAGGGGTCTTCCGTGAAATCGATCCGCAACTCTTCTACTTTACCGTGACCGGTGCGGTGGACCGCTTCTTCTCGGCAAGGCTGGTGCTGAAGCATTGCTTCGACCAGGACACGTTGACCGAGGAACTGCGCGACCGCTACCGCGAACACACGATCGACATCATCATGGCAGGTATCCTTGCGCGCTGAGAAAAGCAGCTTCTGGCATTTGGGCATCATCGGCGGTTCGGGTCTGACCGCCGGTATCGAACTGGAAAATGCCCAGGAAATCGCCGTTTCCAGTCCATTCGGGCAGCCTTCCGGCCCGGTCACGACCGGCTGGCTAGACGGCGTGCGACTGACGTTCATCGCCCGCCACGGCGCGGGCCATGCGATTCCGCCGTCCGCGGTGAACTACCGCGCCAATATCGACGTGCTCAAGCGCTGCGGGGTGACGGACGTGCTGGCCCTGTCCGCCATCGGCTCGCTGCGCGAGGAGATGGCGCCGGGCCATATGGTCATGGTCGATCAGTTCATCGATCGCACCTCGGGCCGCGCAGGCAGCTTCTTCGGCACCGGCCTCGTTGCCCATGTCAGCTTGGCCGATCCGGTCTGCCCGCGCCTTGCGGCCATGGCGGGCGAGGCGGCCCGGCAGGCCGGGGCGGTCGTCCATCCGGCCGGATGCTACCTCGCCATGGAAGGGCCGCAGTTCTCGACGCGCGCCGAAAGCCGCATGTACCGGGGGTGGGGCGCCGACGTGATCGGCATGACCGGCATGCCCGAGGCGCGGCTCGCCCGCGAGGCGGAACTGCCTTACGCGATGCTGGGCATGGTGACCGACTACGATTCCTGGCGCGAGGAAGAGGCGGGCGTGGAAGTCAGCCATGTCCTCGAAGTCATGCACGCCAATGCGCGCGTGGCACGGCAGACCTTGCAGGCCCTCGCCGCGAGCCTTCCCGAAGAGCGCGCGCCCAGCCCGATCGACCGCGCGCTCGATCACGCCCTGATCACCGCCCCCGAAGCGCGGGACCCGGCTCTGGTCGCCCGTCTGGACGCCGTGGCCTGCCGCCTGTTCGGCGAGCGGGATTGAGACGAAGCTGAGGCGCAGGTAGCTGTTTTGCGCTGCTCGCGCTGACCCCGCCTCCTTGCGCAGGCCGACCTTGCCTCCCCGCTCAGGCTGAGCTCGTCGAAGCCCCCTGAGGCGTGGCGCGAGATCTCCCATCCTTCGACAAGCTCAGGATAAGCGGGGGGTGGAAGTCGCATAAGACGAAGAACTACGGGCGGGTGGTGATCCGCCCTGTGCGTTCCCGGAAAAGCGCCGGGCCTCAGCCGCCGCGCGTTACCGGGATCAGCGCTCCTGTTATCGCGCGGGCGGCGTCGGAGGCCAGGAAGCCGATCACATCGGCGATCGCTTCCGGCTGCACCCAGGTGGCGAAATCGGCGTCGGGCATGTCGGCGCGGTTGGTGGGCGTGTCGATGATGCTGGGGAGTACCGCGTTGACGGTGACGCCGGTTCCGGCGAGTTCCTCGGCAAGGGCTTCGGTCAGGCGATGGACGCCGGACTTGGAGGCCGCATAGGCGCCCATGCCCATGCCTGCCTTGATCGCGGCGCCCGCGCCGATATTGATCACGCGGCCGGCCGCCGAGCGCTTGAGGAAAGGCAGGGCGAGCTGGGTGATGGTGGCCGCCGTGGTCAGGTTCATGGCCTGCATGCGCGCCCAGCTTGCCAGCGATCCGCCTTCTAGCGTCTCCCATGTGAAGCCGCCCGCGACATTGACCAGCACGTCGATGCCGTCATGGGCCGCGACGACCCGTTCGAGCGCGGTTCCGGTCGCGGCGGCGTCGGTCAGGTCGATCCCGCCGATGTCCAGCGCGCCGACCAGCGGGGACTGCGCCTGCGCGGCGAAGTCGATACGGGTGACCCTGTCTCCGGCCGCGGCGAAAGCGGATGCCGCCGCCGTGCCCAGAATGCCGAAACCACCCGTGACGATAACCGAACGTGCCATGCCTGCTCCTCGCTTCGATCGCACGCTAACCGGGTGATCACGGCGGGGCAAGGCGCAGGGCGAGGCAAGCGGCAAGCCAACGCCCCGTCGATGCGAGGCACGCAAAAATGGGCGGCCTTCACGCAGGAAGACCGCCCCTTTTCCAATTTATGCCAGGAAGATCAGAGCTGGCCGAGCATATGGTCGGCCGAGCTGACTTCGAAGGCGCCCGGCGCCTCGACATTGAGCGCTTCGACCACGCCGTCGTTCACGACCATCGAGAAGCGCTGGCCGCGGTGGCCCATGCCGAAGCCGGTGCCGTCCATCACGAGGTCCAGCGCCTTCACGAAATCGCCGTTGCCGTCCGACAACATGGTCACGTCGGCGGAGCCGTTGGCCTTGCCCCAGGCACCCATCACGAAAGCGTCGTTGACGGCGGTGCAGGCGATCTCGTCGATGCCCTTGGCCTTGAGGTCGGCGGCCTTGTCGACGAAGCCGGGGAGGTGCTTGGCCGAGCAGGTCGGCGTGAAGGCGCCGGGAACCGAGAACAGCGCGACCTTGCGGCCGGCGAAGAATTCCGCGCTCTGCACCGGTTCCGGGCCGCTTTCGCCGGCCTTGATCAGCTTCACGTCGGGCAGCTTGTCGCCGATGGCAATGGTCATGGTGTAAATCCTTCTCATGCAAATGATTTGCGCAGCGCAGATATAGGGCGGCGCGCGGCTGCGGCAATCTTGCCGCCGGGTTTACCCGCTATTTTGCCTGACTGATTGCCCGGGGCGCCTCGATGGCGATCACCCGGTCCGCCAGCCGGTCCACTTCGGCGCGATCGTGGCTGACGTAGAGGATCGGCAGGGCCAGTTCGTCGCGAATGCGCTCGATCACCGTCAGGATCTCCTCGCGCCTTTCCGCGTCGACCGAGGCGAGCGGCTCGTCCATCAGCAGGAAGCGCGGGCCGGACAGCAGGGCGCGGCCGATCGCCACGCGCTGCGCTTCCCCGCCCGAGAGCGTCGCGGGCCTGCGGTCCAGCAAGTGGCCGATGCCCAGGAAGCCGAGCGCGGTATCGAGGTCCATCCAGCGCTGCTCGGCCGGGGCGAGGCGCCAGCCGTAAATCAGGTTTTCCCGCACCGAGCGATGCGGGAACAGGCGCAGGTCCTGGAACACATAGCCGCAGCGGCGCTGCTCGGGCCGAAGATCGATCCGGCCGGCCTTGTCGAACAACACGGTGTCTTCCACGAGGATCCGTCCCTCGCAGGGCCGCGCGAGACCGGCGATGGCGTCGAGCAGCGAGGTCTTGCCCGCGCCGGAGGGACCGAACAGCGCCGTCAGTCCGCCCTTTTCGGTCCGAAACGCATAGTCCAGCTTCAGCTTGCCCCGCTGCAGCGCGATCTCGACGTCAAAGGGCATGGCGTGCCGCTCCCTGTCCGCTGCGCCGGGCCAGCCATTCGGAGGCGACGAGCGCCGCCACCGAGACCAGGATCGACAGGATCGCCAGCCGCGTCACCTGCCATTCGGAGCCGGGCATCTGCAGGGCGCTGTAGATGGCGAGCGGCAGGGTCTGGGTTTCGCCGGGAATGTTCGAGGCGAACGTGATGGTCGCGCCGAATTCGCCGATGGAGCGCGCAAGGCCGAGCACTAGGCCTGCCAGCACGCCCGGCATGGCGAGCGGCAGGGTGACGCTGGCGAACGTGCGCCAGCGGCCCGCGCCCAGCGTGCGCGCGGCGCTTTCGAGGCGCCTGTCCACGGCTTCGATCGAGAGCCGCATCGCCCGCACCATCAGCGGCAGCGCCATGACGGCGGCGGCCAGCGCGGCGCCAGTCCAGCGGAAGATGAAGGTCAGCCCCAGCCAGTCGGACAGGAAGCGTCCGATGGGGGCGTTGGTCCCGAAAGCGATCAGCAGCAGCCAGCCGGTCACCACCGGTGGCAGCACCAGCGGTAGGTGGACCAGCGCATCGAGCAGGACCTTGCCGGGAAAACGCCAGCGCGCCAGCACCCAGGCCAGCGCGAAAGCCACGGGCAGGGCCGCCGCCATGGCGACGGCGCTGACTTTCAGGGACAGCAGCAGGATCTGCCACTCCTCGGCGGTCAGCATGGCAATGGGTTCCGGGAGGGCCTGCGAATCGCGATCACCGCGTGCCGAAGCCGAAGCGGCGGAATACGGCTTTGCCCTCGGCCGAGATCAGGAACCGGCGAAAGCCTTCCGCGTCCTTGTGGCGCGAGGAAGCCAGCACGGCGACCGGGTAGCTGATGGGATCGTGGGAGCTGGCGGGGAAAGTATCCACCACGCGCACGCCCGGTTCGGCGCGGGCATCGGTGCTGTAGACGATGCCGAGCGGTGCCGCGCCGCGGCTGACGAGGGCGAGGGCGGCCCGCACGTTCTCCGCCGGCGCGAGCTTGCCCTGAACGGAGGGCCAGACCTTGAGCCGGGTCAGCGCCTGCTTGGCATAGACCCCGGCAGGCACGGCATTGGTATCGGCGACGGCCAGCCGGTTCGGCCCCAGAGCGGCGGCCAGCGCGAAGCCGGGGCGGATCTTCAGGCGCGAAGGTTTCGCGGCAGGGGCGATCAGCACCAGGTCGTTGGTCAGGAACGACACGCGCGTCTTCGCCCGCAGCAGGCCCTTGGACTGCACTTCGTCCATCCACGGCTCGTCGGCGGAGACGAAGATATCGGCAGGTGCCCCCGCTTCGATCTGGCGGGCCAGCGCGGAGGATCCGGCGAAGGAGATCTTCGGGCGCGGATGACCCTTGGCCGTCCAGGCATCGGCGGCGGCATTCATCGATTCCTGAAGGCTGGCGGCAGCCAGCACGAGCGGGCCGGATCCCTGTGCGGCGGCAGGCATCGCCAGGGCGGCGAAAAGCATCGTCAGCGAAGTCAGATAGGCGAGCAGCCGTCGCATGGCGGGAGATCTCCGGTTGGCTATATCCGTTCGTATATGATGGGAGACGAGCATGTTCCAGCCGCCTCCCGACCAATTTTCTCACACGGGTTTTTCTGGGGCGGTGAGAGGCTTTGCAGGTGGTCTGTGCAAGGGGCGGCGAAGATGTTAGCATCCGATTCTGCGCAAAGGTCGCAGGCGTCACGCCAACAAGGCGGGCGGTGTCGAGCCGGCGGGAATGGCCGCTGCGCACAAGGCGGGGATGTTGTTGATGAAAGTCGTTGACCAGGGAATCATGCGTTTCGAAAACCGTGCCGAGGGTTTTGTCGGCCGGATATCCGGGCTGGACCGGGGCGTAAGCTCCAGCCTCGTCTATGCAGGCCATGAAGGCGCTTTCGGCGAACACGGTCATGATGCGCGCGGCCTGATGCTCGCCGTCGCGCTCTGCGCCTGCTGCTGGCTGGGTCTGGGCTATTTTCTGCTGACCTGATGGCCCCTAGTCTGATGACACCTAGCCTGATGGAATGACGGACGGACGGCTGGGCCGCCCGTCATTGCCGTGTTGCTCCGATACTGTTTGAAAATTCGCCGGAGGCGAATTTAGCGGGACAGGAAGCTTTTCACGTCGCCCATGAAGCGATCGAACTGGTCGTGGTGCAGCCAGTGCCCGGCATTCTCGTATTCGATCAGCGTGGCGGTGGGGAAATGGTCTATCCGGCCGTCTTCCGCGGGGCTCTGCGCGAAGCTGTTCTTGCCCCACAGCATCAGCACCGGGCAGGAGATCGCCTGCCACAGCGCGATCACGTCGTCGGTGGGCAGGTCAGACGCGGACCAGACGTTGACGTAGTTGTCGAATTTCCAGCTCCAGGTGCCGTCCTCGTTGCGGCTGGCGCCGTGGATGGTCAGGTGGCGGGCCTGTTCTTCGGTGAGGAAGGCGTTTTCCTCCTTCATGCGCTCATAGGCATCCTTGCGGGTAGCGTACTTGCGCGGCGCGCGGCCGGAGGCGCGGCGCTTGTCCTCGATCCACTGTTTCAGGCGTTCGCCCACGCCGCGTTCCTCCATCTGGCGGCGGATGTGCTGCGGCGGGCCGAGCCCTTCGATATTGACGAACTTCTCGACGCTTTCGGGAAACAGCCCGGTGAAGCGGGTGGCGATGTTGCCGCCCAGCGAGTGGGCGACGATCGTCACTTTCTCGCGCCCCAGCGTGTGGACCAGCTGCGCAAAGTCGTAGACGAAGGCGTCCATGCCGTAATGCCCCTCCGGCGACCATTCGGAATCGCCGTGGCCGCGCAAGTCGGGGCAGATCACATGCCAGTCGTGGCGCAGTTCCTCGGCCACCCAGTCCCAGCTTCGGCAATGATCGCGCCCGCCATGCTGGAGGATCAGCGGCGGCGCATCGGGATTGCCCCAGTCCACGTAGTTGAGCCTGAGGCGCTGCGAGATGAAGCGGTTCGAAGTGGGTCCAAGCTGGCTTTTCATCATGGAACCGTGATCCGCCGGGCGGCGAAGGTCAATGAGGGGTTAGTCAGGATTTGCGGGGATCAAGATATTCCTTAGCGCGCGCAGTGCTTGGCAAACCGGGGTGATTGGCCCTATCTCGCGCCCCAACGATATTGGGACGGATATGTGTCCCTTGCCCACTTCACGCCGGAGACTTTCAACATGGCGACGACGCACAAGACCCGCATGCTCATCATCGGCTCCGGCCCCGCAGGCCTTTCGGCCGCGATCTATGGCGCGCGCGCCGGGATGGAGCCGATCGTGGTGCAGGGTCTTCAGCCCGGCGGCCAGCTGACCATCACCACCGACGTCGAGAACTATCCCGGCTTCCGCGAGGTCATCCAGGGCCCCTGGCTGATGCAGGAGATGGAGGCCCAGGCCGTCCATGTCGGCACGCGCATGATGTACGACATCATCACCTCGGTCGATCTCTCCGGTCCGGTCTTCACCGCCACCAGCGATTCGGGCGACATCTACGAAGGCGATACGCTCGTCATCGCCACCGGCGCGCAGGCGCAGTGGCTGGGCGTTCCGGGCGAACAGGAACTCTCGGGCAAGGGCGTCTCGGCCTGCGCCACGTGCGACGGGTTCTTCTATCGCGGCAAGAAGGTCGTGGTGATCGGCGGCGGCAATACCGCGGTCGAGGAAGCGCTCTACCTCACCAACCACTCCGACGAAGTGACCCTGATCCATCGCCGCGACACGCTGCGCGCCGAAAAGATCCTTCAGGACCGCCTTTTCGCCAACCCCAAGATCAAGGTCGTGTGGGACAAGCGCGTCGAGCGCTTCATGGAAGGCGAGGACGGCGGCCTCCGCGCGCTGGCGCTGATCGACACCAAGACCGGCGAGCAGAGCGAAATCCTCACCGACGGCGCCTTCGTTGCCATCGGTCACGCCCCGGCCACCGAGCTGTTCAAGGGCAAGCTCGCCATGGACGAGACCGGCTACCTCCTCGTCGAGCCCGGAACGCCCAAGACGGCCATCCCCGGCGTCTTCGCCTGCGGCGACGTGATGGACCACGTCTATCGTCAGGCCATTACCGCTGCCGGCACGGGTTGCATGGCCGCGCTCGACGCCGAACGCTACCTTGCACACCGCGACTTCGCCGAAGCGGCGAAAGTCGAGGCCTGATTTGACGGGGTTTCCGGGGGGCGTGAGCCCCCCGGGGCCTGACGAAAAAGGTGGCAACCGGTGGGCTTGCCTATTGCCCGTTCAGCACGTCCAGAACTTGCGCCAGCAACCAGTCCTGCGCCTCGGGTTCGACATAGCTATGCGTCGCCCCCGCGCAGTGCCGCAGGCGGGAATCCGCCTTGTCCCAGCTAGCCAGAAACGCGAGGCCGGTGCGGTCTCTCGCGGCGACCAGCAGCCGGACTTCGCCGGAAAATGCCGCAAGCCCGCGTGCGATCTCCTGTGCCAGACCCTCTGGCCGAACGGGCGCCGGACGCATCGCGGCGAGCAGGCTGCGGAGAAGCGGCGCGATGGCCACTTTGCCGGTCAGCAGGCGCCTGATGGCGACGGGATCGGCCAGGCGGCGGCGATAGTGATCGCGCACGACCTCGGCAGGCGCTTCTTCCTCGCCATCCTCGATGGTCCACGGGTTCGAGAGGATCAGGGCATCCAGCCCGGCGCCCTGGGCCAGCATCAGCGCGCTGGCGGCGTCGCAGTTGCCCAGGCCTACCACGCGGCGAACGTGCGGGCACCGGGCGCGCAGGGCGGCAAGGGCGGCGCGGATATCCGGTCCGCTGGAGCGGAACCCTCGGTTCTCCCCCGCGCTGTCACCCACCCCGCGCCGGTCGAAGCGCAGGACCGGAAAGCCCGCTGCGGCGACTTTTGCTGCGAGTTGGGCCTGCCCGTTCCAGGCTCCGGCCCGTACCTCGTTCCCGCCCGAGACGATCAGCAGCGCGATTTGCCCCGGCGCCTCGTCCAATGTGGCGACAAGCTGCGCGCCCTCGCAGGGGAAACTGAAATGGCGCCGGGTCATGGTTGAATGGCCTCCGCCAGGATCGCGGCAAGGGCATCTGCCTGCGAAGGGTCTTCGTCCGGTTCGGCGCGCAGCCAAAGGCCGCTGCCGCCGATCTGCTCCTGGGCGATGACTCTAGGCCCAGAGTCGGGAGGACCCGAGGCAGGCTCCAGCCCTTCGAGTTCGCTGAACAGCGCGGGTGCGAACGCGTATCCGGCCAGCACGATGCCTTCGGTCCGCGCCATGGCGGTTAGGGCTTCGCGGTTTTCATCAAGTCCGGCTTCCCGGCCGGCCAGCATGCGGGCGCGCAACATGCCGCGCAGGATCTGCGCCCCCTTTACCGGCGCATAGTGGAAGGCGGGCAGGTCGGGCGTGAATAGACAGCCGCCGCGCAGGCCCAGCACATGGGTCGCGCCGAAATGCCGCGCAACCACCAGCATGGCCTCGCGCCAGAGGTCGCAGTCCTGCGCAGCCAAAGGAAGCAGGCTCTCGTTGGTGCCGGGCAGGTCGGGCAGCAGCGAATCGATCCCGGCACAGTCCAGCCGCCGCATGACTTCCACCGTGAAGCGGCGCAGGCGATTGCCTTCGTCGAACAGGGCCGGGACGATCAGCAGCCGCCGCAGACGCGCGGCATCGAAGGCGAGGGCGGTTTCGGGATTGCCCGGAAGCGGCCATGTCGCGGGGGTCATGGGACGCGCCCCGCGATCACTGTCATGCGGTGGCGCGCTTGGCTTTCGCGAATTCGAGCAGGCCGCCGAAAGTCTCCAGCATCTCGCCGTCGATCTCGTCGTCCTCGATGATGATGTCGAGCCGGTCCTCCAGCTCGGTCAGCAGGCCCGCGACAGCCATCGAGTCCAGCTCGGGCAAGTGCCCGAACAGGCCGGTATCGGCATCGAACGTCTCGGCCTGACCCTGCTTGAGGCCCAGCACGTCCGTCAGGATGCGGCGCAGAAGCAGGTCGGTATCGTCTTGCATGGCCCCTCTCTTCGGGCATTTTTGATAACCCCGCGCCTCTAGCCGCGCTTCGCGGTCGCGGCAAGATATTGCGCGCCGCTTCGCAGCATGTCCCGTCCCAGTATCGGCCAGTTGCGCGGCGCGCCGGGGCGAAACATGTCCAACCGGTAGCGCGGGCGCACGATTTCCATCCAGTCCCGCTTGTAGGGATCGTCGCCGGTGCCGAAGTCTATGAGATCGACCCGGTCCACATCGATGACATGGCGGAACAGCGCGGCGCTGAGCACCGATCCGGGCGAGAGCGGTTTCGCCGCCTCCCGGTGCGCCAGCTTGTGGATCCAGGCGGTGCCGTGCTCCACAGTCCACATCTGCGCCGCCACCGGCTCTCCGTCCGCCAGTGCCACGCCGAGCCGCAGCCGTCCGGTCTTGCCTTCGCTTTCCGCAAAAGCGCGCAGGAAGGCCGGGCTGCCTTCCTCGGGCTTCCAGCTTTCGGCATAGATCGCTTCGTAGGCGCGCCAGATTTCGGCATCGAAGCGGTCCAGCACCCGGGTTTCCACTTTGCCGGACTTGCGCTTCAACGTCGTGCGCAGCTTGCCGGGCCGCGCGGCGAGGTATTGCTCGTAGCTGCGTCCGTCGACGGGCAGGACATGGTTGGTATCGCAGGCGCTGCGGCGAACCAGCCATCCGGTGCTGCGAAACGCGTTTTCGAGGCGAGAGGCGCTACGGTCCTCGTCGGGCAGGCCGGAAAGGGTCACCCGGCGGGCCTTTCGGGCCAGATCGCGTGCGAGCGCTTCCAGCAATCCGTCTCCCCCCGAGGCAAGCGGGCGGTAGCGGAAAGTGTACCAGTTCGACAGTGCGTGAAGGTGGCCGCCATGGCCGCGCAAGGGCAGTACCGCAATGTCGCTTTCGGTGCGCGCGGCGGCGATCAGCGGTTCCAGCCCGCAATGCCGGGCCAGTCCCGTGAACCAGTCCAGCCGGTCGAAAGGGGCGCGCTGGTTGCTCTCGGAAAGCCAGGCGGCTAGCTGGCCATCCGATTGCACTTGCTTAAGATCGCGGTGATAATCGACCTGTACCACGTTCCTGTGAACTCCTGTGGAGCCTTTCCGCCATGATCCTGCCGTTAGACCATCTCGCACTGCGCGGAGAGGATTCGGCCGAGGCGCTGGTGCTGCGCGGAGACGTGCTGGACTACAAGGCCTTAAGATCGCGTGTCTCCCGTCTTGCGGCATGGCTCGCAGGCGAAGTGCCGGAAAAGGGGGCGCGGATGGCCTCCTGGGCGGCCAAGGGCGAGCTGACCTGCCTGCTGCCGCTGGCCGCCGCCCGCGCGGGCCTGGTGCATGTGCCGATCAACCCGCTGCTGAAGCACGGGCAGGTGGCGCATATCCTGGCCGACAGCGGCGCCGTGCTGCTGATCGCCACGCCCTCGCGGCTGGCCACGCTGGAGCATGGCGACCTGCCCGCCGCCTGCCGCGCCATCGACGAAGGCGCGGCGCTGGCCGAGGCGCAGGCGCTTGGCGGGGATCTGGCGCCTTCCGAGGCCGATCCCCAGGAACTGGCCGCCATTCTCTATACCAGCGGCTCCACCGGACGCCCCAAGGGCGTCATGCTCAGCCATGCCAATATGTGGCTGGGGGCGGAAAGCGTGGCGGGCTATCTCGGCGTCACGCCCGAAGACCGGGTGCTGGCGGTGATGCCGCTCTCTTTCGATTACGGGCAGAACCAGCTGCTTTCGACATGGTATGCGGGCGGCTGCGCGGTGCCGCTCGACTATCTCGTCCCGCGTGACGTGATGAAGGCGGTGGACCGCCACGCCATTACCAGCCTGGGCGCGGTGCCGCCGCTCTGGGTGCAGATCTGCGAGATCGACTGGCCCGCCGAAGTGGCCGCGAAGCTGCGGCGCCTCACCAATACCGGCGGCGCGCTGACCGTGGACCTCGTGCGCCGCATGCGCGCCCTTTTCCCGCAGGCACGGCTTTTCGCGATGTACGGCCTGACGGAAGCCTTCCGCTCGACTTATCTCGACCCGGCCCTGATCGACACCCATCCGACGTCCATGGGCAAGGAAATTCCCCATGCCGAAGTGCTGGTGGTGAACGATGCCGGAGAGATCGCCGCCGACAACGAGGAAGGCGAACTGGTCCATTGCGGCCCGCTGGTCGCCCATGGCTATTGGCAGGACCCGGAGCGTAGCGCCGAACGCTATCGGCCCGCACCCAAGGGCTCGCGCTATGGCGGCGTGGCGGTCTGGTCGGGGGACCGGGTGCGGCGCGACGTGGACGGGCTGCTCTATTTCGTCGGCAGGCGGGATGCGATGATCAAGAGCGCGGGCAACCGCATCAGCCCGCAGGAAGTGGAAGAGGCGGCGCTGGCCACCGGCCTTGTCGCCGAGGCGGTAGCGCTGGGCGTGGCCGACGCGCGGCTGGGGCAGGCGGTGCATCTCGTGGTCCGCATCGCTCCGGACACTTCGGACGCACAAGCAGAACTGCCGAAGAAGCTCATGAAGGAATTGCCGAATTTCATGCAACCCAAAGTGATCCACTGGCGCGCAGCCATGCCGATCGGCCCTAACGGCAAGATCGACCGCAAGGGATTGGCGGCAGAACTGGCAGCGGAACTGGCGGCAGGAGCCGGGGCATGAAGGCGCTGGGTCCGATCCCTGCCGGTTTTGCCGCAGAGGGCGGCGTGCTCGTGGTCGGCGGGAAGCCCGTGACGCAGTGGGTGGAAGAGGCCGGGGATACCCCGCTGTTCCTCTACGAGGCGGACCGCATCCGTGACCGCGTGGCGCAGCTTCGCCGGGCCATGCCGGAAAGGCTGGCGCTGCACTATGCCGTGAAGGCCAATCCCTTTCCGTCGTTGCTGCGGCTGATGAACGAGCTGGTGGACGGCTTCGACATCGCCTCGGGCGGCGAACTGGACATCGTGACCGGAGCCGGGATCGACCCTGCTCTGGTCAGCTTCGCCGGTCCCGGCAAGCGTGACCGCGAACTGGAAGCGGCGATCCGGGCAGGGGTGACGCTCAATCTCGAATCCGAGGCCGAAGCCGATCGCGCCCTCGCCATTGCCGAAAGACTGGCCCTGACGCCGCGCCTGGCGATCCGCGTCAATCCCGATTTCGACCTCAAGGGCTCGGGCATGAAGATGGGCGGCGGCGCCAAGCCCTTCGGCATCGATGCGGAGCGGGTGCCCGAACTCGTCCGCCGCATCGCCGCCAGCGGCGCGGAATGGCGCGGCTTTCACATCTTCGCCGGAAGCCAGGCGCTGGACGGCGAAGCGATCGCGGAAACCCAGGGCCAGGCGCTAGACCTTGCGGCGCGGCTCGCCTTGCAAAGCGGCGTGGCGCTGCCGCACTGCAACCTCGGCGGAGGGCTGGGCATCCCCTATTTCCCGGGCGACGCGGCCGTCGATCTGCAACTGGTGGGCGAGCGGCTGGCGGCGCGTTTCCAGGACTTGCCGGAAGTCCTCAAGGACACCGCCTTCTGTATCGAACTCGGCCGCTATCTGGTGGGGGAAGCGGGGATCTACATCGCCCGCGTGATCGACCGCAAGGAAAGCCACGGCGAGGTCTTCCTGGTGACCGATGGCGGGTTGCACCACCAGCTCGCAGCCTCGGGCAACTTCGGCACGGTGGTGCGCCGCAACTATCCTTCGGCCATCGCCACGCGCTTCGGTGCGCCGGTGGAAGAGGAAGCCTCGATCGTCGGCTGCCTCTGCACCCCGCTCGACAAGCTGGCCGACAAGGGCGGCTTTCCCCGCGCCGAAGTGGGAGACCTGATCGCGGTGTTTTGCGCCGGGGCCTATGGCGCCACGGCCAGTCCCGCCAGTTTCCTGGGGCAGGGACCGGCGCTGGAGGTGCTGGCCTGACGGTTTGTTCCCGGCGCTTCAGCATTGATCGCGTTCTTGTCCCATTCCGGGACCGCACGGGAATCGCTGCCATACCACTAACGCAATGTTCACCCTTTTGAGCGATAGGCCAGACTGGAATTTGCCCGGTCCGCCAATCCTGTACGGCGGAACGACACGGGCGCCTGAAGGGATTGGTCTATGTCGCATCGCCGCTTCACCCGACTTCTGGCCGCTTCCGCGCTTGCCAGCGTCGTGCTGTCCGGCTGCGCCAATGCGGCGCCGAAACCGGAGCTGCCGCCCGCGCAGTTCGTGGCGATGCAGGAGGGGCCAAGCGAGGAATATGTGATCGGCCCGCTCGATCAGCTGACCGTCTTCGTCTGGCGCAATCCCGAACTCGGCGCGAAAGTGCAGGTGCGCCCCGACGGCCGCATCACCACGCCGCTGATCGCCGACATGCCCGCCGTGGGCAAGACGCCCGCGATGCTGGCCGAGGACATTCGCCTTCAGCTTTCGCAATATATCCAGGACCCGCTGGTCTCGGTGATCGTCGACGGCTTTTCCGGCACATACAGCCAGCAGATCCGCATCGTCGGCGCCACCGAGAAGCCGGCCTCGATCCCCTACCGCGCCAACATGACGGTGCTGGACGCGATGATCGCGGTGGGCGGCCTGTCCGAATATGCCGCCGGAAACCGCGCCCGCCTGATCCGCTTCGACAAGGCCAGCGGCAAGCAGACCGAATATGCGCTGCGCCTCAGCGACCTCCTGAAGAAGGGCAAGAGCAAGGCCAACGTCATGCTGAATCCGGGCGATGTCATCATCATCCCGGAATCGATGTTCTGAGCCTCGGCACCAAGGGGAGCGGATCGGCGCGATGAACGGCCTTTACGAAGAACTGCTCGCGGCGCTCCACAGCGTCTGGCACCGGCGCTGGATCGCGCTGGCGGCGGCCTGGGCGATCTGCCTGCTGGGCTGGCTGGCGATCGCGCTTATCCCCAATACTTACGAATCGCGCGCGCGCATCTTCATCCAGCTTGACGATGCCCTGGCCGAGCAGGTCGGGATCGGCGTGGCGGACAAGAAGCGCGATATCGAACGCATCCGCCAGACCCTGACCAGCGCGGTCAACCTGGAGAAAGTCGTGCGCGGCACCCGGCTGGGCGACACCATCCAGTCGCCCAAGCAGATGGAAGCGGCCGTGGCGGGGCTCGGCAAGAACGTCTCGGTCGTGGCGCAGCAGGACAACCTCTTCGAGATCACGGCCACCGCCAACTATGGCTCGCTCTCGGATGCCGAGAATGCGCAGCTTGCCCGCGAAGTGGCGCAGAAGCTCATCGACATCTTCCGCGAGGAAAATCTCTCGGGCGACCGGGGGGACATGGTCGAGACGCTGACGTTCGTGAATCAGCAGCTTCGCGCCCGCGAGAAGGAACTGGAAAGCGCCGAGCAGCGCCGCACCACGTTCGAGGCGCAGCATCCCGAGATGGTGCTGGGCGGGGCGGCGGTGGCGCAGCGGCTGGAAAGCTCGCGGACCCAGCTGCGCGATCTCGATGCCGATCTTTCCGCCGCGCAAAGCTCGCTGGCGGCGATCGATGGGCAACTGGCCAGCACACCGCGCTCGGTTGCGGGCAGCGGGGCCGGAGGGGCAACGGGCGCGCTCGCCACGGCGCAGGCCGAACTGTCGAGCATGCGGGCGCGCGGTCTTACCGACAACCATCCCGACGTGATCGCGGCGCGCAACCAGGTGGCGGCGCTGCGCGGCGCTGCCGCACAGGAAGCGGCGGGCGGCGGCGGAGTACCCAATCCGGCCTATTCGTCGCTCCAGTCGATCCGCGCCGAACGGCTTGCCAATGTCCAGGCGCTGACCTCGCGCAAGGCGGCCCTACAGTCCGACGTCGCGACGCTCACGGCCTCGGCGATCCAGGACCCGGAACTCGCCACCGAGGCGCAGCGGATCAATCGCGACTACGACGTCCTGCGCCAGCAATACGACAAGCTTCTGCAGGACCGCGAGGAACTGCGCCTGCGCGGCGAAGTGAAGACCGAGCGCGAGGCGGTGAAGTTCCAGGTTGTCGATCCGCCGACGACGCCGCGCAAGCCGGTGGCGCCGAACCGTCCCGTCCTGCTGGTCGGCGTGCTCATGGCGGGTATCGTCGGGGGCTGCGCGGGGGCTTTCGCGCTCGGCAAGGTCCGCTCGGTCTTCGCCACGACGGCGGGTCTGGAGCGCGCGACCGGCCTGCCGGTGCTCGGCGCGATCTCTCAGAACGTGACCGACGGCGTGCGCCTGCTGCGTCGCCGCCGCCTCAAGTATTTCTTCGGTGCGGGCGCGGCGCTTTGCGCGCTCTGCGTGGTGCTGCTGGCGGTGGAATTCATCCAGCGCGGCATGGTGGCCTGAGGAACGGTGATGACCCAGCACAGCAAGATGCCGTTTTCGGGCCAGGGCGCTGAAGACCATGACCGGGAAGGCCATGAAGAAGCCGGATCGGACGGCACCCGCGCTGCGGGCAAGTCGCTGATCGAGCGCGCCGCCGGACACTTCGATTTCAACGCGATAATCGCGCGGCCCGGGCCGCTGCCCGCAGAGCCGGTACGCAAGGTGGCCACTCCCGCCGTTCCGCCCGCCGCCGAACCTGCCGCGCCTGCGCCCTTCGCGCCGCCTTTCGCACCTCCGGCGGGCGTTGGACCCGAAAGCCCGGCCGAGACGCTTGCCGAGTTCCCAGCTACGGCGGAGCCGCAGGTCGCCGCCGCCTTCACCGGCGCGCATCATCCGGTGGACCGCGAGCATCTGCGCGAGCAGGGCCTGATCGTGCCCGAAGGCGCCGTCACCACGCTGCTGGAGGAATTCCGCATCGTGAAGCGCCAGCTTCTGGTCCAGGCCGGGGACTTGCGCCGTCAGGGCGCCGGGGCCGCCGCGCAGCGCATCCTCATCAGCTCTCCGCACCCCGGCGAGGGCAAGACGTATTGCGCGCTGAACCTCGCCCTCTCGATCGCCGCCGAAAAGGAGAGCGAGGTCCTGCTGGTCGATGCCGACTTCGCCAAGCCCTCGATCCTCTCCGCGCTGGGGCTGCCGGGCGGGCCGGGCCTGATGGACGCGCTGATGGACGAGACGATCGATCCGGCCGCCTGCGTGCTCGGCACCGATATTTCAGGCCTCTGGGTGATGCCCGCAGGCGATGCGACGATCAACGACAGCGAGTACCTTGCCTCCTCGCGCACCGCGCGGGTGCTGGAGCAGCTTACCGAGAACGCGCCGAACCGCATGGTGATCTTCGATTCGCCGCCTGCGCTGGCGGCCTCTCCCGCTGCCGAGCTGGCCAAATATGTCGGCCAGACCGTGGTCATCGTCCGCGCCGATCGGACCGGGCAGGGCGCGCTGGAAGACGCGATCTCGCTCCTGAATGCCTGCCCCAACGTGCAGCTCCTGCTAAACGACGCGCAGTTCAGCCCGAGCGGCCGCCGCTTCGGCTCCTATTACGGTTACAAGGGATGATGTCCCGTCAGATGAAATTGAGTGGATTGAGCACTGTGACGCTCGCGACGGCGCTGGCCGCCGTGGCCGCGCCGCCCGTGCAGGCGCAGACCATGGGCTACGACCAGGTCGGCAGCGCTTCGGATGAGGCGGCTGCACCTGCCGACGGCGGCGACGCACAGCGCAAGTCCGGCCGCGGCGGCAAGGGTTCGCGCCGTCTGGAAGTGACGCCTTACATAGAGATCGACCAGATCGTCGATGCGCAGCTTTCGCCGGGCAATGACGTGCTGACTTATACCCAGCTTGCGGCGGGCGTGGACGCGGGGATTTCCGGGCGCAACAATGCGGTGTCCGCCTCGGTGCGCTATGAGCGCTATATCGGCTGGGGCAAGAAGGCGCGCAGCGGCGATGCGATCAGCGGTCTGGTGCGCGGCTACGCCACGATCACGCCGGGCCTGACGTTCGAGGCGGGTGCGCTTGCCACCCAGGCCCGCGTCGAGAACGGTGGCTCGGCCCTGTCGGGCGGGCTGTTGGACGACGATACCCGCACCAATATCTATTCGGTCTACGGCGGCCCCTCGTTCAAGACCCGCGCGGGGGACATCGACCTTTCCGCCAACTACCGCGCCGGTTTCACCAAGGTCGAGCAGCCCGACGCCTATGTCGCCGTGCCCGGCGGCGCTGCGGCGGACCTGTTCGACAAGAGCGTGAGCCAGATGGCCGACATCCAGGCCGGGGTCGCGCCGCATGTGGTCGCCCCGGTGGGCCTCGGGGTTGCGGGCAGCTTCTATCAGGAGGACGTCTCCAACCTCGACCAGCGCGTGCGCGACATGCAGGCGCGCGCCCTAGTGACGGTTCCTGTCAGCCGCACCGTGCAGGTCGTGGGCGCCATCGGCTACGAGGATGTCGAAGTCTCCAGCCGCGATGCCCTGCGCGATGCAGACGGCAATCCGGTGGTCGGCCGCGACGGACGCTACGTTACCGACAAGGGCGCGCCGCGCGAACTGTCCTACGATGTCAGCGGGTTGCTCTGGGACGTCGCCGTCATGTGGCGCCCCAGCCGCCGCACGTCACTGTCCGCCCATATCGGTCGCCGCTACGGCTCGACCAGCTTCGGCGGCACGCTGGCTTACGCCCCTGACGATCGCAGCCAGTTGAGCGTCGGCGTCTACGACAGCATCAGCGGTTTCGGCGGACAGCTGAACCGTGCGCTCGACCAGTTGCCGAACGACTTCGTGGCCGTGCGGGACCCCGTGACCGGCGAATTGCGCGGCTGCGTGATCTCGCTCGACGGCAACAACTGCCTGTCGGGCGCGCTCGGCTCGGTGCGCTCGGCGGTCTATCGCGGACGCGGCATCGCCGCGAGCTATTCGCGCGAGATCGGCCACCTGAATGCCGGGATCGGCGCCGGCTACGACCGGCGCGATTTCATCGCCGGGCGCAACACCGTGCTGGCCGCCGCCGATGGCGTGGTCGATGAGAACTGGTGGATCGCCGCCTATCTCAGCGGCGAGCTTGGTCGTGATGCGGGCTGGTCGGCCAATGTCTACGCCAACTGGCTGAGCAGCAGCGATGCCCTGACCGGCAACGTTTCGGGCTATGGCGCCACGCTTGGCTACTACCGCATGTTGGCCCGCCGCCTGCGTGCGAGCGTAGCCCTCGGCATCGACGGGACGACCCGTGACGATCCGCTTTACGACGACTACTGGACTGCGTCCGCCCTGGCGGGCTTGCGCTACAGCTTCTGATTGCGAAGGAGAGCAGGGATGTTCGACCAATTCTACGGGTTCGAGGGCCGGCCTTTCCAGCTGACGCCCGATCCGACGTTCTATTTTGAGAGCGCGACGCACCGCAAGGCGCTGTCCTATCTCGGCTACGGCCTGGCGCAGGGTGAGGGCTTCGTGGTCATCACCGGTGAAGTCGGCGCGGGCAAGTCCACGCTCGTCTCGCACCTGATGGCCTCGATCGACCCGGCGCGGCTTACCGCCGCCTGCATCGTCACCAGCGCGCTGGACGGCGAGGCGATCGTCCATGTCGTGGCGCAGGCCTTCGGGCTGCCGGTGGCCGGGCATGACAAGGCCTCGGCGCTCGGCGCGATCGAGGGCTTCCTCCATGCCGAGGCCCGCGCGGGCCGCCGCTGCCTGCTGATCGTGGACGAGGCGCAGAACCTGGCGATCGACGCGGTCGAGGAGCTGCGCATGCTGTCGAACTTCCAGCTCGGCTCGCACCCGCTGCTCCAGACCCTGCTGCTGGGCCAGCCGGAATTCCGCGCGACCCTGCTGGAGAGCCCGCTGCTCGAACAGCTTCGCCAGCGCGTGATTGCCACCCATCACCTGACGGCGATGGAGCCGCGCGAGGTGCAGGCCTATGTCGAGCACCGCCTGAACTGCGTGGGCTGGAAGGGCAATCCCGGCTTCGACCAGCGCGTCTTCGCCGAAGCGCATGAAGCGACCGGCGGCATTCCGCGCCGGATCAACCAGATCGTCAACCGCCTGCTGCTGCTCGGCGCGGTGGAGCAGCGCTCGCTGATCGACCTGGACATGCTGCACGAAGTGCTCGGCGAACTGGACGAGGACGGTACCCGCACCCTGGTCTGCCCGAGCGAGCCGGTTGCCGAGGTCGCGATGGCTGCCCCGAGCGGGCAGGCACCAGCGCGCCCTGTCGATGCGCTCCCCGTCGATTCCCTTGATGCCAAGGCGGCCATGGCCCTGATCGAGGCGGCGCTGGCGGATCGCGATTCGCAGATCGACGAGCTGCAGCACGCCGTTCTCGAACTGGCGGCCAATGTCGAGCGGCAGAAGGACACCGTCGCTGCGGGTGAGGATCCCCGCGTGGAAGCCCTGCTGGACCAGCTGGCCCAGTCCGCGGCCCGCACCTCGCAGCTGGAGGCCCGTCTGGAAGAGCAGGAACGCACCTTGCGCCACACCCTGACGATGCTGATCGAATGGTTCGAAGGCGGGCAGGGGCAGCGTCAGGCGGCCTGACGCGCATCCTGCAGTCGGCCTGCAAGGAGGGACGGCCATGAACGATACCCGGCTCATCAACGGCCTTTCGGTCGATGTCGAGGACTGGTTCCAGGTCGGCGCCTTCGAAACGGTGATCGACCGGGCGGACTGGCCCGCGATCCGCACGCGGGTGGAGCGCAATTGCGACGATATCCTGGCGCTGTTCGATGCCGCCGGGGTCGAGGGCACGTTCTTCACGCTCGGTTGGGTCGCCGTGCGCCATCCCCGGCTGCTGCGCCGCATTGCCGAGGCAGGGCACGAAATGGCCAGCCACGGCTGGGACCACGAGCGCGTGTTCCGCATGGATGCGCCCACTTTCTCCCGCGACCTCGACATGAGCCGCAAGGCGATCGAGGATGCCGCCGGAGTGCAGGTGAGCGGCTACCGCGCGCCCAGCTTCTCCATCGACGCGCGCACGCCCTGGGCTTTCGATGTGCTGGCCGAGCAGGGCTATGCCTATAGTTCCAGCGTCGCGCCGATCGCGCACGACCACTACGGCTGGCGCGAGGCGCCGCGTTTTGCGTTCAATCCCTTGCCGGACAGTCCGCTGGTGGAAATCCCGGTGACGACTGCAAGGTTCGCCGGTCGGCGTCTGGCGGCGGGCGGGGGCGGCTTCTTCCGGGTGCTGCCTTATGGATTTTCGCGCTGGGCGATCCGGCAGGTGAACGCCGAGGGGCGCCCCGCGGTATTCTATTTCCACCCCTGGGAGATCGATCCCGACCACCCGCGCGTTGCCGATGCGCCGCTGCGCTCGCGTCTGCGCCATTACACCAATCTCGGCGTGATGGCGGGCAAGCTGCGTCAGCTGGTCGGTGATTTCCGCTGGGGACGGATGGACGAACTCGCCGTGCGTGAGGCTGCGCGCGCCATCCCGCTCGCGCAAGCCCTGGCGGCATGAACGCGCCTTTCGCTCTTGCCGGGGGCGCGGTGCGGCTGGTCGATCTTGCCGACGCGGGCGAAGTGGCGCGGCTGGAGCGGTTCGTGGCCCGCCACGCACAGGCGACGCCGTTTCATCGCCCGGCCTGGTTCGTCTCGGTGGCCAAGGCCACCGGCAATCGCGCTCTGGCGCTGATCGAGGAACGGCAGGGCGAGATCCGCGCTTTCCTGCCGCTCGATGCCATTCATTCGCCGGTCTTCGGCCGCCTGCTCGCCTCGTCCGGCTTTGCGGTCGGCGGCGGGCTGCTGACGGAAGAGGGCGCCGATTGCGACGCGCTCTTCGCGGCGCTGGAGGAACTGGCGTTGCGCCAGTCCTGCCCGGCCATCGAGTTGCGCGGCGGGGTCCTGCCCGGCGCGCGGGCGGGCTGGGCGCTTCGCAGCGAAAGCCATTGCAACTTCGCGCGCCCGCTGGCGGCCGACGACGAGGCGCAACTGGCTCAGATTCCCCGCAAGCAGCGCGCCGAAGTGCGCAAGGCCCTGGCCAACGATCTCGAAGTGGAGATCGGCACAGCCGAACGCGACCGCGCCGCGCACTATGCCGTCTTCGCGGAAAGCTATCGCAATCTCGGCACCCCGGTGTTTCCGCGCGGCCTGCTCGACGCCGTGCTCGATGCTTTCGGCGGGGATGCCGATGTGCTGACCGTGCGCCATCGGGGGCGGCCGGTCGCCAGCGTCATCACGCTCTATCACCGGCTTGCAGCCATGCCTTACTGGGGCGGCGGCACCAAGGAAGCGCGCGCGCTTCGCGCCAATGACCGCATGTACTACGAACTCATGCTCCATGCGCGGCGGCGCGGGTGCGCGGTGTTCGACTTCGGCCGCTCCAAGACCGGCAGCGGGGCCTACCATTTCAAGCGCAACTGGGGCTTCGAGCCTGAACCGCTGACTTACGCGGCCTGGACCGCGCCCGGTGCCGCAAAGCGCGAGGCCGATCCGGCCAGCGCGAAGCTCTCTCTCCAGATCAGGCTCTGGCAGCGCCTGCCGCTTGCCGTGGCGAACCGGCTCGGCCCGCTAATCGCGCGCGGCATCGGCTGATGGGCGATATCCTGTTCCTGGCGCACCGCATTCCCTTCCCGCCGGACCGGGGGGACAAGATCCGCTCGCACCATGTGCTGAAGGCGCTGGCCGCACTCGCGCCGGTCCACCTTGGATGCTTCGCGGACGACGCCGGGGACCAGGCCTGCGAAGGCGAAATGGCGGCGCTGGCGAAAAGCCACTTGCTGCTGGCGCGGGGCAAGTCCCTGCCGCGTGCGGGGATCGAGGCGCTGTTTACCGGGCGTCCACTCAGCCTGACAGCTTTTCACGATCCGCGCATGGCGGTCTGGGTCGAGAGCGTCCTCCAGAATCACCCCGTCGAGACGATCTTCGTTTTCTCGGGCCAGATGGCGCAATATGTGCCGCAGAATTTCAGGGGGCGGGTACTCGTCGATCTCGTCGATGTCGATTCGGCCAAGTTCGAGGCTTACGGCGCCGCGGGCCGGGGTTTGCGAAGCTGGATGGAGCGCCGCGAAGGGCGGCTCCTGCGCGGCGAGGAAGCACGGATCGCGCGGCAGGCCGACCGGACCCTGCTGGTGAGCAAGGCCGAGGCGGCGCTTTTTGCAGAACGTCTGGACGATCCGGCCTGCAGGGTCTCGGCCATGGGCAACGGTATCGACAGCATCCTGTTCGATCCTGCCGCTGTGACGGCAGAACCGCGCATCGCGGGCGGTGAAGGCCCGCGCCTCGTCTTCACCGGCCAGATGGACTATGCGCCCAACATCGCGGCGGTGGAGCGGGCGATCGATCGCATTCTGCCGCTGATCCGTGCAGGCTGTCCCGGTGCATCCCTGCATGTCGTCGGGCGCAATCCGCCGCCCGCGCTGCTGGCGCGCCATGGCCGCGACGGCGTGCATGTCTGGGGCAGGGTAGACGATATCCGGCCCTGGCTGGCGGCGGCCGATCTTGCGCTGGTGCCGCTGGAAATCGCGCGCGGCGTGCAGAACAAGGTGCTGGAAGCCATGGCCATGGGCCTGCCGGTGGTGCTCTCGCCGGGGGCGGCCACGGGTATCGAAGCCGTGGACGGCCGCGATTTCCAGATTGCCGAAAGCGACGCGGCCCTGGCCGAAGCGGCGATCGCCTTGTCTCGCGACGGGGTACAGGCTGCGACGATGGGGCAGGCGGCGCGCCGATGGATAGCCCGGCATGCCGGCTGGGAGGCGGCTCTGGCGGAACTGCCGCGCTTCCTGGGCATGACACCGGAGAGTGCCACCGATGCCGCCTGAGACCGCCGCCATGCCATCGCACCGAGATTGGCAGGACGTGCCGCGGCACTGGCGATCGGCGCTGCTCCGCTGGGGCATGGTGGCGGCCCTGCTGATCGCGGCGTTCTTTGGCGACTGGACCGCGATGGCCCGGCAGTGGTGGGACATTTCCACCTACAACCACATCGTGCTGGTGCCGCCGATCCTCGTGTGGCTGGTCTGGCAGAGACGCCGCGAACTCGCGCGGCTGGAGCCGCTGTGCTGGTGGCCGGGCTTCGTCCTCATGGCGGGCGCGGCGTTCCTCTGGCTGCTGGGCGCATTGTCCGGCCTCGACCTCGCGCGCCAGGCAGGCGCCGTGGCCATGCTGGGGGCGAGCGTACCTCTCCTGCTCGGCCCGCGCGTGACGGCAGGCCTGTTCTTTCCGCTCTGCTACATGGCCTTCCTGGTGCCGGTGGGAGAGGAACTCGTCGAACTTCTCCAGACCGTCACGGCGAAGATCACGGTGGCCCTCACGCATCTCAGCGGGATTCCCGCCACCGTGGACGGTGTGTTCATCGATACCCCCGCCGGTCTCTTCGAGGTGGCGGAAGCCTGCTCGGGTGTGAAGTTCCTGATCGCCATGATCGCGTTCGGCACGCTGGCGGCCAATGTCTGCTTCGTCGGCCGGGGCCGCCGCGCGGCGATGATGGTGGCCTGCGTGCTGGTGCCGATCCTCGCCAACGGCGTGCGGGCCTGGGGCACGATCTATGCCGCGCAGATCGTGGGCGTGGAGAAGGCGGCAGGGTTCGACCACATCGTCTACGGCTGGGTCTTCTTCGCCGTGGTGCTGGCGCTCGTGATCGCGGGGGCCTGGCGCTATTTCGACCGCCCGCTCGATGCGCCGATGATCGATGCGGAGCGGATCGCGGGTTCGCATCTGCTCGGCCGCCTCGAAAGGGCCAGAGCGGCGCCGGTGTTCATGCTCGCCGCGCTGGGGCTGATGCTGGTCACGGCCAAGGGGTGGGCGCATCTGGGCGATACTCTGGCAGCGCCGCTTCCTGCGCGGATCGACCTGCCTGCCGTTCCCGGCTGGAAGCGCGTGGACTACACGCCGGCGATCTGGTGGGAACCGCGCGCGGAAGGGGCCGACCATCGGCTGCTCGGCCGCTATGCGGACGATGACGGACACCATGTCGATGTCTTCGTCGCGCTCTATGCCGGGCAGGGCGAGGGCCGCGAGGCGGGCGGTTTCGGGCAGGGCGCCCTGACGCCCGGCACGGCCTGGTCGTGGCAGGCGCCGGGCCCCGAGATCGCCGGTGGGCGCAGCGAAAGGCTGCTGGGGAATGGCCGGGTCGAGCGGCTTGCGGTGACGTGGTATCGTACCGGCGATGTGCTCACCGGCAGCAACAGCCGCCTCAAGCTCTCGGTGATCGGCGGCAACCTGCTGCTCGATGCACGGCCGACGGCCATGCTGATCCTGTCCTCCGAAGACCGCGCTGCTGTCGATTCGATCGCGCGTTTCCTGGCCGCGACCGGGCCGATCAGCGGGTGGATGGACCGCGTGACCGGGCTCCGCTAGGCCAGAACGCTATGTGCGGAATCGCCGGTATCTACCATCTCGAAACCCCCAAGCCGGTGGACCCGGCACGGGTGGAGGCCATGTGCGACGCGATCGCGCATCGCGGGCCTGACGGCAGCGGCGTCTGGACCGCGCCGGGGGTCGGCCTGGGCCATCGGCGGCTTTCGATCATCGACCTTGCCGGTTCGCCGCAGCCCATGCTCTCGCCGGACGGCCGGGCCATGCTGGTCTTCAACGGCGAGATCTACAATTACCGGGAGCTGCGGCAGGAACTGCGCGCGGGCGGCGCGGAATTTCGCACCGACGGCGACAGCGAGGTCATTCTCGCCGCCTGGCAGCGCTGGGGGCCGGACTGCGTCTCTCGCCTGCACGGCATGTTCGCTTTCGCGATCTACGATCTCGAAGCGCGCACGCTGTTCCTGGCGCGAGACCGGCTGGGCGTGAAGCCGTTGTTCATGGCCCCGCTCAGCGACGGCAGCCTGGCCTTCGGTTCCGAACTCAAGGCGCTGCTGGCCCATCCGCTGCTGCGCCGCGAACTCGATCCGCTGGCGGTGGAGGACTATCTCGCCTGGGGCTACGTGCCCGATACGCGCGCGATCCTGAAGGGTGTGACCAAGCTGCCTGCGGGGCATTCGCTGCTGCTGCGCCACGGCGCGCCGCTACCCCGCCCGGTGCAGTGGTGGGACGTTTCCTTCGCAGAGCGCCGCAAGGGCAAAGTAGCTGATCTCGAAGCGGAGCTGCACCACCTGCTGCGGCAGGCGGTTACTTCCCGCATGGCGGCGGACGTGCCTCTGGGGGCGTTCCTGTCTGGCGGGGTGGACAGCTCCAGCGTTGTCGCGCTCATGGCCGAGGCAAGCACGCAGCCGGTGAAGACCTGCTCGATCGGCTTCGATGTCGCCGCATTGGACGAGAGCGACTATGCCGCGCAGATCGCCCTGCGCTTCGGCACGGATCACCGCGCCCGGCAGGTCTCGCCCGACGATTTCGCCGCTATCAACGGCCTCGCCGCGATGTTCGACGAGCCTTTCGCCGATGCCTCGGCTCTGCCGACCTGGCGGGTCTGCCAGCTGGCCCGCGAATCGGTGACGGTGGCGCTTTCTGGCGACGGCGCGGACGAGGCTTTCGCAGGCTATCGCCGCCATCTGTTCCAGCGCAGCGAGGACCGCGTGCGCGGACTGATCCCGCAGGCGATTCGCGGGCCGTTGTTCGGCACTCTCGGCGGGCTCTACCCCAAGGCGGACTGGGCGCCTCGGCCGCTACGCGCCAAGTCGACGCTGCTTTCGCTCGCCGCCGACAGCGCGCAAGGCTATGCCCGCGCCATCGGTTTCACCCCGCCGGAGCTGCGTGACACGCTCTATTCCGAGGATTTCCGACGTCTGCGGGGCGACTATCGCGCCGAGCATGCCCTGCTGGACCTCATGCGCCAGGCACCTGCCCGTTCGGGGCTAGACCGCGCGCAATATGCCGATCTCAAGCACTGGCTGCCGGGCGATATCCTGACCAAGGTGGACCGCGCGAGCATGGCGGTGAGCCTGGAGGCGCGCGAACCCCTGCTCGATCACCGCCTCATCGAGTTTGCAGCCAGCCTGCCCGAAAGCCTGCGCGTGCGGGGCGGGCAGGGCAAGTGGCTGATGAAGCGGACCATGCGGCGCTCTCTGCCCGACGAGATTCTCTATCGTCCGAAGCAGGGCTTCGTCACCCCGATCGCGCAGTGGTTTCGGGCGCCGCTGGCACAATCGGCGCGAGAGATCGCATCCGGCGCCGCCCTGGCGCGAACCGGCTGGCTGGACACCGCCCGCCTCGCAAAACTGGTCGAGGACCATATCTCCGCGCGAAGCGACCATTCGCGCCTCCTGTGGCAACTTCTCATGCTCGATCGTTCGCTAACCCATTTGGAGATCGCCTGATTTTGCCCCTTTCCCCATAGGGCAACTGGGTTACTCACGGTTCGCGAAATTTATTCTCAATGCAGGTTAACCTAACTTCTTCTTAGGACCTTTGCTCTAACCACGGCAGCGACAACGTCATCGCAGGGCGTGCATGAAGAGAACAGGTCGTCAGTACACGTTTGAAATGCGGACGCTTTCCGATGCGGAAAGCCGTGTCTTGCGAGTGGGCGTAGAGGGGAAAGATTTGCGAGGCCATGATGTCTGACCTCGGCGCAAGGGCCGCGAAGGTGTGGAAGAGCGCCAGGTTTCGGATCGTCTTCTGGGCGGCGCTGACCGGCGTCCTGCTCGGCGTGACGGGCGCCGCGCTGCCGCTGGAGGACGTTCTGGTGAACGGCCGCACCTGGCTGCGGATGCACCCCTCGAACGGTGAGATCGTGATGGTTCTCCAGGACGGCAAGACCCTGGAAGAGCTGGAAGTTCTGGACGTGACGCGCGCGGATGACGCGCTCGTGATCCGCAACCTGCAGGGTGCAGGCGTCAAGCGCGTCTTCATCGATCGCTTTCTGAACGACCACGAAAAGGATCAGGGACGCGCTCAGTTCCTGGAAGCGCTCAAGGCGTTTCCGAACCGCGTGTTCCTGGGTGCGATGCCCGCCAAGGACGGGCCGCGGGGCAATTATGCCGCCGCGATGCCTTCGCGCGCATTCCTCGAAAATGCCCAGCCCGTGTCGCTTCTGGCGCTGGAGCATCCGTTCAATCTGAGCACGAGCTTCCCCTTCGCTTCCAATAGCCGAATCGGCGTCATTCCGAGCATGGCTGCGAAGATTGCAGGGGTTTCCCGATCCACCGAGCGTGTCTTCCGGCCGGACTATGCCATCGATTACACGACCTTCCCGACCGTAAGCTACGTCGATGTACTCAAGGGGCGTTTCGATCCGGCAACCATTCGCGGCAAGGACGTCATCATCGCCCCCAGCGCGGAAGTCTATCACGACCTCCATACCCTGCCGGCGCAGGGCTATGCCCCGGGTGCGTTCTTCCATGCCATTGCGGCGGAAACGCTGAAGGAAGGCGTTCCGCTTGAGCTGGGTTGGCTTCCGGCATTCCTGGTGGTGCTGGGCGTGATCCTGACGGGACTTGGCCGGGGCCGGGTGCTCGACGTCTATCGCTTCTCCGGCCTGGTCGCCGTGCTTATCGTCGCCCCTCTGGCGCTCGACCATTTCCGTATGCAGGTGGACATCGTTCCCGCGATCGCCATGGCCGCCGTCGCCGTGTTCCGCATGCGCAATCTCGACCGGGTGGAAGTTGCAGGCGAAACCAATTCGGGGTCCGGCCTGCCGAGCGTGCAGGTGCTGCGCAAGTACGATGCCGTGTCGAGCCGCATTCTCGTCGCGCTCCAGATCCGCAACTACGGCGCGATCATCGGCAGCTTCGCCGAGCATGTCGAAGGGCAGGTCGCCAACGAGATCGTCCGCCGCATCCGCATCAGCGACAGCGAAGTCACGGTCTATCACGAGGGCGGCATGTTCATGTGGCTCTCGACGATCCGCAGCACTTTCGACTTGTTCGAGAACCTGGAAGGCCTGCACCGGATCGTCCAGAACGGCATCCAGGTCGGCGGTCTCGACATCGATCTCTCGTTCAACTGCGGCATCGATTCGGAGTTCGACCGGCCGGTATCGAGCCGTGTGGCCAGCGCCATGCAGTCGGCCGAAGAGGCCGTACGCAACGACGAACTCGTCTACAAGTTCGACAGCCGCAAGCATGAGGCGCAGTGGGAGATCTCGCTGCTCACCCAACTCGATCGCGCCATCGACAACGGCGAGGTCTGGGTGGCCTACCAGCCCAAGCTCGACGTCGGCAGCAACCGCGTCACCGGAGCCGAGGCGCTGGTGCGTTGGACCCACCCCGAGCGCGGACCGATCAGCCCGGACAAGTTCATCCGTATCGCCGAGGAATTCCACCGGATCGAGCGGATCACCCGCTTCGTCATCGACGACGCCGTGCGCTCGGCCGTGGAACTGCGCCGCCACGGTTTCGACATGACCATGTCGGTCAATATTTCCGCCCAGCTTCTGCGCAATCCGGGCCTGCCCGGCATGATCGCGGAGATCCTGGCGACTTATGGTTTGCCCGCCGACCGGCTGATCCTGGAAATTACCGAAACCGACCGGCTCGACCGCAGTTCGCGGACGTTCCAGATGCTGCAGAAGCTCGTCCAGTCGGGCATTCATCTGTCCATCGACGACTTCGGCACGGGTAACGCGACGATCGACTACTTGCGCTATCTGCCCGCCACGGAAGTGAAGATCGACAAGGTCTTCATCCAGGCGATGGAAGGCAACAAGGAAGATCTCCTGCTGGTCCAGTCGATAATCGAGATGGCGCATTCCCAGGATCGCACCGTCGTTGCCGAAGGCGTCGAGACCCAGGCGGCGCTGGAAATCCTGCGCGCCATGCAGTGCGATGCCATCCAGGGATACTACGTCAGCCGCCCAGTCCCATTCCGGGATCTCCTGACGCAGATCGTGGGAAGGGAGTCCCGGCAAACTGGTTAAAAAAGTCTTGATGACTTTTTAACTCATTGTTATCCATGTCCTCAGCCGCAAAATAGCGGCGGTTCACATGGGGTAATGTTATGTACAGCTGGAACTGGGGCAGCTACGGCCGCTAATAACCAATTGAGAGCGGCACTTCGAAAGAAGTGCCGCTCTTTCACTTTGAGATCCGCAGAAAACAGCCATTTTTCTTCACAGACTAGACCAGCAATCAGGCACAGCCGCCATCGCAGCGCCCTTTCCGATCATGGAATGGGGCGTTTTTTATTGCTTGTTGAGCGTGAGAATCGGGCGTGACTCGGCTGCCGCGAGAGCAAGGCTTTGCCCGCCGCGTTAACGTTTGATTCGCAAACTGTTAACGATTTCAGTCTTCGCCGTGGCCCATGGCGAGGTAATCGGCGCTCTGCATCTCGTTGAGACGACTTACCGTGCGCTCGAATTCGAAGCGGCCATCACCGGCCTCGTAAAGATCCTCGGGCAGGGCATCCGCCGCCGCGATCAGCTTGACCTTGTGCTCGTAAAGCGCGTCGATCAGAGTCACGAAACGCGCCGCCTCGTTGCGCCGGTCAGGGCCCATCTTCGGAATGCCGACCAGGATCACGGTGTGATAGGCGCGGGCGATCGCCAGATAGTCGGCGGCGCCGCGTGCTTCGCCGCAGAGGCGCTTGAAACTGAACACGCCCACGCCCTTGAGGCTCTTGGGAACGTGCAGCATGCGCCCGCCGCCGACGTCGATATCGGCGGAGGGAACGTGGTCGCTGTCTTCCGGCGGATAATCGGTCAGCCGATAGAACGCCTCGCGCGCCTGCTCGGTCGCTTCCTCGCCAAGCGGGCAATGCCATGTGGCCATGCCGCCGAGGCGATGGAGACGGTAGTCGGTCGGACCGTTCAGGGTCTGCACGTCCAGTTCCTTCTCGATCAGGTCGATGAAGGGCAGGAAGTGTTCGCGGTTGAGGCCGTTCTTGTAGAGGTCCTTGGGCGCCCGGTTCGAGGTGGTGACGATCGTCACGCCCTCATCGAGGATCAGGTGCGTGAACAGCCGGCTCATGATCATGGCATCGGCGGAATTGTTCACCACCATCTCGTCGAAGGCGAGAACGCGCACGTTGCGGGCGATCGTGGCAGCGACGGGCGGGATGGGATCACCGCTTTCCTTGCGGCGCTCCTCGCGCAGCAGGGCATGGACTTCCAGCATGAAGGCATGGAAGTGGATGCGGCGCTTCTCCTCGATGTCGAGGGTCTGATGGAACAGGTCCATCAGCATCGACTTGCCGCGCCCGACGCCGCCCCACATGTAGAGGCCGCGCGGGGAGGGCGCCTTCTTGCCGAGCAGCTTGCCGAACAGGCCGGTCGCGGTGCGCGCCTTGTAGATCTCGCGCTGGAGCTGATTGAGCCGCTCTGCCGCCGCCGCCTGCTCGGGGTCGGAGCGCAGTTCGCCGGTCGCGACCAGCGTTTCGTAGCGGTCGAGCATCGCGGTCATCGGGCGCTCGGCTTGCGCAGGGTGCCGAGGAAGCTCGACACCAGGTTGTCGTCCTGTTCGACCGTGCCGCGCAGGAATACCATGCGGCCTGTCTCGCGCATGACTTCGCAGACGACGTCAAGCGGCTTGCCGATCAGGCCCGCGCCAATGAACTGATTATGGAGATCGAGCGTGACCGCGCCGTATATTTCGGGGCCGAGAACGCTGAATGTAGTGGCGAACATGGCAACGTCGATGAAGGCCAGCGTGACGCCGCCGTGGATATTGCCATGCAGGTTGCTGTGCCGCCTTTCGACGTCCAGCAACCGGACGCGCGCCGATCGTTCGCCTTCGCACCTCAGGATCATCCGGCCCAGGCCAACGGCGTTGAAGCGGGTGTCGTCCTCCAGATCCCAATCGAGCCAGCCGGGATGATCCGGGGCCGGCTCGCAGCGAAAGCCGATATGGGAGGTTATGTCGGACGACACGGGTTGGACGCTTGACGCAGGCCGGGACCGCAGGCTCAGACCTGGCGCTCGGCCTGCATTTTCTTGATTTCCGCGATGGCGCGTGCCGGGGACAGGCCCTTCGGGCAGACGTTCGCGCAGTTCATGATGGTGTGGCAGCGATAGAGGCGGAAGGGATCTTCCAGCTCGTCAAGGCGCTCGCCGGTCATCTCGTCGCGGCTGTCGGCCAGCCAGCGATAGGCCTGAAGCAGGATTGCCGGGCCGAGGAACTTGTCGGAATTCCACCAGTAGCTGGGGCACGAGGTCGAGCAGCAGGCGCAGAGAATGCACTCGTAGAGGCCGTCCAGCTTTTCGCGCTGTTCGGGGCTCTGCAGACGCTCCTTGCCCGAGGGCGTGGTCGAAACCGTTTGCAGCCAGGGGCGGATCGAGGCGTACTGCGCGTAGAAGTGCGTGAAATCGGGGACGAGGTCCTTGATCACTTCCATGTGCGGCAGCGGGGTGATGCGGATGTCGCCCTTGAGGTCCTCGATGGCCGTGGTGCAGGCCAGGCCGTTCGAACCGTTCATGTTCATCGCGCAGGAACCGCAGATGCCTTCGCGGCAGGAGCGGCGGAAGGTCAGCGTCGAGTCCATCTCGTTCTTGATCTTGATGATCGCGTCGAGAACCATCGGGCCGCAATTGTCGAGATCGATCTCGAACGTGTCGTAACGCGGGTTTTCGCCCGAATCCGGGTCGTAGCGGTAGACGGTGAACTTCTTGACGCGGGTCGCGCCCTCGGCCTTGTGGACCTTGCCCTGCTTCTTGATCTTGCTGTTGGCCGGGAGGGTGAAGCTAGCCATGAAGAAATCCCCGTGATCTTGCACTGCGGCACGAACCGCGACTGAATGTCCCCTTAGCGATTCAGCGGCGCGGGGCAAGGGCCAGAGTGCGGCGGATAGCGGTTTCGTGGCCTCAGGGTGTTGCAAATCGGTGCCGCGGGATTGCGAAGGACGAACGATTCGCGGGCAAATCAGCGCCAATCGGCGTCGAAAAGGTGCCTGCCGGGTGAAAGTGGCCGTGTGAGCATGGCGGAAAACCAGAAGCCCCCGCACGCAGGCGTGCGGGGGCTTCGAAGTAGCCGGGAAAGGAGAGGGCGCGGGCGCCGCCACCCTGTTCGCGATCAGTTGCCGAAGGTGCGCTGCCACCAGCCGCGACGCGGCGTGGAGTCGTCAGCCGATTCGCCCTGCTCTTCGGCAGGCACTTCCGCAGCAGGCTGCTTGGCCGGTTGCTCGGGTGCTGCGGGCGCGGGCTCGGCGGCTGCCTCGGCAGTGTCGGCCTTCTTGCGGCGGGTGCGCTTGGGT
>NZ_MSQB01000013.1:0-66904 GCF_002149965.1 Novosphingobium panipatense | reverse complement strand
GCTTCCTCCGCAGCCGGGGCTTCGACAGGCGCTTCGGCCACGGCCTCTGCGGTGTCGGCCTTCTTGCGGCGGGTGCGCTTGGGCTTTGCCGGTGCTTCTTCCGCTGCCGGGGCCTCGACCGGTGCTTCGGGAGCAGGTGCTTCCGGTGCAGGCGCGGTTTCGGCGGCGACGTCAGCCTTCTTGCGACGGGTGCGCTTGGGCTTTGCCGACGCTTCCTCCACTACCGGAGCTTCGACGACGGGCTCTGCGGCAACCACTACTTCGGCCACGACTTCCACCGGTTCTTCGGTTTCGGTCACGTCGCCCTCGGCAGCTTCCTCACCGTTTTCGCCGTTCTCACCGTTTTCGCCATTGCGACGTCCACGCCGACGACGGCCACCACGGCGGCGACGCTTGCGCGGCGCATCCGAATCGTCGCCTTCGGCAGCAGGACCAAAGTCCTCATCGCTACCGGCGTCGCCTTCGTCGGAATCACCGGCCTCGTCGCCGGTTTCTTCGGCTTCGAACGGCTCACCTGCATCGCCGTTTTCGGCGGCGTTGTCGTCGCGGCGGTCACGGCCACGGCCACGGCGGCGCTTGCGGCGCTTGCGGCGCGAGCCGCCTTCGCCATCCTCGTCACCGGCGTCGCCGCGTCCGCGCGATTCCTCGCGCTCTTCTTCCTCGAAGTCGTCCTCATCGTCGATGAAGTCGTCCTCGACATCTTCGGCGATCGGGTCGAAGCGCGGAACGAACTCGTTGCGCGGACCGGAGGAGACGACGCGCATCTTCGCGCCTTCGTTCTCGCCCTCGGGGATCACTTCGACGTTGACGCCGTAACGCTCCTCGATGTCGGCAAGGTCGGCGCGCTTGGCGTTGAGCAGGTAGATCGCCGCTTCGGTCGAGGCGAAGAGCGAAACCACGATGCCCTTGCCCTTGGCCGCTTCGTCCTCGATCAGGCGCAGCGCCGAGAGACCCGCCGAGCTGGCGGTGCGGACCAGGCCGGTGCCGTCGCAGTGCGGGCACGAACGCGTGGTCGCTTCCAGAACGCCGGTGCGCAGGCGCTGGCGGCTCATTTCCATCAGGCCGAAGCTGGAGATGCGGCCCACCTGGATACGCGCGCGGTCGTTCTTGAGCGCTTCCTTCATCGCCTTCTCGACCTTGCGGACGTTGGAGCCGTACTCCATGTCGATGAAGTCGATGACGACGAGGCCCGCCATGTCGCGCAGACGAAGCTGGCGGGCGATTTCCTGCGCGGCTTCGAGGTTGGTGGCGACGGCGGTCTGCTCGATGCCGTGCTCCTTGGTGGCGCGGCCCGAGTTGATGTCGATCGAGACGAGCGCCTCGGTCGGGTTGATGACGATATAGCCGCCCGAACGCAGCTGCACGACGGGGTCGTACATCGCGGTCAGCTGATCCTCGGCGCCGAAGCGCTGGAACAGCGGCACGGGGTCGGAATAGGGCTTAACCTTGCGCGCGTGGCTGGGCATCAGGAGCTTCATGAAGTCCTTGGCCGCGCGATAGCCTTCCTCACCCTCGACGACGACTTCCTCGATGTCGCGGTTGTAGATGTCGCGGATGGCGCGCTTGATCAGGTCGCTGTCCGAATGGATCAGCGCCGGAGCGGCCGAGCGCATCGTCTGTTCGCGCAGTTCATCCCAGAGGCGGGCGAGGTAGTCGAAGTCGCGCTTGATCTCGGTCTTGGTGCGCTGGAGCCCGGCGGTGCGCACGATGCAGCCCATCGAACGCGGCAGGTCCATTTCGGCGATGATCGACTTCAGGCGCTTGCGGTCCGAAGCCGAGCTGATCTTGCGGCTGATGCCGCCGCCATGGCTCGAATTCGGCATGAGCACGCAGTAACGGCCCGCGAGGCTGAGATAAGTGGTGAGGGCCGCGCCCTTGTTGCCGCGCTCTTCCTTGACGACCTGCACCAGCAGGACCTGGCGGCGGTGGATCACGTCCTGGATCTTGTAGCGACGGCGCAGCGCCATGCGCTTGGCGCGCAGTTCGTCGGCTTCCTTCGAGCGGCCGCCGCTGCGGCCACCCTGGCGGCGTCCACGACCACGGCGGCCACGGCCACCGTTCTCTTCCTCGGACGCTTCTTCCTCGGCGGTTTCGAAGCCGTTCTCGACGGCGCCGTCCTCGATCGTGGCGACCTGGTCCTTTTCGGAGGTGTCGACTTCGGTCAGGCCGCCATCCGAATAGCCTTCGCCATCGTAGCCTTCGCCGCCTTCCTCGTCCTCGTCATCGCCTTCCGAAGCGCGCAGGGCGGCTTCTTCCTCGGCATGGGCGGCTTCTTCCGCCAGCAGGGCCTCGCGGTCCTCCTTGGGGATCTGGTAATAGTCGGGGTGGATTTCGCTGAAGGCCAGGAAACCGTGGCGATTGCCACCGAAATCGACGAACGCCGCCTGGAGCGAAGGCTCCACGCGGGTGACTTTCGCCAGGTAGATGTTGCCCTTTATCTGCTTCTTGTCGACCGATTCGAAATCGAACTCTTCAATGCGATTTCCCTTGAGTACCGCCACCCGCGTTTCTTCCGGGTGGCGCGCATCGATGAGCATGCGCGTTGCCATTGTGTATTCTCCGTACGCGCTCTGCCCTGGCCGGATCAGCCGGGGTGGCGCGTGTCTGTTCGATGATGCCCGCCGCGAAACCATCGGGCTTGCCGGATGCGGCAAGGCTCGCTTCGATGCGGGCGGAGGTAAGAATTGAAACGGGGCAATCCAGCGCCCCGAGTGCGACTGTTTTCATGTCTGCCGCGAAAGGCGCGGCGGTCTTGCCCGAGGCCATCGGACGACCTGCCGGAAGGCGGGCTGCCGAAAGGCGAGGTGGTAAGGCCTTGGGTGCCGAAGCACCAGGTGCCGAAACACTGGCGGGCGTGTCTGCGAGAGGAAGCGTGCGTGGCGATTTCGGACACGCGAAGAATTGCGCCCATACCGCCATCGCCCTTTCAGGCGCAGGCTGGCAAAGCGGCAATTGGCTTCTCATCTCTCGCGTCAACCTGTTCGATCGGAACGAATTTTCCGGTTTCTTGACGCCCGGGACGTAGGTCTGGCCGATCCCGCCCGGCGCCATCCAATGTGGCGTCTTTCCGGCTTGCGTGGACCGATGCTCTTTGGCCCGGGTCGGAACGGCCTAGCATCCAAGACACTGTACGGCAAGTTCATTGCCGAATTGCCCGCGAATCGAGACAAGATATGGCGTCGATGTTGTCCTTCTCCCGCGTCAGGCCCCCGCTGACAGACTGATGAATTCCGGGGAAAAGCGCGGGGTGCCGGGATTGCGGCGCGGGCGGGGCAAATTTAGTCAGGCGTGATGTCGCGCCCCATCCAGCTCGTCATGATCCTGTCCGCGCCTTTGGCGCTGGCGATCGCATTGGCGGTGCTCTGGCCCAGGTTTTTCCCATCGCCGCGCGATCTTGACTATGTCGTGCGCTTCGATCTGCCGGATGCCGGAATGCCGGTGGACCTGCCGCGCGTGGACGGCCCGGCCGATGCCAGCCGTCCGCTGGTGGTGATCGATGCCGGTCACGGCGGTTTCGATCCCGGTGCGGGGCAGGGCGACGTCAAGGAAAAGACGGTCGCGCTCAGGATCGCGTTGGCGCTGCGCAACCGTCTGCTCGAAGGCGGCGGCATTCGCGTGGCGCTTACCCGCGATACCGATCGCTTCATCGCCTTGGCGGACCGGCCGGACATGGCGCGGCGGCTCGGCGCGGATCTGTTCGTGTCGATCCATGCCGATAGTGCCGATAGCGACGCGGCGCGCGGGGCCAGCGTCTATGCCCTGTCCGAGAAGGGATCGGGCGAGGCGGCCGAGCGTTTTGCGGCCCGCGAAAACGCTGCAGGGAAAGTCAACGGCGTCGCGCTGGCGCAGACCAGCCAGACGGTGGGTGCGATCCTGCTGGACCTGTCGCAGCGGGGGACCCAGGCCGGATCGACGCAAGTGGGCGAACTCGTGCTGCGCGAGATGCGCAGCGCCAATCTCGGGCTGCACCGCGATGAAGTGCAGACCGCGGCGCTTGCTGTGCTCAAGGCCCCGGACATCCCGTCGATCCTGTTCGAGACCGGCTATATCAATAACGAGACGGACGCCCGTTTGCTGACATCGCGCGCCGGGCAGCAATCGCTTGCGGACGCGGCGGCGCGTGCCATCCGCGCCTACTTCGCAAGAAAAGGCGGGATTTGAGAAGGGCGGGCTTGCGCCTCACCGAAGGTGATGCTGCGACGAGCCGAGCGGCGCCAGTCTGGCCTTGCGCGGAATCCGCGTGCTAGGGCGAAAACCGCATGAACCGGAGCGGCGCAAGCTTCGAATAATCCATTCTTGCCGCATTTTCCGGGTGGTCGGGTGTTCCCTCCCGGGCGGGAAAATGCTCTAGAGGCAGGCGAAATGACCGACGAGACCATCGACAACGGCTCCGAACAGCCGCCCGAGGACGCCCACTATCGCATTCGCCGTGGCGACCGCGGCCGTATTGCCGGGGCTTTCGCCGCGATCGGCAGGAACTGGCGCGAACGCAAGGTGCTGCGCCGCCTGACGTATGTGGCGGGCGCGGGGCTGGTGGTGTTCGGCGGCGTCTGGGTGGCCTTCACCCATGACCTGCCCGATGCGGGCAAGCTGCTCGAATATCAGCCGCCCCTGCCGACCATGGTGCGCGGGCTCGATGGCGAGATCGTCTACAGCTATGCCCGCGAACGGCGCGTGCAACTGCGCTACGTCGATTTCCCCAAGCCGATGGTGGATGCTTTCCTCTCGGCGGAAGACAAGACGTTCTGGACCCATGGCGGCGTCGATCTTACCGGCCTGGCCGGGGCAGTGGTGGACTATGCGTCCAAGCTCGGCTCCGGCGGGCGCGCGCGCGGCGGTTCCACGATTACCCAGCAGGTGGCGAAGAACATCCTGATCGGTGACGAATATTCGGTCACCCGCAAGCTCAAGGAAATGGTCGTCGCCCGCAGGATCGAAAGCGTGCTGAACAAGCAGCAGATCCTGGAGCTTTACCTCAACGAGATCCCGCTCGGCCGCCAGAGCTTTGGCGTCCAGGCCGCCGCACGCGCCTATTTCGGCAAGGACGTAGACCAGCTGCAACTGCACGAGGCGGCGTTCCTGGCGATCCTGCCCAAGGCCCCGGAGCGCTACGGACGCAAGCAGTACGAGGATATGGCGATCGAGCGCCGCAACTGGGTGCTCGACCAGATGGTGACCAACGGCTGGGCGACGCGCGCCGATGCCGATGCCGCCAAGGCGCAGCCGCTGGGGCTGATAGCCCGCCGGGTGGAGACCTACCCGTCCGGCAACGGCTACTTCATCGAGGAAGTACGCCGCCGCCTGATCGACCAGTACGGCGAAAAGGCCGAGGACGGCCCGAACAGCGTCTATGCCGGCGGGCTCTGGGTGCGCACTTCGCTCGATTCCCAGATGCAGGACGCCGTGCGCGACTCCCTGCGGGCAGGCTTGCTGCGCTATCAGGGCGGCCGCGCCTGGTCCCGTCCGATCGCGCATATCAGCGATATGAGCACCTGGCAGTCCCAGCTCATCGTTTCCAACAAGACGATCGACTACAAGGACTGGCGCGTCGGCGTGATCCTGGAGCGTAGCGGCTCGACCGGCCGGATCGGCTTTTCCGATGGCAATATCTCGGCGCTGACCAATATCTCGGAGCTTGCGAAAGTGGGCGATCTCGTCGCCGCCGCGCCGGTTTCCTCGGACAGTTACGCCGTTCGCACCATTCCCGAGGTTTCGGGCGGCATGGTGATCGAGCAGCCCGGCACCGGCCGGATCATGGCGATGCAGGGCGGTTTCGATTCCGGCCTCGATTCCTTCAACCGCGCCGTTCAGGCCGAGCGTCAGCCCGGTTCGACCATCAAGCCCTTCGTCTACGCCACCGGCCTGCAATACGGCATGACCCCGGCGACGCAGGTGCTGGACGGCACGTTCTGCGTCTATCAGGGCGGCGCGCTGGGCAACAAGTGCTTCCGCAACTTCGGCGGGGAAGGCGGGGCGGGTAGCCATACCATGCGCTGGGGCCTCGAACAGTCGCGCAACCTGATGACCGTGCGCATCGCCAACGACACCGGCATGAAGCGCGTGGTGAAGACCTTCAAGACGGTCGGCATCGGGGACTACAAGCCCTATCTCTCCTTCGCGCTGGGTGCGGGTGAAACCACGGTCGCGCGGATGGTGAACGCCTATTCGGCGCTGGCGAACAACGGCGTGCAGTTCGCCGCGTCGCCGATCGACTATGTGCAGGACCGTAATGGCAAGGTGATCTGGAAGCCGGACAACCGCCGCTGCGATACCTGCAACATGCCGGAATGGGACGGCAAGCCTATGCCGCGCGTCGTGCGCCGCGGCAAGCAGGTGCTGGATTCCGGCACGGCTTACCAAGTGGTTCACATGCTGGAAGGCGTGGTGCAGCGCGGTACGGCCGTGGTCCTGCGAGACCTCGGCATGCCGCTGTTCGGCAAGACCGGCACGACCAACGGCCCGACCGACGTGTGGTTCGTGGGCGGTACGCAGGACTATGTCGGCGGCGTCTACATGGGCTACGATACGCCGCGTTCGCTGGGCGGCTATGCCCAGGGCGGTCGCATCGCCGCGCCGATCTTCAAGCAGGTCGTGCAGGCCACGAGGGAGCGCTGGGGCACACAGCCGTTCGTGGCGCCTGCGGGTATCCGCATGGTGAGGATCGATCGCGCCAGCGGCAAGCAGGTCATGGGCGCCGAACCGGGCACCGATCCCAAGGCGGCCGTGATTTGGGAAGCCTTCAAGCCGGATACCGAGCCGCGCCAGTACACGCCCGAAGACGAATTCGCCCGCCGCCGCGACGCGCTCGTGGCCGAAATTCGCGGTGTTCGCGAAGCGCGCGCTGCGGCTGCTTCGTCGGGCGCCACCGATCAGCAGGACTTCGCCGAGCAACAAGGCGGCGTTTACTGATTTCGCCTTGGCGATGCGGGGCTTGTCCCGCTCGCCAAGGACAGGCGGCACACGTACAACTATTCACCACAGCAGGGAGGATGGGATGTACCCAGTGATCGATACGAAGAGTGCGATCGATACGAAGAAACGATCTTCGACTTTCGCCGGTTCGACTTTTGGCACTGATAAGCTGCGCGGCCAACGGTTTGCAGCAGTTGCCCTGGCGGCATCGGTGCTTGCCGCCGCTTTCTCGCCGGATGATCTGGCTGCCAGAGACGCTGCGGTCGCGGCGCGCTCATCGACTTCCGCGCCTGAAGTACGGCCGGACGTTGCAGCCTATCTCAAGGCTTCCAGCGCGCATCCGATGCCGCTGCTCACGGCCGAAGTCATCGCCCAGATCCGCAAGCTGCCGCCATCGGCCATGCCTTCGCGCGATCTGCCGGTGGGTGAGCTTGCCGTGATCAAGGACCTTTCGATGCCGGGACCGGGCGGCGCAATGGCGCTGCGTCTGTTCGACAGCAGGGCCGAACGCGGGCCGGGGCCTGTCGTGGTGTTCTATCACGGGGGTGGATATGTGCTGGGCAGCATCGATACCCACGCCGCCCTGGCAGCGGAAATCGCACGTCAGCTGGATTTGCCGGTCGTGTCGGTCGAATATCGTCTCGCACCCGAGCATCCCTGGCCTGCCGCCCCGGACGATGGAGAAGCTGCGGCGCGGTGGATCGCCGCGAACGGCAAGGCGCTGGGGCGCGAAGTCACCGGGCTCGTGCTCAGCGGTGACAGCGCCGGCGGAAACCTGACGCTGATCGCCGCCGCAGCCTTGCGCGACAAGCCCGCGGCGGTGCCGGTAATCCTGCAAGTGCCGATCTATCCCGCAGCAGACTTCACGCGCGCGTATCCTTCGGCCAGGCAGTTCGGAAACGGCTACGGCCTTGATGATAGTATGACCGCCTTGTTCCGCCAGCACTATGCTGCCGATGAAAAGAGTCCGCGCACTTCGCCGATTCTGGGCGACCTCTCCGGCCTGCCGCCAACGGTGCTGGTAACTGCGGGGCTCGATCCGCTGAGGGATCAGGGAAGGGCCTATGCCGCCAAGCTGGTCGAGGCGGGCGTGCCGACAGCCTATTACGAGGGACGGGGACTCATTCACGGTTTCGCCACGTTCCGTCAGGCCGTGCCGTCCGCTCAGGTAGACACCGTGAATTTCCTGAAGATCGCCAAAACCATGCTCGACGAGGTCGAGGCCGGAAGAAAATAGCGCGCGAAAACCAGATGGGCCTCGCGAGTGATATCGCGAGGCCCATTCCTGTTGCCGGTGCGACCCGATCAGGCGCGGGTCATGCCGCGTGGGGAAGCTGTTCGGGTTCGGCGACGGGGGCCGGATCGGGAAGGCACTTGCGCATGGCGTCGCTCAGCGACTGGAGCAGGGCTTCCGGGTTTACCTTGTCGTCCTTGCCGTAGATCAGGCTGATGACCAGCGGATGGCCTTCCGGCTGGCGGGGCAGCAGGCCGCAAAGAGCGTCCGCCCCGCTGCCGAAGCCCGCAGGGCCGAAAATGTAGCGGGGATCCCGGCAGGCGTCGATCCGGGCCATCATGTCGGAGAACGGGAACTTGTCCATCTCGGCCGCCTCGGCATTGAGGCGGCGCACCATGCCTTCGCAGCGCTGCCGCGCGATCGTGGAGAGCATGAGCAGACCCGCACCGTTTCGGGCCAGGGGCTCCTTGATGCCGCCCGCCAGTTCGCGCGTCGCTGCGAGAGCGCGGGGGCCGTGGCGCCAGTTCACGATCTGCACGTCCAGACCGACCATCGAGGTGAGCGCCACCGAAAGGCCGGTCTGGGCGACGAGCCGGTCCATCAGGCGGACGATGCGGCCGTCACGGACGAGTTCGGGCTGGCCGGAAGTGCCGATCAGGGCGGCGCGAGGTGTAAGGCTATAGGCGCGCGAATAGGGATCCTTGTTCAGCAGGCCAAGTTCCACGAGGCTCGACAGCAATTCCGACGTGCTGGACTGCGGGCGGTTATAGCGCCGGACAATATCCATCACCGTGGCTTCCCGGTGGGAATCGTCGAAATACTCGAGAACTTCGATAACGCGGCGGGCGATCTTCGCCTTGTTCGATGATGTCGTCTTTCCAGGCATGAGGTCTCTCCTCCCTAAGGGTGGTGATGGAAAACTCACTTCTCTCCGCGAGCGGGTCTCTATAAAACTGAGCCTGACTCGTTTTTTGCTAAGCCTGGTTAGCATCATGCCGGCGATGCAGCAACAGGTTTCGTGTCCGCGATGAAGTGGCCATGACAGGGAGGGATCTGAAAGCGAGGAAATGCGGGAATTTCGTTTGGAATTGCTGCGGCGGGAAGCCATTCAGGCGAGGCGAAAAGGGGCGCGCGGCCAGCTGGAAGAGCCGGAGTCTTGTCTGCAAACTATGAGGCGCATGGATGCTTTCTGATCCGCAGGATCTCCTGATTGTTCCCGAGAGCATCCATCCCAGCGGGTTTCCTGACCTGCCGGTCGGTTTCGTCGATCTGGAGCGGGAAAGTATCGAAAGCACCCTCCCGACTCTCCCGCCTTACCCGTTGATCGGTATAGGATCGGTGGAACATCCGCTCGCTGCAAGGCTGGACGCGGTGATCGGACCGCGAGATAACGCGCAGAGCATCGCGGCTGCCGTCACTGCCCAGCCCTTGGCGGCCCGGATCGTGACCCAGTTGCTGAGAATGTTGCCGCAACTGGCCGACGACGACGCTTTGACCGCCGAGTCGCTGGCCTATGCTGCCCTTCAGGGAAGCGAGGCTCATCGCGGCTGGATCGCGGCGCGCGCACACAACACCTCCCCCCTGCCGGAGGGCCGGGTCGTCCTGTCGCGGGAGGACGATGTCCTGATCGTGATGCTCGATCGGCCTGAAGCGGGAAATGCCATCGACCGTGCCATGCGCGACGCCCTGCATGAGGCTTTTGCGCTGGCCAATGCCGACACGACGATCAAGCGGGTATGCCTGCGCGGACAAGGGCGCAGCTTCAGCCTCGGTGCGGAGCTATCCGAGTTCGGCACGACGACGGATCCGGCAAGGGCCCATGCCATTCGCAGCGAGACTCTGCCGGCGCGGCAGGCCGTGCGCTGCCGGGATCGCATGGAGGCGCATATCGACGGTGCCTGTATCGGGGCCGGACTCGAACTCGCCGCATTCGCCGCAAGGATCACGGCGACGCGGCGATCATGGTTTCAGTTGCCGGAACTGGCCATGGGGATTCTGCCGGGCGCAGGGGGCTGTGTTTCGCTCAGCCGGCGGATCGGTCGCCAACGAACCCTGTCCCTGATCCTAAGCGGCCGCCGGCTCGGTGCGCGTGAGGCGCTCGCGTGGGGGCTGGTCGATTCGCTGGTGGACGACACGGCCTGAAGCGATGGTAATCCGCACGTCCTGTGCCGAGAGCCGCTCACGCGCCTGACGCCAGGGACGGTCGAGCAGACAGAGATCGGCCTGTCCGCCCACGGCGATGTGGCGCTGGCGGCGCAAGTCCAGCGGATCGGCCAGATAGAGCGCCAGGGCCTGTTCGGGCGACAGGGCTTCGTCCGGCGTGAAGGCTATACCCCGGCGCGTTCGCCGTTGCACGGCGGCGCGCATCGCAGCCCAGGGATCGGTCTCGCCGTAAGGCGCATCGCTGCCCCCCGCCAAGGGTACTCCCGCCTGTTGCAGGCTGCGGAGGCGGTAGAGATCTGGCTGGTGACAAGGCTCCACCTGGGCCAGATAGCGATCGCCGTGCTGCGCTACGAAGCCGGGTTGCACACAGGCGCTGAGGTGCAGTTCCGCCATGCGCCGCGCCAGATCGGGCGGGACGATGGAAGCATGCTCGATGCGATCGCCGCGCCCAAAGGCTCTCGGAATGCCGGCCGCTTCGAACAGGGCCAGGGTGAAGACCAGCTCGACTTCGGTTACGCAATGTACCGCAACGCCGCGCCCCTGATCGTGAGCGCTGGCGATCCAGGCGCAAGTCTCGTCGAAATCGGGCAGGGCGTTCTCGTGAAGGTGAAGTTTTGCGAACCCCACGCGCCAGTTGACCGGTTCCGCTTCGGCGAGCGACAGCGCGCCTGCGAGGACCAGCGATTGCTTCAGCGCGCCGGTTTCGATCTGCTGCGCGAAATGGCGGGCGATGGACGGGTCGTTTCGGGGCGACATGTCGGTCAGGCCGGTCACGCCGAAAGCGGCGAGGCGGCTGCTTGTTATCGCAAGATCGGGAGGGGCGCTGCCGAGAGCCTGTTGCAGCCAGCGATCCTCGTCGAAAAGCCTGCCGGTATAGCGGCCGTTAAGGCGCTCCAGCCCCGGCGGCGGGGCTGCGCCTTCGAGCAACTTCGCAAGGGCCATCGAATTGAGGAGCCACATCCGGCCGGTGCGATGCTGGATCCGCAAGGGGCGATGTGGCGCAAGGGTATCGAGAAAGGCCGCATCGGGAAGCATGCCGTCCAGCAGGCTCTCGCAAAAGCCGACGCCGCGCAGCCAACCCTCTCCGCTCGCGCCGAAGGCTTCGAAAAGCGCGTCCCTGTTCGTCACGTCCGGCGGACCGCAAACGATCGATGCTTCGCGCACGGCCAATGCGGCAAGGTGAAGGTGATGATCGTGAAGACCCGGCAGAAGCGCGCCGCCTTGCGCCTTGATCACAGGTTCGCCCGCGCGCGGTTCGAAGTGGCCGATGGCGGTTATGATGCCGCCTTCGATGCGCAAGTCGGCCGGCCCGTGGCCATGGATTTCGGCCCCACGGATCAACATGGGGCAGGTTCCGCAAGGTAGCGGTGGGTATCGGCGCCGAGCGGACGGACCGCGGCAGTCAGGGAGCGCCGCGAGACCGGGGGGAAGGGGCGCCCCACCGCCAGGCCCCAGGTGCGCAGCTCGATTTCGAGCGCGGCTGGATCGAAACCGGTCTCTTCGGCCAGGGCCATGTTCGCGATAGCGCTCATGGCGAGGCCGATCCGCACGGCATGACCTTCGCGGAGGGCGCGCAAGGCCGAGCGCGCCGCCACGATGCCGGTAAGGGGATCGGCGATGGCGTCTCCCACATAACCCATTCGGCCGCTGGCCCGGGCGAGTGCGCGCGATAGTCCGCCCGCCACGCCGCAATCGTTGCCGATGCCGGTCCATCCGGCAGCCTCCCCGCGCGCGCCGTGACCGGTCACGCTAAGCCAGACCAGCCCCGGCACCTCGCGCACGAGAGCATCCGCATCGATTCCAAGGTGGCGCAAGGCGCGGGGGCGGGAGCTTTCGATCACGATATCGGCGCGCCGGATCAGGTCGACCAGCCGCGCCTTTTCTTCATGGGAGGCGAAATCGACGAGAAGATTTGCCTTGCCCTGGTTTATCAGATCGAATGTCGATGGATCGTCGCGGCGAATAAGGTCCGGGCGCGTTCGGCTTTCGACTTTCACCACTTCCATGCCCGCCTGCCAGAGCAAGTGTCCGGCCAGCGGACCCGCCCAGATGGCGGAAAGATCCACGACCAGCAGCCGGTGCCCCCTGGGCCGGGCGCGATGTTCGCCGCGCTCGATGACTTCCACCGGCGCGGAGACCGGGCTTTCGTCGGCGCTTGCGACTGGGAGGCCGAGTGCGCGCCCGCGCTCGAGAAGCTCGGCGCATTCGTGTTCAAGTGTGGTGGCGGCGATCGCGGCATCGTCGTGAACGGCAAGATCGGTCGTGCCGAACAAGGCGGGAAGCAATTCCCGATCGATATCGCGGATCAGGGTCAGCGCGAACCATTTGCCGTCGCGCGTGGGCAGGAGCCGGCTGCCGCCAAGCCCTGCGGAAACGCGGCCACCGATCCGAAAACCGCCGTTCGCGGCGCGCTCTCCCAGCAAGGTCGCACCGTCAAGACGGGGCAGGCCATGATCGCGGGCGAGGGCTTCCAGCTGCCGGTCCGCCCAGCGCGCCAGCGGAATGGCCAGGCGAACGCCTTCTGGCGCGCCCGTTTCCGGCCCGGTCGTTTTCGATTCAAGTGTATCCGGCTCAATCCGCAAGGACGTCCTTGACCTTTCGGCGCAGCAGCTTTCCCATTTCGTTATACGGCAGTTCCGCAAGAAACACGATTTTCTCCGGTACGCGCGACGATCGCAGGCGGCCGCGAACGAGATCCCTGATCTCGGGTTCTTCCGGCGCGTCATGACCCTCGCGCAGCACGATGGCGACGCCTACGGCCTCTCCCCATTCCAACGAGGGGATGGCGCAGGCGCAGGCATCGGCCACGGCGGGATGGGTGAGCAGAACGTCCTCGATTTCTCCCGGAGACATGTTCTCTCCGCCGCGTACGATCACATCGTCGGCCCGGCCGGAGAGGAACAGGTAGCCATGCTCGTCGATATAACCGGCGTCACGGGTGGGGAACCAGCCTTGCGCATCGAGCGCGCTCTTCTCCTTGTATTCGCCCGAGACCTGTTCGCCGCGCACATAGATCTCGCCGGGTTCGCCGGGGCCGAGAACTTCGCCGTTCTCCCCGCGAATCTCGATTTCGACGGTGGGGATCGGCTTGCCGAGCGAGGTCAGCCTGGCGCGGACTTTCGGGTCCTGAGAGGCCAGCGCCGCGCGGTGGTCGTCCGGGCCGAGCAGTGCGATGGTGGAACTGGTTTCCGTGAGCCCATAGGCATTGGTGAAACCTGCAGATGGGAACAGCTCCAGCGCCCTGCGGATCACCTCGATCGGCATCTTGCCGCCGCCATAGGCGATGGCCCGGAGCGATGAGAGCGACGACGCCGGGGGCAGGGTGCCGCCGAGGCGCTCCATGGCTTCGATGATGCGCGACAGCATGGTCGGCACGACGAAAGCGTTGGAAACGCGCTCCGCAGCGACAAGCGCCAGCCAGGCCTCGGGCGAGAAGGCCGGAAGCATGACGATCTTGCGCAGCGAATAGATCGAGGAAAGCAGCGCGGAAATGCCCGCGATATGATAGGGCGGCACGACCACCAGCGCCGCATCGGCCTCGTCTGCGGAGCCGAATTCGACCGTGCCGAGGATATAGCCCAGCAGGTTGGAGTGCCGCAGGATGGCCGCTTTCGGGGCAGCGGTGGTGCCGCTGGTGAAGAGCTGGATGGCGACGCCCTCGCCGGGATCGTATTCGCGGGCATCCTCTGCGGGAACGGTTTCCTGCACCTTGAGAGAGAATTCCTCGCGGGAAAGCAAGTTATGCCCGTGATCGCCGGCGATGCGGGTGATGCGCTCCTCGTCGCCGATCACCAGCGCGGGCGAGATCCGGGCAAGCAGTGCCGCAAGGTCGGCGTCGGGCAGGCGGTAGTTGAGCGGGCAATAGGGAACGCCCGCCAGTGCCGCGCCGAACACCGCGATGACGGCTGCCTCGCTGCTTTCATCGAGCAGGGCGACATATTGGACATCGCTTTGCCGGATCAGCTCGAAAGCGCCCCGCGCGGCGGCCAGCAGCTCGCCGTATGTCCAGCGCCTGCCTTCGCAGACGAGGCCGACGCGGTCGGGCGCGGCTTCCGCCGCCATTTCGAGAAGAAGCGCGATGTTCATCGGGAGCCTGTCCTGATCAGTCGGATGCAGGGAGGGGCTTGGCGTCCTTCACGACCAGCGCCACGCCGTCGACCGACAGCGAACCCTTGCCGGGCTTTACGCAGAGCAGTTCGTATCGGCCTTCCGTGTCTACATAGCGTTTGCCCATCAGCGTTCCGGCCGAGAAGTCGGCGGCGAGGGGAGCGGCATCGGCGGGCCGGGCTTCCGCCATCGGCGCGCCGCCGCATTCGATCGTGCCTTCGGCGCAGCGGATCACCATGACTTCGGTATCGCAGGCTGCACTTTTGAGACGGGTTCCGGGCTTCATCTTGTTGGGTCCTTGCAGTCTGAAACTTGGGCAGTCTGAAACTTGGGCAGTCTGTTTCCGGGTATTTCGCGAAAATTCAGGCAATCGCGCCTTTTGTCTTCAGGTCCTCGATCCTGTCCCACTCGATGCCCATTTCCATCAGCACGATTTCGGTATGCTCCGAGGCCTGCGGCGATCGGGTGGTTTCCAGAGCTTCGCCGTTCCACTGGACCGGGCCGCGCACCAGCTTGAGCGGTTCACCGCCGTCGGCCGCCTCGACCTCGACCAGGAGATCGTTGGCAAGGGCCTGCTCGTCACCCGCCAGTTCCAGGAGGTTGAGAATGGGCGCCCATTGCCCCTTCAGCGTCTTGAGATGCTCACGCCAGTAGGCGAAGGGCTTTTCCGCGAAGGCCTCGACGAGAATGTCGCTGGCGGCCTTCGCGTTCTCGATCAGGCTGAGCACATCCGCAAAGCGCGGATCGTCAGCGGCTTCCGGCTTGCCGACATGTTCGAAAGTGTCGCGGATCAGGCCGGTCGGGCTGACCATGCACAAGTTGATCGTCCTGCCGTCGGACGTCCAGAAGTTGCCCATGAACGGGTTTTTGGCATTGCCGCCCGAACTGGGCATCGAATTGCGCGAGACCACGCCGGTTTCCACCACTTGCGCGATGTTGGCACCCGATGCCCATGCGGCGGTGCTCATCAGCGAGACGTCGAGTTCGGTTGCCTCGCCCGTCTTTTCGCGGTGGAAGAGCGCAGCGGAGATGCCCCCGGCAATGAACATGCCGCCGATCGAATCTCCGAAAGCGGGCATGCCCTGCGAAAGCGGACCGGGGAGTTCCGGCGGCGTCATGCAGTCGGCTATGCCGCTGCGCGACCAGAAGGCCGTACCGTCGAAGCCGCCTTTTTCCCGCTCCGGTCCCTTGTCGCCCCAGGCACTGCCCCGGGCGTAGATGATCCTGGGATTGGCGGCGCGGATATGTTCGATGTCGAAGCGGTTCTTCTGGCGAACCTGCGGCAGGTAGTTGGTGAGGAAAACGTCGCACTGGCCTGCCAGTTCATAGAGCAGTTCCTGGCCCTCCTGCGTGGACAGGTCGATCCCGACACTGCGCTTGCCGCGATTGGGATGTTCGAACAGCGTATGGCGCAGAGGGTCGAGCTGGACGCCGCCCATGTTCAGGAAACCACGCTGGGTGTCGCCGCGTACGGGGTGCTCGATCTTGATGACGTCCGCGCCCCAATCGGCCAGGATCGCGCCGGCTGCCGGCGTGAACGTGAACTGCGCCACTTCCAGGACGCGCACACCCTGCATCACCTTCGTTGCCATCTTCAGCCTATCCCCGCTTGTCGCCGTTTTCCCTGAAATCCGCCTTCGCTGGTGGATTTCCGCCCTCTCTCGGGCTTGCCTTCGATGTGAGCGCAAAGGCCGGGACTGGCAACCCGCCCGCCATCGTGCAGACGATCATGGCAGTGTGCCGCAGCGCCGTACGCCTGAGCGATACCCGCATGCTGTGCTGCAACACGTCGATGGCGGAGGGCGTGCGAAGAGGCCGGGGGCGCGTTCATCACGCCCTGTGCAGTTGCAAAAATATTCTCACTATTGCTGAAAACGCAATTGACTGTTTGTTCAGCAACTCCTAACCTAGGTTAGTAAGTTGAGAGAACCTCGACGAGATCAGAAAAGTTTTTCGGAGATGCCCAAGATGAACAAGTTCGTTGCCTTTGCCGCCGCCGCTTCCATCGCTTCGTTTGCCGTCGTTCCGGCTGCCTTTGCAGGAACTTCGCAGTCGGTCAGCGCCGTTACCGACGCTGCTGCGGCGCCGCTCGATATGTCGGCCGGCAAGATGCTCTATGCGGACAACGGCAACCGTCTGGCTCCGATCTACCGTGTCGCCGCTGACGGCAACCCGCAGGTGATCCTCAACGGTCGTCTCGTCACGGTTCCGGCATCCAGCCTTTCGGCCGTAGACGGCAAGCTGACCACGTCGCTTTCGAAGAAGGAAATTGCTTCGGCGAAGTAATCTTCGACCGACGCACACGGAAAGCGCATAGAGAAAGGGCGGCTCCAACGAGCCGCCCTTTTCGTTTCCGGCACGAATATACGGCGCTTCAGCCGCGCGCGACGTTATCGTAGATGCGGTTCATGTAGTCGCGCAGCCGCTCAACCTCGTCATCCGAAAAGCCCCGGAACATACGGTCTTCGCTTTCGTTGGCGATCTCGCCGAGCTGATCGAGCAATGGCTTGGCTTCGGGCGTGAGATAGACCGCACGCGCGCGGCGATCGTCGGCCCGGTCGCGCCTTTCCAGCAGTCCGTCCGCGCAGAGCCGGTCGATCAGGCGGCCCGCAGAGGCTTCCGACATCTCCAGGTATTCGGCAATGGTGCGCTGGGTCGAGCCGGGATAGCGGGCGACGACGGCGATCATCGACCATTGCGAGCGGGTGACGTTCAGCGCGGCCACCTTGCGGTCGAAATTGTTACGCTGAAGACGCGATATCACCGTCATGCGCAGGCCGACCTGGCGGCGGATGCTGATATCCCGGTCATCGAGTGTCTCGCCCAGTTTGCCGGTCAGCTTTTCTTCCGCCTCGGTGTCCACTCGCAACTCCTGCTTCGCCCTAATGTTCAGACGCGCTCGATAACGATCGCCGGGGCCATGCCCCCGGCCGCGCACATGGTGACGAGGCCGTAACGGCCCCCGGTACGCTCCAGTTCGTCGAGCGCGGTGCCGATCAGGATTGCCCCGGTTCCCGCGATGGGGTGGCCCAACGCTATCGACCCGCCATTCGGATTGACCTTCGCGCGGTCGAGGTCAAGGTCGCGGATGAATTTCTCGACCACCACGGCAAAGGCCTCGTTCACTTCCCATATGTCGATCTGATCCTTGGTCAGACCGGCCTTGGCAAGGACCTTCTTCGCGGCCGGGACGGGACCGTTGAGCATGAGCGTGGGGCAATCGCCGGTTTCGGCCATGGCGACAATGCGGGCGCGCGGCGTCAACCCGTGCCTTTCCGCATAATCCCGTGATGCCAGCAGGATAGCGGAAGCGCCGTCGACCACGCCCGAGGAAATTCCCGCGTGATGGATCGGCTTGATGTCGAGCTGCGGATAGACCTGGAGAACCAGTTCACGGAAGGTCTTGCCGCCCGGCGCCGAAGGCATGTCGAGGAACATCTCGAAAGCGGGTTTGAGCTGGGCGAGGCTTTCGGCGGTCGTATCCGGGCGGGGATATTCCTCGTGGTCCAGGATTACCCGGCCTTCATCGTCCTTCACCGCGATGGTCGAACCGTCGAAGCGGCCCTCCGCGATCGCGCGCGCGGCGCGGCGCTGGCTTTCGACGCCGAGCGCTTCGAGTTCCTGCCGCGTGATGCCTTCCATCGCGGCGATGGCGTCCGCCGCGACGCCCTGGTTGGTCTGCGGATGCCTGGCCTGGAGCCGGGGGTTGCCCGCGCCCATGCCCGCGCTGCCGACACCGGCTTCCCGCATCTTCATGCCATGGGCGTTGGCGTAGGACAGCATGTCCATCCCTCCCGCGATCATGAGATCGGCCATGCCCGACATGATCATCGCGGAGGCCAGACTGGTCGCGGTGAGGCTGGAGCCGCAGAAGCGGTTGAGCGTGACGCCCCCCGCCTTGATGTCGTAACCGGCATCGAGCGCCGCCATGCGGCCGATGTCGCCCCCTTGCAGCCCGATCGCGGCGGAAACGCCCCAGATCACATCGTCGACCTCGGCCGTGTCGAAGCCGTTGCGATCCCGCAGGGCGGCCAGCACGGCGGCGGACAAGTGCTCGGGGTGCATCGATGAAAGAGCACCCTTGCCCATCTTGCCGATGCTGCGCGGGGTGCGGACCGCGTCGATGATATAGGCGTCCGTCACGAGTTGCTCTCCTCCAGGATGTGATGCCGGAAGCGATTGGCGCATCGGCCTCGCGCCTTCGACGGCGCCGTTGCTTCGGGTCATGCTGGGCCACTTTGGGAATTGCAATTGGAGGTCCGTTTCCTATCGCCTTGGCGATTGCATCCAGACAGGCCCCGGCTCGCTTGACGATCCCGTCAGCAGAGGCATCATTTCCTGGAAAAGCCGATGAAGGGGAGGGCATGGAGCAAAGCGAAGGGACCGGCGGTGCATTCGCACCCTTGCGGGAAAGAACCTTCAGGCGGATCTGGACCGCCAGCCTGTTCTCGAACTTCGGGCAGCTGTTCCTGGGGGTGGGCGCGGCCTGGGAAATGACGCGGCTGAGCAATTCCCCCAGCATGGTGGCCCTCGTGCAATCGGCCATGATGCTGCCGCTGGTGCTGGTGACATTGCCCGCAGGGGCCATCGCCGACATGTTCGACCGTCGCCGTATCGCCATGAACGGATTGGGTTTCAGCGCGATCTGCGCGGCAGGGCTTGCCATCGTCGCCTTTCTCGGCCTCGTCACGCCGTGGCTGTTGCTGGGGTTCTGCGTGCTGATCGGCGGCGGCGTGGCGCTCTATTCGCCGGCCTGGCAGGCCTCGATCCCGGAACAGGTCTCGCGCGCGAACTTGCCCGCAGCGGTGGCGCTGGGGACGATCAGCTACAATGTCGCGCGCAGTTTCGGACCTGCGCTGGGCGGCCTGATCGTCGTGGTCTACGGGGCCAAGGCAGTGTTCGGCATGACCTCGCTGCTCTATCTGCCGCTGCTGTTCTCCTTTTTCGTGTGGCAGCGCCGCCATGTGCCGTCGCGCCTGCCGCCGGAACGGATGGACCGCGCGATCGTCGGCGGTGTCCGCTATGCGCTTCACGCTCCGGCGATCCGTACTGCGCTGGTGCGGGTCTTCGTGTTCGGGCTGAGCACGGCCACGGCTTCGGCTCTGGCGCCGCTGATCGCGCGCGACCTGCTGCGCGGCGACGCCTCGATCTTCGGGGTGTTGCTGGGTGCGCAGGGCGTGGGCGCGGTTGCCGGAGCCTTGTTCGTCAGCCACATTCGTGCAGCGATTTCCACCGAGCAGGCGGTGCGTCTCTTCGCGCTGGGCACCGGGATGGCGCTGGTGACGATCGGGATGAGCCGTGAGATCGTCCTCACTTGCGCGGGTTTCCTGATCGTCGGCGCCTGCAACATCCTCACGATCGCGATGCTCAATGTGACCGTGCAACTGGCTGCGCCGCGCTGGGTCACGGCAAGGGCGCTTTCGCTGTTTTCATCGGCGATCACCGCGGGAATCGGCCTGGGGGCCTGGGGCTGGGGCGAAGTCGCCGCGGGCTGGAGCGTGGCCTTTGCGCTGGTTGCCTCCGGGGTTGCGGTTGCGGCCACGATGTTGCTCGGCCTCGTGCTGCCGATCGGCAGCGACGAGGCCGATACCGAGGAAGTCCCATTGGCCAGCGCACCGGCGGTCGGCATGGCGCTGACCTTGCGCTCCGGTCCGATCGTGATCGAGGTGGACTACAACGTCGATCCCGAACGGGCCCGCGAGTTCTACGCAGTGATGATGAGAATGCAGTCGATGCGAAAGCGCAACGGCGGCTTCGAATGGTCTCTGGCGCGCGACATTGCCGATCCCACGCTCTGGACCGAGCGCTACCACTGCCCGACCTGGGGCGATTACCTGAGACTGCGTGACCGCTTTACCCAGGCCGATTTCGATATCCAGTCAGAGGCCGACGCGTTCAATCGTTCGCATCATGGCAGCCGGGTCAGGCGCCGGCTGGAGCGACCGTTCGGATCGGTGCGATGGCAGGCGGATTCGCCGGACCCACGGCAGGACACGGTAAGCTGGATGGCGCCGTGATCCTGCTTCGATCGACAGGAATAGGGAGAGAAGCAATGGCGCAGGACCGGAATTGGCGGGTCATTCAATGGGCGACGGGAAACGTGGGCAGCCGCGCCCTGCGAACGCTGATCGAGCATCCGCGCATGGAGCTTGTCGGCCTGTGGGTCAGCTCGCCCGAAAAACGGGGCAAGGATGCGGGAGAACTCTGCGGCTTGCCGCCGACCGGGGTGAAGGCTTCCGGCTCGCTCGATGACATGGTGGCGATCGATGCCGATTGCGTTCTCTATATGCGCCAGGGGACGGATTGGGACGAAATCTGCGCGCTGCTGGCCTCGGGCAAGAACATCGTCACCACACGCGGGGACTTTCACAATCCGGCAAGGATGGACCCGGTGCTGCGCGAAAGGGTGGAGGCGGCTTGCCTGGTGGGCAATGCGTCGATCTACAGCACCGGTTCCAGTCCCGGTTTCGTGACAGAGGCCCTGGCGATCCCGTTGATGTCGCTTCAGCGCGAGCATGGCTTGTTGACGATCGACGAATATGCCGACGTTTCCAGCCGCAACTCGCCGGAGATGCTGTTTCGGATCATGGGGTTCGGTGCACCGATGGCGCCTTTCGACCAGCGCCGGGCCGAGCATCTCAAAGGCGATTTCGGCAGTTCGCTATCGCAGATCGCCGATGCGGTGGGGCTGGTGGTGGACGAGATCGAGGCGGTGGGCGAACTCTCGCCCGCCCGCGCGGATCTGTCGATCGCGGCTGGTACGGTTGCGGCCGGAACCGTCGGCGCGATGCGCACGACCATCACCTGCAAGAGCAATGGGCGCCCGGTCATGCGGTTCCGGGCGAACTGGTACGTGACGCGCGATATCGAGCACGACTGGGACTTGCGCGAATCCGGTTGGCGGATCGTCACGGAAGGGGACACGCCGGTGAAAGTCGATGTGACCTTTCCGGTCGCCGAGGAGGACTATGCCGCCTATACGCCGGGGCTGACGGCGCATCGGCCCGTCAATGCCATTCCTGCCGTCTGCGCCGCCGCACCGGGTATCCGAACCACGGCGGATCTGCCGCAGATATTGCCGATCTATGCCTGAAATTGAGAGGGGCGCAGCAGGTCACGCCTGCGAAAAGGCCCGGTTGCGGAACAGCGCCGCTGCGTCTTTCGCGGACATCGGACGGCCGTAGTAATAGCCCTGGATCTTGCGGCAGCCGAGCTTGCGGATCATTTCCACCTCTCGCTCGGTTTCGGCGCCTTCGGCCGTGGTGGACATGCCCAGGCTGTCGGCCATGGCGACCACGGCGCGGACGATCGCCAGGCTTTCCGCATTGCCGGTCGCCGCGCCCTGCACGAAGGAGCGGTCGACCTTGATCGTCGAGAAGCGGAGCTTGCGAAGGTAGCCGAGCGAGGAATAGCCGGTGCCGAAATCGTCCAGCGCCACCTTGCAGCCCAGCGCCATGACCTGTTCCAGCGCGGAACGGGCGAGGGCGGCGTCGCGCAGGAAGATGCTTTCCGTCACTTCGAGTTCGAGACGCGCGGCGGGCAGGCCGCTTTCGGTCAGCGCGGACACGACGCTGGTAACGAAGTTGGGGTCCAGCAATTGTTCGCCGGAGACATTGGCGGCCACGCGGATATGGTCCGGCCAGTTCATGGCTTCCCGGCAGGCCTGGCGCAGCACCCATTCGCCGATCGGGACGATGAGGCGGGTATCCTCGGCGAGGGGGATGAACTTCACCGGGCTGATGGCGCCGTGCTCGCTGCTGTTCCAGCGCAGCAGCGCCTCGAAGCTGACCACGGTTTCGTTCTGCGCGTCGACCACGGGCTGGAAGTGGAGCGTGAACTCCTTCCGCTCCAGCGCCGTACGCATCGAGAATTCCAGCTTGCGTCGTTCTTCGGCATGGGCGTGGAGCGCGGGCTCGTAAGTGAAGTGCGCGTTGCCGCCTTCGTCCTTGGAACGATAGAGCGCCAGATCGGCATTGCGCATCAGCGTTTCCACCGTGTCGCCGTCGCGCGGCCCCAGGGCGGAGCCGATCGAGGCGCCGACGAACAGGGTATGGTGGTCCACCTGATAGGGCTGCGACAGGCTCTGGATGACGCGTTGCGCGACGCGTTCGACATATCCCGGATCGCAGGCATCGCGAATGACGATGGCGAATTCGTCACCGCCGAGCCGGCCGCAGACCTCGCGCTCGGTCATCTGCTCCTTGAGCCGCTCGGCCACGCGCGCCAGAAGCTGGTCGCCGACATGGTGGCCCAATGTGTCGTTGATGGCCTTGAAGCGATCGAGGTCGATCATCAGCAGCGCACAGCGCATGCGCCACTGCGAGGCATGGGCAAGCGCTTCGCCCAGCGCCTCGTTCAGCATGAGGCGATTGGGCATTCCCGTCAGCGGATCATAGCGGGCGAGCCATGCGATCTTGTCGGAATTTTCCCGCGCTTCGGTGACGTCGGAGCCGACGCCGCGAAAACCGTCGAACTGGCCGTTCTCATCGACTTGCGGCGTGCCGGAAATTTCCCACCAGCGCACCTTCCCGCCGATGGTCACGCGGATCAGCAGATTGGCGAAACTTTCCCGGCGTTTGAGCCGTTCGGCCAGGTCGTGCAGGCTGGCGGGGAAATCGCCGGTTTCCCAGTCCGCCCCGGCCACGAGCTGGAGGAAGGGCATGCCCTCCATCTCGCGGGGTTGCCTGCCGAGCGCGAAAGCGAAGCGGGGCGATACGGCGCGGATGCGGCGCGCGGCGTCGACCTGCCAGAGCCAGTCGGCCTCGCCTTCCTCGAATTCGCGCAGGAGCAGGGAGACGACCTCGTCCCGCTCAACCATGCCCGCTTCGGCCAGTTTTCCGATCAGGAATTGCCGTGAGGACTGGATGGCACCGGCGATGACGACGGCCATGAAGGCCGAGGCGACCAGCGCGACGTCATAGAGGCCCAGCACCAGGAAGCAGGCGATGGCCGATCCGCCCACAAGTCCGGTGAAGACCAGGCTGCCGAGTGGAACGCCGGGGATCAGAACCGCGAAAGCCGTCATCAGCATGGCCAGCACGGTCCAGAGCTTTACGGTGACTTGCGGGTCCAGAAACGGGCCGAAGCCGCAGATCGGGATCGACCAGATCAGCCCGGTGGCGATCGTGGCCAGCAAGTGCGCACGCTTATGTCCGCGATGGAGCAGATGTTCTCCGCCGTCCGAAACGGCGCGGTCCACGCGGGCGCCATGCCAGGCAGCGGCACAGACCAGCACTGCCCAGGCGAGGATCGGGATCGGATCCATATGCGGCGCGAGCAGGGCGGTGGCGGCCAGCATCGCCGCGAACTGGGTGGCGGCGCGGGCCAGCGGGGCACGGCCCAGGCAGGAATATTGGATAGCGCGCAGACGCGCCCAGTCTCCCTCCGCGGGCTGGTTCAGCCCCAGTATGGCGGAGACGGGCAGCTCCTTCGGGAGCGGTTGGATGGCGTGCGACCGCTTTCTCACACCTCGGGCCTTACCGGGCGAAGGGTTATCGCCCGGTAAAGCATAGGGCATTTCCGGGACGGGTGGAAACTCCGCTGCGACGGGGATGCCACCGATCCGGTGCTATTCGCTGGTACTATTCTACCGTCACGCTCTTGGCGAGGTTGCGCGGCTGGTCCACGTCGGTGCCCTTCACGCAGGCGACGTGATAGGCCAGCAGCTGGACCGGCACGGCATAGACCAGCGGCGCGATCAGCGGGTGGACGCGCGGCATCTCGATCGTGGCGATACAGCCTTCGCCTGCCTCGGCAATGCCTTCGGCGTCGGAGATCAGCACCACCTTGCCGCCGCGCGCGCGCACTTCCTGCATGTTGCTGACGGTCTTCTCGAACAGCGGACCGGAAGGGGCGAGGACGATTACCGGCACCGCCTCGTCGATGAGGGCGATGGGGCCGTGCTTCATCTCGCCCGAGGCATAGCCTTCGGCGTGGATATAGCTGATTTCCTTCAGCTTTAGTGCGCCTTCAAGGGCCAGCGGATAGTCGGGACCGCGCCCGAGATAGAGCACGTCGCGGGCAGGCGCGATCAGGTGCGCCATCGCGGCGATCTCTTCGTCGAAGGCGAGCGCGGCGTTGAGGCTGGCGGGCGTCTGGAGCAGGTGCTCGACGACTTCGCTCTCTTCCGTGCGGTCCATGCGCCCGCGCTTGACCGCGAGGTGCGCGGCCAGCGCGGCGAGCACGGCGAGCTGGCAGGTGAAGGCCTTGGTGGAGGCAACGCCGATTTCCGGCCCGGCGTGGGTCGGCAGCAGCAGGTCCGCCTCACGCGCCATGGTGCTGGTGGGCACGTTGACGACGACCGCGATGGTCTGCCCGGCCGCCTTGCAGTGCTTCAGCGCGGCGAGCGTGTCCGCCGTCTCGCCCGACTGCGAGATGAACAGGGCAAGACCGCCCGGCTCCAGAACGGGGTCGCGGTAGCGGAACTCGGACGCCACATCGATGTCTACCGGCAGGCGGGCGAACGTCTCGATCCAGTATTTCGCCACCATACCGGCGTAGAAGCTCGTGCCGCAGGCGACGATGGTGATGCGCTTGATCGCCGAAAGGTCGAAATCGATCTGCGGCAGGGCGACCGACTGGTCCACCTGGTGGATGTAGCTGCGCAGGGTCTGCGCCACCACGGTCGGCTGCTCAAAGATCTCCTTCTGCATGAAGTGGCGGTAATTGCCCTTCTCGATGGCGACGGCAGAGGCGCCGGAGGAGACGATTTCGCGCTCCACCGGGTTGTTGTCCGCATCGAAGATCCGTGCGCCGTCGCGGGTCACGACCACCCAGTCGCCTTCGTCGAGATAGGAGATGCGCTGCGTCAATGGGGCAAGGGCGAGGGCGTCCGAGCCGAGGTAGGTTTCTCCCTCGCCATAACCCACGACCAGCGGCGAGCCGAGGCGGGCGCCGATCAGGAGGTCCGGGTGCTGGCGGAAGGCGATGGCGAGGGCAAAGGCGCCGCGCAGCTGCGGAAGGACGACCTTCACCGCTTCTTCAGGCGAAAGTCCGGCCTCGACCTGTTCGGAAACGAGGTGGGCGACCACTTCGGTGTCGGTCTGACTCTCGAAGGTGCGACCGCGCGATTCGAGGGCTTCGCGCAGCGGCTTGAAGTTCTCGATAATGCCGTTGTGAACGAGGGCGAGGTGCTCGGTCGCATGGGGGTGGGCGTTGGCGGCGGTGGGGGCGCCGTGGGTGGCCCAGCGGGTGTGGGCAATGCCGATCAGGCCCGGCGCGGGATCGCGGCCCAGTTCGTTCACCAGGTTGATCAGCTTGCCCTGCGCGCGGCGGCGGATGAGCTGGCCGTTCTCTACCGTGCAGACGCCCGCGCTGTCATAGCCGCGATACTCCATGCGACGAAGGCCGTCGACGAGCCGATCCGCCACAGCTTCCTTGCCGACGATGCCGATGATTCCACACATTACGCTGAGGTTACCTTAGGTTCGAGCCGAAACTGTCTTGCCCCTATACCGATAATGCCTGGCGTTTGGTGGCGCCACCATGAAGGCTTGGTAATGTGTGCAAATCGGATGGGTTATCGGATGTAATCCGGGAGGCTCAATCGTCCCCGCCGATCATCGCAGCGAGCCCGCCGACGGCGCCGAGGCCGAGCAGAGTGCTCTCGCCCCGGTTCTGCCCGCCATAGGGCACTGCGGCCGCCATCATCCGACCGGCGAGGCGGGAGAACGGCAGCGACTGGATCCAGACTTTGCCCGGGCCGCGCAGCCTTGCGAAGAACACGCCTTCGCCGCCGAAGATCATCGACTTGACCGAGCCCGCGCGGGTGACGTCGAAATCAATGCCCGAGGTGAAGGCGGCCACGCAGCCGGTATCGATATGGAGTTCCTCGCCCGGCTCCAGCGTCTTTTCGATCACGGTGCCGCCCATCTGCACGAAGACCCAGCCATCGCCTTCGAGGCGCTGCATGATGAAGCCTTCGCCACCGAACAGGCCGGTCATGATCTTCTGCTGGAAGTGGACGCCGATGGATACGCCCCGCGCCGCGCAGAGGAAGGCGTCCTTCTGGCAGATCAGCTGCCCGCCCACGTCATCAAGCTTGATCGGCAGGATAGAGCCGGGAATCGGTGCGGCGAAGGCCACGCGGGCCTTGCCGCGTCCTTCATGCGTGAAGACAGTGGTGAACAGGCTTTCCCCGGTGACGAGGCGCTTCCCCGCGCCCAGCAGCTTGCCCATGAAGCCGCCGCCCTGCTGGCCGGAACCGTCACCGAACACGGTGGACATGCCGATGGAGGCATCCTTCCACACCATGGCGCCGGCTTCGGCAACGGCGCTTTCGCCCGGATCGAGTTCGATTTCGACGAACTGGAGCTCGTGCCCCTTGATCTCGAAATCGACATCGTCCGCGATCGCGGCATTGCGGCTGTGGCTCCAGGGGTTGTTCGACATGGAAACTCCGGCAGATGAAAAGCACGTAAGCGGGAAAGATTCGCTTCTCGATATCTGGGATTCGTGAAAGTTCTTGTCAAACGGCGCCTGTCGGATAGTCTACCAGCTTCGACGAACACTGTTCCGACGAAGAATCGTCCGGCGTGGACCTTTGGTCCGAGACCGGGGCGCGATCGGTGTTCCTGGAGAGGATAACGCCGATGAACTTCGCCATGAAGTCGGTTTCATTTTCACTTGTTGCTTTGGGCACGATCGCTTCGCCAGGCACTGTTTTCGCTCGCGATATCGGCGGCGGCGCGGTCGTGAACACCGCGCTTCACGTCGAGAGCCGCAGCGATGTCAGCAAGGGTTTCGCCCTGATCCGCGCCGGAAAGCCAGCGCAGGCCGTGAAAATGTTCGACTCGGTGATTCTCGCCAGCGAACAGGCCCTGGGCGGCGATGCGCGGCCGCGGCTTTGCCAGTCCGATAGTGCCGCCGGGCCGGTCGCGGCGGGGTCAATAGAATCAGGAAAGGCCGTGGCGGTCAGCAGCGCGGTCTGCGATGCGCATTTCGGCAAGGGTTATGCGCTTGTCGATCTAGGCCGGGGCGATCTGGCCGAGGCGGAGCTGCGCCGCGCCACCGAACTGGCGCCGGACAACGCGCATTTCGCCAACGAATATGCCGAACTGTTCAAATCGCGCCGGGAATGGCAGCGTTCCTACGATCTGTTCTCCCACGCCTGGGCGATCGTGGACAAGGATACAAAGGGCGATGACGCCTCGGTAGCGGCCCGCGCGCTTCGCGGCATGGGCTATACCAAGATCGAGATGGGCCGCTTGGACGAGGCGGAGAAGCTGTTCCGCCAGTCGCTGGAATACGATCCGAAAAACGCCGGTGCGAAGTCTGAACTGGACTTCATCGCCCAGAAAAAGGCGATCGGCGCCTGATCGGAAAAGCCTGATCTGATCGGTTCGGCCCAGATCTGTTCAGCAGGCGGGCGGTCCGGGTGGACCGCCCGTTTTTCTGTTAGGCCGCTTGGCTGACGATTGCTTTTTCCCAGACAGCGGCCATCCAGTCAGCCCTCTTCTACCCGCTCAGGCTGAGCTTGTCGAAGCCCCCTGCGGCAAGGCGATACGGCGTTCGAGATCTCGAGTTTGCCCGAGGAAGTACCTGCCATCGGCCCGATAGCTTGCCGTTGCGTTCGGGCTTCGACAAGCTCAGCCTGAGCGAGGGAGACTTCAACCCGCCGATTTCTCGGCCTTTTTCTTCTTCATCGCGTCATGGAAGCGGTCGGCCCAGCCGGGCTTGACCAGTTGCTCTCCGCGCACGAGGCGAAGTTCGCCGTCGGCCACGTCGCGGGTTACCGTGCTGCCTGCCGCCACGATGGCATCGGCACCGATCTTCACCGGCGCGACAAGGGCGCTGTTCGAGCCGATGAAGGCGCGTTCGCCGATCACGGTGCGGTGCTTGAAATAGCCGTCGTAATTGCAGGTGATCGTGCCCGCGCCGAGATTGGCCTTCGCGCCGACGCTGGCGTCACCCACGTAAGTAAGGTGATTGGCCTTGGCGCCTTCGCCGAGTTCGGCGTTCTTCACTTCGACGAAGTTGCCGACTTTCGCGCCCTTGCGCAGCACGGCGCCGGGGCGCAGGCGCGCGTAAGGTCCGATCGCAACGCCGCTTTCCAGGGTCGCCCCTTCCAGATGCGAGAAAGCGTGGATCGTCACATTGTCGGCCACGGTCACGCCGGGGGCGAAGACCACGTTGGGCTCGATGGTGACGTCGCGCCCCAACTGCGTGTCCCAGGCAAAGAACACGGTTTCGGGCGCGATCAGGGTGACGCCGTCCGCCATGGCGGCGATGCGGCGCTTGGCCTGCCAGCGACCTTCCGCTTCGGCCAGTTCGCCGCGGCTGTTGATGCCGCCCACTTCGTCCGGGTCGGGCGTGACGATCACGGCGCAGGCACGTCCTTCCAGCGTCGCGACATTGACGATGTCGACGAGGTAATATTCGCCCTGGGCATTGTCGTTGCCGACGCGGGCGAGGAGATCGAAGAGGTCGGCCGACTTCACCGCCATCAGGCCCGAGTTGCACAAGCGGCAGGCGCGCTGTTCTTCGGTTGCGTCCTTGTATTCCACCATCATGGCGATGCGTCCGTCGTCATGGGCAAGCACGCGGCCGTACTGGAGCGGGTCTTCCGGTTCGAAGCCGAGCACGACGACGGCGGGCGAATCGTCCGCATGGAGGCGCTCGATCATGGCGCGCATGGTGGCGGTGCTGACGAAGGGCACGTCGCCGTAAAGGATCAGCACATCGCCGGAAAAGCCGGAGAGCGCAGCCTCTGCCTGTTGCACCGCATGGCCGGTGCCGAGCTGCGGTTCCTGCACGGCGATCGCCGCGCGGCTGCCGAGGGCCTTTTCAAGTTGCTCGCGGCCATGTCCGGCCACCACCACCTGCCGCTCGGGCGCCAGCGCGGCTGCACTTTCCAGCAGGTGTTCCAGCATCGGCCGGCCGGCTATGGGATGGAGAACCTTGTGCAGGTCACTCTTCATGCGGGTGCCCTTGCCGGCGGCCAGGACTACGATAGCGAGAGGCGTGGAATGTTCGACCATGGCCATCACTTGCCAGCAAATTGTTGCGGTTTCCACAGCATCGCGCCACTGAGATGCGGATGACGGATTTTCCTTTCGACGTAGTCGGCTTCGATCTTGATGGAACCCTGCTGGATTCGCTCGGCGATCTGGGCGTGGCGCTCAACCACGCCTTGTCGCTGGAAGGACGCGCGTCGATACCCAGAGAGGCCGTGCGTGACCTTGTCGGCGGCGGCGCGAAGAAGATGCTGGCCAGGGGGCTGGAAGTGACCGGCGGCCCGGTATCGGACGAAAGGCTGAACCAGCTTCATCACGCGCTGATCGATTTCTACAGCGACCATATCGCCGTGGAGACGAGGCTCTATCCGGGCGGCGAGGCCATGCTTCGGGGTCTGGCGGCGCGGGGCGTGAAGATCGCCGTCGTGACCAACAAGCTCGAACGCCTTGCGGTGAAGATCTTCGCGGAGATGGGGCTTTCGCACCACTTCTTCACGGTGATCGGCGGCGATACGCTCGGCCCCGGCAGGGCCAAGCCCAAGCCGGACCTCATCGAGCTTATGCTGGAGCGGGCGGGCAGCGCCGAAACGCCGATCCGGGCCGCCTTCGTGGGCGATACCACGTACGATACCGGCGCGGCGGCGGCGGCGGGAATCCCCTGCGTGGCGGTGAGCTTCGGCTTCAACGACCGCCCGCCGCACGAACTCGGCGCCACGGCGGTGATCGATCATTTCGACGCACTGATCCCCACTCTCGAACGCATCGGCGCGGAGGCCGAGACGGCCTGAGCGCAACGCCCCGCCGATAAGCGGGGAGCCGGGCGGGACAAAGCGCTCGCCCAGCTTGTTCCTGCCCGGCAATCGTGCGAGCCCCTGCTTCTCAGGAGCGGGAGAGAACGCGATGCCGACGCCGGGTGAGAAACTGCGCGGGCTGATCGAGAACGGCGAGCACTTCGTCGCGGCAGAGGCCTATTCGGCGCTGACGGGCAGGATCGTCGAGCATGTAGGCTTCGAGGCGGCCTATCTTGGCGGCCATGCCTGTTCGGCCTTTCACTATGCCGTGCCGGACAACGGCATTTTCAGCCAAGTCGAGATGATCGAGCAGTCGGCGCGGATCGCCCAGGCCATCGACATTCCGCTCATCGTCGATGCCGACACCCTGGGCGAGACGGTAGCCGACGCCTATCACTTCACGCGCCGCTACGCCGCGGCCGGTATCGCCGGATACCACGTCGAGGACGAGGTGAATCCCAAGCATTCGAAGCATGCGGGCGGCCTCTGTTCGATCGCGGACATGCAGCTGCGCATCGAGGCCGGGGTAAAGGGACGGGGCGATTCCGGCCTGGTGATCATTGCCCGCTGCGACGAACTCTACACCAGTGCCAACGGCGGTGGCGGTTCCGGCTCCGTCGAGGAAGCGATCCGGCGGGGCAGGGCCTATGCGGAAGCGGGGGCCGATGCGATCGTCTTTGCCAGCGCCCCGCCGGAGCAGCAGGCCGAGGTGATCCCGCATATGCCGATTCCGGTCTGCACGCTGGGCTTCGACTTGCCGGACACCGCCTTTACGCTTTCGACCGCCTGGGGCTGGGTCTCGGCAGCGGTAGGGCACCTTGCCATGGCGCGCGAACTGATGGAAACCGGAGCGGTAAAAAGCGCGATGAACGCCTTCACGAACTTCCCCGAGAAGTACGATCTGATCGACCAGAAGCTCTATGACGATCTGATCGTCGAATGGGCGGAGCGGACCGGACGGCCCACGCGACCCAACCACGCCAGGTAGCGCCGGCCCGCGAAGCCTCTGTCCGCGAAGCCTGCGCTCCTAATTGTTCGGAACGTCCACGCCTTCGGGCAGGACCAGCACTTCCAACCCCTGTGCGGGATCCAGGTAGCGTTGTGCCATGGCCTGGACATCGGCGACGGTGATCGTCGTCAGCCGGTCGCGGGCCTTGGTGAAGCGTTCTATCCGGTCGGCCTGGGTCTGGGCGCGGTCGACCAGGGAGAGCCAGCCTGCGTTGCCCTTGAGGGCGTTCTGATAGGCTTCGATCAGGGGCGCGCGGGCGCGTTGCAGCACATCGTCGCTGACCGGCGCGGCCCGCAGTTCGCGCAGGACCTTGGCGATCGCCTCGCGGCTGGCGGGAACGTCGGCAACGTCGATCGAGGCGGCGATGGAGAAGGTGCCGTAGCCTTTCCAGTAGTGCGACAGCGAACTGCCCGCGGAAGGCGAATAGGCCTTGCCGAGGGCCTCGCGCAGACTGTCGGTCAGTTCGATCCGCACCACGCGTTCCAGCATTTCCAGTTTCAGGGCATCGAGCGGGTCGGCATCGTCGCGGGTCGGCCAAGTCAGCCGCAGGAGCGCCTGGTCCGCAGCACCGCTATGGCGCAGAATCCGCGCGCTGCGATCGGCGGTGAAACCGCGTGCGGGCTGACCGTCATAGGCGCGGAAGGCGGTTTCGCGCGGGGGCAGGGCGCCCAGCGTCTGCCCGACGAAGGCGATCGCCTTGTCCTCGTCGAAATCGCCCACGAGGCCCAGTTCGATCGCGCCGTGGGCGAGACGGTCCGAGATGTCCTGCTTCAGCTTGCCGTATGTCAGGTGGCGATAGGCCTCGACCGGCTGGAGACTGAAGCGCGGATCGTTGTCCGAGATGATCCGGCCGAGGTCCGCGCCCAGTGAGGAGGAGGGGGTCGCGCGAAGCTGGGCGAAGCTGTTGTTCACCTGCTGGCGGTACTGCACTTCGCCCTCGGCGCGATAGCCCGGGTCGGTGATCAGCGCCGTCATCAGCAGGAGTTGCAGCTCCAGGTCGCGCGGTGTCGTGGCGGTCTGGGCGTCGAAGCTGGCGGCGCCGTTGGAGAGGCCGAAGCCCAGGGTGTGGCCGGACATGATGGTGTCCAGATCGTCGCGGCTGTGCTTGCCGAGGCCGCCCTTGTCCATCCAGCTGACCATGTCGGTGGCGAGCGGGTTCTCGCGCGTGTCGAGCATGGAGCCGCCGTCGATGGCGAAGCTGACCCGCACGCGGTCCTTCTCCAGCTCCGTCTGCTTGAGGTTGAGCATGACACCGTTGGCGAAGCGGATCTCGCGGATGCCGAGCACGGGATCCCGGCTGTCGCTGACGATCGTGCCGGGCGTGCCGAAATCGGTATAGGCGAAGGCGGTCAGCGCCTGCGCGCTTTCGCGGGGGACGGGGCCGCGCATGGCGCTCTGCCAAGCCGTGCGGATAGCCTTATCGCCGCCTTCGGGCGCCTTGCGGCCTTCGAAGCGAATCAGCGGCTTGTCGAGCGCGAGTGCCTCGCGCTTGAGGGCGCGCAGGACGGCCTTGGGGGTGATGGTGGGCGCGAAACCCTCGAACCGTTCGAGCGCCGATGCGGGGGTGGAGGGGACGACGCGGTCGTCCACCAGGGCCAGGGCGATGGCGGCGAGAGAGGCATTGCTGCGGGTATTGGCGGAACCGGCGGCATTGACGAGCGACGTGCGCAGCTGTGCTACCTGCTCGGCGATTTCCGCAGCGCTGAAACCATGGGCCAGGGCGCGGCGATATTCGCGCGCGGTGGCGGCAATCCCGTCTGCCCACTTGCCGTCGACGCTGTCGATGATGAGGCGGGTGGAGCGGGCGGTCTCGAAGACGTCTCCGGTGCCGAAGCCCGCGCCCCGGAAAGGCGGCTGGGCGCTGCGCGAAAGGCGCTGGAGGCGGCGGTTGACCACGGCATAGCCGATCGCGCGCAGCAGGTTCTCCTGCCGCTGGGCCAGGGTGTCCGGCTCGTCCAGCCAGGCGCCGCTGCGCTGGATCACGGTCCTTTCGGAAAGCGCGGAATCGATCCAGACGCCGGTGCGGCCGCGATCCTTGACATCGACGGGTCCGGCATCGGGCTGGGCTTCCGCCGCGTTACCCTTCCAGTCCGCGAAGTGGCGAAGGATGCCCGCTTCCACCGCGGCGGGATCGAAGTCTCCCACGATCACCAGGGTGACATGGGCGGGAACATATTCGCGTGCGTAGAAGGTGCGCAGGCTGGCGGCGTCGGCAGCGTTGAGGGTAGCCACGGTGCCGATCGGGAAGCGCTGGCCGTAGCGGGCCTCGGGGTAGAAGAAATGGGTGGAATCGATGGTGTTGCGCAAGGCAAAGGTATTGCGATCGCGCATTTCCGACAGGATCACGCCGCGTTCCCGGTCGATCGCGCCTTGCGAGATGGTCAGTTCGCTGGCCGTCTCGCGCATGAGCATGAGCGCGGTGTCGAGCAGCTTGGCGTCGCTGCGTGGCAGGTCGAGCTTGTAGACGGTGCGCTCGAAATTGGTGGAGGCGTTGGTATCGGCGCCGAAGGCCAGCCCGTCGCGCTCCAGCAGCGGGATCATCTGGCCTTCCGGCACCCGCTTGCTGCCGTTGAAGGCCATGTGCTCGACGAAGTGCGCGAAGCCCTGTTCGCTGTCGTTCTCGTCCAGTGAGCCCGCCGCCACTTCCATGCGCACCACGCCGGTTCCGGCAGGGGTGGCATTGTGGCGGATCACATAGCGCATGCCGCTGGGCAGGCGGCCGAAACGGAAATCGGGATCGACGGGAACGTCGCTCTGTTCGAAGGCCCAGCTGGTGTCGCTGGCATGGGTACTGGCCGAGGGCGGGGCTTTTTCGCGGGCAAGGGCGGGAGCGGGGATCGGAGCGGTAAGCAGCAGGGCGGTAATGAGAACAGTTCGCATGTGGTGCCCGTGCCCCAGCAGGAACCCGATAACAAGGGGGCGCGGGCATTTCGCCTGCGCTTTCGCGGCTTTCCCGGTCATGTCCCGATAGTCCGCGCCAGACGCGGAAAAGCCCGGCGCACCTTGCGGTGGCCGGGCTTTTCCTTGCATCGCTTGAGCCTAACCTGGCTTGCGTCTTACTTGCCGCGCAGCTTGCGGTGCTTCGACAGGTCGAGGACTTCGCTCGGGCCGTTGTCGTCCTGAAGCAGGCCGAGGCGACGGGCGACTTCCTGATAGGCCTCTTCCTCACCGCCGAGATCGCGGCGGAAGCGGTCCTTGTCCAGCTTTTCGCCGGTGAACATGTCCCAGAGACGGCAGCCGTCGGGGCTGATCTCGTCCGCCAGGATCACGCGGCTGTAGTCGCCGTCCCAGATGCGGCCGAATTCGAGCTTGAAGTCGACGAGGCGGATGTTGATCGCCGCGAACATGCCGCACATGAAGTCGTTCACGCGGATGGCCATCGCGGCGATGTCCTGCATCTCCTCGTTAGTGGCCCAGCCGAAGCAGGCGATGTGCTCTTCGGCGATCATCGGATCACCCAGCGCATCGTCCTTGTAATAGTATTCGATCAGCGTGTGCGGCAGCGGCTCGCCCTCGGGGATGCCGAGGCGCTTGGAGATCGAACCGGCGGCCACGTTGCGCACCACGACCTCGATCGGGATGATCTCGACCTGGCGGACGAGCTGCTCGCGCATGTTGAGGCGGCGGATGAAGTGGTTGGGCACGCCGATGTGGTTGAGGCGCGTGAACACGTACTCGCTGATGCGGTTGTTGATCACGCCCTTGCCCTGGATCGTGCCCTTCTTCTGCGCGTTGAACGCAGTGGCATCGTCCTTGAAGTACTGGATCAGGGTGCCGGGTTCAGGGCCTTCGTAGAGGATCTTGGCCTTGCCCTCGTAGATCTGGCGGCGACGGGACATGCGTGTTCGTCCTTGAAACTGTAAAAGAGCAGGTCCCGGCTCGTGGAAAGTCGCTGGGCGACAGCGGGCCGGGGCGTTCGAGCGGGCATATAATGGAAGCAGGGGCAAAAGCAAACGGCGCTTGGAGGCGCGTCGCCGAAAGGGCGCAAACTCTAAGGGCGGCGCCCCAACAGTCCCGTCACCAGATTGCGGGCCGCGGCGCTGACCTGCTCCCAGGTGGTCTCGAAACCTTCGGGACCGCCGTAATAGGGATCGTCCACGTCCTGCCCTTCCAGCCCGGCGACATGGTCGAGCAGCAGGGACAGGCGGGCTGGGGAGCGGGCCGGGGCAAGGCGTTCCAGATTGGCGAGATTGCTGGCGTCCAGCGCGATGATGTAGTCGAATCGGTCGAAATCCGCTTTGCCGACCTGACGGGCGCGGTAGCCGGAAATGTCGATGCCGTGCCGGAGCGCTTCGGCAATCGACCGGGGATCGGGTCCCTTGCCGACATGCCAAGATCCGGTTCCCGCCGAGTCGATCTCCATATCCAGCCCGGCATCCTGCGCCGCCCGGCGCAAGGCCGCTTCGGCAAGCGGCGAGCGGCAGATGTTGCCAAGGCAGACGAACAGGACGGAGGGGATATGCGCAGGGTCGGACATGCCGCCTGCCTAATGCCGGGCAGACCCGATCTCAAGATCAGCGGTGTCCGAAGATCCGTTCCAGCAGGGTCGGCTGGTCCATGGGCTGGATCGGCCCGTGAAAACGGCGGCGCAGGCCGGGATCGAGCGGTGTGCGCGGCGTCCAGACCCGCTCGGCGCGATAGGTGTGGTCTTGCGTGAGGGCCATTGGCAAAGGCTCCTTTCTCGGGGGCATTCCTTAGAATAAACCCCGATTCAGGCTGAAAGTTTCCTTAACCAGTCCTTCCCGCCCTTCGCATTCAGGCCCTGACGGCCGCTTCTGCCTCATCCGCGAGACGGCGGACCATCGCGCAGACTTCGCGGCCCATGAAGGGCTTGCCGAGCATCGGCCTTTCGCTGTGGCCGCTTGGCAAGTGGCGGCGATCGTAGCCGCTGACGAAAGCGAAAGGCGTGGCGCGTGCTGCCAGTTCGTCGGCCACGGGATCGATTCGCTCGCCGTTGAGATTGCCGTCGAGCAGGGCCAGATCCGGTCCGCCCTCGCGGATCATGGCGATGGCCTGTTCGCAGGATGTCGCAGGGCCGAGCACGACGCCGCCCCAATCCTCGATCTCCATCATCAGTTCCATGGCCACAAGCGGCTCGTCCTCGACGATGAGGACGCGAAGGCCTTGCGGTCCGGTTTCGCTTGCGGCCACGGCCGGGGAATCGACCGGCGCGGCGGGCGGAGCGACCGGATCGGCCGTTCCGCCCGGATGACCTTCCTCCGCAAGTGGCAGGGCGAGCTGCCAGCATATGCCCTCGGCGGCATATTCGGCGCTGATCCGCGCCCCGTCGGCGGTCATGCTGTTTTCAATCAGGGTGGAGCCGAAGCCGCGCCGTTCCGGCGGGACGACTGGCGGGCCGCCCCGTTCCGTCCAGGCCAGCGAAAGCACATGCTGCGAGACCGACCAGTCGAGCGAGACCGTGCCGCTCTCGTTGGAAAAGGCGCCGTACTTGTGGGCGTTCGTCGCCAGCTCGTGCAGGATCAGCGAGAAGCGCAGTGCGAGTTCGGGAGGAAGCTCGACATCGGGGCCGGCCAGCTTCAACCGGTCCTCGCTGACCGCGCCGATCGCCACCTGATCCGCGATGAGGCTGCGCAGGCTGGCCGGTTCCCAGGTCGTCGCGCTGAGCAGCGAATGGGCGCGGGCCAGCGATTGCAGGCGGCCGCTGAAGGCCTGCTGGAAGTCCTCTGTCGAGCGGGCGTGGCGGAACCCCTGCGAGGCGATGGCCTGGACGGTGGCCAGGGTGTTCTTCACCCGGTGGTTGAGTTCGCCGATCAGCAAGCGCTGGGTATCCTCGGCACGAAGGCGCTCGGTCACGTCGAGCAGTTCGATCATCACGCTGGCGCCGCGCGATCCCGTGCCCGCCAGCGAGGAACAGTACCATTCGCCCTCGCGCAAGGCGCCGCCGGCCCGCACGAAGCGATGCTCCTGCGTTTCGCGGCGGTCCTCGCCGCCCAGCAGAGCGCGCATGCTTTCGGCGAAGCGCGGGCGGTCGGCCGGGGCGAGGAAGGGGGCCTCCTCCACTTTCCGCCCGAGCACGTCCTGCGCGGAAAAGCCCAGTTCGCGCTCGGCGCTGCGATACCAGCTCACGATCCTGAGGTTGGCGTCGATCTCCAGCACGGCCAGCGGCGAATTGTCGCCGTGGGCGCGCAGGCGACCGAGCGCGAGGCCGAGTTCGTCGCGCTGGCGGGCGATCTCGCGGCGCTGGCGGGCCAGCTCGACGAAGACCGCCACCTTGGAATTCAGCTCCACCATGTCGAGCGGCTTGAGCAGATAGTCCACCGCGCCCGCCTCATAGCCGCGGAACCGGCGGCGTTCGTCGGTGGCGAGGGCGGTGAGGAAGATGATCGGCACGGCGCGCGTTCGTTCGGTGCCGCGCATCAGCTCGGCCAGTTCGAAGCCGTCCATCTCCGGCATCATCACGTCGAGCAGGGCCAGCGCGAAATCGTCGCGCAGCATGGCTTCCAGCGCCTCGAACCCGGAAGAGACCGTGACGAGTTCGACGCCCGGCTGGTCCAGCGCGGCTTCGAGGACGAGCAGGTTTTCGCGGATATCGTCCACGGCCAGGATCTTGAGCGGCTCATTCAGCATAGGCGGCTTCCTGGACGTTGTGGTTGGTGCGGCGCCAGATCTTCTCCAGCGGTGCGAAATCCGCGAAGCTGTCGCCTTCGGCGGAGAAGTGGACGGTTTCCTTCGAGCCGAGGCCCAGGAAGCCGCCGGGCGGCAGCGACTGCGCGAAAAGGCCCAGTGCGCGGTCCTGCAGGGCGCGGTCGAAATAGATCAGCACATTGCGGCTGGAAACCAGCTGGACCTCGGAAAAGACCGCATCGCTGGCGAGGTTGTGATCGGCGAAGACGGCGCGGCGGCGCAAGGTGGGATCGAACCGGGCGACGCCGTAGTTGGCGGTATAGTAATCCGCCAGCGAGGCCTTGCCGCCCGCCTCGCGGTAATTGCGGGAGAAGCCCGCGATCCGCTCTATCTCGTAGATGCCCGCCTCCGCCTTGGCGAGAGCGGCGGGGTTGATGTCGGTGCAGTAGAACAGGGTGCGTTCTTCCAGCCCTTCCTCGCGGAACAGGATGGCCAGCGAATAGAACTCCTCGCCATTGGCGCAGCCGGCGACCCAGACCTTGATCGAAGGCCATGTACGCAAGTGCGGGATCACCTGTTCGCGGATCGCGCGGAAATACTCGGGGTCGCGGAACATCTCGCTGACCTGGATGGTCAGGAAACCGATCAGCACGTTCAGGCTCTCGGGATCGTGGAGGATCCGGTCGAGCAGGCTGGAGAGGTGCGGATAGCCGAAATGGGACTGCGCACGCTGGAGACGGCGCAGCAGCGAGGCACGTGAATAGTCCCGGAAATCGTACTGGTAGCGGCGCCAGATCGCCTCGACGAGGAGATCGACCTCGATATCCTCGACGGATTCAAGGAAGCGCCTGCCGCCCGGTCTCATCGCGGCATCCATACGCGCACCAGACTGAGCAGCTTGTCGACGTCGAGCGGCTTCGAGAGATAGTCGTTGGCGCCTGCCTCCAGGCATTCGCGGTGATCGCGCTCCATCGCCTTGGCGGTGAGGGCGATGATCGGCAGGTTCTGCCACTGGGACTGGCGGCGGATCTCGCGCGTGCAGGTGAGGCCGTCCATCTCGGGCATCATCACGTCCATCAGCACCAGGTCGATGGCGGACCCGTCACTGTCGGCCGTGCGCGCCAGTTCGTTCAGCGCCTCGATCCCGTTGCGGGCGATGCGGACCTGGACGCCGTGGGGCTCGAGCACCGAGGTGAGGGCGTAGATGTTGCGGATGTCGTCCTCTACCACCAGGATCTGCCGCCCTTCCAGCGCGGCATCGCGGCCGAGCGAGCGGGCGATCAGCTGCTGCTTCTCGTCCGGCAGTTCGGAAACGACCTGGTGGAGGAACAGCGTCACTTCGTCGAGCAGGCGTTCCGGGCTCTTGGCGCCCTTGACGATGATCGACTTGGAATAGCGCCGCAGCCGCATCTCTTCCTCTTCGGAAAGCTCGCGGCCGGTATAGACGATGACCGGCGGGAACCCGACGCTCTCGTCGAGCGAGAGGCGTTCGAGCAGGTCGAGGCCGGACATGTCGGGCAGGTTGAGATCCAGCACCATGCAGTCGAAGGTCTCTTCGCCCAGCCGGGCAAGGCAGTCGGCGGCGCTCTGGACATCGACGGTTTCGACATCGCGCGAGCCGAGCAGGAGGTGGATCGCCTCGGCCTGGCGGGGGTCATCCTCCACCACCAGCACCCGGCGCAGGCGCTGGTCCATCCGGGCTTCCAGCCCTTCCAGCATGCCGACCAGGGTGTCGCGGCTGACCGGCTTGAACAGATAGCCCACGGCCCCGCTGGCGAGCGCGGCATGGTCGTCATGATCGGCGGAAACGATATGGACGGGGATATGGCGCGTGCGGGTGTCGCGCTTGATGCGGTCCAGCACCGAAAGCCCCGTATGGTCGGGCAGGTGCATGTCGAGGATCACCGCCTGCGGCAGGTACTGGCGGGCGAGCAGGGCGCCTTCGTCGGCCGTGCCCGCGATCAGGCATTCGAAGCCGACCTCGTGCGCAAGGTCGCAGAGGATGCGGGCGAAGGCGGGATCGTCCTCGACGATCAGGATGACGCGGGAATCGCCGGAGAGCGTCTCGCGATCGTCCTGCGGCACGGGCGCGCGGCGCGTGGCGGGGGCCGTCGTCGCGGTGGCGGCCGGTGTGGGCGTGGGGCTGGCGCGACCGGGAATGAGCGGGGTAGCGGCACTGTCTCCGGGGCGGAAGGCCTCGGGCAGTTCCAGCGTGAAGGTGCTGCCCTTGCCGGGCAGGCTGTCCACCGTGATCGTGCCGCCCAGCAGATGCGCCAGTTCGCGCGAGATGGAGAGGCCGAGGCCGGTGCCGCCGTACTTGCGGGCGATGCCGCCGTCGGCCTGGCGGAACGCCTCGAAGATCGCGTCCTGCTGGTCCTGGGCGATGCCCGGCCCGGTATCGCGCACGGCAAAGGCGATGCGCCCTTTCGCGGCCGGGGAGACGGTGAGCGAGACTTCGCCCTGCGAGGTGAACTTGACCGCGTTGGAGAGGAAGTTCTTGAGCACCTGTTCCAGCCGCAGCGGATCGGTCTCGATCTCCTCCACGCCTTCGGCGGCGTGCAGGGTGAGAGCCAGCCCCTTGCCGGAGGCGGCGGCGGCGAAGGTATTTTCCAGCTTGCCGAGCATGGCGCGCACCGGCACGCGGTGGGGTTCCAGTTCCAACCGCCCCGCTTCGATCTTGGAAATATCGAGTACGTCGTTGATCAGCGTCAGCAGGTCGTTGCCCGAGGACTCGATCGTCTCCGCATAGCGCACCTGCTCGCCCGAGAGGTTGCCCTGGCGATTGTCGGCCAGAAGGCGCGCCATGATCAGCAGCGAATTGAGCGGCGTGCGCAGTTCGTGGCTCATGTTGGCGAGGAATTCGGACTTGTAGCGGCTGGCCTGCTCCAGCTCGTCGGCCTGGCTGCGCAGGCGCGTCTGCGAACGCGTCAGTTCGTCGCGCTGGGCTTCGAGCGACTGGGCCTGTTCCTCAAGCTGCGAATTGCTGCGTTCCAGTTCGGCCTGCTGCTCCTCAAGCTGCGACTGCGAATGGAGCAGGAGCTTGCTCTGGGCTTCCAGTTCGTCGTTGGTGGCGCGCAGTTCCTCGCTCTGGTTCTGGAGTTCCTCGGCCTGTTGCTGGGTTTCCGACAGGAGGTGTTCCAGCCGCGCGCGGTACTTGGCGGAACGCAGGGCAAGGCCCAGCGAGCTGCTGACGATGTCGAGAAACGCGGCGAGGTCTTCGGAGCGGGCCTCCACCGTATCCACGAAGCCGAGTTCGAGCACGGCATTGACCATGCCGTCGACTTGCGCCGCGCCGAGCACGAGCCGGGCCGGGGTGGCACGGCCCAGCGCGGTGCCGAACGAGAGATACCCGGCGGGCACCTGGGCGACGGTCGTGGTGCGGCCATGGCGGATGACCTCGCCGAGCAGGCTTTCGCCCGCCGCCATGCGTTCCGGCAGGGCGGCGTCGGCGGGAACGCCGTACGTGGCGATCTTGTTGAAGTCCCCTTCGTCGCGGACGTAGAGCGCACCGGCAATGGCGCCGAAACGCTCGGCCAGGAAGGCGAGGGCGCGGCTGCCCAGTTCGTCGAGGGCCAGGTTACCGGTGATCGCGCGTGCGAGGTCCGCCTCGCTCTCGCGCAGCCATTGCTGGTGGCGATTGACGTTGCGATAGCGGATCAGGAAGAAGCCGATGCCGGCCAGCAGCAGATTGGTGACGCCCGAAAGTGCCCGGTTCGTCATCGCCACTTCCAGGCCCAGACCCTGCGGAGCGATGAAATAGGCGGTCATGGCGCAGCCTATGCCGACTACCGCTGCCAGAAACGGCGTGATGGGGCGCCGCGCCACGAAAGCGATGACGGTAGGCAGCAGGTAGAGCACGCTCACCCCGGTCCCCAACGGGATCAGGATGTCTATTAGGAGGCAGAGCCCCAGGACGACGATGATGGCAAGCGCAAGCTGGACGTGAGGACTGATGGCCTTGCTGGGCGACATTACGAATCTCAAGGGAACTGGCCGGCTGCAGGCGGACCGTTTCTCCCCCAAACTCAAAAGACGGTCCCCGGATCAAGGGGCTCAACGCGGAAACAACCGGTGGGTTCCCGCGATTTTCGATAAATCTTCGTTTTTGCGCGATTTGCTTATCCGCCAGGGTTGGGATTCCGCGGATGGACGGCAGGGGAAGTGAGGGTTTCATTAAGTAAGTTCCGGTAGATCGTGCCGAAATCCCGACGAACTTCGCCGAAAGACTGGTCATCCGATGCGCACCATCATCCATCAGTGGCACCGCGTCCTGCGGGACGTTTTCGGCGGCGTCCTGCGTGACGTGGGCGGCAACGTCCTGCCGCTTGCCGCGATCGGCATGGTGGTTGCGGCGGCGATCGTCGGGTCGGCGATCGATCTCAGCCGCAACTTCAAGGTGGAGAACCAGCTTCAGGCCGCCTGCGATTCCGCGGTGCTGGCAGCGCGGCGCACCGTGGCCACCGATGCGGATTCCACCGCGCCGGTGAACGGTCTGGCCCCCTCGGTCCATACCGTGGCGGACAACTATTTCCGCACCAATTTCAATGCCGTGGAAGGGGTCAGTGCAGCCGATTTCGAGGTGTCCTCCACCGACAAGGGCCAGACCGTCGACGGCAAGGCCTCGACCGTGCTGGACACGATCGTCATGCGCCTGTTCGGCTTCAAGAACTTCGCGCTGGGCGTGGAATGCACCTCGTCGATGGGGATCGGCAATTCCGACGTGATGATGGTGCTGGACACGACCGGATCGATGGCGGAATCGCTGGGCAAGTCCACGCGCATCGCCGCGCTTCAGGCCGCGATGAAGAACTTCTACACGACTGTCTCGTCCGCGACGAAGGATACCAACGCGCGCGTGCGTTACGGCTTCGTGCCCTACAGCTCGACGGTCAACGTCGGCAAGCTGCTGACCGACCTCGATCCGAGCTACATTGCCGACAGCTGGGACTACCAGTCGCGCATACCCATCTTCATAAACATGGCGAACGGGACCAAGACGGGTTCGAAGGTCGAATACCAGGACACCAGCAGCAGCACCTCGCGTGGATCGAACAGCTACACCCAGAACCAGTGCAAGAACAACCTGCCGTCCAGTCAGACCAGCTATTCGAACTACGGTTCGTCCAGCACGGAAACGACGACTTCCGGCACCAGCCCGAACATCACCGTCAATGTCGTGACGAAGCAGCCGCAGCGGATGCTCACGTACGAGTGCAAGAAGTATAACAACAGCTATTACGTCTACACGACGACCAATACCCGCACCCAGGTGACGACCGATTCCTACAAGGACGCCACCAATTCGACGAACGTGAAGGGCTCCACCTTCCATCACTGGGAATACCGGCAGGTCACGGGTGTCGATACCAGCACCTTCAAGACTTTCGCCAGGACGACGGTACCCAACGGCAACAGCGGCGCCTCCGTATCCTATACCTGGGGTGGCTGCATCGAGGAGCGCAGCACCGTCAACACGGACAGCTTCTCGTATTCCCCATCGGGCGGCATAAGCCCATCGGCGGCGCTCGACATCAATATCGACAGTGCGCCGACTTCGGACGCGGGAACGAAGTGGGGACCGCTCTGGCCCGAGATTTCCTATCGCCGCGCGGGCAGCAGTTCCAGCACCTGGACCCGCTCCACCACCGAGGAAGGCGCTTCGGCCGGAAGCTATTGCCCCGCGAAGGCCCAGCTCCTTCAGGAGATGGACCAATCCAGCTTCAACACATATGCCAACTCGCTGACGGCGGTGGGCGGGACCTATCTCGACATCGGCATGATCTGGGGCGGGCGCATGCTCTCGCCTGACGGCATCTTCGGCAATGTCGTCAACGAGGAGCCGACCAACGGCGGCGAAGTCTCGCGCCACATCATCTTCATGACCGACGGCCAGATGGATACGTCCAACTACGTGCCCACGGCCTGGGGCATGGACTGGTGGGACCTGCGGGTGACCAAGGGCGGCTCGGAAGGCGATGCCGATGCGCGCCATACCTCGCGCTTCCTGGCCGTCTGCGAGGCGATCAAGGCCAAGGGCATCCGCGTCTGGGTGATCGCCTTCACTTCCGGCCTCTCGGCCGACCTCAAGACCTGCGCCTCGGACGACAGTTCCTACGTCGCCACCAACGCTACCGATCTCAACACCGCCTTCCAGGAAATCGCCAAGCAGGTGGGCGAGCTGAGGATCACCCAATGATCCCGCGCCGCCTTGCGGATCTCGGTGCGCTGCGGCGCGGCCTGGCACGTTTCCGGGCCGATCGCGGCGGCGTGACCGTGATCGAGTTCGCGGTGGCCGGGCCGGTGCTGATCATCCTGCTGATGGGGATCTTCGATCTGGGCCACATGGCCTATGTCCGCGCCGTCCTGCAGGGCGCCGTCCAGGAAGTGGCGCGCAACGGCACGCTCGAAGTCTCCGAGACCGAAGCGGGCGACGAATATGTCCGCCAACTCGTGCGCGGCGTGGCGCCGGGCGCGGACGTGGAAGTCTCGCGCTCCAGCTATTACGACTTCACCGATATCGCGCGGCCGGAGGCGTGGAACGACAAGAACAACAACGGCCGCTGCGACAACGGCGAATCCTATACGGACGAGAACAAGAACGGCCAGTGGGATGCCGATATCGGCAAGACCGGCAACGGCGGCGCCAACGATGTCGTCGTCTATACGGTGGAAGTCACCTATACGCCGGTCTTCCCCATTCCCGGCCTGACCGATCGCGGCACCAAGCGCACGCTGACGGCCACTTCGGTGCGCAAGAACCAGCCCTATGCGCTTCAGCTGGCCTATGGCTCGGCCGCGGGTGTCTGCCCATGACGCCCCGCACGTTTGTTCTCCGCAAGATGGCTCTGCTCCGCCGCCTGCGCGAAGATCGCAGCGGCGTCTCGTTCATCGAACTGGCGCTCATGCTGCCGGTGCTGCTGTCCCTCGGCCTCTACGGCACCGAAGTCGCCTATATGGCGATGATCAACATGCAGGTCGGCCAGATCGCCACCTCGGTCGCCGACAACGCCTCGCGCCTCGGCCAGACCGACAACAGCTCGGTCACGCCGACCGTCAAGGAATCGCAGGTCGATTCGGTCATGTGGGGCGCCCTGAAGGAAGGCAGCAGCTTCGATTTTGGAAGCCACGGCAGGATCATCCTGTCCAGCCTGGAAGTCGATCCCGATACCGGGCGGCAATATATCCACTGGCAGCGCTGCCGCGGCAGCCTCGACAGCGAATCCGCCTACGGCAAGGCCATGGACGGCAAGAACGGCACCCTGCTGGACGGCATGGGCGCCGAGGATCACAAGATCCATGCCGTCGCCAATTCGGCCGTGATGTTCGTGGAAGTCTATTACCAGTACCAGCCTCTGTTCGGGACGATGTTCGTGAACGGCACGGTATTCAAGCACGAAGCCGCCTACCTCATCCGCGACGACCGCAGCCTCAATCCCACCGGAACGCCGGGCGGCCTGACCGGCGGCGGGGGGCAGTCGGCCTGTATCTGAGGTGTGGGGGGCGGGTAGGGCGCGCTCTCACTTGCACGAAGGCCAGGCATCGATGATCGCCGCCCTGATCAGCGCGGAGGCGTCAAGATTCCGCCATTTCGGATTATCGCGGATAAAGGCGACGACCACATCGCGCAGTTGGCCTGCCGTCACTCCGCCCGGAAGACAGGCTTCCTTGTCTTCGAGCTGGCGGCTAAGGTCGAAGTCATCGTAGACGCCCATTACGAAGCCCGTGCAGTACCCATCAGCCTGATAGTAGGTGCTGCTGCCGCGCGGCGTTGTACAGTCGGAATAAAGGTCATTGCCGGACTTGAAAGCAGCCTGGGCGTGCTGCGGCGTCAACGCCGCCCCTAGAAGAGCAAGTGCGCAAGTAGCCCTGAACATCATTTTGAAAAGCCCCCGTTTTTCCGAAAGGCTCTCTATTGCTCTCGTGGCGTTGACGTCCAGCAAATAAGCGAGCCAGCTTTACTGCAAAGCCCCCGGGCCGCGATAACGCATTACCATTCCGGTCAGCGCTCAGGAGCCCGGCGGCTCGTGTACGCGACGGACGGTTTCTTGCAGCAACGGTGGAAAGAAATGGTCGGGGAGACAGGATTCGAACCTGCGACATCCTGCTCCCAAAGCAGGCGCGCTACCGGACTGCGCCACTCCCCGACCCTTCGGGTGTCGATGATGTTTCGAGGGCTTGCCTCGATGCCGTTGGTGGGCCCGGCAGGATTCGAACCCGCGACCTAGCCGTTATGAGCGGCCAGCTCTAACCGCTGAGCTACAGGCCCCAACCGCCGCGCCCGGCTTCATCGACGATGCCGGGCGAAAAGCGCGTTAGCTCGGCAAATCGTTCTGTGCAAGCGCTACGCTGGATAGGATGTTGGCAACATTGCCGGGTTTTACACCGCGACGTGCAAGGTGGGCGAAAAGCGTGCGCCACCAGTCGTAAAGCGCGTCGAGATCCTGCGGGGCGCGCACGTAGGGCGTATATCCCGGGACCAGCGAGGGGCTGTGGAACGAGAAGACCAGCACCGGCAGTCCCATGTCGATCGCCACGTCCACGCCGCGCAGGGCTTCCTCCACGGTGACGCCTTCGGGGGTGAGGGGGATTCGTTCCAGCAGGCCGGCGCGGGCGAGGGCCCCGCGCAGTTGCGGCAGGCGCCAGAGCGCCGGATAGATTGCGTTGCCGAACTGGCGCAGCGGTCCCCAGTAGATCGTGGTGAGGGGCAGCTCCAGCAATTGCCGCCCTTTGTCGGCCCAATAAGGGTGCAGGGGGTGGCGGCGATAGTTCGGGCCGCCGGAGGCGCTGTAGTCGAAGTGGGCGCGTACCGAACTGTCGATGTCGATGCCGAACTCGGTGAGGATCTCGGCGGTCCTTGGACCGAGGCCGTAGCGCCCGGCGCGGTAGATGCGCGGCCGGGTGCCGAACGCCTCCACGATCCGCGCGTGAAGCCGGGCGAATTTTTCCCGCTCCAGCGCGAAGGGCAGGTTGCCCGCGTAGGAATTGAATTCGCTCACCACCTCGTCGAACGGCGGGCTGACCCAGGGATGCAGCTGGACGCCGATTTCGGCGCGCCCCGCTGATACCGCATCGCCGATCGCCTGCGGTGCAAGCGGGGAATCGGCTACCGGATAGTCCACCAGATAGATCGGCACGACGCCGAATTCCTCGCAGAACTGCTGGAATGTCTGGAGCGCGGGGACCGAAAGCGTGCCGTGGCCGTGCCGGTCTAGCGGGGCGCTCCAGTCGAACTCTTCCTCGGTGTCGACGGTGACGATGAAGCGCTGGCCGAAACCCTCGCTAAACTGCGCGGCGGCGTCTGCATGAGGCGGCAGGAGGAGGTTCGTCCCCGGCAACTGAAGATTTCCTCGACTGTATGAACTACCGGAGGCGATTGCCCGGCGAATCCGATATGCGGCATGGCCCGTCTAGAGGCAAAATCTTCCGGTTCGGTAAAGGACGCGCCTTAGTTTCTCCTAGACGGCGCGGCTTTCCATGCGGCTGACGGCCGAAGCGGCCACGGCGGGGAGCCAGAGTTTCAGATCGTTCTGGTCGCGTTCGAGACCGCCGCCCGCCGCTGCCGCTTCGGCTGCCGCGAGGCGCAGGGTGAAGCCGATGCCGAACATTCCGGTCGAGAGCGATTGTCCGCGCTCGCTCACCGGCGTTTCGAACAGGCTCTGGGCGTCGCGGGCCAGGAGCAGCGAGGGCAGGGCGACGCGCATCGATACGCGGCCGTTTTCCGCCTCGAAGCGCACCGGAAGCATCTCCTGCGGCGCGGTCATGCCGGCCAGCACGGCGAAGATGCGCCACAGCATCCGTTCGATCTCGACCCTGTCGATGGCGACGGGCAGCGCGCCGAGTTCCGGCTCGGGGAGCGCGAAGCCGCTGCGGCGCGGCTCGGTCCAAGCCTTGAGGCGGGCGACCGTCTCGGCAAGGATCGAGGCAAGATCGCTTTCGCCGGATTCGATGCCGAGAGCGCCCGATTCGAGCTTCACCAAGCGGTCCAGCTCCTCGAAGCCTGCCAGAATGTGGGCGCAGTCTCCGGCGATGGCGGCGGCCAGGGCGCGGTATTCGTGCGGTGCAGGGCCGTAGAGCTGCTGCTGAATGATCTCGGCGGCGACCTGGATGGCATTGGCGGGCGTGCGCAGTTCGTGCAGCACCTGGCGCATGCGGTCGGCCTCGCTCGGTTCCGCAGCGGGCGGGGCATCGGCGGCGGCGATCTTGCCGGGGCGGCGCAGGCGTCCGGCATAGCCGGTGAACCGGCCGCTGGCGGGATCGAAATGCGGCACGGCATCGACCTGCCAGGGACCGCTCACGGCCGGAGCGCCGGTTATGTCGATGGCAATGGCGCGCAGCGGCTGGCGGTGGCGCATCGACAGGGCAAGGCCCTGACCGTGGGGATAGGCCATCTGCGGATAAGGGAGCGGCGAGGCAGGATCTAGCGATTCGCTGAGGGCAGGATCGAGCGCGGCGAGGTTGAGCCCGATCAGTGCGCTGGCGTGGGATCCGTCGGCCCAGCTGATGCGGCCTTCCGCGTCCGTGGCGAAATCCATGGCTGGCCCGGCACCGCTTGTGGGCGAATCGCCAAGCGGCAGGCGGGGCGAGCCACCGGCCCTGGAAGTGCTGCCGCCAGCACCGGGGGCGCTGCTTTCACGGGCCTTGCGGAACTCCTCGATGCGCCGGACGATCGCGCCGATGCCCGTGCCCGGCTCGTCGCCGGTTTCGGGTTTCGTGTCCCTGGGTGTTTCCAGGGCAATGCGGAGATGTTCCAGATCGGCCAAGGGGGCCTGTTGGAGCGGCGGCTGCTCGGGCTCGACGTCAAGGCATTCGGGCAGGCATTCGGCTTCGTCCAGAAGGTCGAGCGGCTGCTCGGCCGGAGGCAAACCGCGATCGCAGATGCCGAGGCGTTCCAGCAAGGTATCGACGTCCGGTCCCAAGTCGCGGCGATGGCGAAGGATTCCGCGCGCACGCACGGGCAGGGCGGGAATGAGATCGATCCATGCCTCAGGATCGAGGCGGGCGGTGCCGATGGCGGCCGTGGCCACTTCGGGTTCCGCTTCGGCGAAATGGGCGAGGAGGCGCGGGTTGGTCAGCGGCTGGAGCGGCTGGCGAACCAGGCGCGCGCGATCGGCCGGGGGGATCAGCGCGGAAAGTTCCGCCACGCGGGCGAAACCGGCCTCGATCGTGTCGGAACGGGCATCGCCGGGCAGGCGGCCGAGAATGTCGATCAGTTGCCGATACTGGATGCGCACCAAGGCATCCCCGGAAGAGGGCAGGCGCAGCACCGTGGCAAGGCGATCGTCGAAATGCATTCCGGCTCCATAGGCGCTTTGCAAAGGCTTGCGAAGCGACGCCATCCCTTATCCCACCCCGGATAGGCCCTGAGAGGTTAAGCCGAGGTCACTTCCTTCCTAGCAAACTGTGCAGACGCTGTAAGTCGGCAGATTGTAGGCGTTGCAATGCGGGACGATTACGCTATGGGATAATATTATTACAGGGGTGTCAGCGATTTCGAGTGGATATTGCATGCCGGATGACGCTGGGCGCCCCGCAAGGAAAGTTTCGCATGATTAATCTCGATGACATCGATCGCCGCCTGCTTGCAGAGTTGCAGGACGAGGGGCGGATCACCAATGTCGAACTCGCCCAGCGCGTCGGTCTCACCGCGCCGCCTTGCCTGCGCCGCGTGCGCAGCCTTGAGGAATCGGGCATTATCCAGGGCTACCACGCCGACCTCGATGCCTCGAAGCTGGGCTTCACGATCACCGTCTTCGCGCTGGTCAGCCTCAAGAGCCAGGCCGAGGAATCGCTGCGCGCCTTCGAGGACCACATGAAGGGTCTTCCCGAAGTCCGCGAATGCCACATGCTCAACGGCGAGATCGACTTCATCCTGAAGATCGTCAGCCGCGACCTGCAGAGCTTCCAGGAATTCCTGACGAGCAAGCTGACGCCTGCCCCCAACGTGGACAGCGTCAAGACTTCGCTGACGATCCGCACCGCCAAGAGCGTGCCCGGCGTTCCGCTGGAAGCCTGAGAGCGAATCACCGCGCGATGATGACGAGAAAAACGCGCCGCGTCCTTATGGTGGGCGCGGCGTTGCTGTTGGCGGCGGGGAACCTCTGGTGGTTCACGCGGGGGCACAAGCAGCCCGAGCCGGACTTCGTGCTGGGGGCGACGCTGGAGCATGTGAGCATCGCGGCGGATGCACTGCCTTCGCTACCCAGATACGATGCCGCCACCGGCACCTGGAGCGAACGGGGGCAGCCGATCCGCCGCGCGATAGGAGGGCTTGTCCGCCCCTATCACGGCGGGGATGTCGTGACGGGGCGGAAGTCCAAGTCCTACCTTGGGATTGCGATCGGCGCGAGCGCCGGTCCCGACGAGATTCGCCCGATCTTCCTTGACCTTGCCCGAGCGGGGATCTGCGATGTCGCTGTCGTTCAGGACGGAATGACGCCCGGCCCGCGCGGCGACGTCTCGGTGGTTATCGATCACATCGTGTCGGTCAGGGACGGGGCGGGCAAGACCGTGAAATGCGAGGGTTAGAGCTTATTTGAAAAATGCCTGAAGGGCATTTTTTAGCGGCACCGGCCCACGCCCCCACCTTACCACCCAAGGTATTATCCTGGCGGGTGGTAGGGTGGGGGCGTGGGCCGGTGCCGCAAAATCCGCCTGCGGCGGATTTTCAAAGCAATCCTCAGAGCGCCGCCGCACCCTCCAGCGCCAGCAGGTAGCCCTGCGCACCGAAACCGGCGACGGTCGCCTTGGCGGCCATGCCGACCCACGACTTGTGGCGGAATTCTTCGCGCGCATGCGGGTTGGAAAGGTGGATCTCGATCACCGGCACCTTGATCGCGCGGATCGCGTCATGCAGCGCCACCGAAGTGTGGGTATAGGCACCGGGGTTGATCAGCACGGCATGGGCGCCTTCGTCCTCGGCTTCGTGCAGCCAGTCCACGAGGTGGCCTTCGTGGTTGGACTGGCGCATGTCGATCGTGCAGCCCAGCGCTTCGCCGCGCTCCGCCAGCATCGCACCGATATCGTCCAGCGTCTGCGAGCCGTAGATGCCGGGTTCGCGCTTGCCGAGGCGGTTGAGGTTCGGTCCGTTGAGGACGTAGACGAGCTTGCTGGCCATTTCGCGAGTTCCCGGTGCGGTTGCTTTCGGGAGGGGGCTCTAGAGCATTTTCAAGGCAGGTGGAATCACCTCACGACTCGGAAAAAACGGTATCGACGCTTCGTCAGCGCGGGGCGGGCATCTGGTCGCCGATGGCGCGGCCGTCGGCTTGGAAGCCAGCGGGCGGGGGGCTGGCGGGGGAACTGTCGCCGGTTGAGTCGGGTGAGGACGCTTCGGGCTCTTCTGCTTCCGGCTCCGTTTCGCCCTGATAGAATTTCGCCAGTTCGGCGTCGTTGGCCTTGAGCCGGGCGGCCGCTGCCTCGCGCTCGGCCTGCTGGCGCGCGGAGGCCTCCTGCTCGGCCGAGGCCTTGGCTTCGGCATGCTGCCGCTCCAGTTCCTCTTCCCGGCTGGGTCCGCAGGCTGCCAGCAGCATGGCCGGCGCGATGGCCCATGCGCAGCGCGCTTTACCCGATAGTGGAAATAGTCCGGGCCGAAACACTCTTAGCTCCTTGTGGGGCGGGGTAGAGGCAGGGAAGGCCGCCCCACAAGGAGCGTTAGCGGCTAAACCTTAACGATCGCTGCCTCTGGTCTTGCCCCATTGGCGCATGGCCGAATAGCCGAGGTAGCCGGTGCCGAAGAGGGCGTAGAGCGGCTCGGGAATGCCGCTGAGATAGGCCGTCATGGCCTCGCCGATGGCGCGGGCGGTGGCCGGGCTGAAGGCGCCGATCAGGCCCATCGGCAAAGCCCAGAGAATCATGGCGTAGATGACGTAGAGAAAGCTCGGCCGGGCGCGGCTCGTCCAGGGATCGCTGGAGGAGGCTTCTGCGATGATGGGCGAAAGGCTGGCCTGAAGCAGCTGGAGTTCCTGTGAATTTTCGAGCTTGAGCAGTTCCAGCTTGGCGCGGTCGCGGGCTTCCGGGTCGGGAATCACCTTGTCGATGATCTTCGAGACCGGCGAGAGTATCGAATCGAACAGGGGCATTTTCGGGCACTCCCTTGATGGTGGCCCGCAACCAGATAATCGAATCCGTCGATGTAGGAAAATGCTCCAGACTTGCCGGATCAAGCGAGCCGGCGTCTCGGTTCCGTCAGCGCTGGGCGGGCTTGCACATGGCGCCCGCCTGGTCTGCAAGGGCGAAATCGCCTGCTCGCAGCGCGGCCTTGCGCGCGTCGGCACATTTCCCGTCGGCCACCAGCGCGCCCACTTCCTCGCGCAGGCCCTGCTGCTTGCGGGCCTCTTCTCGCTCCTCGTTCTGGTTGTGGAGGCGTTCGACTTCCTGGAAGCCGGAATAGCGCTGCTGGGCGGGATTGTCGGCATTGGGCTGGAATGAGCAACTGGCGACATTGCCCAAGCGATAGCAAGTGGAGGTCTGGGCTGCGGACGGCGCGGCGGAAAATGCGACAAAGGCAAGCGCGACCGCTGCAAATGTGAATTTCATTCTGACCCCCCGAACAATAGACCGAATTACTCTTCGAATGACCTTGCTGCGATTTTGCGTCAAGCATTACCGGGCGTTCCGCCCATCCGGTTCATGGGGTAACATCATTTGTATGGATGAGCGGTGCCCGCGCCGGTCGGTGAACCGGCGTAGTGCCGGCGTTTCGGTCAGGTGGGTCAGGCGGGGAGGGCAGCGGCATGTGCCGAAACGAAAAACGCCGCCTCCTGCGCGAAGCAGGAAGCGGCGTTTTTTTCATTGGTCGGGACGAGAGGATTCGAACCTCCGACCCCCACACCCCCAGTGTGATGCGCTACCAGGCTGCGCTACGTCCCGACCGGAGGGCGCCCTATAGGCAGCATATTTTGAGAGCGCAAGCGTCTGAATGACACTTTCTTCAAGCGGCTTGAACCGGACCTGTGGATACCTATCTGCCAGCGGCTCCGGCAAGGCTCGTGGGGGATGGCGGCTTTCGGCAGGAAGGCCGCGCGTTGCCAGTGCTTCGCTTTGTTGCTAACCGCGCGCATCCGGCAAAGTCCATGAATGGATTTTCCCGGCGAGGCGTGCGGCACATCGGATGCCGCGCAGTGCCGCGCCGGCACGAAACGACGAGAAGGCCCTTCAGTTCAATGCAAAGCTCGATTCTCAACCAGCTCGCCGCCGCCGCTCCTGCCGGCGCTCCGCCGGCATGGATCCAGTACCTGCCGTTCGTTGCGATGGCGGTGATCTTCTGGTTCCTCATCCTGCGTCCGCAGATGAAGCAGCAGAAGGAGCACAAGAACAAGCTCTCCGCGCTCAAGAAGGGCGACGAAGTGCTGACCGGTGGCGGCCTCGTCGGCAAGATCGTGAAGATCGACGACAACTACGCCGATATCCAGCTGGCCCAGGGCGTCGTCGTGAAGGCGGTCAAGTCGACCATTGTCGACGTGATCCCGCCGGCCGGTTCCAAGCCCGCGAACGACTGACATTCTGGCATCGCCGGGCTTTCCCGGCGGTGCCCGAGATCATGGAGCAGCCGGAAACGGCCGCTCTTTCGGAGAGAAGCCACAGGCTATGCTCGAATTTCCTACCTGGAAGAAGCTCTGGTACTGGGGGCTGACGATCGTCATCGCCCTTTGCGCCGTGCCGTCGCTGGTCTCGCTGACCAATGCGCGCTGGCCCGATTTCCTGCCGGAGCCCAAGATCAATCTCGGCCTCGACCTGGCCGGCGGCAGCCGCCTCCTGCTGGAGGCCAACCGTCAGCAGGTCGTGCAGCAGCGCCTCGAAGGCATGGAAGAATCCGTGCGCACGCGCCTGCGCCAGGCCAGCCCGACCATCGCCATCGGCGATTTTTCCAGCACCGGCGGCCAGCTTGCCTTCACCGTGCGCGACGCTTCGCAAGTCGATGCCGCTCGTGAGGCGATCCTGCCGCTGACCTCGGGCGCGGGCCTCACCGGCCAGCGCGACTGGGATATCACTGTGCGCGACGGCACGCGTTTCATCCTCGTGCCGACTCAGGCCGGTATCGACCTGGCGATCAGCAGCGCGATGGAAACCGCCGTGGAAGTGGTGCGCAAGCGTATCGACGCGCTCGGCACCAAGGAGCCGGATATCCGCCGTCTCGGCGGCACCCGCATCGACGTGCAGGTTCCCGGCCTCCAGGATCCGCAGGCGCTGAAGAACCTGCTCGGTCAGACTGCCAAGCTCGAATTCAAGCTGGTCGACGAGACCGCCGTGCCGAGCGACCTGGCCAAGGGCATCGTGCCTCCGGGCGACGAGATCGTGCCTTACGCCGATCCCAACGATCCCGCGGCAGGCGGCGTTCCTTACCTTGCGGTCAAGCGTCTTGGCGGCATCAAGGGCGACGAACTGACCGATGCCAAGCAGGCCTTCGACCCGAAGACCAATGCGGCGGTCGTCTCGATCACCTTCAACCAGCAGGGCGGCGAGAAGTTCGCCAAGCTGACCAGCGAGAACGTGAACAAGCGCTTCGCGATCATCCTCGACGGCAAGGTGCTTTCGGCGCCGAGCATCAACGAGGCGATCCTGGGCGGCAGTGCCCAGATCTCGGGCAGCTTCAACGTGCAGTCGGCAACCCAGCTTGCCATCGCGCTGCGTTCGGGCGCGCTGCCGGTCGATCTCACCGTGGTCGAGGAACGCACCGTCGGTCCCGATCTCGGCGCCGATTCGATCCAGAAGGGCGTCGTCGCCATGGGCGTCGGCACCGTGCTGCTGATGCTGTTCATCTTCCTGACCTATGGCCGCTTCGGCGCCTATGCGAACATCGCGCTGTTCATCAACGTGCTGATGATCCTGGGCGTGATGGCCGTGCTGGGAACCACGCTGACCCTGCCGGGCATCGCCGGTTTCGTTCTCACCATCGGCGCGGCGGTCGACGCCAACGTGCTTATCAACGAGCGCATCCGTGAGGAACGCCATCGCGGCCGCCGTGTCGTGCAGGCGGTGGAACTGGGCTACAAGGAAGCCAGCCGCGCCATTTTCGATGCCAACATCACCAACGCCATCTCGGCAGTGCTGATGTTCGCCTTCGGCTCCGGCCCGGTTCGCGGTTTCGCCGTCGTGCTCATGATCGGTATCGTCACTTCGGTGTTCACCGCCGTCACGATGAGCCGCATGTGGGTTGCGGGCTGGCTGCGTCGCGCCCGTCCCAGCGACCTGAACGTTTAAAGGTATTGGCGCATGAAGCTCCTAAAGCTCATTCCCGATAATACGAACATCCACTTCCTGCGCTGGCAGTGGCCGTTCTTCATCACCAACCTGCTGGCGATGGCCGCCTCGGTCGTGCTGCTGTTCACCCACGGTCTCAATCTGGGCGTCGATTTCGTCGGCGGCCAGATGATCCGCGTGACCTTCGAGCAGAGCGCGACCGCGCCGGTCGGCAAGCTGCGCGAGAGCGTCGATTCGCTTGGCTTCGGCGAACCGGTCATCCAGACGTTCGGCAAGCCGAACGAAGTCTCGGTGCGCATGAAACTTCCCGAAGGCGCGGAGGACAATCCGAAGCTGGCCGACGGCATGGCTCGCAAGATTACCGAAAAGGTGCGCCACGACTTCGCGGATGCCCGCGTCGACGGTGTCGACTCGGTCTCGGGCAAAGTCTCGGGCGAGCTGTTCCACACCGGCATGCTGGCGCTCGGGCTCGCGATGATCTGCATCTCGATCTACATCTGGATCCGTTTCGAATGGCAGTTCGCGGTCGGCGCGCTCTTCGCGCTGGTGCAGGATATCCTGCTGACCGTGGGCATGTTCTCGCTGACGCAGATGGAGTTCGACCTCAACATCGTCGCGGCACTGCTGACGCTGCTGGGTTACTCGCTGAACGACAAGATCGTGGTCTATGACCGTATCCGCGAGAACATGAAGAAGCATCGCCGCATGCCGATGAACGAACTGCTCGACCTCTCGGTGAACGAGACGCTGTCGCGCACGATCGCCACCTCGCTTTCGGTGTTGATCATGCTGGTATCGCTGCTGCTGCTCGGCCCCGACGTGATCTTCGGCTTCACCGCCGCCATCACGCTGGGCATCTTTATCGGTACTTACAGCTCGATCTTCATGTCTGCGCCGATCCTGATCTGGCTGGGCGTGAAGTCGGATACCTTCGTGAAGAAGGAAACCGATATCGACCGGCAGGAACGCCTTGCCCGGGAGACCGGTGCGCGTCCCTGAGGCGGCGACCTTGATCTGGCAACGAAAGGGCCGCTCCCGCAAGGGGGCGGCCTTTTTCTTATCAGGCGGCGGCGTCGATCTTTTCGCCGGAGAGGATATCGCACCAGAAGCGCACCAGGTTCTGCGCGTTGACGCCCCAGGAGAAGCGGCTGACATTGGCCGAGACATCCGCCTGGCTCGGCGGATCGGCCAGGATATCGCGCACGGCATCGGCGATTGCCTCGGGCGTGCGGGCGGCGATGCGACCGGCGCTCTCGTCCTGCACCACCTCGCGCGCGCCGCCGATGTCGGGGATGACGATCGGGGTGCCGCAGGCCAGTCCCTCAACCCAGACATTCGCAAGCCCTTCACTGGCCGAGGGCAGTACCAGCACATCCGCTGCGCAGAGGACATGCGGCAGCAGGTCGTGGCCGACGAGGCCGAGGAACTGCACCCGGTCACCCACGCCCAGCCAGTCGGCCAGGGCGCGCAGGGGCTTCTCGTCCTCTCCGGCCCCGGCCAGGGCAAGGCGCGCGTCGGGCAGGTGGGCGAGCGCCTCGATCACCAGCCGCTGGCCCTTGCGCGGGATCAGCGAGCCGGGGGTCACGATGAGCGGTCCCTCGGACCATATGCCGAGATTGGGCATGGCCGAAATGAGCGCGCGGGCGGCGCCGCGTTCGATCGGGTGGAAACGTTCGTGATCGAGCCCGGTATAGTGAATGCCGATGCGCTCCTGCGGCATTCCCAGCGCCACCATGTCGTCGCGCAGGGCACTGCTCACCGCGAGCATGCCGGCGGCCTGGTGCGCGGCCTGCTGCATCTGTTTCAGCGCGGCGGGGCGCTGCCCCCAGTAGTGGATATCGGCCCCGCGCGACTTGATGGTCAGCGGCAGTCCCAGTTCGCGGGCGATCAGCGCGGCGGCAGGGCCGTCCGGGAAGAAGAACTGCGCGTCGATCAGGTCGAACGGCTGCTCGGCATGGAGGCGGCGCACCAGCGGCAGCACGGCACGGGCGATCCTGGCGGGATTGCTGCCCCCCCCGATTTTCGGGATCAGCGTGAACTTGGGATAATGGACTTGGAGGCCGGCGAAATCGCTGGATTCGGGAATATGCCTGAGTTTGTCGTAAGGGTGACGGCGCGACAGCGGCCAGGGCGGCACGCCGATGGGGCTGACCATCGTAAGGTCCACCTCTCCCCCGGCGACAATTGCCCGCATCTGGTCGCCGACGAAGACGCCGAAACTAGGCTTCACCGGATTGGGAAACAGGGTGGCGAGGGAAAGGATGCGCATGGAGGGCCTTTTAAGGGGCGAAAGTTAGAGCTTTCTGACGAGCATCTCCGCAACTGCCAGCCACTGCGGATGTTCCAGGGTCAAGGGTTTGCAGCCATTGGCAGGCGGCAGGAGCACAGCGCCCGCGTCGCCGAAGTCGAGCAGGCGGCCGAAGGCGAAGCGGCCGCCGGGCGCGGGCAGCAGCACGTCGCGGTTCATCAGGCGCGCCGCGTCCTGCGGGCCGTGCTGCCGCAGCCAGACCTGATCTCCGGCCCGGTACTCCCCGCAGGAAGCCTCCACCTCCATGACGAGCCATCGAGCGTCCCCGGCAAGCTCGCTGGGAAGCAGCGCCTCGCGTGGCGCTCGGGGGCTTTCCGGGCCGCTTTCCGAGAGAACGGCGACGATGCGGGCCGGCTCGCTCGCGGCGCTGCGCAGCAGGCTTTCAGGCTCGACCTCAAGCGCCGCCGCGATGCGGTTCATCCAGGCCAGGGAAAGATTGCGGGTGCCGGTTTCGAGGCGACCGATGGTCTGGGCCGTCGTCGCAGGGCGACATGCCGCCGCGACATCCGCCAGAGTCAGCCCCTTCTGCAAGCGGATATCGCGGATACGGTTGATCATCGTTTCCCTGCTGCCTGACGGTTGTGTCTGCCGCTCATCGGCTGGACGCCTCGTCCTGACAAGGAGAGAGTGAGCGGAGAGCCTGTTTGAAAAATGCCCGATGGGCATTTTATGCGGCACCGGCCCACGCCCCCACCCGACCTCCCATCAGGATACACTCGTGGGAGGTCGGGTGGGGGCGTGGGCCGGTGCCGCCAAAATCCGCCTTGCGGCGGATTTTCAAACAAACTCTTACCCTTCGACTTGCTCCGCCAGTTCGAGCCAGCGCTCCTCTGCCGCGTCCTTTTCGCTGCGCGATTTCTCGATGGCAGCGCTCAGGCTGGCGAACTTTACGGGATCGCGGGTGTAGAGCGCCGGATCGGCCATGGCGGCCTCGTCCCGCGCGATGGCGGCTTCCAGTGCCTCGATCCGCCCCGGAAGTAGGTCGTAGTCGCGCTGGTCCTTGTAGGAGAGCTTGCCTTTCTTCGGCGGCATCGGCGGGGGCGGCGGCGTGGCTTCGCCTTTTGCCTTGGCCTTGCCCGCGCTGGTGCGCTCGCGCCGCTTGGCCTCCCAATCGGCATAGCCGCCCGCGATCACGTCGATATGGCCAGAGCCGTTGAGGCCGAGCGTGACGTTGACGGTGCGGTCCAGGAAGTCGCGGTCGTGGCTGACGATCAGCACGGTGCCGTCGTAGTCGGCGATCACTTCCTGAAGCAGGTCGAGCGTTTCGAGGTCGAGATCGTTGGTCGGCTCGTCCAGCACCAGCAGGTTGGATGTGGTCGCGAACTCGCGCGCGAACAGCAGGCGCGATCGCTCGCCGCCGGAAAGCGTGCCGACTTTCGCCTCGACCAGGCCGGGGTCGAACAGGAAGTCCTTGAGGTAACCCTGTATGTGCTTGCGGACCCCGCGCACGTCGATCCAGTCGCCGCCTTCGGCCAGGACGTCGCGGATGCGCATCTCGGGGCTCATCCGGCTGCGCTGCTGGTCGATCACGGTGGCGTCGAGCGTGGCGGCGCGGGTGACCTTGCCCGAATCCGGCGCCAGTTCGCCCATCAGGATCTTGAGCAGGGTGGTCTTGCCCGAGCCGTTGGCGCCGACCACGCCGATGCGGTCGCCGCGCTGGATGCGCAAGTTGAAGTCCTTGATGACCGTGCGCTGGCTCTCTCCGGTACCGAAAGTCTTGGTGACGTGCTCGGCGACGATGACCGACTTGGTCTTGCTGTCGTCCGCCACGACGGCAAGCTTCGCGGCGCCCTGCGGCCCCATCATCGAAGCGCGCTGGGCGCGCATTTCCCAGAGCTTGGCAAGCCGGCCCTGGTTGCGCTTGCGCCGGGCGGTGACGCCGCGTTCCAGCCAGTGCGCCTCGATCTTGAGCTTGGCGTCGAGCTTGGCGGCGGCGCGGGCTTCCTCGGCGTAGACTTCCTCTTCCCAGGCCTCGTAGCCGCCGAAGCCGATGTCGCGGCGGCGCAGGCTGCCGCGATCGAGCCAGAGGGTGGCGTTGGTCAGGCGGGTCAGGAATGTGCGATCGTGGCTGATCACCACGAAAGCGCCGTTGTAGCGCTGGAGCCAGGATTCGAGCCAGTCGATCGCGGCTAGATCGAGGTGATTGGTCGGCTCGTCCAGCAGCAGCAGGTCCGGCTCGGAGGCCAGGGCGCGGCACAGCGCGGCGCGGCGGCGCTCGCCGCCCGATGCGCTTTTCGCCTCGCGCGAGAGGTCGATGCCGAGCTGGTCGGCGATGGCTTCCACTTCATGGCGCGGCGGGGCGTCGTCGCCGTGGATGGTGAAATCCAGAAGGGTGTCGAACCCGGTGAAGAACGGGTCCTGTTCCAGCGTGACGACGCGGGTGCCGGGCTGTACCGAGCGCGTGCCCCTGTCGGCATCGACAGTGCCCGCGATCAGCTTGAGCAGCGTCGTCTTGCCTGCGCCGTTGCGGCCGATCAGGGCCAGCCGGTCGCGCGGTGCGATGTTGATGTCGAGGTCGTTGAAGAGCCAGCCGGAGCCCTGGATAAGGCCGAGGCCCTCCCAGCTGAGGATCGGTGCGATTGCCATGAGGCGCGCCCTACAGCGAGGGGCGGGGGGCTGGCAAGCTGCACGGCAGCGTGAGGGTGGGGCTTCGGCAGCGTGTGATTTGCGCCACACCCGTCCTCCAGTGCCGCCTTCCCGCCACATTCAGGACTTGTTCAAGGCGGCAGGGTTAGGCAGCAAGTCGATATGAAACAGGCTCTTTCTTTCCTCACGGCTCCTGCCGCGCTGGCTGTCGCAGCCTTCGGACTGGTCGCGCCGACCCTGACCGCACATGCCGCCGAACCCGGCGGCGAGCAGGGCGAGGTGCGCCGCGAGCGCCGTGCCGGCAACATCCTGTCGATCCGCGAGATCGAGCAGATCGTGCTGCCGCGCATGAACGGGAAGCAGTATCTCGGGCCGGATTACGATTCGGCGGCCATGGCCTATCGCCTGAAGTTCATCCAGAACGGCAGGGTCTATTTCGTCGACGTCGATGCGCGCACCGGGCGCGTGATCGGCCAATCACGTTAGCCGTCATGGGAACAGCATGATGATGGGTTTCCTGATGGGCCTGTCTGGAACCAAGGCGGTTCCCGTCGCTTGACGCTGCCGGGCTTTCGCCCCATTTCACCCGTGCGCCCAAGGTCCTGACAAGGTCCTGACCCTGGGGCGCTCACCGAGGAGATACCCAATTGCGCATCCTGATCGTCGAGGATGAACCCACGCTCGGCAACCAGCTCAAGACCACGCTCGAGCAGACCGGATACGCCGTAGACTTGTCGGTCGATGGCGAGGACGGTCATTTCCTGGGTTCGACCGAAGAATACGACGCCGTCATCCTCGACCTCGGCCTGCCGGAAATCGACGGGCTGACGGTGCTGGGCATGTGGCGCAGGGAAGGGCGCAATTTCCCCGTTCTCGTGCTGACCGCGCGCGATTCCTGGTCTGACAAGGTGGCCGGGCTCGATGCGGGCGCCGACGACTATCTGGCCAAGCCGTTCCAGACCGAGGAACTGATCGCCCGCCTGCGCGCGCTGATCCGCCGCGCCTCGGGCAATACCTCCAGCGAACTCACCGCGGGCGACGTACGCCTGGATACCCGCTCGGGCCGCGTTACCCTGGCGGGCGAGCCGGTGAAGCTGACGGCGCAGGAATACAAGCTGCTGTCCTACCTGATGCACCACAAGGGCAAGGTGGTCAGCCGCACCGAACTGATCGAGCATATCTACGATCAGGATTTCGACCGCGATTCGAACACGATCGAGGTTTTCGTAACCCGCATCCGCAAGAAGCTGGGTGCCGACGTCATCACCACGATCCGCGGCCTTGGCTACAGCCTCGACGACCCCGCAGAACCCGGCCGCGGCTGACGTGTCTGCCCCGCAACCGGGCCAGACTACGGCCCGGAGTCCAGTAGCGAAGACGGGCGAGGTGGTTACGGACGGCGACGCCGATCCGGGTCTCGGCACCAGGCGCGTGAAGTCGGCCAATACCGGCTCGCTGGCGCGCCGCATGATGCTGATCGCGGCAGGGTGGATCTTCATCCTGCTGCTGGTCGGCGGACTGGCGCTGGACCGCACCCTGAACGGCCTCATCACGCGCAATTTCGACGAACAGCTCGGCTACATGCTCACCGGCATGATCGGCTCGGTGGAAATCGGGCCGGACGGCGAGGTCTTCTTCATTCGCCCGCTGGGCGACCAGCGCTTCCTAGAGCCCAATTCCGGCCTCTACTGGCAGATCCGGGCGAAAGGGCACGAGGATTTTCCGTCGCGTTCGCTCTGGGATCGCAGCATCAACGTGCCGCCGGACCATTTCGATGCGCAGCAGCACGTCTACGACAGCGACCAGTTCCCCGGTGAGCCGCTGCGGGTGATGGAACGCGCGGTGATCCTGCCGGGCAGCGATGCGCAGTGGATGTTCACCGTTGCCGCCAGCCGCGCCGACCTCAACGACCAGATCAAGATGGTGCGCGGCATTCTGGTCTACAGCTTCGTCGCGCTCGGCTTCGGCCTGCTGCTGATGGCCGGGATGCAGACCTGGTACGGCCTTTTCCCGCTGCGCCATGTCCGCCGGGCGATCCAGAAGTTGCGCACGACCGGCGCCAGCCGCGTCACCCAGCCGCTGCCGCAGGAAGTCGAGCCGCTGGTGGAGGAACTCAATGCCCTGCTGGCCCATACCGAGCGGCAGGCCGAGGAAGCGCGCACCCATGCGGGCAACCTTGCTCATGCGCTGAAGACGCCGCTGACGGTGGTGATGAACGCCGCCACCGCCAAGGCGCCGGACCTTTCCGATACCGTCATTCGCGAAGCGGCGGTCATGCGCCGACAGGTGGACCACCATCTGGCACGGGCGCGGGCCGTGGGCCGCCGCGCCGTCGGCCAGTCCCGCGCGGAAGTCTGGCCGAGCCTGGAAGCCGTGCTGCGCGCGGTCGAGCGGCTCTACGACCAGGCGCGCTTCGACCTCGACGGCAATCACGACGTGGCGGTTGCGCTGGAAAAGCAGGACCTTGAGGAGATTCTCGGCAACCTGATCGAGAATGCGGCGAAGTACGGCGGCGGCAGCGTGTTCGTCACGGTGGACCCCGACCGTAGTTCGCGGCTCTGCGAAGTCTGGATCGAGGACGACGGCATGGGCATTCCCGAGGCCGAGCGTATTCGCATCTTCGATCGCGGCGCTCGGCTCGATACCGGCAAGCCGGGAACGGGTCTCGGCCTCGCCATCGTGCGCGATGTCGTGGAGATCTACGGCGGTACCGTGGAACTGGATGAGAGCGAGGACCTTGGCGGGTTGCTGGTCAAGCTGAAGCTGCCCCGGGTGGATATGTGAGGTGTTGTTGGAAAATGCCTATGCGGGCATTTCCTGCGGCACCGGCTCACGCTCCATTTCGAACGGGATTTTCGGGGGAACCGGCGCAGAGGCGGTTGCGGCTGGGCGCATTCGTCCCCATTGGCGCGGTTCAGTGCGTTTTCGGACCGGGCGGAATCATCCGGCCACTTTTCGAAAGCGCGGCGAAACATAACCCTGGTACGACCTGTCCGATAAAGTCGGGCAGGCCGCTCCGGCAGATCAAGGACCCTCTCATGACCGATTCCATCAACATTTCGCTGTCGTCGGACGAGATCGAAATCATCGTCGATGCCCTGGAAGCCGATCTCGAAGGCTATGTGGAAGCGGCCAAGGAAGCGCGCGGCAACAACAACCGCGAGGACGTGACCACGTTCACCGAAGCCGCCACGCGCATCCAGACCCTGATGTCGAAGCTCCAGGACCTGGTCGAAGACTGATTTATATGGGCCGATCGTCCCGGATTTCGGTCCGGGATGATCGGTAGATCATGAACCTGGCACGAGGTGCCGAATCAGGCTTCGTTCTTGGCGCGCTCGTGGTGGCGGATCACTTCGTCGATGATGAAGCGGATGAACTTCTCGCCGAAATCGGGGTCGAGGTTGGCCTCTTCCGCCAGCTTGCGCAGGCGCTGGATCTGCCGATCCTCGCGGCCGGGGTCCGAGGCAGGCAGGTCGTTCTGCGCCTTGTAGGCACCAACGGCCTGGGTGATCCGAAATCGCTCCGCCAGCATGTGAATGAGGGCGGCGTCGATATTGTCGATGCTCGCGCGGAAACCGGCGAGAACGGGGTCGGCGGGAGTGTTCTGGGTCATCGCGAGGTCCGCTAGCACGGGTTTGCCGCCTCTTCCAGTCGGGGCGTTTGCCCAGCTTGTGGCATTCGCTCTTGCGTTACGGCCGCCGAACGCGCAATGCGCGGTGCGATGAGTGCCGATGTCATTCCCCTGCGCGCACGCGGGTCGCAGCCTACCCTCGCTCCCATGCTGGCGCTGACCGCTCCCGGCATGAACAGCGTCAACGCCGTCATTCTGGACCGGATGCAGAGCGAAATTCCGCTCATTCCCGCGCTTGCCGGGCATCTGATCTCGGGCGGGGGCAAGCGCATGCGCCCCATGCTGATGGTCGCCGCGGCAGAGCTTTGCGGCTATCAGGGCGCGCGGCACCACAAGCTGGCCGCCGCCGTGGAGTTCCTGCATACGGCCACACTGCTGCACGACGATGTCGTGGACGGTTCCGACATGCGCCGGGGCAAGGCCGCTGCCAATATCGTGTTCGGCAATCCGGCGACCGTGCTGGTGGGCGATTTCCTGTTCACCCGCGCCTTCGAACTGATGGTCGAGGACGGCAGCCTCAAGGTCCTCAAGATCTTCTCCAAGGCTAGTTCGATCATCGCCGAGGGCGAGGTGGACCAACTTACCGCCCAGCGCCGGATCGAGACCAGCGAAGAGCACTATCTCCAGATCATCGGCTCCAAGACGGCAGCCCTGTTCGCCGCCGCCACCCGGATCTCGGCCATCGTCGCGGAAAAGTCGGAAGCCGAGGAGCAGGCGCTCGATTCCTATGGCCGCAACCTCGGGATCGCGTTCCAGCTGGTGGACGATGCGATCGACTACGATTCGGAAGCCTCGGAATCGGGCAAGGACAAGGGCGACGATTTCCGCGAGGGCAAGATGACCCTTCCGGTGATCCTGGCCTATGCGCGTGGCAATGCCGAGGAGCGCAAGTTCTGGGAAGACGCCATCGCCGGCTTCCGCACCGAGGACGAGGATCTTGCCCATGCCGTGGAGCTGATCAATCGCCATGGCTGCGTGGAGGCCACACGCGAACGCGCCCGGCTCTATGCCCAGCGCGCAATCGATTCGCTCTCGATATTCCCGGCCGGTGCCGCAAAATTCGCATTTCGCGAATTTTCAAACGGACTCTGAAACCTCTTCTTGCAGTGATTATCGAACGCCGGGCAGCCACTGTCCGGCGTTTTTCGTTTGAGCAACGCGGGCGGCGGCTGAGGTGGGCGACTGTATGTGCGGATGTCTGAATTGCGACGATCCTGTCGCTCGAATCCAAAAGGGCTGCGATCTATTTGGTTGATACTATAGGATTTGCTCTATAGGTTCGCGCCGTTACGAAATCCTGTTTCGGGAGCTCGTGGATGGTTTGTGTTGTTCGGTTCGTAATCGGATTTCTTCTCACCGCAGCATTGCTGGGAACCTCCGGCACACTTTCGAAGGCACGGGCGCAAGAGCAGGTTTCCAGCGACGCCCCCGCAGTTGCCGATGCCTCCGGCGAAGCGCCGACTGCAACCGATACGAGCCGCCGGCCTATCGGACGCGGCGGCACGGGCTGGACCGTCATCGTCAGCCCCTATGTCTGGGGGGCCTCGCTGGGCGGAGACCTCGGCCTGGCAGGCTTGCAGACCGGGGCGCACTTGCCCTTCGGGGACATCTTCAAGCATCTGGACATTGCCGCCATGGGCAACCTGGAACTCGTGAACGGCAGGTGGGGTGGTTATCTGGACGCCCAGCACGTCAAGACCTCGCAGACCGAACAGGTGCTCTCGATCCCCGTGGACCTCGACATCCGCACCACGCGCGTGGCGGGCGGGTTCTACTACAAGGCCTGGATCGTGCCGCTTTCGGGCGAGACGGCGTTCGGCGTTCAGCGCAACATCTCGTTCGAGCCTACCGCAGGCCTGCGTTGGACCGATCTCAAGGCACGCGCCGCAGCGGCGCCGCTGGCGCTGCAAACCTCCAAGGGCGCCAGCTGGGTCGATCCCTTCGTGGGATTGCGGATGAATGCCGATCTCTCCCGGCACTGGAATCTGTTCGTCCAGGGCGACGTCGGCGGTTTCGGCGCGGGTTCGGACATCAGCGTGAATGCCGCCGCTATGCTGGGGTATCGCACCCGTGTTCTCGGCCAGCGCACGATCCTGCGCGCGGGCTATCGCTTCATTTACGAGGACTACGACCAGCCCGACTTCACCGGGCGCGGCAGGTTCGTGTGGGACATGCAGCAACGCGGCCCCCTGGTCGGCATGTCCGTGCTGTTCTGACGTTCCAGTTCCGATGGATCCCAGGAGGAGAATGCCGATGCGCAAGACCACCCAATTCGCACGGGCGCTTTGCGCGCTGGCCGCTGCCGGGCTGCTGGCGGCCACGACGGCCGAGGCCTGCACGCGGGCGGTCTATCTCGGCCCGGACGGGAATATCATCACGGCCCGTTCGATGGACTGGAAGAGCGACATCGTCTCGAACTTGTGGATCCTGCCGCGCGGCATGGCGCGAACGGGGGAGGCGGGGCCGAATTCGATCAAGTGGACCTCGAAATACGGCAGCGTCGTGGTCAGCGGCTATGACGTCTCGACCACGGACGGCGTGAACGAGAAGGGCCTCAACGCCAACATGCTCTGGCTGGTCGAATCGGAATATCCGCATTTCGACGGCAAGGGCAAACCGGGCCTGACCATCGCCGCCTGGGCGCAGTACGCGCTCGATAATTTCGCGACGGTGGCGGAAGCGGTGGCCGCGCTGGAGAAGGAGCCGTTCACCATCGTGACGGACAATGTCCCCGGCGAGGAGCGGCTCACCACGCTGCATCTCTCGCTTTCCGACTCCACCGGCGACAGCGCGATCTTCGAGTACATCAAGGGCAAGCTGGTGATCCACCATGGCCGCCAGTACCAGGTGATGACCAATTCCCCGACTTTCGACGAGCAGCTTGCGCTCAATGCCTACTGGAAGCAGATCGGCGGCACGACGATGCTGCCCGGCACCAACCGCGCGGCAGATCGCTTTGCCCGGGCCTCCTTCTACATCAATGCGATCCCCAAGGAGCCGGATCCCAACAAGGCGCTGGCGGCGGTGTTCAGCGTGATCCGCAATGCCTCGGTGCCTTACGGCATCAACACGCCGCTGGAGCCCAACATTTCCTCCACCCGCTGGCGCACGGTGTTCGACCACAAGCGCCAGCTCTATTTCTTCGAATCGGCGCTGACTCCGAACACGTTCTGGGTCGATCTCAAAAAGATCGATTTCTCGAAGGAGACGGGCAAGGTGAAGATGCTCGATCTCGGTCCCAATCAGGATCACACCTTCTCGGGGCAGGTGAACGGCGATTTCGTGGACCACGCCCCGTTCCGGTTCCTCGGTCTTTGAGTCCGTTTGGAAATTCGCCAAAAGCGAATTTCGCGGCACCGGCCCGCGCCCCCACCCTACCACCCGCTAGGATACTATCGTTGGGTGGTAGGGTGGGGGCGCGGGCC
>NZ_MSQB01000012.1 GCF_002149965.1 Novosphingobium panipatense | reverse complement strand
TAGACTTCCGGCGCCACGATCTTGCCGGTCTGACCGACCTGGTAGTCGTTGGGCACATAGCCTGCGTCCACCGCCGCGCGCGAGGCGCCGACGGCAGCGCCGAGCTTGTCGGCCAGCGGCAGGATCACCTGCTCGAAAGTTTCCGAATCCTTCAGCGCGCGGCCGCCCGAGACGATCACCTTGGCGCTGGTCAGTTCCGGGCGTTCCGACTTGGCGAGTTCGGCGTCCACGAAGCTGGAAAGGCCCGCGTCACCGGCGCCTGCGACGTCTTCGATGGCAGCCGAACCGCCCTCGGCAGCGGCCTTCTCGAAGGCGGTGCCGCGCACGGTGATCACCAGCTTGGCATCGCTCGATTCGACGGTGGCGATGGCATTGCCCGCGTAGATCGGGCGGGTGAAGGTCTTCTCGCCCTCGACCGAGAGGATGTCCGACAGCTGCGCGACGTCGAGCAGAGCGGCCACGCGCGGCGCGATGTTCTTGCCGGTGGTGGTGGCGGGCGCCAGGAACGCGTCGTGGTGGCCCATCAGTTCGACGATCAGCGGCGCGACGTTTTCGGCCAGCGCGTGTTCGTAGGCGGCATTGTCGGCCACATGGACCTTGGCTACACCGGCGATCTTCGCGGCGGCCTCGGCAGCAGCGCGGCAACCCGCGCCGGCGACCAGGAGGTGGACTTCACCCAGCTTGGCGGCAGCGGTGACGGTGTGGAGCGTCGCGTCCTTGACCGACGCGTTGTCGTGTTCGACCCAAACGAGCGTCTTCATTAGGCGACTCCCAGTTCCTTGAGCTTGGCAACGAGGCCATCGACGTCGGCGACCTTGATACCGGCCGAGCGGACCGGCGGCTCCGAGACCTTGAGGGTCTTGAGGCGCGGGGCGATGTCGACGCCGTAGTCGGCGGCAGTCTTCACATCGAGCGGCTTCTTCTTCGCCTTCATGATGTTGGGCAGCGAAGCGTAGCGCGGCTCGTTGAGGCGCAAGTCGGTGGTGACGATCGCGGGCAGAGCCAGCTTCACGGTCTCCAGACCGCCATCAACTTCGCGGGTCACGGCAACGTGATCGCCGTCGATCTCGACCTTGCTGGCGAAGGTGCCCTGCGGGCGGCCCAGCAGCGCAGCGAGCATCTGGCCGGTCTGGTTCGAATCGTCGTCGATCGCCTGCTTGCCGAGGATCACGAGGCCGGGATTCTCTTCGGCGACGATCGCCTTGAGGATCTTGGCGACGGCCAGCGGTTCCACTTCGGCATCGGTTTCGATCAGGATCGCGCGATCGGCGCCCATGGCGAGTGCGGTGCGCAGCGTATCCTGCGCCTTGGCCGGGCCGACCGAGACGGCGACGATCTCTTCAGCCTTGCCCGCTTCCTTGATGCGGATGGCTTCCTCGACCGCGATCTCGTCGAACGGGTTCATGCTCATCTTGACGTTGGCCAGGTCAACACCCGTACCATCCGCCTTCACGCGCGGCTTTACGTTGTAGTCGATCACCCGCTTCACGGGCACGAGGATCTTCATAGCGCTCACTCCATTTCGAGGATGACGGCGTCCACGGCAAGGCTTTCGCCCGCCTTGGCATTGATCGCCTTCACGACGCCCGATTTCTCGGCACGCAGGATGTTCTCCATCTTCATCGCCTCGACGACGGCCAGCGGCTGACCCGCTTCCACCTTGTCGCCCTCGCCCACATGGAGCGCGACGAGCAGGCCCGGCATCGGGCAGATCAGGAACTTCGAAAGATCCGGCGGGATCTTTTCGATCATGTGACTGTTCAGCGCGGCAACGCGGGTGGGCAGCACCAGCACGTCGTGGATCGCGCCGCGCGTGGTCATCTTCAGGCCCGTGCGCGTGGGCGCGACGCGGATGCCGATAGCCTCGCCGTCGATCTCGGCATCGATCAGGCGGTCGCCCGGCGTATATTCCATCGCGAGTTCGACCGAGACGCCGTTCACCGTTACGTCTTCGTCATCGATGACGACTTCATACGGCGTCTTGTCGATGGTGACGGTCCACTCCGAAGGCGGAGCCAGACGGCGCGGCGCCAGTTGGCCATCGACGCGGCGCGCACGGTCGGCCCGCGCGGTGGCGACGAAAGCAGCGACGGCGGCCAGCTTGCCCTTCAGTTCCTCCGACGCAGGCGCGCCGGTGAAGCCTTCGGGATATTCCTCGGCAATGAAGCCCGTGGTCAGTTCGCCCGAGCGGAAGCGCGGGTGCTGCATGATGGCCGAGACGAAATCGATGTTATGGCCAAGGCCCTCGATCTCGAACAGGTCGAGCGCGGCAACCTGCTTGTCGGCCGCCTCGTCACGAGTCTCGCCCCAGGTGATCAGCTTGGCGATCATCGGGTCGTAGAACATCGAGACTTCGCCGCCTTCGTAGACGCCGTCATCGACGCGAATGCCGTCCACACCGCGGCGGCCATTCTCCGAACCGTCATCGGTCCAACCGTCAACCGGCGGCTGATAGCGCACGAGGCGGCCGGTCGAGGGCAGGAAGCCGCGATAGGGATCTTCGGCATAGACGCGGTTTTCGATGGCCCAGCCGTCGATCTTCACGTCGGCCTGCGTCATCTCCAGCTTCTCACCCGCGGCTACGCGGATCATCTGCTCGACCAGATCGACGCCGGTGATCGCTTCGGTAACCGGGTGCTCCACCTGCAGGCGGGTGTTCATTTCCAGGAAGTAGAAGCTCTCGCCCGTCGGGTCCGCGCCCGAGACGATCAGTTCCACCGTGCCCGCCGAATAGTAGCCGACCGCGCGCGACAGGGCGACGCACTGTTCGCCCATGGCCTTGCGCATCTTTTCGGTGACGAAGGGCGACGGCGCTTCCTCGACCACCTTCTGGTGGCGGCGCTGGATCGAGCATTCGCGCTCGTTCAGGTAGAGAATGTTGCCATGCTTGTCGCCCAGGATCTGGATCTCGATGTGGCGCGGGTTGAGGATGAACTTCTCGATGAAGACGCGGTCGTCACCGAAGGAGTTCAGGCCCTCGCGCTTCACGCTCTCGAAGCCCTCGCGCACGTCCTTTTCGTCGTAGGCAAGGCGCATGCCCTTGCCGCCGCCGCCAGCCGAGGCCTTCATCATCACCGGATAGCCGATCTCGTTCGAGATGCGCACGGCGTGCTCGGTATCCTCGATCTCGCCGACGAAGCCGGGCACGACGTTGACGCCGGCCTGCTTGGCAAGCTTCTTGGATTCGATCTTGTCACCCATCGCGGCGATGGCGCCCACAGGAGGCCCGATAAACTCGATGCCCTCTGCGGCCAGCGCCTCTGCGAAGGAGGTACGCTCGGACAGGAAGCCGTAACCGGGATGGACGGCTTCGGCGCCGGTCTGCTTGCAGGCCTGGATGATCTTGTCGGCAATCAGGTACGACTGCGCGGCGGGCGCGGGGCCGATGTGGACGGCCTCATCGGCCATCTGCACGAAAGGCGCGCGGGCATCGGCGTCCGAATAGACGGCCACCGTCTGGATGCCCATGCGGCGCGCGGTCTTGATGACGCGGCAGGCGATCTCGCCACGGTTTGCAATCAGGATCTTTTTGAACATCTCAATCCCTGTCTTTTGTCATACGCCAAGCGGCGAAAAGTCCCACCAAGATCAGAACAATCAGGCTCCCTGGAAACATCAGGAGCCTGATAAAGTCCTCGTGTTCGTGTTCAGGCGTGCCGAGGCGACTTCCGCTTCCCATGGCCGCGCCCATCAACATCATTACCGCGAAAGCCGAACCCAAGAGGCCGCAGCCAATGCAGCCCGCCTTCTTTTTCGGACTTGGACCGGAAACGCTGAAGCTCACGCCGTGCGATCTCCCTCACCGTCATCAACGCGAAGCTTGATGGCCGCTACCTGGATTCCCGGGCGGCGAGCGGTCTCGATGACGCGGCGGACGATCTCGCCCCAACTTGGGATCAGGACTTTTTCGTACATGCTACTTCGAAGCCCCATTCGGGGTCATGCTTGTTGTCGGTCGGAAACAGGAACTGCAACGCCTGCGGCGAAAGGACGTGGTAGGCGGTCGCGTGCGTCAGGTCGGTGCGCGGAGACAGGCAGACGAGCGAGCCCCCCGCACCGGCAACACGCTCTGCCGCCTCGGCGGTCTCAGGCCCCTCATTGGAATAAGTGAGGAACAGGGAACCGCGCTTCGGTTTGGCCGCAAGAAGCTCCGCCGCCGCTTTCGAAAGCGCGCCGTCGTCCCACCACAGGCTCGCATCGATGGCGGCATAACGGTGGAACAGGCTGGGTTCACGCAGCCAGGTTTCAACGATGAACAGTCCGGCGAGCGACTCGCCGATCACGCCGTCATCGCCATTGGTGCGATAGTCCGCTTCGATCAGGGGCTTGACCCGGTCGCGCAGGAAGGCGCGAAACTGGGCCGAATGCCCGGCGGTGGGATACTGCTTGTGCTCCGCAGCGTTACCCGGCGTGCCGATCAGTTCGGCGCGCCGGTCCTTGCTCTCTATCCCCACGACGATGACCGGCAGCGAGCGCCCCCACAGGGCATTGAGCGCGGTGGATCCGGCGACATGCAGGAAATCCTGAGAGAGCCCCCCATCGATCAGATAGAGGACGGGGTAACGCGCGTTTCCTTTCGCATAGTCTTCGGGAAGGTAGACGTTGACCTGTCTCTGATCGCCATCTGCAAAGGTGACGATGTGCGTCTCACCGATCATGATCGGAGACGCAGCGGACGTTGCGGCAGTCGCAACGCCCGGCATGAAAGCTGGGCAGGACAGCGCCAGCAACATCGATCCTGCCCATCTGATCATTCGGCAGCTTCCAGTTTCGCGCAGCCCTTGGGCATCCGCTGGGCTTCCACTTGCGCCGGAGTCAGTTCGATCGCCATCGGCTTGATGCCGAGACGGGCAAACATTGCCGCGTCATTGTCGTCGCCCGAGTTCGGTGCTGTCAGCAGCTTGTCGCCGGTGAAGATCGAATTCGCGCCGGCCATGAAGCACATCGCCTGCGTCATTTCGGACATCGATTCGCGGCCCGCCGAAAGGCGCACCATCGACAGCGGCATGGTGATGCGCGCGACCGCAACGGTGCGCACGAATTCGACGTCGTCGATCTTGGCGAGCGGCGTGTCGGCCAGCATGTCGCCCAGCACGGTGCCCTTCACGGGAACCAGCGCGTTGACCGGCACCGACTGCGGGTGATCGGGCAGCGTCGCCAACGTGTGGACGAAGCCCACGCGGTCGGCGCGCGTTTCGCCCATGCCGACGATGCCGCCGGAGCAGACGTTGATGCCCGCCATGCGCACGTTCGACAGCGTATCGAGGCGGTCGTCCATCGTGCGCGTGGTGATCACCTGATCGTAACGCTCGGGCGAGGTGTCGATGTTGTGGTTGTAGTAATCGAGACCCGCTTCGGAGAGCATGTCCGCCTGATCCGGCGTCAGCATGCCCAGCGTCATGCAGGTTTCCATGCCCATGGCGCGCACGCCCTTCACCATCTCGATGATGGCGGGCATGTCGCGGTCCTTGGGGTTGCGCCAGGCGGCGCCCATGCAGAAGCGGGTCGAGCCCTGATCCGCCGCCTGCGCCGCGCGCTGGAGCACCTGCTGCACTTCCATCAGCTTGGTCGCCTTGACGCCGCTGTTGGCCGAAACCGACTGCGAGCAATAGCCGCAGTCTTCCACGCAGCCGCCGGTCTTGATCGAAAGCAGCGTGGAAAGCTGCACTTCGTTGTGCGGATGGCTGGCGCGATGGACTTCGGCTGCGCGGAACACCAGTTCGGTGAACGGCAGATCGAACAGCGCCGCGATTTCCTCGCGGGTCCAGTCGGTACGTGGGGTGACGGCGGGGGTCTCGGTCATAGTCATTCCTCAGGCGGTGCGCGCGGGATGACGCGCGGCCAAACCCCGGTCATAGGGCCAAGCGCGGCATCGATCCAGCGTCACCGTCCTTATTCCGCCGCTTCCAGCGAAGAACCGAGCGGCGGCATGTTGTGGCCAAGCAGGCGCAGCACGTCGGCGGCGCATTCGACCACGTTGGAGCCGGGGCCGTAGATGCCCTGAACGCCCGCATTGCGCAGGTATTCGTAGTCCTGCGGCGGGATGACACCGCCCGCGATCACCTTGATGTCGCTGCGACCGGCTTCGCGCAGTTTCTGGATCAGTTCGGGGATCAGCGTCTTGTGACCGGCCGCAAGACTGGACGCGCCGACCACGTCGACCGCGCTTTCCAGCGCCAGTACCACGGTTTCCTCGGGAGTCTGGAACAGCGGACCCGACACGACGTCGAAGCCCATGTCCCCGAAGGCGGAGGCGATCACGTTGGCGCCGCGATCGTGGCCGTCCTGCCCCATCTTGGCGACCAGCACCTTGGGCTTGCGGCCGAGGCGACGCTCCACCGCAGCCACGCCGTCCAGCACCTGCTGCCAGCGGCTGTCGCCTTCGTAAGGCGCGGCATAGACGCCCTTCACCGGGGTCGGCTGGGTGCCATAGCGCTGGAAGCTGTCTTCCATGGCCGAGCTGATCTCACCCAGCGTGGCGCGGGCGCGAGCGCACTCGACGGCGAGCGCGAGCAAGTTGTTCTCGATGCTGGATTGGCCTGCCGCACCGTCGCGCAGCGCCTTGAGCGCAGCCTGACAGGCAGCCTCGTCACGCTCCGCCTTCATCTTGTTGATGCGGGCGATCTGGCCTTCGCGGACCTTGGCGTTGTCCACTTCCAGCGTTTCCAGCAGATCTTCGCTGGCAAGGCGGTACTTGTTGACGCCGACGATCACGTCGTCACCCCGGTCCACGCGGGCCTGACGGGCGGCGGCGGCGGTCTCGATCATCGCCTTGGGCCAGCCTGCCGCGACGGCCTTGGCCATGCCGCCTTCGGCCTGCACGCGCTCGATGATCTCCCAGGCCTGGTCGACCAGTTGCTGCGTCAGCGCCTCGATATAGTACGACCCACCCAGCGGATCGACGACATTGCACATGCCCGTCTCTTCCTGGATGATGATCTGCGTGTTGCGGGCGATGCGGGCCGAGAAGTCGGTCGGCAGCGCGATCGCCTCGTCCAGCGCGTTGGTGTGCAGCGACTGGGTGCCGCCCAGCATCGAGGCCATCGCCTCGATCGTGGTGCGGATGACGTTGTTGTAGGGGTCCTGCTCCTGCAAGCTCACGCCCGAAGTCTGGCAGTGGGTGCGCAGCATCTTCGACCGTTCGTCCTTGGCGCCGAGGTTTGTCATCACCCGGTGCCACAGCACGCGCGCGGCGCGCAGTTTGGCCACTTCCATGAAGAAGTTCATGCCGATGGCGAAGAAGAACGACAGGCGGCCGGCGAACTTGTCGATATCGAGGCCCGATGCCACGCCGTACTTCACGTATTCCGCGCCGTCGGCGATGGTGAAGGCCAGTTCCTGCACCTGCGTCGCGCCGGCTTCCTGCATGTGATAGCCGGAAATCGAAATCGAGTTGAACTTCGGCATCTCGCGGCTGGTGTAGCCGAAGATGTCCGAGATGATCCGCATCGAAGGCTCTGGCGGATAGATGTAGGTGTTGCGGACCATGAACTCCTTGAGGATGTCGTTCTGGATGGTCCCGTCGAGCAGCTTGCGGTCTACGCCCTGCTCCTCGCCCGCCACGATGAAGAAGGCCAGGATCGGGATGACCGCGCCGTTCATCGTCATCGAAACCGACATCTTGTCGAGCGGAATGCCGTCGAACAGGATCTTCATGTCCTCGACGGAATCGATGGCGACGCCGGCCTTGCCCACGTCACCCACGACGCGAGGATGGTCGCTGTCATAGCCGCGATGGGTGGCAAGGTCGAAGGCGACCGAAAGACCCTTCTGGCCCGCCGCGAGGTTGCGGCGATAAAAGGCGTTCGATTCCTCGGCAGTGGAGAAGCCTGCATACTGGCGGATGGTCCAGGGGCGGCCGGCATACATCGAGGCGCGCACGCCGCGCGTGAACGGCGCGAAGCCGGGAAGGCCGGGATCGACGGTCACGTCCTCGGCGGTGTAGAGCGGCTTTACCGCAATACCCTCGGGCGTGTTCCAGGTCAGGTCCTTGCCCTTGACCTCCTTCTCGGCGGCTGCCTTCCAGTCGTTGATGTCTGCCATCTTCGGCTTCCTGCATCGTCGTCCCGGACTTGATCCGGGACCGGTGTCTGTCTTTAGGCGGGCGCTGTCTTCGGGGCGCCCTGCCGCGAGGTGGGCCGTTTTCGGCCAGCGGTCCCGGATCAGGTCCGGGACGACGTGAAACTTAATGCGCGCCCTTGGGCGTTTCCATGATCTCTGTGAGCTGACCGCCCATGTCCTTGGGGTGGACGAAGAAGATCAGCGTCCCGTGTGCACCCATGCGCGGCTCACCCAGCACGCGCTTGCCGAGGCCTTCGAACCAGGCCTTGGCGGCGTGAATGTCCGGCACTTCGTAGCAGATGTGGTGCTGCCCCCCGAGCGGGTTCTTCTCCAGCCACTTGCCCACGGCCGAGTCCGGCGCGGTCGGCTGGAGCAGTTCGATCTGCGTACCGGCCGTGCCGTCCTCGCCGGGCGTGTTGACGAAGCAGACGCGCACTTGCTGGCTTTCCAGCACGAACGGCTCGGTAATATCGGTGGCGCCCATCACGTCGCGATAGAACGCGATCGAGGCGTCGAGATCGGGCGTGGCAACGCCGATATGGTTGAGACGACCCAGCTTCACGCCACGTTCTCCAGCACGAGAGCAATGCCCTGCCCGCCGCCGATGCACATGGTGACGAGGCCGTACTTCCCGCCGGTGCGCTTCAACTCGTACATGCACTTGATGGCGAGCATCGTGCCGGTCGCGCCGACCGGATGGCCGATGGAGACGCCCGAACCATTGGGGTTTACCTTCTCGGGATCGAAGCCGAGTACCTTGGAAACGGCAGCGGCCTGCGCGGCGAAAGCCTCGTTGCTCTCGATCACGTCCATCTGATCAAGCGAGAGCCCGGCGCGCTTGAGTGCCACCGGCACCGCCTTGATCGGGCCTTCGCCCATATAGGCGGGCTCGACACCGGCATGGCCCCAGGCGACGATCTTCGCCATTGGCTTGAGGCCCCGCTTCTCGACTTCCGAAGCGGTCGCCAGCACCACGGCGGCAGCGCCGTCGTTGATGCCAGAGGCATTGCCGGCAGTGACCGCGCCGTCCTTCTTGAAGGCGGGCTTCATGCTGCCCAACGTCTCGACAGTGGTGTCGGCGCGGACATGTTCGTCGGTGTCGAAGACGGCGACGCCCTTGCGGGTCTTCACTTCGATGGGAAGGATCTGATCCTTGAAGCGACCTTCCGCGATCGCGCGAGAGGCGCGCTGATGGCTGGTCGCGGCGAGCGAGTCCATGTCTGCGCGGGTGACGCAGTGGCGTTCGGCCACGTTCTCGGCCGTGATGCCCATGTGGTAGCCGCCGATGGCGTCCGACAGGCCGACGGTCAGCGCGTCTTCCTGCGTGTTCGCGCCCATCTTCTTGCCCCAGCGCACGCCGTGGTCGTGATAGGGCACGTTCGACATCGATTCCGCGCCGCCCGCGACGGTGATCCCCGCCTCGCCCAGCTTCATCATCTGCGCGGCCGAGACGATCGCCTGCACGCCCGATCCGCAGAGGCGGTTGAGCGTCAGCGAAGGCACTTCGAACGGCACGCCGGCATTGATGCCGATCACGCGGCTGAGCATTTCGTCCTTGGCGCTGGTAGGCATGACCTGACCGATGACGATATGGCCGACGTCTTCGGGAGCAACGCCCGCGCGGGCCAGCGCCTCGGTCACGACCTTGCCGCCAAGGTCGGACGGCATGAACGATTTCAGCGAACCACCGAAGTCACCGACTGCCGTGCGCACGCCGCTGACGATGTAGATGTCTTCCATGACCTGACTTCCCAATTTTGTTTCCGACGCTGCCTATTACTGGCACTGGCCGTCTTTCGCGGCCTGAAGGGGATCGCGGTACTCTCCAAAAGGAGATGCGCAGCGATCCCTCACGCGATCAAAGCGGAATGTTGTCGTGCTTCTTCCAGGGGTTTTCGAGGCTCTTGGTCCGCAGCTTGCGCAGTCCAAGCGCGATGCGCTTGCGGGTCGAGTGCGGGTAGATCACCTCGTCGATATAGCCCCGGCTCGCCGCCACGAAGGGATTGGCGAAGCGGTCTTCGTATTCCTTGGTCTTCTCGGCAATGCCTTCGGGCGAGAGGCCGCGGAAGATGATCTCCACCGCGCCCTTGGCGCCCATCACCGCGATTTCGGCGGTAGGCCAGGCATAGTTCAGATCGCCGCGGAGGTGCTTGGACGCCATGACGTCATAAGCGCCGCCATAGGCCTTGCGGGTGATCACGGTGATCTTCGGCACGGTCGCCTCGGCATAGGCGAACAGCAGCTTGGCGCCGTGCTTGATGATGCCGTTGTGCTCCTGATCGGTGCCCGGCAGGAAGCCCGGAACGTCCACGAACGTGATGATCGGGATGTTGAAGGCATCGCAGAAGCGCACGAAACGCGCGGCCTTCTTGGACGAGTTGATGTCCAGCACGCCCGCCAGCACCATCGGCTGGTTGGCGACCACGCCCACGGTCTTGCCCTCGATGCGGCCGAAACCGACGATGATGTTCCCGGCATGCAGCGGCTGGACCTCGAAGAACTCGCCCTCGTCGAGCGTCTTCCGGATCACCTCATGCATGTCGTAAGGCTGGTTGGCCGAGGGCGGAATGACGGTGTCTAGGCTTTCCTCGGCACGGTCCCACGGATCGGCGCAGGGACGCTCGGGCACTTCCTCACGGTTGTTGAGCGGCAGGAAGTCGAAGAAATCGCGCGCCGCCAGCAGCGCCTCGATATCGTTCTCCAGCGCGAGGTCGGACACCGAGGTCTTGCTGGAGTGCGTGACCGCACCGCCCAGCTCTTCCTGGGTGACGACTTCGTTGGTGACGGTCTTCACCACGTCCGGCCCGGTGACGAACATGTAGGAGCTGTCCTTCACCATGAAGATGAAGTCCGTCATCGCCGGCGAGTAGACCGCACCGCCCGCGCAGGGGCCCATGATCAGCGAAAGCTGCGGCACCACGCCCGATGCGAGCACGTTGCGCTGGAACACTTCGGCATAACCGCCGAGCGAGGCCACGCCTTCCTGGATGCGCGCGCCGCCGGAATCGTTGAGGCCGATCACCGGCGCGCCGACCTTCATCGCATTGTCCATCAGCTTGCAGATCTTCTGCGCGTGACGGTGCGATAGAGAGCCGCCGAACACGGTGAAATCCTGGCTGAACACGAAGACCAGACGGCCGTTGATGGTGCCCGAACCGGTGACGACGCCGTCGCCGGGGATGCGCTGGCTTTCCATGCCGAAGTCGGTGCAGTCATGCTCGACGTAGAGGTCGAATTCCTCGAAGCTGCCTTCGTCCAGCAGGATGTCGAGACGCTCCCGCGCCGTCAGCTTGCCCTTGGCATGCTGCGCGGCAATGCGCTTCTCGCCACCACCCAGCTTTGCTGCGGCGCGGCGCTTTTCCATCTCGGCTATATTGGCTGACATTTCCAAACCCAATGACGATGACTTTCCTTGGAAATGATGCCTCCCACCTGACTTGTCCAATGCAATTTTGCAAAGTTGCAAATCACAAGTTTGCAAAGTAGGCTCAAAAAATGGGCATACGCAGGACATTTGCCGGAGCGAATCTGAAGAGCCTTCGCTCGAGCCGAAACTTGCGCCAATCGGAATTGGCAGCCACGCTCGGCATAAGCGCCTCCTACCTCTCCCAACTGGAAAACGACGATCGCCCGCTGACGCTCAGCCTGGCCGACCGCCTGCGCAAGGCATTTCCCGTGGAATGGCAGGACATTCCCATCGATAGAAGCGCGGAGCTTTTGCACACTTTGGAAGAGGCGATTTCCGATACCGCACAGCCTCGAAAGACCGTCACGGCAAATCTGAGCAAGCTCGTCGAGCAATTCCCGGAGTTCGCGGAAAGGTTCGTCGAGCTTCACCGAAGCCATCGCGCAGACCAGCAGCGCCTGGAAATGCTCGATGAAGCACTGGGCGCGGACAACATCGCTGGAGGGCGCCTGCCTTGGGAAGAAGTCAGAGACTGGTTTCATAACGTCAACAACTACGTTGATGAACTGGACAGACATGCGGAAGCATTTTGCGCGACGCTGTCACAGAAATCGGAAACGCCGTCGATCGACCAGATGCGAGAATGGCTCAAACGTCGGAACATCACCTTGCAGTTCGAACGTCGCGGCCCGGTTCGTCGCTATGACAGTGCCACAAGAACCTTGATCATAAATAGCGCCCAGGCGAACGACAGCGTGAAATTCCATATCTCCTGGCACATAACTACGGAATTGTTTCGCAAGGAAATAAACCAGATCGTCGAGAATGCCGAACTGAAATCGGAAACGGCTCGGCAATTGCTGGCGATCGGGCTCGGGAACTACATGGCTGGGGCCTTGATAATGCCCTATGAACGGTTCCGGCGTGCCGCCGGTGAATTTCGTCACGACGTCGATGAATTGCGACATCTGTTCGGAACGACCTTCGAACAGGTCTGCCACCGCCTGTCGACATTACAACGACCGAATGCCCGAGGCACGCCGATGTATTTCTGCCGTGTCGACATGGCCGGCAATATTACGAAGCGACATTCCGCCACGCGGTTACGCTTCGCACGCTTCGGCGGCGCTTGCCCGCTTTGGATCGTTCATGAAGCGGTAGCCGTCCCGGATCGCATTCATGTGCAACTCGCGGAAATGCCTGACGGTGTCCGCTATGTTTCAATTGCCAAGGGCCTTGTCAAACAGACCGGCAGCTATGCCCGCCGCGAGCGCCGATTTGCCGTTGCCCTGGGATGTGAAGCAGCCTTTGCAAGCGAATTCGTCTATGCGGACGAACTCAACCTGAACTGCAAGCAATCCGTCACCCCCATCGGGGAATCGTGCAGGATCTGCCCCCGCGGCGATTGTGATCAGCGGGCATTTCCCCCCAATGACAGGGAAATAACGGTCGATCTCTCCAGGCGAGAAATAGTGCCTTATCAAATCAGTTCACGATGAATAGGCATTCGACAGATCATACCGACGACGATTTATTCATGAACTCAGGCTCCGCCTGATCTCATCCAGATCAAGGCCATGTCGCGCGACCTTGTAGTAGAACGTCTTGCGCGCCAGGCCCAGGTCGGCCATCGCCTTGCTGATATTTCCACCCGCCACGCGGATCGCTTCCACCAGGATGCTGCGCTCGAAGGCGTCCATCTGCTGGTTGAGCGGCAGACGCGCCTGACCGGCCGTGGAGCTGTCCTCCAACCCGAGAACGACGCGTTCGGCGAAATGCGCCAGTTCTCGCACATTTCCCGGCCAGTCGTGGTCGACCAGCCTGGCCCAGGTCTGCCGGTCGATCACCGGCACGTCGCGGCGAAGGCGACTGGCGGCGGCTTCCAGCAGGTGGGCGAAGATCAGCGGCACGTCTTCCCTGCGCTCCCGCAGCGGAGGGATCCGCAGGCGGATCGCCGCGAGACGATAGAGTAGGGCCGGTTGCACCTGCATTTCACCGACATTTTCGCGCATGCAGGCGATCACGCGAACATCGACGGGCTGCGGTTCGCGGGCACCTTCGGGAAGGACCACCCTGTCCTCCATGAATTGCACCAGGTTTGCCTGAAGCGTGTCGCCGGCCTGGTCCACGTCATCCAGAAACAGGGTTCCGTCATGTGCCTGAAGGAGCTTGCCGTCGACCGGGCCATGCCCCGAACGCAAGCCGCCATGCAACATCGGCCGGGCGATCGCATCGGACAGGGCGCCGCAGGCGATGGTAACGAACCGCTGCCGCGCTCGCAGGCTGCGCTTGTGGATCATGCGCGCGACAAGCTCCTTGCCGGTGCCGGTTTCTCCTTCGATCAGCACGTCGATATCGGTCGCTGCCAGGCTCTCGATCGTTGCCCGAAGCCTTACGATCGCGGGGAAGTTGCCGATCAGCGGCGATGTCGGCTCGCTCACCATCTGTCGCAGCAGCCGGTTTTCCAGCACCAGCGCGCGCTTCTCCGCCGCCCGCCCGACCGATGCGACGAGGCCGTCGGGATCGAACGGCTTGGTGAGGAAATCCCAGGCACCGCCCTTCAACGCAGTGATCGCCATCGGGACGTCCCCGTGACCGGTCACGAGAATGACCGGAAGCTCGGCATCCATCGCCGCGATCGCCCGGAACAGCTCGATACCCGACATGTGCGGCATCCGCACGTCGCTGACGACAACCCCGCGAAAACTTGCGTCGATGGCCTTGAGCGCCGCGCGCGGATCGTGAAACGACATGACCTCGTAGCCGGCGAGAGTCAGGGTCTGGCTCATGGCATCGCGCATGTCCTCGTCATCGTCGATCACCGCGACGCGGCGGATTTCGGGCAAAGGTTCGGTCATGCTCGGCGTAGCTCCATCTCGAAACAGGCCCCTCGTTCGACGGGTACCAGCCGCAGACCTCCGCCGAGATCCGCCATGATATCGCTGGCGATCACCAGCCCCAGGCCAAGCCCGGCCGGTCGGCTGGTGGCAAAGGGGGTGAACAACCGCTCCTGCATGTCCTGCGGGATGCCGGGACCGTTGTCCCGCACGCAAACGAAGACCCGTTCGTCCCTCGCCTCAACATCGATCGCGATCGCAGGAGCGGAGATGGTGTCCAGCGCCTCGAGCGCATTCTGCAGCAAGTTGACCAGCACCTGCTCCAGCCGGATCGCATCGGCCATGACGTGCAGGTCGTCGGGTATCTCGGAAATGGTCAGTTCCACCCCGCTCATGCGGGAGCGCAAGATCAACAGGCTGCCCTCGACCGGCACGCGGAGCGGGATCGCCGATACGGCACCTGTCGCCTTGCGGGAAAACCCGCGCAATTCGGCCGTTACCCGGCCGATCCGCTCCGTCAGCCGCTCGATCGTGGTGAGGTTTTTCACGACCGAGGCAGTGTCCCCGCGCTCAAGGAGCTGACGGCCGTTGGCCGCATAAGCCCGGATCGCGGCCACCGGCTGGGCCGTCTCGTGCGCGATACCGGCGGTGATCTGTCCAAGCGAGGCCAGACGATTGGCCTGGCGCAGCCCTTCGCGCAAAGCCTCGGCGCGTTCTTCTCCGGCGGCGCGTTCTTCCATTTCGCGGCGCAGTTCGCGCGTTCGTTCGGCAACGAGAGCTTCCAGTTCGCCGGTCCGCGCCGAGGCAAGCGCCGCGCGTTCGGCCCGCCGCAAGGCACGGTCCCGTGCGATCCAGCCCAGACCGGCCAGGACGACCAGCGCCAGCAGCGCGGAAATCCGCGCGGTGCGGGCGGCCCGATCCACACTGTCGGTCGACGTCAGGAGGTTGAGATGCCAGCCCGGCATGGCCATCGGTTCCGACGTCCACAGCAACCCCGCGCGCGGGCCTTCATCCAGCCTTACGATGCCGGATTTCATGTGCGTCAGCGGGGTTCTGGCTAGAGACCCCTTGCCGGACTGGAGTTCTGCCCGGAACTGCTGCCGGGCCATCGGTGAAAGTGGCCGCGTTGTCGTGAAGCGCCATTGCGGCCGGCTGGTGATAAGCACGATCCCTTCGGGCCCGGTGACGAACGTGATCTCACCCAGCCGCGCCCATTTGCGCTCGATTTCCCCGAACTCCAGCTTGACCACGATATAGCCGCCGCCACGCGTGCGCTGGGCAAGGTAGAGTCCCGGCCGTTCACTGACCGTGCCGAGCGCGAACTGGGCCCCAGCGCCTTGCCGCGCGGCGCTGCGGAAGTAATTTCGGAAGGCATAGTTCTGCCCCAGGAAACTGCGCGGCGTGGACGCATTGCTCGACGCCAGCGTCGTTCCCCGGGCATCGAGCAGATAGATCTGCGCCGCCCCGGTCGTCACCGCCAGGGTTTCCAGCTTGCGCGCGACCTGTCTCAGCGCGGCCTGCGATCCGGCCAGACCGGCAACGATATCGCTGTCGTCGGACAGGGCGACGGGAAGCAGGCGGAAGCGCTCGATCTCGCTTTCAAGGTAAGCCTCGCGCAGCACCGCCGCGGCGGCGGCATTCCGTTCCAGCCGCGTCCGCTCGCTGCTTGCGGCCATGCCGCCCGCAATCCAGACAACCGCGCCGCCGAGCATGAGCAGCGCACATAAGCAGAGTGAAGGAATCAGATATCGGCGCGCCGTCATCCCCCGTCGATAGCGCCACGCGGGCACTGTGCCAATAGTGACACAATCTGAAAGACAACCTGTGCCAAAACCAGCACGAACAGGCATGGTCGCGATATCTAAAATATTTCTAATACTATGTTTAATAATGATATTTTTCTAGCAATTGGACAAATTGCATCAGCGTTCGGGCTGGAGATAATGCCGCAAAAATCAACCTCCCCGGCCACTCAACCATCGACGCGTGATCTGGCCGGGCCGGAAAGAGCCTTGCCATGCCTGCCCGTCCCCCGATCCGAAACCTCCGACATGACCGCCTTTCAGGCATGCGCGACAATGCCTCCGCGTGGCCCGGTTCCGCCTAGGACCGTCGATCGTGCCAACAGTTCATCCGCGCCGGACGGTGCGCCTGGGCCTGAGTGCCTGCGCGGCAACCATGCTTCCCTTCACCCCGGCCTTCGCCGCCACTGACGACGAGACCGAAACCTATCCGGCCGAAGCGATCGGCGAAGGCAGTCTTTCGAAAGGCTACGGGCCGTCCCGCTGGGCCGAGGACTGGCGCCGCTATCGCGATCCGGCCAGCCGCGATGACCCGCTCGACCGGCTCAAGTTCCTGCCGCTGGACGGCGACGGCGACATCTACCTGTCGCTCAGCGGTGAACTGCGCCTGCGGATGAACCGTACCGGCAACCTGAACTTGCGCAATGCGGGCGACCAGCGGCAGGACATGATCCGCGTCATGGGGGCCGCCGACCTGCATGTCGGCCCGCATTTGCGGTTCTACGGAGAGCTGGCCCATGCCGGGATCTCGGGGCACAACATCGGCACGCCCGCCGGCTCGATGCGCAACGACCTCGTCGTGCTGCAGTCCTTTGCCGAGGCCCGGGGCCAGCTCGGCAATGTCGACATCGGTCTGCGCTATGGCCGTCAGGAGTTCATGGACGGCAGCAGCCTGCTGACCGCGCAGCGGGACAACAACGGGATCCGCTACGCACTGAACGGGGTGCGGGCCTGGGCCCGGACCGGCGTGGTGCGGATCGACGCATTCGATCTCAAGCCGACCCGCCTGGGTACCGGCGGCACGGGCGACGATAGCGTCGATCATGGCCAGCGTTTCTCGGGATTCACCGCAGGGCTGCGCATTCCGGCCAGGGCACTGGGCGGATCGCGGCTCTACCTCGATCCGTTTTTCTGGCGGCTGCTGAGCACCAGCATTACCCGCGGCGACACTTCCGCGCGGGAGGAGCGCCGCTTCACCGGCGCGCGGCTATGGGGAGAAGCGGGCCGCTGGGCGATAGACTGGACCGTCAATCACCAGTCCGGCCGTTTCGACGGGCGCAGGATCGATGCCTGGCAGGTCTTTCTGGCGCAGTCCTACAAGTTGCAGGGCCTGCCGCTCTCACCGCGCGTCGGGTTCCATGCCGACCACGCCAGCGGAGGCGGCAGCTATACTTCGGGCAAGCTGACCGCGGCCACCACGCCGCACGGCAACAACGTCTACTTCAGCTATCAGCTCGCGCTTACTCCCACCAATCTGCGTACTGTCGCACCCAATCTGTCGCTGGCGCCCCTGCCCGGGGTGCGGGCGCTGCTGGAATACCAGTTCGCCTGGAGGCCGGATACGCGCGACGCCGTCTACCGCGCCAACCGTTCCGCCTATGCCGGGACCGAGCAGGTTGGCGGCCACAAGATCGGCGAATCCCTGCGCGCACAAGTGGTCTGGTCGGTCACGCCGCGCGTATCGATCACCGGCCGCTACGAACATCTCGATGCCGGCCCCGTGCTCACCCGCGCCGGCTTCGGCAATTCCGATTTCTTCGCCGCCTGGCTGAACCTGCGTTTCTGACGGGCGCACATCCATGAACCCCGCCCATTTCAGCCCCCGATCCGGTCCTTGCCAACCCTCTGTCCGCAAGGCCCGCAGTCCTTCGCAAACCGGAAGATCAGACACATGAACACTCCCATCAGACCGGCGCCTAGACCTCGCTCCCGGCGCGGCCTCAAGATTGCCGGCGGCGTAGTCCTCGCGCTGTTGCTTGCCTTCGTGGCCTTCCTCTATCGCCCGCTCTACTTCAGCGCGGCGCCGGCAGCCGAGAACGAGAAGCCGGTCGATGTCGTGGTGATCGGCGGCGGCATCATGAGCGTCACCCTGGCCACTTACCTCCAGGAACTGGAGCCGGGCTGGCAGGTGCGCCTGTTCGAGCGCATGGACAAAGTCGCCGCGGAAAGCTCGAACGGCTGGAACAACGCGGGAACCGGGCATTCCGGCTTCGCCGAGCTGAACTATACGCCGGAAAACGACGACGGCTCGATCGCGACCGCAAAAGCCGTCGAAATCGCGGAACAGTTCGAAGTCTCGCGCCAGTTCTGGTCCCACGAAGTCGCCGAAGGCCGCTTGCCGAAACCCTCCGCCTTCATCAATCCGACGCCGCACATGAGCTTCGTGTGGGGTGACGAGAACATCGCCTATCTGCACAAGCGGCAGCAGGCGCTGGTGAAGAACCCGCTGTTCTACGGCATGCAGTATTCCCAGGACCATGCCCAGATCGGCAAATGGGCGCCGCTGGTGATGGACGGCCGCGATCCTGCGCAGAAGGTCGCCGCGACGTACATGCCGCTCGGCACCGACGTCAATTTCGGCGTCATCACGCGCCAGCTCGCCCACTCGCTCCAGCGCAACCCCAACTTCCGCATGCAGCTCGGCCATGAAGTGCGCGGGCTGCGCCGGAATGCCGACAGGACCTGGAACGTCACCGTTCGCGACCTCGCGACCGGGCATGACACCACGATCAAGTCGCGCTTCGTGTTCATCGGTGCGGGCGGTGCATCGCTCAAGCTCCTGCAGCTCTCCGGCATCCCCGAGGCCAAGAACTATGCAGGCTTCCCGGTCGGCGGCCAGTTCCTGGCGTTCCAGGCTCCTGCGGTCACCGGCCGTCACGACGTGAAAGTCTACGGCAAGGCGGAAGCCGGCTCGCCGCCGATGTCGGTCCCCCACCTCGATGCGCGCAAGCTCGACGGGCATGACGTCACCCTATTCGGCCCCTTCGCGCTGCAGAGCACGAAGTTCCTCAAGAACGGATCCTGGAGCGACCTGTTCGGTTCGGTGAACAACAACAATGTCGGCGGGATGATCAAGGTCGGCGCCGAGAATCTGGACCTCGTGCGCTACCTCTCGCAGCAGGCGATGCTTTCCGATGCCGACCGGCAGGCCGAACTGGTGAAATACTACCCCAAGGCCCGCCGCGAAGACTGGAAGCTGATAACGGCGGGACAACGCGTGCAGATCATCAAGCGCGACCCCAAGAAGGGCACCGTCCTGCAGTTCGGCACCGAGATCGTGACCGACAAGGACGGCACCATCGCCGCGCTGCTCGGCGCCTCGCCCGGTGCATCGACTTCGCCCGGCATCATGCTGGCCGTGATGGAAAAGGCGTTCCCGCAGCAGATGAAGGGCGCTTGGGGCGCCCGCGTTCGCCAGATGGTGCCTTCCTACGGGATGAAGCTGAACGATAGCCCGGCACTGACCAACCGTATCCGCCGGATGACCAGCAAGCGCCTTGGCCTGCCGTTCATCGCCGTCCCGGATAGCCTGAAGCAGGCGCCCTCCGCCCACCCCGAGCCGGAGGCCGGCAAGGGTCGGAACCTTAATCGGGAGCAGCAAGCACTGTGAATGAACGGCGTGCCGGGTGGTCATCCACCCGGCACGCCGCCCTGACTGAACGGTTACCCGGTGTCTGTTCGAAGTTGCTTCAATTATATTATACGATATACATGAGGGGCTTTGACGGAGATGAAACTTGGACAGCGCTGACGAAGATACACTCAGCCCATCGCTCGAAAGTCGCCGCATCCCTCGTCGCCAGCTCCGCTCCAAGCCCTTCGGCGCGCTCGACCGACGGGGGGTGATCCGCGCTGGGCTGGCGGGTGTCTTCCTGCCTGCGCTTGAAGGGCAGTTGCAGGCCGCCCCCTCCCCGGCACCCGCGCCGCGAAAGATCGGCTCGGTACTCTCAGGTCGCGGAAAACCCTTCAAGCTCGGCTTCGACGGCGGGCGTGTGACCAGTCTCACCTGCGCATCGCAGGCCATACCGGGAGATTTCATCCATGCGGGCGCAGGTCTCGGAAATGCCACCGGGACCTACCGCATCCCGGATGGCCCGTGGCAGCGCTTCGAAACGCGCACGCTGGAGCCCGAGCACGTCAGGCAGTCCGAAAGCGGGGTGGAGACGCGCTACCTCCTCGCGCCCGGCATCTCCGTCACGAGCAGTGTCGCCCACGAAGCCGAAGGGCTTTATCTGACCCTGACGCTTTCCAACGAGACCGCCTTGCCGGTCGAGTTCGGCGATCTTGCCCTTCCGCTGCCGATCAACATGATCCACGCGGCAAAGGGCGATCCCGACGCTCTCCTCAAGCATAGCTTCATTTCGGGCCGCAGTTCGCACATTTTCTGGCAGCGCAAGGACAGTCTCACCCCCTGGCTCGCCATGCTCCCGGAAAAGGGCGCGGCGCTCGAATACTGGGACGCGCCCAAGGATTCGCCAGACCTCTACCGGGTGTTCTTCCACGCCGCCGCCGAAGTCGCCGCCGTAAAGGCAGCGGGTTCGCGCTGGCGCCTGCCTGCGACCAGCCTCACGCTTGCGCCGGGGGCAACGGCCGGGCGAGGCGTGCGATTCCTGCTCGTGGACGGCTACGCGGCGATGCGCCGGACCATCGCCGAGCATGGGCTGATCGACGTCGAAGTGGTGCCGGGCATGACCGTGCCGACCGATCTCGACGTAACGCTTTCGCTGGCATCCAGCGTATCGGTCGTCCGGCTGGAGCCCGAACATCCCGCGCAGACCGATTGGACGCCGCTGGGAGAACGGGCGGGGCGAAAGCTCTTTCGCGTGCGCTTCGCCCGTCTCGGTGAGAACCACGTCACGCTGCATCAGGCGGACGGCGGACGGACGACGCTGGAATTCTTCGTGACCGAGCCGGTCGAGACGATGATCGCCAAGCGCGGCGCCTTTATCGCCGCCCACCGTCACCGCGATCCCGCCAAGTGGTACGACGGCCTGCTGGCCGAATGGAACATGGAGAGCCAGACACTGCTCGGCCCGGAGAATTACGACCGGATCAAGGGCTGGCGCATCTACGAAGTGACCTGCGACGATCCGGGCCTTTCCAAGCCTGCATTCCTCGCCGCCAAGAACGCGGAATACCCGGTGCAGGCCGAGATCGACGCGCTGGACGACTATGTCGAGCACTTCGTCTGGGGCGGCCTTCAGCGCACCACCGAAGAGCAATGGCCTTACGCGCTCTACGGCATCCCCGACTGGAAGCGGAACCGCGACAGCGCCGATCCGGGCGAGAAGGGCCGCAAGCACTTCTGGCGGCCTTACGACTATCCGCATATCGCGCTGATGTATTTCGCGCTCTATCGCATCGCCAGGGACCGGCATGGCTTCCGCACGCGCCTTGCCGCCGCCGACTATCTCCAACGCGCCTTCGGCACCGCGCGGGCCATGTTCGTGATCCCCAAGGAGATCATCGACTGGACGGCGGATTCCACCGGCTTCTACAACGAACTGGTCATTCCCGACGTGATCGAGGCCCTGCGCCGCGAAGGCCTTGTGGCGCAGGCGGACGAATTGTCCGGGCATTGGGAGCATAAGGTCGCGCACTTCGTGAACGAGGTCGACGATCTCTTCGCCTCGGAATACGCGTTCGATTCCACCGGCTTCGAATCGACGCAGGCGATCGCCCGCTATGCGCTCGACCGGCCGGAGCGCTTCCCGCCGGAACGTGCCCGCGCTTTCGCCAAGCGTCAGATGGACGCCAACCTGTTCTGCCGGGGCTGGCTGCAACCCTCGTATTACACGCTCGGCAGCGATTACCGCGCGCAGGCGGGCGATGCCTATACGCTGAGCTACATGGCGCAGATGGGCGGCTGGGCCATCCTCGATCATGCCCTGAACGACGCTTCCGATCATCGTCCCCTGCTGCGGCTTGGTCATGCCTCGGCGCTGAGCAGCTGGGCCTTGCTGAACAGCGGTACGCCGGAGAGCGGCTACGGCTACTGGTATCCCGGCAAGGCCAACGACGGCGGCGCGGGGGGCGGTTTCGAACCCGCCGCGCTTGGCGAGACATGGCTGGACCAGCCCCATCGACATGGGTCCTGGTACTATTCCTGCGAGATCGACCTTGGCTTCTGCGGCGCCCTGCGCGCGGCGGCCACCACGCTGGTCGATGACGAGCTGTTCGGCCGCATGGCACTTTCCGGTGTGCTGGAAGAACGCGATGACCAGCTTCTGGTCCATCCCCGCGACGGTGTGCGTCGGCGCTTTCACGCGCGCCTCGAAGAGCGTTCTCTCGATATCCAGTTGCTGGACGACGGCCGGTTCGCGTCCGACATGCCGATCCGGGTCAGCCCTCTGCTCGATCACTGCGAATTCGCGATCGACCACTCCTCCGGTCCCGCCCGTACCTTGCGGATCCGCATCTCCGGCAGAAATTTTTCGCGCTGGAATTTCTCGGGAGCGGCCCAGGCCCTGAGCGCGGGCGAATACGCCATCGAGGTGAAGGAGGGCACGCGGCGAACGAACCTGAAGGCGCGAGCAGACCGGACAGGATAAGCCGCTTTTCCCGACGTGATGCGACGGTGCGTTCGCATCACGGGTCAAGCCCTACTGCGCGCGATAGCGGCTCGGCGGCGCACCCAGGACGCGTTTGAACATCGTCGAGAAATTGCCCGGTCCGTCATAGCCGAGATCGAGCGCGATCGCCGTGACGGAATCGCCTGCTGCCAGCCGCTGCAATGCTTCGGAGAGACAAGCCTGCTGCCGCCACTCGGCAAAGCTCATGCCCGTTTCGCGCCGGAACAGCCGGGTGAAGCGCCGCCGGTTCATCGCCAGCGCATCCGACCACTGATCGATCGTCTCACTCGCCCGCGGACTTTCGAGGAAACGATGGCAGCGCTGCGCAAGCGCCGTATGGCGCGGAAAGGGCACGACGATCGGGATCACCGGCGCCAGGCAGATCTCCGCTACCAGCAGCGCCATCACCAGTCCGTCGCGTCCTTCCTCCGCGTATTCGGCTGGCACTTCCGACGCGGCCACGAGAAGCTGGCGCAGCAAGGGGGATACCGAGACGACCCGGCAAGTATCGGCAAGGGTTGCGCTTGCCGCCTGGTCGATCAGCACACTGCGCGTCCGCACCGCGCCGACCATTCGCACCGAATGCGGCGTTCCCGCCGGAATCCAGACCGCACGCTCGGGCGGCGCGACCCAGGCACCTTCGGGGGTGCTGACCGCCACCACCCCGCTTGCGGCATAAAGGAATTGCCCGCGCCGGTGGGTATGTTCGGCCAGTTCGAAAGATGCCGGATAATCGTTGCCTACCCCGACCACCGGGCGCGGCACATCCTCGAAATCCGCAGACTGGCGATGCTCGACTGGTTGTCCCATTTTCATAATTGATTGACCCATATGCCGAAGCGGGACGATCCAAAAGGGAATAAGGGCCGTCTTCTCAAATCGGGACAGGATGACAAGGAATGGCGGCGAGTAGAACCAGTTCAGAGGCCGGGGCCAGGGCCGGGGGCGCGATCGACGGAACGGTGTTCGGCGTGATCGTCGCGATCAGTTTCTGCCACCTTCTGAACGACATGATGCAGTCGCTGCTTCCGGCGATCTATCCCGCGCTGAAAAGCGACCTGAAACTGAGCTTCGGCCAGATCGGACTGGTGACGCTCGCCTATCAGATCACCGCCTCGATCCTGCAACCGCTGGTCGGGCTCTATGCAGACAAACGGCCCACGCCGCTGGCCTTGCCCGGCGGCACACTGTTCTCGCTGGCCGGACTGACGGTACTCTCCGCAGCGCATAGCTATTGGCTGGTGCTCGTCGGCGCCTCCTTGCTGGGCATGGGCTCTTCCGTATTCCATCCCGAATCCTCGCGGGTGGCACGGATGGCGGCCGGTGGACGGCACGGCCTTGCCCAATCCCTGTTCCAGGTCGGCGGCAACGCCGGACAGGCGCTGGGACCGCTGGCCGCCGCGCTGGTGGTGGTGCGCTGGGGCCAATCCAGCCTGGCCTTTTTCGCGCTGCTGGCGCTGCTCTCCGGCGCGGTGCTGTGGAACGTCGCCGCCTGGTATCGCAATCACGGCCTCGAACGCCTTGCCGCCGGTCGCAGCGACGCACTCTCCGGCGCGCTGCCGAAAGGACAGGCCGCGCGCGGCATCGCGATATTGCTGGCGCTGATCTTCTCCAAATACGTCTATCTCGCCAGCCTGACGAGCTACTTCACATTCTACCTGATCCACCGTTTCGGACTCTCCGTGCAGAACGCGCAGTTCCATCTGTTTGCCTTCCTGGCAGCCGTCGCCGTGGGCACGGTCATGGGCGGGCCGCTGGGCGATCGCTTCGGCCGCAAATACGTGATCTGGTTCTCGATCCTGGGCGCCCTGCCCTTCACCCTGCTCCTGCCCTATGCCAGCCTGTTCTGGACCGGCCCGCTGACCGTGGCGATCGGCCTGATCCTGGCTTCCGCGTTTCCTGCTATCGTTGTGTTCGCGCAGGAACTGGTTCCCGGCAAAGTGGGCATGATCTCAGGCCTGTTCTTCGGGTTCTCGTTCGGAATGGGCGGCATAGGCGCCGCTGTGCTGGGTTGGCTGGCCGATCGCACGAGTATCGAAACGGTCTACCATATCTGCGCCTTTCTCCCGGCGATCGGCCTCCTGACCGCATTGCTTCCGCGTCTCGACAAGAACTGAGCTATCCGCGAAATCACGACCAAGGGGCTACTCTCGTCCCGTCAATGCGAAGACGTTGCCATGCGTTCACGCAGCCAGGCCATGGCCGGATCGTGCTGGGTCCGCTCATGCCAGGTGAGCAGCTTGGTGAAGCCCGGCACATCCAGCGGCGGATCGCGCAAGCATAGCCCTTCCAGCCCGCGCACCAGCCGCTCGGGCAGCAGTGCGCAAGTGTCCGAAGCGCGGATCAGGTCGAGCACGAAGCCGAAGTTGGGCACGGAGAGCACGACCCGGCGGCTGCGGCCCATGGCGTCGAGGGCACGGTCGGTAGCACCATGGAACTGGGTGCCGTCATGCGACATGAGCGCATGATCGAGCGCACAGAAGGCATCGAGATCGAGCGGACGCCGCGTTGCCGGATGGCCATGCCGCATCACGCAGACGTAGCGCTCGTCGAACAGTCGCCGCGCGCGCAGATGCTCGGGCGCCATTTCCGGGGTGATCAGCGCGAAATCGAGGTGACCCTGCTCCATGTCCCGTGCCAGCGTGGCCATGTCGACTGGGCGGATCGACATGCGGATGCCCGGCGCGATCCGCCGCAACTCGGTGAGGAACGGCAGGATCACCACGCGCTGCGCATAGTCGGTGGCGGCAATGCTGATCGTCATTTCAGCGCTGGCGGGATCGAAAGCCTCGGGCTGAAGCAGAACCTCGATCTCGCGCAGCGCCGCCTTCAGCGGCCCCGCCAACGCTTCGGCGCGCGGGGTGGGCAACACGCCGCGCTGTGCTCGCACGAACAGCGGATCGTGAAAGGCTTCGCGCAGGCGGGTCAACATGCCGCTGACCGCTGGCTGGGTCAGCCCGAGTCGCTCTGCGGCGCGCGTGACCGAGCGTGTTTCCAGCAGCGCATCCAGCGCCTTTAGGAGATTGAGGTCCAGCCCCCTGATATCACCCTGCATGATGATGGAAATACCACTTCCTGATTTCTCTTATATCAAATGCCCGCTTATCTGTTCCCCGGTCAAGCTTTCCCCCCGAAGCGCAGGAGACCCATGTGAGCGACATCCTCTGGCCGGCCGGCTATGTTCCCGGCTTCACCGACAATTTCTGTTCCAACGAAGTGATCGTGGCAGGCCTGACCACCGCCGATGTCTGGCCCTTGCTGGCCGAGCCGCTGCGTTGGTCCGGCTATTACGCCAACAGTTCCGACGTGGCGTTTCACGATGGCGCGGGCCCGATCCTCGAACAGGGTGATCGTTTCTTCTTCAAGACTTTCGGCTTCCCGGTCGAATCGCAAGTGGTCGAATGCGTGCCGCCGGTGGAAGGCCAGCCCGCACGGATCGCGTGGCATGGCTGGTCGGGCGAAGGTGATACCCGGCTCGACGTTCATCACGCCTGGCTGATTGAAGACCTCTCGGCCGGGCGCGTGCGCATCCTCACGCAGGAAAGCCAGAAGGGCGAGCCTGCGAAGGAACTGGCCAAGGCCAAGCCCAACCCGATGATCAACGGCCATCAGGACTGGCTCGACGGTCTTGTCGCCGCCGCATTTGCAGCCAGGGCTTAAGGAGAAAACGTCATGAAGATCCTCATCGTTCTCACCTCGCACGCGCAGATCGGCGAGACCGGCCGCTCCACCGGCGTCTGGATCGAGGAACTGACGACGCCCTATTACGCCTTCATCGATGCCGGAGCCGACGTGGACCTGGCCTCGACGGCGGGCGGCGAAGTGCCGGTCGATCCCGGCTCGATGGCCGAGGCGGACCGTCCCGAAAGCGTCGCGCGCTTTTTGGCCGATGCACCGGCGATGGAAAAGCTGAAGCACTCGCTGAAGGTCGCGGACCTGACCGCCGAACCTTACGATGCAGTGTTCCTGACCGGCGGCCACGGCACCATGTGGGATCTGCCCGAAAGTACCGCACTGGCCGATCTGCTGACCACGGCCTTTGCCGAGGGCAAGGTCGTCTCCGCCGTCTGCCACGGCCCGGCCGGCCTCGTGAACGCCAAGGATACCAAAGGCAAGCCGCTGGTCGCCGGGCGCAAGGTCAGCGCCTTTACCAATAGCGAGGAAGAGGCCGCCGGGCTTACCCACGCCGTGCCCTTCCTGATGGAAACGCGCATCCGCGAGCTTGGCGCGCTTTACGAACGCGGCCCGGATTTCCAGCCTCATGCGGTGCGCGACGGCAATCTCGTCACCGGGCAGAACCCCGCGTCGTCGAAGCGCGTGGCGCAGCTGGTGCTCGAAGCCATCGGCTGAGCCCGCCTACCCACTTTCGTTTTTCTCTCTCCCCCCAATCGGAGGACGCATGTCCGCGCTTTTCACGCCCTTCACGCTCAAGGACGTCACCTTACGCAACCGCATCGCCGTGCCGCCCATGTGCCAATATTCCGCCGAGGACGGTGTCACCACCGACTGGCACCTTGCCCACTACACCGGCATGGCACGCGGCGGGGCGGGCCTTGTCATCGTCGAGGCGACCAGCGTTTCGCCCGAGGGCCGCATCACCCCGGGCTGCACCGGGCTCTGGAATGATGCGCAAGTGCCGGGCATGGCTGCGATTGCCGCCGAAATCCGCAAGGCGGGTGCGGTGCCCGGCATCCAGATCGGCCATGCCGGCCGCAAGGCCAGCGCCAACAAGCCGTGGGAAGGCGACGACCATATCCCCGACGACGCCCCCGGCGGCTGGCCGACGATCTCGCCGTCCGCCATTGCCTTCGGCGGCGGCCTGCCCAAAGTGCCGAAGGAAATGACTCTGGACGACATCGCCCGCGTCAAGGCGGACTTCGTTGCCGCCGCCAAGCGCGCGCTGGATGCCGGGTTCCAGTGGCTGGAGCTGCATTTCGCCCACGGCTACCTCGCGCAGAGCTTCTTCTCGATCCACGCCAATACCCGCACCGACCAATACGGCGGCAGCGCCGAGAACCGGGGCCGCTTCCTGATCGAAACGCTTCAGGCCGTGCGCGCCGTCTGGCCGGAGAACCTGCCGCTCACCGCCCGCTTCGGGGTGCTGGAATTCGACGGCCGGGACGAGGAAACGCTGGTCGAGTCCATCGCTCTGGTGAACCGCATGCGCGCGGAAGGGCTGGACTTCCTCAACGTCTCGATGGGCTTTTCGACGATCGAGGCGAAGGTGCCGTGGGGCCCCGCCTTCATGGCCCCGATCGCCCAACGCGTACGGACCGAGACCGACCTGCCCGTCGCCACCGCATGGGGCATGGACGTTCCCACCGATGCCGAGCGCGCGATTGCAGAGGCGCAGATGGATCTGGTGATGGTCGGGCGCGGTGTGCTGGCCGACCCGCACTATCCGTTCCGCACGGCGCGCGAACTGGGCGTACCCAAGGCCTCCTCGCTGCTGCCGGAGCAATATGCCTATTGGCTCTCGCGCTATCCGGGGCCGCAGAACGGCGAAGTAATCGATTGAGGCGATCGCCCTTCCGGTGATCGATCCCGCCGGAAGGGCGCTCCCGTGGTCGGCCTTTGCCCTGTCAAGGCTGTAGACTTTCGTGACCCGCCATATTGCGAATTGATCGCAAGAGAGCTAGGCGCGCCCCAAATGCACTCCAACGCCGCTGCCTTGACGCGCCTGCTGCTGACGGAACGCCGCTCGCTTCTGCGGCTGGCGCAGCGCATCGTCGGCAGTGTCCCGGCAGCGGAGGATGTGACGCAGAGCCTGTGGTTCCGGGTCCAGCGGGTAGAGGACGATCCGCCGATCGTGAACAAGCGGGCCTTCCTCTACCGCCTCGCCACCAACCTTGCGACCGACCATGTCCGAGCCGCCACGCGCCACGGCAAGCTGTTCGAGGGCGGAGATCTTCCGCTCGACGTTTCCGCGAACACGCCTTCGGCAGAGACACGGCTGGTCGATAGGGAAAGGCTGCAACGCCTCGAAGCGGCGCTGGAGGAACTGCCGCTGCGCTGCCGGCAGGTCTTCACGCTGCGCCGGATCGACGGCGTTCCGGCCGACGAAGTGGCGCAGCGGCTTGGCATCACGCTCAACGCCGTCGCCAAGCATGTGCGGATCGCGGTACGCCATTGTCATGCCAGACTTCAGGATGATCTTCAGGATGATACGGGCGCATGACTGCCTATTCTCGCCGCGAAAAGTCCCGATCCGCGCGTGCCGGACGTCTTGCATATGAAGGCTGGTGCGGCGCCGTGGTGCGCCGCACGGCAAAGGAACCGCGCTGGTGATGGCTGACAGTCCCATTCCTAAGGAAATCGCCGATGAGGCCGCACGCCGGTTCGCCGATCGCGACAGCGGCCTGCTGGACGATGAGACCGAACTGAACGCCTGGCTGGACGCCGACCCGCGCCACGCGCAGGCCTTTGCGGAGATGGAAGTCGTCTGGTCCGATCTGGGCGGGGTGACGGTCCCTCCCGCGCTGCGTGCTTCTCTCGCCCCGCCCCGCCTGCCGTCCACCTCGGTACATCCGCGGCGCGGCCTCCCCCGCCGTTGGGTGCCGACAGCTCTGGCCGCAAGCCTTGCCCTGGTAGTGGTGGTCGGCGCGGCGAATGACTGGCCCACGCGCTGGCAGGCCGATGCGATGACCGCGCCCGGCGAACAGCGCATGATCGCCATGCCGGATGGTTCGCATATCCTGCTCAATACCCGCAGCGCGGTGGCCTTCGACTATGCTCCGGGTCGGCGCACCGTCCGGCTGCTCAAAGGCGAAGCGGCCTTCACCGTCGCCCCCGATCGCAGACGCCCGTTCACGGTGGAGGCAGGTGGCGGGAGCACGACCGCGCTGGGCACCCGCTTCCTCGTCCGCACGCTGGACGACGGCGCGCAAGTCAGCGTCACCGAGCACCGGGTGCGTGTAGCCGTCCCGGCTGCGCAAGGCAGGACGGCAGAGGTCGGCGAAGGGCAGAGCATCCGCTATAGCCGCGCGCAGGGGTTCAACTCCCTCGAAACCGGCAAAGTCGCCGATGCCGATGCCTGGACACAGGGCTTCCTGACGTTCGAGGATCGTCCTCTATCCGAAGTCGTTGCCGAACTGGGGCGCTATCACAGCGGCTACCTTCAGGTGATCGGCGAGGACGTCCGCGCCCGGCGGGTGAGCGGCGTGTTCAACATCCACGATCCGGTCGGCGCCATTGCCAAGCTTCAGGCCTCGCTCGGCCTCAGATCGACCCGCCTGACCGACCGCCTGATCTTCATCTACAGCTGATTTTCCAGCCCTTTCGAAAAAATCCGAAAAAAATGCATCCGGCAAAGTCCCGTTTTTGCAAGGTCGCTCGTCTGATGGATGAGAGCGCGTCGCAATAGCGAAGTCCGCGCTCGCGTTCTGTCATGATCCGGGGGTATTTTTCCGTGAATTCGAACCGCCTGCACCGCCCTGTCCGTTCGGCGGCGCGCAGCCTTGCTTTCGCTCTGCTGGCCACCACCACGCTTTGCGCCGCGTTGCCGGGCGCCGCTGCAGCCCAAAGCGCTGCGGCCTATGACATTGCCGCCGGGCCGCTTCCCGCCGCGCTCAACCAGCTTGCCCGGCAGGCACGGATCGAGCTGGTCTACGACGCGCCGCTGACGCAGGGCATCTCGACTTCCGGGGTCAAGGGCAGCCTTGCCCCCGCCGAAGCGCTGTCGCGCCTCCTGGCGGGCACGGGCCTCACCTTCCGCCAGACCGCGCCGCGCACTTTCACCATCGAGCGCGCGCCGCAAGTATCGGACGGCACCACCCAGCTTGGCCCGGTCCGCGTCGAGGGCGGCAGCGAAACTGCAACCGGCACCGGAACCGACGGCGCCGGGCTTGCCCTGACGATGACCGAGGGCACGAAATCGCTGGCCGGACAGTACGCCCAGGTCGGCGGCAAGTCCGCCGAACGCCTCCGCGAGATTCCGCGCAGCGTCACCGTGCTGACCGCGCAGGAGATCGAGGACAAGGACATCACCACCGTCACCGCCGCGCTCGATCAGGTGACCGGCATCTACGTCGCCTCGTACAATACGCGCACGCCGGTGTTCTATTCGCGCGGGTTTCTGCTCCAGAACCTGACCATCGACGGCGGCAGCCCGATGCGCATGCATGACGGCTTGCAGTCCATCATCAACGGTGTCGGCCTGCCCAACCTGCTCGCCTACGATCACGTCGAGGTGATGCGCGGCGCGGACGGGCTCTATTCGGGCAACGGCGATGCCAGCGGCACCGTCAATCTCGTGCGCAAGCGCCCGACGGCGGAGCGCCAGATCAAGTTCGCCGCCTATGCCGGAAGCTGGAACAACTACCGCGCGGAACTGGACGTGGGCGGCCCGCTCAACCAGTCCGGCACCCTGCGCGCGCGCGTGGTTGCGGGCTGGCAGGACGCCGATTCCTATTTCACCGGCGCCTATACCAAGGACAAGTTCGGCTACGGCATCATCGAGTGGGACGTCACGCCCGACACCACGTTGTCTGCGGGCCTGAGCTATGACGATCTCAATGCCCAGAAGTACGAACGCACGCTGGCATGGCGGGCGGGCAGCCTTGGCACGCCGGAGAACCTGCCGATCCTGTCCAAGCGGGATTCGTGGATGCCCGAATGGGCTTACGACAAGGCGAAGACGCTCCAGTACTTCGCCAAAGTCAGCCACGATTTCAGCGCCGACTGGAACCTGACCATCAACGCCACCCGCAATGAGACTGATTCCAACGAACTCTACGGCTACTACGGTATCGGCATCAATTCGGACGCGGCGACGCCCAGCGGCTACTTCATGCGCTGGATGTCGCACGGCCATGCCAACCAGACCCTGTTGGACGCCAACCTCAAGGGCAAGTTCACCCTGTTCGGCCAACAGCACGACCTTGCCGTGGGCGCCAACTGGTCGCGCAGCCAAGCCAATTCGACCAACCCCATCGGCGGCATCGCCGGGGTCACGGTCGAGGATTACCTCACCTACTACCGCTACGCCAAGCCAACCAAGGCCGAGATCGCGACGTGGAGCGGCTATGGCACCTGGGGCAGCGTCTATAGCGACAACGGCTGGGATACCACGCGCTATGGCTTCTGGGGCACGCTGGGCATGCATCTGGCCGACCCGGTCAAGCTGATCGTCGGCGGGCGCTACAGCCGCAACGAGAATTTCCGCGGCCAGTCCATCGGCAAGTTCGTGCCCTACGCCGCCGCGACCTACGACTTCTCGCGCGACTGGACGGCCTATGCCAGCTACGCGCAGATCTTCGAGCCGATGCAAAACACCGTGCCGATCGGTCAGTGGAACGAAGACCCGACCAAGATCACCTATTCGGACAAGCCGACCACCGGCCGCAACTACGAAGCGGGCGTCAAGGGCGACCTTGCCGGAGGGGCGCTTCAGGCCGCCGTCTCGGTATTCTATATCGAGAAGAACAACGTCTATGTGAATGACGAGGAGCAGGGGCAGGTCGTGATCCCCGGCTATGGCACCACTTACATGCAGCGCGTGGCCAAGCTTCAGACCAGCAAGGGCTTCGATGCCGAACTGAAAGGCGCGCTGACGCGCAGCTGGCAGATTTCGGCGGGCTATACCTTCAACGTCACCAAGAACAAGGAAGACGATGGCGCGCCGATCCTGCTCTGAGCGCCCAAGCATTCGGCCCGCGTATGGAGCACCTACCAGCTCCCCGGCGCACTCGAAGGTCTGCGGCTGGGCGGCGGCGTCCGGGTGTTTGGCAACAGCGACTTGCGCAAGGGCTATACCGTGATCGGTGCCAGCGCCGACTACGAGATCGACCGTCACCTGACGCTCGGCATCTATATCGACAACCTTGCCAACGAGACCTACCGCGTCTCCACCAGCAGCGCGGCGACTTACGGCAATCCGCGCAACTTCATGGTGACCCTGCGCGGGACCTACTGAGGCGATGCCGGGTGCGAAATCTCCGGGCTTTCGCCAGTCGATGGCGGCGCTCCACACCTGGGTGGGGCTGCTGCCCGGCTGGCTGCTGTTCCTGATCTTCCTGTTCGGGACCACAGCCTATTTCCAGCAGGAGATTTCGCGCTGGATGCGACCGGAAATGTCGTCCGGCGCGCTGTCGATGAAGGCATTGGCAGCGGCCGACACACTCCTGCACGACCGGGCTGGCGGTGCACAGGCGTGGACCGTTTCGCTGCCCGCGCGCGGCGGGCAGGTCGTGCGTGTTTCGTGGGAGGGGGCCGAGGGAGAAGGCCCTGAAAACGAGGGCAAGGCCACGCTCGATCCCGCAACGGGCCGCGACGTGAAAGTGCGCGACACGCAGGGCGGCAATTTCCTCTATCGCTTTCATTACGACCTCTACGCCGTGCCGCGCCTCTGGGCGCGCAGCCTGGTCTGCGTGGCGGCGCTCGCGATGCTGGTGGCGATCCTCTCCGGCGTGGTGACGCACAAGAAGATCTTCGCAGACTTCTTCACCCTGCGCTTCGGCAAAGGCCAGCGATCCTGGCTGGACGGCCACAACGCGACCGCCGTGCTGGCCCTGCCGTTCCACCTGATGATCACTTACACCGGTCTTGCCGCGCTGCTGTTCACGATCATGCCATGGGCAATTTCCGCGAATTTCCCAACCCGCGCCGCCTACAACGACGTGGTCTATCCCGATGCGCCGGAATATCCCGCAGCGGGCAGACCAAAGCCCATGCTGCCCCTGACCCTGCTGGCACAGCGCGCCCAGGCGGCGTGGGATGGCGGCCATGTCGGGGGCCTTACGATCACCCATCCCGGCGACGTCCAGGCAACGGCATCGTTCTACGCCCAGCGCGACCGTCTGGGCATACCGGCACCGCGCCTGATCCTTTCCGCGATCGATGGACATGTACTCTATCGCGCGCCTGCCGAGGGCGGCGCACGGGCGGCTCAGGACGTGATGATCCTGCTCCACCTTGGCACTTTCGCCGACACCGCCTTGCGCTGGCTCTATTTCGTGTCGGGCGTGTCGGGAACGGCGATGGTGGGAACGGGCCTTGTCCTGTGGACCGTGAAGCGCCGCGCCCGCCTGCCCGATCCCGCCCGCCCCCATTTCGGATTCCGGCTGGTGGAGCGTCTCAACATCGCCATGATCGTCGGTCCAATGGCCGGGATCGCCGCCTATTTCCTCGCCAATCGCCTGCTACCGCTGGACCTTGCCGAGCGCGGCGCGTGGGAGATCGACTGCCTGTTCCTGACATGGGGCGCCTTGCTCTTCTGGACACTGCTGCGGCCCGCTGCCCGGGCCTGGATCGAAGCGCTCGCTCTATCCGCCTTGCTCTATGCACTGGTGCCGCTTGTGAATGCCCTCACGACCACGCACGGATTGGCCGCAAGTCTCCTCGCCGGGGATTGGGTCTTCGCCGGGTTCGACTTCATGATGCTGGCGACCTCCGCCACATTGGCATTCGCCGCACGGCGGCTCGCCACGCGCAAGGTGCGATCATGACCCTTCGCACTTGCTCCCGGATACTGGCTGGGACGCTGGGCGCCTATGGACTGACGGCGCTGGCGACGGTGGCCGTCTCGCGCGTCCTGATCCGCCTCGGCGCCGATCCGGTGGAAGCAGTCACCGGCGTGACGCTGGCCAGCTTTGCCCTGTTCGCAGGCGTCTCGATGACCATCTTCCATGCCCGCAGCACGGCCCGAGCCTGGTTCTGGCTGCTGGCCCTCGCCCTGCCTTGCGGTCTTGCCGTTCTGGCCTTGTCCGCAGAGTGACGCCGATGCCGATTGTCCCGCCTGCAACCCGCTTCGCCGATCGGCCCACTTCTCCTGCCGCGCGCCTGGCAGGACTGTGCGGCACCGGATCGACCGGCCTGGCCATTCTCGCAAGCCTGTTCCTGACCTGGCAGCACCATACCGCCGCCCTGCCCGCCTCGACGTTGACGGCCTTCAAAGTCGCACCGCCTGCTGCACCGCCCGAACCCGTTCGCGAAGTTCCGCCGGGCCCAGAGCAGGCAAGGAAGGACAAATCCATCCCGGAACAGCAGAGAGCCACGATAGAGGCACCGGAAATCGCCATTCCGACAAGCAATGTCGTTGCAGCAGCCCCACCTGCTCCGCCGGTAACGCCCGATCCCGGGCCGCCGGTAAAGGAAACCACCGCCCCCGTCAGCAAGCCGGCCCCGCCCGCCCCCCAAGCCTCCAGCGGCAAGCCGACCTGGCAGGGCCTCGTGCTCGCCGCGCTCGACAAAGTGAAGCGCTACCCGCGCGATGCCCACTTCGCGCGCCAGCAGGGCGTGCCCTATATCCGCTTCACGATGGACAGACAGGGCAAAGTGCTGTCGGTCTCGCTGGAGCGATCCTCAGGTTTCCGCTCGCTCGACCAGGAGGCATTATCGCTGCCCAAGCGTGCCCAGCCGCTGCCGAAACCGCCGGAAGACGTGAAGGGCGAGACCATCGAACTGGTCGTCCCGGTCGAATTCTTCATGCGTTGAGCAGGAGCGTTTCATGACTCACAGCAACCGCACCCTGCATCGCCGCCCCCGCATCGAACGCCGCGTGCTGGCGATCCTGAGAGGCGCCGAGCCGTTTGACGGCGATGCGGAAAAAAGCAGCGCCTTCCGCCGTCTTCGCCACATCGCCGCGCGCAAGGATATGGAAATCCTGTCGCCGCAGACACGTTACCTTGGCGACGATGAGCTTACCTTGCTGGCCTGGCTGGCCGCTGCCCAACGTATCAATGCGGCGGATATGCTCCCGGCCGACCGCTGCCTGTTCGCCGTCATCGCGCGCTGCGCCAGACTGCTCGAAGAGGCCGACCTGAAGCTCTATCCACTAACTCTCTACAGGCCTTGGCTGCCGGTCGCCCAGTGACCTGCCCGGATGAAGCGGGCGCCGCGCCGCTTCAGCGATCCGATCCCGGCCCATAAAGCCCTGTTGTACCGCTCTCGAAGCCTGCAATCGTCTTTTCCAGTTCCGCGATGCGTTCGTGGAGGGGACGAACCGCCTGTTCGATCTCCCGTTCCGTGAAGCGCGGGGTGATGTGCTGCGGGCAATTCCAGTCGAACGCCGCCAGTCGCAACCGGAAGATCCGCTCGGGCCGGGCCTTGTATCCGGGATCGAGGACAAGCTCGGTCAATGCCGGATCGGCGTCCAACGACAACTTCTCCACATGGGCATAGATCTTCAGCCGCATGCGCCGGGGATAGTCCATCAGGATCAGGCAGGCCCGGTCGTTGGCGGCGAGATTGCCGGTGCTGATATACTGGCGGTTGCCGCGATAGTCGGCGAAAGCCAGAGTACGTTCGTCCACCAGCTGGAGAAACCCCGCCGGGCCGCCGCGATGCTGGACATAAGGCCAGCCGTCTTCCGATACCGACCCCATGTAGAAACTGTCGCGCGCGGTAATGAAGGCGGCCTCGTTGCGGGTGAAGCGGTCGAATGCGCGATCGCCCTCGAACGCGGCCCATTGCCTGTCGGCGCCCATTTCCGTCTGGGCTGCGCGGACGCTGGGGGTCGTGGCGATATCCAGAAATCCGTAAGACATGATGCACCTCCGATATTGGCGCCGGGGAGCCTTTTGCGGGGCCGCCCCGGCCGGTCGGTCAGCGGGGAGCGACCTTGCGATCGAGGAAGTCGCGGATCAGCGGGCCCATCTCGTCCAGCTTGTCCTCCAGGGCGAAATGCCCGGTATCGAGAAGGTGGAGTTCCGCCTCGGGAAGGTCGCGCAAGTAGGGGTGGGCGCCCGGTTCGGGAAAGATCTTGTCGTTCTTGCCCCAGACGATCAGCGTCGGCGGCTTGCGCTCGCGGAAGAACTGCTGGAACTGCGGGTAGAGCGGCACATTGGTGCGATAATCGTAGAACAGGTCGAGCTGGATGTCCTTGTTGCCCGGCCGGTCGAGCAGGGCCTGATCGTGGACCCAGTTGTCCGGGCTGATACGCGACAGGTCGCTGACGCCGTCGGTATACTGGAATATCGTTGCCTTCTGCGTCACCAGCCAGGCCTGCGCCTCGCGGTCCTTCGCCGACCCGCTCTTCCAGTAGGCCTTGATCGGATCCCAGAACGCGCCGAGCCCTTCGTCATAGGCATTGCCGTTCTGGACGATGAGCCCGCTGACCCGCTCGGGATGCTTGATCGCCAGCCGGTAGCCGACCGGCGCGCCGTAATCCATGACGTACATGGCATAGCGCTGCGCACCGAGCTGCCCCATCAGTTCATCCACCATGTCGGCATAGTGTCCGAAGCTGTAGACGAACTGCTTGTGATCGGGCGCATCGCTCTGCCCGAAGCCGGGATAGTCGGGCGCGATCACGTGGTAGCGATCGGCCAGCAGCGGGATCAGGTTGCGGAACATGTGCGAGCTGGTGGGAAAACCGTGCAGCAGCAGAACCACTGGGCCGTCGGCCGGGCCGGCTTCGCGGTAGGCCATCTTCACGCCGTCTATGGTTGCCGTGCGGTAGTGGACGGTAGCGGGCGCGGTGCTTGTGGCTGAAGTGGTTTGCGAAGGCGCCGCCATCGCGCTTGCCGGCGCGGTAACTACTGCGGTAACTGGCGCGGTCGCCAGCATTAGGGAAAGGATCAGTCGCTTGGTCATGTCTTCCACCTTGTTCAGTACCGCTGCGCGATCTGCGTCAGCTTCTGATGGAAGATGTAATTGCTGCGCCCTGCCTCGTTAATTCTCCAATTCTGAAAGACATTATTCCTAAAATCGGAACAATGCAGTCATTGCAGCAAAGCAATGTCGCGTAGCCGCTCGACAGCAAGGTCGATGAAGGCACGCACCTTGGCCGTGGCATGCCGTCCCTCGACATGGACGACGTGAACGGGGATCGGACTGTCCGCATGATCGTCCAGCACCGATTGCAGACGCCCTTCCGCCAGTGCCGGAGCGACCCGGTAGGACAGCACGCGGGCTATGCCCCACCCTTGTTCCGCCGCGGAAATGGCGGCCTCGTTGGTATTGCAGAACAGGCGCGGATGCACGGTGACGCTGGTGCGCCCGTCCGGCCCGAAATGCCATTCGGGAGAGGTCCAGGCGCCGGTGGGCATGATGATCCGGTGTCGCGCAAGCTCGGCAGGCGTACCGGGAACCCCATGTTTATCGAAATAGGATGGCGCCCCGCAGATCGTGCGACGAACCCAGCCGACCCGCGTGGCGCTCAGACCCGAGGGCGGAAGACTGCCGATCCTGACGGCAACATCGATCCCTTCCTCGACGATGTTTACCGGACGGTCGACGAACAGCGTCTGCCCCGCCACGCCCGGAAAGCGATCGAGATATTCGAGCAGGATGGGAAGCACATGCATTCGCCCGAACATGACCGGCCCGGTGACGGTAAGCGTGCCTGTCGGGTTACCGTGCGTCCCCGCTGCGGACGCTTCGGCTTCGGCAATGTCCGCCAGGATGCGGCGACAGTCCTCGAAGTACCGCTGCCCGGCCTCGGTCAGCTTGACCGAGCGCGTCGTTCGGGTGAGCAACCTCACGCCGATCTGCTCCTCCAGCGCGGTTATCGCCCGTGTGACGGCCGGCGGACTGAGCCGCATCTGCCGTGCGGCTTCCGCAAAGCTCGCCGTCTCTGCCACTCGGGCAAATATCCTCATGGATTGCCAGCGGTCCAAACCCCATTGCCCTTCATGTGCGCTCTAAAATGCTGGAATATTGCGCGGAACTGCAGGCCATCGTCAATCCGAGGGTGCGCCGCCTTCAGCGCTCGCCCAGACCGTTCAGGATGAAGTCCGTGAATGCCGCCTCGATCTCTGCGTCGGAGGCGATCCCCGGCGGGAAGAGCCAGTCGCGGAACGCCACGGCGCCGAGCACGGCGGCAAAGGACACGCGCACGGCCATCCGGTGCCCCCCCACCTGACCGCCTCCCTGATCGCTCTCGCCAAGCCGCTTCGCCCGCATGGCCGCTCCCGCCTCGAAATATTGCGACAAGGCCGCGATCGGCCCGCTTTCCTCGCCGCCGGCAAACGCCTGGGAGGCCAGGAGCGCCACCATCAGTTGCCGGTTGTCGCCAAGGAAAGCGATGAGATCCCTGATATAGCACTCGGCTGCGCTGCGATCCCCGGCAACGAACGGCGACTGCGCCGACTGGAATTCCGTGAAATGGGTATTCAGCGCGCCGAACACGGCTTCGCGGAAAAGCGCAGCCTTGGTCGGGAAATATCGGAACAACTGGGCTTCGGTCACGCCCGCACGGCGGGCGATCGCGGCCGTCGTGGCACCGGTCGGCCCGCGCTCGTCGAACTCGGCTCGGGCCGCCGCGAGTATCGCAGCGGTCAGTTCACCTGCCCCCCGCCGCTTGCGATGCGATTTGCCGTCTGGATGGTCTGGTCCGTCCAACGCCGTCTCCTTGCAGTCTTGCCACACACAATGATAGTGTGCACTATCAAATGAACAGACACGATAGCGTCGGATTGGGAGATCGACCACCATGGCCTTGGCATTGCCGCGATCCACGCTGCCTTCCGCGCCCGGCAAAGGTCTGCTTCAGACGGAGCATTTCCAGATCGCCTATGCGACCAACGATATCGAGCGTGCCTGCGGTCTGTTCCGCAATCAGCTCGGTATTGGCGAGTTCCGCCGCCTCGAAGGCCGAACCCCGGCAGGCGGCACGATCCGGGTCGAACTCGCGTGGATCGGCCCCGTCATGTACGAATTGCTCACAGCGAGCGGTCCGGGCTCGGCGATCTACATGGACCGCCTGCCCGAGGGTCCGGGATTCGCCCTGCAACACCACCATCTCGGCTATCTCGTCTCCTCCCAAGATGAATGGGACGAACTCATCGCCGGAGCGGCGGCGGCGAACTTCGCAGTGCCCTACCGGAACGACAACCCCGGATTCCTGCGCAGTTGCTTCATCGATGCCGCGCCGCTCGGGCACTACCTCGAATATATCCTGCCCGAGCCTGCCGGGCTCGACTTCTTGCAGTCTGTCCCACGCAACTGAGGAACCGGCCATGCCAATCATCCACGATTTCACAGGCAAGATCGTCGTCGTGACGGGCGGCGGCGAAGGCATCGGGGCCGAGACCGCCCGCCAGTTCGCACGCGCCGGAGCCACGGTGATCATTGCCGGGCGCACGGCCGCGACGCTCGACCGTACGGCTGAGGCCATAGCATCCGAAACCGGGAGCACCTGCATCGGCATTCCCACCGACGTGACCGAAGAGGCCCGGTGCATCGCGTTGGTCGAGGCAGTGGACACCCGCTTCGGCAGGGTGGACGTGCTGGTCAACAATGCCGGAGGCGCGCGGCAGGTGCCGATCCGCCAGTTCCGCAGCGACAAGTACCTCGCCGAGTTCGACCTCAACCTGCATTCGGCCTTCTACTGCGCAAGGGCGGCGGCAGAGCGGATGATCGCGCAAGGAGAAGGCGCGATCGTCAACGTCTCTTCGCTGGCCGGCGTCCACGGCACCATGGGCGTCGCCCCATATGCCGCCGCCAAGGCCGGGCTCCAGATGATGACGCGGGTTTCCGCCACCGAATGGGGGCCTCGCGGGGTTCGGGTCAATTGCGTTGCAGCCGGGTTGATCGCCACGGAGAAGGCCAGGGCGAAGTGGGCGCGCACCGGGTTCGACGAAATCGGGGCGACTGCCGCCATCCCGCTGCGGCGGGCCGGGACACCGGAGGACGTGGCGCAGGCGATCCTTTTCCTTGCCGGTGATGCTGCTTCGTACATCAGCGGGGAAACACTGGTCGTGGGCGGCGGGCCCCAGCTCAGGGGAATGATCGATGTCGACTGACCTGCACCTTACCCCTCTGCTTGCCCCGCTGGAGGAGGCTATCGCTCAACTGGGCGACACCTGGCGCCCTGACGACCCGGCCTACCGGGCCGACGTCCTGCGTCAGACGATGACCAGCCTGTCCTATGCCTGCTTCGCCTATTTCCACGCCGATGCCGAGCATCCCGACTGGGCCCCGCTCTGGAACCCGGTCTACACGCTACAACCCAACCCGGACGACATCTACCTCCAGTCCCCGATCCGGGGCGACCTGTCCTACCGCGTCTCGGGCAACCGCGGCACCTGCCGGATTCTCAGCTTCACCACCCAGCGGGCGCTGTCAGGCACGGTCGACGAAATGCCCCGGCCCAGCGGCCACAACGAGGTGGACGACACCGACCTCGGCTTGGCTCCTGGCGAGGACTTCGAGGTGATCTTCAGCGCCCGGCGCCCCGCCGGCTATACCGGGCGCTGGGCGCCGATCGATCCCGAGGCGCGCGGCATGATCGTGCGCTACCGCAGTTACGACTGGCTCAACGAAGTCGATCCGGTGCTGACGATCGGGTGCCTCGATCCCGTGCCTCCCAAACCGCGCCTGACGCCCGAGGATATCGTAAGCCGTATCGGCGAAATGGCGCGGTTCCCCGCCCGCAAGACCCGGCTCTACTATCCCATGCAGAACGGCGTGAAGGAGCGGGTCGGCTTCAACGTGTTCGAGCCCGTGCGAATGCCGGGGGCGCTTGCCAAGCAGGTCTACTGGCCGGCCTGCTTTCAATTCGATCCCGACGAGGCGCTGATCATCGAAACCGAACTGCCGCCGGACCGGCCCTATTGGAACATCCAGCTCAACGATCCACTCTTCAACGCGCTCGAATATGTCTACCGCCTGTCGAGCACCAACGGCCACTATGCCCGCGCAAGCGCCGACGGAAAGTTGCGGGCGGTGATCGCGCTGACCGATCCGGGCGTGCCCAACTGGCTCGATCCGGCGGGCTACACCGAGGGCGGCATCTACGGCCGCTGGTACGATTGCAGCAGCGCGCCGACGCCGACGATCACCCGCGTCAAGCTGGCCGCGCTGCGCGACCACCTGCCCGCCGACACCCCCGTCGTCACCCCGGAGCAGCGGGCGGAGGAGCTGCGCCAGCGCGTGCGCGCCTGCCAGCGCCGCCGCCGTTGGTAGGAAGGACTTCGCATGACCACCATAGCCATCGCACCCGCGCGATTCCGGGATGCGGGCGACCAGCTCCACGAGCTGGTCGCCCGCGAACTCGGCTGCGACGATTTTGGCCCGGCCGACTATCGGTCCGGGCTCGACATGCTGCTCCACTCGATGGACTACGACCCATGCTTTACCGCCAGGGGCCGCGAAATAGCATGGGGCCAGGTGCTAGGCGTGTTGCGCAGCCGCGCGGCTGCCTACCGATCGATGCGCGAGCATCCCCAATACGCCGATACACCGATCGTCAGCCCGGTGGTGATCACCGGCATTCCGCGCACCGGCACGACCGCACTCCACAAACTGATGGCGCTCGATCCCCGCTTCCAGGGGTTGCAGACCTGGCTGCTTGAGGCGCCCCGCCCCAGGCCGCCGCGCACCACCTGGGAGAACTATCCCGAGTTCCAGCGGACCGCGGCACGGCTGGCGCGCCGCCATGCCGACGCCCCGGTCAAGCACACCGCACATGCCATGGCCGCCGAAGAGGTCGACGAATGCTGCCTGCTGCTTTGGCAAAGCTTCGTCTCCAACCTGTGGACGGCGGGATGGTCGGCGCCGAGTTACGACGCCTGGTGGCAAACACAGACCGAGGCGCCCGCCTATGCGCACTACAAGCGCTGCGTGCAGCTGATCGGGTGCGGCGAACCGGATCGGCGCTGGCTGCTCAAGAACCCGGGACATATCGACAACCTCGATCTGCTCCTGGCGATCTTCCCCGATGCCCGCATCATCCAGATGCATCGCGACCCGGCCAAGGCGATCCCCTCGCTGGTGTCGCTGCTGATGGCAGGCCACGATGCGATGGAAACGGGACGGCGCGAGCAGCGCGGACAGATCATGATCCGGCGCGAAACGGCGAAGTGGGCGCGCGCGCTGGTCCGGGCGGATCAGGTCCGATCGCGGCATCCCGATCAGGTGCTCGACGTGAGCCAGCGCGACCTGCACCGCGATCCGCTGCGTGTGATCGAGCGTATCTACGCCTTCATCGGCATGGATCTGTCCGGTCCTGTCGCAGCGGCGATGCGGGTCCATGCAGGCGGAGGGCAGGACGGCACGGCGCATGGCGAGCATCGTTATACCATTGCCGATTACGGGATCGGCGCAGAGGCCGTGCGCGCCGCCTTCGGCGATTATGCCGAGCGGTTCGGACTGATGGAGGGTGCGCGATGAAGGCGGCAATCTATCCGGGACAAGGCGGCACCGTCAGGATCGAGACCCTGCCCGATCCTGTGCCCGGCCCCGGCGACGTCGTCATTCGCGTCGATCGCTGCGGCATCTGCGGAACGGATTTAGCGATGACCCGCGGAGGCGCCTGGGACTATGCCCCGGACAGCCAGTTCGGGCATGAGTTCGCGGGCGAGGTCGTAGCGGTGGGGCGCGAGGTCGACACAATCAGGCCGGGCGATCGCATCGCCGTGCTGCCCTCGGTCGCCTGCGGAACCTGTGCCCAATGTACAGGTCATGGCAACAATGTGCTGTGCCGGTCCTCGTCCGAAACCCTGACCGGCGGCTTTGCCCAGTATGCCCGCCTGCCCGCACGCAATGCCACGCTGCTTCCGGCAACGCTCTCGCTGGCCGACGGAGCACTGATCGAACCGCTTGCGGTCGCCCTCTACGGCCTGCGCATGGCCGGGATCGCGCCGGGCGAGCGCGTGCTCGTGCTGGGCAGCGGATCGGTGGCGGCTTATGCGATCTATTGGGCGCGGCGGATGGGTGCGGGGCGGATAGTCGCCCTGTCTCGCTCGACCCGCCGAACCGACCTGATGCGTCTGATGGGCGCCGACGCATTGCTACCCTTCGGTCCCGACGAAGTCGGCGAAGCAGAGGCCGCGCTGGGAGGCTCGCCATCGGTCGTCCTGGAATGCATCGGGGCCGAAGGCATGCTCGGCAAGGCGATCCAGCATGCCGCCCCGTTCGCCCGGGTGGTATCGCTGGGCTTTTGCACGGCGCCCGATCCGGTCGTGCCCGCTGTCGCTGCCTACAAGTGCCTGTCCCTGCACTTCTCGGTCGGTTATTCGATGCGCGAATTCATCGACGTGGCGGACGCCATGGACAAGGGCCACTGCGATCCCAAGGCGTCGATCACAGCCACGGTCCCGCTCGCCGCGCTACCCGCAACGATCGAGCGGCTGCGAGGAACCCATGCCGAAACCAAGGTTCACGTTATTCCCTGACGGACGACGCCTCAACCGCCCGCACCATTGTGGACGTCGCTGCCATCCCTATAGTTGCGATTCATTCGCAAGATCGATAGGGCGCACTCGCCATGTCGAGCAATGCCGCCTTGCTATCCCGTCTCCTGACCGCCGAGCGCGCCGCGCTGGTGCGCTGGCTGGCGAGGATGGTGGGCAGCGTCCCGGCAGCGGAGGATGTCGCGCAGAACCTCTATTTGCGCGTGCAGAGCGTGAAAGACGATCCGCCGATCATCAACAAGCGCTCCTTCCTGTTCCGCCTCGCCTCGAACCTGGCGCTGGACCATCTGCGCGCCGCGCGGCGACAGGCAGCCCTGTTTGCCGAGGAAGCCGACGGTCACGGCGTCGCTTCGCCGGATCCCGATGCTGAAACGCGCCTGCTCGATCAGGAAAAAGTTCGCCAGATTGCTGCGGTAGTCGATACAATGCCGCTGCGCTGCCGGCAGGTCTTCGTGCTGGTCAAGATCGACGAATTGAGCGTCTCGGAAGCAGCGGAGCGGTTGTCGATCAGCCAGGACATGGTCCGCAAGCATATCCGTCATGCCCTGCTGCTGTGCCATCAGGCTTTGTCGGATGCGGCCGAAGCATGAGCGAGCCTGTGATGACACCCTCTCGTTTTGCTTGCGCCGAACGTCATGGGATGAAAGCGGAATGCAGATTGGCGGCAATTTCGCATGGGAAATGACTGTAATGCCGGGTGATACCGAGGCTCCTTTGCCGAATTCGCTTGCTGATGAAGCGGCCTATTGGGTTTCCGCCGATTTCGACGGCGAACTGCCTGCCGAAAAGCGCGCCGAGCGCGATGCCTGGCTTGCCCAAGATCCAGAGCACGCGCGCGCCTATGCCCGGATGCAGGACCTGTGGATGCAGATGAGTGCTGTGCCAGAGAGTCCAGCGCTGCGGGCCTCCCTGCCGCCAGCGCCCGTCCGCAAGACCCGGAGGCTCGATCCGGCAAGGTCCCGTGTGCGGCGACGTCGGGCGACCTCCGCCATCGCCGCGAGCCTCGCCTTTGTTCTGGTCTGGTCGGGGCAGGACTGGGTGACGATGCTCCGGGCCGACGTTATGACCGACACGGGAGAGCGACGCACGATGCAGCTTGCCGATGGTTCCACGATGCAGTTGGGGACACACAGCGCAGTAGCTTTCGATTTCTCAGGCGACCACCGCGTTGTGCGCCTGCTGACGGGCGAGGCCGCTTTCACTGTCGCGCCCGATCCTTCGCGCCCGTTCCGCGTGGAAGCCGGGACGGGATCGGCGACGGCGCTCGGCACCCGCTTCCTCGTGCGCAGAAACGGCGCCGAAACGCGCGTGACCGTCACCGAGCACAAGGTCCGCATCCGCTATCCGGCCGAGGGCGGCGCCTCGGCCGTGCTCCCCGAAGGCCAGAGCCTTTCCTATGGACCGGCAGAGGGGATCGGCCCTGCTTCCAGGATCAATCCGGGAGATGCCACGGCCTGGACCGAAGGGGCGCTGGTATTCAAGGATGCACCGCTCAACGAAGTCGTCACCGAGATCGGGCGCTACCACCGGGGCTATCTGGGCGTGCTGGGAAAAGCGCGTAATTTGCGCGTCAGCGGTGTGTTCCGCATCGATGACCCCGTCGCAGCGATCGACCAACTCCAACGCTCGCTAGGTTTGCGCTCGGCACAATTTACAAACCGCATGATATTGATTTTCAACTGATTTTTCCGATCGTTCGGTCAGTGCAAGAATTTTTCCGCTCGGACCTCTCGTTTCGAAATCTCCAGACGTCTTAGGTGCAAGGCGTTCTCATTAGCAACAACGCCTGGGGTTCAACGACGTTCGGGGATGATCCAGAGTGACGATTTCGATGAAGACGCGCGGCGGGTTGCGCGCGAGCGGCAGGTTGATGGCTGCCGTACTGCTTGCCGGTACCACCATGGGGTTGTCGGCAGGACTGGCCGCTCCGGCGCTGGCACAGGAAGCCCGTAGCTACGATATTCCCGCCGGCGCACTCGCCGATGTTCTCAACACTTATGCCCGGCAGGCCGGTGTGGAACTGGCCTATCGCGCGGAATTGACAGCGGGCATTTCCAGTCCCGGCCTCAAGGGCAGCTTTTCCCCGGCGGAAGCGCTGTCGCGCATCCTTGCCGGTAGCGGGCTCACATTCCGCCAGACCGGGCCGCGCGCCTTCACGCTGGAGGCTGCGCCCCGTACTGCGGACGGCACCATCCAGCTCGGGCCGGTGCAGGTTCAAGGCAGTGATGGCGGAAACGGCGGCAGCCTGGCTACACTGACCAGCGATCCTGCCGTCAGCGAGGGAACCCGTTCCTACACCGTACGCAGCACCTCGACCGCCACCAAGCTGGCGCTCTCCCCGCGGGAGACGCCCCAGTCGGTCTCGGTCGTCACGCGCCAGAAGATGGACGACCAGAACGTCCAGTCGCTCGACGATATCGCCCGCACCACGACGGGCATCACTTATACCAAGCTCGGCACCGATCGCTCGACCTACTATGCGCGCGGATCGGAGATCACCGATATCCAGTTCGACGGAATTCCGAGCAACATTTCCGAGAACTACTCGATGGACGTCATGTCCACCGCGAACATGGCGATCTACGACCGGGTCGAGGTGGTACGCGGCGCCAACGGGCTTCTGCAGGGCACCGGCAATCCTTCCGCGGCGATCAATCTCGTGCGCAAGCGGGCGACGCGGGACTTTCAACTGGGTGTCGAGGCAGGCGTCGGATCATGGTCCAACTATCGCGGGCAGGTGGACGTTTCGGGCCCTATCACCGAGGGCGGTGACGTGCGGGCGCGCGCCGTGGCTTTCTACAACTCGGCGGACAGTTACCGTGACGGCGCCAGCAGGGACAATCGCCTGCTTTACCTGACGGCGGAAGCCGATCTTACCCCCGGCACGCTGCTGCGCGTCGGCGGCACCGCGCAGCGGGACTACAATAACGGTTACGACTGGGGCGGGCTCAACACCGACGTCAGCGGCGCCTTCTACGATCTGCCGCGTTCCGCCTCGCTGGCGGGCAAGTGGGCCTATCTCAAGCGCCGCAACTATTCGGCCTTCGGGGAACTGCAACAGCAGATCGGCAGCGACTGGAAGATCGTCGTCGCCCCCAGCGCAATCTGGTCGGACGCGGGCTTTCGTTCGTCCTATCCTGCCCGCTCCTCGGGGAACATCTACCGGCTGGTCGTCTCCGACGTGGACTACCGCGACCGGCAGGTGGGGCTCGATGTCTATGCCACCGGCCATTACCGGCTGCTCGGCGGCGAGCATCAGCTTGTCCTTGGCGGCAGCTTGCGGCGCGACAAGTTCGATTTCACGATCCACACCGCATCGAACACGCCGACGGTCGACATCACCGACTATGACTATGCGTCGATCACGGCCCCGGTGCTCAATGCCGCCAGCACTTATTACAAGTACAACCGCAAGGAGGGCGGCCTTTACGGTTCGACCCGTCTGGGCCTGGTCGATGGTCTTCATGCCATTCTCGGCGCCCGCCTGAGCTGGTCGAGCTACACCGTCCTGAGCCCCTATGTAGACGACGAATACCGCTCGAAAGCCCGGTTCCTGCCCTACGCCGGTGTTGTCTACGACCTCGACGACCACCATTCGCTCTACGCCAGCTACACGGAAGTCTACAAGACGCAGAGCTACTACAGCGCGGGCAACACGCTGCTCGATCCGATCCAGGGGCAGAACTACGAAGCCGGCGTAAAGGGTGAATACTTCGACGGGCGCCTCAACGCATCGCTGGCGGTGTTCCAGTCCAGCCTGCTCAACATGCCCGAGGCCACGACGGCGGACAGGACTTGCGGCGTCACCGGCACTTCCACCTGCTACGTCGAAGGCGGCCGGGTGCGCAATCGCGGCTTCGAGGTCGAGGTTTCCGGCTCTCCGCTGCCGGACTGGAACGCGACGCTCGGCTTCACCTATAGCGACCCCGAATATGTCGCAGGCCTCGACAAGGGGACGGACTACAACACCCGCATCCCGCGCAAGCTGTTCAAGTTCTCGACCGACTACCGTCTGCCGGGCAGCTTCAACCGCATGCGGCTGGGCGGCGACCTCTATGTCCAGAGCAAGATGTACACGCAGACCGCGAGCTACACGATCAAGCAGGGCGGTTACGCGCTGGTTGGACTGCACGCGCGTTATGACGTCAGTGAAGCGATCGAACTGGGGCTCAATGTCAACAATCTGCTGGACAAGACCTATTACCAGTCGATCCCGACTTCGAACAATTTCGGCGGGCTGTTCTACGGCGACCCACGCAGCGTGATGGCGACGGTGCGCGGACGTTTCTAAGTGGCGTCCAACAAGCCGATGATACTGTCACCCTCCTCGGATAGCCCTGCGCTACCCGAGGAGGGTAACCCCGCGCGAAATGACACTGTCGGCAGGCGATTTGCGAGCGATTCAAGAACCCTTCGCTACGCGGATCAACCGGATTCGCTGACCACGCGTCTGGTCGGATTGGGCGGGACAAGCGCGATCGGCCTGGCGATTCTTGCGGGGCTGTTCCTGACCTGGCAGACTTATACGGCCACGCCGCCGCCTGCGACGCTGACGGCGTTCGATGTCGTACGCCCGGCTGCTCCGCCCGAACCCGTTCGCGAAGTGCCGCCAGCGCCGGAGCAGGTGAAGAAGGACAAGCCCGTCCCGAAGCCTCGAGTACCCGAGATCGAAGCGCCGAAGATCGTCATTCCGACCAACAATGTCGTGGCAGCAGCGCCGCCTGCCAAACTCGTACCGCCGGATCCCGGTCCTCCGGTGAAGGATACGATGGCCCCGGTCAGCAAGCCCGCGCCGCCCGCCCCGCAAGTGTCGAGCGGCAAGCCGACCTGGCAGGGCCTCGTCCTCGGCGCCCTCGACAAGGTGAAGCGCTATCCGCGCGATGCCCATTTCGCCCGGCAGCAAGGCGTGCCCTATATCCGCTTCGTCATGGACCGGCAGGGGAAGGTGCTGTCGGTCAGGCTGGAGCGCTCGTCAGGCTTCCGTTCGCTGGATAACGAGGCCCTGGCCCTTCCGAAACGGGCCCAGCCGCTGCCCAAGCCGCCGGAGGATGTGAAGGGCGAGGCCATCGAACTGGTCGTGCCGGTCGAATTCTTCATGACTTGATGGCGGCCGTTCCATCGTTGCCTCGATGAAGGTCGGCGCCTTTGCAGAGCCGATCGAAAGCTATATCGCGACAAACAAAGCACAGCATCGCCCGGCGCAAGCCCCGAGCAATCAATAACTTTCTTCAGACAGACATGAGATCTATTGTGACAAGACCTGACCACATCCGCCGCTGTTCCGCCCTGGCGTGCGGTGCCTTTGCCATCTCTCTGCTCGGCGGCGCCCAGGCATCCCTCGCCGAAACGAAGGAGGATATCGCCCGATCCATGGGTGAGGCCGAAAGCGGATGTACCCAGAAGGAATTCAACCAGTTCCTCGACGCATTCATCGCCTCACCCGCGGTACGCGCCAGATACACAGCGCCGCAAGTCGAACAGCGAGGATTTCGGCAACCTTCGAAGGCAACCGGCAGCAGCCTTCCTGCCAGTGCATACCAGTCTTTCAACGTCTCACACGTAGACTGGCAATTCGCCGATAGTGCATCCGTCGCGCGCTGGCGGGCTGACCCGAACCAGCCCTACACCGCGCTTGATGTGAAATTCGAAGACCTGCCGGACGGCAGTTTCAAGTTCACTTATCAGCCTGCTATCCTGCGCGACGACGAAGAGGGCGACGGCTGGACCGTGGAACGCCATATCGGAAAACCGGCGGCCTATCTGTTCTCATGGCGAAACGGCTGCTGGCAGCTGACGCAGGACTATCGCTGACAGGGCTGTAACGAGCCACCGCTGCAAGTGGCGGTAGCCCGTTACAGAAGCATTACGGTAGAGTTCAACACGCCTTCGCGGGCTTTGCCGGCAAAGTCAGGCGTGCGGGATGATCGTGAAACACATCCGCACCGATCCTGTGGCTGTTCGCGTATACCTCGCTCAGGACGGCGAAGAGCATCGGATCATAGGTCTGCAGATCCCTGTCGGAAACGACCATGCCGCCGTCGTGCCGGAACGCCTTGTTGGAATTGAACCAGAACTGCGTGCCCTCGGCCCAGTATTCCTGCACGGTGACCGAGGCATAATCGCCCTTCCACAAGCCCTGCTCCAGAGCATGGCGATAAGCCGCCTCGACGCGCCCGTAGAGGGCGGGATCGACCCTTTCGATGGCGGAAAGGATATTGTGCGAGAACTCGTGGACGAGGATGTTCTCGCCGAAATAGCGCGTGCCCGGCACGCCTAGCAGGTTCTCGGCGGCTCCGGTCGTATAGAGGCCGCCCATGCCGCGTGCCCGGCTGTTCCAATACTCGGCATCGGTCATGGCGGCGATCTTGGCGTAGTTCGCCCGTTCGCAGGGCGTCAGGCGCGGATCGTCCGCAGCAGGTTTCTTCCAGTCCCGCTGCTCGGGAAGATCCATCGTCCCTTCGTCGATCGCCATGACACCGACCCGCGCGCCGCTGCGGACCAACTCGCGCCGAATGTCGGGCCGCTCCGCAGTCTCGGCAAGCACGATATCGCGGGCGATCAGCAAGGCGCTGTCCGGGACTTTCGCGGACGAAACCACCGGGATGCCGCCCACATCGGCATACTTGGCGTAGAAAGGATCGAGACCGAGCGCGGCGGGCGGCGCGCTTATCGTCCAGCTTTCGTAACTTCCGATCACGGCATGCGCCATGCCCGCATCCTTCCCCCGCGGATGCGTACAGGCCGCGATAAGGAGCGGCAGTGCAAGGGCCAGGCGGTGCGGATTCATCGATGTTCTCCGGGTTCGAGGTCCAGCCCGGCCCCGCCGAGGCGGAACCGGGCCGACCATTATCAGCGGTGGAAGCGCAGGCTCAGGAAGAACGTGCGGCCGATCACGTCGTAGACGCCCGACTGGTAGCTCAGTTCGAAGTTGGCCCCGCCCGCCTCGGCGCCCGGTATGCGCGGCGGCTTGCGGTCGAAGGCGTTGTTGAGGCCGCCCGACAGCTCGATATTGTCGGTCAGCGCCACGAAAGCCGAGAAGTCGTTGTAGAACACGTTCGGCGTCCAGACCTTGCTGTACTTGTCCGGCGTGATCGTGGTGGCGGCCTTCATCGGGGAGAAATGGCGCAAGGTCCAGGTCACGCCCATGCCCTCGCGCGCATAGCTCGTGCGCACGACACCCTTCCACTTGGGTGACCCGAAGATACCGGCATATTCGGTGATCGAATTGGGATCGGTAGGATCGAGCGTATAGCGACGCTTGAGCAGGCGGGTATAGTTGGCGTCGATCGACAGCTTGCCCGCACCGTCGGATAACCCCAGCCGGGAAAGCGGCAGGCTATAGCCCAGCCCGAAATCGATGCCCCGCGTCAGATACTGCGACAGGTTCAGCTTCTGCGTCATCACGGATTCGAGATTGCCGTTGGCATCGCGCTGGATGAGCGGGCAGAAGATATTGTCGAGACTGGACTGGTCGACGCACTTGTCGATCAGCATCTGGGCGCCGAAGGCGTCGATCGCATTGCGCAAGTCGATGTTGTAGTAGTCGACGGTAAACGACAGGCCGGGCACGAAGCGCGGCTGGAGCACAGCGCCGAGCGTCAGAGTCTTGGCGGTTTCCGGCTTCAGGTCGAGATTGCCGCTGGAGATGATGTCGCGATAGAGCCAGTAGCTGACGGTGTCGGCCGGGTTGATCGCTGCACAGTTGGCGGCCGTATACTGGGTGCGGGTCGCGCGGTTGGCCAGGTTGTAGGTATTGCAGGGATCGGTGATCCACAGGCCCGAAATGCTGTCTGCCGTATAGAGTTCGCCGATATTGGGCGCGCGGACGGCCTGTCCGTAAGTGGCGCGGAAGCGGATGTCGGGGATCGGCGCCCATTCGCCGCCCACCTTCCAGGTCGTGGTCGATCCGGCGGTGCTGTAGTCCGACAGGCGCAGGGCGCCGTCGACAGAGAGCGTATCGAAGAACGGCGTGTTCTTCAGGATCGGAACATGGACTTCGCCGTAGACTTCCTTGACCGAATACTTGCCCACCAGCGTGCCCTGCATGGTGCCGATCGTCGGATCGTAGAGCGGGCTGTCCGGGTTGTACTCGGGGATCGCGCCGATATCGTTGCGTTCCTTGCGGTACTCGCCGCCGAGCACGACCTGCACCGCCCCGCCCGGCAGGTCGAACAGGCCGCCGGAGACGTAGCCTGAGAGCACCTGTTGGGTCAGCGTCGATTTCGACCAGTGCGAGGTATAAGTGATGTAGTCGATCATCTCCGGGGTCAGCGTGACCAGCGGGTTGATCGCCACGCAGCCGTTGCCGGGATCGTCGAGCGTACTGCGGCAGACGGCTTCGCCGTTGGCGCCGGTCGTGCTGTCGATGCCCAGATACCAGCGGTCATAGGCGGTCGAATTCACATCGCGCACGCGCTGGGTGGTCTTGCCGTAGGAGTAGTAGGTCGAATAGTTCCAGGGCTGGGCAAAGAGCGTGAAGTCGCCTTCCGCCCCAGCCACGGCCTGGAACAGCTTGCGGTCGTATTCGGTGCGCGGGGCGGGCAGTTCCATGAAGCGCCGCGCGAACTGGACACCGCCCGCAGGCACCGCGCCGCCATTGGCCGCGCGCATCTCGTCGGTGATGAAGGGGCTGTCGGCCGGCACGACGTCGGTGCCGAACGCGGTCATCTGGAGAGAGCCCGAGGTCGAGGTATTGTGCGCGAAAGTGGCATTGGCGAAGAGTTTCAGCGCATCGCTGACCTCGAAGCTGGCCGCGGCGCGGGTGTTGAAGCGTTCGGAGGGGACCGAAAGAAACCAGCCGTCATAGCGGCCGTTGTATTCGCCGCCGTCGGTCAGCAAAGTGCCGAGCGGATCGGTGGACGTGGCGAGATTGACCGGCACGACATTGACGAGCCCACCGGGACCGAGGATCGGATCGCGCAAGGTGCCGCTGTCGCGGCCCACCGAATAGAGCCTGCCGCCCAGCACCACTTGCGCGGCATCGGCCGTGTTGATGTTGCGGACATGGTCCTGGATGAAATAGGGGCTGGAACTGCTGGTACGGGCGTAGATCGGGTAGCCGTCCGCCGTCCAGGGCCGATCGGACCCGCTCACGGTGCCGGGCGTGTTCTCGTAGAACCCGTAGACCGTGACGTTGCCGCGTCCCTCGGAGAAATTCGTGCCTGCCAGAAGGTCGAACCCGTAAGTGTCCATGTCGCCGCGCGTCGAGGCGTTGTAGCGGGTGTTCGCCTCGATACCCTGGAAGTCCTTCTTGAGGATGAAGTTGGCCACGCCCGCAACCGCGTCCGCGCCGTAAAGCGCCGAGGCGCCGCCGGTGATCACTTCCACACGCTGGACCAGGCTGGAGGGAATGTTGCTGAGGTCGACAGCAGAAGTACCGGGGATTGCCGCGACCTGGCGGCGTCCGTCGACCAGTACCAGCGTCCGCTGCGTGCCCATGCCGCGCAAATCGAGCGCATTGACGCCTGCATTGCCCGCAAGGTTGCTGGTCTGATTGGTCTGGGTGACCGCCAGCGCCGGAAGCTGGTTGACGACATCGGCAATGTTCTGGGTGCCGGTCGCCTTGATCTGGTCGGCATCGACGACGGCGATGGGCGAAGGGCTGTCCGCAGCGGCTCGGCGGATGCGCGATCCCGTGACGACGATATCATTGGCAGGTCGTTCGGCTGCGGCATCGTCCTCGGCAAGCGGGGCCGTCTGCGCGTAGACCCCGGTCGAAAGGCCAAGGCAACTGAGCATGAGTAACGTCCGCAGCCCTGCTGCGGCGGTCCGATGATTGTTCATGTGGTTTATCGCTCCCTGACCCGCAACAATCCGTTACGAGCGAGTCGTATACGATATTTTTAATACAAATTTGTCAAGGGAGATCGGGTCGGGGTTCGGAACGACATGACGTCGTATCGCTTGTCCACTCAGCTTACGTGATCAAGATAATGGCCGGGCAGCGAAGCTCGCGATGTGAAAGGGCTGGCGAAAGACTTGTAGCCAGAACTCGCCGGTCAGTTCACGAACCTAGCTCGGCTGTACCCACATAACGGGCCACCATGCGGGCCAGCCAGGGGCCGACCACGATCACTGCAAGCAGACGGGTGACCTGCATGGACATCACGAACGACACATCGACATCGGTCGTCGTGGCGATGACGGCCGCGAAGTCGGCGCCGCCCGGGCTGGTTGCGAGGTAGGCCGTCAGGGGATCCACATCGAAGACATGGGCGATCAGGAAACCACAGGCCCCGCAGAAAGCGATCAAAGCTCCGACAGCGGCCAATAGCGCCGGCGCGGCCTTTCGCGCCGTCGCGATGACCGGAGGCGTGAACCCGAGACCGATCCTCATGCCGGTGAAAAGATAGGCCCCGCCCAAGAGCCAGCCCGGCAATTGCGGCTGCGCCAGCCCCGCGCCCGTTGCCAGCGCGCCGAGAAACATGGGGCCGAGCAAAGGGGCGGCAGGCACCCCCAGTCGCCGGGCACCCCAGACACCGATGAGCGCGATGACCACCGTTTCGCAGAGGCGGCGCGGTTGCAGATCGGGGAACCACGCGCCGCCCGGAGCCCCTCCCCCAACTGCGCTCCCCCCGGAGTGTGCGGAAAAGGACAAGGCCAGAATCGAGGCAATCCCGGCCACGAGGATGACCCGCAAATAGGCCATCACGGCAACGAGTTGCCAATCCGCATCCTCGTCCCGGGCCATCAGCACCATGGCGGTCGCGGCGCCCGGCATCAATCCCCAGATCGCGGCCGTGCCGGGAAGTACCCGCATCCGAGCCGCGATTGCTCCCAGACACGTGGCGGCGACCACGATGGCGATCGTCGTGCCCAAGAACATCCAGGGTGCCTGCGCCACCCGCGTCAACGCAGGGAGAGTGAGCGACCGCGCGATCATCAGTCCGATCATCGCCTGCGCCGCCATGGCCAGCCAGGACGGAAGGCGCAGCGCGCCCCCGCGCCAGGCGAAGAGGACGGCCGCCAGGAGCGGCCCCAGCAGCAGGCCGGCAGGCATGCCGAGCACCTCGAAAAGCCCCGCGAACAAGGCGGCGCACGGCAGGAGGCGTATCCACGGCAGCATGCGGCTCATCGCACCGGTCATTGTGCCGAACGACGCCGCGCCATCACGGGCGGGGAAGCTGGGCCGCGGTCTGCCGTGCGATTTCGCCAGCCGTCAGGAACGTCACCTTGGGTTTTTCGCGCAAGGTGCGGAGCAAGTCTTCAAGCGCGCCGATGCGATAGGGCAGGCCCATGATGTAGGGCGTGAGGTGCAAAGGCAGCATCCGCGCGCCGAAGCGGGTCGCTTCGTCTACCAACCATGTGCAGGCGTCTTCCACTTGCTGCCGGTAACTGTCGGCCGACTGTTGCTGAACCGTGACAATCTGGCGGTCGGACAGTTCATGGTTGAGAGGAACGTTGAGAACGGGTCCTGCAGACGTCGTCATCCAGTAGGGAAGCTCGTCGTTGACCCAGTCCAGCATGTAGCCGAGCCCGGCATCGGCGAGCAGCCCCGGCGTGGACCAGCTCTGCGAACGGGCGATCGACAGCCAGCCGCGAGGACGGGACCCCGTTGCCGCTTCCAGGGTATCGAGCGCGCGGGCGATCAGGTCGCGCTCGTCCGACTCGTCGATCCCCGTGGCGATCGTGCCGTTCATGTCGGTGGAGTGCGCGGCGATCTCGTGCCCGGCCGCGACGATGTCGCGGACGATAGAGGGATAGCGCTCCGCGATCGCGGCGTTGACCGCCACGGTCACGCGGGCATCCACCGCCGCGAAGGCATCGAGCAGGCGGTAGAAGCCGACCCGCGTGCCATATTCGCGCGCGGTGTAGTGGCGATAGTCGGGATAGGCCGTCTGCATGTGCCCAGCCGCGCGAAACGGCGTGTCGGTGGGTAGAATCGGGAACCATTCCAGCGAGACCACGATGGGCACCGCGACCGTGACGCCGCCATCCCAGGCGAGTGGCTTGCGGGTAAACAGGTTCGACCAGGGGTAGAGATCGTGGTCCATCCCGCGGCGGCGGCGTTCGTAGACCAGATAGGAAGGATCGAGGCTCATCGTGCGTTCTCCGCTACGCGGGCGGCATCGGCGGCCACTGCGTCGTAATCATGCCGGAGGAAATGGTCGGCGATGTCGCCGCTGCGGGTGATCCATGCGCGGCCGTCCGCCGCAATATGGCGCAGCACTTCCTCGAACGCGCCGATGCGGTGGGGCTGGCCGATCAGGTAGGAATGAAGCGGGATGCACATCACGGTGCCGGACGTCTCACCCTCGGCGGCGAGCCTGTCGTACTGGCGGATCAGCGCGTCGGCATAGTCGCGCGGGCTCATGTTGTAGACGAAGAAGCCGTAATGGTCGTTCACTTCCAGGCTGTAGGGCATGGAGATGAGGCGGTTCGATTTCACATGAACCGGCGCGGGTTGATCGTCGTGGTAGAGGTCGCAGGTGTAAGTCAGGCCATATTCGGCGATCAGGTCCAGCGTGCGCGGCGTATGGGTCAGCGCCGGGGCCAGCCAGCCCCGGATGGTCTGCCCGGTCGCCTCGCGGACGGTGCGGATCGAATCCTCGATGATCGCACGTTCCTGCGCCTCATCCATGCCGTAGGAATAGCGCGTGTTGTAGATGCCGTGGCTGAAGAACTCCCAGCCGCGCACGTTCGCATCCTCCACGACCTCGGGGACATGCTGGCACAGCGCCACCGAGAGCGAGACCGAACCCGGAAAGCCGTGCCTGGTCATGACGTCCGCCATGCGCCAGTGCCCGACGCGGTTGGCGTGATCGCGGTGGCCGTAACCGACGACGTCGGGATGGGGCTTGGCCCAGCTCTTGCGGTGCGGATTTGCCGGTGGGTCGATCTCGTAGAATTCGAGATTGGGGGACACCCAGACCGCCACCGACTTGCCGCCGGGCCAGCGGATCGGCGTCCGGTTGCGGTAGGGGCGGAAATCGTAGAGACCGGGATCGGCTTCGCCTTCGCGCATCAGCGTGCCTCCAGCCAGTCGATCACCGCCTGCACCGGCTCGACGTCGGCATACTTGAGCTGAAGGTCGGTGAGGTTGGCGAAGTGGTAGCTCTCGTGCTTGTCCGCGCAGGTTTCGATCGGCACGATCGTGCGGTAGCCGCGACTGAGCGCGTCGACGGCGGTCGCCCGCACGCAGCCGGACGTGGAGCCGCCGGTGATCACCACCGTATCGACCTTGTGCCACACCAGCAGGCTTTGCAGCGGCGTCTCGAAGAAGGCGGACGGCATGTGCTTGTCGTAGATCATGTCATCGGCGCCAACTTCGCAGCGGTCGTCGAGCGCATGGCGGCGCGAACCGTGCTTGATGTTCTGCAGGCTGTCGGGCGTGTTCGTGCGCGTGCCCCAGACACCCGCATCCGCCGCATTCTCATGATAGGCCACGCGGGTCCAGACGACGGGCATGCCCTGCGCGCGGGCGAGCCGCGAGATGGTGTTCACATGCTCGATCTGGCGGGGGTTCGTCTCATAGGCGGTCTTGAACTCGTCGATCCGCGTGTAGACGTTCTGGAAGTCCACGTTGACGATCGCCAGCCGCTCGCCGAAGCCGAACTTGGCGCGGGCAGGGTTCGCCATCACGTCCTCGAAGATCTGGCGGGCTGTGCGATGGTCCGAGACCATCCGGGTGCCGACGATCGTGCTCATTGTGCCGTCTCCATTGCGAAATCGGTTCGTGTTCCGGCGGGTGTGAAGCCCAGCGGCAACCCGGCCTCCGGTGTAAAGCCATAGAGCGGCTCTTCCGGCAGCGCCGCCTGTAAGATACGGCGCACGTCCAGCAGCCTGGGCAGGTCGATGCCCGTATCCAAACCCATCGCCTCCAGCATAAAGACCAGATCCTCGGTGACGATGTTGCCGCTCGCGCCGGGGGCGAAGGGACAGCCGCCGAGTCCGCCAAGCGACGAATCGAACGTCGTCAGCCCCGCCTCCAGCCCAGCGAGCACATTGGCAAGACCGAGACCACGGGTATTGTGCAGGTGGATTCCCGTAACCGCAGCCTCTCCGGCGACGCCGCGCACCAGGCGAACCATGCGCCTGACGCCGGAAGGATCGGCATAGCCAGTCGTATCCGCAAGCCCGATCTCGTCGCATCCGGCCGCCATCAGCGCCTCGGCGAGACGCGCGATCTGCCGATCCGGGATCGCGCCTTCCAGAGTGCAGCCGAAGACGGTGGAGAGGCTGCCTTCGAAGTGAGGGCGGCGCTCGGCAGGCAGGTCCGCGATCAGCGCGGCGATCTGTCCGGCTTCCGCAATCACCTGCTCGTGCGTGCGGCGCAGGTTCGCCATGCTATGCGATTCGGAAACGGAAAGCGGCAGCGTGATCTTGTGCGCCCCGGCGGCGATCGCGGCCGCCGCACCCTTGGCGTTCGGTACCAGCGCGGCAACCGTGAGGCCGGGAATCGTGCGCGCATAGGCCACGATCTCTCCGGTATCCGCGAGCTGCGGAAGCAGCTTCGCCGGAACGAAGCTGCCGACTTCGATCTCGGTTACGCCGGCAGCGGCTTCGGCGGCGATCCAGGCCTTCTTCACATCGGTCGGCAGGACCGGCGCGATGCTCTGCAAGCCGTCGCGCGGGCCGACCTCGCTGATTAAAATTCTCGCTGACATCCGAGGCTCCTTGGCTTTTATGTATTAGTGTTATAACAAATAAGCCTGCCCTGTCGAGAGGGCTGTCAATTCAAGGAGAGTCGATCGATGAGGGAGGAGCTTCCGCTCAGCGGCATCCGCGTGATCGAGTTCACGCATATGGTGATGGGGCCGTCGGTAGGATTGATCCTCGCGGACCTGGGTGCGGACGTGATCAAGGTGGAACCCAAGGGCGGCGACCAGACGCGCCGGTTGCTGGGATCCGGCGCCGGGTATTTCCCGATGTTCAACCGCAACAAGCGCAGCGTCTGCCTCGATCTCAAGAGCGACGCGGGCAAGACCGCGGCGATCGCGCTGGTGGAAAGCGCCGACGTGCTTATCGAGAATTTCCGCCCCGGCACGCTCGCGCGGCTGGGCCTCGGCCATGAGGATTTCGTGGAGCGCCATCCGGGCCTCATCTACTGCTCGGCCAAGGGCTTTCTGGCAGGGCCTTATGAAAAGCGCACCGCGCTGGACGAAGTGACCCAGATGATGGGCGGCCTCGCCTACATGACCGGTCCTCCCGGCCGCCCCTTGCGCGCGGGCGCATCGGTGGTGGACATCACCGGGGGCATGTTCGGTGCGATCGGCATTCTCGCCGCGCTGGAGCGACGGCACCGGACCGGTCGCGGCGGCGAGGTGAAGTGCGCCCTGTTCGAGACGACCGCCTTCCTCGTCGGCCAGCACATGGCGCAGGAAGCAGTGACGGGCAAGGCGCCGCGCCCCATGCCGGAGCGGATCTCGGCCTGGGCGGTCTACGATGTGTTCGAAACAAAGACGCCGAACGAGCAGCTCTTCGTAGGCGTCGTCAGCGACGGCCAGTGGAAGGCCTTCTGCGAAGCCTTCGGACTGGACGCCCTGCTGGACGACGCTTCCCTTGAGACCAACAACCAGCGGGTTGAAGCGCGCGACAGGATCCTGCCCGTGGTCCGCGCCTGTTTCGCGGGAATGCCGCGCGAGGAGGCAGTCGATCTGCTGGAGCGTCTGGGCCTTCCTTTCGCGCCGATTGCGACCCCTTCGGACTTGTTCGAGGATCGCCATCTCGCCGCGGGCGGACTGGTGGACGTCACGCTGGATGAGGGCCGCCAAACGCGGCTTCCGGGCCTGCCCATCGAGCTGGACGGAACGCGCATGCCCTGCCGTCTCGACCTGCCGCAGGCGGGTGAGCATGGCGCGGCACTGCTGCGCGAGGCCGGGATGGACGCGGCGGCCATCGCGGCCGCGCTCGACTGACGTCAGCCGACGGCGGGGCGAGGACCACCGTGAAGATCGAGGCTGATCCGGTAGCGGTCAGCCCGATAGTCCGCGATGGTGAACAGGACCGGCTTGTCCGCATCGTCGAGCACCACGCGCTCGATCCGCAGGAGCGCGTCGCGCGGTTCTATGCCCAGCAGGGCCGCGGTTTCGACGCTGGCATGGACGGCCGAAACGGTCTGGCGACCGCCCACGATCGTGATGTCGGCATCGTGAAGATGCTTGAGAATGGGAGTCGAGGTCAGCGTTCGCTTGGTGATTTTCACGCCGAGGTCCGCCGGCAGCCAGCTGGTGACGACCCCCAGCGGCTCCTTGTCGGTGTGGCGGATCCGGCGGGCCTTGTAGACGAGCGTGCCCACCGGCCTGTCGAGAATGGCGGCGATATCGGTCGGTGCCGGCTCCTTCGACAGGTCGAGGACTTTGACCGGCGTATTGCGGCCGAACGCCAGCAACGATTCGATGGCCTGCTCGACGTTCGCCTCGATCGGCACGGTGGAGGCGCGATAGACCACGCGGGTGCCGGTCCGCCGCCGGCGTTCGACCAGCTTGTTGGCGGCCAGTTCGTGCAGCGCACGCCTTGCCGTGATCCGCGAGACGCCGTGCTGCGCCGCCAGTTCATGCTCGGTCGGCACAGAAGCGCCGAATGGAAGGCGCCCGGCCAGGATGTCGTCGCGCAGGGCGAGGAAGATCTGGTGATAGAGCGGAACCGCGCCCGCCCATTGCGGGGGAGCGGCCTCTGCGAAGACGGTTTCGGTTTCTCGCGCCATCCTGTCTTCGTAGTCGAGCGGCGCCCTTCGGTACAGTGCCAACCGCACGGCATTTATTTGTTATATTGATATATCAAATAGGCCTGATATGGTCGCGGCATGACCAGGACATTGTTCGAAAAGATCTGGGACGCGCACGTTGTCGCGGACCTGGGAGACGGTGCCGCACTGATCGCCATCGACCGGGTGCTGCTGCATGAACGGACCGGCGGCGTCGCCTTGCGCAGCCTTGCGGCGGCGGGCCACGCGGTGCTGGCACCGGAGCGGGCTTTTGCCACGATGGACCATGTCGTCGATACGCGTCCGGGACGGGGCGATGCCACCGTCATGCCCACGGGCACCGACTTCATCCTTTCCACGCGCGAAGCCGCACGCGAGGCGGGCATCACCGTCTTCGACATCGGCGATCCGCGACAGGGCATCGTTCATGTCATCTCGCCGGAGCAGGGCATCATCCAGCCCGGCTGCACACTGGTCTGTCCCGACAGCCATACCTGTTCACAGGGCGCGCTCGGCGGGCTGGCTTGGGGTATCGGCTCCAGCGAAGCGGAACATGCACTGGCCACCGGGACGCTGCGCATCCAGAAGCCGGGAACGATGCGGATCACCGTGACCGGGCGGCTGGCGCCGGGCGCGACTGCCAAGGACCTGGCCCTGCACATCCTTTCGCGCATCGGGTCTGCCGGTGCGCGCGGCATGGTGCTGGAATATGCCGGGGCCGCGATCGCCGACCTCGACATCGAGGCACGCCTCACCTTGTGCAACATGGCCACCGAGCTGGCCGCCTTCACCGCGATCATCGCGCCGGACGCGAAGACGCTTGCCTATCTTGCCGACCGGCCGTTCAGCCCGAAGGGAGAAATGGCCGAGCTTGCCCGCGCGGCATGGCGTGACCTCGCCAGCGACACAGGCGCCCGCTTCGACCGCGAAGAGCGGTTCGACGCGGCGGAAGTGGCGCCGATGATCACCTGGGGCACCAGCCCGCAGCATGCCGTGCCGCTGGGTGCGGAGGTCCCACGCGCTGCCGACCCGGCCCGCGACGCGGCGGAGGCCGTGGACCGTGCGCTGGACTACATGGGGCTGGTTCCGGGACAGGCGCTCAGGGGCCTGCCGATCGACGCGGCCTTCATCGGTTCCTGCACCAACAGCCGCATCTCCGACTTGCGCCGCGCCGCCGATGTCCTGCGCGGGCGGAAAGTTGCGCCGAACATCCGCGCCATCTGCGTTCCCGGTTCCACCGCAGTGCGCATGGCAGCGGAAGCGGAAGGACTTCACCAGGTCTTCCTCGACGCCGGTTTCGAATGGCGCGAGGCGGGCTGCTCGATGTGCTTTTTCGCAGGCGGAGAAAGCTTCGGCCCGCAGGAGCGCGTCGTCAGTTCGACCAACCGCAACTTCGAAAGCAGGCAGGGACCGGGAACCCGAACGCACCTTGCCTCGCCGGAAACCGTGGCGGCCTCGGCCGTTGCCGGCCGTATCGCCGCCCCTGCCGAACTGGGAGACGCATGATGACGCCCTTCACTTCGCTCACCGCTGGCGCCGCGCCGCTGCTACGCGACAATGTCGATACCGATGCAATCATTCCCTCGCGCGAGATGAAGACCGTCGGCAAGACCGGCCTGAAGGACGGGCTGTTCGCGGGCTGGCGCTATACCGAAGTGGGAGGCCGCGAGCCCGAGCCTGGCTTCGTTTTGAACCGGCCCGCTTTCGCAGAGGCCCGCTTCCTCCTGTCGGGCAGCAATTTCGGATGCGGCTCCAGCCGCGAACACGCCGCCTGGGCGCTTGCCGAATATGGCTTCCGGGCCGTGATCGCCCGGTCCTTCAATCCGATCTTCCGCGGCAATTGCGTGCGTAACGGCATCGTCCCCGTGGCCCTGCCCCAGGACGCGATCGCGACACTGGCACAGGAAGCCCCGGAAGCGATGACCGTCGATCTGGTCGCACGGAAAGTCCGCGCGGCATCGGGCGCAGTCTGGACATTCGAGATCGAGGACGAAAGCCGCCAGATGCTGCTCGAAGGGCTCGACGCGATCGCCCTCACCCTCCTGCGCCGCGCGGAGATAGAGGCTTTCCTGGACGCCGACTGCCGCCGCCGCCCCTGGATCTATAACGAGGCGACGACCGGCACGGTCAACTGATCGTCAGGCCGCCAGCAGGGCGGCGGCCGCGAAGCCCGCAAGCTTTCCGAAAGTGGTCGCGGTCAGCAGGCCGTTGCCTGCAAGATATCCATCGGCGCCCGGCCCGGACACGCCCCGCGCCGCGCCGCCACCGGCGAAGAGGTTCGGGAGCGGCGTGCCGTCCGGTCGCAGGACCCGTGCATCGCCATCCACCACGAGTCCGCCCTGCGTATGGAAGAGCGCTCCAGTGACTTTCGCCGCGCGATAGGGCGCCGCCAGTAGCGGTTTGCCAGTGAAGTCGCGGCCAAAGGCGTCCTCCTCATGGCCCGCGACCATGTTCGCCACACCGGCAATCGTTGCCGCCAGCACGTCTCCGGGAAGACCCGTCGCCCCGGCGAGCGCAGCTTCATCCGCAGCCTCGATCACGGCACCTGCGGACAAGGCATCGCGGTAATCGTCGAACTGCAGCATCAGCCGGTGCAACCGCTCGTCGAAGATCGACCAGGCGACACCCCCCGGCTGGGCATTGACCTTGGCAGCCTGCTCCGAATAGCCGGCCGCCTCGTTGGAGAAGCGTTCGCCGCGGGCGTTCGCCTGGAAACCGCCCTCCACGATCAGGGGCCAGAGGATCGGCACGCCGTGGCCTGCGGCAAGGCCGCCATGCCCCTGATATCCGCTCATGTCCGCAGTCGAAGCGCCCAGAGCCTCGCCCCAGGCGACGGCATCGCCCTTGTTACCGGGATGACCGTGGAAGACGGCGCCTTCCATTTCCGGGATGAAGCGGCGCACCATCTCGCCGTTTCCGCCGAAGCCGGAGCAGGCCAGGATCAGCGCCTCGCAGCCGATGTCTTCCTCCGCGCCGTCCGGGCGGCGGATACGCACACCGGTGACGCGGTCGCCATCGGCGTGAAGTCCCTCGACAGTCGCCTCGGTCAGCAGGGTCACTTCGGCACGCGCGCCCGCCGCTTCCAGTGCGCCCATCAATTCGCCGCCGGAGCGATGCGGCGTCCCGTACATGCGGCGCGCGCTGTGGCCGGGGTAGAGAAAGCCGTCCACCAGTTCCAGCGGCACGCCGTGGCCATCGCGGAGCCAGGCCACGGTATCCGCCGACTGTTCCGCCAGCCGCAGCGCGATTTCCGCGTCGGTTCGGCCCTTCGTCTTGTCGAGCATGTCGGCGGCGAAGCGCTCCGGGCTGTCGTCGATCCCGGCCGCGCGCTGCTCGGGCGTACCGGCCGCCGGGATCAGGCCGGTCGACATCGCCGTGGAGCCGAGAGGCGTGCGGTCGCGTTCCAGAACCAGGACTTCGACGCCCCGATCGCGCAAGGCCAGCGCTGCGCTGAGGCCGGTCGCGCCACCGCCGATCACGATGGCCGGAAACGCCATCTCGAAGGCGGACGGAGAGGTCGTTATGATGTTGGGCATGCAGTTTTTCCGGTCGTTCAGCGGGTCATCGAAGGCGGCGTGGCAAGCAGTTCCATGAGCGAACGGCAGCTTTCGGCATTCTCGAGGTCGGCAACGGCGCGCTCGATCGCGCTGGAGACGGCCTCGCCCCAGACCGGGTGCGCAAGGCTGCGGAACTTCGCCAGGATCTCGTCCGGGGCGTAAGGGGTTTCGGTATCGCCGCGATTGACGCGCGTTTCGCCGGTAAGCCGCCGCCCGTCCTTCAGCGCGATGGCAAGCCGCGCAGGCCTTTCGGCAGGAAGCGCCGAAGTCATGGCGCTATCCTCTCGCACACGCACACGGGAAGCCAGGTCCAGGATCGCGGGGTTTTCCAGCGCCTTGGGACGGAAGGCCTCGGGCGATGCTTCGCCGTGAACCAGCGCCGTGGCGATCGCGAAGGGGATCGAAAACTTGCCGGCCAGCATCGTGCGCGGCGCGGGCCCGTCGAGCTGGGCGGTCCAGATGTAGGTATCGACGTCGATGGACTCGATCCGGTCGGGATCGATGCGCCCACCCTCGCCTGACACCAGCGTTTGCAGCACGTCGAGCGATGCATGGGTATAGCGGCAGGCCGCATGCATCTTGAAATAGTTCCGGGCAATCTCCCAGCGCTTACCAAGGTCTTCCACCATGGCGTCGGGAGAGAAATCCTCGGCGACAATCCCGCCGTAGACGGTGGCGACCGCATCCGCTTCGCCCTTGATCCCGGCGCAGGCCATATCCCATGCGAGCAGGCCGAGCTGGTTGGAGAGGCCTGCGAAGCTGTTGCGCACTGTCGCGCCTTCCAGCATCGTCCGGCGGCTCGTCGCGATGCCGAGCCCGGCAGCGATGTTGATCGTATTGGCCATCCCGGCGCTATCCGCGCCCGCAAGGCTTGCAGCAGCGACAGCGGCGCCGACCGTGCCCCAGGTGCCGTGTGGGTGCATCGTCACCCTCAGCCGCGAGGCGATGCCGATGCGGGACCCGATCTCGTAGCCCAGTACCAGGGCGCGCAGCAGCGCCATGCCATCACAGTCACGCGCGGCGGCGAGCACGGCCGGCACGACGTGGATCGCCGGATGCCCCCGCGCGAACTGGTTGCCTTCGTCCAGCTCCAGAGTGGTCCCGGCAAGGCCGCCGAGAAATGCCGCCTCGCCTTCCGATGCGAAGGCACCGCTGCCGATCACGCTTGCGGGACCGCCTTGTGCGCGTCTCGCCACCAGGGCAGCGACATCCGTTTCCTGCATTCCGGCGGCGATCACGCCGATACTGTCGAGAAGGACCAGGCGGGTGCGGTCCAGAACGGCCCGGGGTAGCGCGGCGGTGCGCTGTTCCACGGCGAAAGTCGCCCATCGGTCCAGCCATCCCGAGACGGGCTGGTTCAACAGGACACTGGCGGGGACAACATGGCTGTCGGTCATGACGGGTTCCTGTTCGGTTCAGCTATCGGTTGCGGAAAGGTCGCCCAGGCGGGCTGCGAGTGCGGCGAGCAGTCCTGCGGCGACCAGCGGGACGGCAAAGCACGCGAAAGTGACCCAGAGCGGCAGCTTGGCGGCAAGCAGCGCGCCGCCGGCCATCGGGCCGATGATGGCGCCGCCGCGCCCGATACCCACGGCCCAGCCGATCCCCGCTCCGCGTATGCGGGCCGGATAGAGCTTTGCGGAAAGCGAATAGAAGCCGGTGAAGCCGCCCTGGAGCGTCAGGCCGAGTGCGAAAGCCGTTAGGAGCACCAGTGCCAGCGGCATCTGCTGGGCGAAGATCATCATGAGGACCGCACAGATCACGAAGAAGACCGCGATCAGTCGGCCGATGGGGCGGCGAATGGCAAGCCATCCGATCAGCAGGCCGCCGACCGCACCGCCCATGTTGAAGATGCTGCCCGCCCACAGGGCCTTGGCCTGGCTCAGCCCGCCTTCGAAGGCCAGCTTCGGGATCCAGCTCGTCACGAAGTAGAGTACGGAGAAGCTGAGGAACGTCGCAAGCCAGAGCGTTATCGTCGGGCGCAGGAGATCGCCGGAGAGGAGGTCGCGCGGCTTGGGCAGGCTGCCCACCTCTTCGCGAGGCGGCAGAGATGCCAGCTCGGCCCAGCCCATGCGGCGGCGCAGGCGGTTGCTTCGGGCAAGGGCACCGGCAGGCTGGCGCGTCTCCAGGAAAGTCACCGATTCCGGCAAAAGCGCCCAGACGATGGGAAGCAGGATCGCGCTGATCACACCGGCGCCGATCAGAGTGGCCTTCCAGCCGAACGCGGGAATGGTGACGAGCGACACGAGGCCCGTGACGACCGCCCCAACCGGATAGCCCGCCTGGAAAATGCCGATCGCCAGCGAACGGTGCCCGGGCGGTCCATATTCGCTTACCAGTGCGGCGACGCTGGCCAGCAAGGTGCCGATACCGATGCCGGTGAGCGCACGCAGCGCCGAGAACACGACGATGTTATCGGCAAAACCGCTGCCGATGGCGCCGACCGTCATCAGTACGAGCGCGAGCAGAACCGTAGGCCGCCGCCCCCAGGTGTCGGCAAAGGGTGCCACAGCCACGCAGCCCACCATCATGCCCGCAAGGCCCGCACTGAAGACCACGCCGAGCGCGGCAAGGCCGATGTTCCAGTCCGCCGCCATGGCCGGGGCGACATAGGACATGATCAGCAGGTCCATGCCGTCGAGAGCGTTGATGGCCGCGCAGATCGCGACGACCAGAACCTGCAGCGACGTCCAGCGGCCCGGGCGAACCTCCTTCGCCATCCGTGCATCGGCCGCGATGCTCGCGTTCATTACGAGCGCTCCGGCAACATTGCGACCGGGGCCGAGGGCCATGGCACATATGCAGGGACACATCCCCGATTTCCGGGCTTCCGCATCGCTTCTCTCCTAATGACAGTTGCCGCATCCGAGGCTTGCGGCATATCTGCTCGGCCCGCCCGGCACCGCAGCGCGGCCCGGCAGAACCCAGCCCATGCTATGGACCGGGCAGGTCGAGTCAAGCTTATTATGTATTATTGATATAACAATTTAGACTGCATCACAGCAGCAGGTAGATCGTGCCGGAAAGGTTCAGGGCATCCTTGAACCGGCCGATGAACGAGGGGTTCTTCAGGTAGGCGGCGGCAGGGGTCAGATAGAGCCCGTTCGTCACGTGAAACGTATAGCTGCCCGTCACCGAAAACTGGTGATCGTTGGCATGCAGGCCCCGCGCCCGGTTCGAGCGGATCGCATCGGGCGAGTACTTCGTGTAGCCCACGCGCAAGGCCGCGGAATCGAGCGGCCGCGAGGCGAAGGGAGCGATCTGGTAGATCCGCCCCTCGTAGAACTGCGTCATCGTATTGACGTCGTCGGGCGCCCAGAACACGCTTGCCCCTGCATAGAAGCCTTTGCCGGGGCGAGTGACATCGGGCTGGGTCAGCTGGAAGTCCGCAGCCCCGTAGAGCGTCTGGTTGGCCGAAGTACCCCGGCCGTCGAAGCGGGTATAGTCGGAATCGTTGTACATCGCGCCGGCACGCACCCAGATCTGCTTGCCCGACGGCGATGCGGCGCGCTTCACGCCGACCTCCGCTATGCCCAGCGGCCCTGCCCCCTTCATGGTAAGCGCGACGCCCGGTCCGTTATGATCCAGTTCGTAGTTGGTGCCTGCAGGCGCAGTGCTGCGCTGCACGCCCAGCTTCACATAAGTGCCTTTCTTGAAATGGAAGGTCAGGTTCGCCGTGGGCGTCGAGGCCGGGTCCGCACTGAGGCCGGCCTGGATCGGAATCAGCCCGGTGAGACCGGAAGACAGAATCGGACTGCCTCCGGCGAAAAGGCCGACGAATTCGTAGTAGTTGGGCATGATGCCGAATTTCAGCTCGATCTTTCGGTTGGCAAAGCTCTGGTAGAAGGCCAGGTTGCGGATGCCGACGGTATTCTTGCCATTCGGATCGAAGCTGGTGAGCTGCGAATTGTACCCCAGGATCAGCCGAGAATTGGGCAGGCCGACCTTGTTCAGGCCGATCGTCGCGATGACGTTGGTCGCCTGGAACTGCAGCGTCGGGCGCTGACCGTTGTAGCGCTGCGGGCTGCGCGGCTGCCCCGTTTCCAGCGGATTGTAGACGCCGACGACGCTGATCCGCGCCTGAAGGCCGATATCCCGCTCGGCCAGCCAACTGCGGAACCCTCCCGTATCGCGCAGGACGGAGTCGGCCGCACCGGGGACGCTCGTGGTGAGACCGGGCTCGGCGAGTTCGTCGAAATGCCGGAACTTGGCGGCCTCGTCATCGGCCTGCGTCCGCGGCGCTATTGCCGGATCGCGCGGCAGCACGGCCGCTTCGGTCGGTGCCTGAGCATCGGGTGCCTGCGCCTGTTCGGCATCGGCCGCCCCGTCGAGGCTCTCCTGCGCGATCGCCGGAACGGAAAGGAGGCTGGCTGCAAGGACCGCCGCCGACAGACCGCTCGCACGGCAAAGGGTTCGCGCAATCGCGAGTGACATGGTTTTTCTCCCTGTAGGTATCTGCCCGACAAGCGGCGGCTTATTTCATTTCATCGCGCCGCTGACCTCTCGGGCGGGCACGATCGAAACCCGGCGGCCGGCGGCTGACACCGGGCAGCATGTGATGCTGTTCACCCTGAACGATGACATCGTCATTCCTCTACCCGGCATCCTGCGACCGCCCGAACGCAACCGGTCGCTCCTCTTGGATGCGCCGATGCCTGATCGAGTGCGTTACCCTCTCGAATCTCCGGCGAACCGGGCCGCTTGCCCGGTCACCGCGAAGACAGCCGCATCCTATGAAACGTGTCGGGCGAGTCAATCATTTTGTATTATCGTTATAACAATATGATTTTTGAGGACCTCCCACGAGATCGGAATGACCGCTACCGGCTCGACAAGAAGGGCCTGCGGAATTCGGCAAAAGGCGAAGCCGCCTCGCGTTCCCGACGCTATTCGCTCGGGATACCTTGCAGGGCACGCCGGCCGAACGACCAGCTTAACCATATCGAAATCTGCCTGGTGTCAGTTGGTGCCTTGACGTGATCCCGCGCCAGCGCCTCTGAAACAACCTTGTCGGACGACCCCTTCCATGAAACCAACCAAGGCCGCCAACGACCCGGTAACCGCGACAGTTCCGGGGATGGAAGTCGATCCCGCCGTCTACAAGACCCTGCTGGAATCGACATTGGCCATTCCATGGAAGATCGACTGGGCAACGATGCGGTTCGCCTACATAGGCCCGCAGATCGAACCGCTCCTCGGCTGGTCCCAGGACAGCTGGATCTCGGTGGACGACTGGTCGTCCCGTATCCATCCCGAAGATCGCGAGCATGTGGTCAACTTCTGCGTGTCGCAATCGATCGCGGGCAAGGATCACGAAGCCGACTATCGCGCGCTGACCAAGGATGGCGGCTATATCTGGATTCGCGACGTCGTGCATGTGGTGCGACGCGAGGACGGTGAGGTCGATAGCCTGGTCGGCTTCATGTTCGACATCAGCGAGCGCAAGCGCATCGAGCACGAACTGGTGATGATGCAGAAAAAGCTTGAAGCGCTCTCGTTCGAGGATGGTTTGACCGGGACGTCCAACCGGCGCCACTATGACGAACGGCTTAAAGCCGAGTGGAAGGCCGCTCAGGCCGGACAGCATCCCCTTTCGTTGATCCTGCTCGATATCGACCACTTCAAGGACTACAACGATTTCTACGGCCACATTCAGGGCGACGAATGTCTGGTCAGAATAGCTGGCGCGCTGAAGACGATCGGAATTCGCCCTCGCGACATCGTCGCGCGCTGTGGCGGCGAAGAGTTCGTCCTGCTGCTCCCGGAAACGGGCGAAGCCGCGGCGGCAGCTCTGGCAGAGCGTTGCCGTGCCGCGATCGAAGACCTGCAGATCCGGCACGAAAGGTCCAGTTGCAGCGCGTTCGTAACGGCAAGTCTCGGCGTCGGGACGGTCATTCCGCCTTTCGACAGCGATGCACTCCACTTCTGCGATGCAGTCGACAAATTGCTCTATTTGGCCAAGCAGGAGGGGCGCAATCGCGTCAGGTCCGCATATTCGTCAATAGCAAGCGCCACTTGCTCCGGCGAAAGCTGAGAGTGCCATGAGGAGGGTCCGGCGAGCGCCCGATCCCTCCCTCCGGCAGGATCAGAACTGATAGCGCAGCGTCAGAGTCACATTGCGCGGCTCGCCATAGGCAAGCTGGTTGTAGAAGCCGATCTGCGAGTAGTACTTCTTGTCGAACAGGTTCTCGACGTTGATCTGCGCCGAAAGCCCGTTCTGCAACTGGTAACGGGTCATCAGGTTGACCAGCGCGTAAGGCTTGACCTTCAACCGTTCGGCATCGCCGGTGACGGCATTGGTCGTGTCGGTATAGCTCAGGCCTTCCCAGTTGACGCCGCCGCCGACGGTCAGCCCGTCGAGATCGCCGCGGAAACCGTAAGTCGTGAACAGGCGCAGCAGCTTCTGCGGATAGAGCGAATTGACGCGCACGCCGCTCGCATCCTTGGCCTTGAACTGGGTATAGTTGGTGGCGATCTGCCAGCCCGGCAGGATCTCGCCGTTGGCCTCGATTTCGAAGCCGGTGCTGTGTGCGCCCTTGGCCGCACGATAGGCTAGGCCCAGCGTCGGATCGCCGTTGACGTATTGGTCGGGAATCTGCTGCCCGAGATTGTCCTGTTCGATGCGGAAGACCGAGATCGCCGTGTTCAGCTTGCCGCCGAAGAAGGTGCTCTTGAGCCCCCCTTCGTAGTTCGCGCCGGTCACGGGCGGCAGATAGTTGGCGTTCTGATCCTGGAAGTTCTGCGGCGTGAAGATCTTGGTATAGCTGGCGTAGATCGTGTGATTGGACGTCAGATCGAACAGCACGCCAGCATAAGGCAGGAAGCGGTTCTTGTCCCCGTAGTCGGCCGAGGCGCCGTAGGACACGCCGCTACGCTCCCAGGATGCAAGACGGCCGCCGACAATGACCTTGAGCGGATCGGCCAGGGACAGGCGCGTGGCGGCGTAGTAGCCCCACTGCTTCGTCCTGGTATCCACCACCTGGCTGCTGGCGCCCCAGCTCGGTTCGGGGAACGAGCCGTCCCATTCGAAGAAGTTGCCCGGCTGGGCGGTGGCACCCGCGGCACGGCTGTAGAAGGCGAACTCCTGCGAGGCATAGCTGGCGCCTGCAATAAGGTCATGTTCGCGGCCGAACATCTGGTACTTCCCGGTAACGCGGATGCCCACGTCGTTCTGCGCGGCGCGGCCCTTGTAGTTGGCCGCCATCGCGCCGAGCCCTTCGCCGGTATCCTTGTCCACCGTGCCCGAGAGATAGAGCAGCCGCATGTCGCTCTTGTTGAGCGTGCGATTGCCATAGACCGTCACTTGCCAGTCGTTGCCGATATCCTGCTGAAGCCGGGCGAACATCGTCTGGTTGGTGGACTTCCAGCTCGTCCAGTCGGCACCGATCGTCTTCGAACGCGACCAGTCGGTGCGGGTGCCGTCCGAGAACCATACCGGCAGGCCGCCCCACTGCGTCCCGCGCGGGTCGATGTCCTGGTAGCTGATCCCGGCGCTGACATGCGTGTCCGGCGTGAGGTCGGCATCGACGACACCGTAGAGCACCAGCTTCTTGTTGTGGAGCAGGTCCGTGAAGCTGTCGCCTTCCTCGTACTTGGCGACGCCGCGCACGCGGATCGTGCCGTCGGATGTCACCGGCGCTCCCACATCGGCCATGACCGAATAGTTGTCCCAGCGGCTTGCCGTGGCCATGACCGAGCCGGTCAGCTCGCGTGCATCGGCGTGCTTGCGGATCAGGTTGATGGAGGCGGAAGGATTGCCGGCGCCGCTCATCATGCCGGTGGCACCGCGCACGATCTCCACCCGCTCGTAAAGAGCGACGTCGAGCAGCGTCTCGCCCGCGCTATAGGCAGTCTCGTATTGAACCGGGATACCGTCGATCTGGTAGTTGTCGATATCGAAGCCGCGCGCCGAGAACCCGTTGCGGGCATTGTCAAGCGCGCGGGAGGATACGCCGGCGGCATTGTTGATGACGTCTGACAGGGTACGGATGCCCTGGTCCTCAAGGCGCTGCGCGGTCATCACGGTAACCGACTGCGGCGTTTCCTGAAGGCTGAGCGGCAGGCCCGTCGCCGATCCCAGCTTGTCGTCCGTCGTGTAGGAACCGGTGACGACGATGTCGCCCTCCGCTGACTGGGCAAACGCGGCGCCGGGAAGGCCCGCTGCCAGCGCAAAAACCGACACGCTCCGCAGACAGGCGGAGGACTTGAGAAAACGACGTATCTGCATGGATTGCTATTCCCCGAACCGACGCGACCATCACGCTATTGCGACGCGATCGCATTTGCGAGTGCGGCTAGAAGAGCCTCCGGGAAAAGTCAATCCGCCGATCCAAGCCTCACGAAGATCTCGTCCGGCCAAGGACGCGAGTTTCCAAATGGCGCTCTGCCGGTACAAAATATCCTGTTGGGAGAATGCCGGTGCGAAAAGCGCGGACTACGAAGATCATCACCCCGGCGAAATCTTTCGCCGAGGCCAAGACGCGCCTTGCCGCAACCGGCAGTCGTTCGGGTTAATCCCGCAACACCTCATGATTTGCCCCGATGGACGGCGCAGGCTCGTTCCCTAGGCTGATGCGAGGCGAGTTGCGAAAGGTTGGGTTGATGGACGATCGCGCGATCGGCGAGGGCTATATCTATTTGCTGGGTCGGGCCCTGGTGGTGCGACAGGAACATATCGACCGTGGCGCTGCGGATTTCGCGTTCAACAGGATCAAATACAACCCGCTCGGCACAGCCGATTTCGTCAATCCCAACTTCGATGTCGCCTACCTCGAAGCATGGATCGGCGTGGATCCCCAAACGCCAGCCATCCTTGAAGTGCCCCGCATAGAGGGCCGCTACTACACCGCCCAGATACTTGACGAATGGGGCGAAGTGATCACCAATATCAACGAGAGGATCTTTCCGAGCAAGCCCTGTGGGAAGTTCGCGTTGGTCTACCCCAATTCGTCAGCGCCGATTCCGGCCGATGCCGGACGGATAGAACTTCACTCGGCCAAAGCCAAACTGCTTGGGCGTGTCGAACTGAAAGGGGATCCCGATGGCGCAGTCGCGCTTCAAAAGGCGTTCAGGCTGAACAGCCTGGGCACACCAACAATAGCCGACGCTGCGCCGATGCCGCGTTTCGGCAATGACGAATTGATCGGTGTCGATATCTTCAACGATGTCGAGGCGGTGCTGGCAAGTGCCCTCGATGTCTCACCTATCGCGGCAAGCATGCAGCAGCAGGTGCGCGCTATTGCCGCTCGGGTTGCAGGCGATGCGGACGAGCGGGCCCGTGTCGATGCGCTGATCCGCGAAACGATCGTGCCGCGCTTCAAGCAATACGTATTCACGCAAAGCGGGCCCTATCGCAACCATTGGGTCGGCGGGGCCGCAGCAGGCAACTACGGCAGCGATTTTCATATGCGCGGCGCGATCAACTATGCGGGAATCTGGGCCAACAACATCGGCGAAGTCACCTATTACGTCGCAATGAAGGACGCCGATGGCCAACCGCTGGACGGCGATAATGCCTATGCAATCCACTTCCCGCCCGATCAGTTGCCCGACACCGTGGTCGATGCCTATTGGTCGGTCATACTGGTGGACCCAACCGACTTCCGCGTCGTTCCCAACGATCTGAAGCGCTATAATTTCAACAACCATTCGCCCCTGGCCAAGGAGGCCGACGGGTCGCTCAAGATCGGCATCGGTGCCGCTCCGGTGGCCGATATTTCGGAATCGAACTGGCTCCCTGCCGCAGCCGGGAAACCCTTCTCCCTGACCTTTCGCACCTATGTGCCGCGAGAAATCGTGCGCACCGGCGGCTGGTCACCCCCGGTGGTGACGCGCGTGAATTGAACCTCTTCACTGGAGAAAGCCATGTCGCAATCTTTCGCGCCGGAAACGATCGCAACCCGGATCGGGCCGCTCACCTTCAGCCATGCGATGCCCGACGGCTATCCCGCCGCCGAAACACTAGACAAGCTGTTCGACGAACGCGATTTCCAGCGGGCCTGCCAGGCCTATCTATGGTCGCTGCCGCTGGTCGGGTTCGAACAGTGGAAACATGAGGCGAGCGCGGCCTTGGGGGCAGCGAATGGCCAGATCGTCGCCTACCTCAGCTATGCCGACAAGATCGGTGTGCTCACCCCTAACGCGACGACGCCTTACTATGTCGGCTTTGCCGATCTGTCACAATCAGGCCCGCTGGTGCTGGAATTCCCACCCAGCGGGATTCGCGGTGGTCTGGTCAATGTCTGGCAGCAGGGGCTTGAAGGCACGGAACCCGGCAGGAAATATCTGCTGCTTGGACCGGGGCAGGATGCCCCCGCGGAGGCCGGAGAACTGGAAATCCGGGAACTGTCGAGCTTCGGGATCATGATCGGAATCCGCATCACGGTTACCGATCCCGCAGAGGCGAAGGAGGTCCTGTCGCAGCTTCGGGTCTATCCGTTCAGTCAGCGGAGCAATCCGCCCCCAACCGAAATCATGGCCGCGGCCGAGCGCCCTTGGCACGGCACCCAGCCGCGCGGGATTGCGTACTGGGAACGACTTGCGCAAGTGCTTGAACGTGAACCGCTGGGCGAATGCGACCATTTCTATCGCGAGATGTTGAAGCCTCTCGGGATCGAGCAAGGAAAGCCATTCGCGCCCGATGCCCGTCAAAAGGAATTGCTGGAGCAGGGCGCGCTGGTAGGCGAGGCGATGGCCAAGGCCAACACATATGACCGGCGCTTCGCGGGAACGCGCTACCGCGAGGGGACCCATTGGGACCATGCGCTGAACCTCAATCCCGACGATCCCGACGAATACTGGGGCCGGCTCGATGAACGCGCCTCCTGGTTCTACGAGGCCTATTCGGCCGCAGCGGACATGTCGCCGAACAAGCCGGGCCCGTCTTCGACCTATCTCGGCGCCTATCGCGACAGCGCAGGCGACTGGCTCGATGGCGGCAGCCATTACATTCTGCGGGTGCCAGCGAATCCGCCGGCCAATCTGTTCTGGTCCGTGACGCTCTACGATCTCGACAGCCGTTCGCTGATCCTCAACTCGCAGCAGATTGCCGACCGCTCCTCCAGGATGGACCTGCGGACCAATGCCGATGGATCGGTCGACATCCATTGCGGACCGAGCGCACCCGAAGGATTTGAGCACAACTGGATACCCACGGTTCCGGGCCGCGGCTGGTTCGCCTATTTCCGACTTTACGAGCCGACCCAAGCCTATTTCGAGGCCAGTTGGGCGTTACCGGATTTCGTGCGTCAGGATAGGGCAGGCGCTGAATCGGGTTAGTTCGGCCGCTCACCAGCGTCGGTACGCACCCACGAACCGGCCATTCATATCGCAGCGGCAGTTGAAGAATTTGGTGCCTTCGCTACCGTCATGCCAGCCTTGGACGATATCGCAATGTCCACATCCGGCGGTTCAGTTTGGTAGCACCACACTTTCAAGAACGACGGGTTCTGCTGGCCGAAACTGCTCTGAAAGACCGTTTGCAGTGCTACGATAGAAAATCGGCACTGCGCGATGGACGCAGTGCCGATTTTCGCTTTCGCTTGGCCTCAGCCGTTCAGCCTGTCCTTGATCGCCTTTGCAGGCGCAAAAGTCAGCTTCTTCGACGCCGCGATCTGGATGGTTTCTCCGGTCGAAGGATTGCGGCCTTCGCGCGCCGGCGAATCCTTGACCTTGAATTTGCCGAAACCATTCAGCGAAATCTCGTCGCCTGCGGCAGCTGCATCGGCAATCGCAGCGAAAACGGCATCGACGGCCTTCTTCGCATCAGCCTTGGTTACGCCAGTCTCGGCGGCCAGCTTCTCGGCGATTTCGGCATTGTTCATTAGGTAATCTCCTGCGCTCTTTAGGGATTGTGACGGCGTAAATTAGAGCTGGTCGAAACGGCCAGCAACGCTGCCTTGGTAAACCCTGTGCACAGCTTCGCAAAATCCAGCCGCGATGTGCCCGAGATCGGACGGGTGTTGTCTGGCATTTCCTCGCGCGTTTGAGGCGAAAGCTTCATGAGCCGCCCGGCCACACCCTGAACCGCTACGGGGACGATCGCGATGCCCCGCGCGACGGATCCATGCCAAAGACCGCACTACCGCCGCCGCAACGAAAGAGACGGCGCCAATGACGGCAACCTCGACAGCAACGACGCAAGCTCAGAAATAGAACTCGACCGGCACCACCAGTTCGATCCGCTCGCCCGGAATGTCGTCCGGGGGCGGCGGTAGGGGTGATGTGCGCCGGGGCAAGGCCAATGCCTCGCGGTCCAGCAGGGCAAAGCCGCAGCCCTTTTCCAGCGCCGCGCCCAGCACCTGGCCCCGACGATCCACCGTGAAGCGCACCAGGACCGTGCCCTGCTGGCGGCGCGCCCGCGCGGAGGCGGGATAAGTCTTCACCGCATTCAACCGGCCCAGCACGCGGGCATGCCAGGTGTCCGGCCCTTCGCTGCCGCCGCTTGGCCGCTGCGCCTTGGGCGGCGCGGCAGGCGGCGGCGCGGCAAGCGTGGCGGGCGCGGCCGAGACCGGAACCGGCGGGGCAGGCTCTCCGGCCGCAATGACGATCGGCACCGGAACCGGCGGCGGAGAGGGCCGCGGGACCTCCGCTGCCGTCGGCGGCGTTTCCGCCTCTACCTCTTCCGCCTGTTCCTCCGGCACCGGCGCTTCCTGCGGCTGCGCCTGGTCGGCGACGTCGAAGGCCGCCACATGCGGCGCAGCCGGGGCCGAGATCACCGCCGCCCCCCAGCCGAGCAGGACGATCAGCGCCAGCGGCAGGCAGAAGACCAGCGCGGTGAGTACCAGCGCCGAACAGCGCCGGGGCTCCGGGCGATAGCCGCCGCCGATAACGATGTCTTCAAGGCCCGCCCCCGTGCGCATCAGCATGGCGTCAGTACCGGGCGCGCAAGGTGCCCATGACGCGGCGCGGCGTGCCCGGATAGAGATTGTTGTCGCCCTGCACCGCCTCCACGAAGAAGCGGTCGGTCAAGTTCTCGGCATTGACCGAAACTTCCCAGTGCTGGTTGAAGGCATAGCGGATCGAGGCGTCGAAGGTCTCGTAACCGGCGATGGTGAAGCGGTTTTCGAGGTCCACCTCGCGCTTGCCCACCACGCGGATGCCCCCGCCCAGGGTAAGCCCGGAAAGCGCCCCTGCCGAGAAGCCGTAGCTGGTCCAGAACCGGCCGCTGAAGCGCGGAACCCCGTTCAGGCGATTGCCTACGGCATAAGTGTTGTCCCGCGTGATCTCCGCATCGAGGTGGCTGGCATTGGCGATCACGTTCCAGCCGGGCAGGATTTCCCCGGTCACGTCGATTTCCAGGCCGCGCACGCGCTGCTCGCCGGTGAGGATCGAGAAGTCCGGGTTGTCGAGGTCCTCGGTGGCGACATTGCGCTTCTTGATCTGGAAGGCCGCCGCCGTGATCGAGAGACGGTCCAGCAGATCCAGCTTCACGCCTGCCTCGAACTGTTCGCCTTCTTCGGGATCGAGCGGAGTGCCGTCCACCAGCTGGCCCTGCTGGGGCTGGAAGCTCTGGGTATAGCTGGCATAGAGCGAGACCGACGTGCTCGGCTGATAGACCAGGCCGGTGCGGAAAGTCAGCGCATCGTCCTTGGTCGGGGTCTCGTCACCGGCCAGCCGGTCCCAGGTATGCGATTTGGCGCGGTCGTAGCGCAGGCCAGCCAGCGCCTTCCAGTGTTCGCCCAGCGCGATCTGGTCCTGGAGATAGAAGCCCCAGTTGCGCGCCTCGAAGTCGTAGACGTTGTTCACCGTCGCCACCGGCACCGGCGTCACGCCGTGGACTGGCGCCACCATGTCGATCGGCGCGATATTGGCGCGGGCCGACCAGAACGCGAACTCGCCCCGGTTATGTTCCACGCCCGCCATGATGCGGTGCTCCAGCGGGCCGGTGAAGGCGTCCGCCAGCGCCTCGAAGCGCATGGTCAGGTCCTGCGAATCCTCGGTACGGTTGGTGATGCGGCGGCGGACCATGCCGTCCGAAAGGCCCTGGAGATCGACGGCGTTGTGGTCGGTCACCAGCGCATCGGTGTAGCGCCCGGTGAAGCGCAGCATCAGCCAGGGATTGACCTGACGCTGCGCGGCAAGGCCCAGCACCAGCTTTTCCGCGCCGGTCGTGGACCAGCGCTCGCCATAGTAGGTGCGCGCATTGTGGACATAGTTGCCGTCCTCGTCGGCGATCAGCCCGCGATCGAAGGGCACTTTCTGGTCCACGTAATCGGCGGTGAGGTCCACTTGCGTCAGGTTGTCCGGCTGCCAGCGCAGCGCCGCCGCGCCGAAGGCGCGTTCGCTCGGGCGGGCACCGTCGCGGAAGCCGTCATTGGTCTGGATCGCGCCGGTCGCGCGCGCGGTCAGCGTGCCCGAGGCGTTCAGCGGCCCGGTCACCGACATTTCCCCGCGATAGAAATCGAAGCTGCCGCCCTGGAAGCTGCCGTCGAAATGGAACTCCCGCGAAGGCGCGCGGGTGACGATGTTGATGATGCCGCCCGGCTCGCTCAGGCCCACCATGACCGAGGCCGGGCCCTTGAGCACTTCCACCCGCTCGACATTGGCGAGGTCGAAGAAGGCTTCGGGCCGGTCCATGCCGCTGGTCAGCGGGAAGCCGTTGATCGCATAGCGCGCGCTGACGAAGCCGCGAATGCTGTAGGTTTCGGCGCGGTTTCCGGCGGTTCCGTTGAGCTGCACGCTGGAGACGTTCTGGATCACGTCCGTCAGGCGTACGGCGGACTGGTCCTCGATGACAGTGCGCGGGACGATCTGGATCGACTGGGGCACATCGCGGATCGCCGTGTCGGTGCGGGTGGCGGTGGCGCTGAGGGTGGCACGGTAGCCGGGAACCGGGCCGGAGGCGGTCTCGACCACGCCGCCGCGCGCGGCGGCAGCGCCCGCGCCCTGTACCCGCACCGGACCGAGCACGGTGCCGCCCGCGCCGGTGCCCTGCGGTGCGGGTGTCAGGCGCACCGAACCGGCGCCGGTGGTCCGATAGCCCAGGCCCGTGCCCGCGAGCAGCCCGGCCAGTGCCTCGCCCGAGGACTTGCTGCCGGAAATCGCCGCCGAGGTGCGTCCGGCCACGTCGCCCGGTTCGTAGCCGACCTGAACGCCCGACTGGCGCATCCAGGCGACCAGGGCATTTTCAAGCGGCTGCGCGGGAATGTCGTATGTGCGTGTACCCGCCTCCTGCGCCGTCGCCATGGACGGCAGGACCGCCAGCGGCAGTGCCGCGCTGGCAAGCAGCCCCATAACAAGGCGTGTAGAAACCGAATTCATGTAGTCCCCCGTCGAAAATGCCGTGACCGCCCTGAAGGGCTGATATTGCAAGGCGCTCGCAATATCGTTCATGCCATTGACGCTCGGGCGGGGGGACCACCCAAGCCGGCGCGCAAAAAAATTTGCAGATCCGGTTTGAATTTAGCGGGAGGGACGCCTCAGCACGACCACGCCGCCCGGCAGACGGAGCCGTTCAAGCCCGCGCATGGCGGCCAGCGTATCGAGCGCCTCGTCCGGCCGGTCGGCGCGGAAGCTGCCGCTGATCGGCGGCTCCTGGGAAAGGTCGCCCATGGTGAAGATCGGTGCGCGGCGATAGCGGGCCAGCGCGCCGATCGCGGATTCCAGCGGCACCTCGCGCAGCAGGAGTTCGCCGCGCCGCCATCCCGCGATCCGTTCGGCGGGGATGGCGGCGAGCGCCGTCGCCTTGCCGTCGGCCCCGAACTGCGCCTGCTCTCCGGCATGGAGAACGAGGCCGCCCATCGCGATCGCGCCCTCGGTCACACCGGCACGGGTGCGGCCCGAAGTGTCGTCCACCTCGAAAGCCGTGGCGATATCCCGCACCGTGCCGTCCGCCGCCGCGACCCGGAAGGGCCGGGCATCGCCGTGGCGGACCGCGAACCAGGCCCGTCCCTTGAGCAGGCGGACGCTGCGCGCCTTGTCGTCGTAGTCGACGGCAATGGCGCTTTCGCTGTCGAGCACGGCCCGTGACCCGTCCGCCAGCGGCACTTCGCGGATCTCTCCGGCTGCGGTGCTCGCATCGGCGCGGGCCCAGAGCCATACGGAAGGCGCCGCGAACCAGACGAGCGCGGCTGCCGCTGCCGTCATCGGTAGCCATCGCCAATGCCCACGGCCGCGCGCGACCGGCGCGGTCTGCGGTGCGCTTTCGAAGGCGTCGCGCAGGGATTCGAGATCCTGCCAGGTCCGGCGTTCGTGCAGGAACGCGGCGCGGTTGCGCGGATCGGCGGCAGTCCAACTGTCCAAAGATTGCAATTCCTCGGCCGACATGGTGCCGGACGACAGGCGCACGAGCCACTCGCGCGCCTGCTCGCCGCGCACATCGGCCGTGTCGTTATCCTGCCTGTCCATGATCGCCCTGATCTCTCCGCCCATCTACAATGACTAGACGCGCGGCGCGCAGCGCCACCCAACCCGTCGTTCCTGAATAGCCGTCATTACAATTGTGGATCGCGCCCGTCACGCGCGGCGGCCAGCGCGTTCAGCGCCCGGCGTATATGGTTTTCCACCGTGGTCGTGCTGATCCCCAGCCGCCGCGCGATGGCGGGCTGGCTCTCGCCCTCGAAGCGGTTGAGCCGGAAGATCGTGCGGGTCGGCTCCGGCAGGGCGGCCGCGGCGGCCCGCACCCGCTCCAGCACCTGGCTGGAATCGACGATGCGGTCCTGCCCGGGGGCATCGTCGCTTTCGGACAAGACCGTCTGCACGGCATCGGCCAGTGCCCCGCGCCGCTGCTGCGAACGGCGGAAGTCGAGGGCGAGATTGCGCGCCAGACGAAACAGATAGGCCCGCTTGGACAGGATCGGGCGCCCGTCGTCCATGGCCTGGACTTTGAGCCACATCGACTGGACGACCTCTTCCGCATCGGCCGGATCGTCGACGATACGCTCCACCCGGCGCAGCAGGGCGGCACGCTCGGCAATGATCATGGTGGCAAGAGCAGCGGAGTTTCCAGCCATGGCGCGGCGTTAGTGCTATTGCGATGAATATGCAATATGGTCCGGGAGGCGCGCTTCGTCGTTTCAGAAGAAGCGCGGAATCGGCCCGATCTGCGGCGTCCGGTCCGGCAGCGGCACTTCCTCGTCCTCCACATAGCACCAGCCCCAGCCTTCGGGCGGATCATAGCCTTCGATGATCGGATGGCCGCTATGGTGGAAGTGCGCCCGCGCATGGCGGTGCGGAGAATCGTCGCAGCAGCCGACGTGGCCGCATTCCCGGCACAGGCGCAAGTGGACCCAGCCGCTGCCGATCTTGAGGCATTCCTCGCAGCCCCGCGCGCTCGGCGTGACCTCGCGGATCGTGGACAAGTGATGGCAGGTCATGCGGCAGGCTCCGCCAGGCGCGCCAGCGCTGTGTGGATCTGGGCGATGACGGCCGCCCCCTCCCCCACGGCGGCGGCGACGCGCTTGGTGGAACCGGCGCGGACGTCGCCGATAGCAAAGACGCCCGGCGCGCTCGTTTCCAGCGGCTGCCCTGCCCTGCCGGTGACCACGAAGCCCTTGCCGTCGGTTTCCACGCAGTCGCTGGCCCAGTCGGAATTGGGATCGGCGCCGATAAAAAGGAAAAGATGATGCAGTTCGAGCCGGGTCGTACCGCCGGGGGACCGGAAGGTTGCAGCGGTCAGCCCTTCCTCGCGATTGCCCTCCAGCCCCTCCAGCTCGGCGCCGACATGGATCTCCACATTGTCGAGCGCGGCGATGCGGTCGATCAGGTAGCGCGACATCGTCTGCGCCAGTTCGTGCCGGACGAAAAGATGCAGGCGGCGCACTTGCGGCGCGAGATAGACGATCGCCTGCCCCGCCGAGTTGCCGCCGCCGATCAGCGCGATCTCTTCCCCGGCGCAGAGACGCGCCTCGACCGGAGAGGCCCAGTAGTAGACGCCCCGCCCCTCATAGTCCGCCAGCGCGGAAACGCCCGGCCGCCGATAGCGTGCCCCGGCGGCGATCACCACCGTACGGGCGCGGATCCGACTGTCGTCCGCCATTTCCAGCAACAAGGTATCGCCCCCATTGCAGACCAGGCGTTGCACTTCGGCGGGAATCGCGATCTCCGCCCCGAACTTGATCGCCTGGTTGAAGGCCCGCCCCGCCAGCGCCTGACCGGATATGCCGGTGGGAAAGCCGAGATAGTTCTCGATCCGCGCCGAAGCGCCCGCCTGCCCGCCCATGACCCTGCCGTCCAGTACCAGGACCGAGAGCCCTTCCGAAGCGCCATAGACCGCCGCTGCCAGCCCGGCTGGCCCCGCGCCGATGATCGCGACATCGAAAACGCGCTGCGGATCGAGCGGCCTCGCCAGTCCCAGGCATCCCGCCACTTGCGCATTGCTGGGGCGCCGCAGCACGGAGCCGTCGGGGCAGACCACCAGCGGTATCTCCTCCGGGGCGACCCCCAGTCTTTCCAGCAGCGAACGCCCCTCGTCCTCGCGCGCGGGATCGAAGACCACGTTGGGATAGCCGCTGCGGGTGAGGAAATCCTGCAGGCGCACGATATCGGCCTCGTGCGGGTTGCCGATCAGGATCGTGCCCGCCGCGCCCTCTCCGATAAGGCCCACGCGCCGCAGGATCAGGGCACGCATCATCAGTTCACCGATATCCGCCGATCCGATCATCAGCCCCCGCAAATGCGCGGCATCGAGCGGGAAGGCCGTGCAGCCGCGCTCCCCGGCGCTGGCCCCCGCGATCGAGCCGCGCCCGGAAAGCTGGTTGACCTCGCCGGTGAACCCTCCGGTCACATGGACGGTGACGACGGCGCTGCGGTCCAGCCCGTCCCGCCGCTCGACGCGCATCTCGCCATCGACCACGATCCAGCATGGCACGTCGCGATCCCCGATCCGGTAGACCGCCTCACCCGGCGCGAACCGGCGATCCGGCCCGCTGGCGAAGCGTCGGATCAGCCCGATCTGGGCCGGACTGAGCGTGGGAAACATCTGGTGCTTGCGATCGGCGGGGCTGTTCATCGCGGCAATCTCCTCGGAGGCAATTGCGATTGCGGGTACGAATGTGCGCGAAACCGGGGGCTGCGGCAACCATACCCGCGTATGCCCCGATGGACCTCGCCGAGTCCCCAACCAGCGTATAGTTACCGGGAGCGGCCGGATCGGGCATTCTCTCGGAGCCGGAGCATCACCGGTAACAACAACGGGTCCGAATTGCGTGAGTCATGTGAACACTGCTGGAAGATCGCCGCGCGCGCCCCTGTTCCGGTCGGACCGGTCGATCGCGCTGGCCGCCCTGGCATCTGGCCTGACCGTCTTCGCCCTCGACATCTTCAGTCCGCTGCAAGGCGCGGTGGCGGTGCTCTATACCTCGACCGTCCTGATCGCCTCGTGGTCCAACCGGCAAGCGGCCACCGTCCTGGCGGGCGCCGCCTGCAGCCTGATGGCGCTGGCCGGATTCTGGTACAGCCACTGGGACGCGCCGCTGGGGTCGCCCGCGATGCGCCTTGGCGTTGCCCTCTTCGCCATCGCCATGATCACGATGCTCTCGGTACGCCACCGCTCCGCGCGCGATACATTGGCCGAGCAGGCCCGGATGCTCGAACTGACGCATGACACCGTCGTCGTGCGCGGCCCAGACGATACCATCCTCTACTGGAACGAGGGCGCCGAGCGTCTCTACGGCTGGACCCGCGCCGAAGCGCTGGGCAGGCCCGCGCAGCACCTGCTCCAGACCGTCAGCGAAGGGAACCCCATGGCCGCCGTCGATCTGGCGGGCACATGGTCCGGCGAGATCAGCCGCGTGCGCAAGGACGGCACCCGCATCGTTCTGGAAAGCCGCTGGCTCGCCCGCCGCGACACCCTCGGGCGCGAAACCGGCATCTTCGAGACCAGCGCCGATATCACCCGCCAGCGCGCCGAAGCCCAGGCCCGGCGGCAATCGGAGGAGCGCTACCACACGATCTTCCATGCCGCCGGCCTGCCCATGCTGGAAATCGACCTGTCCGGCGCCAAAGCGGCGATGGCCGGGGCCGCGCCGCAGGGTATCGAGGGCAGCGACGGCGCGGTCATCGACATCGAACGGGTCAACCGGGCAGCGGCGAAATCCGTCATCCTCGACGCCAACGAGGCCGCCGTGCAGCTTTTCGGCGTGAACGAACGCGCCGACCTGATCGGCGGCTCCCTCCTGCGCTTCCACACCCCCGCAGCGGAACAGTCGCTCGGCCGCCTGCTCGCCGCCCTCGTCGCCGGACGCCGCGATATCGAGGAGGAGGCCCAGTTCCTGACCGAAAGCGGCGCGCTGGTCGATGTCGTGACCCGGCTGACCCTGCTGGAGGACGACGACAGCTGGAGCCGCCTGCTCATGCTCTGCATCGACGTCACAGAACGCTACCGCATGCAGCGCCGCCTTGCGCAGGCGCAAAACGAACTGACCGAAGTGAACCGCACCACCACGCTGGGCCAAGTCGCCGCCTTCATCGCCCATGAACTCAACCAGCCGCTGACCGCGATCTCCGCCTTCGCCAGTTCCGGCAAACGCTGGCTCGCGCGCGAGGCGCCGGGCGCCGTCGAAGTGGCCGACTGCCTGGACAAGATCGCCCTCAGCGGCCACCGCGCGGCCGACGTCATCGCCCGTGTCCGCCGCCTGTTCCGCAAGGGAGAAACCGAGCAGGTGGACGTGGACATGCAGGTCCTCATCCGCGAGACCGCCGGCCTGCTCGACCGGGAACTGCGCGAAAGCGCCGTGACGCTCCACCTCGGCGCCGCGACCGACCTGCCGCGCGTCACCGGCGACCGGGTGCTGCTGCAACAGGTCCTCGTCAATCTCATCCTCAATGCCCGCAAGGCCATGAGCATTGCGGCGGACAGCCCGAGGGACCTGTGGATCGAGGCGGCGCGCGCGGACGGGATGATCGCCGTGGACGTGATCGACAGCGGCACCGGACTGCTCTGCGATCCCCGGCAGATATTCGAGCCGTTCTTCTCCAGCCGCGAGGACGGGATGGGCATCGGCCTGTCGATCAGCCGCTCGATCGTCGAACAGCACGGCGGCACGATCGAGGCGGCCAACCGCCCCGAAGGCGGCGCGCGTTTCCGCTTCTCCATCCCGGTCGCCGTGCAGACTGCGACGGCCTGACATGACCCATCCGTCCTTCCCCCCTCAGGACAATCCTCTTGCTTCTGAAAACAGTTTCGAAAACCGGGCGCGCATCGTGCCGCGCCTGATCGCCATCGTCGACGACGATCCGCTGGTGCGCGCCTCCATAGACAGCCTCGTGCGTTCCGAAGGCCTGCCGACCGCCGTGTTCGCAGGCGGCGAGGAACTGCTCGGCTTCGATCGGCCCGGGGAGATCGGCTGCGTGGTCACCGACCTCAACATGCCCGGGATGACCGGCCTGGAACTGCAAGGCGCCATCGCGGCCAGAGGCTGGACCGTGCCGATCCTGTTCATGACGGCCTTCCCCACGCCGGAGGCCCAGATGCAGGCCCTGGCCGCAGGCGCGCTCCGGTTCCTGACCAAGCCGGTGGACCCCGACGAACTTCTCGACGCAATCGGACAAGCAATCGCATGAAGATCGGGATATGGCGATGATCGCCCAAGCTGCCTGGAAGCGCTTGCCGCCTGGAGGAATCCGCATGAGCGAATGCAGCGCGTTGTCCGGAAACGATGCGGGACTGGTGATCATCGTCGATGACGAACCGCTGGTCAGGGAGGCGATGGACAGCCTGCTGCGCTCGGCCGGTCTCGACACCCTCAGCTTCGGCTCGGCGCAGGACGTCCTCGACGCGCAGTTGCCCCTCGTCACCAGCTGCCTGGTGGTGGACGTGAGCATGCCGCAGATCGGCGGCTTCGAATTCAAGTCCCGCCTGGCCGACCGGGGTGACGACATCCCGATCATCTTCGTGACCGGCTACGGCGACATTCCCATGAGCGTGAAGGCGATGAAATCCGGCGCGGTGGACTTCATCCCCAAGCCCTATCACGACCAGGACCTTCTCGACGCCGTCACCGTCGCCCTCTCACGCGATCGCGAACGCCGCGCCGCGCGGCTCGACCGGGAGGCCGGACAGGCGCTCTACGACCGCCTGACCCCGCGCGAAAAGCAGGTCATGGCCGGCGTGTGCCGCGGCCTGCTCAACAAGCAGGTGGCAGGCGAACTGGGCATCGCCGAAATCACGGTGAAGCTACATCGCTCCAGCCTGATGAAGAAACTCGGCACCAGAACCGTCGCCGACCTCATCCGCATCAACGACTTCCTGGCGCGTCAGCAGGCGTGATCTCTCTCGGTCGATGCAGGCTTGTCACCCCATCAGCACGGCAGGTGCCAGAAGAAGCGCGCCGGCAATGCATGCGGCGCCTGCCAGACCCCACCAGGAGATCCCCCTTGCCGCGACGCGCCACGCACCGCGCAGCCGCGTTGCGTAGATGATGACACCCGTCACGGCCAATCCGGTCAGCAGGGATCCGAAGACGAACCAGACGATCTTGCTGGCAAGGCCGCCCCATGTGCCGAAATGCAGCGGATCGGCCATCTCGGAGATGCGCTGGTGGACGGACAGCGCCGGGCCTTCGAATTTCAGCATCACTTGCGACGTGGAAGGATCGACCCAGACCGAATTGGCCTTTTCCGTGGTCAGCCAGGACTGCGCCTCGCCCTGAAAGCCGACAGCACGGACACCGGGAAACGGATACTGGATGCGCCGAATATCCAGATCGGGGAAGCGTTCCATTGCCCGGTGCGCCAGACCGTCCAGCGCTGCACCGACAGGCTGCGCCAGGTCCTGCGACCGATCCGTTTGCAGCACAGGGTCAAGGGGGAGCAGAACCGGCGCAGACGCCCCCAGCAGCTCGACGAGATACCAGATGCTCGTCGCGATCACGAGCGACAGGAACCACAGGCTCCACAATCCGGCCAGACGGTGCAGGTCGCCGCTGGCAGTGCGCCAGTCGCGCCAGCGGGGCCGACGCAGAAAGCCGCGCCAGAACTTCTTGTAGGTGACCAGACCGCTCACGAGGGACGTCAGCAGCACGAACGCGAAGCCGGTGACGATGGGCAGGCCGATGGCGACCGGAAGCATCAGCCGGCGATGGAAGTCGCGCAGAAATCTCTGGGCGCCGCCGAACCCGGCCACACGGTTGACCCTTCCGGTCGCCGGATCGACGAGGACGCGGCGTCCGATGCCCATCCGGGGCTTTCATGACGACGACGGTTGCGAACCAGGGATCCGGCCCGCGTTCGATCAGATCGATGTGCCCGCCCGGAACGGCAACGAGGGCGTTGGCGGCGATCGTCCCCCAACTGGCCCGGTCCCGCACGCCCGGCGAGGCGCGCATTGCCGGGTCGGCCAGCCAGTCGATCTCGTTGCCCATGACCGCCAGCGTGCCCGACAGCAGGATCACCGTCAGGAATACCGAGAGCTTGAGGCCGAGCCAGGCATGAAGGCGCCACCAGCGCGAGCGCGGTTTCGGCGTCTTCCTCCCGGTCGGAACGGGGATATGTTCGTTCACGGCGATCAGAAGCGGTAGCCGACGGTTCCCGTGAAAGTCTGCGGATCCCCGTAGCGGCAGGCGTTGACGCCGCTGGAAAGGCAGGAGGTGTATTTCCTGTCGAACAGGTTCCGCGCGTTGAAGGCGAAGCGCCATGGGCCGGGCGACCACTCGGCTATGGCATCGACCAGCGCATAGGCAGCATTGTCGAACGTCGCGCCGATGATGTTGCTGTGCCCGATGTAGCGAACGCCCGCGCCCAGCTTCACATCCGCCAGGCCCAGACGGTCGAGCCGATAGTCCGCGAATGCCGAAAGGGTCTGGCGAGGTACGAACGTCGGCCGCTGGCCCTGCTCACCCGGCGTATTGGATCGGGTGATCTCGGCATCGAACCAGGCATAGGCCAGCAGCAGGTTGAGATCCTGCAGCACTTCCGCCTGCGCCTCCGCCTCGATGCCGCGCACGCGGATCTCGCCGGTCTGGACGCTGAAGCCCGATGCCTCCGCCCGGGTATCCGGGGTCAGCAAGTTGGTCTGGGTCAGCTGATAGGCCGCGGCGCTCAGCAGCAGCTTGGAGCCCGGCTTCTGGTAGCGGATGCCCGCCTCGATCTGCTCGCCCCGACTGGGCACGAAACGGGCGCCTTCGAAAGTCGTGCCGATCTGCGGCGCGAACGAGCGGGCGTAGCTCGCGTAAGGCGCAAGGCCGTTGTCGCCGGCATGGACCAGGCCCGCGCGCCAGGTGAAAGCATCATCCTTCTGCTCGGTATCGACCTCGGTTGCGCGCAATCTGGTGCGGTTGCGGCTCCAGTCCTGTCGGCCGCCCAGCACCACGATCCATTCCCCCAGGCGCATCTGGTCCTGGAAATAGAGGCCGATCTGGCGACTGCGGACATCGGCGCCGCGATTGCGGCTCTGGCGCATGTCCACGACCGGAACCGCCCCGTAGACCGGCTCGTAGATATTGATCGGCGTGACCGACCCGTTCTGGAAGCGGTCGTTGCGATATGTGGGCAGGTAAACGTCGAGACCGGCCATCAATTCGTGCCGTACCGCACCGGTGTCGATGTCGAAGGCCAGGCGATTGTCGGTCGAAAGCGCGGTGGTCTTCTCCCGCCGATAGCTGACCGTGCGGGCAAGGCTGCCTGCTGCGGTCACGGCGCCGACCTGGAGGTAGTCCCAGGCCGGTGTGCCCTCGTAGTATCGCAAAGCGCTCTCGAAGCGCAGCGCGTCGGAGAAGCGATGGCTGAAACGGTAACCGGCGGTCCATTGATCGGCATCGTAACGATCGAAATCGGGCTCGCCCACGAACCGGTCGCGCGGGATCGGGCCGAGAGGCAGGCCTTGGCCGGTCACCAGCTGAACGCTGAGCGGCGCCGCGAAATCCATGCGGATTTCCTGATAGCTGCCGAGCAGCGTCAGTTCGGTATCCTCACCGATCCGCCAGGTTAGAGCCGGTGCGATGAAGCGCTTGTCGTCCTTGATGTAATCGATGTCGGTATTGGAATCCCGGATCAGCCCGGTCAGTCGAACGGCAATGCTGTCGTTCAGCGGCCCGGTGAAATCGGCAGCCAACTCCTTGCGCTCGAAGCTGCCGTACTGCGCCCGCACTTCTGCGAAACGGGTGAAGGAGGGGCGCTTGCTCACCGCATTGATGATGCCGCCGGGGCCGAGCTGGCCGTAAAGCACCGAGTTTGCGCCGCGCATCACTTCGAGCCGCTCCAGCGAGTAAGGCTCGATGCCGCCGCCATAAGTCGATGCCTGGGGTTTCAGACCGTCCAGCAGAATGCTGCCATCGGCCGTATTGACCGGAAAGCCGCGGAGATAGACGTTGTCCGCCGACCGCGCGAAGCTGGCGGGCTGCGTCGCCAGGCCGGGCGTATAGCCCAGGCTTTCGCTGATCGTCTTGGTGTTCATCGTCTCGATGAAGCTGGCATCGACGACGGAAACGGATTGCGGCGTTTCCAGCAGCACGGCGTCGGACTTTCCGACAGACACCGCGTTATCGATGCGCGCGGTGACGATGATCGAATCCTGTACCGGTTCGCGCGGTGCATCCTGAGAGATCCGCGACACCAGACGGTAACCTCCGCGCCCGTCAGGCTGTGCCGACAGTTCGGTGCCGGTCAGAAGCATCTCCAGTGCCTGCCCGATCGGGAACCGTCCCTTGATCCCCGCCGTGTGTTTCCCGCGCACGATATCGGCATCGGTCGATATCATCGTGCCGGCCTGCCGCCCCATTCGCGCCAGCGCTGCGCCGAGTGCGCCCGAGGGTACATCAAAGGCAATCGCCACCTGTGTTTCCTGCGCCGCTGCGGCAGGCACGGCAGAGATGGAAATGCCGGAGAGAAGGACGATCGACGCGGCACCGCGCGCAAGGCTGGACTTGAGATTGAACATGAAACTTCCGCCAATGAATTGCTTTCACTGAACGGGACGGACGAGTTCGCCGAACGGCTCGCCCCCGGTGAAAAATTATCGCGGCCCGATCACCAGCGTACCATCGGACTGGCGCGCGATGGCGAGATCGGCGGCATCGGCCACGCCGGACAGCGCCCGATCGGGGTCGCTCAGGGGATAGCTTCCCGTCACGTTGCGCCCAAGGAGCTGCCCCGGATCGAAGCGGATGGGATGCTTTCGATAGCGGGCGATTTCCGACAGGACCTCGACGACGGGCCGGTCATCGACTTCCAGCCAGCCGCTGGTCCACAGCGATGCCCGGGCAGCGTCGATCCGGCCGAACCCGACGACACCGCTTGAAGTGATCCGCGCCTGTTCGCCGGGGCCGAGCGTTCGGCAGGCGTTCGGCAAGTCCGCGGGACAAATCCGCACATGGGACTCGGTTACCATGACGCGCGTGCCCGCACTGTCCCGGCGCACGGAATAGGCCGTGCCCAGCGCAGTCGCCGTTCCATCGGCGGTACGGATAACGAAAGGACGATCCGGTGCCTTGGCGACATGCACGAAGACCTGCCCGCGGGCGAGGTCGACGATGCGCTCTGACCGCGTCAATGCGACGGTCACCGCCGCGTCCGTATCCATCACGAGGTCCGATCCGTCCTCCAGCGACACGGTCTTCACCTGGCCCCTGGCGGTTTGATATCGAGCCGTCTCGTCGGCGCTTCCTGCGAAGTGGAGCATGCTCCATCCCGCCACGAGGAGCGCTGCGGCAAACCCGCCGGTGGCGGTCCTCCGGCGTGTCAGACGCGCCTGCGCGGCCCGGCGCAATGCGGCGTGCTCCAGATCGCCCGCCGCATCCAGCGAACTGTCGAAGGCGCGGATCGCATTCCATGCCGCCCGGTGCGATGGATGCGCGCTTTGCCATGCAACGAATTCTGCCCGATCGGCGTCGCTGGCCTCCTCGGAATCGAAGCGCGCCGCCCAGTTCGCAGCGGTTTCGATCACCGCCGGGCTGGGCCTGTGTTCAGTGGGCCTGTGCTCAGTCGGCATAGGCTACGGTCACGCAGGCTGCATAAGCCGCCGCGATGTGCCGCTTGACGGTACTGATCGAAATGCCGAGCCGCTCCGCGATATCCGACTGGGCAAGCCCCTCGATCCTGCGCAGCAGGAACGTCTCTCGCGCCTGTTCCGGCAGGCTGTCCAGGACCCGCAGCACCGTATCCAGGAACTGCGCGGCTTCAACGATACGCTCCGGTGTGATCTCCTCGCCGTTCGCGGCATGAAGGACCTGCGCATCGAGGATCGCGCGCTCTACATCCCGGCGGCGGATATCGTCGACGAGCAGCCTTCGCGCCACGGTGGCGAGGAAAGTGCGTGGGGTTTCGATCCGCAGTTCCGCCGATTTCTCGATCAGACGGCAGTAGGTATCCTGAGCCAGATCCGCAGCACGATGCGGGCATCTCGTCCGGCGGCGCAGCCAGGCGCGCAGCCAATCAACATGCTGGTCGTAAAGCGACCCCACGTCGATCGCTGCAATTGCACCCGGCATTGGCCCCCCTTGCCCTGACACCGGCAGAAGCACGCGAGAGCAATCGATCACCTAAAGCAAATGCAAGGCATTCGCAACACGCTGCCGAACCTTCAGAACCCGATCCCCAAGCGGGCATAGTAGAAACCACCGCTCAGCCCGAACGGCGCGAAATTTCCGTAGGCACCCGAACCATCGGCGGCGATGATGCCGTTTCTCTTGGGATAGACATCAAAGAGATTGTTGGCACCCAGCGCGATATCGAGATTGTCGGTGATCTGATAGCCAAGCTCTGCATCCGTCACCCACTTCGCGCCGAATGTACGGTCGGACGCGGCAACGTTGCTGGACTCCGTGTACTTCCCGAAACGCGTGACCCTGAGCAGCGCCCTGATCCTGCCCAGCGACCAATTGTTGGACAGTACGACCTTGCTGCGAGGAAGCGCGACCACCAGGTCGCGCTGCGCCTGTCGTCCGAACAAGGTGACGTTGAGGCTGCTGAGTTCCTCCGGGTTGTCGATCACATGGAGGATCTTCGTCCGGTTGTAGCTGTAGGCCGCGTTGAGGCGGAACGTGCCCAGCGAAGCGGTGTCGAGCGTATATTCGCCCACGACGTCCACGCCGCGCGTGCGGGTATCGATGGCATTGGTGAAGAACTGGGCACTGTCCACGTCGTCGATGCCGTTGGCGACGAGAATGTCCTTGATCGCGCTTCCGCCGTTCGAGGCGGTTCCCAGGAATTCCGTTTTCACGATGCGATCGTCGATGCGGATCTGGTAGGCGTCGATGGTGAGGCGGAACGGGCCGGTTTCATAGGTGACGCCCGCGGTGAAGTTCAGCGATTTCTCGGGCTTCAGCGGCCTGGCGCCAAGCGCGAGGGCCGCTGCGCTGTTGACCGGCAGGAACTTGGAGACGGTGGAGACGCGCTCGTTCCCGATCAGGGTGACGGTGTTCTGCGTGGTCGAGAATGCCGTCTGCGCCAGCGAAGGCGCACGGAAGCCAGTGTTGACGCCGCCGCGCAAGGCAAGGCCCCTGGCCAGTTCCACGCGGGTGGAAGCCTTGGCGCTGAACGTATTGCCCGCACTGTCCGAATAATGCTCGAACCGGCCGGCAAGGCCAAGGAACCAGCCCGGAGTCAGATCAGTCGAGACATCGACATAGGCCGCCAGGTTGTTCCGGCTGATGCTGGACTCGTCGGCGGGGGATGTGCCGGTAAACGAGACAAGGCCCGGCGAAGGAGAGCGGCCGCCGTAGAGCTGGCCGAACGGTGTGTCGTCCACCGGGATCACATAGCCGCCGTCACGGTAGGAGTCCGGCTCCCCGGCAATGTTGCGAAAGCGCTCCCAGCGGTGCTCCACGCCCAACGACAGGCTGACCGGCCTTGCGAGGCCGATATCCACGTCGCGGCTCAGGTCGAGGTTGTTCACCCACAGGTCCTGCTTCTGGCGGCCCATGAAGAAACTGCTCTTGCTGTCCGGCCCGATCGAGGGGTTGAGCGTGTTTTCCGCGCCCAGCTTCACGTTGTCGCGACCGTAGCTGCTGGAAACATCGAGCGACCAGCCCGAAAACTCGGTCCGCAGCCCCAGCGCCGCCTGCCAGTCCCATTCCCAGATGCGGCGATAGGCCTGGAAGCCCGCCGGATAGAGCTGCGGCAGAACCGAAGCCCCGGACGTATTGGCCGCTCCGCCATAGCCGGTCGGCGCGGCAAAGTAGGCACCGCGTGCGTCGTTGATGTTGCGGTAGCTGAGCGTGGAGAACGAATAGAGCGTGGTATCGTCACCCACCGGCAGTTCGGCGTTGTAGCTGGTATTGACGATCTTGTCGCGGTTGGAGCGCCCATAACCTCCTGCGATCAGGTGGTTCGCATCCGCCTCGCGCGGGTCGGGCTGGCCGTTCACCAGGGGATAGACATAAGGCACCGGTTCCGCCGAGGAATCGGCGCGGTCATGATATTTCGCCTCTAGGGAAAAGCGCGCGAAACCGCCGTCGCCCAGCGGGGTGCCGTAGGACCCGGACACTTGCGCCAGCGCCCCGCCCTTCTCGTAGAGCTGGCCGCCCGTGACGGACAGTTCGCCGCCGCTGGGGGCGTTGTCGAGGATGATGTTGATGACGCCGGAGATCGCGTCCGAACCGTATTGCGCCGCCGCGCCGTCTCTCAGGACTTCGATCCGGCCCACCGCGTTGGTGGGTATGAGATCGATGTCCACCGGCGTAGAGCCGCCCGAAATGCGCGAGAGGTTGTTGATGAGCGAGGTGGTGTGGCGACGCTTGCCGTTGACGAGGACCAGCACGTAATCGCCCGAGAGCCCGCGGATCGAGATCGGGCGAACGCTTGCCGAAGTGCCGCCGCCGCCCAGTGCCGGCATGCTCAGCGAGGGGATGATATTGCCGAGGATTTCCTTGAGGCCGGTGCGGCCGGTGTTCTTCAGTTCCTGCGGGCTGATCACGTCGATCGGCACCGGGCTGTCCGCAACCGATCGCTGGATGCGCCCACGCGCGCCGGTAACGACGATGGCGGGCCCTTCGGCGGCGGCTGCCGCCGCCGCGTCGGCGGGAACTTCTTCGGCGATCTCTTCTGCCCGCGCCGGTGAAAAGGCAGCAAGTGAAGCGCCGGCAAGTAAACTGGAAACCAAGAACTTTTTCACATCAGCCCCCGAATTGGAAACACGAGAGCTTCGTGCCATCTCAACCAATTTAGTTGAAATTGAATTGCCTAATCTCAATCCAAGTTTTTCTTGATTCAGACATTCAATTCAAAGGCATTATCAAGAGATCTGGCGGATTTGACCTCGCCAAATTTCTGGAATGTACTCAGAACGACCTGCTGATCCTTGATAACGCCATTGTCGATCGGCACGCGCAGCCGAACATTCTTCTCTGCCGTTGCGCGTGCGATCTGCGGCGGAAGCCCGGTTTCCTTCGCCAGCACCGCACCATATTGATCGACATGGCCTTTCGCCCATTCGAGCGCCTTCGCCTCTCGCCGGAGGAAATCGGACAATTGCTCCCGCTTGCTCGCAATGGCGCTTTCGGGTGCGACCTCGAAACCGTAGCCCTGGACGAAATCCTTACCGTCCACGACGATACGATCCCCTTCCGCCTGGGCCGCCGCGACATAGGGCATCCAGGTGGACCAGGCGTCGACGGCGCCGCTTTGGAGCGCCGCGCGGGAATCGCTGGGAGAGAGGAACACGATCCTGACGTCCTCGGAGCGCAAGCCGGAAGCGATCAGGGAACGCAGCACAAGATAATGACCGACGCTGCCGCGCGTGGTGGCGATCCGCTTGCCCTTCAGGCCCTTGCCGTCATGGACGGGTGAACGGGCCGGCACCAGGATCGACAACGCCCCTGCCAGCCTTGTCTGCGTGCGCTGCGCGCCCACCGCCTTGATCGGGCTTCCGGCCTGATAGGCGAACTGGAACGGTGCATCGCCGACAAGGCCAAGGTCCACCGCACTGCTGCCGAGCGCTTCGAGCAGATTCTGCGCGGCCGGGAATTCCGACCATTCGACCTTGTACGGCGCGCCGTCGAGCACGCCGGAGGCCAGCATCAGCGATTTGGTGCCGCCCTTCTGGCTGCCGACGCGCAGCACTTGCGCATCCGCGCCGCCGCCCCGGCCGCAAGCGGCCAGGGCGACGGTCGTGGCAAGTCCTGCAAGCAGGTTACGTCTGTCGAGCATAGATCAGAGGTCCGTCCAGAGCGGTTCATCCGCGATCAGGATGCGGTGCAGCTCGCGCGGGAAATCGCCGTAGTTGCGCACCGCGAAGTGTACCGTGGCGCGGTTGTCCCAGAACGCCACCGTTCCCGGACGCCAGGAAAAGCGCGCCTGAAGGTCCGGCCGCTTGTACTGGCGCAGCACTTCCTCCAGCAGTTCGCGGCTCTCGGACAGTTCCAGGCCGAGGATCTGCGGTTGCTGCGAGAAATTGACCCAGAGGATCTTCTGCCCGGTCTCCCGGTGGGTGCGGACGATCCTGTGCGCGACGATGGGGTAATCGTGCCCCGAAAGCTCCAGCGCGGGCACGAAGTTGTGCGTGACATGCCTGCCTTCGAGGCGCGCCTTGAGCTCGGGCGACAGCGTTTCATAAGCCAGGTTCGCGTCGACCCAGATCGTATCGCCGCCCACTTCGGGCAGGTTCACGTCGCGCAGCACCGCCCCCCAGGTCGGCACCAGGCGCCAGCTCGTATCGGTGTGATAGGCCTCGCCCGCCCTGAGCTTGTAGCCGAGCTTCTTTTCGTACTCCCGGTCCTCGCGCGCGGCGATGGCGTGGACTTCCTTGTTCGCCGCGTCGTGGCGCGTGGTCGGATGGGTGTAGAGCGGGCCGAAGTTCGCCGCGAAAGCCGCCTGCTGTGCATCGTCGATCGACTGGTCGCGAAAGAACAGGACCTTCCATTTGAGCAGCGCGGCGCGGATGGCGGTGCGCAGTTCGTCGGTCAGGGGCCTGGAAAGATCCACGCCCTCCACCTCGGCGCCGATGGTCGGCTGCACGGGACGGATGACGAGACCGGCGCTCGAAACGTCGAAAGTGGAAGCGGTACTGGCCATCATTCTTCTCCTTTGCGTTCTGTCAGGCTGCATCGCGGCGCAGGCGCGCGGCGGTGTTGCGGTTTTCGGGAACCTCCAGCCCCAGCGTCTCGCGCAAGGTGCCGCCGGGATAGTCGCGCTTGTAGATCCCCCGCGCCTGCAGGATCGGCACGACATGGTCGACGAAGACCTCGAGCTGTCCGGGGAGGGATTCGAACAAATTGAAACCGTCCGATCCCCGCTGTTCGAGCCAGAGCTGGAAGCGGTCGGCGATCTTTTCGGGCGTGCCGGTGAAATGGCTGCGCGGCGTGGCGACGCGCAGGGCGATCTCGCCAAGGGTCAATCCCTGCTCAGCGGCTTTCAGCACTTTCTCGGACGCGCTCTGATTGCTCCTGCGGCCTTCTTCGGCGACATGTTGCGGGAACGGCCCCTCGGGATCGTAGACGCTGAAATTGTGGTCGTTGAAAGAGCGGCCCAGAGCCCGCAAGGCGTTCTCCAGGCTGACCAGACCCGCCAGTTCGCCATGGAGCCGCTCGGCCTCCTCCTCGGTCGAGCCCACGACGGGCCGCCCGCCGGGAAGCACCAGAAGCTGCTCCGGGTTGCGGCCGAAACCGCGTGCCCGCGCCTTGACGTCGGCGTAGAAGGCCTGGCCTTCGGCAAGATCCTCCTGATGGGTGAAGATCGCCTCGGCATGACGCGCGGCGAAGTTCCGGCCATCCTCCGAGGAACCCGCCTGGAAGATCACCGGCTGACCCTGCGGCGAGCGCGAGATGTTGAGCGGGCCCTTCACCGACAGGAACTCGCCCTTGTGGTTCAGTTCGTGGAGTTTGCCCGGATCGAGGAATTGCCCGCTGGCCTTGTCGCGAACCAGGGCGTCATCCTCCCAGCTGTCCCAGAGCCCCTTCACGACTTCGAGATATTCCTCGGCAAGGCGATAGCGCACATCGTGGTCGAGGTGCCTGTCGCGCCCGAAATTGGCGGCGCTGCCCTCCAACCACGAGGTGACGACGTTCCATCCGGCCCGGCCGCCGCTGATGTGGTCGAGCGAGGCGAACTGGCGGGCGAGGTTGTAGGCCTCGGTATAGCTCACCGTGGCAGTGCCCACGAGACCGATGCGCTGCGTCACTGCCGCCACTGCCGAGAGGATGGTGAGCGGCTCGAAGCGGTTGAGATAATGCGGAGACGAGCGCGCGTTGATCGAAACGCTGTCTGCCACGAAAAGATAGTCGAACTTGCCGCGCTCGGCCACCTGGGCCTGCCGCGTGTAGAACGACAGGCTGGTGCTGGCATCGACTTGCGCTGCCGGGTGGCGCCAGTCGTCCCACCCGGGGCCGACGCCGTGCAGGATGAAACCGAGTTTGAGTTGGCGGGTGCTCATGTCATTCCTCCTTCTGCGTGGGTTCAGGCTATGCGGGCAGGCGGAACCGAACCAACGCGGATGGCTGATAGGAAGGTGAGTATTTCCAAAGCGCCGATGGCCGGAATCAGCCTGCCAGCGCGACTTTGTCCGTGCCCTCGCGCGCGGCGACCTTGGCGCGGACCAGCGGGATCAGGTCGCGGCCATAATCGATCGCGTCGGCCAGCGGTTCGAAGCCCCGGATCAGGAAGTGATCGATGCCGATGTCGTAATACTCGAGAAGCGCATCGGCGACCTGTTCGGGCGTGCCGACAAGGCCGGTGCTGTTGCCCGCGGCGCCGGTAAGCGCCGCCACGCCGGTCCAAAGGCGGGTATCCCGGCGCTGGGTCTGCGCCGTTTCCAGCAGACGCAGCGATCCGGCATTGGGCGGACGGTGACCGCTGGTAGGCAGGCCCGCCGCCTCGCGCTGCGAGCGCACTTTCTCGGTGATCGCATCGGCTTTCTTCCAGGCCGCTTCCTCGGTGTCGGCGATGACCGGCCGCAGCGAGAGCGAGAAGCCGGGATTGCGCCCATGCTGCGCGGCGGCGTGGCGCACCGCACGCACCGCTTCGCCCACCTGCTCCAGCGTCTCGCCCCAGAGCGCGTAGACATCGGCATGGCGACCGGCGACCTCGATCGCCTCGGGCGACGAACCGCCGAAGAAGACCGGCAGGTTTTGCGGCTTCACGGCGCTGAAGCCTCCGCGCACCTCATAGAAGCGGCCGGAGTGATCGAAGGGCGCGGCTTCCGCCCATTCGCGCTTGAGCACGTCCAGGTATTCATCGCTGCGCAAGTAGCGCTCGGCCTTCAGCGTATGGACGTCCCCGTCGCGCGCCATCTCTTCATCGGCGCCGCCGGTAATGATGTGTACGGCAACGCGTCCGCCGGAAAGCTGGTCGAGCGTGGCAAGCTGCCGCGCCGCCAGCGTCGGCTGCGTGAAACCTGGCCGGTGCGCCACAAGGAAACCGAGGCGCGTGGTGATCGCCGCGGCATGGGCGGCGACGATCTGGCTCTCCGGCGAACTGGAACCGAAGGGAATCAGCACCCGGTCGAACCCGCCCGCTTCCTGCGCGCGGGCGGCCGCGTCCACATAGTCACGGTCCAGCACGCGTGAGCGTGGACCGGCGTGGATCTCGGAACTGTCGTTGAAGCCGATATAGCCGATGAACTTGACGGTCATGATGCGCGTACTCCCTGAGGGATCAGATAAAGGGGGGGATCAGATGACAAAGAAGCCGTGGGTGCCGTCACGCTCGAGTTGCGCGACAAGGCCATATTCCCAGTCGAGATAGGCCTGCATGGCCGCCTCGCGGTTGTCGGTGCCCTCATAGGGCCGCTTGTACCGGCCGTGCGGTCCGCGCGGCGGCGGCGCGCCGTCGTCACCGGTTTCGAGCGGTCCGTCGAAGGCATCCGCCAGCACCAGCACTTCCCAGCCGAGCTGGGCGAGCCACGAAGCGGTCATGTCCGCGCGGGAGCCAAGGTCGTCGACCAGCACGATGCGCGCGCCGCGCACGGGCGCGAAATGGTCGGTTTCCTGCACGAGCTGGCCGCCCGGCGCGTTGCGGAATCCAGCCGGGTGCCCGGCGGCGAAGTCGGCAGGCTGGCGTACGTCGAAGCGATAGAGCGTGCGATCGCTGTCCGCGATCAAGCCCTTCAGGTCGGCGCTGTCGATCCGCCGCACCCCGGCGCGATAGGCAACGTCGCGGGCACGTTCCCTGGCAAGATCGTGTCCGCTGCCCTCGCCCTTCTCCACGCTCTCCTGGCGCCCGGTTTCCAGAGCCTGCCCCGCCAGGGTCCAGCCGATCGTGCCGTTGCGCAGCGCGAAGATGCGGTTGGGCAAGCCGGCATTGATAAGCGACTGGGTACCGATGATGCTGCGGGTGCGGCCGGCGCAGTTGACGATGATCGTCGTGTCCGGGTCGGGCGCGGCGACAGGCGCGCGCAATACCAGTTCGGCACCCGGCACGCTGCGCCCACCGGGGATGCTCATTGTCGCATATTCGTCGAAGCGGCGCGCGTCGAGAATGGCGATGTCAGCCTTTTCCTCGATCAGCGCCAGCACGTCCGGTGCAGGCAGAGAAGGCGTATGGCGGCGATGCTCGACCAGTTCGCCGAAGGCCTTAGAATAGCTGTTCACGTCCTCGAACAACTCGTATCCCGCTGCCTTCCAGCCCGCGAGGCCGCCCTCCAGCACATCGGCTTGCGTATAGCCGAGCGCGCGCAGCTGATGCAGCGCCGGTTCCGCCAATCCCTCTCCGTCATCGTAGACGACGATCGGGGTATTCTGGCGCGGGATACGCCACGGCGCTTCGAGGGCGATGCGCTGCAGCGGAATCTGCGCGGCGAACAGCGGATGGCCGAGCGCGAACAGCGCCTCCTGCCGTACATCGATCAGGGCGATCTCGCGGCGGGCGAGCAAGGCGCTGCGAATGGCTTCTGGAGAAACGCTCATGCCCGGATCACTCCATTCCAGAGGTTGGGCAGGACCGCGTTTGCATAGCCCGAGATGAAAGGACGCTCCTCCCCACTGTCGCGGTAGGTCGCGCGCTCGACCGCGCCGATATTGGCGCCGTAGACGTGGATCGAGATCGAGACGCGATCGGCAAAGGCATTGGCGACGCGGTGAATGTCGCCCGCCTGCGGATCGATCGCTTCGACTTCGCCTGCCCGCAATTCTCCGGTCGCGCCGGCTTGCAGGAGCGTGCCGTCTTCGCGGCGGCGGTAGTTCCGCACTGTCTCCGCCCCCCGCAGGACGCCCACGAGGCCCCAGACACGGTGATCGTGAACCGGCGTCGCCTGCCCCGGCCCCCAGACGAAGGAGACGACGCTGAAGCGCTCGGCGCTATCGCAATGGAGCAGGTATTGCTGGTAGCGTTCGGGATGTGGGCGGGCGAAGGCTTCGGGCAGCCAATCGTCCTGCGCCACCAGACGCGCCAGCAGATTGCCGCCGCGTTCAAGGATCGCTGCCTGCCCGGCGCCGCTGTCGAGGATACCGGCAAACCCCGTCACGAAACGGCGCAGCGGAGCGATGTCATGCACCGGGACCGCGAGAGAGACCGGCGCGTTCATGCCAGACCTCCGGCATGAAGCGCGATGACCTCGGCAGGCGAAGGACCGTCGGACAGCTGACCGCCGAGCGCACGCAGCAGGCGGTCGCGCAGACCGCGCGCGACATGGCCGCGCTCGCCGCGCGGGGCCTCGATCCGCTCCTTGGTGACGATGCGGCCCTGATCGAGCAGGACGATCCGATCCGCCAGCGCGATCGCCTCGTCCACGTCGTGGGTGACCATCATTACCGCGGGGCGATGCCGCGTCCACAGCGACAGCACGAGTTCGTGCATCCGCAGCCGCGTCAACGCATCCAGCGCGGCGAAAGGCTCGTCCAGCAGCAGCAGGCTCGGTTCGCGCACCAGAGCACGGGCAAGCGCCACGCGCTGCGCCTCGCCGCCGGAAAGCGTCAGCGGCCATGCCTCCAGCCGGTGGCCGAGGCCGACCTCGCGCAGGGCATCCTCGGCCCGTCGCCGGACATCACCCTGCCGCAGGCCGAGCGCGACGTTGCGCCAGACTTTCTTCCACGGCAGCAGGCGGGCATCCTGAAACACGACGGCGCGGGAATCCGGCACGACCACGTCCTGTCCCGGCGCGGGATCCAGGCCCGCAAGGGTCCGCAGCAGCGTGGTCTTTCCAGACCCGGAACGCCCGAGCAGCGCCACGAACTCGCCCGGCTCGATTTCGAGATCGAGGCCCGAAATGACGGTGGTGTCGCCAAAACGCCGGACGAAATCCTTCAGGCGCACCACCGGCTGCCGAGGCGGAAGCTGTGGCTGCGAACGGCGCAGATCATGGGTTCGAGCGTTCATATTCTTATGCTCCGGTAGGATTGGCAGAGCCCGCCAAGGGCCCGGAATGGCGCCGTTCACTGCGTGACAATGCTGGGCCGCCAGGCCAGGGCACGCCCCTCGACCGCGCGCACCAGCGCGTCCGCGGCCAGACCGAGACCCGCGTAGATCATCAGGCACACGACGATGATGTCGGTGCGCATGAAATCGCGGGCGTTATTGATCAGGTAACCCAGCCCGGCCGATGCATTGATCTGTTCGGCCACGACCAGAACCAGGATCGCCACGGACAGCGAATAGCGCAGGCCGACCAGCAGCGACGGCAAGGCTCCCGGCAGAATGACGTGAAAGACCAGTTCGGCACGGCTGAGGCCGAAACTCCGGGCCCCTTCGAGCAGCCGAAGATCGACGCCCCGGATACCGCTGTAGAGGTTGAGATAGACGGGAAATATCGAGGCGAAAGCAATGAGCGCCACCTTCGGCGTTTCACCGATGCCGAACCAGACTATGAACAGCGGGGTCAGCGCCAGCGTCGGTATCGTGCGCTTGATCTGCATGAGCGGATCGACAGCCACTTCCCCCTGCCGGGAAAGACCGGCCACGAGTGCCAGCACCACACCGATGGTGACACCGATGGCCAGGCCCAGAGCGATCCGCAGGAACGAGACCCACAGGTTAGCCGCAAGCTCGCCAGAGATCGCCATGCCCCACAGCGTTGCCACGACTTTCGAAGGCGCGGCCAATGTGCGCTCGGGGATGAGCCCGAGACGGGAGCCTGCTTCCCAGGCGGCCAGAAGGACCAGGGGAGAAAGCCATCGGGCGCTGGTTAGACGGGCAATGAGGCGTCGGTTCGGGGTCATCGGTTCTTTCGTCCAGGATCGTTCGAAAGAAGACACAGCATTCTCAACCTATTCAATTGAGTTTTGCCGTTTCAGGTATCAGCGATGCTCATAGAGCCCGGAAAAGCTGGCGGTCGGCTCGATCAGACGTGCCGGATTCAAGGCGAGTTCCGTGCCGGAACGCAGGAGTCACGAACAAGGCCACGAACAAGGATTGCAATCAATGCTGCAATTTCTACTAATTTGGTTGAGAATGCAGGACAGCCTACCTGTCTCGGCGCCGACCTTCCAACCGCGAGTGATTCGAGCATGCCCGTCAATCTTCCGACCAATCTCCTTCGCAGCTTCGTGGCGATCGTCGATACCGGTTCCATGCTCCATGCTTCCGAACGCGTTTACGTCAGCCAGTCAGCGCTGAGCCTCCAGATCAAGCGGCTGGAAGAGCTGCTCCAGCAGGCGCTTTTCCATCGCGAAGGGCGGCGTCTCACGCTCACGCCATCCGGCGAACTCATGCTCGATTACGCCCGCAAGGTGCTCAGCATCCACGATGAGGCCGTGGCTGCCGTCGCAGCAGGGCATTTCACGGGGCCTGCCCGGATCGGCATGGTGCAGGATTTTGCGGAAATGCTGCTCTCTGGCCTGCTCGCCCGCTTCGCGGAACTGCACCCGGAGGCCCAGCTCTATTCGCGTGTCGCCGGAACGGCCGAACTGCTCGGTCAGCTCGAACGGCGCCAGTTGGACATCGTATTGGGATTTGCGGCCAACAACGATCCCAATGCCATCGCCAGTGCGCCTATGGCCTGGTACGGCAAGCCGGAACTTGCGCTGCAGGATACCGTGCAACTTGCCGTCCTGGAGCCCCCCTGCCGCTTTCGCGAGGCCGCGATCAGGGCACTGGAAGACGCCGGACGATCCTATCGCATTTCCGTCGAAACCCCCAATCTCACGGCCTTGCGCGCCGCAGTCGATGCGGGATTGGGGCTTACCTGCCGCACGCACCTGTTCCTGCGCGAACAACCGCTCGTGGAGCCGGGACTGCCAGCCTTGCCCAACGTCTCCTGCATTCTTCAGACGGCACCGGGCCTCGACGGCCCGACCAGCCAGCTGGCCAAATTGGCTCGGGAGGTCGTGGCAACGCTTTAGGGGTTTGGTTCGGGCAGAGCGGAAGGCCAATAAGCCAGCCTGCGGTCACCTATTTGAAATTTTAAACAAAGCCGGATTTGTTCTCGTTATTCCCGCCTTCCCGCGCCTCCTAGACTGGCGGTGGACCAGTATCGCGGGAACAAGACGATGGGTAAAAGCCTTGAGGACCGTTTTGCCGAATTGCAGGCTGAGCGTGTACGCACCTGGAATGAAGACCAACTGGCGCGCAATGCCTTGCAGCGCCGGTTGCTTGCAGAACGCCACGATCCCGCGAAGTTGCCGCAAGTCGGCGATGCCATCGCGCCGTTCACCCTGATCGATCAGGACGGCCGCGAACTGACGCGCGACGACCTGCTTGCCCAGGGCCCAGCCGTCCTGCTGTTCTTCCGTTTCGGCGGCTGTCCGGCCTGCAACATTGCCCTACCCTACTACAACGAAACGCTCTGGCCGCACTTGCGTGAAAGAGGCATTCCCCTGGTCGCAGCAAGCGCGCAGATCCCGGTCGATCGCAGCCTCATCGACCGTCACGCCCTGGGTTTCACCGTCACCGGTGATCCCGACTATGCCCTGGCCCGCAGCCTTGGAATCACGTTCCTGCCGGAAGAGCAACCGAGGGTCGAACCCGGCGACGCCTGGATCGGTGCGACCCTTGGCACCGACAGCTATGAAATCGATCAGCCCGCCGTGCTGGTTCTCGACGAAACGGCACGGGTCCTGTTCTTCGAGGCCAGCCCCGACTGGCTGCTGCGGACCGAAAGCGAAGCGATCCTGGCCGCGCTTGCCATCGTCGCTTCTCCATCGATCAACGAAGCAAGGTAGACCTCAACGAGAGCCCGGTCCGCGTCAACTGCGCGCACAGGGGCCGAGCGCGGCCAATACCGTGCGATAATCCGCGTAGGCTTGCTGCTTGGCCGCAAATGTCCCCGAAACGTAAGCGCTCTGCGGGGGCGAAGGCGGCAGGAAGCAGGCGAGGTTGTACCATGCGAGTGTCTCTTTCGCGGGCGGCAGCAATGCGCCTGTCGCCACTTCCGAGAAAGATACGCCCCAGCTTGCCGACTGGCCGGGTTCGTGCCGCACGGAGATCGTGGCCGGGCCTTTTGCCGTATCCAGGAAGATCTGGGTCAGCCCGCGTTCCGCAAGGTTACCCTGCACGAAGCCGAGTTCCCTGACGCGGGTGACCGGCGCCGATGTTGCGGGTGAAACCAGCGCGCGCAGAACCGACTGCAGCCTGCTTTCGCGTTCCGGCGACCAGAGTTGCTGCGCCGTGGGTTCGACCAATTTGAGTTCCTGGGGCCGACCGGGGACGCGCGAGGCGAAAAGGAAGACGTCCTTTCCGGTCAGATCGGCTGCTCCGTTCGCGGGTTCCGCTGGCATGTCCACCAGATAGCGCAGCGAACCGCCGATACCGCTTTTGCCGTAGAGCAGAGCGCGCGTCGTTGCCTGTGCATAGTAGCGCCGGTGCGTCGGCGGCAGCGTGCCGGACGTCGCCGCAACCGGCTCCATGCGCGTGACCCGCGCCAGCACGACGAGATCGGCCTTCCTCGAAAGCTCGACGGTATCGGCATATGTGGCCTGATCCGCGAGGCGGGATCGGACTTGAGCCATGCCGGTATCCGGCGCGGCCAGACAAAGGGCGGTCGCAAGGCCCAGCAGGGCGGAAGAAAGACGGGCAGTCATGGATCAGTTGTTCCACCGAGAGGGCATGGAAGCGGAAGCGCTTCCTTCCCGTTCAGGACTACATGCGGCGTCCCTGCCGAGAAACGCAAGATCCGATCCCGACGGTCGCTGGAAAATCCTCAGCCCGAATTCCGGCATGACCGCGAGCAGATGGTCGAAGATGTCGGCCTGGATCGTTTCATATTGTGCCCAGACCGTCGTTGTCGCGAATGCATAGATTTCGAGCGGAAGGCCATTCTCGCTGGGCGCAAGCTGACGCACCAGCAGGGTCTTGTCGTCGGCGATATCCGGCCGCGCCTTCAGATAGGCCAGGACATAGGCGCGGAAAGTGCCAAGGTTGGTCAACCGCCGTGCATCGAGGACTTCGCTGGGAGCATGCTCCCGGTTCCAAGCCTGCACTTCGTCCTGACGCTGCCGGAGATAATCGCGCAGCACACCGAACCGCGCGAATTTCGCAAGATCGGCCTCATCGAGAAAGCCGATCGAATTCTGGTCGATCATCAAGGCACGCATGATCCGGCGACCGCCGGATTCGGACATGCCCCGCCAGTTGCGGAAGCTCTCCGTAATCAGGCGATAAGTAGGGATCGTGGTTATCGTCTTGTCGAAATTCTGAACTTTCACGGTGTGCAGGGCGATGTCGATCACATCGCCGTTGGCATCGAGCTTGGGCATCTCGATCCAGTCGCCCACGCGCACCATATCGTTCGAACCGATCTGCACGGATGCGACGAGCGAGAGGATCGTGTCCTTGAAAACCAGCATGAGAACCGCCGCCATGGCGCCGAGGCCCGACAGGAGCAGGAGCGGCGACTGGTTCATCAGCGCCGCCAGGACCAGGATCGCGGCTGCGGCATAGACCAGCAGGTTGGCCACCTGGACATAGCCCTTGATCGGCCGGTTCCCGGCATCGGGGCGGCGCTGGTATAGCTCGTTGCCGAGAGTCAGCGTCGCTGTCACCGCAAGGGCGAGGGTCAGGATGATGATCACCGCGCAAAGGCTGTGGACGAGCGAGACGAGCCCCGGCGGCAGCCCCGGCACGGCGGCGATGCCCACTTGCACGATCACGGTCGGCAGGATGTTCGAAAGGCGCGCGGCGATGGCGCCGACATGCCGGGCTTCCGCTTCGAACGGGCTGCGCCCGAGCAGGCGAAGCACGCCCTTGAGCACGATCCGCTTGGCGACCCAGTTCGCCAGGGCGGCACCGGCCAGCAGTGCGAGAAGGGCCATGCCCGTCTGCATCCAGGGCTCGCTCGCCCAGGGCAGGTCCAGGGTTGGAAAACGGAAAGTCGATGGGGATGGGGTAGGCAAGACGGTTCCTCAAAAGGATCGGTACGGCGACCTGTTCAGGTCCTTGGCAGCGGTTTTCCGGCGCTTTCGGGTGTGAATTCCAGCGCGAAAAGACCGCAGAGGCAGGCCAGGATCATGACGTAGGCAGGCACCAGCGGGTTGCCTGTCACATCGATTAGCCAGGCATTGACGACAGGTGCCGTGCCTCCAAACAGCGAGGTAGACAGGTTGTAGGCCAGCGCAAACCCCGCAAATCGCACCGAGGTGGGGAAGAAGGCCGGGAAGGTCGCCGAAATCGTGGCGAGCTGGGGCACATAGAGGAGGCCGAGCAGCACGTAGCCGATCGCCGCCTGCACCGGGCCTAGGCCCATAAGATGATAGAGCGGGATGACCAGCAGGGTGAGCCCCAGCAGCGATGCCCGCCACATCGGCTTGCGACCGATCCGGTCGGACAGGGCACCGGCGAACGGGAGCAGGAGCATCATGAACAGCATGCCCGAGATCGGCACGATCAGGGCCGTGTCGGTGGCAAGGCCGAGACGGCGCTCCAGATATGTCGGCATGTAGCTCAGCAGCGTGTAGTTGACCACGTTGAGGGCGATGACGAGGCCGCTCATCGCCAACAGGGGGCGACGATAGCGGGAAAGCAGATGGCGAAGTCCGGCTGGTTCCGCCTCTCCGCTTTCGCGCTGCGCCTCCGCTTCCTGAAACAATGGCGTCTCCGCCATGCGCGCCCGCAAGTAGAGGCCGACCAGCCCCAGCGGACCCGCCAGCAGGAACGGCAGGCGCCAGGCCCATTCGCGCATCGCCGCATCTCCCAGCAGCAGCGAGAAGCTTAGCATCAGCAGCGCGCCGGCGCTGAAACCGGCCAATGTGCCCACTTCCAGGAAGCTGCCGTAGAAGCCGCGCTTCTCGTCCGGGGCATATTCGGCCATGAAGATCGCGGCACCGCCGTATTCGCCGCCGGTGGAGAAGCCCTGCACCATGCGCAGGACCACGAGCAGCGCGGGTGCCCAGCCGCCGATCGCGGCATAGGAGGGAATGAGACCGACGCCGACAGTGGCACCGGCCATGAGCAAGATCGTCAGGCCAAGCACGGCCTTGCGCCCATAACGGTCTCCCAGCGGCCCCCAGAACAGGCCGCCCAGCGGACGCACCAGGAACGAGATCGCGAAAGTGGCAAGCGCGAACAGCGTCGCCTGAGCCGTCTCGCCGGGAAACAGGGCGGCGGAAATGTAGCTCACGCCATAGGCGTAGATGCCGTAGTCGAACCACTCGGTGGCATTGCCGATGGCGGATGCGGAGATGGCTCTGCGCAAGTCGCGCGGCGCGGCGCTTTGTATTTGAGCGGGCAATATTCTGGCGGGCGGATTCAATGACGGCTCCCTGTTTCCCCGGGCTCGTCCGGTGCTGCGGATGTTTCCGAGGCGAGCGGATCGAGCGAAGCGGCCAGCGGCGAGGTGCGCGGCAGGCCGACGTAGCTTTCCTGAAGGTGGGCGGGCACGGGTTCCGACTTCGCCTGCCGCAGCAGCGCGAAGGAAAGCGCGGCGCTGGCACAGGCGGCAATGAACAGGAACAGTCCCGAAGCGCCGGTCAGGGACACGGCCAGGGATCCCGTGGCCGGTCCGGCAGCGGCGCCCAGCGAATAGACGAGCACGAGACCGCCGCTTGCCGCCACCCGCTTTTCCGGCGCGAGGTGGTCGTTGGTATGGGCCGCGCACAAGGGATAGAGCGCGAAACTCAGTCCTCCGAACAGGGCGCCGAGCCCGAGCAGCAGGGTCCCCGCCTGCGCCGTGAGGGCGATCGTCAGCGCGGCGGCCAGCGTTCCGGCGAAAGCCAGCACGATCACCTTGCGGCGGTCGATGCGGTCGGACAGCCAGCCGAGCGGCCATTGCAGCACCACGCCGCCCAGGATCACCACGCTCATGAACAGGGTGGTCTGCGAAAGATCCATGCCCAGCCGGCGCGCGAACACGGCGCCAAGCGCATAGAAAGCGCCGAGCATCACCCCGGTCAGCCCGGCACCGACCATGCCGAGAGGCGAGGTTTGGTAGAGTTCCCGAAACGGCAGCGGCGCGAAATCGCCGGTTTCGGGCGCGGCGATCCGGGTCAGCAGCACAGGAATCGCCGCCAGGGAAATCAGGATCGATCCCACCAGCAGCGGCACCGCCGGTCCCCCCGCTCCCAGGCGGATGAGGAACTGCCCCGCCGCCTGCCCGCCGTAGAGCATGATCATGTAGCCGGCCAGCACCATGCCCCGCCGATCCGGTTCGGCGCGCTCGTTCAGCCAGCTTTCCACGCAGACGTAGATCCCCGCCAGGCACAGTCCATCGAGGAAGCGCAGCGCGCCCCAGAACACGGTATGGGTATGGAGCGCATAGGCCAGCGTATCCGCGCTCAGCAGCGTGACGAAAGCCGCGAAGGCCCGGATATGGCCGATGCGCCCGACCAGGGCTGGCACGCGGACCGACCCCAGGGTGAGCCCGGCGAAATAAGCGGTGCCGACGAGACCGATCGCCAGCGCACCGCTTCCCGCCCGCTCCAGCCGCAGCGCGACGAGCGTGTTGAGGAACCCGCCGCCCGCCATGAGCAGGAAGATGGCGATCAGCAGACTGCGGACGGGAAGGATGGCCTTTAGCATGATGTCGATGCTAGCATGATGATGCGGCGCCCGTTCCGCCGGAGTGCGGCAAAGGGCGCCTTTTCCGGTCAGGCCGCGGCGCGGTCGGTGGCGGTGCCTGCCTCGACCAGGGCCGCGTGGAGGGCGCGGACGGCTTCCTCGAAGTCCTGCGCCGCGACGATGAACTGGACGTCCACGTTACGGATCTGGTGCTGGAGCGCGACGAGGCCGATGCCCGCGCCGTCCAGCGCGGCAAGGGCGCGGGGTACCAGTCCGGGCTCCGACAAGTCGCTGCCGATCACCGAGACCATCGCCACTTCCTGCGCGGTCACCACCGATCCGGGCCACTGCGCGCACAGGTCGTCGACGATCTGCGCGGCCTGTTCGCTGCCGGTGCCGCTGAGGTAATGGGTGATGGTATTGGCGTTGGAACTCTTGCTGACGATCCAGGCGCCGTGGCGGGTCAGCGTTTCCAGGATCGCCGCGTCGTAGCCCTTCTCTCCCACCATGTCCTGCTCGAAGAATTGCAGGGCCTGGACCGAAGCGAGCCCGGTGACGATCTCCACGCGCGGTGCTTTCGAAACGTAGTCGCCCTCGATCAGCGTGCCCTCGTCATGACGTTCGAACGTGTTGCGGACGCGCAGCGGGATACCCGACTGGCGCAGGCCCCTGCCCGCACGCGGATGGATCGCTTCCATGCCGAGGTTCGCGAGCTGGTCGGCCACGTCGTAGTTGGTCCACCCGATCTTGCGCGCCCGACTTTCGCCGACGAGACGGGGATCCGCGCTGGAGAGATGGAACTCCTTGTGGATGACCGCCTCGTGCGCGCCGGTGACGACGGCGATGCGGGAGAAGGTCATCTCGGAGTAGCCGCGGGCATAGCGGCGCACCATGCCGCCTTCGCAGCCCGCATAGCCGGTAACGATCGGCATCTCGCGCGTAAGGTCGATCGAGGCGAAGGCACTGCGGATGCGTTCGTCGAGATCGACCAGATCGTCCTGGCTCCAGACGGAAAGATCGACGAAGACGGCATTGACGCCGCGATCGCGCAGAAGCAGCGCCGTGGAGTGCGCCGCATGGGCCTCGCCCAGACCGGCCAGCATTTCCCGCAAGGTGGCGATCTGCTCGGAGAGGCGGAAATGGCCGTGGCGGCGCAGGCGATCGAGATCGTCGAGGCAGGATTCCAGCGCGGCAATCCGCTCTGCGACGAAACGGTCCGCTTCCTCGCGGCTTTCTGGGCGCGCGAACATTTCGGCATTGCGCGCCCACATGGCGCCCAGCACTTCGGTCAGCGCGGTGCGCCATGCGCCCGGCGCCTCGTTGCGCACGAAATGGCCGTGAACGCCCGGCTCGCCGCTCTTCTTGTGCTCGAGCAGCAGATCGGTCATCCCGGCATAGGCCGAGACCACGAAGATTCGGTTGTAGAGATCCGCGCCCTTGCGTCCGGCAATCAGCACGTTCTCGAAGACGGTGGAAGTGGCGGCCATGGACGTACCGCCGATCTTTTCGACGCTGTGCGTTCCCGTCATGCCGCTACTCCCTCGACAAGTCCCTCGATTGCGCCGGAAATCGGCACTACCGGAGCGAAATCGCGCGCGGCGATGAATTCGGGACGCGGCGCGGGCGCGGCATAGGGCGTCGTCAAGCGATTGCTCACGGCGTTATAGACCAGGAAGGCATTGGCGCGCGGGAAAGGCGTGATGTTCCCGTTGGAGCCGTGCATGATGTTGCAGTCGAACACCACCACCGTACCCGGCTTGCCGACCGGCGCGTCGATCCCGTGGCGATGGGCCAGCTCGGCCAGGCTGAGTTCGTCGGGAACGCCGTATTCCTGGCGGCGCAGCGACTGGCGATAGTGGTCCTGCGGCGTTTCGCCGACGCAGGACACGAAAGTCCCCTGCGAACCGGGGATCACCATGAGCGGCCCGTTGTTCGGCGTGTTCTCCGCCAGCAGCACCGACATGGACAGCGCCCGCATCGCGGGCATCCCGTCCTCGGCATGCCAGGTCTCGAAGTCGGAATGCCAGTAGAATTCCTTGCCCGCGAAGCCCGGCTTGTAGTTGAGCCGGGTCTGGTGGAGGTAGACCTCGTCGTCGAGCAGGAAGGCGGCGACACCGGCCAGCCTCCGGTCCGCGGCAAGGCGGGCCATGACGTCGCTCTGGGCGTGGATCTCGAAAATCGAGCGGACTTCCCGGCTGCCGGGTTCGGCAATGACCGTTTCGTCCTTGAGACCGGCGGGGTCGGCCAGGAGGCGTCCGGTTTCAGCCTGCAGTGCGGCGACTTCCTGCGCGGAAAACAGGTTTTCCAGCACGAGATAGCCGTTCCGGTCGAACTGTTCGACCTGGGTTGCGGTCAGCGGCGCGGCGGGATGCCAGGCCCGCCGCGCAACGGGTTCGCCGCGCGGCTGGAGCCTGGGTTCGCTTTCGCATCGGGTGGGATAGAGATCCTGCATCGTTTGCCTGTCCCTCCCTCAGTCAGCCAGAGCCGGATAGGCGCCGTTCTCGTCATGGACCTCGCGGCCGGTGACGGGCGGATTGAAGGTGCAGGCGCAGAGGATGTCCTCCACAGGGCGCACGATGTGGCGGTCATGGGCATTGAGCGCATACATCACCCCCGGCTTCAGTTCGTGGGTCTCGCCCGTGCCGAGATCCTCGATCGTGCCGCTGCCCTGAAGGACGAGCACGGCTTCCAGATGGTTCTGGTAGTGCATGTGCAGTTCCTCGCCCGCGAACATCGTGGTGACGTGGAACGAGAAGCCCATGTCGTCGTCCTTGAGCAGCAGGCGATCGCTGACCCAGCCCTTGCCTTGGACGTGACGGTCGGACTTGCGGATATCTTCGAGATTGCGAACGATCATAGGTAAATTCCTTTATGCTGGGATCGGGCTCAGGCGGCGACGCCGAGCTTGCGGGTCTCGGCGAGCGCGGGGAGCGCCTCGGCCACGGCTTCTTCCAGAATATCGAGACCGGCGTTGAGCAGGGCATCGTCGATCACCAGCGGTGCCAGCACCTTGACGATCTCGTCGTAAGCGCCGCTGGTCTCGATGATCAGGCCCTGCGCGAAGCAGGCGGCGGTGATCTTTCCGGCCACCTCGCCGCTGCCCACATCGATGCCGCGCATCATGCCCCGGCCTCGGGTCGACAGACCGTGGCGGACGGCGATCGCTTCGAGGCGGCGCTCCAGGATGCCGCCGCGGCGGGCAATATCGTCGGCGAAGGCCGGGTCCGCCCAGAATTCGCGTAGGGCCGCCGTGGCCGTCACGAAAGCGTGGTTGTTGCCCCGGAACGTGCCGTTGTGCTCGCCGGGGGACCACTGATCGAATTCCGGCCGCATCAGGGTCAGCGCGAAGGGCAGGCCCATGCCGGAAAGCGACTTGGCCAGCGTGACGATATCGGGTGTGAAGCCCAGTCCGTCGAAGCTGAAGAAGCCGCCGGTGCGGCCGCAACCGGCCTGGATGTCGTCCACGATCAGCAGCGCGCCGTGCTTGCGGGCGATGGCGGCGATCCGGCGCAGCCACTCGGGCGAAGCGGCATTGAGGCCGCCCTCGCCCTGCACGGTCTCGACGAGGAAGGCCGCAGGCGCATCGAGCCCGCTGGACGGATCCGACAGGCGCTGTTCCAGCAGTTCGGCCGTATCGACATCCGGCCCGTAGTAGCCGTCGAACGGTTCATGGCTGACATGGCTGAGCGGCACGCCCGCGCCGCTGCGCTTGCCCGCGTTTCCGGTACAGGCCAACGCGCCCAGGGTCATGCCGTGGAAGCCGTTGGTGAAAGCGATCACCATCTCGCGCCCCGTCACCTTGCGCGCCAGCTTGATGGCCGCCTCGACGGCATTGGTGCCGGTGGGCCCGGTGAACATCGCCCGATAGTCGAGCCCGCGCGGCTCCAGGATCACTTCCTCGAAAGTGCGCAGGAACTCGCTCTTGGCCTTGGTGTGGAGGTCGAGCGCATGGGTGACGCCGTCACGGGCGATATAGTCGATCAGGGCCTGCTTCAGCACCGGATGATTGTGTCCGTAGTTCAGCGAGGAGCAGCCCGACAGGAAATCGAGATAGCGCCCGCCCTTGCTGTCGTGCAGCCAGACGCCTTCGGCGCGGTCGAACTGGCGCGGCATGGTGCGCGAATAACTGCGCACCTGGGATTCGCGGCGGTCATAGATGCTGGTATCCGGCGCATGCGCGCTCGGCTGGGGAATCGTCGTCATCTGGAGGAATTTCCTGTTCAGTTGGACGGAGTGAACGTGGACGGAGTGAAAGGCAGGGGCGAAATGCTCGCCTGCCATTCGGTATCGTGCGCTCCGGCGAAATGGGCATCGCGTTCGAAGCGCGGGGAGCGCGTCAGCACGGCGCCGTGGCGCCGCGCGAAGGCGGAGAAAAGAGCCCAGGAGGCCGCGTTCGCCTCGGTAATGGTCGTGGTGAGTTCACGCGCGCCGCGCGAAGCGCTGCGGGCGATCAATGCGTCGAGCATGCGCCCGCCAAGGCCCTCCCCGCGCGCCTCGGCCGCCACGGCGACCTGCCAAACGAAGATCCGGTCGGGATGGGAGGGCGGACGATAGGCGGAAATCCAGCCGAGCAGCCGACCTTCTCTTTCGGCGACCACGCAAGTTCCGGCAAAGTCGCTGCACTGGAGAAGATTGCAGTAGGCCGAGTTGCCGTCGAGCGGCGGCGAGGCCGCGATCAATGCGGAAACGGCAGGCCCGTCCTCAGCACTGGGTTCGCGCAGGACGATAGCAGCGCCGGAATTTCCTTCCGCGACGCCGCCCTCGTCACGCGCGCGGATTGGGCTCGCGGAATCGCTCCGCGGGCGAACTTCATTCACATTATCATCAAATATTACTTCACCCTCCGAAGCACGTTCGCGTGCTTGGCTGTTGCCATGTCATTCGTGGTTCTCGCGCATTACCATAGGGATTGCGAGGAGATGCGCAACAGCACGGTGTCGAAAAGTTCGTTTTCACACCGTCACGGAACTGCAATTAATTCGATTTTCGAAGCATCTTCATACTTGGCGCAAACCCGCAGGAAAGCTAGCTGTCGGGCATGGAAATCGATCTCACACCGGCGGCACTTCTGGCCCTGCGAAAAATTCTCGACGCGGCCGAGCTGGAGAACCGGAAAATGGCCGCCGCGACGGGCCTGACCTCCTCGCAGGCACTCGTGCTACGGCAGATCGGAGGCCACGAGACGATCACGCCGAGCGCCGTGGCGAGCGCTCTGGGATTTGGACAGGCGACGATCACCAACATCGTCGATCGCCTGGTGGCGGCGCAGCTCGTGACGCGCACGCGCGGCCTTGCCGACAAGCGGCAGGTCATGCTGCAAGTCACCGAACTCGGCCGGGAAAAGCTGAAGGCCTCGCCGTTTCCGCTCCAGATGCGCTTCAGCCAGGGCTACGCCGGTCTTGCCTCCTGGGAGCAGGCGATGATCCTGGCTGCGCTGGAACGGCTCGATGGACTGCTGACGCCGGAGGCACCCGCACCGGCCTGACAATCCGGCGCCTGATCGAACCGCCCCGCTTTACCTCCGCGCGCCCGTGAAGCTCTCATTTCGCTGCACTTTTGCACGGCATAAACTATATACGGCTGAATATAGCGAATCGTCGGAACGGCGACAGCGCAAAACATGGGGGTTTTTCATGCGTTTCGCATCCGCTTGCGCGGTTACTCTTTCCTGCATTCTTGCCGCGCCCGCTTTCGCCCAGTCGGAAGTGCCCGCCGATCAGGACGCGCAGCGCGGCAATGCCTTCACGCTCGGCCAGATCATCGTCACCGCGCCGGCGCCCGACGGGCCTGCGATCACCTCGTCCACGCTCGATGCCGAGGCGATCACCCTGTTCCAGCGCAACAGCCTGGACGATGCGGTGAACCTGATGCCGGGCGTCTCGTCATCGAACAGCGGCGGGTCGCGCAACGAGCGACTGATCAACGTGCGCGGCTTCGATCGCTATCAGGTGCCGCTCTCGATCGACGGCATCCGCGTCTACCTGCCTGCCGACGGGCGGCTCGATTATGGCCGCTTCCTCACTTCCGATATCGCCCAGGTGCAGGTGGCCAAGGGCTATGCCTCGGTGCTCGACGGACCGGGAGCGATGGGCGGCGCCATCAACCTCGTCACCCGCAAGCCGGTCGAGCCGATCGAAGCCGAAGCGCGCGGCACTCTCAATCTCGGGCGCAAGGGGGAATACACCGGCTACAATCTCTTCGCACTGCTCGGCACCAGGCAGGACATGTGGTACGCGCAGGCCAGCTATACCCGCAATTTTACCGATCACTGGGATCTTCCCGGCAGCTACGAACCCAGCGCCGGATCGGCCGAGGACGGCGGCCACCGCGATTTCTCGCGCACCGCCGACTGGCGCGTGAACGCCAAGCTGGGCTTCACACCCAATGCCACCGACGAATACTCGATCAGCTATACCCGGCAGGAAGGGTCCAAGAACGCGCCGCTGCATGTGACCGATCCCGCCGCCTCGCAGCGCAACTGGTCGTGGCCTTACTGGAACATCGATAGCCTCTATTTCCTCTCGACCACCGCGCTGGGGGACCGGGCGACGCTCAAGACCCGCATCTATCGCAACGGGTTCGACAACCTGCTGCGCGCCTTCGACGATGGCAGCCAGACCACCCAAACCAGGGCGCGCGCCTTCAACAGCTATTATGCCGACACCGCCTGGGGCGGATCGGCGCAGCTCGACGTTGCGGTCAGCGATATCGACCGGCTGAGCATTGCCGCCCACTACCGCCGCGACAAGCATGTCGAATGGCAGCAGGCCTTCCCCTCGGGCGAAACCGAGCCGAAGCAGACCAGCGTCGAGGAAACCTACAGTATCGCCGCCGAGAACAAGCTCGACCTGACTTCGGCACTGGCCTTCACCGCCGGCGTCAGCTTCGACTGGCGCGACCTCTCGCGGGCCGAGGACTATGCCGGCGGGGAGCTGATCGAATATGCGCTGCACAACCGGCAGGCGTTGAACGGACAGGCGCAGCTGGTCTGGAGCGTCGATGCGCAGACCAGTCTGCACGCGAGCATTTCCTCGCGCGCACGGTTCCCGACCATTTTCGAGCGCTTCAGTTCGCGCTTCGGCGGTGCCACATCGAATCCGGACCTCAAGGCCGAGCGGGCGACCAATTACGAAATCGGCGGCGCGCGCGATTTCGGCCCGCTCCATGCCGAGGCGGCGGCGTTCTATTCGCACCTCGATAACGTGATCGTGGCGTTCCCGATGATCTATCAGGGCCAGTCGGTGACCCAGAGCCGCAACCTAGGCAGTGGCAACTACTACGGCGGCGAAATCGCGCTGACTGCGCGGCTGGGCCGCACGCTGAGCCTTGGCGGCAACTACACGTACACCCACCGCGATCTTGACGATCCGACCAACACCGCGTTCCAGCCGACCGGGGTGCCGACGCACAAGGCCTTTCTCTGGGCCGACTGGTCGCCGCTCGAAGGGTTGCACGTGCTGCCTAATGCCGACATCGCCTCGAACCGCTGGACCGTGAACACGGCGGGCACGCGCTATTATCGCACCGGGAGTTATGCGTTGGCCAACCTCACGGTGAACTATGCGCTGCGCGAGGGTGTCGAGATAGGCGCGGGCGTGCGCAACCTGTTCGACGATTATTACGTGCTTACCGATGGCTTTCCGGAACCGGGGCGCAGCTTCTTCCTGAGCTTCGGTTTCAAGTACTAAGCGAGAGCGGGGCGACCGAGATCAGCCGCGCCGGATCCTGCGCCGCCAGACACGGCGCAGATCGCGGCGAAGCTTGTTCCATGCCATCCAGGTTCCCGTCGCGCAGACCAGGGTAACGGCTGCCAATAGCGGCAGCACCACGAAGTCCCACCAGGGCCTCTTGCGCAGCACCGGGAAATCGAGGCTGTGCAGGCCGTCCTGCAACCAGCGGAAACCGCGGCCATTGCGGTCGAAGGCGCGCAGGATCTGCCCGCTGGTCGGGTCGATGTAGAGCCGCGTGGTCTCCGCATCCGCCAGCACCGCACGCCAGACCGGCAGCGGAGCGGCGAAGCGGTGGCGGTAGTAATAGGCGTCCTCATCCTGCAGCAGAGCGAGCGACGAGGTTACAGGGCCGTCTCCCAGCGCGCCGCGCAATTCGCGCTCGGTCAGCGCAGAGGCCTGTCCGGCCGCGTCGAACCGCTGCGCGGAGCCGCTCCGCTTGGTGACCAGCAGGAAGGTGCTCCCTCTCAGCGGCGCGGTTTCGATCCGCAGGGCTCCGTCCGGGATATCGTGCATGGCGGACAGCGCATGCCTGACGTCGCGCCATGTCATCGCACCGGCCAGTCTTTCCCTTTCGGCAAGGCCCGCCATGCTGTCGAGGAAGCCCCACGGGTTCATCGAGAAGAGACCGCTCGCCACCCAGGTCAGGGTCAGCAATCCAAAGAACAGCCCGAAAACGTGATGCCACCACCAGAGCCCCTTGTAGGGCGAGCCGATATGACCCTCGCGCTTGCGGCGGACGCGGGCGATGCCCGCCCAGATACCGGTCACGGTCAGGAAGCAACCCGCGAGCGAGGTCCAGACGACCACCTCGTTCCACAACGCCCCGTTCTGCCGCAGCATCGTGGGGTAGAGCCAGTGCGGCACCGCGCCCAGCCAGCCCCAGAAGCGCTGGAAGCGGGTCGTTTCCTGCACGACTTCGCCGGACTTGCCGGAAATGTAGATCTCGGTTCCGGCGCCTTCGGCGAAGTCCACGCGGTAGAGCGGTGCATTGCGCTTGTAGGTCTGCACGGTCCATTGATCGATCCCGGTTGCGGCGGGCTCAGCCGCATCGCCCGCGATGCCGTGCCCGCTGGCGAAATCCTGGGCGATCCTGCCGATGTCCTGCGGATCCGGCGCGGCGAGCGGCTTGCCGGTTGCCAGATCGAAGGTGGCGGGGATCGTGCGGATCTGCGGGATCGCGCGGTCGGTGGATTGACCGGGCACGACCCGCAGGACCGGGCGCCCGGCCATCATCTCGACGCGGGCGGAGGCGATCGGCGTATCCGGCGCCATGTCCACGGCGCCGAAAGCGCTTGGCGGCGGCACGTGCAGGGCGGCAAGGCCCTGCATTTGTGCGGCAGGCTCCAGCCTCGGATAGTCCACATAGATCATCACGAAGCCCGAGAGGCACCAGATCGTCATCAGCAGGCCGACGAAGACGCCGAGCCAGCGATGAAGGACAAGGATCGGGCGCGGCAGCAGGCTGCGCGAGCGCTTCTTTCGAGGATGGGGCCGAGGCTGGAGTGTGCTCATGGCCTCAGAAGCTCAGGCCGTAGCTCATCCGCAGCGTGCGTGGCACGCCCCGGCTGAAGTAGAGGAAGCGGCTGTTGCTGCCATCCAGCGCGCCCTGGTCGGTCACTGCCGACTGATAGCCGCGCGTCGCATATTCCTTGTTGAACAGGTTCTCGACATTGACGCCGAAGCGGTTCCGGCGCGCCGCACCGTCCACGTAGAGATAGGCCCCGGCGTCCACCAGCGCGTAGTTGCCGTAGTTCCGGCGGCCGAAGCCCGAAGCGGTGGACCAGACGTCGCCGATCCAGTTGACCGCGAGATTGGCGCCGAACGGCCGGTCCTCGGGCGCATAGGCCAGGGTGCCCTTCGCGTATTGCCGGGGATTGCGGTCGAGCTGGGTGGACGATCCCTTTTCGCGCACGCGGGCGTAAGTGTAGCTGGCATTGATGCTCCAGCCCCCGGCCGTCTGTGCGGTCAGTTCGAACTCGCCGCCCTGCGAGCGGACCTTGCCGTCGAGATTGGCGTAAGTGCCGTTGGGATAGGCCGGATTGTCGTAATCGTAGTCGATCATGTTGGTGATGCGGCGATGGAAGTAGGTCGCTTTCCAGCCCAGCGTGACCGCGCCTGCCGGGAAAGTTCCGCCTGCGGAGAGGTTGAGGTTGAGGCTCTGCTCCGGGCTCAGGTTCGGGTTGCCGATCTCGCAGCAGGGGTCGTTGCCATAGAGCTGCGAGGCATCGGGAAGCACGAAGGACGTGCCCCCGTTCGCCTCCACATAGAGCGCATCGGCAAAGTCGTAGCGGCCGGACACGTTCCAGATCGTCTTCTTCGCCCCGTCCGTGCGGTTGTAGCGCAGGCCTGCGGCAAGGCGGCCCTTGGAGGAAATCTCGTCGGTGGTGCGAAGCTGGAAGATACCGGCGTGGACCTGCTCGCTGGTCGGCGCGATCAGCAGCACGTCGTCCCGGCCGCTGAAGTTCTGGAAGTCGTAGCCCAGCAGATATTCGAGGCCGGGGTGAAGGTGAAGCTTGACCACCGCGCTGCCGCCCCAGTCGCGATAGCCCCAGAACGTGCCTGCCGGGTAGATCACTTGCGGCTGGAGATCGGGAAGCGAATTGCGGATCTGGACATAGGCCGTCTTCCAGTCATGGAAATAGCCCTTGAGAAAGAACTGCACCGCATCGCTGCCGGTGTAATCGAGGCGGAGGCTGGCGATTTCCTCGTTGCGATCGTTGCGGCTCTCGCGGATGCGCGTGGGCGAGAGATTGTCGAGCTTCGCCTCGGTATGCTGGTACTGGGCATTGAGCGCTAGATCGGGGGCGAGGTCGTACTGGTACTTGAGACCCGCCGACCACAAGTCATAGCCGAGATGGCGATCGGTGAGGCTGGGCTGATAGGCGCTGTAAGGCGTGTAGCCTTCCGACCGGTTGTGCGAGGCATAGGCCACGAAGCGGTGGTTGCCCGCCGCGCCGCGCAAGTAGCCATCTACCGTGGTGCCGCTCCAGGAATCGACCGAGGCATTGACCTGGCCATTGAAATCGTCGGTAAAGCCGCGCGTCACCACGTTGATGACACCCGCCGAAGCCTGCGTGCCGTAGAACAGGCTCTCGCCGCCGCGCAGCACCTCGATACGTTCGATCATGCTGGCAGGAAGCGTGTCGTTGGGCGATGTTCCGCCGTAGAGGCGGTTGTTGAGGCGGATGCCGTCCATCGTCCACAGCACGTCCTGGGTGCGCGATCCCTGAAGCGAGACGTCGACGTAAGTGAACGGCCCGTTGCGGGCGCGAATGTAGAGGCCGGGCACCGATTCCAGCGCCTTGACCGCGTCCACCGCGCCGCTGTCCTTTATCTGCTTTTCGCTGACCGTCACTACGTCATTGCCATAACGGGAAAGCTCCTGCGGCAGCGTCTCCTCAAGGCTGGTGCCGGTGACGACGATGGCCCGATCTTCACCGGCGTCTTCACCGGTTTCCTCGGCATGGACCTGCGTGCTCCAGGCAAGAGCCAGCACCGCGGCCAGCGCGGTGTGCGAATTTGTAGCGAACTTCATTTCATCCCCCTGTCGAGCGCCATGCGATCCGAAGCAGGGGTCTGCCGTTCACCAACGGTCGGCGCACCGACCGGCGTTCACGAAAGGCCGGCGCACAGACCGGCCGGGCGCCCATAACGAAGGGACGACCGCTCAGCGCACCGTGCGGCCCCTGCCGCTGGTTCGTCGCTCAGACGGAGAAACACCGTGCCCCGGCCATCCCCTGGGCCAAAGCAAGAGCGACCGGACGCAGGCAGGTCTCCTGGCTCGCGGGTCATGGCTTGATACACGGCCTTCCCAGGCCTCGCAGGATTTAGCGTCCGGCCCAGTGGCTACGGCAGGCGCCCTTGCCCTGCCGCGTGATGTGTATCGCGCTCGCCGCTTACAGTTGCAGGGACAGCCTCGGATTCGAGGATCGAAACCCCCTCACCGTGTTCCCATTTTAAGCCTCTTTCGAGGCACCGGCGCGATCTTTTCCACCCTCCCTGTTCAGCGAAGGCGGCTGCGGTGCGCTAGCTTGGGAGCTTGAAGGGCGCAAGCGCGATTTGCGCGGCGATCTTCGCAAAGGCGATACTCGGCTCGATCGGAGCCGCTCATTCTTGCCCCGCCTATTGCAAGTTATTCGCAACAATCTATGAAGCCCCGAAGTTTGCAACCTGCCAGCCGGTCGGAGAAGTTCGCCCATTGAATAGCGCACAGGCCCGCTTGCGCATCTATGCGGAGCATCGGCCGGCACTGGTCGACTATGCCACGCCGATCGTCGGATCGCGCGACAGCGCCGAAGACGTCGTGCAGGAAGCCTATTTCCGCTTCGTGCCGACGCGGCCGCCGCTGCTGCTGGGCCTGCGCACGCCGGTCGGCTATCTCTATCGGATCGTCCGCAACATCGCGATCGACTGGACCCGGAGGGATGCGGCCGAGCAGCGCCGCAATGCGGCCTATGCCCTGACCCGCGATCCGCAGCCCCTTGCCGCGTCGGCCGAGGATGAACTGCTCTGCGGCGACGAGGCGCGGCTGGTTCTGGCGACCCTCGCGAGCCTGCCGGAGAAGAAGCGGCGCGCCTATGAAATGAGCGTGTTCGGAGAGATGTCCTCGACCCAGATCGCGCAGCAGCTCGGCATTTCGCGCGCGACGGCGCATCGGCTGGTGCAGGATGCGATGATTCATGTCATGCGCAGCGTCGAGCGCATGGGGCCGGAGGGGGACGACGATGCCGGTTGAGATGCAAATTGAGACGCAGATTGAGACAGGCGCGCGCGAGACTCGTCTTTTGTGTGGGTTCGACGAGGCGATACATCCATGACGGCCAGACCTGTTGCAGGAAACGGAGAGCACGCGCTGCCGGACGATGTGCTGGTGGAGGCATCGGACTGGCGCCTGCGCATCCAGGACGCCCCGGACGATCTGGATCTTCGCGCCCGATTCGAGGCCTGGCTGGAGAGCGATCCTGCTCATCGGAGGGCCTGGACCCTGCTGGAGCGCAGCGTCCGGCTGACCTTGCAGACGCCGCCCGCTCATGCCACGGATTGGCGAGAGGCCAGGCCGGACTTGCCGCCAGTGCCGGTAACGGCCCACCGGAGGCCGAAGCCGCGGACATCTTCCACTCCGCGCAGCAGCAGGCGCACAGGCAGGCGCGTTGCCCTCGGCACGGTGGCGGCAGTGCTTGTGGCGATCCTGACCGGGCCGCAGGTGATGCTCCAGCTGCGCGCGGACGAGACCAGCGGCACTGCCCAGAACCGGGCTCTCGCGCTGGCGGACGGATCGCGGATCGCACTGGGCGCGCAGAGTGCGATCACGCAGGACTTCGCGGGCACGCATCGCCGCATCGGCCTGCTTCAGGGCGAGGCCTTCTTTGATGTCGCCCATGATACGGCGCGCCCCTTCACCGTGCAGGCGGCGGACATGACCGTGACCGTCACGGGCACCGCCTTCGACGTGTCGATGACGCACGAGACGCTGGGCGTCAGCGTCGCGCGGGGATCGGTGCGGGTCGAGCGGCCAGGCGACAGGCCGCTGACGGTGGCGCTCCGGCCGGGCCAGCGCCTCACCATCGACCGGGAAAGCGGCAGGAACGGCCTCGTCGCCGTCAGCCCCATCGAGATCGGCGCCTGGCGATCGGGACGCCTTGCCGTGCGCAACGCCAGCATCGCGGAGGTGACCGAACTTCTCGGGCGGCATTTCCGGGGCCATATCTTCATGCGCGACGATGCGCTGAAATCGGCGCGCGTCACGGGCGTCTACGACCTCGCCGACCCGGTCGGCTCCTTGCGGACGCTGCTGAGTTCGGGAGGGGCGCGGATGACCCGGATCACCCCCTGGATCATCGTCGTCACCCCAGCCTGAGCGCTATCGGAAAAAATTTCGCGAGAGTGTGAGACGCTGACCACTCATGGTTCGTCACCTGAATGAGCGGCTATTGCAAGTCATGTGCATAAGCCGCGCTTGAGCGAATATCATTCGGGGGTTTCATGCGTGAAGTTTCAGCCTCGTCCCATGCCGGGCGAGCACAGTCGATCATCAGGGCGCTGCTGATCGGTGCCAGCGCGGCGGCGATGCTGCCCGCAATGCCTGCCATGGCGCAGGGCGCGCCGTCCTCGCAGGCGAAAGTACAGTTCGATATTCCGCCCCAGTCGCTGGAAGGTGCCGTCACCACCTTCGGCCTTCAATCCGGCCTGCGGATCACCGCCGATCAGGGCGTGCTGGCCGGACGGCAGAGTCCCGGCGTCTCGGGCGCCATGGGATCGTTCGAGGCGCTCAGCCGCTTGCTGGCCGGAACCGGCGTGACCTGGCGCCAGATCGACGGACGCTCGGTCACGCTGGTCAGGGCGCCGGAAAGCGCGGGCGGCGACGCCATCCAGCTCGGGCCGGTGCGTGTCGCCGGCGCCGGTGAAGGCGGATCGGCGGCGGCGCCCTATTCCAGCGATGCCTCGGCCACCGAAGGCACCCGGTCCTACACGACCAAGGCGCCCAGCAGCACCTCCACCGGCCTCGCCCTGACCCTGCGCGAGACGCCGCAGTCGATCAGCGTCATCACCCGCGAGCGGATGGACGACCAGCGCCTCGTCTCGATCACCGACGTGCTCCAGCAGACCCCGGGCATCAACCTGACCCGCGACGGCGGCGAACGTTTCGGCATTTCCGCGCGCGGCGGCGCGGTCAACAGCTTCCAGTACGACGGCGTGCTGACGCAAGTGCAGAACACCACACGCACCGTGCCCCAGACCGCGCTCGATACCGCGCTTTATGACCGGATCGAGGTGCTGCGCGGCGCGACCGGGTTGATGACCGGTGCGGGCGATCCGGGCGGCCTCGTCAACCTGATCCGCAAGCGGCCCACCCGCGAATTGCAGGGCTATGTCCAGACCAACGTCGGTTCGTGGAACTTCTTCCGTGCCGAGGCGGACATTTCCGGTCCCGTGATCAAGAGCGGCGCCATCCGCGCCCGCGCCGTCGCCATGGCGCAGGACAACGATACCTTCATGGACGGCTACAGCCAGAAAAGCAGCCTGCTCTACGGCGTGATCGAGGCCGACGTGACCGACACGACGCTGATCCGCGGCAGTATCGATTACCAACGCTATCGTCCGAGCGGCGCCCCCGGCGTGCCGGGCGTCTTCAGCAATGGAAAGCAGACGAACTTTCCCCGCTCCTACAGCAGCGGTGCCCCCTGGGGCGGCGATGACTTCGACACCTACAACTATGCGCTGGCACTGGAACAGCAGTTGCCGCACGACTGGATGTTCAGGGCCAACGCCAACTTCATGACGGTCGAGCGCAATTTCAAAAGCGCCCGCTATCAGCCCAGTTCGGTCAATGCGAGCCTGAACGAGGAAACCGGGGCGGCGACGGTCGATGCCTCCTACGGCTATGCGAAGCAGGATCAGCAGGGCGTCCTGGCGTCTCTCTCCGGCCCGCTGCATCTGTTCGGCCGCGAGCATGAGCTCTATTTCAGCTACAACTACAACCGCTACTACAACGACTATGCGGCGTGGTCCGGCACCGGCAGCAAGGTCATCAACTATTACACCTGGAACAATCAGTTCCCCGAGCCCGAGAGCTATACGCCTGCACTGACGCAGTATTTCTATTACAAGCAGCAGGGCGTCAACGCTTCGGCAAGGCTCAAGCCCGTCGACGGCGTAAACCTCATCCTCGGTGCTCGCCTCACCAATTTCGACTATCGGAACTACATGGTGCTTCTACCCAGCGGCAGCGGCTCCACTTACGGCGATACGCGGGCACGGGGCAAGTTCACGCCTTATGCCGGGCTGGTCGTCGATCTCGACCGGCATCATTCGCTCTACGCCAGCTATGCCGACATCTTCCAGCCGCAGGCGAGCCTGGACCGGAACGGCAATGTGCTGCCGCCGATCATCGGCTCCAACTACGAGATCGGCTGGAAAGGCGCGTTCCGGGACGACCGCCTGAACGCCAGTGTCGCTCTCTATCAGGTGATCCGCGACAATGTCGGCGAACTGGACGACGGCCTGCTCGTGCCGGGCACGACGGACGTTCAGGCATACCGCCCGGTCAAGGGCGCCAAGACGCGCGGCATCGAAGCGGAGATCAACGGCGAGGTACTGCCGGGCTGGAATGTCTCGGCCAGCTATACCCACGTCGTCACGCGCGACGCCGAGGGCGTGCGCTCGCTCACCCAGATCCCCAAGGACACGGTGAAGCTGTGGACGACCTACAAGTTCGACGTGGCGGAGCGGCCGCTCACGCTCGGCGGCGGCGTCAACTGGACCAGCGCGACCTATTATCCCTACAAGACCTTCCGTATCGCGCAGGGCAACTATGCCATCGCCAACCTGTTGGCGAAGTATGAATTCAACGATCACCTTTCGGCATCTGTCAACGTCAACAACCTGTTCGACAAGCGCTACTATGTCAGCATGTACACCATCAGCGTCTACGGCCAGCCCCGTAACGTGATGGGAACGGTGCGCTACGCCTTCTGATCGGGCCGCGTGACCAGCGATCGCACACCAGGCGGGACGGGCGGCAGCGATGCCGCCCGTCGTTCGTCGTTTCGCCAGTCGATGGCGGGCCTCCGCAATTGGCATCCTTGCCCTGCCGACCGGATGACACGATGACCGTTCCCCTTGCCCTCTCCCCGCGCGCCGCTTCGCCGGATCGGCCATCCAGCGCCGAGCCCGCCGCCGTGCCCGCCGCAGTGCCGCTTCGATATGCCGATCTGCCCGTGCCGCTGGGCACGCGCCTTCTGGGGCTGGGCGGGACGATCGCGATCGGAGTGCTGCTCCTTGCCTGTGCCTTCATGACCTGGACCCGCTACAGCGCTCCCCAGCCGCAACCCGCGATCAGCGCCTTCAACATCGCGCCGCCCGCGGCCCCGCCCAAGCCCGTCCGTGAAGTTCCTCCCGGCCCGGAGCAGGTCAGGAAAGACAAACCCGCGCCCAAGGCCCCGGAAATCGAGGCGCCGAAGATCGTGGTTCCGGCTCCCAACGTCATCGCCGCCGCGCCGCCTTCGCCGCCCAGTCCGCCCGATCCCGGCCCTCCGGTCAAGGATACGACGGCTCCGGTCAGCAAGCCCGCGCCGCCCGCCCCGCAAGTGTCGAGCGGTAAGCCGACCTGGCAGGGCCTCGTCCTCGGCGCCCTCGACAAGGTAAAACGCTATCCGCGCGATGCCCACTTCGCCCGGCAGCAAGGCGTGCCCTATATCCGCTTCGTCATGGACCGGCAGGGGAAGGTACTGTCGGTCAGGCTGGAGCGTTCGTCAGGCTTCCGTTCGCTGGACAACGAGGCCCTGGCCCTTCCGAAACGCGCCCAGCCGCTGCCCAAGCCGCCAGAGGACGTGAAGGGCGAACCCATCGAACTGGTCGTGCCGATCGAGTTCTTAATGACTTGATGCGAGTTCCTGACTACGCGCGTCGTGGATTTTTGGGTTGTTATCGGGATTGGTTGTTGCGGCTTCGCCAAGCTGCGCATCAACCTGAAACCCGTCATTTCGGGTCATGCCATTGATAAGCTCAGCTAACTACCGCATGCGCATTTAGATCTCTAATCTGAAAAAGCTTGCCGCGCTATTCTCCCGCACAAACCAGGAGGAAGCGCCATGTTGCACCGTTTGATCACCGCTGCTGCAGCCGCACTATCGTCGGGCTTGTTTGCCGCTTCCGCCCATTGCGCGCCTGCAAGCCCGGCCCCCTTGATCATTCGCGAGCAAGGCAGTTTCGCGATCGGGGGAACGGTGCTGACGACACCGGGAGAATTCGACAACAATGCTCCTACGCCTGCCGGACAAAGCCTCCACGCAGATCATCTCTACGCCTTCTACCAGATCCCGGAAAATACACGGCGCCTGCCCATCGTGATGCTTCACGGTGCCTACCAGTCTGGGCGAAGCTGGGAGACGACGCCTGATGGACGCGAGGGTTTTCAGACGATCTTCCTGCGTCGCAATTTCAGCACTTATCTGGTTGATCAGCCGCGCCGCGGCAGGGCGGGCAACAGCAGTATCGCAACGACGATCGACCCAGTGCCCACCGACCAGCTTTTCTTCGACCAGTTTCGCCTGGGGACTTGGCCAAACTTCTTTGGAGGCGTCCAGTTCGATCGCAAGCCCGAGACGCTAGAACAGTTCTTCCGCTCGGTTACGCCGAATACCGGCCCTTACGACGCCAAGGTCATTTCGAGCGCCATGACGGCCTTGCTGGAGAAGACGGGGCCCGCGATCCTCTTCACGCATTCGCAGGGCGGCGAGCCGGGGTGGTTGACCGCTATCCAGAGCCCCAACGTCAAGGCGATCGTCGCGTTCGAACCGGGAAGCGGTTTCGTCTTCCCCAAAGGAGAAGTCCCGCCCGAGATGCCGAGCGCGGCTGGGACCCTGAAACCGGTCGAAATCGCGCCTGCCGATTTCGCCAGGCTCACACGCATTCCCATCGCCATCTACTACGGGGACAACATTCCGGTCGAGCCCACGAAAGAACGTGGCAAGGACAACTGGCGCGTGCGCCTCGCCATGGCAAAACTCTGGGTTGCGGCCGTCAATCGGCACGGCGGAGATGCCCGTCTGATCCACCTCCCCGACATCGGCATTCGCGGCAACACCCACTTCATGATGTCCGATCTCAACAACGTCGAGATCGCGGACCAAGTCTCCGATTTCCTCGCCGGGAAGCACCTCGATTGACCAGAACTTCCTGAAAATGACCGACTACCCGCCTCGAAGCCAACGCCGGTTTCTGGGTGGAACTGCGCTCGTTCTCGCCTCTGTTCAGGATCGAGGGCGCCTCGCAAGCTCACGACCTTCTACGCCAAGACCGTTTAACCCGCTCCAGCTTTCGACAAGGCTTCCATGATGAAACACACCTCCAAAACTGCGCTTCTCCTCATAGGCATCGCGATGGTCGGAGGAATTTCCGGGATGGCCGAATGCCATCAACGCCGTCGGCATCGCCCGTGACGTCTTCAATTCCAAATGAGGAGGCCTGCGCACTCGGCAATCGCGGCGATCGGAATGATGTCTCTGTCAGCGGTCGCAATAGCTGATCCGCAATCGGAAGATCAGAGCGTCTCCGTCATCAAGCACGGCACTGGGGCCTCAAGCGTCGGGGCGGAAGAGAACTTTACCGGCAAGGTGCGTGTTCAAGGTCGCTTCCAGCGTGGAGCCCCTGCGCGCGTCGGCGGGGCGACCGTCACGTTCGAGCCCGGTGCGCGAACCGCCTGGCACACGCATCCGTTCGGTCAGACACTGATCGTCACCAGTGGTCACGGTTTCGTGCAGGAATGGAGCAAGCCCGCGCAAACCCTGAAACCGGGCGACGTCGCCTGGATTCCACCTGGTGTGAAACACTGGCATGGCGCCGCGCCTTCCGAGCCAATGACCCATGTCGCGATAGCCGAAAGCGAGAACGGCAAGTCGGTGACATGGATGGAGAAGGTCAGCGAGGCGCAATACGCCGACGGCAGCGCGCGCGCCTCCAAGCCTTGATCCGACGCGCGGCCCGTTCCCGCGCGTCGAAGCCCACATTCTGGAAATCAGCCATGACTCTTGATCGCACAGCGCGATCGGGCACCAGGAACACGATCCTGGCTGTCGTATTGATCGCTTATCTCATGATCCTGCTGGATCTCTCGATCGTTTACACGGGCATGCCGGAAATCGGCAGATCGATGCGCATGAGCCCGGTCATGCAGACCTGGGTGCAGAAAGCCTACCTGCTGTGTTTCGGGGGCTTCCTGCTCCTCTCCGCACGCCTTGGCGATACCTTTGGTCGGCGGCGGATTTTGCAGGTCGGCATCGTGCTCTTCACCCTGGCCTCGGCAGCGATCGGCACCGCGCAATCGTCGTATGAGCTGATTGCGGCGCGCGCCGTTCAAGGCGTCGGCGCATCGATCCTCGCACCGAGTGTTCTGGCGATCATCTCGGCAACGTTTCCCGAAGGTGAGGAACGCACGCGGGCGCTGGCCTGGTACTCGGTGGTCGCCGGCGCAGGGGCGAGCCTCGGCCTCGTGCTGGGCGGTATCTTTGCCGGCCTGCTGTCATGGCGGATCGGCTTTCTGGTGAACATCCCGATCGGGATCGCGCTGTTCTTCGCCGTTGGCCGGTGCATTCCCGAAAATGCACGCATCGACGGGCGTTTCGACATTCTCGGCGCTGCGGCTTCGACCTTGGGTGTTGGCCTATTGGTCTATGGCCTCGTGAATGCGGCCAGCGCCGACTGGGAAGACCCGGTTACCATGGAAACTTTGGCGCTGTCGATCGCGGTCCTTGCCGCTTTCCTGTGGCATGAGAACCGCAGCGAGGTCCCTGTCCTGCCCTTGTGCCTGCTGCGCAGCCGGGAACGGAGCGCCGCCTATCTCGTGCGTATGCTCTACGTCGGCTCGATCGTTTCGTTCTTTTTCTTCGGCACGCAGCTCATGCAGCGGGTTCTCGGCTATTCGGCGCTGCAGGCTGGTTTCGGCTTCCTGCCGATGACCCTCGTCCAGTTTGCCGCGGCGCTGGCAATCCCGCGCGTCACGCGCCTGGTGGGCGGTGTGCCGATGCTCATGGCCTCGCTGGCGCTCATCAGTCTCGGCCTGTTCTGGCTTGCCGGGGCCGGCACCGGGGCCTCCTATTGGCAACTCGGGTTGCCGATGGTGCTGATCGGCATCGGTAACGGCGGGACGATGGCGCCCCTGACCGCTTCGGGCGTACGAGGCGTATCGCCCCGTGATCAGGGCGCGGCATCCGGTCTGGTCAATGTCGCCCATCAACTGGGCGGATCGATCGGCCTTAGCGCACTGATCGTGGTCTTCGCTGCCTCCGCCAATCCCGATCTGTCGGATGCAGCCGAAATGCGGCATCAGATCGGTGCGGTGTTCATCGGCGCGGCCCTGATGAATGTGGCAGGCCTTATCCTCACTGCTCTGTTCATTCTACCGGCCAATCGCGGCGCGCCTGGCCGGAGCGGAGCGATGCCCATCGCCGTGTCAATGGACTGAGGCAGCTATAACGGCCTGCCTCAGCCACGATAACGCAGCGTCTCCACCAGGAGTTGAAAGGCCGGCGAGGTGTGGCGCCGGCTGGGGTAGTAGAGATGGTAGCCCGGAAACGCCCCGCACCAGTCTTCCATTACCCGCACCAGCCTGCCCGCTTCGATATGCACCAGCACCTGATCTTCCGGCAAATAGGCGAGCCCGAGGCCATCGAGCGCGGAACTGAGGCGCAAGCTGATGTTGTTGAACACGAGTTGGCCCTCGATACGCACGTTCACCTCGTGACCGTCCTTGTCGAGATCCCACGGAAAAATCCCGCCGTACGTCGGCAAGCGGATGCCGATGCAATTTTGCGAGGTGAGGTCTTGCGGCGTCCGCGGAACAGGATAGCGCGTGAAATAGTCTAGAGAGCCGACCACGGCCATGCGCATGTCCGGGCCGATCCGCACTGCGATCATGTCCTTCGCGACCTGATCGCCCAGACGCACCCCGGCATCGAAACCCTGGGCAACGATATCGGTCAGCCCGTAGTCCACGATGATTTCCACGCGAACATCCGGGTTCTCGGAGACAATCTTACGCAAGGCCGGTTGCAACACGGAAATGGCCGCGTGTTCGCCAGCGTTGATGCGAAGGGAACCAGCAGGCCGGTCGCGGAGCTGGCTGAGAGCGCCGAGTTCCTGTTCGATTTCCTCGAAGCGCGGCGCCAGGGTTTCGAACAGGCGCCGCCCGGCTTCGGTTGGCGCCACGCTGCGCGTCGTCCGGGTGAGTAGCCGCAGACCGATACGTTCCTCCAGGCCGCGGATCGTCTGGCTGAGTGCGGATTGCGAGACACCGAGCTTGGCTGCCGCCCGGGTGAAGCTCAATTCTCTGGCGATGACCACAAAAGCCGCCAGTTCGTTGTAGTTTTCGCCCGCCATTGATTAGCCCAACTTATCGAAACATGCAGATTATAGCAGCTAATCCATCGCCCGCCACAGATCTATCTTGATCGCCAGGCGGTCGGATCGACCGCGCGCTTTTGACTGGAGGAAGGTGCCTATGGAGTCGGAACTGAGCTTGGGTCGCCGTGCTGTCCTCGCCGCTGGAGCCGCCCTGGCTGCGGTGATACCTGCCGGAAGCGCGAGCGCTCTGTCGAAGGCTGCGAGGTTGTCGGATGGGCCCGCCGCAGGATCCCCCATGCGTCGCCGCCTTGGCACACTGGAAGTCTCCGCCATCGGGCTCGGCGTTCAGAACATGAGCCGGACTTACCAGACAACCATCCCGGCCCGGCCGGAAATGCTGCGGATCATCCGCGCTGCGCATGAGCGCGGTGTCACCTTCTTCGATGCGGCCGAGGCCTATGGTCCGTTGGAAGTCGAGCGCATCCTCGGCGAGGGCGTGCAGCCGTTTCGCGATTCCGTGGTCATTGCCACCAAGTTCGGGTGGAAAATCGATCCCGAGACCGGCAAGCGAATGCCCGGCCTCAACTCCCGGCCCGACCATATCCGCACCGCCGTCGATGCCATGCTGAAGCGGCTTCGGACAGACCGGATCGACTTGCTCTACCAGCACCGTGTCGACCCGCAGGTGCCTATCGAGGACGTCGCCGGCGTCATCAAGGACCTCAAGGCACAAGGTAAAGTGCTGCACTGGGGTCTGTGCGAAATGGGTCTGAACACGCTCCGCCGTGCGCACGCGGAACTCCCGGTCAGCGCCGTGCAAAGCGAATACTCCATGCTCTGGCGCGGTCCCGAGGCGGAAGTTCTACCGCTGTGCGCGCAGCTTGGCATCGGCTTCGTGCCGTGGAGCCCGCTCGGCGTCGGCTTTCTGACCGGGGCTATCGATGAGCAGACCGCCTATGCCGATGGCGACATTCGCAAGGGCGAAACGCGCTTTGCCAGGGAGAACATCGCCTCCAACCTGTCGCTTGTGGCACTGCTGAAAACCTGGGCCGCGCAAGCAGGCTACGCCTGCGCAGATCGCGCTTGCCTGGCTCCTTGCCCAGCGTCCGTGGATCGCACCCATTCCAGGCACGACGCAGATGGCGCACATGATGGAAAATACCGGCGCTGCCGATCTCCGCTTCACGCCGGGCGAATTGGCAGAACTGAATACGACCGTCGCGGGCATCGCCATCAAGGGGGAGCGCTTGCCACCTGCTGTACAGGCCTTTTCCGGTGTAGAAGCACCGCCGAGGGCGCGATGAGCCGCGAGGTCGATTTTTCACGGCGCACGATGCTTGCGGTTCCGGCCGTGTTGGCGCTTTCCGGCACGCAGGCCTGCGCCCAGGATAGAGGAAACGGCGGGATGCAAGGCGCGAAGACCCTCGTTGCGTACCTCACCCGTTCCGGCAACACGCGGGTCATTGCCGAGACGCTGCACCGGACACTGAAAGCGGACCTGTTCGAGATCCGTCCCGCCCGCCCCTATCCCGAAGACTACGAGGAGCACGTGGCCCAGGCGACCCGCGAACGCGCCAGCGGTTATGCGCCGCCGCTTTCCTCGCGGATCACGGATTTCGACGCGTACGACGTGGTGTTCCTGGGATTTCCGATCTGGGGTGAAACCGCGCCGCCGCCGATCCGTTCGTTTTTGAAAGCGCACGATCTGCGCGGGAAGACATTGCGGCCTTTCATCACCCACGGCGGCTACGGCGTGGGTTCCGCGCCCGAAGTACTGACTAGCCATGCAGTGGGCGCACGGATCGAGGCACCCTTCGTGATGGAAGCCGATCAGGAACGCCGCACCCTCAACCAGATCAAGGCCTGGCTCGGCCGGATAGAAGAATAGGACCAACGACATGACGACCAACATACCTACCGTCACGCTGAACAATGGCATCGAGATGCCGAGCCTTGGGTTCGGCGTATTCCAGGTACCCGATCTGGCTGAATGCGCGCGGAGCGTGCACGACGCCATCGACGTCGGCTATCGCCTGCTCGACACCGCGACCTCCTATGGCAACGAAGAGGCGGTCGGCGCCGCCATCAAGAACCATGGAATCGATCGCAGCGAACTGTTCGTCACGACCAAGCTCTGGATCGAGGATGCCAGCTATGAGGGGGCGAAGGCGGCATTCGAACGTTCGATCAACAAGCTGCAACTGGATTACCTCGATCTCTGGCTGATCCATCAGCCGTATGGCGACGTCTATGGCGCCTGGCGCGCCATGGAGGAGCCGCACCGCGAAGGACGGATCCGCGCTATTGGTGTCAGCAATTTCTATCCTGATCGACTGCTCGATTTCGTGCTGCACAACCGGATCACGCCTGCGGTGAACCAGATCGAGATCCACCCCTTCCACCAGCAGGACGACGCACAAAAACTGCTCGAGGAATACAAGGTCCAGCCCGAGGCATGGGGGCCGTTCGCAGAAGGCAAGAACGGACTGTTCTCGAACGAAGTCCTGGCGGCCATCGGCGCCAAGCACGGCAAGACTATCGCGCAAGTCGTACTACGTTGGCTGAACCAGCGCGGCATCGTCGCCATCCCGAAGTCGATCCGCAAGGAGCGCATGGCCGAGAACTTCGCGATCTTCGACTTCACGCTCGATGATGACGATGTCGCCCGGATTGCGACGCTCGACCAGAAGGCCAGCAGCTTCTTCGATCATCGGGATCCCGCGATGGTCAAGTGGCTGGGCACGCGTAAGCTCTAAATGCGACAACAGGCGGAGCCGGCGGAGGTGCCGGCTTCGCCAACCCTCTGCCGATTGCAGATCCGGCCCGTTGCGACCAACTGGCCCTTAATTGGTCATGCCGCTGATAGCTTTGTCGCTGGAGCTGCCGTGGGAAAATGCCAGTCGCCGTCTACGATCACCTGCTGCGGACGGTATAATCGCACCAGATAATTCCAGCCGGGCATGATCCGCAGATAGTTGGGCGCCTGGGGGTCGCCGCCGAAATGGATCGTTACCGTGCCATCCTCATTCGGGCTGGCGGTGACATTGTTCACCGAGATCGCGTTTTCGGGCGCTTCATAATAGCCCTTCTGATTATAGACGGTGATCGACCAGAAGGCATCCACCGGCACCGTGCCGACCGTCAGCACATAGGGAGTCTCGCCGTCATTATCGGCAGGCTGGAACGGGAAGTAGAAGGCATCATGCTCATTGTTGCCGCCCCAGCCACCCGCCGTGCCGAACAGTCGCCGTACGGGGTCCACCTGATCCGGCCGTCCGAAGGCGCGCTTCGCATCCGGCAGGTAGACAGCGCCGGCTAGAAGCGCGGCGCGCACATGATCGAGGTTGTCGGTATCCCAGGCGGGCACTTCAAATGTGCCGATCGATGCCTGTTCGACCTTGATCTGGTCTTGCAATGCGGCGCCCGCTGCCAGGTCGTTGTCGCTGAGGGAGTCCATGAACGTGCGTATGAACACATAGGCAAAGCGGCTGCCAATGCTTTGCGCCGTGAAGCGATATGTGCCGGCACCATAGCTCACATGCTGGATATAGTGGTCTTCGCTGATCACCAACAACGACTGGAAGCGGTCCTTGGGGTCCGGCATCGTGATAGTCAGCGGCGAGGTCAGGTCGAACACGCCTTCGCTGTAGGGTGTGTCCAGATTGAGGCGGATGATGATCTGCTGGTCCACCGGGGTTGGGCCACGCGCATGCACGAGTTGGGCAAAGCAGCCCTTTTCCACCGCTTGCTTCATGTAGTGGTGGGTTTCGACCCGGATGAAATTGTCGAGATTGACCGATACCAACGGCGCGGCGGCCGGCGTCGTCGTCTGATTCATGTCTTTTCCCCTTACTCTGCCGGCGTCGGAATCGGTGCGCTCCAGCTGCCGTCCAGGACCGGCTGCTGCGGTTGGTAGAGGCGCAACAGGTAATTCCAGCCCGGCATGATCCGCAGATAATTGGGCGCCTGGGGATCCCCGCCGAAATGCAGTGTCACCGTGCCGTCCGCATTCGGCGCCGCGGTGACGCTGTTAAAGGAAACAGCTTCCACCGGCGCCTCGAAAAACCCGTCCTTGTTGTAGACGATCAGGCTCCAGAAACCATCCACCGGAACGTTGGCCAGCGTCATCACATAAGGGGTCGTGCCGTCGTTCGCCGTCACGCTGCCCGATATGTAAATTGCGTCCTCGGCCGCGTTCCCGCCCCAGCCGGCCGAGGTGTAGATCAGGTGATGCACCGGATCGACCGCATTCTCGTCGCCGAAGCGCCCTTTCGGATCCGGCTCGAACGCGGCCAGTTCGTTCAGCAGGTCGTGCAGTCTGGCGCGCTGGGTCTGGTCGAAATCCACCAGTTCGAGCTTTCCCGCGTCGGCCTGGCTCAGGACGATTCCGTCCTGAGCGGCGTGCGCGGCCTGTACATCCTGCGGATCGGCCGGGTTCAGGAAGGTGCGGCAGGCCACAACCGCATAGCGCGTGCCCACCATATCCTGGGTGAGCTGGTAGGTACCCGGCTTGTAGGCGACCAGCTTGATGTAATGATCCTGGTTGATCACCATCAGCGACTGGAAGCGTGTGCCGGTATCGGCCTTCACGATGGTCGCGGGCGAAGTCAGGTCCAGCACCGCATAACTGTAGAGCGTGTCGCGGTTGAGGCGGATGACGGCCTGATTGTCCACGGCTGGCGCGTCACGGTCATGCTTGAATTGGCCGTACGCGCCCTGCGCAGACAATTGTTTGAGGTAAAGCTCCGTTTCGGCGCGCCTGAAATTGTCCACCGTTACCGGAACAGTCGCCGTAGATCCTGCCATACATGCTCCATCGCGAATCCGCCAACAGCCAGGAAAATACAGTCGCCTGCCCACTCGGGGCTCGCCAATCAGGGCGAACCCGCAGACGCTAGGGGTAAAATGACTTAGCTGGTCTTGGGCTGGTCTTGGACGCGAAGGGTCGTTCCTGCAGGAATTGAGCGGTCGATACCCCGCAGATCTGCCAGCCGATGGAGGGCTGGCGTGGTTTTGTTTCGGAAACGATCAGTCTTTTGCCATGGATGGGGCGCGACCCTGCTGGTGCCCTATCCAGATTAGACTGGACTTTCGCCGATCCAAACGCGCCGATGGCGGATACGACCGCCATCGGCTTTTCCGTGCCGCCTCTTACCGCGGCCCCAGGGGCGTGACATCGCTTGCCGGAGTGCCAAGAGCAGGCAGCGGCCCCGGCTTGAGAGGACGAACCGGATCCCTGGCGATTTCCTGCTTGAGCAACGACACAGCTGCCTCAAGCTGGGCGTCCTTACCTTCGAACGTGGCGTGCGGGCCGTTCTCTACCTCATGGTCCGGTCCGATGCCGCGGCCCTCGACGATCCATGTGCCGTCGGCGGCATATTGCGCATTCTCGGCAACGCGAACCGCTCCATTGTCGCTCAGCCGGTTGCGGTCGGATAGCCAGATCCCCGCGCCCGCCGTGCGCTTGCCCACCAGCGGCGCCAGACCCAACGACTTGATGGCAGCGGCGAAAGTCTCGCCATCTGAATAAGTCCGCTCGTCGATCAGCACGGCGACTTTGCCGCGATAGGCGTTCTGCATATTGGTGGTGGGCACGCCTGTGCCGTCCGGTTTGGCCCAGAACGCCCATGCCCGGCGCATCAACATCGAGATGATCAGGCTGTCGATATTGCCGCCGTTGTTGTTCCGAACGTCGATGATGAGCCCATCCTTGTCTAGCTGCGCGAAGTAGTCGCGCGCGAAGCTGGCGACGTCCTCCGGGCCCATCGCCCTGAGATGCAGATAGCCGATCTTCCCGCCCGACAGCCCCTCTGCGGCCAGGCGCCTGCCCTCCACGAAGTCGTGGTAGCTGGCGGTCACTTCGCCATCGAAAGTCATGGGCTCGACGATCGTGCTCATTGCCTTGCCGCCGCGCACAAGATCGAGGCGCACTTCCTGCCCGGCCTTCGAGGCGAGTTCCATCCGCAAGGCGCCGAGCGAGGCGACCGGCCGACCATCGACGCTGCGGATCACGTCACCGACGCGCACGTCGACGCCCGGGCGCGTGAGCGGCGGCCGCGTCGAGACGAGATCGGCTTCGGAACGGAAGATGCTGTCGATGCGCAGACCGCCCGATACCGGCGTGTAGCGCGCACCGAGGAACGCCATTTCGCTGTTCTCGCCGTCCTTGGGCAGATCGCCGGGGCGCACCTGGCTATGCAGGATGCCCAGTTGCGACGCCATCTGGCCGAGCACGGTGTTCAGCTCCGCGCGGTGGCCGATGCGCTGCATCAGGGGCTCCATCCGCGCGCGCACCGCGTTCCAGTCAACCCCGCGCATCGCCGGATCGTATGCGAAATCGCGGTGAAGGCGCCAGGCATCGACGAACATCTGCTTCCATTCCGAAGCCGGATCGACGGTAAGCCGCCAGTCGTCGAGACGCACGACATCGGGCTCCGCCTTCTCCGGCAACTTGGCCTTGGCAGGAACCAGCATCAGCTTCGGGGACTTGGACGAGCCTGTCACGACCAGCAGCGTCTTGCCGTCGGCGGAGATTTCGGCAGACCGGACCTTGTCCGCAAAGGTCTCGACTTTCGGATCGCTCTTGTCGATCGCTATCGAGACAAGTTTCTCGTCCTTGCGGCTATAGAGGAAGTCCTTCGAGGCAAGCAGACCCTCGCTCATGCCCGGATCGACCGGAACCTTGTAGAGCCGCGCGGCGAGGCCATCCAGCACGATATGGGTCAGCACGATGCGGACGGGCTTGGCCTTTTCGTCTTTTTTGTCGTCCTCTTCCTTCTCGTCTTTCCCTGTCGAGGCGGGCTTTTCGTCCTCGGCCTTTTCGTCCGGCTTACGGGTCAGTTCGTTATCCTCGCGGAAACGAAACTCAGCGGCCGGGTCCAGCTGAAGCGCGTAGATCTCGCCGCGATCCGGGAAGGCCACGCCCATGTTGCGGTCGCCCCATGGGTTGCCCGGCGTCGGAGCGAAATTGCGGTCGGACAGGAAGTAGAGCCATGCGCCGTCATGCGCGAAAGCCGGGGCATAGTCGTTGTACTTGCCCGATGTCGCCTTCACCCGCGCGCCGCTCGCCAGGTTCTGGACGAAAATTTCGGTGGTGTTGGCGTTGTTCCGCCGCGAGACTTGCGCATAGGCGATGTGCGTCGAATCCGGCGAGAATACCAGGTCGTGGAACGGCTGATCGTCGCCTGCATCGTCGGTTGCCAGCAGGGTGACGTGGCCGGTGGCGATGTCCACTTTCTGCAGGCGGGCCTGCTTGTCCCAGAGGACAAGCGTCTTGCCGTCCGGGGACAGGGCGAAGGACCAGATGTAGGCACCGTAGCCACGGGTGACCGGCGTGGGCTCGCCCGAACCATCGGCACGCATCGCGTAAATGTCACCCCGCTCACCCTGATCGAGGATCATGAACACCCGATCCCCCTTGGGCGCGGCCACAGCCTGACGGCCGCGTGCCTGCAAGGGGATCGAAAAGTCGATCCGGCGCAGGTGCTTTGGCGCCCCCAGCGCGACCCGTCCGCGTGCCGTGACCGCAACACTCTCGCCGGATGGCGATATCCGCGCCGCTTCCAGTTGGCTCAGCGGATCGCCGATCGAGCGCAGGCGGGTTTGCTCGCGGTCGGTGACGATATCGATGGAAAGCTTGCGCAGGCTGTTGTCGGCGGTGGAGAACAGATGAATGTCCGCGCCGTTCTGGAGATAGACATCCCCCCTGTCGAGACTGGCCTGAAGCACCGGAAACGGCATCTCCGGCGAAAGCTTGGCCACGCCGCTGCCATCCTCGCCGACCGACCAGACGGCGTCGGCCCCGCTCTTGTCCGAGATGAAATAGATGCGGCCGCCATAGGCCATCGGGAAGCGGATCGGCGCGCCGAAGTCCGGCAGCAGCTGGGCAGCCTCGGCGGCCGATCCAGTCTGCCAACGCCACAGCTGGTCCATGCCCCCGCCGCGATAGAGCACGGCATTGTCCCGTGCGCGGGCGGTGAGGCCCTGGCGGCTGAAGAAGATCGTCCTGCCATCCTGCCCGTAGGTCGCATCGGTGGCGCGCCAGAGCGGGATCGGGGTTGCCTCGCCGCCGGTGGGGGCGACAGTGTAGAGTATCTCGCCCTGCCCTGCCCCGGTCAGGCGCGAAGCGTAGATCACCTTGCCGTCGGGCGTCCAGCCGACGGTGCGCAGCATCCCGCCCTCGAACGTGAGCCGGCGCGGCGCTCCGCCCGCCACCGGCATGACGTAGACGTCCTGGTCGCTGTCATAGCTGGCGGTGAAGGCCACCATGGTGCCGTCGGGGGACACGTGCGCGTCGCTTTCCTCGGCAACATGGCTGGTCAGGCGTGTGGCGGTGCCGCCGTCGCGTCCGGTACGCCACAGGTCGCCTTCGCTGGCGAAGACCAGCACGTCCCCGCGTGCGCTGGGGTATTGATAGAAGCCTTGCTCAGCCCCGGCGGCAGATGCTGCCAGCGCCACAAGACTGGTCGCGAGCACGCGAAAACGGTTCATATGCGGTAGCCCCTCGTCGGTAAACGCCGGCAGTCATGGCCCATTTTGCACCTCCCGCGCAATCCGCTCGATCCGCACTTTTCCCTGAGCTTCGGCGGCGAGCAGGCCTGCCAGGCCATTTCGGTAAAGCCACCAAACCTTAGTATGATACCGCGAGCATGGCCCAGGCCGCTATGATGGCGGAGAGGCGGGAACGTCCGATGGTGGCAGCCACTCTGCTCATCGGACAACCTCCTGTTCGAAGCCCCGACGAAAGCGCGCGTCGCGCATGGCTACCCCGCAAATGCGCACGCAGCCGTCCCTTGACTGACGGCCGCCCCCAGAAACCCTGAAGCACCCGGCGCGTAATCCTTTCAAATCCGCAAATTGGAGATACCATGTCCAGAACCGTTGCAGATGTGATCGTCGAGACCCTTGAGGACGCAGGCGTCCGTCGTTGCTACGGCGTTCCCGGAGACACACTGAACCATATCACCGATTCCATAAGGCGGAGCGACATTCGCTGGGTCCATGTCCGTCATGAGGAAGCAGGAGGCTTCGCAGCGGGTGCAGATGCCATGCTCACCGGCGAACTTGCCGCATGTGCCGGTTCCTGCGGTCCCGGCAGCCTTCACTTCATAAACGGGCTTTTCGAGAGCCACCGGAACCGCTCGCCCGTCATTCTCATCGCAAGTCAGATCGTCCGCGACGAACTCGGCTTCGACTTCCCGCAGGAGGTCGATTTCAAGCAGGTCTACGCCGGCTGCAGCGTATTCTGCGAGGAGATCCGCACGCCGGAACAGGCCCGGCGGAAGACCGCCATGGCCGCTCAGGCCGCCCTCGCAAAGCGCGGCGTCGCGGTCCTCATCGTCCCGGCGGATGTCTCGTCGTCCAAGGCGCCCGACGAACCACGGTTCTCCGTCCATCGCACGTCTCCGCGCATCTTGCCCTCATCCGGCGAACTCAAGGCGGCCGCCGATCTGATCAACGAGGGCAAGCGCATTGCGATCTATGGAGGATCCGGTTGTGAAGACGCGAACCGGCAGGTGGTAGCTCTTGCCAACAAGCTGAAGGCGCCCATTGCCCATACCTCGCGCGCGAAGGACTTTCTCGAGCATGACAACCCATTCGTCGTGGGCATGACGGGTGTATTCGGATCGGAGGCCGGCTTTCAAGCGCTGATGGAATGCGACACTCTCATCCTGCTTGGCTGCGACTTTGCCTGGAGGCAGTTCTATCCCTCGGCGGCCAAAATCATCCAGATCGACATCGACGGGACCCATCTCGGCCGTCGCCATCCGGTCGATCTCGGTCTGGTCGGCACTGTTCGTGATACCCTCGACGCGCTTCTACCGCTTGTCGGCGAGCGCGACGACAAGCACTTCCTCGACGAATGCCTGGACCGTCACGAACGGGCCATTGCAGGGCAGCACAAGCATGCGAAACGCGACGACAGCACTGCCATCCACCCACAGTATCTGACCGAGGTGATCGGCGCTCACTCCGAAAAGGACGCTGTCTTCACAGCCGATTGCGGCTCGCCGATGGTGTGGCTGCTGCGGCACGTACCATCGACCGGTCAAAATCGAACGGTGATCTCTCTCACCCACGGCACCATGGCCAACGCCATGCCCCAGGCCCTGGGCGCGAAGGCGGCCTTCCCGGACAGGCAGGTCGTTTCCCTCTCGGGCGACGGCGGAATTGCAATGATGATCGGCGATCTGCTGACAGCGGTTCAGGAAAAACTGGCCATCAAGGTCTGCATCTACAACAACGGCTCGCTCGGCTTCGTCGAACTGGAACAGAAAGTCGAAGGCCTGCTCGACAGCTACACGGCCTTGCACAACCCAGACTTCGCCGATGTGGCGCGCGCCATGGGGTTCTGGTCTCGGCGGGTGGAGAAGAGCAGCGATCTGGAAGATGCGGTTCGTCAATGGCTCGCAGAGCCCGGTCCGGCCCTGCTGGATGTCGTCACGGACCGTTTCGAACTCGTGATGCCGCCGAAGGTCGAGGCAAAGCAGATGTTCGGAACCGCACTTTATTCTGCAAAGGCCATTTTGGCAGGCCGAGGAGACGAGGTCGCCGGTCTCATCAAGAACGCCGTCACATGACTGCATGAGCGGGCGACCATTGCTTGCGGTCACCCCGGCGCTCGCGCCTGTTCGTGTGAACCGACCGGTCAACGGGGATCATGCCCTGCTCCCGTGCGTTGCAACACGCAGGAGAAGGAGCCGAGAGATGCCAAGTGCCGCCACCAAGCACAGCGCAGCCCGATTGTCAGGAGATGAGGCCATGATGCGCGGGGCCGCCGCATGAGTCGCCCGGTCCATATCGTCGATGGCGCGCGCACGCCTTTCCTCAAGGCGCGGGGCGGCCCGGGGCCGTTCACGCCGGTCGATCTGGCGGTGCAATGCGGCAGGCCGCTGCTGCTGCGTCAGCCTTTCGCGCCCGAGGACATCGACCAGATCATCCTCGGCTGCGTCAACGTGATTGCGGACGAAGCCAATCCTGCCCGCGTGGCGGCGCTGCGGCTCGGCTGCGGGGCGCAGACCACGGCCTTCACCGTGCAGATCAACTGCGGCTCGGGCATGCAGGCGATGGATACCGCCTACCGCTATATCGCCGATGGCGGCAGCGACCTCATCCTGGCAGGCGGCACGGAGGCGCTCAGCCATGCGCCGCTGATGCTGCGACAGGACGCGGTGGAATGGCTCGCCGCGCTTCAGGGCAACAAGCAGGGTCCGCTTGGCATGCTCAAGGCGGCGGCAGGGTTCCGGCCTGAATTCCTGAAGCCGATCGTCGGTCTGGAGCGCGGGCTGACCGACCCGATCACCGACCTTGGCATGGGCCAGACCGCCGAAGTACTCGCCCACCTGTTCGGCATCACCCGCGAGGCGGCGGACGCCTATGCGGTGGAAAGCCACAAGCGGCTCGCCCGCGCGCAGGAGCAGGGCTGGCTGGAGGGCGAACTCGTCCCCGCCTATGCCCGCGACGGTACGGTCCATGACCATGACGACGGCGTGCGGCCCGACAGTGCGGCCGACAAGCTGGCCAAGCTGCGCCCCGTGTTCGAGCCGCCCTATGGCAAGGTCACGGCGGGCAACAGCTCGCAGATCACCGACGGCGCGTGCTGGACGCTGCTGGCCTCCGACGCGGCTATCGAGAAATACGGCCTCACTTCCCGCGCCCGGATCGTGGACAGCCAGTGGTCCGCGCTCGATCCGTCGATCATGGGTCTTGGCCCGGTGCTCGCCGCTACCGAACTGCTGAAGCGCGGCGGGCTGGCGCTGGGCGATATCGACCTCTGGGAACTGAACGAGGCTTTCGCCGCGCAAGTCCTCGCCTGCCTTGCCGCATGGGAGGACGATGGCTTTTGCCGCAATGTCCTCGGCCTCGATGGCGCGGCGGGCTCTATCCCAAGAGATCGCATCAACGTGGACGGCGGCGCGATCTCGCTCGGCCATCCGGTCGGCGCCAGCGGCGCGCGCATCGCGCTTCATCTGGTGCAGGCGATGGAGCGGCTGCACCTCTCAAAGGGGATTGCCACCGAGTGCATAGGCGGCGGCCAGGGCGGCGCCATGCTGATCGAGCGCGCAGGAAAGGGAGCACGCGCATGACGATGCAGGACCCGGTTTGTGCATACCTTGAGCCTCGTGATCTCTCGCTCGGACCCGTGCCGCATGTGCCCATTGAAGGCGTGCCCACCGAAGGCATGCGCCACTGGACCTATACACGCGATGCCGCGGGCGTGGCCTGGGCAGTCCTCGACAAGCAGGATGCCTCCACCAATACCCTTTCGCAGGAGGTTATCGAGGAACTCGCTCAAATCCTCGATAAAGTGGACGAGCGTGCGCCCAAGGCGCTCGTGATCCGCTCCGCCAAGCGCGAGGGTTTTCTGGCCGGCGCCGACATTGCCGAATTTCGCGGCGTTACCGACGAGGCAGCCATCCGCCGGCGGATCGAAGCCGCGCACGGCGTGGTCGATCGCCTTGCCGCGCTGACCATTCCCACGATCGCCGTGATGCACGGCTATGCCATGGGCGGCGGGCTGGAGATCGCGCTCGCCTGCACGCAGCGGATCGCGGTGGACGGTACGCGTTTCGGCTTTCCAGAGGTGCAACTGGGCCTGCATCCCGGCCTTGGCGGAACCGCGCGCTTCACGCACTTGTGCGTTCCGATCAAGGCGATGTCCTTCATGCTGACGGGCAAGTCGATCCATGACCGTCAGGCCAAGGCGATGGGCCTTGTCGATGCGCTTGTGCCCGAGCGGCATGTGCAGGCGGCTGTCGATGCCGCCGTTGCGGGAGCGCTGCCGCAACCGAGGCAGGGCTTTGTCGACAGGATCAAGGACAGCGCGCCCGCCCGCCGCATGGCCGCGCGCCAGATGCGTGCTGAGGCCGAGCAGCAGGCGCCTTCGGCGCACTACCCCGCACCCCATGCGCTGATCGACCTCTGGGAAGAGCACGGCGGCGATTTCGAAGCAATGAAGCGCGCCGAGATCGCCTCCTTCGCGCGGCTCATGCTTACCGATACTGCGCAGAACCTCATCCGCATGTTCTTCCTGCGCCAGAAGCTGAAGGACCTGAGCCACGCGGACGCGCCGGAGGCAGCGCACGTCCACGTTATCGGCGCGGGGGCCATGGGCGGGGACATCGCCGCGTGGTGTGCGTGGAAGGGCCTGCGCGCCAGCCTTTCCGACGTGAAGGCGGAAGCCATCGGCCGCGCCGTGGACCGCGCGGCCAAGCTCTACGAAAAGATCGCACACGGCGACCGGCTCAAGATCCGCGACGCTCTGGACCGGCTGATCCCCGATCCGCAAGGCCATGGCATCGCCCGCGCCGACATCGTGATCGAGGCCGCGCCCGAAAAGATCGACCTCAAGCGCAAGCTCTACGCAGAAGCGGAGCCGCGCATGAAGGGCGGTGCGATCCTGGCCAGCAATACCTCGTCGATCCCGCTCGCCCAGCTGCGCGAGGGGCTGGCGCGGCCCGAGAGGTTCGTGGGGATCCACTTCTTCAACCCTGTCTCGCGGCTCGATCTTGTGGAAGTGATCGCGCATGGCGGCCTCTCGGCCGAAGCGGAAGGCATCGCGCGCGCCTTCGTCGGGCGGATCGGCAAGCTGCCCGCGCCCGCCCGCAGCGAACCGGGGTTCATCGTCAACCGCATCCTCACACCCTATCTGGCCGAAGCCATGGTGCTGATGGACGAAGGCCTCGCCCCCGAGACGATAGACCGCGCCGCGACCGACTTCGGCATGCCGATGGGGCCCCTCGAACTGGCCGACCAGGTGGGGCTCGACGTGGCGCTGGACGTGGCGGAGATGCTGAAGCGGGACCTGGGCTGGCCGCTGCCCGATGCGCCCGCGTGGCTGCGCGAAAAGGTGGAGGCAGGCGATCTCGGTCGCAAGAGCGGCAAAGGCATCTATCTCTGGAAGGATGGCAAGGCCGTGAAGGAAAAGGCGGAAGCGCCCGACCCCGAACTGGCCGACCGCCTGATCCTGCCGATGGCGAACACCGCCGTCGCAGTTCTACGCGAGGGCGTGAGCGAGGATGCCGAGGTTATCGACGCTGCCATGATCTTCGGCACCGGCTTTGCGCCGTTCCGTGGCGGCCCGCTCCACTATGCGCAGACGCGCGGCGTGGATGATGTCGTGGCGGCGCTTTCCCGACTGGCCGAGCGCCACGGCGCGCGGTTCGAGCCTGACGCGGGATGGGAATTGCTGCGTTGAGCCTCTACCTGTCTGACCCGGACGAGATCGCCCGGCGGATCATCGAGGAGACCGGCGGGCGCATCGTGCTCGGCCTGCCGCTCGGTCTCGGCAAGGCGCCGCACATCGCCAATGCCCTGTTCGAGCACGCCCGCCGGGACCGCGCGATCAGCCTCTCGATCTTCACCGCGCTGACGCTGGAGCCGCCCGCGCTCGGCAGCGAGCTGGAGCGCCGTTTCCTCGAACCCGTGTTCGAACGCACCATGGGCGGATACCCCGAGTTCGCCTATGCCCGGGCCCAGCGCGAGGACGACCTCCCGCCCAACATCGTCGTCAACGAGTTCTTCTTCCAGGCGGGCAGCCGCCTCGGCAACGCGGCGGCGCAGCGTTCCTACATCTCGATCAATTACACCCACGCGATGCGCGCGCTGATCGACCAGGGGGTGAACGTCATCGCCCAGATCGTCGCACGGCGGGGGGAGAGCTTCAGCCTCAGCTGCAACACCGACATGACGCTGGACCTGCTCGCCGCGCGCGATGCAGGCAAGGCGGATTTTCTGCTGGTGGGACAGGTGAACGACGAGCTGCCCTTCATGACCGGCCCCGCCGAACTGCCTGCCGAGCGCTTCGCCATGGTGCTCGACAGCGCGGAGACCCGCTTCCCCCTGTTCGGCCCGCCCAAGCAGCCCGTCAGTCCCGCGCAGCACGCCATCGGCATGCACGTTGCCTCGCTGGTGCCGGACGGCGGATCGCTGCAGATCGGCATTGGCGAGATCGGCGATGCGGTGGCGCATTCGCTGATCCTGCGACACGAAGAACCCACCCGTTTCGACGCGGTTCTGGACAGCCTCACCACTGCGGGCATCAAGCGCCCATCCATCGAGAGCGGGCGCTTCGAAACGGGGCTCTACGCGCCCACCGAGATGCTGGTGGACGGCTTCCTCGAACTGCTGCGCGCAGGCATCCTGCGCCGCGAGGTGGAAGGCGCCGTGCTGCACGGCGGATTTTTCATCGGCCCACGCGCTTTCTACCGCGCCCTGCGCGAGATGGACGAGGATGCCCGCGCCCGCATCCACATGCGCGAGATATCGTGGATCAATGCGCTCTACGGCGAGGAGGAGGCCAAGCGAGAGGCGCGCGTGGGCGCCCGCTTCGTCAACAGCGCGATGATGGTGACGCTGCTGGGCGCGACGATCTCGGACGGACTTGAGGACGGACGCGTCGTCAGCGGCGTGGGCGGGCAGTACAATTTCGTCGCGCAGGCGCTGGAACTGGAAGGCGCGCGCTCGGTGATCACGCTTGCCGCCACGCGCCAGCACGATGGCGAACTGCGCTCCAACATCGTGTGGTCCTATGGCCACGAGACGATCCCGCGACACTTGCGCGACGTGGTGGTCACCGAATACGGCATCGCCGACTTGCGCGGGCAGAGCGACGAGGAAGTAGTGCGCCGCCTGCTCGCGGTCGCCGACAGCCGTTTCCAGGACGAGCTGCTCGATGCGGCAAGGGAAGCCGGGAAGCTCGATCCCGACTGGTCCCCACCCGAAGCACAGCGCCGCAACTTGCCCGAGCAGCTTGCCTCCGCCCTGCCGCTTGCGAACTTCCCGCCCTACCCTTCCGGCACCGATTTCACGCCGGTGGAACAAATGCTTTTGCCTGCCCTTACCTCGCTCGCCGAGGCCGCCCGCCATCCGACCGTGCTCGCTGCCACGATAGCGCGGGGTCTGGCTGCGGGTACGCTGAGCGTGGAGGAAGACGCGGCGCTCGCGCGCATGGGGCTGTCGGAACCCCACGGGGTTCGGGAACGCAGCTACCGCGCGCTCGTGATCGGCGCCTTGCGCACGATTTCGGAAGCACCCTATTCGCGCTAGATGCCTTGCCCGCAGAATTGGGGCCTGACGGCACGGGAAGCAATTCCCGGCCCGAATGAGCGGCGAGCTGTAATTCAGTTCAGCCCAAATGCCCGCGGTGGTGGAAACCGGGACCGGGCAAACGCGGTTGTCATGTCACGCTGTGTTCGCGGCGGGCTGTCCTTTTCAAGGGGCTTCGCCGCATCCAGCGCCAAACAAGGATATCCGACATGAGCGCCCCCGGAACGGACAAGCCTACCAATGATACCGAACGCAGCCCTCGCGAAGAGTTCGGTGATGAACTTTCCAACCCCGGTGCAAACACCGATGGCCGAACCGGCGCAGGTGCAGGCTCCGCCAAGCCCAGCGAAGCCGAGGCAGACGCTGCGACGGGGCGCGATGGCGATCAGGCCGGCACTTCGAGAGACGGCGACCATGAAATCGAGGATGGTGGTCCCACAACGTCCAAGACGCGCTGATCGTCTCCGCCGACCCCGGATCTCTCGCACGCTCTTCGCGACCGTCAGTGGAACCTCAACAGGCGGCCGTTGTTGATCACAGGGAGAGGTAAAGCAATGGCGAGCACTCCTACCCTGACCGATTCATTCGAGGAGGAGCCCGATTTCGATCCGCCCTCCCATGCGATCGAATTCTATACGCGCAGTCTTCAATTGCTGGCGGCCTGGGAGATTCCCTATCTTCTGTCCGGCACTTACGCGCTTACCTGTCACACCGGCGTCGTCCGTCCCACCAAGGACATAGACATATTCTGCAAGCCCGGTGACGCGCCCTTGCTGCTGGCCCGCTTCAAGGGCGAAGGCTACCAGACAACGGTCGAGGATGATCGCTGGATTGCGAAAGTCTGGTCAGGCGAGGCCTTCTTCGATGTCATTTTCAACATGTCATCCGCTTCGATACCCATCACGGATGCCTGGTTCACCGAGGTCTTCACCGCCCAGGTCTACGGGACATCCGTGCGCATTACGCCGCCGACCGAGTTCATCGTCTCCAAGGCTTTCATCCAGGATCGCTACCGCTACGATGGCGCGGACATTGCCCATACCATCCTCAAGCGCCACGACGATATCGACTGGCACCGCCTGCTTTCGCTGATGGAATTGCACTGGGAGGTCCTGCTCCTGCATGTGCTCAACTTCAGATTCATCTATCCGACCGAACGCGATCGGATTCCGCGATGGCTTTTCGACACCCTCATCGAGCGTGTGAATGCCCAGGCCGAACTTCCACCGGCCGAAGTGCGCATCTGCCGCGGCCGGCTATTTTCTCCCCGCGATTATCTCATCGACATAAGCGAATGGGGTTTCGCCGATCTTGTCGGCAAAGGATTGGACGAAAAGCATGAACGCCATCTCTGAAGCCCATTCCGAAGCGCCGCCCGGCAAGGTTCGGCTGGCCGCTATCGGCGATCTGCATGTCACCGAACAGGACAGCAGGCGATACTACGACATGTTCCACGAAATCTCGCAGGCGGCCGATGTCTTGGCACTTTGCGGCGATCTTACCAACTTCGGCAAGGCCAGCGAGGCCGAAAGACTGGCCGAGGACCTGACAGGCTGCAACATTCCCACGGTCGCAGTGCTTGGTAACCATGACTACGAGTGCGGCGATCCCGACACGGTTGCAAGCATCCTGCGCCAGGCCGGCGTTACCATACTCGACGATCAGGCGGTGGAAATCGATGGGGTCGGTTTTGCGGGTGTCAAAGGCTTCGTCGGCGGGTTTGGCCGCGGCGAACTTGGTGCATTCGGAGAGAGCGCGATCAAGACATTCGTCGACGAGTCCGTCGCCGAAGCCCGGAAGCTCGAGAACGGCCTGAGATCCTTGCGAACGGAACGGACCGTTGCCGTCCTGCACTACGCACCTATCGTCGAGACGGTCATCGGCGAACCACCAGAAATATTCCCGTTCCTGGGTTCCTCCCGGCTTGCGGAAGCAATCGACCGTTTCGAGAACGTGAAGGCCGTCGTGCATGGCCATGCCCATCGTGGCTCCTACGAAGGCCGAACCATGCGCGGCGCGCCGGTGTTCAACTGCGCGCAGTTCGTTGTCAGCGAACGCTTCGACCGGCCATATGCCCTCCTCGACATCTGATTTGCTCAGTAAAAAGTGAAGGTATCGGCCAGCGGCGTTCAAGGCCGCAATCCTCGGGAAATCGCAGGTGCCACCGCCACGCGGAAGCGACTGCCCGTCATGCCGTTCGGCTCATGTACGCGTCATACAGGCGCAGCCGTGATCTTTGCCGAACAAGGGCAGGAACCGCTTCCGCGAGCACCGGGTTGAAGAGCCAAACAAGACTTCCAGAGGAGCTTCCATGGCCACCCGCGACACGCGCCCTTCTTCCGCATCTCCTGCCGTCGCCCATGCGCTCGGCCATAATCAGCCCGGTGCCGGAAAGCCGCCGCATGAGGATAACGCCGGTAACGGCGGCGAGACACATCAGGACCTGAAGCCCTCGGCGGCGGCGCCCCAGGACTATCTCACCGATAACTTCGGACACCGCATCGCGGACAACCAGAACAGCCTCAGGGCCGGTGAGCGCGGACCGACGCTTCTCGAAGACTTCGTATTGCGCGAAAAGATCTTCCATTTCGATCACGAGCGCATTCCCGAACGCATCGTCCATGCCCGCGGCTCCGGCGCCCACGGTGTATTCGAATGCACCAAGGCCATTCCAGAACTGACCAAGGCTTCGATCTTTCAGAAAAAAGGCGAAAGCTGCCCGGTCTTCGTGCGCTTCTCCACGGTCGCCGGCGGTGCCGGGTCGGTAGATACGCCCCGCGACGTGCGCGGATTTGCCGTCAAGTTCTACACGGATACCGGTAATTGGGATCTGGTCGGAAACAACATCCCGGTCTTCTTCATCCAGGACGCGATGAAATTCCCCGACCTGGTGCATTCGGTGAAAATGGAAGCCGACCGCGGCTATCCCCAGGCCGCTTCGGCGCACGACACGTTCTGGGATTTCGTTTCGCTGATGCCCGAGACGATGCACATGATCATGTGGGCCATGTCGGACCGGGCCATCCCGCGCTCGCTGCGCATGATGCAGGGCTTCGGCGTCCATACTTTCCGCTTCGTCAATGCGTCCGGGGAAGGGAAGTTCGTCAAGTTTCACTGGAAGCCGGTTCTGGGAATGGAATCGCTGGTCTGGGACGAGGCCGTGAAGATCGCAGGCGCTGACCCTGACTTCCACCGGCGCGACTTGTTCGAAGCGATTGCCGCAGGCGATTTCCCTGCCTGGGACCTCGGCGTACAGGTTTTCGACGAGGAATGGGCCGCAAGGCAACCTTACGACGTGCTCGACGCCACCAAGCTCGTTCCCGAGGAGGACATCCCGGTCGAGATCGTCGGGCGACTTACCCTCAACCGCAACGTCGATAATTTCTTTGCCGAGACCGAACAGGTTGCCTTCCTGCCCAGCAATATCATACCGGGGATCGACTTTACCAACGACCCGCTGTTGCAGGGCCGTTTGTTCTCCTATCTCGACACCCAGAAGTCGCGGCTCGGCACCACCAATTTCCACCAGATTCCGATCAATGCGCCCAAGTGCCCGTTCCACAATTTCCAGCGCGACGGGATGATGCAGACGCTGGTTCCTACCGGCCGCGCAAACTACGAACCGAACAGCCTTGGCGAGACGGGCGAGGACAGCGGCCCGCGCGCCGAGCCGGAAAGCGGCTTTTCCACTTTCACCGAAAACGCCGAACGCAACGAGCCTGAAAACAAGCTGCGCATCCGGGCTGAACTCTTTGCCGACCATTACAGCCAGGCCGGGCTGTTCTATCGATCGCAGACGGAAAGCGAACAGTCGCATATCGCCTCTGCCATCGTCTTCGAACTTTCGAAGGTAGCCCTTGCGCATGTTCGCGAGCGGGTGATTTCCCGCCTGCGCAACGTCGACGAGACGCTGGCGGAGCGCGTTGCCGCAGGGCTGGCCCTTAAATTGCCGAAAAAGGCTGCCGCTGCACGCGAGCCGGTCGAGATGGCGCCTTCCGATGCCCTGTCGATCCAGAAGAATGCGCTCGAAACACTGGAAGGCCGCAAGGTCGGAATTCTCTTCGATGAAGGTTCCGACAAGAAGGCGCTCGACGACCTCAAATCCGCGATCGAGAAGTCCGGCGGCAGTGCATTTCTCGTCGCACCAAAAGTCGGTGCGCTGAAGCTCAAGGGCGGCACTCTGGAGGCGGACGGTCAGCTCGCAGGCTCGCCTTCGGTGCTGTTCGACGCGGTTGCCTCGATCCTCATGCCCGAAGCGGCGGAGAAGCTGGCGACGCAGGCCGCCGCGGTGCAATGGTTCATGGATGCCTATGGTCATTGCAAGACCATCGCGCATTGCCCGGGCACCCAGGCCATTCTCGACAAGGCCGGCGTGGAGAAAGACGACGGCGTCGTGCCGATCGACGAATTTGCAGGCGTAGGCGCCAGGCGCCATTGGGCGCGCGAGCCCAGGATCCGCGATCTGGCCTGAACGGGCGGCAAGGATGAGGGGCGCGGCAGACCGGCGGCCCACGTCCTTGCGCGGCCCATGCGTCGTCTCGAAGTATAACAGGATGAGGACAGCCGTTATGACATGGTCTCTTGCCGAACTTTCCAACAAGATGAAGGATATCGACTTTGCCATGCTCGCCACCCATACGAAGGGCGGAGCGATCGCGGCGCGGCCGATGAGCAATAACCGCGAGGTCGGCTACGAAGGCACCGCCTGGTTCTTCACCGAAGAGAGCGCGCTGATGGTGGCCGACATTTCAGCCGATCCCAAGATCACGCTGTCCTATCAGGGCAAGTCGGGCCTGCTCGGCCAGCGCCCGTTTTTCCTGGCCGTCGAAGGACGCGCAAGGCTTATCCGCGACAAGACCGCACTGACCGAGCATTGGACGGACGGTCTCGAACGGTGGTGGCCGGAGGGACCGGAAACGCCGGGGCTCGTGCTGATCGAAGCGCAAGGCGAGCGCGCCCATTACTGGGACGGCGAGGAGGAAGGCGAAATCGTTCTCGGGAATGTGTCGCCATGACATCGCTCTCGGATGCCCATACCGCAGTCTCGCCGCTCGCCGGACGCAAGGCGATCGTGACCGGAGGGACGACCGGGATCGGAAGGGCGATTGCGGTCCTGCTCGCCAGCGAAGGGGCGGACGTCTTCATTTGCGGCCGCTCGCCCGAGCATCTTGCCGATGCGCTGGCGAGAATAGGCGAAGTCGGCAGTGGCAGCGGCATCGCCCTCGATCTTGCCGAACCCGGGCAATTGGACCGCTTCTTCGCGGAAGCCCGCGCCGCTCTCGGCTCTCCCGATATCGTGATCGTCAATGCCGCCGTTCCCGCGCGCGCCCTTTCCGACATGTCGGCCGAGGAAATACGCTACGCCGTTGAGGTCGATTTCACCGCCTATGTCCTCAGCGCCAAGGCTGCGCAGGAAATATTGGCGGACAAGGGCGACATCGTGCTGATCGGCTCCATGTCGGCGCATGTTCTGGGGCCCGGATCGACGGTCTATGCCGGAATGAAGGCGGGCATCGCAGGCTTTGCCGAAGCCCTTCGCCGCGAACTCGGTCCCAAGGGGATCAAGGTGGGCCTGGTCGAGCCGGGCAAGACCGGAGCGGACTTCCAGTATCCCGACATTCCGGCGGAAAAGCAGCGGGCCATGATTGCCGAGGAAACGATGCTGCGCGCCGAGGATATAGCCGTGGCCGTCCATTTCCTGCTTACCCAGCCGAGACGGGCCGTGGTGCAGCAGATTACGATAGCACCCCGCGAACAGGAGCAGGAATGACGGCGGCAGCCGCCCTCGCCCTCACCGAAGCGCGGGACCTCAGGACGGGAACCGTTCCGTGGCGGGAAAAGGACTGGCTCCCGCCGGCTACCGGCGAATTGCCGTCCCGCGATGTCGATATCGCCATTCTCGGCGGCGGAATCATGGGGGCGATCCTTGCCGATCGGTTGACCGCGCAGGGACGCACGGTGGCAGTCATCGATCGCCGCGCTCCGGGAACGGGAAGCACGGCTGCTTCCACGGCGCAGTTGATGTGGGCGATGGACGTGCCCTTGACCATTCTGGCGGAACGTCTTGGAGAGCGTGAAGCGTCACGGCGATGGAAGCGCGTTTTCGCCGCCCTGGAGCGCTTCGGAAAGCATCTGGATAGTATCGGCGGCGACCTGAAGCAGGACAGTCCGACGCTCTATCTTGCCGGAGACCTGCTCGGACCAGAGGCGCTTCAGGCAGAAGCGGCGCTGCATTGCCGCCATGGCCTGCCTTCCCGGTTCGTTTCAGCAGCTGAGATGGCCGAGCGATACGCCATAGCGCCAAGGGCAGGTCTTGTTTCGACCGGCACATATGCCATCGATCCGGTACGGACCTGTCACGCCTTACTGGACCGTGCGCTGGCCCGGGGTGCGTCGATCGCCTATCCCGTCGATATCGCCGCGCTTCACCCAGTGCCGCGCGGTATCGAACTGGAGACCGGCGAAGGGCGATCGTTCGTGGCCGGAAACATCATTCTCGCCACGGGCTACGAAAGAGCGCGCCTGTTTCTTCCCGATGTTTTTTCGCTGCTCTCGACATTTGCGATTGCAACGCCGCCGGGCACTGCATCGCTATGGAATGAAAATGCGATGATCTGGGAAGCCAGCGATCCTTATCTCTACGTGCGGGCAAGCCGCGACGGCAGGATCATAGCAGGCGGCGAGGATATCGATGTCGCTGACAAGGATACCCGGGACCGACTGCTTCCCGGCAAGGCAGGCATCATTGCCGCCAAACTGGCCGCCATGCTCGGAAAAGACAAGATCGACTGGGAGCGCGCGTGGGCAGCAACCTTCGGCAGTTCGCCGGACGGGCTTCCCGCAATCGGGCGGGCACGCAATATGGACAATCTCTGGATCGCCGCAGGTTTCGGCGGCAACGGAATTGCCTTTGCGGCACTGGCCGCGGAAATCCTGGACGCGTCGCTAAGCGGAAAAGCAGACCAGGATGCTCGCTGCTTCGATCCCTACAGGTTCGAGAATGATTGAACGCGACTTGCGGCAGGAGCATGCCTTCACAAGGGTCCTGCCGCAGGATCTTTCAGCTCAGGCCAGGCAGGAAGTCCCTACCTATAAAAGCCGGGGCTCAAGGAATCCTTTTACCCCGGCCGAAGAAGAAGCCGAGGGCCAGGATCACCACCGCGACGAGCAGGAAGACCTTTGCCAGGCTGGCCGAAAGACCAGCAACGCCGCCAAAACCGAGCAGCGCCGCGATAAGTGCAACAACAGCGAAAATGATGGCCCAGCGAAACATGGGGCTCTCCCTTGATACGAACGCTGCATCGAACCTTTCGAGCAGCTCGGTTCTAGAACATCTGTTCTGTCCCGATGTTCCGCAAATCTTGCGAAGAAGGGCCAGCAAGCCCAGGATTACACTTCGCTGATCATTTCGCGGATTCGCGCAGCGAGAGTGTCGACCGCAAACGGCTTCGTCAGAACCGACATGCCCGGTTCAAGCTGGCCGTTGTTCAAGAGCGCATTCTCGGCAAACCCAGTGATGAAAAGCACTTTGAGGTCCGGGCGATGAACGCGCGCCGCATCCGCCATCTGCCGACCATTCATGCTGCCGGGCAGACCGACGTCGGATACCAGGAGATCGATCCGCACGTCTGATTCCAGCACGCGCAGCCCTGAAGGACCATCTGCGGCTTCTATCGCCGTGTACCCCAGCTCGTGCAGGACATCGCCGACCAGCATCCGTACCGTCGGCTCGTCATGACGACAAGAACCGTCTCTCCATCAGTGGCGAGATTGTCGCTCGCCGCGTCCGGCAGAGTTTCGTCCTCATCCGCCTCCCCGCGATGACGGGGCAAGTAGATGCAGACCATCGCCCCTTCCCCGACCTCCGAGTAGATCCGCACCTGCCCGCCCGACTGCTTCGCAAAACCATAGATCATCGAAAGGCCGAGCCCGGTGCCCTGCCCCAGCGGCTTGGTGGTGAAGAAGGGGTCGAATGCCTTGGCGATCACGTCAGCAGGCATGCCGGTTCCGGTATCCGAGACGCAAAGCGAGAGATACTGCCCCTCGGGCAGACCGTGCTGGCGCGCGCCGTGACGGTCGATCCACCGATTGCCGGTTTCGATAGTGATTTTCCCGCCATCCGGCATGGCATCACGCGCATTAATGCACAGGTTCAAGAGCGCATTTTCAAGCTGCGACGCGTCCACCAGGGCAGGCCAAAGGCCGGACATGAGGACCGGATCGACTGCGATGCTCGGCCCGACTGTCCTGCGAAGCATCTCGATCATGCCGCTGACCAGATTGTTTACATTGGTCGTCCTGGGAGAAAGCGTCTGGCGCCGCGAGAAGGCCAGCAGCCGATGCGTGAGGGCCGCCGCCCGCCTCGTGGCACCTTGCGCGGCGACCATGTATCGGTCGATCTCACCTAGGCGCCCCTGGGTGATTCTCGTATTCATCAGTTCAAGGCTGCCCGAGATCCCGGCCAGAAGATTGTTGAAGTCATGCGCCAGACCGCCGGTCAGTTGCCCCACCGCTTCCATCTTCTGGGCCTGACGCAGCTGATCCTCCGCTTCTGCCAACGCTTCGGCGCGGGCCCGGTCATCGGTAACGTCACGTGCGCTGGCGTAGAGCCTGTCGCCGGAGACCGTGGCCGTCCACGATAGCGTGCGGTAATCGCCGTCGCGCGTTCGGAACCGGTTCTCGAAGGCCAGCGTCGTTCGCCCCTCGGCCAGCTTTGCGACTTCCGCGCGCGTCCTTGCCTGGTCGTCGGGATGTTCCATCCATTCGGAAGTCCGTCCGACAAGCTCGTCCGCTCTCCATCCCAGACACCGCGTCCAGGCCGGGTTTATGCTCAGCCATGTGCCGTCGAGGTCGGCGACGAGCAGCAGGTCATGGCTGACCTGCCAGAGCTGATTGCGCTCGAGCGTGCGTTCAGCCACCTGGTGCTCGAGCGAGAAATTGAGGTCGCGCAGCGCGCTTTCCGCTTCGTCCCGCTCCTGGGTCGCCCGTACCGCCTGCGTGGTCTCCGCCACTGCACAGTAAAGCCCCTGCACAGCGCCCGAGGAATCGCGCAGCGGCGTGTAGGAGAACGTGAACCAGGTATCCTCGGGGCCGTTGCCGCGCTCGGCACGCAGCGGCAGATCGCGCAGCAGCACGGATTCACCCGCCAGCGTTCGGTTAACCAGCGCGCCTACGTCGGGCCAGACCTCGCGCCACACCTCTTCGAGCGGCCGCCCCAGGGCAGCAGGCTTCCCGCCCAGCAGCGGGTGATAGGCATCGTTGAAGATGAACGTGAGGTCGGGGCCCCAGGCCAGCCAGGTCGGTTCGATGCTGTCGAGCACCAGATTGGCCGAAGCTCGCAACTCCGGCGGCCAGTTCGCGATTTCGCCAAGCGGCGTAGAAGCCCAGTCGAAGCAATCGACCATGGCGCGCATCCGTCCATCAGCGGCAAAGAACGTCCCGGCAAGGCTCACCCGGTGGGCATCTCAGTCATGCAGTCCACGGGACGCGACCTCACTTGAACACCTGCCGCAGGGGCGCGGGCTGTTCGTCGGTCGGTAGCAGGTCTTGCAGGCGATCATAGACCAGATCTGCACTGAAAGGCTTGTTGATGAAGATCGCACCTTCGGGCAGATCGCCATCACCCGGCCTTACCAGGCCGGAAGCTACCAGGATGTGGATGTCCGGCCAGGCGTCTGCGCAGGTGCGCGCCAACTCGAACCCGTCCCGGTTGCTGGGCGGCATCTGCACGTCCGTGAACAGAAGACGGATGCCGTTGCCATTCGCCTGAAGAATCCGAACCGCCTGATCGACGCTCTCAGCTTCAAGCACCCGAAAGCCGGCCTCTTCCAGAATTTCGGCGGAGCTCATCCGAACCAGGGGATCATCGTCGGCAATCAAGGCAAAGGGCGCGCATTCACGTGTCATGGGCATTTTTCCGCAAGAGTTGCGAAGAGCAACGTCGCAGAGGCCTTTCGGCTGCAATGCCGCCTGCTCATCATAAAGGGAACAGGCCGATTGACCGATTTGTGCCCGATATTTGCCGAACAGGGAACCGGGGGCGTCATGCGCTTGTTTCTCTGTCGTTTATCGGCGTTTCAGCCTGAAAACTGTTGGGAATTGCGTGGCTGACATCGAGTTTCATGTCGATCTTACGAACTGCGACCGTGAGCCGATCCACTTGCTCGGGGCCATTCAGCCCGTCGGCTTCCTTATCGCTGTCAGCACCGACTGGATCATCGCCCGGGCCTCTGCCAATCTCGGGGAGTTTCTCGGCCGGGATGCCCGATCGGTCATCGGCACGCCGCTCACCGATCTACTGCCTCCCAAACTGGTCCACGACCTGCGCAACCGCGTGGCCTATCTGATCTCGCCCGACACGGTCGAACGAATGTTCGGCTGTCAGGTCCGCGAGGGCGGGCGGTCATTCGACATCGCGATCCACAACTCGGGCGGGCAGATCGTCATCGAGGCGGAGCCGGGCCTCGACACCAACGGCGACGCATCGGGCGCCGTGCGTTCGATGATGACCCGTCTCGACAATCAGCCGGACCTCCCCGCCTTCTACAAGGAAGGCGCGCGCCAGATCCGTGCGCTGCTCGGCTACGACCGGGTGATGGTCTACAAGTTCGCACCCGATGGCGCGGGCGAGGTAGTGGCGGAAGCGTGCAAGTCCGGGATCGGATCATTCAAGGGCCTGCACTACCCGGCCAGTGATATCCCCAGGCAGGCGCGGGCCCTCTACAAGCGCAATGTCATCCGTGTGATCCGCGATGTGAACTCGGAGCCGGTAGGGATCGTCCCGGCCCTGGATGAAAACCGCACACCGCTTGACCTGTCGCTTTCGGTGCTGCGCTCGGTATCGCCCATCCACATCGAATATCTCAAGAACATGGGCGTGGAGGCTTCGCTTTCGATCTCCATTCTCGTCGATGGGGAACTCTGGGGGCTGTTCGCCTGCCATCACTATTCGCCGCGCGCACCGACGTTCGAGCGCAGGTCGGTCAGCGAACTCTTTGCGCAGATGTTCTCGATGCGACTGGAGAGCCGCGAGCGACGCGAGCTTGTCGAGTATGAGAGGCGCGCGCGCGATATCTCGGACCAGCTTCTGGGCGCGGTCGCGTCCGACGAAACCCTGCTCAACGATCCAGACTGGCTTGCCGACATCCTGACGAGCGCCATCCCGGCCGATGGCGTCGGCGTCTGGGTCAACGGGAGCTATGCCTTCTCCGGCGTGACCCCGCCTACTGACGATTTCCGCCGCATCATCCGGGCGCTCAACGGCACAGCGGCCGGCAAGGTCTTTACCACGGACCATATCGGATCACTGGTGGAGAAGGCCGCCCCCTTCGCACGGGAAGCCTCGGGGCTTCTGGCCATTCCCATTTCGCGTTCGCCTCGTGACTATGTCGTGCTGTTCCGCTCCGAGATGCGGGAATCGGTGCGATGGGCCGGGGATCCACACAAGCCCGTAACTTATGGTCCCAACGGACCGCGCCTCACGCCGCGCGAAAGTTTTGCCGAATGGCGCGAGAACGTCGAAGGCCGGTCGCGGCCCTTCACCGCGTCCGAACTGCGCGTGGCCGAAACCTTGCGCGCGACACTGATCGAGGTTGTCCTGCGCCTTGCGGATGAAGCCTCCGCTCAGCGCCACCAGGCCAATGCGCGGCAGGAACTGCTGATAGCCGAACTCAATCACCGCGTTCGCAATATCCTTGGCGTGATCCGCGGGCTTATCCGCCAATCGCAGCCTGACGAGGACGCCGTGCGTGATTTCGTGACGGTCGTTGACGGGCGCATTCACGCACTCGCCCGGGCGCACAATCAGATCACCGACGACCATTGGGGCCCGGCACCCTTGCAGGCGCTGATCGATGCCGAGGCGGCCGCCTTCGCCGCCGACAAGGAAACCTCGATCATATCCGAAGGTCCCGCGATCCTGCTCAATCCGCAGGCCTATTCGACGATGGCGCTCGTCATCCACGAACTGGTCACGAACTCGACCAAATACGGCAGTCTCTCCGGCGAGGGCGAAGTCCACATCGCGTGGGACCGCAACCCGGCCAATGATCTGGTTCTCTCCTGGCATGAAACAGGTGGTCCTCCGGTGTCGCCGCCGACGCGCAAGGGCTTCGGCACGACGATCGTCGATCGATCGGTGCCCTATGATCTGGGAGGGTCGTCGGAGATCCATTACGATCCCGCAGGCGTAAGGGCGAGCTTCCGAATACCGGCGCGGCACGTATCCGAGCCTCGTAACCATCAAGGGCCCTACGTCAAACTACCGGCTCCCCCGCACCATGCCCAGGTGACGCCGCCTGCTGATCTTCTGGCAGGCCGATCGGTGCTTCTCGTCGAGGACAGCCTCATCATCGCTCTCGATGCTGAGGACATCATGACCCGGCTTGGTGCGGAACTCACGCCCGCCTCGACCGTGGAAGGCGCACACGATGCGCTCGACAGCTTCACGCCCGATTTCGCGGTCCTGGATATCAATCTGGGCGACCAGACCAGCTTCCCTGTCGCCGATCGGCTGCTGGAAAAGGGCGTGCCTTTCTTCTTCGCATCAGGCTACGGTGAGCAGGCAAAGCTTCCAGACGAGCATCGCGCCCGCATGGTGATCCAGAAGCCCTACACAGCGCATAACCTCGCGCGTGCGGCTGAAGAACTTCTTGGCTTACCGCAGATGCACTGACCGGCAATCCGGCTCGGATGCTGCCGGGGCCGCCAAGGGAGGTCAGGGCGAGACAGCAGCGGCCTGATAAGATCCGCTCTAAGACGGCGATCACACCCTTGGCGTCGTGACTCTATCCGGGAAGCAAAATCGCCAGCAGCCTTCGATATGGGACTTCCACAGCCGGAACCCCTAACTTTCGCAAAATTTGCAGATTTGCAGCGCGCGGTCCGCAAAACTTCGCCTTTTCAGCCATTTTCAGGCGGCGGAAACCGTGCGGATAAGGGCGGCATGAACACCGCCTTCCGCAAGCCCCTGCCCGGTACGCAGCTCGACTATTTCGACACCCGCACCGCGATCGAGGCCATCCGCCCCAATGCCTATGACGCCTTGCCCTATGTCTCGCGTGTCCTGGCCGAACAGCTTGTGCGGCGCTGCGAACCGGCACTCCTGAACGACGCACTGATGGAGATCGTCGGTCTGCAACGGGTCGGCCCTCCTTTGAAGCGTTCTACCTATGGCCGTTACGGTTATAGGAGATGTGTCATGGGATTATCAGAGTTTGATCCCGCCGCTCGCGAGCGGGTATCTTGGAACGGCGGGCGCAAGGTTGGTGCGAAGCGGGCGCTAAAGCCCCGTCAGATATGGGCGATCCATTTCTTTCTCGACCAGCATGGGCGGATCCGGGACCGTGCCCTCTTTGACCTGGCCATCGCGATAGCAAGCTTCGCGGATGCGATCTGGTGAAGATCAGGATCAGCGATATCGTTTGTGATCGGAAAATTCGAACACGGGCCACGGTCGTACAGCAAAAGACCGGCAGACCGGTTCAGTTTGAACTGATGACCGATGCTCGCGCCAGCCTACTCAAATGGCTGGAACTGAGAGATGGATCCTTGGAGGATTTTGCATTTCCGAGCCGTACCGATCACGCAGCCCACATAAGCACCAGGCAATATGCTCGCCTTGTTGACGAATGGGTCACGGGGATCGGACTGCCCGGTGAAGATTATGGCACCCACTCTCTGCGCCGACGCTTGACGCCCTACACCACTCTTCCGAAAGCGGACACAGTATCCGCAGCAGTAAGGCTGCGAACACTTAGATAATTCTAACAATCCGCCCTGTCAGATATGCATACCACCTGCGACCTCGATCCGCTGGGCATTCACCCAACCAAAGCCATTGGAGAGTAGGCCGACGATGACCGGGCCAACGTCTTCTGGCACGCCAGCGCGGCCAAGCGCGGTATTCTCCGCGATCATCCGGTTTACCTCCGGATTGTCGCGCACCATGCCACCACTGAAGTCCGTCGCGATGGGCCCTGGTGCTACGACATTGACTGCGATCCGGCGCGGCGCCAGCTCCAAGGCCATGTTTCTGCTGAGCGCCTCGACCGCCGCCTTGATCGGTCCATAGCCGATGCGCCCGGGCATAGCGAAACGGGCAAGGCCGGAGGAGATGTTCACGATGCGGCCGCCATCGTTCATCAGCGGCAGCAGCTTTTGCGTCAGGAACATCACGCCCTTGAAGTGAACGTTGTAAAGCTCGTCCATTTCCGCCTCGGTGACGGTCTCCAGTGTCCGGTTGGACGACGTGCCGGCATTATTGACCAGATAGTCGAACCGGGTGACGCCTAGCGTCGTGAGCGCACCCTTCATCTGCGCGGCGAAACTGTCGAAGCTGGCCGCTTCGCCTGTGTCGAGCTGCAACGCCACGCCCGGCGCTCCTGCCTCCGCCAGCGAGGCGGCCACGGTCTCTGCATCTGCACGATTGGAGTGGTAGGTGAAGATCGAACGGACGCCACTGTGGGCTAGGCGAAGCACCGTATCGCGCCCGATCCCGCGGCTACCACCGGTGACGACAGCAATTTTCTGATCTGACATGATTGGGTTTCCTTTCATGGCGGGTCATTCCATGCTGTCGCTTATGTGGGATCGGTGGGGTTTGCGGAATGCCGGAACTCGTTGCATTCTTGCCTATTCCTGCTCCACCTTCTATCTAGTGAAAGTCGCACGGAAAGGCTGACCGAGATGGATCGACTGGCGAAAGCCCTGCTGCGCTACACGGAACACCAGTCCGGCGAGAGCCCATACATGACCGGCGTCGATGGCATGATGATCATGCGGTCGGACAATCCGAAGCCACCGTCGCACATGATCTTCAGGCCATGTATGTGCATCGTCGCGCAGGGCACGAAATGGGCGACTTTCGGTGGCAACCAGCTGGAGTATCGGGCCGGCCAGGCGCTGGTGATCGGCATAGAGACGCCCTCGGTCGGCCGCGTCGTGCGGGCGAGTCGTGGCGAGCCCTGCCTTGTCCTCGCCTTCGAACTGGACCTCTCCATCATGCGGCACGTGGCGGCGGCGCTGGACGAGCTTTCGGGACCGGGCAACGAAGCGGGCAGCGGCATACTCGTCACCGATTTCCAGGGCCCCTTGGCCGATTGCGCGTTTCGGCTTGTTCGCTTGCTCGACACGCCCCAAGCCATTCCCACCCTCTATCCCAACATCATGCAAGAGATCGCCTATTGGTTGCTCAGCGGCCCACAGGGTGGTGACATCGCCCGGATGACGCTGGCCGCCAGTCCGTCCCGACCGATCATCGAAGCCCTGCATTGCTTGCGCGATCGCTTCCGCGAGCCCGTGCGGATCGAGGAACTGGCCGCAATCGCCCGGCTCAGTCCCTCCGCTTTCCATCGCCAATTCAAGGCGCTGACGCTGGTGACGCCGCTGCAATATCAAAAGCAGCTTCGCTTGCTCGAAGCGCGACGGCTGCTGATCACGGACGCCCTCAATGTCGAGACCGCGGCGTTCCAGGTCGGCTATGAAAGCCCCTCGCAGTTCAGCCGCGAATACGCGAGAACCTTCGGCGCACCACCCAAGCGCGACGTTGTCGCTATGCAGGCCAAGCTGCAGAATAGTCGAGCGACGGCAGGTGAGGTGCAGCTGGATACGGCGTAGGTTCTGCGCTGTAGACGACCCGTTTAAGACTCTCAGCAGCCAATTTTTGATCCCCTGCTGCTGACGGTCTGCTATCCCGGCAGGTGTCGACCCTTTAAAGACGCTCAGTCGCCGATTTTTCGTTCCCAGGTGCAGTCGTTCTGCTTTCTCCCTCTATATCCGAAATGTGGCCGTAATGGACCGGAGGGTGCCCGGATGTTGACTCCGGGTCGTCGTCATTCGCCTGGGGTTAGCCCACTTCCCGAGTGACAGCCATCTTCTGGTTGATGAGCGCGAAGCGTGATTTGTAAGAGCCGTAACCGGGTTCCGGCCCCCGCCACGCTGGGGGAGCCGGATGGCTTCGGTTCTTCTGAAAACCAATCAGGCTGCAGTCTGCAGCCCGGATTGATTGTCCAGTTTCGCGCCACGCATGGCCGCCGGGCGATTTCGACAGCGCTCGACATAGGTATCAAGCGTATCGTCGGCCGGAAAGGCGCGACGACCGAAGGAAAGCGCGCTGCCGATGAGCACGTCAGCCGCGGTAAAATCGGCGCCCATCACATAGGGCCCTTGCGCCAGTGCGGTGCGCAACCGCGCCAGCACGGCGTCTCGATTTCGCTGCGGCTGCGGCGCTCCCTGGAGAGTGCCGGATAGGCCCGCGAACAGCGCCTGCTCGAACTCTGTCGCATACCAAGCGATCCAGCCAAGATACTCGCCGCGGCGCGGATCACCGATTGCCGGCGCGAGTGCTGCCTGTTCAAACGCGTCGGCTAGGTAGAGCGCTATCGCCACGGACTCCGTGATCAGCGCGCCGTCATGAAGGATCGCTGGCACGCGCTTGTCGGGATGTGGGTTCGCCGGATCGGCCTGCCCTTCACCGGTCATGGGCCGGAAGATTGAGACCGGCCGGATCTCGTAGGCGGTCCCCAATTCCTCCAGCAGCCAGATGATCCGGGAAGACCGCGATTGCGGAGCGTGGAATAGGGTAATCATGGATATCTCCTCAACGAGCATTCGCCCCGACGACCAGCGCGGCGAGGCATTTCCACTTGTACGGCAGCCCTGCTGCCAGCATTCTGTCAGTAGGAGGCCGACCCCGTGCGCAGAGCAGACAGATTGTTCCAGATCATCCAGATATTGCGCCGCTCTACCCGGCCGATAACATCGGGGGAGATCGCCCAGGAACTGGAGGTTTCACAGCGCACGGTCTACCGCGACATCGCGGATCTGATCGCGCAGCGCGTGCCGGTGCGAGGTGAGGCCGGTTTCGGCTACATCTTGGACGACGCCTTCGACATGCCGCCGCTCATGCTGACGCCGGACGAAATCGAGGCCGCAGTGCTGGGCGCACAGTGGGTCGCCGGGCGCGGCGATCCCGCGCTGGCAAACGCAGCGCGCGATCTGATCGCCAAAATCACCAGCGTCGTGCCCGAACGGCTCCGCCCGATCATCGCCCATCCCGCGATCGGAACACGGTCCATTGCAGCCCCGGTACCGGACCGCATCGATCTGGCGCAAACCCGCTTATGGATCAGGGACGGCCGCAAGATCGAGATCGACTACCTCGACCAGCACGGCGCCCACACCGTGCGCATTATCTGGCCAATCATCTTGGGCTTTCTTGACGACACCCGTATGCTCGCAGCTTGGTGCGAGCTGCGTAAGGATTTCCGTCACTTTCGCGCTGATCGCATAGTGGCGGTCAGATTTGTCGATGAACTCTACGACAGTCGGCCGGGAACGCTCCGCCAACGTTGGAAGCGGGATATGGAGAAGAGGCGAAATCTCGAGGGTAAAAGTTGAGCCTTCCGAATGGCATCACTCGCGACGCGCAGGCGTCATTCTGTCGCCGACCCAAGCACTAACCCGCTTGCGGCCCGGCAAACACATCTCCGGCGCATCCAGACACCCACCGCTGCGCTGCTGTCGTGCCTCGATCAAAGCGCGCAGTTCACCCCGCCACACCACACGAAAGCGCAAACCCCCATAGCCGAGCCTACCAAGCTCGCGGGTTCCTACATGGGAGGCTTTCGTACGCAAGCGCTCGAAACCCTTCACCTTCCCAGTCGTTCAGCGCGCAAATTTTGCTTCCCACGTGCAGACCGACTGCTTTCTATCCCCGTGGGCAGCTGGGCCCGGCTGATTGCCATGAAACGGCTCTGTCACAAATTCTTCCTATCCGCGGGGCGTGCACAAAAAGCCCCTCGTTCTTCCATCCGCCTCGGGAAGTGATGCTTCTGTCGTCGAGGCTTCACCAGCGCCGGTGTTGTCGGATGCGGAGTGGCATGCTGTGCGGCATGCGATCGTCGCATATGTCGTACGTAAGGGGCATTCTCGCGACGCAGCCGAGGACGTAGCCCAGGAGAGCCTGACCAAACTCCTCCGCTATGCGCGGCAAGGACGGCCAGCGAGCCTCTATGGACTGGCCCTGAAGATAGCCGCAAACAGCTTGATCGACCTGATCCGTGGCGAAACCCGCTTCGGTGCGCCGGTGGACGACACCTTTCCCTGTGAAGCCCCTTTGCCCGACACGGTAGTGGCTGATCGGCAGCAGCTCAGACTGCTGTCAGTCGCTCTGGAGCACATCCCACCCCTACGCCGGGCCGTGCTGGTGCGCAGAAGAGTGGAAAACCAGTCACATGCGCGGATAGCGGCTGAAATGGGGCTTTCCGTCGCCGCCGTTGAGAAGCATGTCGTGCGCGGGCTGTGCGACTTGCGCAAGGCAATGGAGGATCGCGGCAGTCGCGATAGAATCACGTCGTGACACGCGAGGACAAAATCAGGAACGAGGCAGCCTTTTGGGTCGACCGAATGAACCGGCCAGTGTTCGATCCCGCCGATGGCGCCGCGTTCGACCGCTGGATGAGCAGCGACGCGGATCACCGCGAGGCTTTCGCGGCCATGGCCGTCGCCTGGGAAGATGGCGTGCCGCAACTGGCTGAGGTGGAGGCGCAGCCGTTCGTGGCGCCCGAAACGTTGCGGCAGCAGGGACTGCACGGACGTGACTGGGTCACAGCTGCGTTGTCGATGGCGGCGGTCGTGGTCGTGGCGGTGGGTCTTGGCGTCGTTCCGCGTTTCCTGCCGCATAGGTATGAGAGCGGGCCCGGGCCGGGAAGCGCCATTGCATTGGTCGATGGCTCACGGATCCAGCTTGGTGGCAACAGCGCGGTTCAGGTGCAATATCTGCCTTGGCGCCGCAGCGTGGAACTGACGCGCGGCGAAGCGGCGTTCGACGTTACCCATGACGAGAGCCGTCCCTTCTCCGTTGATGCCGGTGCGGCGCGGGTAGTGGTTCTGGGCACCGCCTTCCATATCGACCGGCTGGCCGGCGGCGCGGTAGGCGTGCAGGTGTCGCGCGGAGCGGTACAGGTCAATGTCGGCGCCCGGGGAGACAGGCTGGCCGCCGGGCAGGCCGCGCGGGTTTCGGGCAATGCGATCAGACGTGTCGCGATGCAGGAAGAAGATCGCGCATGGCAGTCGGGCTGGTTCGTCGCGCGCAATGTGCCGCTGTCCGACGTAGTCGAGAAGCTGCGCCGCTACAGTAACAAGGCCATCAGACTTGACGATCAGGCCGCTGCCGATCGCCTGATCATCGGCCGCTTCAAGGTGTCGGAGCCGAAGACCGTGCTCGAAGCGATGAAAACTTCTTATGGTCTTCATGTTGTCGAAACGGATGACCACATCTCTATTTCGCAGTAAAAGTGCAACAAAATAGTCCCTGAAATTTAATATAAAAAGTGTGTCCGGTTTTTGCCGCCGCCGCCGTTTTGACCCTCGAACCATATTTCGGGGGCTTACGATGCGACACCACCTCATTCTTCTTGCTTCTGCAGCGGCCACTCCGCTCATGGCGCAACCGGCATTCGCCCAGGCGGCTAAAGAAAGCGCCCGCACGTATCGCTTCGACCAGCCGGGGCAGGATTTGGCCGAGGCGCTGATGGCGTTTTCGCGCGTGACGCAGTTGCAGATCGCTTCGTCCGCTGCCGATCTGCAGGGGCTGCATGGCGCTCCGGTCAAGGGCACGATGACCGCCCGCGCCGCGCTGTCGCAGATCACCCGAGCGCTGCCGGTCGATGCGCGGATCGCAGGCCGTACTGTCTCCGTGGCGCGTCGGCTGGCCGCGACCGGTGGCGCCGCCGCTGCTGCAGCCGCGCCGCAGGGCGGGCAGGTAGCGGTGCGTGAAGCGGCAGCCGATGCGCCGCTGCCCCTTCAAGACAACGCGCCCGAAGAGATCGTCGTCACCGGCTTTCGCGAGAGCCTTGGGCAGGCACAGGCCCAGAAGAAGGCCGCAACCGGCTCGCAGGAAGTGATCTTGGCCGAGGACATCGGCGCCTTCCCCGACCAGAATCTGGCCGAATCGCTTCAGCGCGTTGCGGGCGTCGCGATCAGCCGTGACAGCGGCGAGGGGCGACAGATCTCGCTGCGTGGGCTGGGCCCGGACTTCACCCGCACGCAGATGAACGGCATGGAAGTGTTGAGTAACACCGCTTCGGGCATGGACAGCCGCAGCGGCGCCAGCCGTACGCGCTCGTTCGATTACAGCGTCTTCGCATCGGAACTGTTCAACAAGGTAGTGGTCGAAAAGTCCTACGCCGCCGAGCAGGACGAAGGCGGCATCGGCGGCACCGTCTCGCTGCGCACGGCCAAGCCTTTCGACTACGCGGGGCGTACCCTCGTCGCCAACGCCAAGATGCAGAGCAACGAATATACCAAGACGCTGACGCCGCGCGTGGTCGCGCTGGCGTCAGATCGCTGGGGCGATTTCGGTGCGCTGGTGTCGGTAGCCTACAGCTCGGCGGAGACTATCGAGTGGGGCTATCGCAACTGGAACTGGTCGCAGATGAACTTCGGCGCGAAGAACGTCGGGCCGGACATATCCGCCGAGGACCGTGATCTGCTGGTCAATGCGAAGGGCGCGGACCGCGTCTGGAATTCGCGTGCGCAGACTTACGGCACATGGTTCAACAAGCGCGACCGCCTTGGCCTGACCGGCACCCTGCAGTACCATCCAGACAACCGCACCGACGTCACGCTGGATGTGCTCTACGGCCAGCTCACCAACAACCGCCAAGAATACGTGATCGGCAACGCGGGCACCAACGGCCTGTCGGCGAACGACGTGAAGGGCACACAGGTGATCCAGAACGTGACGATTGACGATCACAACAGCATCACCGGCGCGACGGTGAGCGGAGTGGACGTACGCTCGGAATCGAAGCCCACGCGCGATCGCACCGAGTTCTGGCAGGTGGCGCTCAATGGCCGCACGATGCTGACCGACAATCTGGAACTGACCGGGCTGGGAGGCTGGTCCGCCTCGAAATTCGATTCCAAGTGGACTCGCGTATATCTGGAAGCGGTCGGCCATACGGTGTCGTTCAGCGGTCTTGAAACCGAAACGCCGGTGAACACCTACGATTTCGATCCGACCGATCCCTCCGCCTGGGACCTGCAGTCCAGCCAGGCGCGCGAGGATCACATCGAAAGTTCGTTCTACACCGGCAAGGCGGGGTTGAAATGGACGGTCGACGGCCATTCCGCCTTCAAGGCGGGTGCCGAATTCAAGCAGTTCCGCAACAGCGGCTATCGCTACAACGCCACCGCCAACTACGAAGACAAGAACGCGCTGGCCACCATCCCAACGCGCGTCACGAACTACACGAGCGCCATCCCCTACATCGTCGCCGACGTCCCGGCGACGTTCGCGGCGCTGGGGCAGGACGGCGTGCTGGATTCGAGCGATCTGGCCGCAGGCACCAACTACACCGTCAAGGAGCGCACGATCGCAGCCTTCGCGCAGTACGATCTGGACACCCGGATCGGCAGTATCGGACTGCGCGCCAATTTGGGCGTACGCTACTACAACACACGCCTCAGTTCGGAAGGTACGTCGGTGACCGACGCCGGGCTGGTGCCGGTGACGATCATCAACAAGTACAACGGCTTCCTGCCCGCGCTCAATTTGGCGTTCGATCTCACCCACAATCTGGTGGTCCGCTTCAGCGCCAACCGCAACATCAGTCGTCCTGCACTGGACGATCTGAGCGCCGCAGCGACAGTGCGCGTGGCTGGCTATGGCGGAACGATCAGTGCGGGTAACCCGAACCTCACGCCCTACACAGCAGATTCCATCGAAGCATCAGTCGAGTATTACGACGGCAAGCGTGGTTTCCTCGGCGTCGGCGCGTTCTACAAGAAGATGAAATCGTTCGTCACTTCCGAGACATCGACAGTCCCTTACAGCGAAACGGGTTATCCGCTTGACCTGTTGGAAGAGGGTCAGGACGGTTCGATTGTGTTCAACTACACCCGACCGGTCAACGGCCCCGGTGCGTCGATTCGCGGCGTGGAAGTCTCCGCGCGGCGTGACTTCGACTTCCTGCCTGCACCGCTCGACGGGTTCGGCGCCATGGGCAACGTGACGTATGCCGATGGCTCCAGCGACGTGCTGTTCAACGGCGTGCCGGTGGAACTCTCGCTCGTCGACTTGTCCAAGTGGTCATACAACGCGACACTGTACTACGACACAGAGCGCGCCGGAGCGCGTGTCTCAATGGCATCGCGTTCGCGCTATCGCAAGGGCACTGGCGGCAACAACAACATCGGCGAATACTTCGCACCTTCGACGGTGTTCGACGCCACCGCCTACTTCAACGTTACCCCTGCCATCCAGCTGCGGGTGGAAGCGCTGAACCTGACGGACGAACCGGTGATCCAGTACGCCGACACCAGCGCCAAGCGCCTGATGACCAGCACGGTCAGCGGACGTACGTTCAGCTTCGGCGCTTCGATACGCTTCTGACCTTTCCCTCGCATCTCGGGGAGCGGGCGGCCGAACACGAAACTTCGTGCCGCCGCCCGCATTTCCAATTTAACGGGACCTTCCCATGATCCAAAACCCGTTCGCCCGGCGCGGCCTTCTTGGCTCGGGCCTTTTCCTTGGTCTTGCCGCCGGTACGGCAGCAGCCTCGTCTGGCCGTCTCCTGCGGAGCGATCCGTTTACTCTCGGGGTCGCGGCGGGCGATCCGGCTCCAGATGGCTTCGTGATCTGGACCCGACTCGCCCCCAATCCGCTGGAGCAGGGGGGCGACATGCCCCCGGTGGACGTCGTGGTGGGCTGGGAAGTTGCCAGCGATCCGTTGTTTCGCAAGATCGTGCGTAAGGGTGACGGCCGGGCAATCGCGGCGCTCGCGCATTCAGTACATGTCGAGGTCGACGGTCTGCTGCCGCACCGGCACTACTGGTATCGTTTCTTCGCACCGGGCAACATCGCCAGCCCCGTTGGCAAGGCGCGGACGCTGCCCGCGGCCGATGCTACCATCACGCAAGCGCGCATCGCCTCCGTCGGCTGCCAGGATTACGAGCGTGGCCTCTACACTGCCTATCGCCATCTCGCCACGGAGCCGGACATTGACGCAGTGTTCCACTACGGCGACTACATCTACGAATTCGCCCCGCGCGCTGAGGGCATCGTTCGGCGGCACTGGGGCGGCGAGACAATGACGCTGTCCGACTACCGCCTGCGCTACGCCCAGTACAAGCTGGACCCGGACCTGCAGGCTGCCCACGCTTCCGCGGCCTTCATCATGTCGTTCGACGACCATGAAGTAGATGACAACTGGGGCGGTCCCTATGGCAAGGACAGCGGCCCGTTGGGCCTGTTTGCGGCGCGCAAGGCGGCGGCACTTCAGGCATGGTACGAACATGTGCCGGTGCGTCCACGCATCCGTCCCGACCTACCGGGATCGCAGTGCTTCCGACGGTTCGACTTCGGCACGCTGATGCGCATGCATGTGCTCGATACCCGTTCCTGCCGCAGCCGCCAGCTCTGTGAGGGCGAAGGTATGACCAAGGCTGAGCGTGCCGCCTGCGTGCCGGTCTACACACCCGAACGCACCATGCTGGGCGCCGAGCAGGAAGGCTGGCTCGAGGATGGCCTTCGCCGAAATGCGGGCTGGCATTTCGTGGCGCAACAGGTGCTGATGATGGCCTACGACGCGCGCAAGGACGGTGAAGCGAAGCCGCGCATCAGCACCGACAACTGGAACGGCTACCCGCAGGCTCGCCAGCGATTCGTCGACATGATACGGCGCCATGAATTGACCAACGTCGTGATCGGCAGCGGGGACATGCACCAGAACGTCGTCGGCCACGTCACCGCCGATGCCGCCGATCCGCATTCCACACCCGTAGCGGCGGAGTTTCTGGCGACGTCGATAACCTCCAGCGGAACGGGCGGCGCCCGCTATCCGGGGGAGATGAACGTACTGGACAACAACCCCAACGTGAAGTTGCTCAACAACCAGCGCGGCTACCACGTCTACACAGTCCAACCCCGGCAATGGACAGCCGATTTGAAGGTGGTAGATCAGGTCGATCGTCCCGGAGGGAGACTGACCTCTCTCGTCAGATTCTGCGTAGACCCGATGAGGCCTACGCCTGAATTCAGCTGACGTAAGGTTGCGTTGGCTCGGCTAGCCGCATTGCCGAACAAGGTCGCCACTGTCGACACGTTGAACTTCATGCGGGTTTTTGGTGCTTTGCCGCTCAATAGCGGATGGAATAAACTGGCATCAATCTGAATCAACATTCTGCCATTTCAGAAAAGGAAGTCATTAGACCCTGTTGACAAAATTGGCGTCATTGCAACGTCGCCTGAGTGAAATTTCGCAACGTCATTGAACACTACACGAAGGACGGACTTTCAGGTTTCCCCTTGCGCCGTTTCGTTATACTCTCGGCTCGAGGCAGCTACGAGATTTGCCCAGTGTTTTTTGGGAAGATACCGACCAAGACGATCACGATGCTAACCCGGTCCGGGGCGGTCCAAACGGCCCGCTTTCACTGCTACAGGCACGCGTCAATTTCGCTGGTTGCAGTACCTACGAAGATCGTCACCGCAAAAATGTCGTAACCACCCGGTGAAAGTCGCAGTGCAGCTCTGATCAGGTGGTGATCGAGTGCCGTGCTGGCAGCCATTTCCAAGGCAGTAGCCCGTCGTGTTGGCGGGCTGGATGTTCGGCGATGCGGGCGAGTACGTCCACGAGCCGAGCCTGGGGATCGACTTCGTTGTGGCGAGCAGTCTGGATCAGGGTATCGAGGAGCGCCGCGCGCTGGCCGCCGCGATCGGATCCGCAGAACAGCAAGGCCCTGCGGCGTAGTGGCACACAGCGCACGTTCTGCCGCGTTGTTGGTCAGACAGACCCTCCCATCGGTGAGAAAGCGGGCGAAGGCATCCCAACGTCGCAGCATGTAATGGATGGCTTTGGCAAGATCGTGGTTGCGCGTCAGCCTGGTGAACTGGCTGGTGAGCCAGGCGTGGAGTTTAGCCATTAGGGGCGCGCTCTACTTCCGGCGTACGGCGAGGCGCTCGTCGGCTCCTGGCCGTTGATGCCGCGCTCGACATCGAACAGCGCATCGATCCGCTGCACGGCTTCGAGCGCGACCGGGTGGTCAAGCCATCTGACGGGCCGTTGCTCGGAGCTTTCCTGCCAACTCTGCCATCGGGCGCCACTGGTTTTCTTTTCCCAAAAAAAATTTTGTCCATGACCACAACTTTCACCTTCCCTCCAGCGAACCCTGAAGGGGAGCAGGCGGGATCAACCGCTACTCCCAGCCGATTTCGAGTTGGAGCACAGCAAATGAAGTTTCGGAAAAACCTTGCGGTAGCGCTTGCCTTGGGGCTGTCCATCGCCTCTCTTCCCGCCCCCAGCTTTGCCGCACTGCCGCAAGGCGCCGCCGCGCCGGACTTCGCGCTGAATGCGGCGATGGCCGGAAAGCCGTTCCGCTTCTCGCTCCATCAATCGCTGCGCAGAGGACCTGTTGTCCTCTATTTCTTCCCTGCAGCCTTCACCGCCGGCTGCACGGTGGAAGCGCATCTATTTGCCGAGGCGACGGACAAGTTCGCCAAGCTCGGCGCCACCGTCGTCGGCGTAACGGCGGGCAACGTCGACCGTGTGGCTGCGTTTTCGAAGCTCGAATGCCGGGACAAGTTTGCCGTGGTGGCCGATCCCGGCGCCAAGATCGCCGCCGAATACAAGACGGCGATGCAGTTCCAGGGCAAGCTGCTTTCCGAGCGCACGTCCTTCGTGATTGCCCCCGATGGCAAGATCCTGATGAGCTATACCGACGGTAATCCGCAGGCCCATATCGACAAGACGCTGGCCGCCGTCCGCGCCTGGAACGCCAGGCACGGTTGATCCGGCCACGCGGCTGAAACCCGGCGCGTCTGACGCGCCGGTCGCTTCCCTATCGTCACGAGGCTTACGATGTTTATCGCTATCGCCTCCGCCTTTCTGGGCGGGCTGATCCTCAATTGCATGCCCTGTGTGTTCCCGATCATATCGTTGAAGGCGTTCGGTCTCGTTCGGCAGGGCGGCGATCCCTCGAGCCTGCGCCGGGAAGGCTTGGCATTCATGGGCGGTTCGCTGCTCGCCATGCTGGCCCTGGCCGGCGCGCTGATTGCACTTCGCGCCGGCGGTGAAGCGGTCGGCTGGGGCTTTCAGCTTCAGTCGCCGCTCGTCGTCGCCGTTCTTGCCCTCATCATGATCGGATCGGCGCTCAATCTGATGGGCCTGTTCGAGATCGGTCTTGGACTGCAGCGCATTGGTCAGGCAGCGGACACTGCCAAGGAAGGTTGGATTGGCGCGGCGCTGACGGGCGCGCTCGCCGTAGTAGTGGCAACCCCTTGCGCCGGCCCCTTCATGGCAAGCGCGCTGGGCTATGCCCTCGTTCAGCCGCCGATCGTGGCGTTTTCCGTGTTTGCGGCGCTGGCAATCGGCGTCGCCGCGCCGTTCACCCTGCTATGCTTCTGCCCGCCGCTTGCCCGGCGCCTCCCCCGGCCGGGCCCGTGGATGGTCACCTTGAAGCACGCGCTGGCCTTCCCGATGCTGGCGGCCGCCGCCTGGCTCGTCTGGGTACTCAACAGCCAGACGGCATCGGCCGGGCTGCCGTTGATCCTGGGTTGTGCCCTGCTGCTGGCGCTGACCGGCTGGCTCTACGGACTGGCCCAAAAGCGCATCATGTCGGGCAAGCCCGCGCGCGGCCTGACGGTCGCGGCGGCCTTAGGGTTGGTGGCGATTGCCGCCGCGTTCGCCCTTCCCGGTCAGGCCCTGGTCGCCAGCCCCGGCCCAGCCAGTGCGATGACGGCGGCCGCCACACCGGTCGCGAACACGCGCCCAGTCCGCTGGTCGCCAGAACAGGTTGCGCGCGAGACTGCGGCAGGAAGGCCAGTCTTCGTCGACTTTTCCGCCGCCTGGTGCCTGACCTGCCAGGTCAACGAGAAGGCCGTGCTCTCCAAGCCGGCATTCAAGGAAGCCATAGCACGCACCAACACCGCCTATATGATCGCCGACTCCACCAACTATGATGCGGCTATCGAGAAGGCTATGAGCGATCTGGGGCGGACTGGCTTGCCGCTTTACCTCGTCTATCCAGCCGGAGGCGGCGATCCGGTAATCCTGCCACAGGTTCTGACCTCGGGCCTGGTGATCAATGCACTCAACGCCGCAGCGCGCAAGAAGGGCTGACAATGGTTCACAAACACCCGAGATCGCCGTAATCCAACGTGCCAAGCGATCTGCCCCATCAACAGGATTGGCCCGCTCTCATGCGGCGGGCGCAGGACGGCGATCAGCCAGCCTATCGGCTGGTCATGCGCGCCATGCTGCCAGCGATCCGAAACATGGCACGGCGCAGAATACCGGACGATGAGCTGGTGGAAGATGTGATCCAGGACACTTTGCTGACCATTCATCGGCTGCGCCACACTTACGACCCGGCGCGGCCGTTGCTGCCGTGGATCGCGGCAATCACCTCCGCCCGGTCGATCGACGCGCTCCGGCGTTCGGGCCGGGCCCGCCGTTTCGAAGTGACGGATGACGAGGCGATGGTCGCCGCGGTCGACCCCGGGATTGCCGATCCGGGAGAAGCGCTCGCCAACGACCGCGAAGTGGCACGGCTGCTCGGCTTGTTGCCCGAACGGCAAAGGATGATGGTGGAGATGGTGAAACTGCAGGAGATGACCCTCGACGATGCGGCCAGGGTCAGCCGGCTTTCCGTATCGGCCGTAAAGTCGCTGCTGCACCGCGCTTTCGCCAGACTTCGCGAAGATGGGAATTCCTGACATGCGCAACCACGAGGCATTGATCGACGAACTCGCGCAGGAGATGCCGCCGGTTAGGCGTGTCGCTCCAGCATGGCTGCGGGCGCTTGGGTGGGCACCGGTGGCGCTTGCCTTCGGATTTCTCTCGACACGACTGCTCCACCGCGAGGCAACCGACTGGCTGGGGAGCCATGCAGTCCTTTCCATCGCCAATGCCGGGCTTTCGCTGGCGCTGGGGGTCACCGCGTTCGCGGCAGCACTATCGATCAGCGTTGCAGGCGGAAGGGTTGGCGCGAAAGGTTGGATGACAGCAGGGCTGGCAGCATGGGCTCTGCTTGCCGCCAGTAGTATTGCCCTCTCCGCGCGACCGGTTACGGTCATGGTCGGGGAGGGAAGCTATTGCTTCACCTTTGTCCTCACTGCCGGGTTGCCAATGATCGCCGCCGCCATCTTGGCTCTGCGTCGCACACGCTCAATCGCCCCAAAGCAGGCCCTGGCATACGCCGGCATGGCCATTGGATTTCTCTCATTTGGCCTGCTGGCATTCTGCCATTCGGCAGAGATGTCCATGGCCGATTTCCTGATGCACATCCTGGCCGCTCTGATTTTGGGAGCAACTACCGTTCTCCTGGGCCGCCCGGTGGTCAAGATCTGAGAATGTTGGCCTCATGCAATCACTGTGAGCCACCAATCCATCAGGTGCTGAACGTTGATGGACAGTCGAAATGAAGTGGCAAATGCCCGCTCTTGGCCTTAGGCGAATGTGCGGTCCGTAGCCGGGTTACGAGGATAGCTGACACTCAATCACTGCCGGCTGCCGACCAGCTCAAGACCAGATCGGGCAAGAGCGATTCTACACTATCTGGTCTTAGATGACCTTGAATACCTGCTCAGCGCATAAAGGCGCACGCTCAGTCGAGTCCAAGCGCGTTCCTGATGATGTAGTGCAGGTCGGTCTGGTCGAGCAAGCCGCTCACGTTCACTGCTCGCGGGCCATAACCAGCGATCCGTAGCTGTGTGCCGGTATGGCCCTGTGCCCCTTTGTCAGCTGTGCCGTAGTTTACAGTCATCTCGCCGCCCTCGAGCGTATTGAGGGCTGCGGTTAGGCCCGGCGCTTTGGTGCCGTTGCCCACGATCTGGCTGGTGTGGGCGTGATCGGCCGTGACGATCACCAGAGTGTGTCCATCGGCGCGAGCGAACGCGAGCGCGGCCTGCACGGCCTCGTCGAGGTCAACCGTCTCGCCGATCTGGCCGCAGGGGTTGGCGGCGTGGTCCTGCTTGTCGATCGATGCGCCTTCGACCTGAAGGAAGAAGCCCTTTGGATTGCTCTTGAGAAGGGAAATCGCCTTGCGCGTCATGTTTGCGAGCGTGGGCAATGTCTCCGTGCGATCGGCATTGGGCTGGCAGGTGATCGCGGGTCTGTCTATATTGCCGTGGAAGCTCGCCTTCGGACCAGTCCAGCGCACGGGCATGTTGCCATCCGCGAAAATACCGATAAGCGGTTGCCTGTCGTCCGCGCGGGTCACGGCATTGAGGTCGGTCGCATTGCGCACGATACGATAGCCGCGCTCCTGTGCCTGCTGCGCCAGCGTCATGCCCTTCCATTTGCCCACGACCGCCTTCTCGGCAAAGCTGGCGGCGCCGCCACCCAGGACGAGATCCGCACGCGTATCCAGCATCTGCTCGGTGATCGATCCCGCACCACCATTCTCCAGCGCATTCTGCGGGCAGGCCTTCAGCGTGGATGTCGGCGCGTAGCATTTACGCTGCGTGACGTGCGCGATCTGGGCGGCAGGTGTCGCGTCCTGAATTTCGGCGGTCGATACGTCCCCGGTGGCATAGCCCGATGCCTTGGCCATTTCCAGCAGCGTCTTTTGCGGCTTGCCGTCAATGTCCACCCCGATCGCGCCGTTATAGCTCTTGACACCCGAGGCCCATGCCGTTGCCGAGGCGGCGCTGTCCGTCACATAGTTCGGTTTGCCGGTTTCGCGATCGAGCGAGTAATGGGTGTATTGGCCAGTGAAGGGCAGAGCGTCGATGCCCTTGAAATAGCCGCCGGCGCCCTCGGCATAGTTGCGCGCGAGCGTGATTTCGGAATCGCCCATGCCATCGCCGATGAGGAGGATGACGTTGCGCACCTCGCCCTCCGCCGTAAGCTTCGCATACGTCGCGCGCATGTCTCCGGGGAGGCGGCGGGCGCCGCCGGGCGCGCGCACATCGCCGCGCGCGGCGCGCGACAGATCGGATGCTGCTTCCTGCGCGAGCGCTGGCTGGCACGAAAAGGCGAAAGTAGCAGCCATGGCAAGGCGCGAGATCATCGGGTTAGGCACTCCAAAGCTTGAGGCGGATGAAAGCGGGCCGGTGCACATCGATCACGCGCCGGCCCGGTTAGATCGAGGGATCAGAGCTGCGCGCGCACGCCCAGGCTGATGCGGCTTCCCGAAAACTCGTAGGTCGTCGGGAAGGCAGGGTCCATCGTGTAGCCGGTCGTCTTGGCATTACCGACGTTGATGCCCTGCAGCTCCACGCGGAAGTTGGGGGTCAGCTGGTAACTCGCAGAGAAGTCGAACTGGCCGTAGGTGTTGCGATAGACGGGATACATGTTGCGTTCGATACGCTCCACATATTTGCCCTTGCGATTGTAGGACAGGCGCAGCGAGATCGGCCCTTTTTCGTAGAATACAGTAGCGTTGTAGGTGTTTTTCGAAAGGCCAATCGGCGAGGTCGGGATGCCGAGATCGGACTCGCCGGTCAGTGAGCTGTCGAGGAAGGTCACGTTGGCATTGACGCCGAAACCGTCCGCCCAGTCGGCGATCATGGCAAACGGGACCACTGCGTTCAGCTCGATGCCGCTGACGTCATAGGAGCCTTCGGCATTTACCGGCTGATAGACGTCGAAGTCGTAGACGCCGTTCACCGTGCCGTTTGCGTTCAGCACAGTCACATCGGGCACCACGCCGGTCAGCTCGTTCTGGACGACGCCCTTGATCTTCTTCCAGAAGTAGGACGCGGCAAGGATACCGCCACGGTCGAAATACTTCTCTGCGCCCACTTCCCACTGGTCGGCCAAGGTCGGCTTGAGGCCCGGATTGCCGTCGGTATAGCGATAGCTGCTATAGCTCGCCGTCCGCTTGTAGGCGAGATCGGTGAGGGCAGGACGGATCAGCGTTTTCGACGCGGCTGCACGCAGGATGAGGCTGTCCGTCAGTTCGGCGTGTGCATTGAATGAGGGCAGGAACTTCGAGTAGCTCCCCTTGCTGGAAACCGGCTCGGGGGTCAGCCCTGTGCTGCCGTTTGGGTTCTGGACCTGGTGGAAGCCCTCCGAATGGATCGCGGTATGCAGATAGCGACCGCCCATATTGACGAAAATGGGAACAGGCGCGTCGAATTCGAGATCGAGCATCGCATATCCCGCGACCACTTCTTCCCTCACCTTGTAGTAGTTCTCGTTGCTGAAGGGCGTCACGAAGCCGTCGGGCCGGAAGAATTCGCGGGCATATTCGTTCGAGACCTGCGCCCAGTCGATGTCCCGCGCCTGATAGGACTTGCCGCCGACGATATCCGTCACGCTGGTGAGCGGGCTGTCAGAAAGCCGGCGCAGGTTCACATAGGCGGTGCTGCCGCGCGTGGGTCCCTGGATCTTCTCTTCGCCATATTCGCGCTCGTTGGTCTTGTTCGTGTATCGCCCGCCAATGCTGAAGCGCTTGAAGATGGAGGGGCCGAACTCGTAGCTCAGATCGAGCTGCGCTGCATATTTGTCATCCTTGATCCGCTCTCGCGTCGTCTCGTAGGCTTCGAACAGATAGGAGTCCGGCGCATCGTACATGTCGATCGTGCCCGCCGCGGCGCTGGGGATCGTCTCGCCGCCGGTCTCGGTGTAGCGCGTGCGCGAGGGGGCATAGGCGACATGCTTGAGGTTGGCGAAATCAAGCGTCTTGGTCGCGCCGGAGTAGCCGGCCAGCGCATTGACCGACAGCTGCCCGAGCTTCCAGTTCATCTCGCCGCCGAACTGGCGATAGTCGGTCTTGTTGATATATTCCTTGCTCAGGAATTCATGCTGGGTGTTGGTGTAGGAGACGTCCTTCAGCACCACGATGCCCGCATCGGACAATGTGGTGGCATCGAATTCGTGGATCGTGTCGAGCGTGGAGTTGCTGGACGCCGAATAGCCTGCCGCGTCATATTCGTCCTCGTGCGTCTTGTAGGAACCCACGAATGCATCGAACACGAGGTTGAAATTCTTGCTGGGCTGGTACTGCACCGAACCGGAAAGCCCGAGGCGATCCTGATCGTTCCGATAGACCCTGTCGCCGACCTTATCGAGGAACACGATGCGGTTCTTGTCGTCATTCGAGAAGGCGATGCCTGCGTCGCGCTCGAGCACGGAGATCGCCTGGTTGCGATAGGCCGTTCCCGTACGATCGGTCCAGCGCGCGATCGGGCGGAAATTGATGCCCGAGTTTGAATCCGTGCGATTGGTGCGTTGCTGCTTGGCAACCGAGACGAGCACGCCGAAATCGCCGAAGGTGTCGCTGGCGAGGAAGGAAGCGCTCGGGTCGATCTTCTCGGAGATGGAATTGTAGGCGCCTTCCGCACTGCCAACGAGGCGTCGACCGGGCGTGTCGAACGGGCGGGCGGTGCGAATGTAGACCGACCCGGCAATGCCACCTTCTTCGTCCGCTGCAGTGGGCGACTTCTGGACAGTGACCGATTGCATCAGTTCGGATGCGAACATGTCGAACTCGACGGCACGCCCGCCGGATCCCGTAGCGGTGGCGAGCTTGTTGATCGAGACGAACGTGAATTCGGTTGGCAGACCGCGCACGTTGACACGCGTGCCGAGGCCCTTGTTGCGCTCGATGGTCACGCCGGGAATGCGCTGCAGCGCTTCGGAAAGGTTCTGCTCGGGAAAATCGGCGATGTCGGTAGCGACGATCGAATCCGAGAAGCCCACTGTGTCACGCTTCATGTCGATCGCTTCATCGAGACTGCGGCGGTAGCCGGAGACGACGATATCCTCGGCAACAGGGCTGTTGTCGGCGGTCAGGGCCTGTGTGGTCTGCGCGGCTACGGATACCTTGCGCGCCGGAGCCGCAGAAACGGCACGCGCAGGAGCGGGAACAGAGCCACGGACGACGAGATAAGTGCCTTCCCGCTTCTCGTAAGTCAGGCCCGACCCTCGCAGCAGTTCGTTCAGCGCCGCATCTGCCGACGTGGCGCCTTTGATCGCGGGCGCCTTCCTGCCCTGCACCAGCGTGTGATTGACGAGGATCTGGACGCCTGCCTGGCGCGACAGCGTGTTGATGGAATCCTCAAGGCTGGCCGACGGCAGGAAAATCCTGCTCTGTGCCATGGCGGGCGCGGCCGCGCATACAGCGCCGATGGTCAGTGCGAAGGCAGTAACGCTCGTGCGGAGCGCGGTCTTGAAAGCTGTCACTTTGGTGTTCCCCCTGCGTTTTGATAAACGAGTTCAGACCAAAGACGGGGCTTCACCAAAAATTTCACATTTTTTGTTTTTACATTTTCAATACATTTTGATTTCAGTTTAATGAAATCATGATGGGTCAGTAGATGATGATCCTGTCATCTGCCCTTTGGATATTGAATCCTTGGATGACCGACAGATTTTCAAGCTGCCCCATCGGATCAGTCAGCCGGATGCGGCCACTCACGGGTTGCGCGCCCAACTCTTCGCGCGCGAATTCAATCGGTGCCGGTGACAGGCTGCGCAAGTCATCGACGACATCCTTCAGCGGCTTCGCCTTGTACTCGACCCATTCGCCGCGCCACGGCGCAACATCACCGGGCTGTACATCGGCGCTGCGGTTCACGCCGTTCCGATCGAGGACGGCGACCTGATTTGCAGCAAGCCTCGTCGGCTTCTGGAACCAGCCCCGCTTTGCGAAGTCCACGATACCGGCGGCGACTGTCACCCTGACATGTGCCGCCTTGCTGACCACTTCAAAACTGGTGCCGATATCGACGATCTCGGCCTCACCGGTCTCAATCCGGAACGGTCGGTCTTCGTCATGGTGGACATTGGCGAACAGCGCGCCCTGGCCGAGCGCGATCACACGGTCATGGCGAGTATAGCGGACAGTCACATCCGTGCCTCCGCCCAGCGTCAATCGGGTGCCATCTTCCAGCACGACCTCACGCACCGTGCCGTCGGCCGCTGCAAACTGATGGGCATCTGCCATCTGCATCTCGATCAGCGGCATGGCCTTGTAGCCGCCGGCGGCGATAAGGAAGATCGCTGCCGCACTGGCAACAGCCTTGCGGCGCGCCTTCATGCGCCGGTCGTAATCGTGGAGGGCAGCCCCCATACCGGGCCCCATGATCCGGCGCCACATCCCGTCGAACGCAGTCCGATGGCGAGGGTCCTGGTCGATCCACGTATCGAACGCCTCCTCTTCGAACGGACCGTCGTCCATCCGGCGCTCCACCCACTGAGCGGCTGCCCACTTGATCGGGTCGACCTGACTAGCAGGCACGCTGTTCGATCTTTTCGATGGCGGCATCGAGATCCATTACGGCGCGGGCGACGTGGTTGCTAACGGCGCTGGGCGACAGGCCGAGAGCCTCGGCAACTTCACCTGCGGATTCTCCGTTGACCCGACGGCGGATGAAGACATCCCGGCGCAGCTTCGGCATCGCCTTGAGGATCTCGAAAACCAGGTCGACGAGTTGCTTGCGCTCCAGTTGCACATCGGCCGCCGGCATCGGGCAAGCGATCGTCACTGACAGCTCGACGTGAGGGGCGGTCTTCACCCGGCGAAAATGATCGCGAACCAGGTTCAGCGAGATTCGGCGAAGGAAAGCCGGGGGATCGTTCACCACACCGCCGGGCTTCGACTCGAAGCTGAGCAGGCGCAGGTACGCCTCCTGGACGATATCCTCGCTTAGCATGGAGTCACGAACCTGCCGTCCCACGTATTGCAGGAGATTTGCTCGTTGCGCGCGCAGGAGAGACGTGGTGGCACCCATGGCGCGGCGACTTAAAGACCCTTTGTTACAGTAATGCTGCTTGGCCGATCAGCAGATCACAAACCATCCAGAACGCTGATAATCCATTTTGATGGGAGCCACTCTGCGTAATAGCCTCGATCGCCGAGCAGGGGTTTGGCGCGGGGCAAAGCGTCGAGCATCCGTGCGGTTCATTTATGGTCGCTCATCTGGCCCTCGCTCAGGAGCATGACCAGCGGCCTACCCTTGCCGTCGCACTCGGCCATGGAGCTTCGAGTTCAGGCCGCCTTTGGTGGGTCCGATACGTCTGGGAACAGCCCTTTTTCAGTAGACTGGCAGTTGTCCGGTGTGCCTTCAGATGGGTCGGATCAATCATCAACCGGTCGGGCTGCCGCCTTGCGCGGAAGGGCCGGAGAAAATCTTGTCGAACTCTCCGAGCCGGGTCCCCCGGATGAAACGATTATAGATCGTCTTAGGCGGACCAAAATCGGCGGGCGCATCGCGCCATCGCAAGCCGTTTCCTGATGACGAAGATGATACCGCTGATGATCCGACGATCATTCACCCGCAGCACGCCGTGAGACAGCGGGATATATGGCTCGATCCAGCGCATCTGCGCCTCCGACAACCAGATCAGATCTCTCCTCATGCCGCCATTGAGTCAACCAATCACGTGCCCGGCAATAAATTTCATGGGTCCTGGCCCTAGGTGTTTGGTCCCAGCATGTGATGGTGTAAATTTGTCGCCATCACAGCGGAGGGAGCTATGGGCCAGGTTCTCCACGGCAGCGCCAAGACCACGCACGCCATTCGAGGCGAGCTACAGCGATCGCAAGCTTCGGTCGCGAACCTCGGGAAGCGATACGGGATCAATGAAAAGACAGTCCTGAAGTGGCGTAAGCGGCAGTCGGTCGAAAACCTGCCGATGGGCCCACGGGAACGCCGCAGTACGGTGCTCTCGCCCATGGAAGAGGCCGCCATCGTGGCGCTACGCGTGCAGGCCCGGCTACCGCTGGATGACGTCTTCGTCACGCTGAAGGATGTCATTCCGCAGCTAACACGCGTCCTTGCGTCGCTGCCTGCAGCGACACGGCATTTCCCGCCTGCCAAAAGCTGATCGCGAGAAACCAAATAAATTCAAAAGCTACAAGATCGGCTACTTCCATATCGACATTGCCGAACTGCGCTATAAGGGCGGCAAAGGCTTCCTGTTCGTCGCGGTGGATCGCACCTCGAAACTGGTCTTTGCCCGCATCTATCGCAGAGCCACCAAGTTGGCCGCATCCGCATTCCTCAAGGTGCTGATCAAGGCTGTACCCTATCCGATCCACACCATCCTGACTGATAATGGCGTCCAGTTCGTCGATCGATACCAGGGCGTGTCGCACACCTGGATCGGTCATATCTTCGGTAGCACCTGCCAGAGCAATGGCATCGAGCATCGCCTCACCAAACCCTACCACCCGTGGACCAACGGCCAAGCTGAGCGAATGGTCAGGACGATAAAGGAAGCGACGACCAAGTCCTTCCATTACGCATCGATCCAGGAACTGCGGCGACACGTCGCAGACTGGCCGATCGCCTACAATTTCGCAAAACAACTCAAGGCTTTGAAGTTCAGGACGCCTTACGAGGCCATCGAACAACTCTGGAAATCAAAGCCCGAGGCCTTTATCATTCAGCCAACCCATCACATGCTGGGACCAAACACCTAGTGGGCATGGATTGCAGCAAGATTACGGTCGCGCAGGAAATCGGATGACATTGCCGTCAGCCAGATCTGCAACTCTCGCTTCTTGCTCAGTCTCAGGACTGGCTCGCGGTCGGTCAATTGCTACCTCGCCGCAGCGCGAGAGCGTATCTGCCCAATGCTGCAGCATGCGCCGACGCGGGGTGAGATAGAGCGCGCTGTTGTAGGCTCCCCGAATGTCATCCTCTTCAGAATGGGCGAGCGCCATCTCGATCCAGTCGGAGTTGTAGATCTCCTGCTCGTTAGCCCAGGTGGAAGCCATTCCGCGGAAACCATGCACGGTCTGGCGGCCGCGATAGCCCATGCGGTAGCAGGCATAGATCATCGTGTTCTGGGACAGCGCCTTTCCGGGTTTCGTACCCGGGAACACCAGATTCTCCCCATTGGTGTCGCGCAATCGGCGGCGCAGGAGGAGCACGACCTGATGGACAAGCGGGACGATGTGCTCACGCTCCATCTTCATCCATTCGCCTGGAATCCGCCATAGCGGGTTCTTACCCTCAATGTCCTCGAACTCGTGCCAAGCGGCGAAGCGAGTTTCGCTAGTGCGGCACCAGGTCAGCAGAGTGAAGAGCATGGCCTCGCGGGTAATTTCGCGGCGGCGCGGGCCCTCGTCGCCGTCATAGCCCTGGATCGCCTGAACGAGCTCTGGAAGCTGGTGCACTGGTGCAATGGCAGACGCGCCATATGCTGTACTTTGGGCCAGGGCTTCAGTGCGCCGACCAGATGGGCGGAAGGATCATCCTTCGCCCAGCCATTGGCGATCGCATAACGGAACACCTGCCCGATCGACTGCTTGATGCGCCGACTGACGTCGAGCGCTCCGCGGCTCTCGACCGCCCGGATCAGCCGCAGGATTTCTGGAGCAGTAACGTCGGCAATGGCCCACGCACCGATCTGCGGAAACACGTCTCGTTCAAAGCGGCTCAGCAGACGAGCGGCATGTGCGGAATCGAGGCTTTCGGAACGATTGGCATGCCACTGGCGCGCAACAACCTCAAAGCTGTCGGCAATGATGAAGGGGCGGGCGACGCGCTCTTACCCGCGGCAGCGGGATCCTTACCCTGCGCGAGCAGCGCTTTGGCCGCGATCAGCAGTCGCGCGCGACGATGAAATCGTCGGCGGATCCCCGGTACCTGTTAAGCCGTGCTTGCTGCACTATCCGGCCGACATGCCGGTGCAGGTTTTCTAGTCAATCGTGGTTTACGATGGGGTCAGCCACATCGATGCTGCGCAGCGACAACAAGTTGCCGACAGGGACTATGTATGACCTGCCCCGAATTCAATGCGGACGAGTCAATCGATGGCGAAGCAACGGATTCGCGACTTGATCGATGCTGTCATCCTGACGCTTGTGGGCGAGGCTGAACTTTCGACTGATCTTCGCGGCGCGTCTGCTCGCACAAAGCAGGTAAGCGTGGCCTGAGTACCGCAGCTAGGCGGCTTGGGCGATCTCTTGCTTGCTCGGATGCCAGTTCCACGGCATGAGCTCATGC
>NZ_MSQB01000011.1:86202-187373 GCF_002149965.1 Novosphingobium panipatense | reverse complement strand
ACCTCGATCTACTCGGCCGGCGCGCTGGGCGACATGATCGAGCCGGAACTCGCTGTAGCCATCGCGGCGGGCGAAACGCCGGGGCCGCGCATGGTGCCCTCCACGCTGGAACGCAGCCCGGAAGGCGACGAAGGCGTCGAGACCGGCGACGTGTTCAACGGCCGCGGGCCCGATGCGATGCGCAAGTTCGTGTCCTACTGCAAGGATGAGGGCGTCCAGTCGATCAAGCTGGTCGTCTCCGGCGAGGATGCGCTGAAGCCCGGCTCGGCGATGCAGGTGCTCTACACCCGCGAGGAAATGCTGGCGGCCGGAGAGGCGACGCGCGAGGCGGGCATGTGGATCGCCACCCATGCCTATTCGCCCGATGCCATCGGCCTCGCCCTCGATGCCGGTGCGCGCATTCTCTATCACTGTTCTTTCGCGGACGCGGCGACGGTCGACCGGATGGCGGCAGACAAGGACACGTTCTTCTACGCGCCCGGTCCCGGCGTTTCGGTGGCGGCGATCGAGGCCAACCCGCCGCCGCATGTCGATATGACGCACATGAAGGCCAGCGCACATGAGCGCATGGGCCTTGAAGGCAAGCTGGTGCCCGAACTGAAGGCACGCGGCGTGCGGATCCTGACCGGCGGCGATTATGGCTTTCCGTTCAATCCGCATGGCCGCAACGCTCGCGACCTGGAGCATTTCGTCCAGTACTTCGGCTTCACCCCCGCCGAGGCCCTGCGCTCCGCCACCCAGTATGGCGGCGAGCTGATGGGGCTTGAGGTCGGGCTGGTGAAAGAGGGCTGGCTGGCCGATCTGCTGCTGGTCGACGGCGATCCCACGGCGGATGTCGCGGTGCTGCAGGACAAGGACCGGCTGACCATGATCATGAAGGGCGGGGCGTTCCACAAGGCGCCCGCCGAGATCGAAACGACGGGTTAAATCAGGGGCTAAATCGATGTCGTACGACGTGGTTGTCGTAGGCTGCGGCCCTGTGGGCGCGCTGGCCGCGAACCTTCTCGGCCTGAAAGGGCTCAAGGTGCTGGTTCTCGAGCGGGAACTGGAACACTATCCGCTGCCGCGCGCGGTCCATCTCGATCACGAGATGATGCGCCTGTTCCAGTCCGCCGGGGTGATCGATCGGGTGCAGGGCGACATGATCTCCACCGACGGCCACCTGCATGTCGGCGCCGACCACGGCGTGATCCGCTACATGGGCACCGTGGGCAAGCCGCGCCCGTTCGGCTGGGCCAACGATTACTTCTTCTACCAGCCCGAACTCGAAGCGCACTTGCGTGAGGGCTTTGCGGCGATGCCAAACGTCGAGTTGAAGGTGGGCGCCAGCTTCACCGGGCTGACGCAGGACGCAGAGGGCGTGACGGTCGACTATCTCGACCGCGACGAACCCCGCACCGTCAAGGCCCGCTGGGTCATTGCCTGCGACGGCGCGCGCAGTACAGTGCGCAAGGCGCTGGGCGTCGTGCTGGACGATCTCGATTTCGAGGAGCCCTGGCTCGTCGTCGATGCCGAAGTGGAAGGGCCGGTCGCGTTTCCGCCGCTTTCGGGTGTGCCCGAGGGGGCTGATCTCCAGAGGCTCTCGGTGATGATGTGCGATCCCTCGCGCCCCGCCACCGTGGTTCCCGGCCGCCGCGACCATCGCCGCTGGGAGTTCATGCTGCTCCCCGGCGAGGACGACACCGCGATGTCGGCGCCGGAAAAGGTGGCCGAACTGGTCGGCGCGTGGATGGCCGATGTGCCGCACCGGATCGTGCGCGCCGCGACGTATCGCTTCCACGGCCTCGTCGCGCATCAGTGGCAGGTGGGCAACGTCTTCCTGGCCGGGGACGCCGCGCACCAAACGCCGCCGTTCTTCGGGCAGGGCATGTGCCATGGCCTGCGCGATGTCGCCAATCTGGCGTGGAAGATGGACGCGGTGGCCAATCACGGCGCCGAGCCTTCCGTGCTGGGCACCTACCAGCGCGAGCGTGATCCCCATGTCCGCGCGGTGATCGGCGCAGCCGTCGCGGCCGGTCGCTACATCTGCGAACTCGATCCCGCAGCCGCCGCCGCCCGCGATGCCCGCATCCGTGAGGAAGCGCGTCAGAAGGCTGGCGAGACCGCGCATGACCTGATCCCCGCCATTGCCGAGGGCGTGGTTCTTGGCGAAACCTCCGGCGCGGGCGCGCGCTTCGTGCAGCCGGTGCTGGCCGATGGCCGCAAGCTCGACGACCTGACCGGCGGCGACTGGCGCCTCTTCGTCCGCGACGATGCCGTGCCGGGCCGTACCGAGGGCGTCACGCGTATCTCCGCCGGCACCCTGCCGGACAATGGCGCAGTCACCGCATGGCTCGACGAACACGGCGCCGATGCCGTGCTGGTCCGCCCCGACCACTACGTCTTCGGCACCGCCAGCCACAGCGCCGAAGACCTCCTTGCCGCCCGTGCGGCGCAGCTTTTCAGCCATCAGGAGCTTGCCGCATGATCCTCACGCTGGCTCAGGCCCAGACCATCGTCACCGGCACTCTCGCCGAAGCGCGGGCCCGCAACGCCAAGCAACTGGCGGTGATCGTGCTCGACGCGGGCGCGCATCCGGTCGCCTTCGCGCGCGAGGACGGGGCGAGCCTCTACCGTTTCGACATTGCCAAGGCCAAGGCCGAGGGCGCCGTGGGCATGGACGCGGACACCGCCGTTCTGGCCGAGCGCGCCAAGGGCAACCCCGTGTTCTTTCAAAGCGTCACCGCTGTCGTCGGCGGCCGCATCGCGTTCTCTCCCGGGGGGGTAGTGATCCGCGATGCCGCCGGCACCCTGATCGGCGCCGTGGGCGTCAGCGGTGACACCGGCGAGTGCGATGCCGACTGCGCCCGCGCCGGCATCCGCGCCGCGGGTCTTCTTCAGGAGCAAGAGCCATGAAACTGCGCAGCATCGAACTGGCGCTGCCCGATCCCGCCGCCGCCGCCACGTTCATGACCGAGATTTGGGGCATGGCCGCTGCCGAGGTTCGGGGCGATACGCATTACCTGCGCGGCTCCGGCGCGTTCCCTTACCTCGTGGCGTTCGAGAAGTCGGAAGACGAATTCGTCCGCTCGACCACGTTCGTCTGCACGGCCGGGGAACTGGAAGCGCTGAAGGCGCGCATCGCCGCCTCGGGCTGGACTGCAAGCCTGACGGTCAGCCAAGACCTTGGCGGCGGGCACGGCCTGCTGGTCGAGCTGCCCGAAGGCACGATCCTGCGCTTTCTGGTGGACGCCACCGAAGTCGAACCCATCACCGGACGCGACCTGCCGGTGAAGCTCACTCATGTCGTGTTCAATTCTGCCGATGCCGAAGCCTGCGGGCACGCGGTGGAGGACATTCTCGGCTTCCTCGTTTCCGACCGTACCAAGGGCATGGTCTTCGTGCGCTGCAACGACAGCCACCACTCCACCGCCTTCGCCCGTGCCGGCTTTGCCTCGCTCAACCATGTCGCCTTCGAGATGGAGGACATCGATGCGGTGATGCGCGGCATCGGGCGTCTGCGCGATCATGCCATGGTCCCCGCATGGGGCCCCGGCCGCCACGGCCCCGGCGCCAATGTCTATGCCTACTTCATCGCTCCGTTCGGCCCGGTGATCGAGTTCTCGACCGCCGTCGAAAAGGTGCCGGAGGACTACAAGGCCGGCACTCCGGAAGACTGGACCTGGCCGCCCAACCGCATCGACCAGTGGGGCATCTCGGACAAGGATGTGGGCGCCCTTCGCCGTGCCGAGGAACGCTTCCGCTTCCGCCGCGACTGGGAAGCCGCGCCGCTCTGACCATTTGACCGCCGCCGCAGGACACGCGGGGCAGGGGAGACTACGCATGAACCGTTACATCAGCTTCGAACGTCCCGATGGCAGCAAGAGCTTCGGCCGCCTCGAAGGGGAAAAGGTGATCGATCTCGGCGCATCCGGCGGCGACGCCTGGCTGAAGGACGTGCTGGGCGATGACCTTGCCGCGCTGCCCGCCACCGGCGAGTTCGCCTTCGCCGCCGTCACGCTGCTGCCGGTGGTTCCGAACCCCGAAAAGATCCTCTGCGTCGGCCTCAACTACGCCACCCACGTGGCCGAGACCGGCCGCGAGCAGAAGGAACACCCGGCGATCTTCACCCGCTGGGCCGACAGCCTTATTGCTGACGGCGATGCCATGGTTCGCCCGCCCGAAAGCGAGCGTTTCGACTATGAGGGCGAACTGGCCGTCATCATCGGCAAAGGCGGCCGCCGTATCGCGCCCGAGAATGCGTGGGAACACGTCGCCGGTTTCGCGCCCTTCAACGATGGCTCGATCCGCGACTGGCAGCGCCACAACATCCAGTTCACCCCCGGCAAGACCTGGCCCGGCACCGGCGGCTTCGGCCCGTCGATGGTGGTCGCGGCCGACGTGGCAGACCTCGCCTCGCAGCGCGTGCAGACCCGCGTGAACGGGCAGCTGGTGCAGGATCAGCCGGTGTCCGACATGATCTGGGATATCCCCACGGTCATCGCCTACTGCTCCACTTTCACCGATCTGAAGCCCGGCGACGTGATCGCCAGCGGCACCCCCGGCGGCGTCGGCGATAAGCGTAAGCCCCCGCTCTACCTCAAGGCCGGAGACACCGTGGAAGTCTCCGTGGGCGTGATCGGCACCCTTTCCAACCCCGTCATCGACGAGACCTGACGGGTCGCAATAGCTAGCCATAAAAATCGGCAATAACAACACGTTTGGGGAGAGACCAACATGAACACCATTAGCAAGTTCAGCCTGCTTTCCAGCATAGCCCTCGGCGCCTTCAGCATGCCCGCAATGGCGCAGGAGGTGGCGACACCTGAAACGCAGTCGGTTTCGGGCACCGATATCATCGTCACCGCCTCGCGCCGGGCAGAGCGCCTCCAGGACGTCCCGATCGCCGTCTCGGCCATCACTGGCGACCAGCTTACCGAGAGCGGCTTCCAGAAGCTGACCGATATCCAGTACCAGTTCTCCGGCGTGCAGTTCGGTTCTTCGCCCAACGATTCCGGCTTCCGTCTGCGCGGCGTGGGTTCGGCAGGCGGCTTCTCCAGCTCTTCGGAACAGAACGTCGGCACCGTGGTCGACAATGTGGTCATTCCCTTCGGCAACCCGATCAACAGCCTTGGCGACCTGGAGCGCGTGGAAGTGCTGAAGGGGCCGCAGGGCACCCAGTTCGGCAAGAACGCCTCGTCCGGCGTCATCAATATCACCACTAAAAAGCCCGATCCCTCGCGTTTCTTCGGCAAGGCCTTCGTGAGCTATGCCGAGCTGAACGAAGTGAATGCCAATGCCAGCGTCAACGTGCCGGTATCGCAGAACTCGGCGCTCGCGGTGTTCGGGTTCTATCGCCGCAACGACGGTTTCCTCAAGAACGTCTATCGTGACGAGACCTGGGGCGGCGAGGAAAGCTACGGCGGCCGCGCCAAGTTCTTCTTCGAGCCCAGCGACGACCTTTCGATCTACCTGATCGGCGACTATTCGAAGATCAGCCGCAAGGGCCCCGGCCAGCTCTGGACGCTCAACCGTCTGCCCAGCTTCGCCAATCCGCTGATGGCCGCGCGCTTCGGCAACCTTGCATCGCTGGGCGTGACGGCAGGCTTCGACAATACCAAGTCGGTCGAGGACTACGGAGGATACTCGTCCGAGCAGAACTACGGCGCCTCGCTGGAGATCAACTACGCGCTGGGCGACTACAACCTGACCTCGATCACGGCCTACCGCCGCCTCGACGAAGGCCCGCAGGTCTTTGCCATCGACGGTTCGAGCGTCCCGGTCTTCACCGCGCAGCAGACCGGCACCGACCAGTCGTTCCTTTCGCAGGAGCTGCGCATCAGTTCGCCCAGTGGCAGCCAGCTGGAATTCACCTCGGGCGTCTACGCATCGCGGCGCAAGGTGGGTGACGACAACGACTTCAACCGCGCGCAGCTTCGCCCCGCCAATCCGTTCCAGAGCTTCATCGTCAATATCTCCGGCGGGCAGGGCAATACCCAGACGCGTTCGGACTCGCTGGCGGCCTTCTTCGACGGCAAGTTCCATGTCACCGAACAGTTCAGCCTGATCGGCGGCCTGCGCTATCAGTATGACTGGGTGAAGGCCTCGTACTTCTCGGTCGTGGATCCCAACTTCGCGCCTGCAAGCCCGGCAGCTGACGGTTCGGGCTTCGTCACGCCCTATACCCCCACGCCGCTCCAGACCGGCAACACGAAGAAGGGCTCGTGGTCGGGCCGCGGCGGCGCCGAGTTCAAGATCACGCCCGACGTCATGCTGTTCGGCACCATCGCGCGCGGCTACCTCGGCCCGACGGTGACTTTCACCGGCCTCACCGGCACGCGCACCAACGTCAAGCCCCAGACCGTCCGCGACATCACCGTGGGCATCAAGTCTCAGCTGTTCGACAAGGCCGTGACCTTCAACGCCAACCTGTTCTACGACAAGTACAAGAACCTCCAGACCTCGGTGTTCAACGGCGTCGAGTTCGTCACCGAGAACGCGGGTGGCTTCACTGCCAAGGGCTTCGAGATCGACGCGTCCTGGCGGGTCAGCCCCGCACTCTCGTTCAACGGCGGGTTCACGTATTCGGACACCAAGTTCACCGACTACGTCACCGCCTGCCCCGAGGACGTGAAGGCCGGTTACACCTGCTATTTCGCGGCGGACGGCGTCACCAGCCTGGTCCAGGCCAAGGGCGAGCCGCTCTCGGGGGCGCCCAAGTACAGTGCCACGCTGGGCGCCGACGTGAAGCTGCCGATCAACGACAGCCTCCAGTTCGATACGTCGGCCAATATCTACTACCGCAGCCGGGTGCAGTACGCGGTGGCCAATGCCTATGCCTATCAGGACGGTTACGGCACGATCGGTCTTTCCGCAGGGATCGGCCACCCGGACGGCAACTGGCGCATCGGCGCCTTCGTGCGCAACCTGCTTGACCAGCGCTTCCATGCCTCGGTCATCCACCTGCCTTTCGCGGACTCCGGCGCCTATGTGAACTGGCTGACCCGCGAAGGCCGTCGCACCATCGGCATCCAGGCCGAAACGAAGTTCTGATCAGCACTGGCCGGGAGCTTGAGCGAGGTCCCGGCCCCATTTCCGAACGGCCCGCAAGAGGCCGCTGGCATGAGGATGACGACGAACATGCAGGCGCAGGTGAAACGCGCAATAGCCGCGCTGGCCCTTTCGGCCCTGGCGATTTCCTCCGGTTCCGCGCGCGCGGCCGCAAGCTGCCCGGCGCTGCGCTGGACGACGCTGGGCACGGCGGGCGGCCCCGTTCCGACGGCAGAGCGCTCCGAACCCGCGAACCTGCTCACGATCGGAGAGCGCCGGATACTAGTGGATACCGGCGATGGCACCGTGGACCAGCTTGCCCGGATCGGTCTCGATCTCGGCGGGGTCGATACGGTGTTCATCAGCCATAACCATCTCGACCATACCGGCGGGCTGGCCGCCGTGATCGGGCTGCGCTGGATGAACCAGTTTCCGGGAGTCCTCACCGTCTACGGCCCGGTTGGCACGCGTGCGGTGGTGGACGGCATCGTCGCCTCGCTGGCGACGCCGGGCAGCATCGGCTTCGGTCTCGGCACGCCGCCGCCGCGCCCGGCTGGTTCGGTGCGGGTGATCGAGCTTGCGGATGGGCAGTCGCTCGATCTCGGGCAGGGGGCAAGCGTGAAGGCCGTCGCCAACAGCCATTTCGACCATGACGGCCAGTCCCACTCACGGCCTGACACCAGCAATGTCTCGCTGAGCTATCGTTTCGCGCTTGGCAGCCGCAGCCTGACCTATACCGGCGACACCGGGCCAAGCGCTGCGGTTACCGCGCTGGCCAGGGGCAGCGACATGTTCGTGACCGAGATCATCGCGCTCGATGCCTTGCTGGGCGAAATCCGCATCCGCCGCAAGGACGCCTCGCCCGAGATGCTGTCCGGCATGGAGCGCCATCTTTCCACCCACCATCTGAGGCCCGAAGCGATCGGAGAGATCGCGGCGCAGGCGGGAGTGGGGCGGGTGGTGCTTACGCATTTCGCGGTGCCGCCGGGACCATTGCCGCAGTACGAACCCGCCATCCGGGCGGGGATCGCCGCGCGCTATGCCGGGCCGGTCGATCTCGCGCGCGATCTCCAGAGCTTCGATGTGGGATGCCGGCCATGAACATCGCTGCCCGGCTGCGGCGCGAGCAGATCACCAGCGGTGCGATCAACCTGGTCCTGAGCGCGGCCTTTTTCTTCGGCGTCTTCGGGGTCAGCGATCGCCCGCTGCGCTTCGCCGCGCCCGACAATTTCGCGCTGGATTTCCTGCCGCAGGCCGCCGCGATCGCACTGATGTCGTCGCTGGTGCCGCTGCTGGTGGTCTCCGCGAGCCTGCGCAAGGCAGGCAGGCGAAGCGGCGGCGGCCTCTTCATCGCGCGCACCGTGCTTGCCGTGGTTTCGGCCGGACTGGCAAGCGCGGCGGCGCTGGCCGCACTCTGCCTGTTCGGGCCGTGGCGGGAGATCGGCTGGTCCTTGGCGCTGGCCGTGAAGCTGATTTATGGCAGCGGACTGGGCGTGGCGGGAACGACGTTCGCGCTCACCCGCCTGTTCGCCCACCAAGGGAGTGAGAAGGCATGACCGCAGGCGAAACTGCACGCACCATTGCCGCGATGGGGACCAGACTCGGCCCCGATGTGGTGGCGGCCTGTCGCAGCCTGTTCGATGCCGAGCAGCAGGCGCTTGCCGAGAACATCGCGCCGGTCGCGACCGACTGCGTTTACGGACCCGATCCCCGCAACCGCCTCGATCTCTATGGCGAGGGCGGGGGATCCCGGCCGGTCGTGCTCTTTGTCCATGGCGGCGGGTTCCTCGTCGGCGATAAGGGTGGCGAGAATGGTTGGGCGAACGCCCATGTCGGGCGCTGGGCGGCGGCGAACGGGCTGATCGGCGCGGTGATGAACTACCGGCTCGCGCCCGCGCACATGTGGCCCTCGGGCGCGGAGGACGTGGGCCTTGCCGTCGACTGGCTGTGGGCGAACGTGGCGGCGCATGGCGGCGACCCGGAGCGGATCTTCCTGCTCGGCACCTCGGCGGGCGCGGTCCACGTCTCGGCCTTTCTGAAAGCGCGCGAGGATCACGCCAAGCTTGTGCGCGGGGCCGCGCTGCTATCAGGGCTCTACGGTTTCACGCCGCTGGATGAGCGCGACATGCTCTATTACGGCCCGCAGGACTGCTACGACCTGCGCATGCCGATGGGCGCGGTGATGGCGACGGGCCTGCCGCTCCTGATCGCCTGCGCCGAGCTCGATCCGCCGCGTTTCCAGGCGGAATGGGCCAGTCTCCTCCAGGCCCGCCTCGGCCGCCATGGCCACCTGCCGCGCGCGCACTATGCCTCCGGGCACAACCATTACTCCATGGCCATGCATCTCGGCACGGCGGACCACCGCCTGTCGCATGAGCTGCTTTCCTTCTTTGCCGACCATTCCTGAGGGGCACGTCCGATGACCAAGATCGCGAATCTCGACCGCCGAAGCCTGCTTGCCGCAGGAGCGCTTGCAGCCGTCGCACCCCTTGCTGCCCAAGCTGCGACGAAACGCCCGAATCCGGCTTTCCCCAAGGGCTTTCTCTGGGGCGCCGCCACCGCGCCGCACCAGATCGAGGGTAACAACACGGCTTCCGACCTCTGGTTCGTCGAAAACCAGAAGCCGACGATCTTCGCCGAGCCTTCGGGCGACGCCTGCAACAGCCTTGAACTCTGGGCCACCGATCTGGATATCGTGAAGGCGCTGGGCCTTACCTCCTATCGCTTCGGCGTGGAGTGGGCGCGGATCGAGCCGGAGAAGGGCCTGTTCTCGCAGGCCATGCTCGATCATTACAAGCGGATCGTCGAGGGCTGCCACGCGCGCGGGTTGACGCCGCTGGTGACGTTCAGCCACTTCACCGCGCCGCGCTGGTTCAGCGCGCAGGGCGGTTGGACGAATGCCGAGGCGCCGCAGCTCTTCGCGCGCTACTGCGACAAGGTGGCCCGCGCCATCGGCGCCGATATCGCCATGGCCATGACGCTCAACGAGCCGAACATCCTGCTCATCCTCAAGAACATCCTGCCGCCACAAGTCTGGGACATCCAGCGCCAGACCCAGGAAACGGCCGCCAAACGCCTCGGCGTCGAGAAGTTCATCTGCGCCAACGTGGCGGGCCGCGAGGATATCGATGCGATCCACGCGGGCCTCATGGCCGGGCACAAGGCCGCCCGCGCCGCGATCAAGGCCGTGCGCGGCGATCTTCCGGTAGGCTTCACGCTCTCGATCATCGACGAGCAGGCCTCGGGCAGGAACTCGCTGCGGGACAAGGTCCGCGCCGAACTCTACGGTGACTGGCTGGAGATCGCCAAGGCGGACGATTTCATGGGCGTCCAGAACTACGAACGCGCGGTCTGGAACGACAAGGCGCGCTTGCCCGCGCCCGAGGGGGCCGACCGCAACTGGTCGGGTACCGAAGTCTGGGCGCCCTCGCTGGCAGGCGCGGTGCGCTATGCCCACGAGGTGACGAAAGTGCCGATCCTCGTCTCCGAACACGGCGTCGGCACCGAGGACGACACTTTGCGCGCACGCTTCATTCCGGCGGCGCTGGAAGGGCTGAAGCAGGCGATGGACGACGGGGTGCCCGTTCTCGGCTACATGCACTGGTCGCTGCTGGACAATTTCGAATGGATCTTCGGCTACAAACCGCGTTTCGGCCTGTGCAGCGTGGACCGGAAGACCTTTGCGAGAACGCCCAAGCCGAGTGCTTCGGTGCTGGGGGGGATTGCGAGGCGGAATTCGCTTTAAGGGGGGAAGAGGAAAAGCAGGGGGGCATCACCCCCTGCACCCCCATTACCGTCTAGCTCAGGCGGACCAACCCCGTTTTGCGCGCATGGCGGCGTCGGGAGACTTGGTGGCTGCGCCGCAGGGACGCACTAAGCTATCTTCAGGCGATCACCACCTTCACCCCGAGGTCCCGCAACCGATCCGCCATGTCCTGCGGAATGCCCGTATCGGTGACGATGATGTCCACCTCGTCCAGCCCGCAGACGATCGCACCCGAGGAGGAGTGGAACTTCGAGCTGTCGACGAGCAGCACGACTTCCTCGGCCCGGTCCATGAACCGGCGCTCGGCGGCGACGAGGATCACGTCCTGCTGCATCACTCCCTGGGGACCGACCGCCGCCGCGCCCATGAACAGCTTGGGCGCGTGGAAGCGCGGCATCGAATCCTCGCCGGCCGGGGCAAGGACGATATTCTGTTCGCGGAACACCGTGCCCGAGGGCAGCAATACGCGCGTGCCCGTCTGCGGCAGCAGGGCATGGACGATATGCAGCGAATTGGTCAGCACCTGCATGTCCAGCCCGTCGAGATAGGGGCACATCTGGAGCGTGGTCGTGCCGCCGTCGATCATGATCCCTTCGCCGGGGCCGCAGAGCCGGGCGGCGGCGCGGCCGATGGCCTGCTTGGCGGGAAGGTTCTGGGTGATCGACTGTTCGAAGGGCGTGCCCGCCAGGCCCTGAAGCCGGTCAGGCTTATCGTCCTCCGGCAGCTTCGCCCCGCCATGGACCCGCTGGATGCGGCCGGATTCCTCCAGCCGCGTCAGGTCGCGCCGGATCGTGGCGGGGGAGGCGTCGAGCCGGGCCTCGAGAGCGCGGTAGCTCACGAAGCCCGTGTCGGCGACGGCCTCCAGTATCAGGCGTTCGCGTTCCTCGGCGTGCATGCGACTTGTGCTTCCTTCTGAGAGCGATGACCCGGATCGGCCTGTTCCGCTTCGAGCTGTTCGAGCGACTTGCCCTCGTTGCGCGGTGCCCAGAGGGCGCCGATGATTCCGCTGATGACAAGGAACCCGGTAAGAATCCAGGCAAGGTTCGTAAAGCCCGTGGCATTGAGCATCGGCACGAAGAAGCTGAACACGCCGAGAGAGATGCGCACGATGGCGAAGCAGACGCCCTGCGCGGTGGAGCGCAGCATCGTCGGGAACATCTCCGAACTCCAGAGCTGGAAGAAGCTCTGCGCACCGAAGCCGCCGCCGAACTGGAGCAGGAAGACGTAGAGCAGGGCGACCGGGATCGTCAGCGGGAACACTGCCAGCAGCATCATGCCCAGAACCTGGATAACCGCCGAGACGATGAACAGCGTGCGCTGGTTCACCTTGTCGGACAGGCGCATGAACACGAAGGTCACCGAGATCATGGCGACGAAGAACGAGACCGCCTGGATGGCGACGCTCTGCGCCTGCGTGGCGGCGCCCATGGTGCGCAGGATATAGGGGAAGAAGAAGCCGTTGGTGCCGGCCCAGAGGTTCCAGAACCCGTACATGCCGACCAGCCCGAGGATCGAGGCCAGGTACTTGCCCTTGAACAGGCTGGAAACCGGCGGGCGCTTCACCTCCGATTTCTGGGCCTCCACCCAGCGCTCCGATTCCTTCATCCTGGAGCGCAGCAGGGTAAGGCCGAGGGCGATTACCACGAGGTGCGCGAAGACGATCCGCGCGCCGAGCACGCCGAGCGAGGTGAGCGCAAGGCTCATCAGCAGCACGACCACGGGACCAAGATACCATAGCGCCTGCGCAACGCCGGAATGCTTGCCGCGACGATCGTCAGGCGCCTGCTCGGCGATCAGTGACCAGCTTGCCGGAATGTCCGCGCCTACGGCGAGACCAACGATCAGGAAGCCGGTGACGATCATCCAGGGCGCTACCGCGAAGACCAGCATCGACATGCCCGCCGCGTAGATCAGCATGTCCCACTGGTAGATCTTCTTGCGGCCCAGTTTGTCGCAGAGCCAGCCGCCGATCAGCGCGCCCACGCCCGCGCCGATGGCGTTGGGGCCGAAGGCGGCGATCAGGCCGACGAAGTCGTTGGAGAGGTGATAGCTCTCCTGCCACAGCGCGAGCGCGGCGGAACCGGCGACGATTGAGCCGGCATCGATATAGTTGGCGAGGCCGGCCAGAATCGTGTTCCGCCAGTTGTCCTCCCCTCCTTGAACTTGCGTCATTTTCAGGTCCCTCCCGCCAGGATCGTTCTGTCGATCTCTGCGATTTTCGTCGTGCCGGTGAGCGCCATGGCGACGCGCATCTCGGCCTCGATCAGTTTCAGCATTTTCGTCACGCCCGCCTCACCCCCGGCGCCGAGCGCCCAGGCCCAGGCGCGGCCGAGCAGCACGCCCCTGGCGCCGAGCGCCAGCATGCGCACCACGTCGAGACCGGAGCGGATGCCGCCATCGGCCAGCACGGTCATGCGATCGCCCACCGCATCGGCGATCGGCGGCAGGGCGCGGGCACTGGAGAGCACGCCGTCGAGCTGGCGTCCGCCGTGGTTGGAGACGACCAGTCCATCGGCACCGAGCGCGGCGGCTTCCTTGGCGTCCTCAGGGTCGAGAATGCCCTTGATGACCAGCGGCCCCTTCCATTCCGAACGGATGAAATCGAGGTCGCGCCAGTTGATCGAGGGGTCGAAGTTGCCCCGCATCCAGGCGAAGAAGTCCTCGATGCCGGTCCGGCCTTGCAGCACTGGGGCGACGTTCCCCAGTGTATGCGGGCGGCCGTGGATGCCCACGTCCCAGGCCCATGCCGGTCGCGCGGCGGCCTGGGCGAAGCGCCAGGCCGCGCCCTTGAACCCGCCGGTTCCGGCAAGGCCGGTGTGATAGTCGCGATAGCGGCTGCCGGGCACGGGCATGTCCACGGTGAAGACCAGCGTCGAGCACCCGGCCTCGACCGCCTTGGCCAGCAGGTCCTTCATGAAGGCGCGGTCGCGGATCATGTAGAGCTGGAACCAGAAGGGCCTGCTCGCCGCCCTGGCCACTTCGCCGATGGTGCAGGCGCCGACGGTGGAGAGCGTGAAGGGAATCCCCGCCTGTTCCGCCGCGCGCACCGCCTGGCACTCGCCGCGCCGGGCATTGAGCCCGGCCAGGCCGATCGGCGCGAGGGCGACGGGTAGGGCCAGCTTCTGGCCGAACAACGCGGTCGAGAGGTCCAGCTGCGAAACATCGCGCAGCACCCGCTGGCGCAGGGCAAGATCGGCAAGGTCGGAGACGTTGCGCCGCAGCGTCGCCTCGGCATAGGAGCCGCCGTCGATATATTCGAACAGGAAGCGCGGCAGGCGGCGGCGGGCGGCCTCGCGAAAGTCGGGGATCGAGGCGGTGATCATCAGGCAAGCTCCCGTATGTGCGCGCGCCATTTCTCGCGGTAGGCCATGAGATCGCCTTCGAGCGGCTCGACCCGGCGGAGGCCACCTTGTGCCTGAAGCAGCGGATTGATCAGCCGCAGCGCGCCGAACGAAACGTCGTTATGGGCGTTGGCCACATAGACTTCGGTTTCGGGGCGCAGCGCAGCGAGGGCGCGCACGAAGACTTCGGCGTCGGCAAAGCGCCCCTCGATCAGCAGGCGCTCCTTCGATCCGATCAGGTCGAGCGAGGTGTCGGCCACCATTGCCGCGTAGAGGCAGATCGCCGCGCGGCGGGCATACCAGGTTCCGGCCCATTCCTCTGGCTTGTCGATCCAGTTGGCCTTGCCCTCGGGGAAAGGGCCGAAGCCGGGCGCGAGCGTGGGCATCATCATCGTGCCGCGCGCGAGCAGGCCGGGGACGGCCTCCATCAGTTTCGGCTGGTCGGGGCGGATATCGACGCGGCGGGTGTCGATCTGGATCACCGATTCGATCTCGCGCCCGCCCATGAAGCGGGCCGAGGGCACCGGCCAGCCGTAGGCATCGACATTGACCAGCGTGTCGCGCGCTTCCGGCAGCGAGCCGATCGAGAAGGTCTCGGCGGCAAGGCGCATGGCGATGAACCAGGTGCCGGTGGACAGGATCGTCGCTTCCTTGCGCGCGATCTCCGCGAAGCCCCGTGCGGCGAGCAGCGCGGCGTTGGAATCGTGGAGGCCCGCCAGCACTTGCGCCGTGGCAGGCAGGCCGGTCTCGGCGGCGATCTCGGCACGCAGCGTGCCCACGGCGTCGCTTGCCTTGACGACGGGCGCGAAACGCTCTGCCCAGCCGAAACGTTCGGCCATCGGCGAAAAGCGCGCGTCGGCGGGGCACCAGAGATCGGTATGGCAGCCGAGGCTGGTCACTTCGCTGGCGACATGCCCGGACAGGAACCAGGCCCAGTACTGGGCCCAGGGCACCAGCGTGGCACGGGCCATCTCGGCGGGGTGAAGGCGGCTCATCCAGTAGACCTGGGTGCCGAGGTTCAGGCCGTCGGGCAGGGCGGGCGATCCGGTGAGGGTGAAGGCGTCCCGTTCCCGGCGATAGTCCGCGACGATTTCTTCGGGAACGGCCTGCTCGTAATCGAGTGGCGGGAACAGCAAGCCCGTTTCGTCCAGCGCGGCAAAGCCCGCACCGTGCGCCACCGGGATGATCGCTTCCACCGGATGCCCGGACCAGCCACGCAGCGTTGCCCGCAGCCACTGGCCGATTCCCTCGACATCGAGGCGGCGCAGCCCTTCGTGCGCGCAGACTGCATTGGGGCGCACCTGCCGGTCGAGCATGCGGCCGCCGCGCGTCCAGAGCGTCACCTTGCTGAGGGTCTTGCCGATATCGACGACGATAAATGTACCCGTGCCGGTCATGCCTCTTCCAACCATCCTCTGCCTTTTGCGCGTTCTGACCAATTATGATTGACTTTGACGATCGAACGTGATCGTTTTGTAGCGAAACAGATTGCTCATGCAAGCACGAATTGGTAGAGGATGATCATGGATACCCTGACTGCTTCCCGCACTGCGGCGCTTCCTTTCGCCGTTCCTTCCAGCCGCTGGGACGATTCGCTTGCCGCGACGCTTTCCCCGGAAGAACGCTTGCTCTATCGCTCGAACCTGCTGGGCTCCGACCTTACCGTCACCAACTTCGGCGGCGGCAATACCTCCGCGAAACTGGAGGAGGTTGATCCGCTGACCGGTCAGGCGGTGGAAGTGCTCTGGGTGAAGGGATCGGGCGGCGATATCGGCTCGATGAAGCTCGACGGTTTCGCCACGCTCTATCAGGACAAGCTGCTCGGCCTCGAAAAGCACTACGGCGGGCCGGAAGACGACGACAAGATGGTCGGCTACCTGCCGCATTGCACGTTCAACCTGAACGGCCGCGCGGCCTCTATCGATACGCCGCTGCACTCGCTGCTGCCCTTCGCCCATGTCGATCACGTTCACCCCGATGCGATCATCGCGCTGGCGGCCAGCTCGGGCGGGGAGGCGGCGACGCAGGAAATCTGGGGTGGCAAGATCGGCTGGCTCGGCTGGAAGCGCCCCGGTTACACGCTGGGCGTGCAGCTTCGCGATTACGTCGCGGCCAATCCGGGCGTCGAGGGCGTCATGCTGGCGGGCCACGGCATCATCTGCTGGGCCGACAGCGCCAAGGCCTGCTACGAACACACCGTCGACCTGATCGCGGACGCGGCGAACTATCTCAATGCCAAGCTGGGCGAGAAGCCTGCCTTCGGCGGCGCGGCCCATGGCACGGCCGAAAACCGCGCGGAGATCGCCGCCGACCTGATGCCGCGTCTGCGCGGTCTGATGACCGGCGCGCGCCGCAAGGTCGGACACTTCTCGGACGACGCCGAAGCGCTGGAATTCGTGAACTCGGTGGAGTTCGAGCGGCTGGCCGGTCTCGGCACCTCGTGCCCCGATCACTTCCTGCGCACCAAGATCGCTCCCCTGACCCTCGACCCTTCGCGTCTTCAGGACCAGGACTATCTGGCACAGAAGATTGCCGATTATCGCGACATGTATGCAGCGTATTACGAGCGCTGCAAGCGTCCCAACTCGCCCGCGATGCGCGATGCCAACCCGGTGGTCGTGCTGGTCCCCGGCGTGGGCCGCATCACTTTCGCCACCGACAAGACCACCGCGCGCCTTGCCGGGGAATTCTACGGCAACGCCATCAATGTGATGCGCGGCGCGGAAGCCATCGGCGACTACATCGCGCTCGACGAGCAGGAAGCGTTCGACATCGAATACTGGCTGCTTGAGGAAGCCAAGCTCCAGCGCATGCCTGCGCCGAAACCGCTGGTCGGCCGCGTGGCGCTCGTCACCGGCGGCGCAGGCGGCATCGGTGCCGCCACCGCCGCGCGCCTGATGGCGGACGGCGCCTGCGTGCTGCTGGCCGATCGCGATGCGGGTGCCGTCGAGGAAGTACGCGCCGGTTTCGCCAAGCAGTTCGGCAAGGACGTGGTCCGCGCCGCCGTCTGCGACGTGACCGACGAAGCGCAAGTCTCCGAAGCCTTCGCCGTGGCCGCGCGGGAATTCGGCGGGCTCGACATCCTCGTCGCCAATGCCGGTATCGCTTCCTCGGCCCCGATCGAGGAAACCACGATCGAGCTGTGGAACCGCAATTACGACGTGCTGGCGCAGGGTTACTTCCTCACCAGCCGCGCCGCCTGGCCGCTGCTGAAGGGCATGAAGGAGCAGGGCGGTACTTCGGTGGTGTTCATCGGTTCGAAGAACGGCGTGGCCGCTGCCACCAATGCCTCGGCCTATGCCTCGGCCAAGGCGGCGGCGAACCACCTTGCGCGCTGCCTGGCGCTGGAAGGCGCGCCGCACGGCATCCGCGTCAACGTCGTCAACCCCGATGCCGTCATCAAGGGCAGCAAGATCTGGGACGGCGACTGGCGCAAGGAACGCGCGGGCGCCCATGGCATCGACACCGGCAAGGAACTGGAAGAGCACTACCGCAACCGCTCCATGCTGAAGCGCGACGTGCTGCCGTCCGACATTGCCGAGGCGGTCTATTTCCTGGCCGGCGACCAGTCGGCGAAATCCACCGGCAATATGATCAATGTCGATGCCGGTAACGCACAGGCCTTCACGCGCTGATAAGAGATGAATTCGGGGAACGCGCGGACCGGCGCGGTCCCCGAACGGGCAAGAGGATAGAAGAATGAGCAGACTGCCGATTTCCGATGAGCTGATCGCCGAAGCCAATGCCCGCGCCGCGGATGCGCTGGAGGACGAATATGCCTCGCTCGGCCGCAAGCTGGAGCGTTCGGGCATCGCCATCGACGCGATCAAGGACAAGGTCGCCGCCTTCTCGGTCGCCGTTCCTTCGTGGGGCGCTGGCCGGGGCGGCACCCGCTTCGCCAAGTTCCCCATCGCGGGCGAGCCGACCACCATTCATGAGAAGCTGGAAGACTGCGCCGTCATCAACCAGCTTTCGCGCCTGACGCCGCGCGTCTCGCCGCACTTCCCCTGGGACAAGGTGAGCGACTACAAGGCCCTGCGCGAAGAAGCCGCCAGCCTCGGCCTGGGCTTCGATGCGGTGAACTCGAACACGTTCCAGGACCAGAAGGACCAGGCGCACACGTACGCCACCGGCTCGCTTTCCTCGACCATCGAGGCGACCCGCCAGCAGGCCGTCGAGCACAACATCGAATGCATCGAGATCGGCCGGCAGCTCGGCTCCACCGACCTCACCGTCTGGGTGGGCGACGGCACAAACTTCCCCGGCCAGCAGGACCTTGGCCGCAGCCTCGACCGCTATCTGGACGCGGCCGCGCAAGTTTATGCCGCGCTGCCGGACGACTGGCGCATGCTGCTGGAACACAAGATGTTCGAACCGGCGTTCTACTCCACCGTGATCAGCGACTGGGGCTCCTCGATCCTCGCCGCGCAGGAACTGGGCCCCAAGGCCAAGTGCCTGGTGGATCTGGGACACCATGCGCCCAACGTGAACATCGAGCAGATCGTGGCCCGCCTCCACCGCTTCGGCAAGCTGGGCGGCTTCCACTTCAACGACAGCAAGTACGGCGACGACGATCTCGATTCCGGTTCGATCAACCCGCACCAGCTGTTCCTGGTGTTCAACGAACTGGTCGAGGCCGAACTGGCGCCGCGAGACGGCTTCAAGCCCAGCTACATGATAGACCAGTCGCACAACGTGACCGACCCGATCGAATCCATGCTGTCCTCCGCCGAGGCCATTGGCTCCTGCTATGCCAAGGCCCTGCTGGTGGATCGCGAGGCCCTGCATCTCTCGCAGGAAGCCAACGACACGATGATGGCCTTCCAGGCCCTGCGCCGGGCCTACAACGTCGATGTCAGCCCGATCCTCGCCAAGGCACGCGTGGAAGCGGGCGGTGCGGCGGACGTGCTGGGCGTCTACCGCGAAAGCCGCTGGCGCGACCGCAAGGCCCAGGAACGCAAGGCCGTGGGCCTCGGCGCCGGGATCGTCTGATCCTTTTCGATACCTGAACTGCCGCCGGGAAGGGCAAAAGCCCTCCCGGCATCGCCTGCCGCCAAAACCATTCGGTTTCGGTGACCGGCGCAAGAAGACAAGACCATAACCATTGGATCCGGGAGGGACTATGCCGATCCTTACGTTGCGCACTCTGCTGTGCGTCGCCACCGCACTCGTTGCCGTTCCCGCTATCGCGCAGGAGCAGGCGCCTGCATCCCCCGCTACTGATAGCGCCGCCGCCCCGCTCGAAGAACAGTTCCGCGATCCGCCCAATTCCGCGCGCCCGCGCGTCTGGTGGCACTGGATGAACGGCAACATTTCCAAGGACGGCATTGCCAAGGACATGGCCTGGATGAAGCGCGTCGGCATCGGCGGCCTCCAGAACTTCGACGCCAACCTCCAGACGCCGCAAGTAGTGGACAAGCGCCTCGTCTACATGACGCCCGAGTGGAAGGACGCCTTCCGCTTCGCCGCGCATGAGGCCGATCGGCAGGGGCTGGAACTGGCCATTGCCGCCTCGCCCGGCTGGTCCGAAACCGGCGGCCCCTGGGTAAAGCCGCAGGACGGGTTGAAGAAGCTGGTCTGGTCCGAGACTGCGGTGCCTGCCGGACAGCGCTTCTCCGGCAAGCTGACCGCGCCGCCGTTGCAGACCGGGCCTTACCAGACCCTCGCACCCGCGCTCTCCATCGAGGAGATGATCTCCGGCCATCCCGCGCCTCCGGGCCCGTCGTACTATGGCGAAGTCGGCGTCTTTGCCGTGCCCGAAGCCATTGCGCCTGCCGCCGCCCTGCCGCGCGCGGTCGACGGTCTTGGCAATGGGCTGTCGGCGGCGACGCTGTTCGACGGCGATCTCGCCAAAGGCGTGACGCTGGCCCGCAAGGATGGTGAAGCACCCAGCCTGCGGCTCGACTATGCGAAGCCGGCAAAGGTCGGCTCGGCCACGGTCTTCGTCCCCGATGTGGTGATCCCCTTCGCCGGAGCGGCCTTCACCGGCGCGCTGGAATCGAGTGTGGACGGCAAGGCGTGGACGCCGATCACCACACTGACGCTGGGCGCAGTGCCCACCACCGTCAGTTTCCCCGTCGTCACGGCCGCGCATTTCCGGCTGGTCCTCAATCCCCGCAAGCCCGACGGCGGCCTCGGCTCGCCCGCGCCGGGCATTGCCATGGGCGGGCTGTTCGACGGCGTCGGCGCCATGTTGGCGAAGAAGCCGCTGATCGTCGGCACGTTCGCGCTCAATAGCGGGGCGAGGGTGGACCGTTTCGAGACCAAGGCCGGTTTCGTGATGAGCCGCGATTACTACGCGCTGGCAGAGCCCAAGGACGGCGCCGAGGGCGTAGCGCCCACCAGCGTCGTCGATCTGACCGGCAAGCTGAAAGCGGACGGCACGCTCGACTGGCAGGCTCCCGCGCTGCCCAAGGGCCAACGCTGGCGGGTGCTGCGCATGGGCTATTCGCTGCTCGGCACCACCAATCACCCGGCGCCGCCCGAGGCGACCGGGCTTGAGGTGGACAAGTTCGATGGCGACGCGGTGCGCCGCTATCTCGACCACTATATCGGTATGTACAAGGAAGCTGCCGGGCCGGACATGGTCGGCCGGCGCGGCGTGCGGGCCTTGCTGACCGACTCGATCGAGGTGGGCGAGGCGAACTGGACGCCGAAGATGCTGGAACAGTTCCAGCGCCTGCGCGGCTACGATGCGCGGCCCTGGCTACCCACGCTCACCGGCGTGCTGGTCGGCACCCGGGCGGAGACGGACAAGTTCCTCTACGACTATCGCCGCACCCTGGCCGATCTGCTGGCGAGCGAGCACTACGGCACGGTCGCCAAGGTCGCGCACGAGAACGGCCTGAAGGTCTATGGCGAGGCGCTGGAAGACAAGCGGCCGATGCTGGGCGACGACATGTCGATGCGCAGCCACACGGACATTCCGATGGCCGCCATGTGGACATTCCGCGAGGAAGGCCCGCGCCAGACCCTGATCGCCGACATGAAGGGCGCGGCCTCGGTCGCGCATCTCTACGGCCAGAACCTTGTCGCGGCGGAATCGATGACCGCCTCGATGTCGCCTTGGGCTTTCGCGCCCAAGGATCTGAAGCGCTTCATCGACATGGAGTTCGTCAACGGCGTCAACCGCCCCGTGGTCCACACCTCGGTCCATGTGCCGGTGGACGACAAGAAGCCGGGCCTCTCGCTGTTCATCTTCGGCCAGTATTTCAACCGGATGGAAAGCTGGGGCGAGATGGCGAAACCCTGGGTGGACTATATCTCGCGCTCGTCGCTGCTGCTTCAGGCGGGCCGGAACGTGGCGGACGTGGCCTATTTCTACGGCGAGGAAGCGCCGTTGACCGGGCTCTATGGCGACAAGCCGGTGGCCGATGCGCCGGTATCGCACGCGTACGATTTCCTCAGCTACGACGCCCTGACCGGCCTGCTGTCCAACGACGGCAACGAGGTCGCCGCGCCCAGCGGAGCGCGTTACCGGGCGATCTACCTTGGCGGTTCCTCGCAGCGCATGACGCTGGGGGCGCTGAAGAAGCTGACGGCGCTGGTCGAAGGTGGCGCGACGGTGATCGGCAATGCGCCGGTGTCTACGCCCAGCATGTCGGGCGGAGAGACCGGCGAATGGTCTGCTCTGGTGGCGAAGCTCTGGCCGGGCGGCGGTGACGCAGGGTTCGGAAATGGCCGGGTGATCGCGGGCAAGGATGTGGAAGGCGCGCTGAAGGCCATGGGCGTCGCTCCCGACTTCACCTTCACCGGCGCGGCAGCAGACGCGAAGTTTCCCTTCGTCCACCGCCGCGACGGGCAGGGTGAAATCTACTACCTCTCCAACCCGCAAGGCCCGCAGAGCATCGAGGCGCGCTTCCGCGTCATCGGCAAGGTGCCGGAACTCTGGCACCCTGAAACCGGAACCAGCGAGCCCGTAAGCTACCGCATCGAAAACGGTCAGACCATCGTGCCGCTTTCGCTGGTCGAAGGCGATGCGGTCTTCGTGGTGTTCCGCAAGGCGGCCACGAAGCAAAGCCTGACACTGCCGACCAAGCCGGTACAGACGCTGGCCTCGCTCGACGACGGCTGGACAGTGAAGTTCCAGGCCGACCGAGGCGCTCCCGCTTCGATCGAGATGGCGAAGCTAGCCCCGCTGGAGCGGAACGCCGATGCAGGCGTGAAGTACTTCTCCGGCGAGGCGACCTATTCGCGCAGCTTCACTCTGCCCAAGGGGGCGAGGGCCGGGCAGCCGCTCTGGCTCGATCTCGGGCAAGTGGGCGATCTGGCGGAAGTCACGGTGAACGGAAAGCTCGTCGGTGCGGCTTGGCACGCGCCTTATCGGATCGACGTGGGCAAGGCCGTGAAGAGCGGCGCCAATACCATCGAGGTGAAAGTGGCGAACCTCTGGGTCAATCGCTTGGTCGGGGATGCTCAGCCGGGCGCCAAGCCGATTACCTGGACGGCGATGCCGACTTATCGTGCGGATGCGCCGCTTCGGCCTTCGGGGCTGATCGGGCCGGTTGTTTTGGAGAAGTAAGAGGAAGTCCTGGGGGATGATCCCCCAGACCCTCGGAATGTCTATCTCGCGCGCTGCCTGGCCGTCGTGCGCTCCCTGCGGCGCAGCCAATAAGTCTCCCGACGTCACCATGGGCGCACAACAAATAGGCTGGGCATGACCTAGACAGTCATGGGGGTGCAGGGGGGCTATGCTCCCCTGCTTTTCCTTATCCCTTCACTCCCCATGCGCATGGGTGGACTTGTCCAGATGCGGCCGGTGCCCCGTCATCCGCAGGTAGAACCGCGAGAAATACGAAGGGTCCGAAAACCCCAGTTCGTTCGAGACCTGCACCACGCTGGCATTGGCAAAGCAGAGCAACCGCTGCGCCTCCAGCGCGAGCCGGGCGTGGAGCAGTTCCTGCGGCGAGCAATCCAGTCGGGCGCGGCACAGGCGGGTGAGGGTGCGCGCGGTCATGCCCAACCGCTCGGCGTACCAGCCTACCGGCAACTGGTCGCGAAAGTGCAGTTCGACGAGGTGGCGGAGGTGCGAGATGCGCTGGTCGCCGCTGCCTTCGTCCGCCGTCTCCTCCTCCGGCAGCAGTGAACGCAGCAGCGCCTCCGCCATGGACAGGAAGAGCGCATTCGGGCGCCGCCAGTCCTGCGGGATGGCGAGCATCTCGGCGCAGAGAAACTCGACCCGCTGCAATATATCGGGCGGCGTCGGCGCGAAGCGGCCGTGGGTGGCGGCATGGAGCAATGGGTCGCCCAGCCCGCGGCGGCGCTCACTCAATCCGCTGCGCCGTTCCGCGAAGCCGCTGCTGAGCATCAGCACATAGCCGAGGGTCTCCGGCCGGAAGCGAAAGCCGTGAATGCTGCCGGCCGGAACCACGATGTGACAGGGCGCTTCCAGCGTCTCCGTCGTATCGTCGATGGTGAGCGTCACCTGTCCCTTCGATACCAGCATGACCTGCACGCCCCGGACATGGCGGTGTGGCGCGATTTCCCAGTCATGCAAGGAACTTCGCGCGGCGATCGTCTCGATATGCCCGAATTCCGCAGTGCTTTCGGGGATATCCTCGCCGTAGAGGATATAAGAGGGGACGGGACGGGCAAGCATGAGGTGTGTCTCGAAAGTACCTGAAGAATGGCCTTCCGGTGCATTCCGCCAGACCGCGCGCAGTGTCAATCCCGATGGCGAAGCGAGGCACCCCATGAAGTCGGCCACAAGGTCGAAGAGCGAGCCCGCAGGTTTGGAATTGGGAGAATGCGAAAATGCGCACACAAGTAGCCATCATCGGTGCCGGTCCGGCCGGTCTCCTCCTCGGGCACATGCTCCGCGCCGAGGGTATCGACTGTGTTGTGGTCGAGCGCCAGACCGGCGACTATGTCCTCTCGCGCATTCGTGCCGGCGTGCTGGAGCAGGGCACCGTCGCGCTGATGGAGCGCCTCGGGCTCGATGCCCGCATGAAGGAAGAGGGCCTGCCGCACGACGGCTTCAACCTGGCCGACGGCGAGCGCCTGATCCACATCGACATCAAGGCACTGACCGGCAAGCAGGTCATGGTCTACGGCCAGACCGAACTCACGCGCGACCTGATGGAAGCCAGCGAGGAACGCGGGCTTGAGGTGATCTACCAGGCGAGCGATGTCGCCCTCCATGACATCGAAAGCGATGCACCTTACCTTACCTACCATAGGGACGGCGCCGAACACCGCATCGACGCCCGCTTCATCGTCGGCTGCGACGGCTTCCACGGCCCTTCGCGGCAGGCGATCCCGGCGAGCGTCGGCCAGACCTTCGAGCGCGTCTATCCCTTCGGCTGGCTGGGCATCCTGGCCGACGTGCCGCCCTGCAACCACGAGCTGATCTACGCGCACCACGAACGCGGCTTCGCGCTCGCCTCGCAGCGCAGCCATACGCGCAGCCGCTACTATATCGACGTGCCGCTGACAGAGAAGCTGGAAGACTGGAGCGACGAGCGCATCTGGGACGAACTCGCGATCCGTCTCGGCCCGGACGCCGCCGCGCATATCACGCGCGGCCCCTCCATCGAGAAGTCGATCGCCCCGCTGCGTTCCTTCGTGTTCGAACCGATGCGTCACGGCAGCCTGCTGCTCTGCGGCGACGCGGCGCATATCGTGCCGCCAACCGGCGCCAAGGGCCTGAATCTCGCCGCCAGCGACGTCTACTATGCCCACGAAGCGCTCGCCGCCTTCTTCAAGAACGCCAACAACGACGCCATTCCCGCCTATTCGACAAAGGCCCTGCGCCGCGTCTGGGCGGCGGAGCGTTTCAGCTGGTCGCTGACCAAGCTGATGCACCGTTTCCCCGAGGACGGCCCGTTCGAACGCCGGATGCAGCTGGCGGAACTCGACCACATCGCGTCGAGCGAACACGCGCGGCGGGTGATTGCCGAGAACTACGTGGGTCTCCCCGTCTGACTCGATAACCGGGCAGAAACCGGAACCTTATCCGCCCGATCGGCGTTCATCGCCGTTCCTTTCGACAACCTGACGCCTTTCCGTGCGTTCGGTTGTCGAAACGGATTGAGCGAGGGCCGGCAGGGTAATGGATAGAGGTGTGGTCAGCGGGGGATCGACGGCCTTTCGGTCGATGTGGGGCAGGGGCTTTTCGCGCCTGGAGCAAGAAGTTGGCCGCTTCGCATGCGCAGCATGATTGCCTCTGCGGACTTTGCTGCTATCGCAGCAATCGTGCGAAAACATGCTTTCCCTTTCAGTGCTTCCCGGCCCTTGATGGTCGGAGCGCTCGCTTGCGCGCTGGCCGGGTGCGCTACCACGGCCGCGCCCGAAGCCGACGCCAGCCTCGTGATCGCACCGCCGGTGGAGGCGCCTGCGGACGGTGACTGGTGGAAGACGGCGGGCGATCCGCTCCTGGCCAATCTCGTCGAGCGCGGCATTGCCGCCGACAACGACCTGGCCTGCCGCGCCGCGCGCCTCCACGAGCAGGAAGAGACCGACGCTGCGGCCTCGCGGCGGCTGGCGGGCAAAGTGCGGGCGCTGGTCGGCAAGGACCAGGCCCCCGAACGCGACGCGGCGCGCATGGCCTGGGCTTATGCCTATGCTCAGGCCCGCGCCGATCGCGCGACCGAAGTGGCGCTCGCCTATGTGCAGGTCCGCCGCCTCCAGCAGATCCTCACGCTTCGCACCGGACGGCTGGACCAGTTCCGCGACAATGCCGTGATTGCCGAATTCCGCCGTCAGGCCGGTCTCGTCACCGCCATCGACGGAGGCCTGGGCAACAGCATCGCGGGCGTGGTCGATGCCGACGTTTCCGCCACGCGGTCCCGCTTCGATGCCGCTCGCGCGGCGCTCGCGGCGATGACCGGCATGACGGATAACGATCTGCTCACCGCGCTGGGCGAAAAGGCGGAAGTCCCCGTGATCTCGCCCGGTGCGCCGCCCGCAGCCGATGCGCCGCTTCGCCGTGCCGATCTGCTGGCGCTGAGCAGCCGCCTCGAATCGAGCCTGGCCCATGCCAAAGTGACGCAGGCCGAACTCGACGCCGCGCGCGCCGCGCCCACCGACGAGACGACCGCGCCCGCCCTGCGCGACGCGCTTCAGAAGCTGGAGAAGGCGGAAACCGGCGCGCGGACGGAAATGAGCTCGATGCGCCAGTCGCTGGCGGCGCTCGATGCACGCCAGTCCGCGATCGACGAAACCGCTGCGCAGGCAAAAAGGGCGGTTTCGGACGCGCGCGCTTCCTACAAGGCCGGTTTCGGCGATTTCGCGACGCTCTATGTGGCGGAAGCGGCGGCACTTGCAGCGGACGAGGCGCGCGTGAACCTCAAGGCCGACCGGGCAGCGGCGATCGTCCGCCTCTACAAGATGGAAGGCGGGGGCTGGTCGGCGGCCGACCTGAACCCGCCGATGGGGACTGCGACCTGTGACTGACGCCGAATCGGGGGTGCTCGATACATTCCTGGGATCCGGGCGGCGGCGCGGGCGTAGCCATCTGCTCAGCCTGCTGCTGCTGGCGGTGGCGGCGGTGGCGGCGATCCTGCTGTTGGTGCGCTTCCTGAGCGGTACGGATTCGCCCTATTACACCGCGATCGTCGAGCGGGGCGATATCGTACCGCTGATTTCCGAGCGCGGCACCATCCACGGCAGCGGCGAGGTCGTGCTGGCCGCCGCGCTGGACGGCACGGTTTCGGCCGAAGGCGTGCCTGCAGGCGGAAGGGTCGAGGAAGGACAAGTCCTGGCGATGATCGATGCGGAGCCGCTGCGCAGCACGCTCTCTGCCGATCGCGCGCTGGTTTCCGCAGCGGAATCCGACCTTGCCGCGGCGCGCGCCGCGCGCGAGGAAGCGGCGGCGCGTCTCGGTCGGTTCGAGGATGTCTGGCGCCGTTCCGGGCACCGCGTACCCGCCATCAACGAGCTTGAAGGCGCGCGCAGCGCGGTGGACCGGGCGAGCCGGGAAGTGTCCGCCGCAGAATCGCGGCTTTCCGCCGCCCGCAGCAGCCTCAAAGCCGATAGCGAGAAGCTGGCTTCGGCTGTGGTGCGGGCGCCCATCGCGGGCTTCGTGGTGGATCGCAACATCAGCACCGGCCAGCGCGTGCGGAGCGGCATGCGCCTGTTCACGATCGCGGCCAGCGACGAGACGCTGGAGATCGAGGTCCCGCTCGCCAAGGCCGGGGATGCCGAGATCGGTACGGGCACGGTGGCCAGGGTGCGGCTCGATGCCATGCCGGGGGACGTTCAGCAGGCCACGCTGGCCCGCGTGCTGGTGGACCGGGCCGATGCGCCGGGTTCGCGCCGCGCGGCTTTCGCGCTCGAAAACCCCGCCGAAACCGTCCGCCCGGGCATGGCCGCGACTGTCGAGATCGGATTGCCGCCGCGCAAGGGCGTGATGCTTGTGCCGGACGGGGCGCTCACGTTCGAGCCGGAAAACTCGTCCGATCGCAGCAGGGCGCGCATTTATCTCGTTTCACCGGACGGCGAACCGCGCCGGGTCTATGTTTCCACGGGCGCGGGCGACGGCAAACGCACGGAAGTCTTCGCCAACGACCTCAAGCCCGGTGACGAAGTGATCATCGGATGGCGCAACCCACCCACTCGGTAACCGCTCCGGGGCCGGTAATCGCTCCGGCAGCAGGGCAAACAATAGAAGGACCCTTCAGGCGCAACGAAACTTTGGTTTCGTCTATGCGTATTGACCGCATGAACCGAACGAACATGAGGGGCGCCAGCCCGGAAAACGATCCGAACAGTGCCGATCAGGCCGATATCCAGGCTGATCCCGCCGTTTCGCGGCGGTCGATCGCCCGGCGGGAGTTTTCCGGCCTGCTGGCAATGATGGCCGGCCTTGCTGCCTTTCCGCGCATGGCGGAAGCTGCCCCGCAACCGAAATTCGCAGCGCCCAGGCCGTTTTCCTGGGACACGCTCGTCCAGACGGCCCGCGCCGCTGCCGGCAAGCCGTGGACGGCGCCCACGACCTCGCCCCATGCGGTGAAGGACTTCGACGCCGTGGGCAAGCTGACTTACGGGCAGGCGCAGGCGCTGGGCGGCAATGTCCGCCTGTTTCCGACCGCGCAGGGCACCTCGCCCCATGCCGTGAAGCTTCACCTTGTCGAAAACGGCGCGGCGCGGGAGCTGGTCGATGCGCGCGGCCTGTTCGTGGGCGGAAGGCAGGCCGATCCGGCGGGCTTCCGGGTCATGACCGCGGACCAGCACTCGGACTGGATGGCCTATCTCGGCGCCTCCTATTTCCGGGCCTCGGGCTCGCGCGACCAGTATGGTCTTTCCGCGCGCGGCATCGCCATCGATACGGCGCTGCCCAAGGCGGAAGAGTTTCCCGCCTTCACCGCGTTCTGGATCGAGAACCTCGGCGGCGACCATGTGCGCATCCATGCCCTGCTCGACGGACCCAGCCTGACGGGCGCCTATGCTTTCGACTGCCGCAAGTCCGCCGCAGGGGTGACGCAGGACGTGCGCACGGCGCTGTTCTTCCGCCGCGACATCGAGCGGCTTGGCGCCGCGCCGATCACCAGCATGTTCTGGTACGATCAGTCCGATTCCGCCAAGCGCGCCGACTGGCGCCCCGAAATCCACGATTCCGACGGGTTGGCGCTCTGGTCCGGCAATGGCGAGCGGATCTGGGTGCCGCTTGCCAATCCATCGGTAAACCGCACCAATGCGCTGCGCGCCGATCATGTCAAAGCCTTCGGCCTGCTGCAGCGTGACCAGGCCTTCGACCATTATCAGGACGACGGCGCCTTCTACGACCGGCGTCCTTCGCTCTGGATCGAGCCGCAGGGGGACTGGGGGGCAGGCACGGTCATGCTCTATCGCATGCCTACCGATGCCGAGACGCAGGACAATATCGCCGCCTTCTGGGTTTCCGACGAACCGGCGAAGGCAGGCGGCAGCCGCGAATACGCTTATCGTCTGACCTGGACCTCGCAGGACCCCAGCGCCGCTGCGGGTGCGGCGCGCTGCGTCGACAGCTGGCAGGGCCGGGCCGGGCGGCCGGGCGATACGCCGACCACGCAGGAGGCGCGCAAGTTCGTGTTCGACTTCGAAGGCGGTGCGCTCAAGGGACTTGGCCGGGACAGCGGGGTGACGGCGGTCACCAACCTGCCGCCCCAGGCACTGCTCCATTCCGCCGCCTATCCGGTGGCGGGGCAGGAAGGACGCTGGCGGGTGACGCTGGACGTCAAGCCCGCGGCTGTCCCCGCGCCCGAATTCAGGTTATACATCAAGCGCGGCGAGCAGGCGCTCAGCGAGACGGTGATCCAGGGAGTCCAGCCATGAACCGCGCTCTGAACCCACTTCCGGCCGAAGCGCCGCTGGCCATGCCGATCCAGGATCTGGACGGCATCGCGCCCGGCACGATCGCAGTGCCTACCAGCCCGCATGGTATGCTGGTGAAGCGTCTGCTGCTGATTGCGCTCACCGCCACGATCGGCCTTGCCGCTTCCAGCGAAGTGCGCTTCGCCTTCTCGCGCGATGGCCTCGACGTGATCGAGGTGATCCTGCTGCTGTTCTTCGTGCCGCTGTTCTGCTGGATTTCCTTCGGCTTCGTCACCGCGACGATCGGCTTCCTCCAGCTCATCAGCGGCAAGCATCCCGGCTTTACCGCCATTCCGAGCCCCGCTTCCTCGCTGCGTCACCGCACGGCCGTGCTGATGCCGGTCTACAACGAGAGCGTCGAGGCCACCTTCGGCCGCGTGCGGGCCATGACCAATTCGATCGCGGCTTCCGGCGCGGCGGAGTGGATCGATTTCTTCGTGCTCAGCGATTCCAATGCCTTCCACGGCAAGCGCGAGGAAGCCGCCTGGCGCGAAGTGGCTGCCGAAGCGCCGATCAACGTCTATTATCGGCGGCGAGAGAAGAACATCGCCCGTAAGCCCGGCAATATCGCCGAATGGGTCCAGCGTTTCGGCGGTGCTTACGAGAACATGCTGATCCTCGACGCGGACTCGCTGATGAGCGGCGATGCCATCGTCGGCATGGCCGCGATCATGGAAGAGCGCCCCTCGATCGGCCTGCTCCAGACCGTGCCGATGATCATCAATGCCAAGACGGTGTTCCAGCGCTGGATGCGCTTCGCCAGCGAGGCTTACGGGCCGATCGCCTCGGCGGGGCTTCTCTGGTGGTCGGGCGCGGAATCGAACTTCTGGGGCCACAACGCCATCGTGCGCACCCGCGCCTTCGCCGAAGCCTGCGGGCTGCCCGAGCTTCCGGGCAAGCCGCCATTCGGCGGGCACATCCTCAGCCACGACATGCTGGAATCCGCGCTGCTGCGCCGCCGGGGCTGGGCCGTCCACATGGTCATGATCGACGGCAGCTACGAGGAATTCCCGCCGACCATCGTCGATCACGCGATCCGCGACCGGCGCTGGATGCAGGGCAATCTCCAGCATCTGCGCCTGCTTGACGCCTCGGGCCTGCATTGGGCCAGCCGCCTGCACCTGCTGATCGGCGCCTCGGCCTACCTGACGTCGCCGGGCTGGCTGCTGCTGCTCATCACGTCCATCGCGCAGGCGGCGGCCAGCAAGGGCGGGCAGCTTCTTGGCGTGGGCACGCCGCCCAGCGTGCTCTGGCTTACCGTGCTGCTGCTGTTCGGCCCCAAGGCAATGGGCACGATCTGGGTTCTGGCCGACGGCAAGCGCCGCCGCAGCTTCGGCGGCTGGGGCGGCGTCCTGCGCTCCGTCGCGCTGGAAGTGCCGCTGGCGATCCTGCTGGCGCCGGTCACCATGGTCATGCAGGTCAAGGCACTGGTCGGCCTCGCGCTCGGCATTCCCGCGCACTGGAACACCCAGGAGCGCGACGCCCGCCGCATCGCCGTGCGGGAAGTGCTGCCGGACCTCAAGGAGCATATCGCCCTTGGCGTGCTCTTTGCGGCCACGGCCTTCATCGATCCGGTGACCGCGCTGTGGCTTTCGCCGCTCACTCTCGGCCTGCTCGCCTCGCCCTGGCTGATCAGCCTGACGTCGAGCCAGCAGCTTGGCGAGCGGGCGGAACGGCATGGCTACTTCCGCGTGCCCGCGCCGACGATCGACGATCCGGTCGAACATGCCAACGACGATGTGGAAGAAGGCGGTACGCCGCCGCTGGTGATCGGGTAACAGAAATGCCGTCGTCCCGGACTTGATCCGGGACTGCTGGCCTGGCGTCACCATGCTCTCGGCGGGGCGCTTTCCTGAGGGGTTGCTCCTAAAGAATTGCCAGCGGTCCCGGATCGAGTCCGGGACGACGGGCTAGGCGCTCGCCTCGGCCAGTCGTGCTGGCAGGTTGGCCCGCAAATGCGTCACCAACGCCCCGACTTTGGGCGAGAGATGCCGGCGCTGCGGATAGACCGCCCAGATCGGTTCCTCCTCCGGCGCCAATTCCGCCAGCACCGGCTCCAGCCGCCCCGCCGCGACATGGTCGCCAAGGTAGAAGGCGGGCAACTGGCATAGGCCCATGCCCGCCAGCGCCGCTTCCAGCAGGGCATTGCCGCTGTTGCAGCGCCAGCGGCCTTGCGGGCGGAAGGTCTTGCCCCCGGTGAAATGCCACTGCGCCGCCGAGCCGACGAGGCATTCGTGGTGCCGAAGGTCCGCCAGATCCTGCGGCCGTCCCCGTGCATCGAGATAGGCGGGCGAGGCCAGCGTCACCAGCGCGCGGCTCGCCACGCGCGTCGCCACCAGTCGGCTATCGTCGAGATGCCCGGTGCGGATCGCCAGATCGTACCCCGCCGCGATCAGGTCCACGAGCGCGTTGTCGAGGTCCAGCGTGACCGAGATCGCCGGATAGGCCTGCGACAGTTCGCGCACCAGCGGCGCCACGAACTTCTCGCCCAGCGCGTAGGAGCAGGTGACGCGCAGATGCCCGCGCGGCTCGCCCTGAGAGGTGATGGCGGCAATCGCCTCGTCCCGCTCCTCGATCAGGCGGCGGCAGGTTTCGAGGAAGATCTGGCCCGTTTCCGTCAGCCGCAGGGTGCGCGTCGTGCGCAGCATCAGCTGGACTTGCAACCGCGTTTCCAGCCGCGCCAGCGCCCGGCTCATATGCGTGACACTGGCGCCATAGGCCTCCGCCGCCAAGGTGAAGCTGCCGTGGCGCGCCACCATCACGAACTCCTCGATCCCGTCCCACTGGCCGAGCATCATTTTCCCCATATGGTGATAATACTTTTCAGAACGGGCGCTTTATCACAGGAGGAGCCGGTTCTACAAAGCGCGCAAGAAGTTCAAGGAGCATACCATGAAGACCCGCGCCGCCGTTGCCTTCGAGGCGAAGAAGCCGCTCGAAATCGTCGAACTGGATCTGGAAGGCCCCAAGGCGGGCGAGGTTCTGGTTGAGATCATGGCGACCGGCATCTGCCACACCGACGCCTATACGCTGGACGGTTTCGACAGCGAGGGGATCTTCCCCAGCGTGCTCGGCCACGAAGGCGCGGGCATCGTGCGCGAAGTGGGTGCGGGCGTCACTTCGGTGGTGCCGGGCGACCACGTGATCCCGCTCTACACCCCGGAATGCCGCCAGTGTAAGTCGTGCCTTTCGGGCAAGACCAACCTCTGCACCGCGATCCGCGCCACGCAGGGCAAGGGTCTGATGCCGGACGGCACTACGCGCTTTTCCTACAAGGGCCAGCCGATCTACCACTACATGGGCTGCTCCACTTTCTCGAACTTCACCGTGCTGCCGGAAATCGCCGTCGCCAAGATCCGTGAGGACGCGCCGTTCCAGTCCTCTTGCTACATCGGTTGCGGCGTCACCACCGGCGTCGGCGCGGTCATCAACACCGCCAAGGTGCAAGTGGGTGACAACGTGGTGGTCTTCGGCCTTGGCGGCATCGGCCTCAACGTGATCCAGGGCGCGCGCCTTGCGGGCGCCAACAAGATCATCGGCGTCGACATCAACCCCGATCGCGAGGAATGGGGCCGCCGCTTCGGCATGACCGACTTCCTCAACACCAAGGGCATGAGCCGCGAGGACGTGGTCGCCAAGATCGTGCTGATGACCGACGGCGGTGCGGACTACACTTTCGACGCCACCGGCAATACCGAAGTGATGCGCACGGCGCTGGAAGCCTGCCATCGCGGCTGGGGCACCTCGATCGTGATCGGCGTGGCCGAAGCGGGCAAGACCATCGAGACGCGCCCGTTCCAGCTCGTCACCGGCCGTAACTGGCGCGGCACCGCGTTCGGCGGGGCGAAGGGCCGCACCGACGTGCCGAAGATCGTCGACATGTACATGACCGGCAAGATCGAAATCGACCCGATGATTACCCACGTCATGGGTCTGGAAGAGATCAACACCGCCTTCGACCTGATGCACGAAGGCAAGTCGATCCGCTCGGTCGTCGTCTTCTGATGGAGACGGTTTCGACCAACAAGGCGTTCGGGGGCGTGCAGGGTGTCTACACCCACGCCTCCGCCGAAACGGGCACGGAGATGACCTTTTCGGTCTTCGTTCCCGAGCATGCACCGGGCGCGAAGCTGCCGGTGCTGTGGTTCCTCTCGGGGCTGACCTGCACCCACGCCAACGTCACCGAGAAGGGCGAGTTCCGCCGCGCCTGCGCCGAGCATGGCGTGATCCTCGTCGCGCCGGATACCTCCCCGCGCGGTGACGATGTGCCGGACGATGAAGGCTATGACTTCGGCAAGGGCGCGGGTTTCTACGTCGATGCGACTGAGGAACCGTGGAAGGCGAACTTCCGCATGCGCTCCTATCTGGAGATCGAACTGCCCGCCGTGATCGCCGAGCACTTCCCCGCCGACATGGCGCGGCAGGGCATTACCGGCCACTCGATGGGCGGCCACGGCGCGCTGACGATGGCCCTGCGCGATCCCTCGCGCTTTCGCTCGGTCAGCGCCTTTGCGCCGATCGTTTCGCCGCTGAACTGCCCTTGGGGCGAGAAGGCGCTGACCGGCTACCTCGGCGCGGATCAGACTGCGTGGCGTGAGTACGACGCCTGCGCACTGATCGAGGACGGTGCGCGTCTGCCGGACCTGCTGGTCGATCAGGGCACGGCGGATGGCTTCCTTGAAAGTCAGTTGAAGACGCATCTGCTGGAAGAGGCCTGTGCCAGAGCCGGGCAGCCTGCGACGATCCGGATGCAGGAGGGGTACGATCACTCGTACTACTTCATCTCCAGTTTCATGGCCGAGCACATTAGCTGGCATGCGGAGCGGTTGAAGTAAGAAGGGGGGAGACCCGGGGGATGATCCCCCGGACCCTCAAAATGTCTACCTTGCGCGCGCAGATGCCTTGTGCGCTGCCCTGCGCCGCAGGCTTTTTTGTCTTCCGACGCAATCGGCGCGCCAACCGCGAGTGCGGGGCACGCCGAGAAAGTATTGGGGGTGCAGGGGGGCAATGCTCCCCTGCCTTTCCCTTTAACTCAAAGCTCTTCCGGCCAGTAAAGCCGCATCGGATTGGTCACGAGCAGCTTCTGCTGAAGCGCTTCCGTAGGCGCGATGCGGGGGATCATGTCGACGAGGTGGCCGTCGTCGGGAATGTTGTCCTGCATGTTCGGGTGCGGCCAGTCTGTGCCCCAGAGCACGCGGTCGGGATAGTCCGCCACCAGCGGCGCAACGGCTTCGGCGAACTTGTCCCACGGGTCATTCGTTGGATCGAGTCGGTCGGGGCAGGTGGCCTTGAACCAGATGTCCTCGCGCGAATCGAGAAGCGCGCGGAACGCCTTCATGTCCACGCCGTCCGGCCCCTGGGTCACGTCCGGGCGGCCCATGTGGTCGATCACGACCGGCACGGGAATAGCGTCGATGAAGGCGCGCATTTCGTCGAGGATGTCGGCTTCGAAGTAGATCACGACGTGCCAGCCCTCGGGCAGGCGAGCGGCGACTTCGAGGAACTTGTCCTTCGGCGCATCGTCCACGAGGCGCTTCAGGAAGTTGAAGCGGATGCCGCGAATGCCGCCTTCATGCAGCTTGGCCAGGTCCGCGTCCGAGATCGCGGGATCGACCACGGCGACGCCGCGTGCCTTTCCGTCGGACTTGGCGATGGCGTCGAGCGTCGCGGCATTGTCGGTGCCGTGGCAGCTCGCCTGCACAATCACGTTACGGGCGAAGCCCAGGTGATCGCGCAGGGCGAAGAGCTTGTCCGGCCCGGCATCCTCGGGGAGGTACTTGGCCTTGGCGCTGAACGGGAACTGCGCCATCGGGCCGAAGACGTGGCAATGGGCGTCAATCGCGCCTGCGGGCGGGGTGTAGAGCGGCTTGCTCGGGGCCGCGTGCCACGAGGTGATCCGCTCAGACATACTTGAGGCCTTCCTTTTCGAGGCGCTCGCGCATCTTGTACATGTCGAGGCCGAGCACGCCGGCGGCCAGCTTCTCGCGCTTTTCGCCTTCGTTGGCTTCGCGGGCCTGTGCGGCGGCGAGCACTTCGGCGGCCTTTTCGCGGGGGACCACGACCACGCCGTCATCGTCGGCCACGATCACGTCGCCGGGGTTCACGGCGGCATTGGCGCAGACGACCGGGACGTTGACCGAGCCGAGCGTGTTCTTGACGGTGCCCTGCGCGTAGATCGCCTTGGACCAGACGGGGAATTCCATCTCGGTAAGGTCGCGCACGTCGCGCACGCCGGCGTCGATGATCAGGCCCCGGCAGCCGCGCGCGATGGCGCTGGTGGCCAGAAGGTCGCCGAAATAGCCATCCTCGCAGGGGCTAGTCGGCGCAAGGAGCAGCACGTCGCCTTCCTTGAGCTGTTCGATGGCAACATGGACCATCCAGTTGTCGCCCGGAGGCGCGCTGATGGTCACGGCCGAACCGGCGATGCGCGCACCGCGATAGATCGGGGTCATGTAGCTGGCGAGAAGGCCGGTGCGGCCCTGGGCTTCATGGACGGTTGCGACGCCGCACTTGGCGAGGCCGTCGATCACCGCCGGGTCGGCCCGTTCGATGTTCTGAACGACGATACCACTCATCACGTGCTCTCCTGCATTATCAAAATTTCAGGCCGTCATTCTAGGCCCGCAGCCGCAGGAAAGGCGAAGGGGATTGCCCTCATCGGGTATTAGTTCTGGCTAATCGTGGTCTCTGCGGGTTCCCTGTCGGGGACATTTCTCATCCAGTCGGCGAGCCGGGCCATCGATTCGTCGATGGCGGCGCGCGCCTGTTCGTCGGCCACTGTCTCGGCCAGGGCGCGGCGCATGCAGAGCAGCCAGGCATCGCGCGCCGCGGAGTCGATCGGCACCCGCATGTGGCGCTGGCGCATGCGCGGATGGCCGCGCACCGGCGAGAACAGCGCCGGGCCGCCCAGCCATTCGGACAAGTAGTCCTTCAGCACCTGCCCCAGCGGGGCGAGATCCTGTGGATGCAGGGCGCGGATGGTGCGGGCCTCGTCCAGCTGGTCCATGCGGGCGTAGAAGCTGTCGACGAGGGCATCGATCGTCGCGGCACCGCCGATGCGGTCGTAGAGGCTGGTTTCGGTCATCGTGGCGGCGTCTTCGGGCATTGTGGCGGTGTGCGCAAGGTGGGCGTTGATGCACAACCTCGTCATCCCGGACTTGATCCGGGAGCGCTGGCAGTTCTTTAGACGCAACCTAGCTGGTCAGCGCCCGGCCGAGGGTTGGGTTGTTCACGGCCAGCGGTCCCGGATCAAGTCCGGGGCGACGGGCTACCCGCCCGCGAGGTTATCCCCCAGGCCCACCTGCTTGCCGCGCGTGATGTAGACCTTGTCTCCGATCTTGGTCGCGGCGAACAGCTTGGCGGCGAAGTCCACCGGCATGCCGACGCAGCCGTGGCTGGCGTAGCCCAGTTCCACTTGCGAGCCGTGCAGGGTGATGCCGTCGTTGGTCAGCCGCTGCATGTAGGGCATCGGCGCGCCGGTGTAGATGTTGGAGACGTGGTCCTTGTCCTTCTGGGTGATCGGGAAAACACCGAGCGGGGTGGGCTTGTCCTCGGTGCCGAGCAGGACCGCGCTGGTGCCGATTTCGTAGCCGCCCCGGAAGACGGAGATCACGCGCGCATCGAGGTCCACGGTGACGACGATCGGCCCGGCCGGGACCTCCGCCTCGTCCCAGTGCCATTCGCCGTACTTGATGGCGCCTTCGATAGGCAGGATCCGCTTGATAACGAAAGGCTCGTCCTTGGGCGGTACGGTTGGCTTGGGAGCGGGATTCGCCGGGCGCGCGGCGGCGACAGCCCGGTCGGGCACCGGCGCGGCAGGCCTGGAAGAGGACAGTGCGAAGACGCCGACGATCACGGCAATCGCAAGCACACCGGAGGCGAGCAGGAGGCGGGCATTCACGGTTGGAAGGTTCCTGTCGGTTCGGCAGCTTTCTCCAGCCTGTCATCGCGCAAGCCCGCCGCAATTGCCAGAGCGCTGCAGGCGCTGTCCCGCAGGGGGACTGGCCTTGCGGCAGAAGTTAACGTCGGCCTGGGTCAGTCCCCGTTCGCATCCCGCGCGGCGATGCCTTCGCGCAGGATCGAGTTGGCAAGCTCGGCAAGGCTCTCGGGCGTGCCCTCGTTCGACCAGACTGCATAGCGCAGGCCGAGGAACACGTTCATGCCCATGATCGCCCAGGCGTGGGCTTCGCCCAGGCCTTCGCGCAGTTCGCCCTTGTCGGCGCCTTCGGCCAGACGCTCGCGGATGCGGCGCGCGGTCGATTCGTAGTGGATGCGGAAGGCGGCCGGATCGACGAACTCACTCTCGTCGATGATGCGGTAGATTTCCTTGTGCTCGCGGGCGAAGCGCAGGAACGCGGTGAGCGCAGCCTTTTCCACCTCGAGCGCGGGCAGGGGCGCCTCCAGCGCTTCGCGGGCGGCCTGTCGCACTTTGCCGGAGAGATCGTCCACCAGCGCGCGGAAGATCTCGTCCTTGGAATCGAAATACGTATAGAAACTGCCGAGTGCGGTTCCGGCGCGCGTGGTGATGCCGGTGATCGACGCGTCGTGAAAGCCGCGTTCGCCGAATTCGATCGCGGCGGCATCCAACAGCTTGCGCAAGGTGCGCCGTCCCCGCTCGGTTCGCGGGGTCTTGTCGGAATGAGAGGCCGAAGCGGCCGGTTCCTGCGCGCGGTCCCGGCTGGCGGGCGGCGATGGCTTGGCGCGTTCTGTGGTCACGAAGGCACAGTTAGACCCTGATCGACACCTTGGCAAACCTTCAATGTTGAAAGACGGTTCATGTTTCAATATGAGGGGCGGACAAGATAAATATACGATGGGAGTAACAGTGATGCACAAGGCGCGTTTCGGCGGCAGATGGTTGGGCGCCAGGGGATCCAGCCTGCTGGTGCTGGCATCGATCGGGGGCGGCGCCATGCCTGCCGCCGCCCAGGAGGTGCAGGCCCAAGCTTCCGCGCAAACCCAGGGTCAGGCCGCTGCGACCGGCGAGGTGAGCACCGGCGAGATCGTCGTCACCGCGCGTCGGCGCGAGGAGCGGCTGGTGGACGTGCCGATCGCCGTCACCAGCTTCAGCGGCGACCAGCTTGCCAAGTCCGGCGCGCTCGACATCACCGACATCGCCCAGTCCACGCCCAACGTCACGCTGGAAGTCTCGCGCGGCACCAACTCCACGCTTTCCGCCTTCATTCGCGGCATCGGCCAGCAGGATCCGGTCTCCGGCTTCGAACAGGGCGTGGGCATCTATCTGGACGATGTCTATCTCAACCGTCCGCAGGCGGCCGTGCTCGACATCTACGACGTGGAGCGCATCGAAGTGCTGCGCGGACCGCAGGGCACGCTCTATGGCCGCAATACCATCGGCGGCGCGGTGAAGTACGTGACGCGGGAGCTGCCGGACCATTTCTCGCTCAAGTTGCGCGGTACTTACGGCACGTACGACCAGGCCGACGGCGTGCTGACGGTCTCGACCCCGATCACCGATCTCGTGCGCGTCGGCGGCTCGGTGGCGCGCCTGTCGCGCGGGGGCTTCGGCAGGAACCTGACCACCGGGGAAGAGAACTACAACAAGGACGTCTGGGCCGGGCGCGGCACCGTGGAGATCGGCGGCAACGGCCAGCCGGTGCTGATCCGCATTTCGGGCGACTACACGCGCGACAAGTCCAACACGCGCGGCGGCCATCGCCTGATCCCCGCCATGGTTTCCGGCACGCCGGTGCTGGATGACGTGTTCGACAGCCAGGGCGGCCTCATCGATCCCCGGCAGGACGTGAAGGCCTACGGTTTCGCCATCAATGCCAGCGCGGATCTCAGCGACGCGCTGACGTTCCGCTCGATCAGCGCCTGGCGCAAGGACAGGAGCGCCTCTCCGATCGACTTCGACGCACTGCCCGCCGTCGACGTGGACGTACCGGCCTATTACGACAACGAGCAGGTCAGCCAGGAATTCCAGCTGCTCTACGACAACGGCAGCTGGATACAGGGCATGATCGGTGCCTATTACCTTGGCGCCAAGGCGGATACCGCTTTCGACGTGCGCCTGTTCACGGCGCTGAACGGCTTGACCGCGTTCACGCAGGCCGATGTCGATACCAGCACCTGGGCGGTCTTCGGCGATTTCACGTTCGACTTCACCGACCAGCTCAGTTTGGCCGTCGGTGGCCGATACACCTGGGACGAACGCAAGGCGCAGATCCTGCGGCAGAACTATCTGGGCGGCGGATCGCCGGTCTTCGGCGGCCTTGGCGTGCCGTTCGGAGCGCCGGACACGAATTTCTCGGGCAAGGCGGTGTTCAAGAAATTCACCCCGCGCGCCTCGTTCAGCTTCAAGCCGACGCCGGACCACAATATCTACGCCAGCTATTCGCAGGGCTTCAAGGGCGGCGGCTTCGACCCGCGCGGCATCGGCGTGAACGCGCCGGACCTCAACGGAGACGGCATTCGCGAAGACAGCGAAGTGGCCGACTATCTCAGCTTCAAGCCGGAAACGGTGAACAGCTACGAGATCGGCTACAAGGGCAATCTCTTCGGCGGCGGACTCTACGTGGCGCTGGCCGCTTTCCACATGGACTACAAGGACGTCCAGATCCCCGGATCCTCGGGCTGCACCGTGAACGGGCTGCCCACCTTCTGCGGCGTGATCACCAATGCCGGCAAGGCGAAGATCGACGGCGCCGAGTTCGAGGCCAATGCCCGCCTGGCGCAGAACCTGATGACCGCGGGCGACCGCATCAACCTTTCGGGATCGGTGGGCTATATCCATGCCCGCTACAAGGAATATATCACCCAGGTGCCCGGCGTCGGCCCGGTGGACGTGGCCGATTACCGCAAGGTCCAGAACACGCCGAAGTGGACCACCAGCGCGACTCTGGCCTACAACGCCCCGGTGGGCGAGGGCGACGTCTCGCTCAACACCACGCTGTCCTATCGCAGCAAGACCTACCAGTTCGAGATTCCGAACCCCTATATCGACCAGAAGGGCTATGCCCTGCTCGATGCCAGCCTGGTCTACACCGCGCCGGGCGGGCTCTGGAGCCTGGGCGTCCACGGCAAGAACATTCTCGACAAGGAATACAAGACTTCGGGCTATACTTTCATGCGGGCCGATCCGGTTACCGGCACGATCCTGCGCGACGGCAGCGGCAACATGATCCCTTCGCTGGGCAAGGAAGGCACGCTGACGGCGTTCTACGGCAACCCGCGGCAGGTCTTCGTGACCGGCACCTTGCAGTTCTGATCACGCCGGGTGGGCCTCATCCGGGGAAGGTGAGGCCCATCACCGCCGCCAAACGTTTCAGCCCTTCATCGTGCCCGTTTCCGGGGCGAAAGGACAATGCCGCCATGGAATACCGCCTCCACCGCTACCGCAGCGCCTGCGGGAGGCTCGATCTTGCCGCGCGCGACTATCCGGCGCGAGAGGCAGGGGCGCCCGATCTGCTGCTGATGCACGGCCTCACCCGAAACAGCGCCGATTTCGAGCCGCTCGCCGCGCATCTCGCCGGACGATATCGCCTCATCGTGCCGGACCAGCGCGGGCGGGGGCTCTCCCAGTGGGACCCCAACCCCTCGCAGTACCGGCCGGACGTCTATGCGCAGGACATGTTGGCGCTGCTGGACGGCCTCGGCGTGACCCGCGCCTGCCTGATCGGCACGTCGATGGGGGGGCTCATGGCCATGGTGATGAATGCCCTGCGGCCTGAGCTTGCTGCCGGTTTCGTGTTCAACGACATCGGCCCGGTGCTGGACCCCGCAGGTCTCGCGCGGATCCAGGGCTATGTCGGCGCGGGCAGGACGATGGCCTCGTGGCAGGAAGTGGCGGCGCGGTGCCGCGCCGTCAACGCTGCCGCTTTCCCGGATTTCGGCGGTGCGGACTGGCTCTCCTTCGCCCGCAGGACCTGCCGCGAGAATGCGGACGGAACCGTGTCCTTCGCTTACGACCCGGCGATATCGCAAGGTATGGACGGGGACGCGCCGCAGACCGTGTCGCCCGATCTCTGGCCCTTGTGGGACCTGCTGGATGCGGCCCCGGTACTGGTCGTGCGCGGGGCGTTATCCGATCTGCTTTCCGCCGGGACGGTGAGGGAGATGGCGCAGCGCCACGCGGGGCCTTTCGCCGCGGTAGAAGTGCCGCGCGTCGGTCACGCACCGATTCTCGACGAATTGCCCGCTCTGGCGGCGATCTCTGCGTTTCTGCGAGAGCAGGTCCCGTCATCCCGGACTTGATCCGGGACCGCTGGCCATGAACAACCCACATTGCGGCAGGACGCGGGTGCCTTCCCGCTTTCGAAAAATCCGGGACGACGAAAGAGGCTGACGATGAACGATAAAAGTGCGTCCCGCGCGGCATCGCCCCGGCTGGTGCTGGCGATGCTGCTGCTGGTCTACATCTTCAATTTCGTGGACCGCCAGATCCTCGCGATCCTGGCGGCGCCGATCCAGCAGGAACTGGGTCTCGACGATGCGCAGATGGGCATGCTGGGCGGTCTGGCGTTCGCCATGCTCTACTCCACGCTTGGGGTGCCCCTCGCCTGGCTGGCCGATCGCACCAGCCGCTCCTGGGTCATTACCGGTTCGCTGGTGGTCTGGAGCCTGTTCACCGCCTTGTGCGGGGCGGCCACGGGGTTCTGGCATATCTTCCTGGCCCGGCTCGGCGTGGGGGTAGGCGAGGCGGGCGGCGTCGCGCCGTCCTATGCCGTGATCGGCGATCATTTCCCCAGCGAGCGGCGGGCCTTCGCGCTCTCGGTCTATTCGCTGGGCATTCCGCTCGGTTCGGCGATGGGGGTGCTGGCGGGAGGTTACGTCGCGGCGCGGGTGGACTGGCGCGCGGCCTTCGTCGCCGTGGGCCTGGCAGGACTGTTGATCGCGCCGCTGTTCAAGCTGGTGGTCAGGGACAAGCCCCGCGTCGTCACGACCGCGCCTGCGGTTCGCTTCGGCGAAGTGGCGGCGCTGCTCGCCCGCAAGCGGGCTTTCTGGCTGCTGAGTTTCGGCGCCGCTTCCAGTTCGATGCTGGGCTACGGCCTGGCCTTCTGGTTGCCGAGCCTGCTCCAGCGCAGTTTCGCGCTCGATCTCGTCCAGACTTCGTGGTTCATCGGTGCGGTCCTGCTGATCGGCGGGACGGCGGGCGTGCTCATGGGCGGGCTGCTGGCCGACCGTCTCGGCAAGGGCGACCGGGCCTGGTACGGCCGGGTTCCGGCTCTGGCCTATGTCGCCGCCGTGCCGCTGTTCGCGGGCGGGATCTGGACCTCCAGCGTGCCGCTCGCCTTCCTGCTGTTCCTGGTGCCGCAGGCGCTGGCCTATGTATGGCTCGGCCCGGTGACGAGCGCCGTCCAGCACCTCGTCCCGCCCCCTGCGCGGGCAACGGCTTCGGCACTGTTCCTGCTCATCAACAATCTGATCGGCCTTGGCGGCGGGATCTATGCCCTGGGCGCGCTGTCGAAGGCGCTGGCGCCGGTCTATGGCGCGGAATCGCTGCGCTATTCGATGCTGATCGGGCTCGGGCTCTACCTGCTGGCGGCGCTGCTGATGAGCCTTGCCGGTCCGGCATTGCGGCGAGAGTGGGTGGAGGAGCCTGCGTAGTCTCTCCCCAGGGTACGAAGCGTTGGCAGCATCCGGCAATTGTGGATAGGAGGGGGCGAGTAATCGAACCTTTCCAGGGGAAGCCAGGACGCGATGCGGAGCCGGACCGAAATCGAGCCCAATGGCCTGCCGGAACGCGGTCTGCTGGAACGCCGCTTCGCCCTGAGCGCGCGTGGCACCGATGCCCGTACCGAAGTGCTCGCGGGCACGACAACCTTCCTGACGATGGCCTATATCGTGCTGGTCAACCCCGCGATCCTGGGCGCGGCGGGCATGCCGGTGGCCTCGGTGGCGGCGGCGACCTGCTTCGCGGCGGCATTCGCGTCGATCCTGATGGGGCTGGTTGCCAATACGCCGCTGGCGCTGGCGCCCGGCATGGGGCTCAATGCCTACTTCAGCTTCACCGTCGTCCAGCAGATGGGCGTGCCCTGGCCGGTGGCGCTGGGCTGCGTGTTCCTTTCGGGCGTGGCTTTCCTGGCACTGACCGTCACCGGCGTGCGCCAGCTCATCGTCTCCTCGATCCCGCAATATCTCTTTGCCGCCGTCGCGGGCGGGATCGGGCTTTTCATCGGTTTCGTCGGGCTCAAGAGCGCGGGCATCGTCGTGGCCGATCCCGCCACGATCGTCGCGCTGGGGAACCTCAAGGCGCCGGGCGCGGCGCTGGCGCTGTTCGGGCTGGTGCTGATCGGCGCACTTTCGGTATGGAACGTGCGCGGCGCCATGCTGATCGGCATTCTGGCCACGACCGCGCTGGGCTGGCTCTTCGGCCTCGTATCGGTCCACCCGGAGCCCTATTCGCTGGAAGCGCTGACCGGCACCGCCTTCAAGCTGGACCTTGCGGGTGTATTCGGACTCTCCGGCAGCCATGGCCTCGGCCTGTTCGAGATCCTCTTCGTGTTCCTCTTCGTCGACCTGTTCGACAATATCGGCACGCTCGTGGCCGTCACCAAGCGGGCCGGTCTGATCGACGGGCAGGGGCGTATCCTGCGCCTCAACCGCATCCTCATGACTGACGCCGCCGCCACCATCGTCGGCTCCATGGCGGGGACCAGCACGGTGACGAGCTATGTCGAGAGCGCGGCAGGCGTGCAGGCGGGCGGGCGCACGGGGCTTACCGCGGTCGTGACCGGCCTGTTGTTCCTTGCGACCATGTTCGTGGCGCCTTATGCGCAAGTCATCCCGCTGGCGGCCACGGCGCCTGCGCTGATCATAGTTGGCGGGCTCATGCTGCTGCCGCTCACCGAAGTGCAATGGGAGGATCCGCTGGCGGCGATCCCGGCCTTCCTGACCGTGGCCATGATCCCCTTCACGTTCTCGATCGCCAACGGCCTGGCCTTCGGCATCACCGCCCATGCCCTGCTCAAGCTGGTGCGCGGGACCATCGAGCGGAAGGACTGGTTCCTGCTGCTGCTGGCGCTGGTCTTCGTCGCCCGCTTCGCATGGCTGGCGGGAGGGTGAGCAAGCGCGCTCTCGTCATCCGGGAGTTTACGCCCTAGTAAAAAGCGGATGATCCACGCCTTCCGCGCCGCAATCCTCTCCGTTTCCCGCGACCCCACGGGCGATCCCGAAGCCGTTCGGCACGAGCCCGACGGCCTTCTGGTGGTGGAGGACGGCGTGGTCGTGGCGCGCGGGGCCTATGCCGAACTGATCGCCCGATTTCCGCAGATCCCGGTGGAGAGCCTGAGCGGCCTGATTGTGCCCGGCTTCGTCGATGCCCATGTCCACTACCCCCAGACCGACCGGATCGCCTCGCACGGGGAGCAACTGCTCGACTGGCTGGAGCGGCACATTTTCCCCGCCGAGACGGCCTTCGCCGACAAGGGCCATGCGGACGGGGTGGCGGCTTTCTTCCTGGACGAACTGCTGAGAAACGGCACGACAAGTGCGCTCGTCTATCCCACCGTCCACGAGCAATCGGTCGATGCCCTGTTCGAGGCGGCGTGCGCGCGGGACATGCGGATCGTCTCCGGCAAGGTCCTGATGGACCTGGGGCCGGAGGGCCTGCGCGACGACCTTGCATCGGGCCGCGCTGCCAGCGAGGCGCTGATCCGGCGCTGGCGGGGCCGGGGACGGCTGGGCTATGCGATAACCCCGCGCTTCGCGCTGGCGTCCACCGATGCGCAACTGGCCGACGCCGGGGCTTTGCTGGCCGCGCATCCCGAAGTGCTCCTCCACACGCACTTGGCCGAGAACCGGCGCGAATGCACCGAAGTTGCTGCCCGCTTTCCGCAGGCGGCGGACTATCTGGACGTCTACGACCGGTTCGGGCTCGTCACCGGCCGCTCGGTCTTCGCGCATGGCATCCACTTGTCCGATCGCGCCTGCCGCCGCCTGCACGAAAGCGGCGCGGGGATCGCGGTCTGCCCCAGTTCCAACTTTTTCCTCGGCTCCGGCTGCTTCGATTTCGAGCAGGCGCAGCGCCACGGTTTGCGCGTCGGCCTCGGCACCGACGTGGGCGCGGGCACGACCTTTTCGCTGCTTCATGCCCAGGGAATCGCCTATCAGGCGGGGCAGATGAAAGGCACTGCGCTAGACCCCTTTCGCGCGCTCTGGCTGGCGACGGCAGGCAGCGCGGCGCTGCTGCATATCGCCGACCGCGTCGGCAGCCTGGAACCGGGGCAGGAGGCCGATTTCCTCGTCCTCGACCCGCAAGCCACGCCGCTGCTTTCCCGCCGCACCCGAGGCGCGGACCTTGCGCAGCGGCTCTTCGCGTTGCAGGTGCTCGGCGACGACCGCGCCGTGGCGCGCACTTATCTGCTGGGCCGCCTCGTCCACCGGGCGGCCCGGAACGGGAACAGGACATGACCGACCTAGACAGCTTCATCACCGGCCTGCCCAAGGCCGAGCTTCACCTCCACATCGAAGGCAGCCTCGAACCCGAACTCATGTTCGCTCTGGCGGAGCGCAACGGCGTATCGATCCCCTTCGCCAGCGTGGAGGAGGTGCGGGCGGCCTACGATTTCTCGAATCTCCAGGACTTTCTCGACATCTACTACGCGGGCGCCAACGTGCTGCTGAAACGGCAGGATTTCCACGATCTTGCCGCCGCCTACTTCGCACGCGCGGCGGCCGACGGCGTGGTTCATGCCGAGCTGATGTTCGATCCCCAGACCCATACCGATCGCGGCGTGCCTTTCGAAGACGTGATCGAGGGCCTGCTCTCCGCCATGGCAGCGGCGCGCGCCGAGCACGGCATGTCGAGCAGCCTGATCCTCTCGTTCCTGCGCCACCTTTCCGAGGAAGCCGCTTTCGCCACCTTGGCGGAGGCCGAGCCCTGGCTGGACCGGATCGAGGCGGTGGGGCTCGATTCGTCCGAACTGGGCCACCCGCCCGAGAAGTTCGCCCGCGTCTTTGCCGCCGCGCGCGAAAAGGGCCTGAAGATCACGGCCCATGCCGGGGAGGAAGGCCCGCCTGAGTATGTCCACCAGGCGCTGGACGTCCTGGGCGTCCACCGTATCGACCACGGCAATCGCGCGCTGGAAGACCCGGCCTTGATCGCACGGCTGGTGCGCGAGGAAATGACGCTGACGGTCTGCCCGCTCTCCAACCACAAGCTCTGCGTGGTGGAGGATCTGGCCGACCACCCGATCGATGCCATGCTCGCCCACGGTCTCAAGGCCACCGTCAATTCCGACGACCCGGCCTATTTCGGGGGCTATGTGGCGGACAACTACCGCGCGATCGCGGCGGCGCGGGGGCTGGACCGGGAGGCGCTGGCGACTTTGGCGCGCAACAGCTTCACCGGCTCGTTCCTGCCTGACGCGGCGGTGGCGGACCATCTCGCCCGATTGGACGCCTATCTGGAAGAGGGGCGCTGACCGAACCCGACTGGCGGGCGGCGCTGGCCGCCAGCGGCATCCTGACGCGGCTTGCCTCGTTCGATCCGCGCGTCGCAGGCACGTTTCCGCTCGGCCTCGCGGTCTCCGGCAGCGACATCGACGTGCTCTGCCACGCGCCCGATGCCGATGCTTTCGCCGCTGCCCTGTGGGACGCCTGCAGGGACTTCGAAGACTTCGCGATGTGGCAGTGGCGCAAGGCGGATCGCCCGGTGATCGCGGTGTTTTCGCTGGCGGGGGTGCCGTTCGAAATATTCGGCCAGGCGCAGCCGGTGGAGGCGCAGCACGGCTGGCGCCACTTCGCGGTGGAAGCGCGCCTGCTGCGGCTGGGCGGTGCGGACTTGCACGAAGCCGTCATGGCGGCCCGGCGGGCCGGGGCGAAGACGGAGCCTGCCTTCGCGCGGGTGCTGGGGCTGGAGGGCGATCCCTATCTGGCGATGCTGGCGCTCGCGGACAGGGATGATGACGGGCTCAGGGAGGTTTTGCAGACGAGAGGAAGTCCTGGGGCCTTTCGATAAACGCAGGGACCCCCGGAACCTCAGGCCAACCGCTCGGGCACCGAAAGCGCCTCTTCGACGATGCTGTCCCGCGTACCTACCGATTCCCAGGGAAACACGAACCAGCGCTTGTCGTCGGCGCGGTCGATCACGTCCGCCCAGGCATCGACTTCGACTTTCGAGCTCTTGTTGTTGATCACCACCGCGAAACGCAGATTGTCGTGATTGCAGCCGCCCTGGGTGAGCTGGCCGCGAATATATTCGATCGTGCCGCCGGTGTCGTTGATGTCGTCCACGAACAGCATGCGCGTGCCTTCGGCGCTCATGGCGGCGACTTTCGCGAGGAGTTCGTCGGCAAAGCCGGGGATCTTCGACGAGTGATCGATCGACAGCATCGGCAGCGAGAGCTGGTGCGAGATATAGACTGCCGGGACCAGTCCGCCGCGGCCCAGGCCGATGATGAATTCCGGCTTCCATTCGCCTTGCGCCACCTGACGCGAAAGCTGGCGGACCTTGGCGAGGAAATCCTCGTAATATTCGAGATAGTGGAGCTGAGGCTCGGAAGCTTCACTCATGGGCATGAAATCCTGAACGGGCATTTGGAGAGGAAGCTGCTCCCGTTACCGCGTCGGTGCGAAATTTGCAATCATGACACTGGCGGCGGAGCCGATCGCGAGGATTTTCGCGGCGCTCCTTTGGCCTAAGTTCTTGAAGCGGCATGACCCAGCGCCGCAAAACCGTTCTCGAACTCGCCGATCACCATGGCCGCCGCGTAGGACGGGGTGCGGGCGGAAGCGGTGCAGAGCGCCAGGGTCATCGGGCGCAGCAGCGAATCGGAAATTCGGGTGAAGGCCAGCGTGCCCTGCTGCACTTCGGTCTGCACGTCGAGCGAGGTGAGAACGCCGACCCCGGCCCCCAGCAGCACCAGCGAGGTGATCATCCTGATATTGTCCGCCGTGCCCTTGCGGTTGAGAGTGATCCCGGTGGCGCCTTCCAGCACGGAGATCTGCTGGGTGACCGCCAGCGGCTCGGCCGGGATGATCATCGGCTCGTCCGCGCAGACCGAGAAGCGGGCCTCGCCGCGCCGTGAAATCGGATGGCCGGGCGGGGTGACGAAGCCGAGGACGACTTCGGTGAAGGCGCGGACGGACAGTTCGCGGTAGGATTGCGGCTCGAACAGAATGCCGCAGTCCACTTCGCCGCCGATCACCGCGCGCCGCACGGCATCGTTGCCCAGCACCTTCACGCCGATGGTGATGCCGGGATAGCGCTGCTGGATGGCGGCGATCATCATGGGAACCTGCCCCGTCGCCAAGGCGTCTATCACGGCAATGTCGACATGGCCGCGCTTGAGCCCGCGCAAGTCCTCGATCCTTCCGCGCAGGCCGGCCATGCCCTGTTGCCACTGCGCGCCCGATGCCATCATCATTTCGCCGGCCGCCGTCAGCCGCAGGCCAGTGGGCAGGCGCTCGAACAGGGGAAGGCCCAGTTCCGCCTCGACGTTGAGGATCTGCCGGTCGATGGCGGACGCCGAGACATTGAGTTCGTCGGCCGCCTTGCGGATCGAGCCGAGGCGGCCGACGGCCATGAAATAGCGCAGGAAGCGCGAAAAGGCCGGCATCTGGGGTTTCTCTACCTGCTCTAATTTTTGCAACGCTGTGTCATATTCATTGCGTTTGATCGCACCCTGTCACCTCTTTACGCATAGGGCAACACCGAAACGTGCGACCGTGCCGGCAGCAGCTTCTCCTCCCAACGAGGTGGCTGTCGGCGCGCGACCGCATGGCGGTTGGGGGCGCGCTTCCCGGATCGGGGGTAAAAAGGGACACCCGGTTCGGGGGCGCCCCCGCTTGCGGCCTGAAAAAGCCGTTGGGCGTAAGGTCGATGGTTAGGTGGCAAGGTTTCGCCAAGGTTTCGGGCCAAGGTTTCAGAGCGGCTTTTCAGGGCAGGATTTGAAGGCAGATTGATCGGGGCTTCCGAAAGGAGACCGCCGAGCGGCGCTATGAGGGAGCGTCGCGAGATCGAAGGGCCAGGGAGGGAAGGCTGACGGTGACGATCTCCAGCGTCGCCGTCAGTCGTTCCTCTGCTTCGACCGGGAAGCCGGGGCCACGCACCAGACCCAGCCTGCGACGCAGCCCATAGCCCGTTATCTGAGCCGTGGCGGTGCCGTCCGGCGCCAGCGACCGGGGCGCCACCGTTACCCCGAGCCCGGCCGCGACCATGCGCATGCAGCGATCCTCGTTGTCGCTGCGCAAAGCAAAGCGGGGGCGCACGCCTGCCGCCGTGAAGAAGCGGCTGGTCCTTTGCAGCACTTCGCAGGACCTTCGCGCGATCATGATGTCCCCGGCAAGGTCCTCCGGTGCGATCCAAGCCGCATCCGCAAGGCGATGCGTGCCGGGCATGACGAGGACATAGGGCTCTTCGAGAAGCGGGTGGAGGGAGGGGCCGGTTTCGTCTTCTCCCAGCAGGGTCAGCGCGAGTTGGATCTTCCCGGCGGCCAGATCCCCGCGCAGGCTGCGGTCGTCTCCCTCGACGAGTTCGATCCCGAAATCGCGGGCCAGTTCGCGCACTACCGTTTCCAGCATCGCGCCCGAAACGGTCGGGATCACGCCCAGCTTCAGGCCGGGCCAGGGCTGCGGCATGGCCCGGCCGAACTGATCCGCGCGGCGAAAACCGGCTTCGAGGTCGCGGGCGATCGGCAGGAAGGCGCCGCCCGCCTCGGTCAGCCTGACATGGCGGCGATCGCGCACGAAGAGCGGCGATCCGACCAGCCGCTCCAGTTCCGCGATACTGGTGGAGACGGTGGGCTGGGTGACGTGAAGCCGCGCCGAGGCCTGCTTGAAGTTGCCGGAATCGGCCACGGCCAGGAAATGGCGGATATGGGCGCGCTTTATCATTGGTAAAATTTATCGAATGGCACGGATAGTTTCAATTTGTTTGCTTAGCGCCTCCTCGCTACCTTGTGCGGCAACGAGCGGCCCCAGGATCTGGTGGCCGGAAAAACCGGGATGATGGGTGTGAAGGCAACCCCCGATTTCGACTTCGCGCTGGGCGAGGCGGCAGAGATGATCCGCGAGAGCGTTGCGCGCTTCGCCGACGAGAAGATCGCGCCGATCGCCGCGCGGGTCGACGCGGAAGACTGGTTCCCCCGCGACCTCTGGCCGGCCATGGGCGAACTCGGCCTGCACGGCATGACCGTCGAGGAAGAGTGGGGCGGCCTTGGCCTGGGCTACCTCGAACATGTGCTTGCGGTGGAGGAAGTCAGCCGGGCCTCGGCCTCGGTCGGGCTGTCCTACGGCGCCCATTCCAATCTCTGCGTCAACCAGATCCGCCGCTGGGGCAGCGACGCGCAGAAGGCCCGCTACCTGCCTAAGCTGATCTCCGGCGAGCATGTCGGCAGCCTTGCCATGTCGGAGGCCGGGGCAGGGTCGGATGTCGTGGGCATGAAGCTACGCGCGGATGCGGTGCCCGGCGGTTTCCGGCTGAACGGCACCAAGTTCTGGATCACCAACGGCGCCTGCGCCGACGTGCTGGTGGTCTATGCCAGGACCGACGCCGAGGCCGGTTCGAAGGGCATCACCGCCTTCCTGGTCGAGAAGGACATGGCCGGTTTCTCGATCGGGCAGAAGATCGACAAGATGGGCATGCGCGGCTCGCCCACCAGCGAACTGGTGTTCGACGATTGCTTCGTCCCTGCGGAAAACGTGATGGGACCGCTGCACGGCGGGGTGAAAGTGCTGATGAGCGGCCTTGATTACGAGCGCGTGGTGCTGGCGGGGCTGCAGATCGGCATCATGCAGGCCTGCCTCGATACCGTGATCCCCTATGTGCGCGAACGGCGCCAGTTCGGCGCGGCGATCGGGACGTTCCAGCTCATGCAGGCCAAAGTGGCGGACATGTACGTCGCCCTGCAGTCGGCGCGGGCCTATGTCTACGCGGTGGCCCGGGCCTGCGACAACGGGCGGACCACCCGCTTCGATGCTGCCGGAGCCATCCTGCTGGCGAGCGAGAATGCTTTCCGCGTGGCGGGAGAGGCCGTGCAGGCGCTGGGCGGTGCAGGCTACACCAGGGACTGGCCGGTTGAGCGTTATCTCCGCGACGCCAAGCTGCTCGACATCGGCGCGGGCACGAACGAGATCCGGCGCATGCTGATCGGGCGCGAACTGATCGGAATCTGAACTATTAGGGGAGTTTCAGACTCGGAAACTCCCCAAACACTCAGTGCCGCATGTTCTTCGCAGGCACCGTCTCGCCCGGAAATATGCCTGCGATAGCCATGGCCGCGCCGAGCTTGGACAGGGTTTCCAGCACGTCGCCCACGCTGTCTTCCGAAACCACCAGTTCCAGCGTCTCGCGCGTCTGCTGCGGGCCGCGGTCGCGCAGCGAGGTGATGAGTTCGAGAATCACCGCCTCGTGCTCCGATACGTGGCTGCAGGCCATCGGGCAGAACGCGAAAGTCTCCAGCGCGTCGCGGTTGAACAGCAGCATCGCGCGGTGGAACGGCTGGAGCCCGCCGATCATCCGCCACTTCGCGAAAGCGGGGGCCAAGGCCTGCGCCGGACACTGGCGACGCCCCAGCGTCGTGACCCAGGCGCGCATCGACCAGACGAGGAAACGGCAGCCCTCGTCGAGCGAATTCAGGGGGCGATCGACGTACTGATACATGCCTGGTTCTCCATGGGCTTGTATTTGAGAATGATTATCATTAGCTATGTCTACGCAGCTTGTCTTGCCCGTCAAGCCTGCACCAAGGACCTAGGGCCGGCGCTTGTCATGGGGCGCCTGCCTGCCCTTTCTGTCGACTGGGCCGGGGCGATTTCACGCTATGCGCGAGAAACCGCCCCGGCCCGTTTTTTCCCCGAAAATCCATAGCTTTTGCCGCGGTTGTCCGTGGGTTTTACCGGATTTGTCCACAGCGACCGTCGTGAAGGGACACCGATGAGCCGTGGCAAAAACCGGGCGATATTTTCCACGCGAAAAGGCCGCCGTCCGCTGGGACGACGGTTCGGCGAATCGGCGCGCGAATCAGTGAGCGAGTCGGGACGGCGAATCAGCGATTCGCAGAGGTGATTCGCGATTCCGCCCCGGGCAGGCTGCTTCAGCGGTAGTCGAAGCCGCCTTTGGGCTGAATTTTCAGAGAATTCTGCTGCATCGCGGTCATCAGATAGGTGCCCACGAGCATGGGAAGCTCGAGCATCTGCTTTTCATCCCAGCTGGCGGCGAGAATTGTCCACGTCGAATCGCCGATGCAATGGTCCGCCACGAGTTCCTCCACGGCGCGAAGCATGGCCGATTCGTGCTCCGTCCAACCCGGCGCGCTCGAGCCTGCGATCACGCGCTCGATTTCCTCGGACGTGATCCCGAAGGCCTTGCCGATATCCACATGTTCGCACCATTCGAATGGGGCACGGGCCAGCAGGGCCAGACGCAGGATCATCAACTCGCGCTCACGGCCGGGAATCGTGCCCTTGGCCGCGAGTTCGATGCCGAGCACCATCTGACCCTTGAACATGCCCGGATGGCGTAGGGTGATGAGGCTGACGTCGGGAAAGGGGCGGCTTTCGGGGATCTGGAACGCCGCGCGAATCGCATCGACCTGCTCCTGTCCCTCGGGACTCACTTCGTCGAGCCGCAGCGGCGCGTAGCGGGGGCCGCCCGCGATCGTCTGCGTTTCCCGCGCGGCCCTGTCGAACCGTACCGCGCCGGTGGTTACTTCACCCATCTGTCTTCACCTGTGGTTTGAGAGATCATGCGGCCTCGCCGAAGGGCGCCCATCGCTCCATTCGCGCGCGATACTCGGAAAAATGTTGCCTTACGGCGTCGGGGTCGAGGGCGAAGAGCGTCGCATCCGGCCTGGGCATCCGCTGCGCGTTTTCGTTGGATTGCCACCAATCCGCCATGCTGCGGGCGAACGCGGGGGATATCGGTTCGCCCAGCCAGGCATAGAGTTCCCGGACCTGCCCGATGGGATCGGCCAGCATCGCGCGGAAATGGATGTCGTGGAAACGCGGGTCGCCGCCAGCATCGCGAAATGCGATGCCCCGCCGCATGGCTTCGGACCAGGTGCGCAAGTTGAGTTCGCCCAGCCAGGCATGGTCGAGCGCATCGCTGAACTTCCCGGCGATATCGGCGTAGACCGCCGCAACCGAGAGGATCACCTCGCCCGGATCGCGGTGCGTCATGACAAATCGTGCGTCTGGATAAGTTGCGACCAGTGCATCGAGATAGAGCAGGTGGGTCGGTGCCTTGAGCCGCCAGGGGCGGCGGGGCTGACGCCATTGGAGCAGCTTCAGCACGCGTTTGTGATAGGCGTAAGTCCCGGAAAGGTCCGCTTGGAGCAGCCATTCCGAATAGCGCGGTATCTGGGCGAAAGCCTGGAAGATCTGGCTCCTGAAATCGAGCGCCATCAGGTCCTGGCACTCCATGGCACCGTCGATGCCGGTAGGTGTGCGCGTACCGCCCTTGAGCTGTTCGTCGGCGCTGCTCGCCGAAACGCCGCGACGCGGATCGGGGCCTTCCACCATGCCCGGCGGCGGGCAGGGACGGCTGCTCTCCCACACCCTGAGGTAGCGGACCGCAGGATCGCTGGCGAGCAGGAAGGACAGGGCCGAGGAGCCGGTACGCGGCAGGCTGACGCCGAACAGAGGATTGCGGATTTCCTCGTCCTCGATCTCGGGGTGGCGGCGATACCACGCCTCGATTTCCAGCCTCTGCTTGAGGTGCAGCAGGATCCGCTGCGTCAACGCGCTTTCTCCAAGGGCATTCAGCCGGGCCTCGCTGTTGAGGGAATCCACCAGGATTTTCAGGCCCTCGCGAAAGCCCTCCGCGCCGAAGTCGCTGAGGCCGGTTTCCTTTTCCGCTCTTTCGGTCAGGTCCCGAGGGGGCGGAATCCGGCCCCCGATCCGATGGCGCATGGCACTCTCCCCAGCCCGGTTCCCGCCGGGTCTGGAGGCACTATGCGTGGCGGGAGGGCGCTGCGCCAACCGCCAGGGCGATGAAACTTCAGCCGCGCGCCGCGCGTACGGCCGCACCGCCCGCGAAAGGTGCCATGGCGAGCAGGACCAGGCTGGCGGCGCCAGTGAGCGCAAGGCCGCTGGTCCCACCGGCGCCGAGGCTGCCTGCGCCGAAGATCAGCACCGGCACTGCCATGGGAATGATCAGCAGTCCTCCCAGAGCCGCGCCGCCGCGCAGGCCGGCCGTAAGCGCCGCCACCGTGACGCCGAGCGCGGCAAGGCCGGGCGTGCCTGCCAGGAGCCCGATCTCGACCATGGCCAGAGTGTGGCCGTCCAGCCCGAGCAGGGCGGCGGCGGGCAGGGCCGCCAGCATCAGCGGCGGGCCGAAGCTCAGCCAATGGGCGAATACCCGCACGGCGATCACCAGTTCTTCGGAAATGCCGCGCAGGGCCCACTGGTCGAACAGGCCCATCTCGATGTCGGGCTCGACCAGCCGGTCGAGCGGCAGGATCGCGGCAAGCAGGGCGGCCACCCAGATCACGCCGCCCCCGGTCCGCGCCAGCAAGGGCGCGTCGGGGCCGACCGCGAAGGGATAGAGCATGGCGACGGACAGGAAGAACAGGACCGGCAGCAATGCCCCGCCGCCGCGCCCGCCCAGCAGCAGCCGCGCCAGATCGCGCCGGAGCAGGGGCAGGACCCGCCCCGTCATGCCGCGTGGTCCGCAAGCGAGAGCGTGGCCATTCCCGGCACCGCGAACGGCTGGTGCGAGGCGATCAGCGCGATCCCGCCCGCCGCGCAGTGCTCCGCCGTCAGTTCTTCGGCAAGCGTCGCGGCGTGGACGTCCAGCCCGTTGAGCGGTTCGTCGAGCAGCCAGATCCGCGCCTGCTGGGCGAGCAGGCGGGCAAGCGCGGCGCGTTTCTTCTGCCCGGTCGAAAGGTAGCGCACCGGCACGTCGAGCAGGTCTGCCAGGCCGAGCCGTTCGAGTTCCCACGCGTTTTCCGTGCTGCCATCGATCTGCCGCCAGAACGTCAGCGCATCGCCGAGAGGCCGCGCGGGATCGAGGGCAGGGCGTTCGTCGACAAGGCCGATCGCGCCTTCGGTGCGCACCGTTCCCGCGAAGGCAGGCGCCAGTCCGGCGACGATACGCAGCAGGCTGGACTTGCCGATGCCGTTGCGGCCCGAGACGCGCAGCGCCTCTCCCGCGTGCAGGCGCACGTTGACGCCGCGGAACAGCAGCCTGTCGCCGCGCCGGCAGGCGAGATCGTCGATGGCGATGGAGGCCCCTTGCATGCACGGACGCGATAGTGGAAAGGCCCCCCAGTGCCAAGTTGCCAATGGTCTTGGCTGCTGCCGGAGTCGTCCCGAATGTCCATAGCCCGTCTTACCGATGCCGAACGTGCCGAAGCCCTGGCCGGGCTGCCTGCCTGGCAGCTGCGCGAGGATGGACTTGCCATCGTGCGCAAGCTCCGGTTCGCGGACTTCAACGAGGCTTTCGGCTTCATGACCCGCGTGGCGATCCAGGCCGACAAGGCGGACCATCACCCCGAGTGGTTCAACGTCTACAACCGCGTCGAAATCACGCTGACCACCCACGATGCCGACGGTCTCAGCCGCCGCGATGTCGACATGGCCCGCTTCATCGACGCAGTGGCCCCCCAGGCCTGACCGGGCACCGCGCCGTGGCGCAGTCTGCCGGGGAGCCTTTCCTCACGCGGCCGCTTTCGGTCGTGCTGGATTTCGTGCGCTTCGGCGCCGCGCTGCTGGTGGCGGTGGGGCATGCCGTGCAACTGGGGCTCTATCAGGGCTGGTTCCCGTTCGGCGTGCGCATGCAGCACTACTGCGTGATCGTGTTCTTCGTGCTCTCCGGGCTGGTCATCAGCACATCGGTGCTGGGCGGCCGGTCGAGCCTGCCGCGATACGCGATCGCGCGAATGGCCCGGATCCTGCCGGTGGCGATCCCGGCGCTGATCTTCAGCACGCTGGCGGCCTATGTCCTGGCAGGACCGAGCCCGGTGCGGATGGACAACAGCCCGGAGGATGCGCTGGCGATCACCCGGCAGCTTCTTGCACCGCTCACGTTCCTCAGCGCCTGGCCCGGTGTGGCCGGGCCGATCTGGAACCCGCCTTACTGGTCGCTCTGCTACGAGGTCTGGTACTATGCGATCTTCGCGCTGGCGGTATTCCTGCGCGGCTGGGCGCGCATCGGCGCCGTGGTGTTGGGTTGTCTGGCGGCAGGCGGAGCGATCCTGCTGCTGATGCCGGTATGGCTCTTCGGTGTCGCCCTGACACATGTGCCCGCCGCGCGGCGCCTGCCGCTGGCCGCCGCGCCTTTCGTGCTTGTCGGCGCGGGCCTGCTGGCGCTGGCCCTGTTCGAAGTGGACCGCGAGGTGCTCAATCCGCTGCTGAAGGCCTGGTGGCCGGGGGACACGGAGTGGTCGCAATGGGCGCTGTCCGACATCGCCATGGGCCTGCTCATGATGCCGGTGCTGGCCGCGGCGCGCAGCCTTTCGGGCCGCTTCGCCGAGCCGATCGTCTCGCTGGATGCGGCAGCGAAGCGGCTCGCGGGCTTCTCCTTCACGCTCTATCTGTTCCACTGGCCGCTGATCCAGCTGCTGCGCTCATGGGGGCTGGATGCGGGGCGCAGCCTTGCGCTGTTCGCAGCCCTGATCGCCCTAATCGTGCTGGCGAGTGCGGCGATCTCGCTCCTGACCGAGCGCCAGTCTCCCCGGCTGAGGCGGTGGATGGAAGCGCGCTTTCTCGATGAGCGGCGCGGGGTTTTCGCTATCTAGAGAGTCTGGCTAGAGAGCCGGGTTGTTGTAGCAATGCCAGGTGAAGATCGCCGCGGCGCCGCGATGGGGCCGCCAGCCTTCCGCCAGCTTGCGCGTTTCCTTCTCGTCCGGCCTGCCCTCCAGGCCCAGGATCCTGTGCAGCCCGGCCTGAACCGCAAGGTCGCCTGCAGGCCAGACGTCCGGCCGCCCTTCCGCGAAAAGCAGGTAGATTTCGGCCGACCACCTGCCGATCCCCTTGATGCGGACGAGCTGGGCAATGGCTTCCTCGTCATCAGGCGGCAGATTTTCGAAATCCAGCGTCCCCGCGAGCACCAGTTCGCAGAGGCTGCGCGCATAGCCCTGCTTCTGGCGGGAAAGCCCGCAGCCGCGCAGCGCCTCGAATTCTGCGGCGAGAAGGGTTTCCGGTGCGATCCCCTCGCCGAGCAAATCTTCCAGCCTGCGCCATACAGAGGCCGCCGCCGCGACCGAAACCTGCTGGCCGACGATCGTGCGGAGCAGGGTGGCATAGCCGGCCGGGCGGATGCGCGGCTCGGGGTACCCGGCCAGATCGAGCGCGCGGGCCATGGCGGGTTCCTGCGCGGCGATGGCGTCCAGTCCCAGTTTTAGTGCGTCCGCGCTCAAGCCCATGTTCGATTACCTTGCAAAAGGGGGTTGCAGCCATTAGCAGCCGGCCACAAAAGCCAGAATAGGCATGTTGCGATACATGCAGTATCATAAGGGGATCGACGAGAATGCCGCAGATCATCGTCATCAATCAATCGGGCGAAGAATCCACCGTTGAGGCCACCGAAGGTCGCACTCTGATGGAAACGATCCGCGACAGCGGGTTCGACGAGCTTCTGGCTCTCTGCGGCGGCTGCTGCTCCTGCGCGACCTGTCACGTTCATATCGACCCCGCCTTTGCGGACAAGCTTCCGGCCATGAGCGAGGACGAGAACGACCTGCTCGACAGCTCGGACCATCGCAACGAATATTCGCGCCTGTCCTGCCAGGTGCCGGTGACGGCGGCTCTCGAAGGCTGCAAGGTCACGATCGCGCAGGAAGACTGAGAAACGGATCTTCATTTGGGTCGTTGGCCGTTCGCGGGCGCCTGATTCAGGCATTCGCCTTAGAGCAAGGCGCGGGCGGCCAGCGGTCCCGGATCAAGTCCGGGATGACGATTTTTGCGGGGCTGCGATCCCGCAAAAATCCCGATTTGAAAGATAGAAGCGCAAATCATTTGCGCCTTTCGGTCTGACTTCCTACCTGTGCGGCCATGACTGCACCCATTCCCCAGCGCTCCACTCTCGACCTCATCGGAAACACCCCGCTCGTCCTGCTCAAGGGACCGAGCGATGCCGCCGGATGCGAGATCTGGGGCAAGTGCGAATTCGCCAATCCCGGCGCCTCGGTGAAGGACCGCGCCGCCCTGTGGATCGTGCGCGATGCCGAGGCCAAGGGCCTGCTCCAGCCGGGCGGCACCATCGTCGAGGGCACGGCGGGCAATACCGGCATCGGCATTGCGCTGGTCGCCAATGCGCTGGGCTACAAGACGATTATCGTCATGCCCGAAACCCAGTCGCGCGAGAAGATGGACACCCTGCGTGCGCTTGGCGCGGAACTGGTGCTCGTACCGGCGGCGCCGTTCTCGAACCCCGGCCACTTCGTCCACACCTCGCGCCGGCTTGCCGAAGAGACGCCCGGCGCGGTCTGGGCCAACCAGTTCGACAATATCGCCAACCGCAAGGCCCATATCGAAAGCACCGCGCCGGAAATCTGGCAGCAGCTTGACGGCCGCATCGACGGGTTCACCTGCGCTGCGGGCACCGGCGGCACGATCGCAGGCACCGGCCTTGGCCTCAAGGCCTTCGACGAGAACGTGACCATCGCGCTCACCGATCCGCACGGCGCGGCGCTCTACAACTACTATGCCCATGGCGAGCTAAAGGCCGAGGGCAATTCGGTGGCCGAGGGCATCGGGCAGGGCCGCATCACCGCCAATCTCGAGGGCGCGCCGATCGACACCCAGTTCCGCATCTCGGACGAGGAAGGCCTGGAATGGGTTCGCCGCCTGCTCTCGGAAGAGGGGCTGTGCCTGGGCCTGTCATCGGGGATCAACGTGGCAGGCGCCGTCGCGCTCGGCCGCAAGCTGGTGGCCGAGGGCAAGGCGGACGCACGGGTCGCCACGATCCTGTGCGATACCGGCTTCCGCTACCTCTCGTCGCTCTACAACCCGGAATGGCTGGAATCGAAGAATCTGCCCGTCTTCCCATGGCTGCGATCCTGAGGTAAACGATCTGTCGATGGCAGGGCACATTCCGCCTACAATGGTCGAACCGATCACCACCCCGCAGCACTTCGTGCCGCCCACGGCGCGCGAGTTGCGTTCGCAGGCCGTTCACCGCCTCCAGGTGGGGCTGTTCGGCCTCTGCGCCATGCTGCTGATCGTGGGGCTGGCGAACATCATCAACGATCGCACGCGCCTGATCGATACCGCCGATCCGATCCAGCAGGTCGTCGCCGTCGATGCCAAGCCGAAGAAGCCTTCGAGCGATCCCCTGGCGGATATCGGCGTCGTGCCCGCTGCCGAATCCAGCCCGACCCCGGCGCCTGCCGTTCCCGGCGATCCCGAAGCGACCGGCGTTCCCATCGATAGCCAGTAAGCTGCGCAATGCATTCACGCTGCTGGCAGGCGTCCTGACGCTTGCCGGTTGCGGCGATTCGCCGCCGCATGGCGCGGCGCGTGTCATCGGCCTCTACACCAGCCTGCCGATCGTCTGGGGCGAGAGCGGCGATCTGCGCGAACTGCTCGCATCCGAGCGGACCGGGCACTGGGCGATGGAGGAACTCTCCTCGCACGGAACGCTGAAGCCGCTGGATACCCTGGTCGACGCGGCAGGACGGCTCGCGCTGCCGCGAGACGCCCTGCTGGTGCTGGCCCAGCCGCGCCCTCTGTCACCGCAGGAAAACGTCGTTCTCGATCGCTGGGTCCGGGAGGGCGGCCGCGTGCTGCTCTTCGCCGATCCGGCGCTGACCATGCCCAGCCGCTTTGCCCTGGGCGATCCGCGCAGGCCGCAGGACACCGTGCTGCTATCTCCCATTCTCGCGCGGTGGGGGCTGGGGCTGGAGTTCGACGAGGCGGCGCCTCCCGGCGAGAGACTTGTCGATACCGAACGCGGCCCGCTCCCCGTCAATCTGCCGGGCCGGTTTCGCCGAGCGGGGAATTTCGGGGAGAGCCCGTCCGCGCGGCCGACGGGAAAATCCGGGATTGCGGGGAAAGCCGGGGATGCGCCGGGTACCTGTACGTTGTCTGCGGAAGGCCTTCTTGCCCGGTGCCGTGTCGAAAAAGGCCGGATTTTCGCGGTTTCTGATGCCGCGCTGCTGGAAGAAGTGCCGGATCCTGCGGCACTCGCCCGGCGACGCGAGGCCTTGGGGGCGCTCATAGATTGGGCGGAGAGTGGGGATTGACTGGGGATCGTGTGGGATAGCCCTGCGCTAAGGGAAAACCCGTGAAAAATCAGCGATTTTATTGGTTTCGCAGCGCTTAAATAGCGGCTCGACAAGACGACCCGTGCCTGAAATCCGAAGAAATCCGCCAATAAATTCCCTCTGATCCCCAATTTTCCCTTTAATCCCCGAAATTCCCGTTATAAAAGCAATGTCAATCGGAATGGCTGAGTCTCGTCGTGTCCTGTCTTCAGGACGCGGACCCTATCGTGCGACTGCGCGGTGGGGAGGGGCCCTGTCATGCCCGAGAAGCGAGCCAAGGGGCGAAACAGGGATATCATGGCTGGGCAGCCATTCATCTACAACGGACAGGGCTTCTCGCTGCTACGCGACAAGAACCGTTTCGTGCTGCCCAATGCATTTCGCGGCACCGTGCGCGAATCGAGCGGCAAGGACCTGCTCTGCCTGACCACCCATGACCGCTGGCCCTGCCTTGTCGGCTTCGGTCTCTCCCGCATCCAGGACTTCGAACAGGAAATCCGCGAACAGCAGGACCTGGCCGTGCGTGCGGGCAAGGATTTCGACGCGGAAAAGCGCGCGGCGGATATCTACGCCTCCTACGAAGTGCCGTTCGACGGCAGCGGCCGCTTCGTCCTGCCCGAGGATCTGGCCGCGCTCGCCAATGTCACCGATCAGCTCTACTTCCGCGGCAACGGCCGCTTCTTCACGGTGTGGAGCCCGGAAAACCTCAACGAAATGGACGATGGCTGGAAGGCGGCGCAAACCGCCTGCCACAGCCTGGCGGCCAAGGAACTCCAGAAGGCTTCGAAGAAATGAGCGCCTCTCGTACCATACCCGAGGGCGTTCCCCACGTTCCGGTGCTCCTTGAGGAGGTCGTCGCCGCCCTGAACCCCCAGGGCGGCGACGTCATCGTCGATGGCACTCTGGGCGCGGGCGGCTATACCCGGCGCCTGCTCGATGCCGGCGCGACCGTCCATGCTTTCGACCGCGATCCCGACGCCATCGCTGCAATCGTGGATAACCGCGCGAAATGGCCGGAACTCGATGCCAATCCGCCCCGCCTCGTGTTGCACGCCCGCCGCTTCTCCGAGATGGTCGCGGGCCTGGAAGAAGCCGGAGTCACGAGCGTGGACGGCGTCGTCATGGATATCGGTGTCTCCTCCATGCAGCTCGACCAGGCGGGGCGCGGCTTCGCCTTCGGCGCCGATGGTCCGCTCGACATGCGCATGAGCCAGTCGGGCATGTCCGCCGCCGATTTCGTGAACGAGGCGGACGAGGCCCAGATCGCCGACGTGCTCTATCTCTATGGTGAAGAGCGCCAGTCGCGCCGCGTTGCCCGCGCGATCGTGGCCGCGCGGCCGATCGAGACGACCGGCGAACTCGCCCGCGTGGTCCGCAAGGCTGTGGGCTACAATGCCAACTACAAGGGAGCTTCCGCGCCGAAGGATCCGGCGACGCGCAGCTTCCAGGCGATCCGTATCCATGTGAACGGAGAGCTCGACGAGCTCGATGCCGGGATGGAAGGGGCCGAAACCCTGCTGCGCGCCGGGGGGCGGCTGGCGGTGGTGACCTTCCACAGTCTCGAGGACCGCAAGGTGAAGCGCTTCCTGCGCGACGCCGCCGGGCAGGCGCAGACCACGTCGCGGCACTTGCCGCAACTGGGGTCCGGCCCGCAGGCGACGTTCGAACAGGTGGCGAAAGCCGTGCGGCCGGGGGAGGCGGAACTTGCCGCCAATCCCCGTTCCCGATCCGCCACCCTGCGCGCCGCCGTGCGCACTGAGGCCCCCCCAAGAACGCCAGATGGCCGTAAAGACCACAGGAGTGCCGCATGAACCTCACTCGCGATCGCGTCCATTCGATTGGATGGATTTCCGTGCTGCTGGTCTGCGGCGCCCTGACGATCGGCCTGACCCTGCGCGTCAATGCGGTGAAGAGCCAGGTTCACGATACCGAGAAGCGGATCGTCTGGGTCCAGCAGGACATCAACTTCCTGGAAACCGAGTTCCAGACCCGTTCCAACCAGCAGGCGCTCAAGGAACTGAACGACGTCGAGTTTGGCTACAAGGCGCCGACGGCCGCGCAGTATATCGAGGGCGAACGCCAGCTTGCCGCGCTGGGCATGCCGGTGGGACCGGGCGCGCCGGCGCCGATCCGCTATGCCAATGCCGATCCTGCGGGCGACGCTGGGGCGGACAACGGCGGATTGCTGGCGATGGTCTCGCCGGTGAATGGTGCCGCAGCTGCCGCCTCACAGCCCGAAACCAAGGGAACGGGCGGCAGGAACCGCGATCCAGAGCGTGAGGAAATGGCGCGCGACGCCGCTGCTCTCGGCAGCCGCCTGGCGCGGATCGAAGTGGCGGAGGCCGCCCAGCAGTGAACGCTCCGGCCTTCCCGATCGGAGCGGTCCCCACCACGGTTTCGACCGGCCGGCGCAAGCTGTTCAACGTAAGGCAGCAATCGCTGCTGGTCGCGAAGATGCGCACCTTGTGGATCCTGGGGGTCTTCACGCTGATCGGGCTGCTGGCGTTCCTGCGCATCATCTTTCTGGGCGTGACCGGCCCTTCGGTGCGCGGCGGCGACCTGTCGGACCTGCTGGTGCCCCAGCGCGGCGAGATCGTCGATCGCAACGGCGTGCCGCTTGCGCGTGAATTCCGCACTTATTCGCTCTGGTTCAATCCCAAGGCGATGAGCGAGGGTTCGTCGCTGATCCATACCCCGGCCGAAGTCGCCAGCGGGCTGATCCGCATCTTCCCCGATCTCGACCGGGCGGAACTGATCGCCAAGCTCTCTTCGGACAAGCCCGGCTATCTGCGCAAGTCGATCCTGCCCGAGGATGCCAACAAGGTCCACGCGCTGGGCGAACCGGCGCTGGAATACCCGCAGGAAGCCACGCGCTTCTATCCGCAGGGTTCGATGGCGGCATCGGTGCTGGGCTATGTCGATACTTTCGGCAAGGGCCAGGTCGGCATGGAGCAGGCCTTCGACAAGCAACTCACCAGCCCGGAAGGTCGCGCGCAGCCCGCCACGCTATCGATCGACTTCCGCGTGCAGAGCGCGCTGGAGGACGAACTGGGCAAGGGCATGGCGCTCAGCAAGGCCAAGGGCGCGGCGGGTGTCATCCTGGATGTCGATACCGGCGAGATCCTGGCGCTGGCTTCGCTGCCCTCGTTCGATCCCAACCACGTCCAGCCCAGCGACCTCGTCATCACCGAGGAGCAGGCCAAGGCGGGCGACGTGCCGCGCGGCTTCAACCGCGTGACCAACCAGGTCTACGAACTCGGCTCTACCTTCAAGCCGATCACCGTCGCCGCCGCACTCGATGCGGGCACGATCACCGATCTGCGCCGCCGCTGGCCCGCCACGCCGCTCCATGTCGGCAAGTTCACGATCCACGACCTGCACAATTACGGCTCTTCGCTGAACGTGCTGGAAACGCTGATCCATTCGTCGAACACGGTGACCGCACACATCGCCGACGAACTGGGCGGCGAGCGTCTCAAGAAGACCATGGAATCGCTGGCGATGAACCAGCGCCCCTATGTCGAGCTTCCGGCGCGCGGTTTCCCGCTCTGGCCGCGCGGCGAATGGCCGCGCCTGCGCACGATGACGGTCGCCTATGGCCACGGCATCGCGGTGACCCCGCTGCATCTTGCATCCGCTTACGCCTCGCTCGTCAACGGCGGCATCTGGCGTCCGGCGACGCTGAAGAAGCTGGAGCCTTCGCAGGTTCCGGCCGGTCGCCGCGTCTTCACCGCCGCGACCAGCGCCCGCATGCGCCAGTTGCTGCGCATGATCGTGTCCTACGGCACCGGCCGCAAGGCCGACGCGCCCGGCTTCCGCGTCGGCGGCAAGACCGGATCGGCCGAAAAGCCGGGCGTCGGCGGCTATCGCAAGCACTCGCTGGTAGCGACTTTCGCCGCGGCTTTCCCGATGGACCGCCCCCGCTACGTCGTCATCGCCATGATGGACGAGCCGCAGGGCACCGAGGCGACCTCGTTCCAGCGCACCGCCGCGTGGAACTCGGCGCCGGTGATCCAGCGCGTGGTTCCGCGCATCGGCCCGTTGCTGGGCGTGATGCCGGACGAGACCCGCGACATCGACATTTCCGACCTCAAGCCGCTGATCCCGGCCGGAACCGCTGAAGAGTGAGCCTGCAAGAATGAAACTGACTGCCCTCTGCGCTGCTGCCGATGTTCCTTTCCGGGGCGCAGATATCAACGTGACCGGCTTTGCCATCGACCATCGCAAGGTGGCGCCCGGCACGGTGTTCGGCGCGTTTCGCGGCGCGAAGTTCAATGGCGAGGACTATATCGCCGCTGCCGTAGAGGCGGGTGCCGTTGCGGTGGTCGCACACCCCGACGCCAAGGTGGAAGGTGCGGTCCACTTTGCTGACGCCGAACCGCGCCGCCTGTTCGCGCGCCTGGCCGCGCCGTTCTTCCAGCCCGTGCCGGAGACGCTGGTGGCGGTCACCGGCACCAACGGCAAGACCTCTACCGTCGAACTGACCCGCCAGATCTGGCGCATGGCCGGGCAGCGCGCCGCCTCGATCGGTACGCTGGGCGTAACCACCAGCGACGAGACCGTCTCCACCGGCCTTACCACGCCGGATATCGTGACGTTCCTTGCCAACCTCACCGGCCTTGCCCGCGAGGGCGTTACCCACGTCGCCTACGAGGCGTCGAGCCACGGTCTTTCGCAGTTCCGCATCGAGGGCCCCCGCGTTTCGGCAGGCGCCTTCACCAATCTCTCGCGCGACCATCTCGATTACCACGCCGACATGGACGACTATTTCGCGGCAAAGATGCGCCTGTTCGACGAAGTCGTCGTCGATGGCGGCACGGCCGTGATCTGGGCTGACGACCCCTGGTCCGAAAAAGCCATTGCCCATGCCGAAAAGCGCGGGCTCAAGACGTTCACCGTGGGTGCCAAGGGCACCAGCATCCGCCTCTCGGGTCGCAAGCCGGGCGGACTCGGCCAGAAGCTGGAGCTCGAGCACGAGGGCAAAGCCTACGTGCTCGAGCTTCCGCTGATCGGCGCCTATCAGGCCGCCAATTCGCTCGTCGCGGCGGGGCTGGTCCTGGCCAGCGGCGGTGACGCGCACCAGACTTTCGATGCGCTGAAGCGGCTCGTCACGGTACGCGGGCGGCTTGAGCGCGCGGCGATTTCTTCGGTAGGCGCGCCGGTCTATGTCGACTATGCGCATACCCCCGATGCGCTTGAGGCGGCGATCGCGGCGCTTCGTCCGCATGTGGAGGGGCGCCTGATCGTGGTGTTCGGTGCGGGCGGCGACCGCGACCAGGGCAAGCGGCCGGAAATGGGCCGGGTGGCCAGCGAGGGTGCGGACGTGGCGATCGTCACCGACGACAACCCGCGCGGCGAAGACCCGGCGGAAATTCGCGCCATGATCCTTGCCGGAATGGGCAAGGATGCGCGGGAAATCGGCGATAGGCGCGCGGCAATCGGCGCGGCGATCGCGGAAGCCGGACGTGGGGACATCGTCCTCATCGCCGGCAAGGGGCATGAACAGGGGCAGATCATCGGCAGCGGCGATGCAGTGCGCGTCCTGCCATTCGACGACGTCACCGTGGCCAGGGAAATGTCTGGTCCGCAGGGAAGGTAGTGCGATGAATGCTGTAGCCCGGATCCTCGAATGGCCGACTGATGCTGCCGAGGAAAACCCGCTTGCCCCGTGGTCTTCCGCGCTTTGGGATTCCGCCACGCTCGCGCGGGTGATGAAGGGCGAGGCCAGCGGCGCGTTCACCGTTTCCGGGGTCGAGATCGACAGCCGCGACGTGCAGGGCGGCGACCTGTTCTTCGCGCTCAAGGGCGAGGCGATGGACGGCCATCGCTTCGTCGAGGGCGCCTTTGCCAAGGGCGCGGCGGCGGTCGTGGTCGATCGCCCGGTGGACGGCCCGCATATCCTGGTGGCGGATACCACGGAAGCGCTGGAACTTCTCGGCGCCGCCGCACGCGAGCGGGCGCGCGGGCCGATCATCGGCGTCACCGGTTCGGTGGGCAAGACCGGCGTGAAGGAAGCGATCTTCGAGGCGCTCGACCGCGCCAGCCGGGGCGACGCGCATCGTTCGGTGAAGAGCTACAACAACCACGTCGGCGTACCGCTCAGCCTTGCGCGCATGCCCGCCCGCGCGCGTTTCGGTATCTTCGAGATGGGCATGAACCATGCAGGCGAAATCGCCGCGCTGACCCGGCAGGTGCGCCCGAACCTGGCGGTCATCACCACCATCGCGCCCGCGCACATCGAGATGCTGGGCTCGATGGAGGCAATTGCCGACGCCAAGGCCGAGATCTTCGAAGGGCTGGAAGCGGGCGGCACTGCCGTGATTCCGGCCGATAGCCCTTACTTCAACCGGTTGAAGGAAGCCGCCCTCGCTTCCGGCGCGCAAGTCGTCTCGTTCGGCAAGGCGCGCGATGCCGATGTGCGCCTGCTCGACGCGGTTCCGGCGATCGGCGGCGGCTCGCTGGTGACGATCGACATGGGCGACCGACGGGTCTGCTACACCGTCGCCTCGCCCGGCGAACATCATGTGATCAATTCGCTCGCGGTCATGGCCGCGGTGCGCGGGGTAAAGGGAGACCTCGGCGCCGCAGGCGTGGCGCTCGCCGAAATGGGCGGGCTGCCGGGCAGGGGCGCGCGGCTCCAGATCGACGTTTCGGGTGGGGAGCCCGACGTGGACGGCCGCCGCCCCGCCCAAGGAAAAGCGCTGCTGATCGACGAAAGCTACAACGCCAACCCCGCATCGATGCGCGCGACGCTGGAGCAGCTCGGGCGTACGCCTGCGAACCGGCGGATCGCCGTGCTCGGTGCGATGAAGGAGCTGGGCAGCCACGGACCCGACTATCATGCCGGGCTGGCCGGTCCGATCCGCGATGCCGGAGTCGATTATGCCGTGCTGGTCGGCCAGGAGATGGAACCGCTCGCAGAGGTCTTGGCGCAGGCCCTTGAAGAGGGGCGTATTTCAGGGGAACTGGGGAAATCCGCCGGTGATCCGCTTGGCAAGGCCGTGCCCTTCGCGCATTGCCTGACTGTGGGGGAAGCTGTGGACGCGCTGCGGCGGTTCGGCCTCGAACGGGATGACGTCATCCTGGTGAAGGGCTCGAATTCCGTGGGCCTGGCTTCCCTGGTGAACGCGCTCGACAAACAGGAAGGGTAGGGGGATCCCCCCAGAAGATGCTGTATCTCATCGCAGACTGGTTCCACTACGAGGGACTGTCCAACCTCTTCCGCTATCAGACGTTCCGTTCCGGCGCGGCGCTGATGACCGCGCTCGGCCTCGGCCTGCTGATCGGGCCGCGCTTCATCAACATGCTGCGCGTGCGCCAGGGCAAGGGCCAGCCGATCCGTGAGGACGGCCCGCAGAGCCACCTCGCCAAGCGTGGCACGCCGACGATGGGCGGCCTCATGATCCTGACCGCGCTGGTCAGCTCGATGATCCTGTTCATGGATGTGACCAACCCCTTCGTCTGGGCCTGCCTGGCCGTGACGGTGGGCTTCGGGATCATCGGCTTCCTCGACGATTACGACAAGGTCGCCAAGCGCAGCACCGCCGGGCTTTCCAGCAAGCTGCGCCTCGCACTGGAATTCCTGGTGGCGGGCATCGCCGCCTACATCATCGTCAGCCAGCTCAACACCAACCTCTACGTGCCGTTCCTCTCGGGCCGCTACATTCCGCTGGGGCCGTTCTATTACGTCTTCGCTGCGTTCGTGATCGTGGGGGCGGGCAATGCCGTCAACCTGACCGACGGGCTGGACGGACTGGCGACGATGCCGGTGATCATCGCGGCGGGCACTTTCGCGATCATCTGCTATCTTGCGGGCCGCGTCGACTACGCCAACTATCTCGGCATTCCGCACGTTCCGCGCGCCGGTGAACTGGCCGTGTTCTGCGCCGGGATCATCGGCGCCTGCCTGGCCTTCCTGTGGTTCAACGCGCCGCCCGCGGCCGTCTTCATGGGCGATACCGGCAGCCTCGCGCTGGGCGGCGCGCTCGGCGCCATTGCGGTGGCCGCGCATCACGAGATCGTGCTGGCCATCGTCGGCGGCCTCTTCGTGCTGGAAGCCGCCTCGGTGATCATCCAGGTGTTCTGGTTCAAGCGCACCGGCCGCCGCGTGTTCCGCATGGCGCCGATCCATCACCACTTCGAGCAGAAGGGCTGGAAGGAATCGACCGTCGTGATCCGTTTCTGGATCATCTCGATCGTCCTCGCCGTCCTCGGCCTCTCCACTCTCAAGCTGCGATAAGGGGCGCCGGGCCTTGATCGTCTCCCCTGCCTTTGCCGGAAAGCGCTACGCGGTTCTCGGGCTGGCCCGCTCCGGCCTGACCGCGGTCGAGACGCTGCTGTCCAGCGGCGCCCACGTCATGGCCTGGGACGCGCGCGAGGAGCCGAGGCAGGCCCTGTGCGCGAGCCGTGACAGCAGGGGCGACAGGGACCGCATCGAACTGGCCGATCCGGTCACGGCGGATATCACCGGCTATGACGGCGTGATCGTCTCGCCCGGCGTGCCGCTCAACAAGCACCCGATCGCCGAAGCCGCGCGCCGCCAGGGCGTGCCGGTGATCGGCGATATCGAACTCTTCGCGCTGGCCCGCCAAAGCCTGCCCGCGCACCGCGTGGTCGGCATCACCGGCACCAACGGCAAGTCCACCACCACCTCGCTGGTACACCACCTGCTGGAAAGCGCCGGCGTGCCCGCGCGCGTCGGCGGCAATATCGGCGTGCCGGTGCTGGGCGAGCAACCGCTGCCCGAAGGCGGCGTCTATGTGCTCGAACTGTCGAGCTACCAGATCGATCTCACCCGCAGTCTGGACTGCGACGTGGCGGCGCTGCTCAACATCACGCCCGACCATCTCGACCGCTACGATGGGTTCGAGGCCTATGCCGCCTCCAAGGCGCGCCTGTTCGAGATGCAGGGCGCGGATCGTCCCGCCGTGTTCGGCACCGGCGACCGCGAGACCGCCGACATTGCCGAGACGGAAAGCCGCCGCCGCGCACCCGGCACGGTCCGCAGGGTAAACGGGCAGGATATCGTCGCGCTCCAGAAGGACTGGCCTTCGCTGCAAGGCCCGCACAACCTTCAGAACGCGGCCGTTGCCGTGGCCATCGTCCAGGCTCTCGGCATTTCCGAGCAGGACTGGCAGGCGGGGCTGCGCACCTTCAGCGGGCTGCCCCACCGCATGGAGCGCGTGGCCGAGGCGGACGGCGTTCTCTACATCAACGACAGCAAGGCCACCAACCCGGCTTCCACCGCGCCCGCGCTGGCCGCGTTTCCGCCCGATCCGGCGCCGCGCATCCACTGGATCCTCGGCGGCCTTCCCAAGGGCGACGACCTTGACGAATGCGCACCCTATTTCGGCAATGTCGCCGCCGCCTATACGATCGGCGACGCCGGGCCGCGTTTCGCGGAGATCCTGGCGCCCTACACCGAAGTACACCGCAGCGAGATGATGGCCGAGGCGATCCGCGCGGCGATGACCCGCGCGGTGCCCGGCGACGTCATCATGCTTTCGCCGGCCTGCGCCAGTTTCGACCAGTTCCGCGACTACGAAGCGCGCGGGCTGGCCTTCCGCCAGATCGTCGAGGCCCTGCTGGAGTCTCAGGGTAGCGATGCCGAAGGGATGAAACACTGATGGCCACCGCAGCGTCCGGTACTGGGCCCGGCACTGTGCCCGGCAACGGGGCGTCTCCCGCCAATGTCCGCTACAACCGCAACCGTCGCGGCCAGCTGGCGATCTGGTGGCAGGAGATCGACCGCACCGTGCTGGCGGTGGTGCTGATCCTCATGGGGATCGGGGCCGTGGCCGTGGCAGCCGGTTCTCCGGCCAGTGCCCGGCGCCTCTCGACCGCGCATGAAAAGCTTTCGCAGCTGCACTTCTTCTGGCTGCACCTTCGCTGGCAGTTCGTGGGGCTCTGCGCGATGTTCTGGGCTTCCAGCCTGTCGAAGGACAGCGCCCGGCGCGTCGGCATCCTGATCGCCGCAGTGATGCTGGTGGGGCTGGTGCTGGTGCCGGTGATCGGCTCCGAAGTGAATGGCGCGCGGCGCTGGCTGAAGCTGGGGATCTCGATCCAGCCTTCGCAGTTCCTCGGTTCGGGCTTTCCGATCCTGCTCGCCTGGATCCTGTCCTGGCGCGCGCGCGATCCCAATATCCCGGTCGTGGCGATCTGCTTCTGCCTCATGGGACTGCTTGGCGCGCTGCTCATGGCGCAGCCGGACTTCGGCTCGACCATGCTGTTTTCCGGTACCTTCTTCGTGATGATCCTGCTGGCGGGCATCCCGCTCAAGCGCATCGGCATGTTCGCGGGGCTGGGCGTGGCCGGCCTTGTCCTGATGTATTTCACCTACGATAACGGCCGCAACCGCATCGATTCCTTCCTTTCGGGCGGCAATGCCTTCGACCAGGTGGACCTTGCCCAGCGCACCCTGCTGAACGGCGGATGGTTCGGGCAGGGCTTCTGGATGGGGTCGCGCAAGATGGCTCTGCCCGAAGCCCATACCGACTATATCTTCTCGGTCATCGGCGAGGAATTCGGGCTGGTGGCCTGCATGATCATCGTCATGATCTACCTCGCCCTGCTGACGCGGGTCATGCTGAGGCTGGTGGACGAGGAAGACCTTTTCACCGTGCTGGCCGCGTCCGGCATCGCCTCGCAGTTCGGCGGGCAGGCCTTCATCAACATCCTGGTCAACCTCCAGCTCTTCCCCTCGAAGGGCATGACCCTGCCGCTGATCAGCTACGGCGGCTCCTCCACGGTCGCCATGTGCATGACCGTGGGCCTGCTGCTGGCGATCACGCGCCGCAATCCGTTCATCAAGCGCGAGAAGTTCTCGCTTCGCGCCGTTGGAGACCTTTCTTCATGAGTTCGGCCGTAAAAGGCTCGGTAAGCCGTCATTACGTCCTCGCTGCGGGCGGAACCGGCGGGCACCTCATCCCCGCCTTCGCGCTCGCCGCGGAGCTGGACCGGCGCGGCCATCACGTCGCGCTCATCACCGACGAGCGCGGCGCCGCGATCCCCGGCAAGCCCGACTATTTGCCCGCCCATGTCCTGCCGCAGGGCCGCATCGCGGGGAAAAATCCGCTCAACTGGCTGAAGGGTGCCAGGGGCATCCTCTCGGGCCGCGGCATGGCGCTGCGCCTGTTCGAGAGCTTCCAGCCCACCGCCGTGGTCGGTTTCGGCGGCTATCCCGCGCTGCCGACGATGCTGGCGGCCCATTCCGCGAAGATCCCGACGATCCTGCATGAGCAGAACTCGGTGCTCGGCCGCGTGAACCGCTATTTCGCGGGCAAGGTTAACGCCATTGCCACCGCGTTCGCGGAAGTGGACCGGCTCGATCCCAAGCTCGCGGACAAAGTCACGCTCGTCGGCAATCCGGTGCGGGACGAAGTCCTCGCGCTGCGGGAAGCGCCGTTTCCTGAATTCGGCGAGGACAGCCTGCTGCGGATCCTCGTGACCGGCGGCAGCCAGGGCGCGCGCGTCCTGTCCGAAGTCGTGCCCGACGGCCTCGCCATGCTGCCCCCGGCGCTGCGCTCGCGCCTCCAGGTGATCCAGCAATGCCGCCCGGAGGATATCGAGGCCGTGCGCGCCCGCTATGCGGGTCATGGCATCCCCGCCGAACTCGCGACCTATTTCGAGGACATGGCCGAGCGTCTTGCCGGTGCGCACTTGTTCATCGGCCGCTCGGGCGCCTCGACCATCGCGGAACTCACCGCCGTCGGTCGACCCGCGATCCTGATCCCGCTGCCGATCGCCACCGACGACCACCAGGCCGCCAACACGCGCGAGATCGTCGCTGCGGGCGGCGCCCGCGCGATCCGCCAGGAAAGCTTCACCGCGACCACGCTCGCGAAACAGATACAGGCCATGGCCCAGCATCCCGAAACCCTTGCCAATGCCGCCCACGCATCGTGGAACTGCGGTTATCCCAATGCCGCCAGCGATCTGGCCGACCTTGTCGAAAGCTTCGGCGCCGCGCCGATCATGGACCTGATCCGCATGGAGAAGGCCATGCCCGCCAAGGGCGGAGAAGCGCTGGCCAAAAGCAAGCTCGCGAAGGAGTCCGCGCAGTGAGGGGCGTCGGCACCGACATCGGCACGATCCACTTCGTGGGCATCGGCGGCATCGGCATGTCCGGCATCGCCGAAGTGATGCACAACCTCGGCTATTCGGTGCAGGGCTCCGACATTGCCGAGGGCTACGTAGTCGAAGGCCTGCGCCAGCGCGGCATCAAGGTCATGATCGGCCAGTCGGCGGATAACGTCGAAGGCGTTGCCGTCGTCGTGACTTCCACCGCCGTGAAGCGCGACAACCCCGAAGTTGTCTACGCGCTCGAAAACCGCATTCCCGTGGTCCGCCGCGCCGAGATGCTGGCCGAGCTGATGCGCCTCAAGAACACCGTGGCCGTGGCCGGCACCCACGGCAAGACCACCACGACCTCGATGATCGCGGCGCTGCTCGATGCGGGCGGGGTCGATCCCACCGTCATCAACGGCGGCATCATCAACTCCTACGGCTCGAACGCGCGCCTCGGTGCCTCGGACTGGATGGTGGTGGAAGCCGACGAGAGCGACGGCTCGTTCCTGCGTCTCGACGGCACCATCGCCGTCGTCACCAATATCGATCCCGAGCATCTCGACCATTACGGCTCGTTCGACAAGGTGAAGGACGCCTTCGTCGAGTTCATCGAGAACGTGCCCTTCTACGGCGCGGCGATGCTCTGCATCGACCACCCGGAAGTGCAGGCGGTGATCCCCAAGGTCCGCGACCGCCGCGTGGTGACCTACGGCTTCTCCGCCCAGGCCGACATTCGCGGCGAGAACGTCACCCCGATCCCGGGCGGCAACCGCTTCGACGTGGCCCTGCGCCAGCGCGACGGCTCGTTCCGCCGGATCGAAGGCATCGAACTGCCGATGCCGGGCCGCCACAACGTCCAGAACGCGCTCGCCGCCGTGGGCGTGGCGGTGGAGATGGGCTGCTCGGACGACTGCATCCAGACCGGCTTCTCGAAGTTCGGCGGCGTGAAGCGCCGCTTCACCAAGGTCGGTGAAGTGGAAGTCGAGGGCGGTGTCGTGACCGTGATCGACGATTACGGCCACCATCCGGTCGAGATCCGCGCCGTGCTCGCAGCAGCGCGCGAAGGCGTGCGCAATCGCGTCATCGCCGTGGTCCAGCCGCACCGCTTCACCCGCCTGCGCGATCACATGGAAGACTTCGAAGCCGCCTTCAACGACGCCGACGTGGTCTATGCCGCCCCGGTCTATGCAGCGGGCGAGCAGCCGATCGAAGGCGTCGATTCCGAGCACATGGTCTCGGGCATGAAGGCACGCGGCCACCGCTCCGCGCAAGTCATTGCCGGGCCGGATGCGCTGGCCGACGCGCTGGCCACGTCGGTCCAGCCGGGCGACATGGTCGTCTGCCTCGGCGCGGGCGACATCACCAAGTGGGCCGCAGGCCTTGCCGAGGCGATCGTCAAGCGGAGGGCCGCTTGAGCGAAGCCGCGCATCTTCCGCAAGTTTCCGGCAAGCTGAAAGCCGACGCGCCGCTGGCGCCGCTCGTCTGGTTCAAGTCGGGCGGGGCGGCGGAGTGGCTGTTCGAACCGAAGGATCTTGCCGACCTGCAAGGCTTCCTGCGCGATCTCGATCCGTCGGTTCCGGTCATGGCGCTCGGCCTCGGCTCCAACATGATCGTGCGCGACGGCGGCGTTGCGGGCGTGGTGATCCGCCTCGGCAAGGCTTTCGCCAAAGTCACGCGCGTCGATGACATCACGCTGGAATGCGGCGGCGGGGCCAGCGGCATTCTCGTCTCCTCGACCGCGCGCGACAACGGCATTGCCGGGGTGGAGTTCCTGCGCTCGATCCCCGGCACTGTCGGCGGCTTCGTGCGCATGAACGGCGGCGCCTATGGCGGCGAGGTCAAGGATATCCTGATCGACTGCGACGTGGTCCTGCGCGACGGATCGCTGGTGACGTTGGGCAATGCCGATCTCGGCTACACGTATCGCCACTCGCAGTTGCCCGAGGGCGCCGTCGTCGTCGCCGCGCGCTTCAAGGGCCGGGCCGGCGAACCGGAAGCGATCCAGGCCGAGATGGACCGCATTTCCGCCAGCCGCGAGGCCAGCCAGCCGCTGCGCAGCAAGACCGGCGGCTCGACCTTTAAGAACCCCGAGGGCCACAAGGCCTGGCAACTCGTGGATGAAGCCGGTTGCCGTGGCCTGACCCTCGGCGGCGCGCAAGTGAGCGAGAAGCACACCAACTTCCTGCTCAACGTAGCCGACGCCACTAGCAGCGATATCGAGGCCCTGGGCGAGGAAGTCCGCCGCCGGGTCAAGGAAAACTCGGGCGTGATGCTCGAATGGGAAATCCAGCGCGTAGGCATGTTTGCCGAAGCAGATAACAAGTGAGTGATCCAGTGAGCCTCTCCAAACTCCACGTCGCGGTCCTGATGGGCGGTTGGTCGAGCGAACGGCCGGTCTCGCTGATGAGCGGTGAGGGCGTGGCCAAGGCGCTCGAGTCCAAGGGCCACAAGGTCACCCGCATCGACATGGACCGCGATGTCGCGCTGCGCCTGTCCGAGGCGAAGCCGGACGTCGTGTTCAACGCGCTCCACGGCGCGCCGGGCGAGGACGGTACGGTGCAGGGCATGATGGACCTGATGGGCCTGACCTACACCCATTCGGGCCTCGCCACTTCGGTGATCGCCATCGACAAGGAGCTGACCAAGCAGGCGCTCGTGCCGCACGGCATCCCGATGCCGGGCGGCCGCATCGTCGAGAGCGCCACGATCCACGAGCGCGATCCGCTGCCACGTCCTTATGTGCTCAAGCCGGTCAACGAGGGGTCTTCGGTCGGCGTCGCCATCGTCACCGACGAAGGCAACTATGGCAATCCGATTGCTAGGGACGCCAAGGGCCCGTGGCAGGAATTCGACCGTCTGTTGGCCGAGCCCTTCATTCGCGGGCGCGAGTTGACGACTGCCGTGATTGGCGACCGCGCTCTGCTGGTCACCGAACTCAAGCCCAAGTCCGGCTTCTACGACTTCGACGCCAAGTACACCGACGGCATGACCGAACACGTCTGCCCGGCGGAAATCCCCGACGAGATCACCGCGGCCTGCAAGGACCTTGCGCTGCGCTCCCACCAGTTGCTCGGCTGCAAGGGCACCAGCCGCGCCGATTTCCGCTGGGACGACACGCAGGGTGTCGAGGGGCTGTTCCTGCTGGAGGTCAACACCCAGCCGGGCATGACCCCGCTCAGCCTCGTTCCCGAACAGGCGCGCGCCTGCGGCATGGAATACCCCGATCTCGTGGAGGCTATCATCGCCGAAGCGCTCAGCGGAGGCGACAACAAGGGCGCCGAAGCGCTGGCGGATGCCGGAAAGGTCGCCAAGGGGGGCAAATGAGCCAGACGATCCGGCGCAAGCCGAAGACAGCGCGAAAGGCGGCCGCCGCGCAGAATACCAAGGCCAAGGTGCGCCAGGCCAAAGCGACCGGCGGCAGCGCCGTCGATAGCCTGATGAGCTGGCTGCCCTTCACCGAGGAGCAGCTTCACAAGATCTTCCTCGTCGCCATCCTCGGCGGCGCGGGGCTGCTCGTCTGGGTCGTGGCCAATGCGGCGGGGGTGCCGATGCTGGCGGGCAAGCAGTTCGCGCAAGTGGCCGCCGATGCCGGGTTCGAGGTGAAGCGCGTCGAAGTGCGCGGGGTGAAGAACCTCAACGAGCTGAAAGTCTACGAAAAGGCCCTTGCCGAGCGCGACCGGGCGATGACCCAGGTCGATCTCGATGGGCTGCGCGGCGAGCTGCTGGGGCTTTCCTGGGTCAAGGATGCACGCGTTTCGCGCCAGCTTCCCGACACGCTGGTGATCGATATCGTCGAGCGTGAACCCCATGCCGTGCTGCGCAAGGCCGATCGCTTCATGCTGATCGACGAGACCGGGCAGGAGCTTGAGGCGATCAACCGCAAGGACGCCAAGGGCAAGCTGATCGTCTCCGGTCCCGGTGCGGGCCAGCAGGTGACGCAGCTCGGGCATCTGCTGGAAGCCGCGCCCGCGCTCCAGCCGAAAGTGCAGGAAGCCGAATGGATCGGCAACCGCCGCTGGAATCTGACGTTTCAGACCGGGCAAGTGCTCGCACTGCCGGAAGGCGACACGGAATCGGCCGGTGCGCTCGTCACCTTCGCAAGGCTCGACGGCACCAACCGCCTGATCGGGGGCAAAGTGACGGCGATCGACATGCGCGCGAAGGACCGCATCTACTTGCGGGTGCCGGACGGCGAAGGACAGGAATTGGCGATGAAGGCGGGGGCAGTGCCGCATAACGGTGCAGAAGCGAGCCCATCGGCAGTTAATGCCACGGCTCCCACGACCGCCGTGGCGGCGGAGGAACAGTAATGGCGCCGCCTCGCATCACCCGCGTGTTCGGCGCGGTCAACATCGGCTCGTTCCGCATTTCCGCGATCGTCGCGGGCATGTCCGAGATGGGCGACATGATCGTGCTCGGCTCGGGCCACCGCGCCAGCCAGGGTATCAAGCGCGGTTTCGTCACCGACATGGCCGCGGCGACTTACGCCGTGCGCGATGCCATCGACCGGGCCGAGAAGATGGCCGATACCAGCGTCACCAAGGTCTGGATCGGCTGCTCTGGGGCAGGGCTGGCCAGCCGTATCGACCAATTCGATGCCGAAATCGGCGGTCGCCGCATCGAGCAGGAGGACATCGACCAGCTGCTGATCTCCGCGCGTGAGGTGATCCAGCCGGACGGGCGCATGGTGCTCCATGCCCAGCCCGCGCAATATCGCCTCGACGGTGCCCACGGCGTCGGCAACCCGACCGGGCTCCATGCCGAGCGGCTCGGCGTGGACATCCACATCATGCTGGCGGACGGCGCGCCGATCCGCAACCTGACCGAGGCGGTGCAATGCGCGCACCTCGAAGTCGAGGCGGTTGTCGGCTCCCCCATCGCGGCGGGTCAGGCCTGCCTTTCCCCCGAGGAGCGCGATCTTGGCGTGGCGCTGGTCGAATTCGGCGCCGAAGTCACCAATGTCGCGGTCTATTCGCATGGCCTGCTGATCGACATGATCTCGATCCCGATGGGCTCGGCGGACATTACCGATGCGGTCGCCTCGGCCTTCGGCATCCGGCGTTTCCAGGCGGAGCGGCTGAAATGCGTGAACGGCTCGGCCATCGCCAGCCCGCACGATCACCGCGAGATGATTCCCGTCAATGCGCCGGGCGAGGAGGGCACCGGTCCGATCGCCCGCCATGCCGACGACAAGAACCGCATCCCGCGCGCCGAACTGATCGGCGTGATCACCGGGCAGCTCGGCATCCTGATGGAAGAAATAAACAAGGCGCTCAAGTTGATGCGCTTCAATGCGCAGCGCGGCAAGCAGGTGGTCTTCACCGGCGGCGGCGCCGAACTTGTGGGACTGGCGGACTATGCACAGGCCGCACTGGGCAAGCCGGTACGCATCGGCCGCGTGCCGCATCTCTCGGGTCTTGCCGAAGCCCACGTGAAACCGGGCTTTTCGACGCTGGCAGGCCTCGTCCTCTATGCCGCCGCGGACCCCATCGACATCCGCACTTTCGGCAAGAACCGTCAGGGTACAGTAAGTTACAGCGGGCTGGGCGTAGTCAATCGCATCTATAAAGCCTTGAGGGAATACTTTTGATCATCTGGCCAGTCGTGCAATCCCTGCGACAGGGATGGCGGGATTGGCCGGAATTCGCGGTTTCGGCTGTGGACAACAGGCTCGCACGCTTTGCCTAGATGAAGGCAACCGTGCAATCAGGCTAGTCAAGGTAAATTTCTTCGCGCACGTGCCTGCCAGGAGAACGAAATGAGCATCAACATCGGACCGCCGGCGATCGAAGAGCTTCGTCCGCGGATTGTCGTCATCGGCGTAGGCGGTGCGGGCGGTAACGCCATCGCCAACATGATCCAGGCCCAGATAGAGGGCGTGGACTTCGTCGTTGCCAATACCGACGCGCAGGCGCTCAACAATTCGATCGCGGAAACGCGCATCCAGCTCGGGCCCGAGATCACCCAGGGCCTCGGCGCGGGCGCACGCCCCGAAGTGGGTCGCGCTGCCGCAGAAGAAACCATCGAGGATATCGAGCGTCTGCTCGAAGGCGTCCACATGGTCTTCATCGCCGCCGGCATGGGCGGCGGCACCGGCACCGGCGCTGCGCCGATCATCGCGCAGGCCGCGCGCGCCAAGGGCGTGCTGACCGTCGGCGTCGTGTCCAAGCCGTTCATGTTCGAAGGCACGCGCCGCATGCGCTCGGCCGACGCGGGCATCGAAGAGCTTCAGAAGCACGTCGATACGCTGATCGTCATTCCGAACCAGAACCTGTTCCTGGTCGCCAAGGCGGACACCACTTTCAAGGAAGCGTTCTCGCTGGCCGACGAAGTGCTCCAGCAGGGCGTGCGCTCGATCACCGACCTGATGATCATGCCAGGCCTCATCAACCTCGACTTCGCGGACGTCCGCTCGGTCATGGGCGAGATGGGCAAGGCGATGATGGGCACGGGCGAGGGCGAAGGCCCGAACCGCGCTCTCGAAGCGGCCGAACGCGCCATAGCGAACCCGCTGCTCGACGGCGTGTCGATGCAGGGCGCCAAGGGCGTGATCATCTCGATCATCGGCGGCGACGACATGAAGCTGCTCGAAGTCGATGAAGCGGCGAACCACATCCGCGAACTGGTCGATCCCGACGCCAACATCATCTGGGGCTCGGCCTTCAACCCCGACCTTCAGGGCAAGATCCGCGTCTCGGTCGTCGCCACGGGCATCGAGCAGACCTCGGAAATGGCCGAAATCGCCTCGCGCCCGCTGAACCTCAGCGCCTCGCGCGGCCCGGTTCGCCCGATGGTCTCGCGTCCGGTGCCCAGCGCGCCCGCGCCGCTCGTCACCCCGGCTTCGGCTCCGGCAGTGGCGATCCCGCAGGCTCCCGCCGCTTCGGCCTCCGAGCCGTTCGAACTCTCGACCCCTGCTTCCGAGCAGGCCGAGCAGCCTTTCGAACTCGAACTCGGCGCCAGCGAGGAAGTCACGCAGGAAGCGCCTGCCGCATATGCCGGTCTGAACGGCCAGCGTTCGGAGCCGCTCGACCTCGGTGCGGCCAGCCAGTCGACCTCGCGCCAGCAGGATGAGCTTCTGCTCGGCGGTCAGGCAGAGCCTCAGGCCCCGGTCCGTGCCCCTGTTCAGGCGGCCCAATCGGCACCTGCTCAGCCGGCACCGGTCCAGGCAGCGCCCGTTCCCCCCGCTCCGGCGCGTCCGGTCGGCGGCGGCAGCACGCTGTTCGAGCGCATGACCAGCCTTTCGCGTCCCAAGCCCGCCCCGGCGGAGCCGACCGGCAGCGACGAGGATGACGGCGCTTCGATCAGCATCCCGCGTTTCCTCGGGCGCCAGAACAACCAGTAAGAAAGCGGGGCGGGATGCGGTTCAGGCCGTTTCCCGCCCGTTTCTTCAAGGTTCATGATCGCGGTCGCAAAGCCGCGATCCATCGAATTGCAGTCGCATCCGGCAGGCCCGATTCGCATCGGGCCTTTGCGCGTTTTTAAAGAGGTTTCTCGGATCTTGCGGGTACGTCAGAGGGTTTCGAGCAAGTGGCTGGCCACGACGGCCGCCTGTATCGCACTGGCCGGTCCTGTCATGACCATTCCTGTCGCAGCGCTGGCGGCGCCGGTCGTGCAGGCCCTGCCGAGCGCCGACCAGCAGAAGCTCAATGCCGCGCTGGCCCGGCTCGGCCGCGATCCCCGCGACGTTTCCGCATTGCTCGATGCCGGTGATTCCGCCCGCAGGCTCGGCGATTTCGAAGCCGCGATCGGCTTCTACCGCCGCGCCGACGACATTTCGCCGGGCAATGCGCGGGTCAAGGCAGGGCTTGCGGCCTCGCTGGCCCAGAACGGCGATCCCGTCGCGGCGCTGCCGCTCTTCGCAGAGGCGGAGAAGGCCGGGGCCAGCCCCAGCCAGCTCGCGTCGGATCGCGGTCTCGCTTACGACCTCGTCGGCGACAATGCCGCCGCCCAGCGATATTACGCGCTGGCGCTCGGCGGCGCGAACGACGAGGAAGTCCGCATGCGCCTGGCGATCAGCCAGGCGATCGCAGGCGATGCGCAGGCTGCCGAAACAACGATCATGCCGCTGCTGCGCAAGCAGGACAAGCCGGGCTGGCGTACGCGCGCCTTCTCGCTGGCCATCGCGGGCGATACCAAGCAGGCGGTGGAGGTTTCCAACACCATCCTGCCGCCGCAGCTTGCGCAGAACATTGCGCCCTACTTGCGCTACATGCCGCGCTTGACGCGATCCCAGCAGGCCGCCGCCGCCAACCTCGGCAAGTTCCCGCGTGCTTCGGAAATCGGGCATGACGACGCCCGGATCGCCGCCTATCGCCCGGTACAGGTGGCTTCCGCCGACGCGAACCTCGTGCCGCGCGGTGAAGCGCTGGGAACAGGCGCCGCTTCAGCCAAGTCCCGTCCCGCACCGGCCGCCAAGCCTGCAAAGACGAAAACCAAGGTCGGCCCGCGCACGGGCGGCTCTGCAGTTTCCGCTGCCGATTCCTATCGCATCGGCGGCGGGCGCAGCACCTCTTCGCGCACCCCGGCTGCGGCGGCGCCGGAACCCGCGCGCGTGGCGCCGCCCGAACCCATGCCGACGATCGAGCGCAACGATGCCGCCACCGGCGAACTGCCTCCGGTAAAGCCCAAAGGTGAACTTCCGGCCGTCTCTTCCTCCAGCACGCTTGCGGCGGCAAAACCGGCTACCCCACCCGCCACCGAAGCCAAGCCCGCTGCCGCGCTTCCGGCGCGCACGGCGGCCGCGTCGCAGGCTCCGGCGGCAACCCCCGGTTTCGACCTCGCGGGGGTTTCCCCGAACCAGCCTGCGGCTCCCGCTGCGTCATCGCCCCCGCCAGCCGCGAATCCGCCCGTCAAGGCAGCGGCGGCGGAAGCGCCGCCCGAGCCTAACGCCCAGCAGCTTTCGCTCGAACAGATCTTCGCAGACCTCGGCAAGCCGACGATGCAGATCATGCCGACGTCGGGCGCGGTCGATATCCGCCAGATCGAGCCGTCGCGTCCGCCTGCGCCGAAGATCGATCTGCCCAAGCCCGAGCCGGAAGCGCCCAAGCCTGCGGACAGGACCGATGCCAAGGCAAAGGTCGATCCCAAGGCAAAGGCCGATTCCAGGACGAGTAAGGGCGCGAAGGCCGAAGACGAAAAGGTGGATGCCAAGGCCAAGACCAAGGCTGAGGCCGCCAAGTCCAAGAAGCCCGCGCCGCCTGCGCACCCCAGTCGGATCTGGGTCCAGATCGGGGTCGGGCGGGACAAGGCGGCGATCGCCTTCGATTGGCGGCGCTACAACAAGCAGGCGCCTGCCCTGTTCAAGGGGCGCGAGGCCTATGTCAGCGACATGGGGCGGACCAATCGCATCCTCGTTGGCCCGTTCGCGACCGCCAAGGCGGCCAATCTCTTCCTGGCCGACGCGAAGAAGCAGGGCTTCGGCGATGCCCTGCCATGGACGAGCCCGGCCGGGCAGGTGGTCGATCCGCTTTCGGACAAGTGAGGGCTGGCACCTGAGAGCGGGGGCCTGATCTCGGGTCACCCGAATTCGGGAGCGTCCGGCCTTATCCACATCCTGTGAACAGGCTAGTGGAGTTTTGCGCAGGCGATCGCGTGCCCCGGATTGTGCTTGCCCCCCCAGTCAAAGCATCCATGGCTCGTCGCGTCGCGGAGGGCAAATGTCGGAAATCATGAGGACGGTACAGGACGACATCGGCCGGGAGGACGAATCCGCCCCGATCGAAATGCTGGCGTCGCTGTTCGAAGCGCGCGACTGGGCATTCGAATATGCGGGCGAGGACGAGATTTCCGCCGAAGTGAAGGGCGCCTGGGCCACTTACCAGATCCAGGCGATCTGGCGGGTGGAAGACCGCGTCCTGCAATTGCTCTGCCTGCCCGACATTCGCATCGCCGACAGCAAGCGGCAGGCCATGTTCGAGGCGCTGGCGCTCATCAACGAGCAGCTCTGGGTCGGGCACTTCGACACCTGGTCCAGCAGCGGCGTGGTGCTCTATCGCCACGGCCTGATGCTGGGTGAGGACGGATTGCTCGGTCCCGGCCAGGCACAGACCGTGGTCGAGGCCGCGATCGAGGAATGCGACCGATTTTACCCGGTGTTCCAGTTCATCCTCTGGGGCGACAAGACGCCCACCGAGGCGCTGGCCGCAGCCATGATCGACGCTGCCGGAGAGGCCTGAGCGCGGGGTTATCCGCTGGTCCGGCGATGATCGGGGCATTGGCCCTTGGCAGTCCCTTGTCCGTCGCTTAAGCGCCGGGGCATCGTGCGATTTTGCGCAAGGGGAATGACATGGAGCGCTTCGGTAACATCCTTCTGGTCGGCTGCGGCAACATGGCCGGTGCCATGCTCGAAGGCTGGCTGAAGGGCGGCATTCCCGCGTCGTACTTCACGGTCGTCGATCCCCGCTGCGCCGATGTGCCGGAAGGCGTCACGTTGCTGCGCGAATTGCCGCGCGAAGGCCGTTTCGATGCGGTGATGCTCGGCATCAAGCCCCAGGGGCTGGACGAAGCCGCTCCGGCAATCGCGCCTCTGGTCGGGCGGGGCACCGTGCTTTTCTCGATCCTGGCGGGTGTCGAGTTCGACAGCCTTGCCGCGCGCTTCCCCGATGCGGGCGCCGTCGTGCGGATCATGCCCAATCTGGCGGCCGCCATCGGCAAGTCCCCGATCGCGCTGGATTCGCGCGGTCTTGACGAGACCGGCCGCGCCGCCGTCACGGCGATGATGGCGCATCTCGGCACGCCGGAATGGCTGGCGCGCGAGGATCTGTTCGATTCCGTCACGGCGCTGGCCGGTTGCGGCCCGGCTTTCGTCTACCGTTTCATCGACGCGCTGGCGGCGGGCGGCGCGGCGCTGGGGCTGGACGAGGGACAGTCGCAGCGGCTGGCCGTGGCGATGGTGGAAGGCGCCGCCCAGCTTGCGGCGGCATCGCCGTTTTCGCCCGGCGAACTGGCCGACAAGGTGGCCAGCCCGGGCGGTTCGACCCGTGCGGGCATGAACGTGCTCGACGCCGACGGCGCGCTGGCCGCGCTGATCGCCGCCACCATGACGGCCTCGCGCGATCGCAATGCCGAAATGGCGGCCGAAGCGCGTAAAAGCTGATCGGGCAATTGTCCGGTCCGTTTCGGACGTTCTTTACATTTTGACACAAAGTCACGGTTCCGGTTTTTCTTGAATTCGGACCGCGGACAGCCGATATTCAAACCGTCCGGGCGCCGCATTTCGCTGGCGCCCGCCAAAGGAGTTTGAAATGGCGAATTGGAACGACCCCCAGCCCCGCACGGGCTTCGGTGCGTCTCCGAGCCTTGACGGACGCACGGAAGGCCGGGCCACGTATGACGCGGGCCTGCGCAGCTACATGCTGTCCATCTACAACTACATGGCCTCGGGCGTGCTGCTGTCGGGCATCGTGGCGGTGCTCTTCGCGAATTCCGGCATGGCGATGCAGGTGCTCGGCACCCCGCTGCGCTGGGTCGTCATGCTGGCGCCGCTGGGCTTCGTCCTGGCGATGAACTTCGGCCTCAACCGGATGAAGACCTCGACGGTGCAGATGCTCTATTGGGGCTTCTGCGTGGTCATGGGTCTTTCGCTCTCGACGATCTTCCTGGTCTTCACGGCCACCTCGATCGCCACGACCTTCTTCGCCACGGCGGCCGCTTTCGCGGGCCTGAGCCTCGTGGGTTACACCACCAAGAAGGATCTTTCGGGCTTCGGCACCTTCCTGATCATGGGCCTGTTCGGCATCCTGATCGCGATGCTGATCAACCTGTTCGTGGGTTCGACCGTGCTGCAGCTGGCGATCTCGGTGCTTGGCGTGCTGATCTTCGCGGGTCTTACCGCCTATGATACGCAGATGCTCAAGAACCAGTACGCCCAGCTTCGCGGCACCGAATTCATCGGCAAGGCCGTGGTGATGGGTGCCCTCAGCCTCTATCTGGACTTCATCAACATGTTCCAGTTCCTGCTGAGCTTCCTGGGCGACCGCCGTTAATCCACCGTTTTTTGACGGTTCAAGTGATCATGCCCGGTGCGATTCGTCGCACCGGGCATTTTCATTGGAGTCGAGACGGGATAGAATCGGGCAATTCTGTGAAATTGGAGTGTCCGGGGTGGTTAACCTGAAGAAAAGAGGCGTTCTGCGCAGCCTCTCGCTGATGACGGGCTCGCTCGTCGCCTTGCTTTCGGGCTGCGGCCCCAAGGAAGTGGCGGTCGCACCGCCGCCGCCGCCGCCCGTGGTCGTGATCCCGCCGCGCCCGATGCCGCCGCTTGGCGCATCGCCGAACATGATCATCCCGGCCGTGGCCGTGGACGGTTCGCGTCGCACCGTGAACACCGGCATCTCTTCGGCCCAGGCCCTGTGGAACCTGCGTTCGGCCTACAACGTCGCCGCGCTCAACTGCATCGGGCCGCAGTACGAGCCGATCCTGGCCGGCTACAAGGACTTCCTGAAGAAGCATACCAAGAGCCTGACGGCAGCCAACAAGGCGCTGGACAAGGAATTCCGCACCCGTTTCGGCGCCAAGTCCGTGCGCGAACGCGAATCCTACCAGACCCAGGTCTACAACTTCTTCGCGCTGCCTCCGGTGGTGCCCGCGCTGTGCAATGCGGCGATGGGGCTGGCGGTCGACCTGCAGGCGCTTCCCGCCGGGCAGCTTGACGGTTTCGCCGTCACCGGGCTGGCCAAGGCGGAAGCGCCGTTCAAGGAGTTCTTCAACAGCTACGACCAGTACCGCGCCGATCTCGCGGCCTGGGAAGCGCGCTATGGCGCCGGAGCCTCGGCCAGCGCGCCGGGCGCGACCACGCCGGTGGCCGTAGCGCCCGCTTCCGTGCAGCAGGCCTCCGCACGCTGAGTTCAAGTGCGTTCAGGGGGCGGGACGCGGCGATCAAAACCGCGTCCCGCCGCCGATTTCTCCCTGCCGCTTCCGATGCGCGGAATTTGGCGCGAAGGCATTTTTGCTCTTTCATGAGCAGGGGCAGTTCGCTAAGGGAGCGCGTCGCAGGGCGCTTGTCGTCCGGCGAAGATACTGGAACGGGGCCGTAGCTCAGATGGGAGAGCGCGTCGTTCGCAATGACGAGGTCAGGGGTTCGATCCCCCTCGGCTCCACCAGTATGATAATCTGAAGCGATCCGGGTTAGACCGGATCTCCCCCGGCATGAGGCGTTTGACGCGACATGGCCGGGTTTTTTGTTTATCCGCGATGGATGGACATGGCTCTGGCCATTCGTCCTTCGCCCTTGAACGTCTTTGAACGCGCCGGAACCAATACGATGCATTTTCTCGATCAGGCCAAGATCTATATCCGTTCGGGCGGAGGCGGCCCCGGCGCGGTTTCGTTCCGGCGCGAGAAATACGTCGAGTACGGCGGCCCCGACGGCGGCAACGGCGGCAAGGGCGCGGACGTGGTGTTCGAGGCCGTGGCCGGTCTCAACACGCTGATCGACTTCCGCTACACCCAGCACTTCAAGGCCCCGCGCGGCGGCCACGGCATGGGCAAGAACCGCAACGGCGCGCAGGGCAAGGAACTTGTGATCAAGGTTCCCGTGGGCACCCAGATCGTCGATGACGAGGATCGCGAGACGGTCCTTGCCGACCTTACCGAGGCGGGCCAGCGCGTGACCTTGCTGGAAGGCGGCATGGGCGGACGCGGCAATGCCAGCTACAAGACTTCCACCAACCGCGCGCCGCGCCAGCACCAGCCCGGCATCCCGGCACAGGAAATGTGGGTCTGGCTGCGTCTCAAGCTGCTGGCCGACGTGGGCCTGGTGGGCATGCCGAACGCGGGCAAGTCCACTTTCATCAACAAGCTGTCGAACGCCAAGGCCAAAGTGGGCGACTATGCCTTCACCACGCTTCGCCCGCAGCTCGGCGTCGTCATGCACAAGAACCGCGAGTTCGTGCTGGCCGACATTCCCGGCCTGATCGCGGGCGCGGCCGAAGGCGCGGGCATCGGCGATCGTTTCCTCGGCCATATCGAGCGCTGCCGCGTGCTGGTCCATCTCATCGACATCTCGAATGCCGATCCGGTCGAGGCCATGCACATCGTCGAGGAGGAACTCGAAGCCTATGGCGGCGATCTGGAAGGCAAGCCGCGCCTGGTCGCGCTCAACAAGATCGACCTCGTCGATGATGCCCTGGCCGCCGAATATGCCAAGGAACTGCTCAAGGCAGGCGCCCACGAGGTCTTCCCGATTTCCGGTGCCACGGGTAAGGGCATGTCGAAGCTGCTGGATGCCGTGATCGACTATCTGCCTGCCGCCACGGTGACCGAACGCCCCGAAGGCGAGCGCGAGGAAGCCGACGACAAGCCGTGGTCGCCGCTCTGAGCGACCGCGTAAAGCGGGATAGGGCATGACGGGAGCAGCCGCGCGCAGGCCGGTGGACGGCCGCGCGGCGGCCATGATGATCGGGCTCTGCGCGATCTGGGGCCTACAGCAGACCGCGCTCAAGGCAGCGGCGCCGGACATGGCGCCGGTCCTGCAGATTGCGCTGCGTTCGGGCGTTGCCGCCCTGTTCATTGCCGCGCTGGTCTTCGCCCGGCGCGAAAGCCATGCCCTGCGCGGCGGCACCTGGAAGCCGGGGATCGCGATCGGCGCGCTCTTTGCGCTCGAATATTTCTTCATGGGTGAAGGGCTGCGCTTCACCAGCGCCTCGCACATGGGCATCTTCCTCTATACGGCCCCGATCTTCACGGCGCTGGGCCTTCATTTCGGCCTGCCGGAAGAGCGGTTGAGCCCGCTGCAATGGCTGGGCATCGCTGCAGCCTTCGGCGGGGTCGCCGTCTCATTCCTGGGCGGCGCGGGGGAGGCATCGCACCGCAGCTCGGCCTGGATCGGCGATCTCATGGGCATCGGCGCGGGTGCGGCCTGGGGGGCGACGACGCTCACCCTTCGTTTTTCGCGCCTCTCGCAGGCACCGAGCACGGTGACGACGCTCTATCAGCTGCTCGGCGCTTTCGTGCTGCTGAGCCTGTTGGCGCTGACGGCGGGGCAGACCGCCGTCACGATCACGCCGATGCTGGCGCTCAGCATGGCGTTCCAGATCGTCTTCGTCTCGCTGATCAGCCTGCTCGTCTGGTTCGGTATGCTGCGCATTTATCTCGCCTCGCGGCTCGGGGTGCTCTCGTTCATGACCCCGCTGTTCGGCGTGGGTTTCGGCGTGGTGCTGCTGGGCGAACGGCTCGAACCCGCCTTCATCGGCGGCGCGGTCATGGTCATGGCCGGCATTCTGCTGGTGAGCGGGCATGAGATGTTCCGCGCCCGGCAGGCGAAGCGCACCGGCTGAAATACGGGGCCTGAAGTGCAGGGGCGCACGCGCAAGTGCTTTCCACAAGGCGGCAACTGTCCTAGAGGCTCTGCCTCCATGCCTGTATCGCGCCTTTCCGATCTCTCCGACAGAGCCTTGGCTCCCCGCCTTGTCGTCAAGGTGGGCTCGGCGCTGCTCGTCGGAAAGCAGGGCGTGCGCCGCGAGTGGCTGACCGCGCTGGTGGCCGAAATCGCCGAGGCGCGGGCACGGGGGCAGGACGTAATCGTCGTTTCCTCCGGCGCGATCGCGCTGGGCGCGGCCACCCTGGGGCTCGACAAGGGCGGGCGCGGCTCGCTGGCGGATGCCCAGGCGGCGGCTGCCGTCGGGCAGATCGCGCTGTCCGGCCTCTGGGCGGAACTGCTCGGCAGCCATGGCCTTACCGCCGCGCAAATGCTGCTGACCCTCGACGACCTCGAAGACCGCCGCCGCTATCTCAATGTCACCGCCACGCTCACCCGCCTGCTCGATGCGGGCGCGGTGCCGGTGATCAACGAGAACGATTCGGTGGCCACGCAGGAAATCCGTTTCGGCGATAACGACCGCCTCGCCGCCCGCGTCGCCCAGGCCGCGCAGGCCAGCGCCGTGCTGCTGCTTTCGGATATCGACGGGCTCTACGACCGTCATCCGAAGGAGCCGGGCGCGCGGATGATCCCGGTGGTCGAAGGCGTGACGCCGGAAGTCCACGCCATGGCCAGCGCCGAATCGAACTCCGGCATGGGATCGGGCGGCATGGTATCGAAGCTGCAGGCCGCCGAGATCGCCGAACTGGCGGGTATCTGCCTCGTCATCGGCAATGGTCAGCACGACCGGCCGGTGGCGCGCATCATGGCGCAGGGCATCGGCACGCTGTTCCTGCCGCGGCGCCGGGCCGGTGCGCGCAAGGCCTGGCTGGGCGGCAGGCTGCGCCTCAAGGGCAGCATTCACGTAGATGCGGGCGCCGCCGCAGCGCTCCTGCGCGGATCGAGCCTTTTGGCCAAGGGCGTTACCGGCGTGGAAGGCCATTTCGAGCGCGGCGATCCGGTGGCGATCGTCGATGCCGGGGCGCGCGTGGTCGCGCATGGGCTTTCCGAATATCACGCGGGCGAATGCGATGCGATTCGCGGACTTCACTCCAGCGAGCAGGCCGAAGTGCTCGGCTACTCGCCCCGTTCATCCGTCGTGCATCGCGACCAGCTTGTTTTGAAGTGATGGAACTCGATCGTCCCACTATCGCCCTGACCGGTGCCACCGGTTTCGTCGGCCAGAGCCTGCTCGATGAAGCCGTGTCCGCCGGATACGAAGTGCGCGCCCTCGCGCGCCGCGAACAGGAGCCGCGCGAACACGTCACCTGGGTGCGCGGCGAACTGCGCGACACCGCCTCGCTCTCCGAGCTTACGCGCGGGGCCGAGGCGATCCTGCATGTCGCGGGCGTCGTCAATGCGCCCGATGCCGCCGGTTTTGAGGCGGGCAACGTCACCGGCACGCTCAACCTGATCGAGACTGCGGTGGCCAAGGGGATCCGCCGCTTCGTCTTCGTTTCCTCGCTCTCGGCGCGCGAGCCGCAGCTTTCGGACTATGGTGCTTCCAAGGCGAAGGCCGAAAAGCTGCTGCGCGCCAGTCCGCTCGACTGGACCATCGTGCGCCCGCCCGCGATCTACGGCCCGCGCGACAAGGAGATGTTCGAGCTGTTCCGCGCCGCGCGCTGGGGCCTGGTGCCGGTGCCGAAGGGCGGAGCGGCCTCGCTGATCCACGTCGAGGACCTGGCCCGCCTGCTGGTGGCGCTGGTGCCGGGCGGCGAGGACGTGACCGGCAAGCTCTTCGAACCCGACGACGGCAAGCCGCATGGCTGGGACAATGCCGAAACCGCCCGCGCCATCGGCGCCGCCGTGGGCCGCCGCGTGCGCGTGCTCTCGCTTTCGGCGGCCACGCTGCACAGGGTGGCCAAGGTGGACCGTTTCCTGCGCGGTGACGGCGCGAAGATGACCGCCGATCGCGCGGCCTATTTCAGCCACCCGGACTGGGTCGTCGGGCAGGAAGCGGCCGTGCCCGCCGCGATCTGGCAGCCGCGCATCGATACGCGCGACGGCCTGCGGGCTACGGCCGAGTGGTATCGGGCGAACGACTGGCTTTGAGAAGGCCGAGGAGGGTGGGGCGCCGCGGAGCACCCCTCCCCCTATCCCATCATGCCAGTGCAGGCGCCGCCTGAACCACGCCGGTACAGGGTCCGAACCCGATCGAGACTGCCCCTGCGGCCACGAAGCGGCCTGACAGCATGAGTTCGTCGCCGTCCTGAAGGAAAGTGCGCGTCTCGCCGGTCGGCAGGGTCACGGCCTCGCGGCCCGCGCGCGTGATCTCCATCAGGCTACCTTGCGAGCCGTCTTCCGGGCCGGAAATCGTGCCGGTGCCCAGCAGGTCTCCGGGGTTCATCTCGCAGCCGTTCGAAGCATGGTGCGTCACCATCTGCGCGATGGTCCAGTACATGTTGCTGGCCGGACCCTGGCTGAGCCGCCGGGCGGCAAGGCCTTCCTTGCGCATTTGCGCAGTGCTGAGGCCCACTTCGAGATCGAGCGAGAGCGCGCCCTCGCGCTGGTCGGCTTCGTTCCAGAGGTAGGGCAGGGGCTGGGGATCGCCTTCGGGGCGGGGCGGCTGCGCTATGCGGAAGGGGGCGAGCGCCTCCATCGTCACGATCCAGGGCGAGACGGTGGTGAGGAAGTTCTTGGCCAGGAACGGTCCGAGCGGCTGATATTCCCAGGCCTGCACGTCGCGTGCGGACCAGTCGTTGAGCAGGCTCAGGCCCGCGACATGATCCAGTGCCTCGCCGATGGGGATCGGCTGGCCGAGGCGGTTGCCCTGCGCCATCCACACGCCGAGTTCGAGTTCGTAGTCGAGCCGGGCGATCGGGCCGAACGAGGGCGCTTGCGCATCGGGCGCCTTGGTCTGGCCGTTGGGGCGGATCACCGGGGCGCCGCTCGCCCGCACCGTGGAGGCGCGCCCGTGGTAGCCGATGGGGACGTGCTTGTAGTTGGGCAGCAGCGGATTGTCCGGGCGGAACAGCTTGCCGATATTGGTGGCGTGGTGGATGCCGACGTAGAAGTCGGTGTAATCCGCGATGCGCGCGGGCAGGTGGAGCGTCGCGTCGGCCATCGCCGCCAGCAGCAGTTCGACTTGCGGGCGCTCGGCGGCGCCTTCCGCCAGCAGTGCGGAGACGCGGCGGCGCAGCGCCCGGCGCGGACCGGCGCCCAGTGCCAGCAGCGGGTTGAGCGTCTCGCCCGAGGCGGCACGGGCCGCTTCCAGCGCATCGCCCGCGAGCAGGCCCGATGCGGCGAGCGCGGCGAGGTCGAGGATCATCTCGCCGATCGCGATGCCGCCGCGCGCCGCTTCTCCGGCGCGGGAGAACACGCCGAGCGGCAGGTTCTGGATCGGAAAATCGACGTGGCCATTCGCGCTTGCCACCCAGGACCGCAGCGCGGCGTCATGGGTTTCGTCGATCGTGGCCATGGGATTCTCCTCTACCGTTTTGTCTGGTGGCGCTTCCCTAGCCGGTCCGAATCGCTACGTCACGGCCCCTCTTCGCGGTCGTCCCAGCCGTGGGTTTCGGTCATGACGAAAGGGACGGGGCGCCCCTGTGCGTCGCGGGCGGGCCGGAAGCGGAAGCGTTCGGTGATATGGCGGCAGGTTCCGGCATCGAGGTCCGGTCGGCCGCTGGAGGTGACGACGGTGCAGCCGCTGACCCGCCCGTCCACGCCGATGCGGTAGCGCACGGTAATGTCGGCGCCCTCGCGCGACTTGCGCAAATCCGGCGGAAGGTCGGAGAAATGGATGCGCCCGGCGGTCTGGCGCGGATAGGCGGCGACTCCTGCGTTCGTACCGGCGCCGTCTCTGCCGTTTCCGCCACCGCCAGTCCCGCCACCGCCAGTCCCGTCACCGCTTCCTCCCGCGCCGCTGCCGGTGCCCGCCGCGCCTGCACCCTGCGAGGATTGCGTACCCTCGCCGGGGCGCGGCGCGGCGATAATCGGCGGACGAACCGGCAGGACGATGCGCGGAGGCGGCGCCGTGACGGGTGCGGCGCTCGCCTTGGGCCCTTCAGGGGCAGGCCGGCTCTTTGGCGCGGCGGCGGGCTTTTCGATTTGCGGTGGAGGGGGCGGAGGTGGCCGCTCTGGCATGGTCGTGATCGCGGTCAGGGCGGCCCGCACCGGCAGCGCCGGAATATCCACGCCAAGCCCCAGTGCCAGCGCCGCCAGGCCGCCGCCTACGACCGCTGCCGAGGCCAGGGCGGAAAGCCAGCGGTTGGACGCCGGAACCTGCAAGCGTGCCTTCTCCTGTCGTTCCCACATCCCTCTGGAAACAAGTGCAGGCCATGAAAGCTCCCCGTCGCGGAAGAGACATCGGATGACGGCAGGGCCGCGACGAATGGTTGTGGCGCTTGCGGAACCTTGATCTCGCAACATCGTTATTCCGCCAACGACACAATTTCGGAGAAGCAACAATGACCCTACTTCTTATTCTCCTGGTCGGCGGCGTCATCGGCTGGTTGGCCTCGATCGTGATGCGCACGGATGCGCAGCAGGGCGTCTTCCTCAATGTTGTCGTCGGCGTTGTCGGCGCTCTGATCGCTGGTCTGCTCATCACCCCGCTGATCGGCGGTGCGCCCATTACGAGCGGCGCGTTCGACATCATGTCGCTCTTCGCTTCGTTCCTGGGCGCGATCGTGCTGCTGGCGATCGTGAACCTGTTCCGTCGCGGTTCGATCCGCTAAAACACCTATGCGACTGGTTTCATAAGGTCGCCAAGGAGGTGGCGCGTCCTCCAACCGCAAACGCGCCTTTTCAACAGGGATAAGGAAGCCTGACATGAAAGCCACAACCACTTCGCGTCTTGCCATGATCGCTGTCGTCGCTGCCGGATCGCTGGGCCTTGCGGCCTGCAACAACAAGGCGGACGATGCCACCGAACAGCAGGCCGACGCCGTCGAGCAGTCGTCCGATGCCACGGCCGACGCCATGCGCGACCAGGCAGACCAGATGACCGGCGCAGCTTCCGAAGCCGTGGAAGAAAAGGCCGATGCGGTAGAAGCCGCTGGCGAAGCCAAGTCTGACGCGCTGGAAAACAAGGCGGACGAGATCAAGAAGCAGAACTGATCTCTTCGTTCATTGCGAGAAGACACGGGAAGGATGGCGGGTTCGCCATCCTTCTTGCGTTGGATTTGGGGGAATGATGCGGTTCGGATAAGGTCGGGGCCGCGAAACGCGCGCATCGCAAGTTTTCAAACCGATTCATCAAGGCGGGCTTTTCGGGCAAGGAAACCCCGCCTTTAACGGGCACAATCAAAATGCCGCCGATAGACGCTTGAATTGTCGGGCAAGAGGGCAGACATAGCCCCCGAAAGTTCGACGCCATTCCACGCGCCCGTTCAGGGTGCGGCTCAACCCTTTGATAACCTGAAACAGGAAGACAGCCATGACCATTTCCCTGATCCCGCTGCCCTACGCGCAGGACGCGCTCGAACCGCACATCTCTTCGAAGACCCTGGAAATCCACCACGGTGCCCACCACAAGACTTACGTCGACAAGCTCAATGCCGCCATCGAAGGCACCGAGAACGCCGGCAAGTCGCTTGAGGACATCACCCGCTCGGCTTCGGGTCCGCTGTTCAACAACGCTGCCCAGACCTGGAACCACGGTTTCTACTGGCACTCGCTGAGCCCCGAGAAGACCGCGCCGAGCGAAAGCCTGCTGGCCGCGATCAATGCAGACTTTGGCTCGCTCGACGCCCTGCTCGAAGCGCTTTCGAACGAAGCCGTCAACCACTTCGCCTCGGGCTGGGCGTGGCTGGTCGTCGACGGCGGCAAGCTGAAGGTCATCTCGACCCACGACGCTGGCACCCCGATCACCACCGACGTCAACCCGCTCATCACCATCGACGTCTGGGAACACGCCTATTACATCGACCAGATGAACAAGCGCCCCGCCTACGTGAAGACGGTGCTCGAGAACCTCATCAACTGGAAGTTCGCATCGGACAACTTCGATCGCGGCACGGTCTGGGCTTACCCGGCCTGATCCTGATCGGGTGGCGACCGTAAGGCTGCCCTGACGCATTGAACCGGGCCGGGTCGCCGCTGCAAAGCGCGATCCGGCCCGCGGCATTTACGGCCTCTTCTTTTCGGGAAAATCACTATGGATATCGGCTTCATCGGTCTCGGCGCCATGGGCAGCGCCATGGCGCGCAATCTGGCGGCGGCGGGGCACCGGGTGCGTGCCTGGAACCGCTCCGGCGGCGCAGTGGAAGGCGTCGAGATGGTCGCCTCCCCGGCCGAGGCCTTTGCCGGTGATGCGGTGCTGACGATGCTTTCGGAAGACGGCGCGATCCGTGAGGTCCTGCTGGACAGCGGGGTTCTGGACGCGGCGCCCGCAGGCGTGGTCCACCTCGTCTGCTCGACGATCTCGATCGCCTTCGCCCGCGAACTGGTGGAGCGCCATGCGGCGGCGGGTGTCGGTTATCTCTCCACCCCCGTGCTGGGCCGGCCCGACGTGGCGGCAGCGGGGCAGCTCAACGTCATCCTTGGCGGCCCTGCCGAACTGGCCGAGCGGCTGGAACCGGTCTTCGCGGCGATCGCAGGCAAGGTCTGGGACATGGGCGAGGACCCTACGCTGGCCAATGCCGCGAAGATCGCCTGCAACATGATGATCACCATGGCCATCGAAGGCATGGCCGAAGCCGTCGTCCTGACCGAAGGCAAGGGGCTGCCGCGCGAGAAGTTCTTCGAACTGATGCTCGGCACGCTCTTCGGCAGCCGCGTCTACCAGAACTATTCGGGCATCATTTCCGAGCAGCGCTACGAGCCCGGCTTCAAGGCGGTACTCGGCCTCAAGGACTTGCGGCTGGCCCGCGAACTGGCGGCGGAGACGGCGAAGGGAACGCAGGGCAGCCTGCCGATGCTCGATGCCGTCCACGCCCGCATGAGCCAGGCGATCGCGGCAGGCCACGCGGATCGCGACTGGGCGATCATGGCCGAACATACCATCGATACGGCTAAGGGCTGAGGGCGCTTCAACCCCTCAACCCGACCGGCGCTCCCCGACTTCCAGCAATTCGGGGTCGCCATCCAGCATGCGAGCGAGATCGGCGCGGGCGCGGGCGACGCGGCTTTTCATGGTGCCGATCGGGCAACCGGCAATCTCGGCGGCTTCCTCGTAGCTGAAGCCTGATGCGCCGACGAGCAGCACGGCCTCGCGCCGTTCGGGGGCGAGCTTCTGCAGCGCCGATTCCATGTCGCCGAGGTGCAGGGGGCCTTCCTGATCGGCCTCCATCACCAGCATGCGCTCAACCGCGCCCTCGTCGAGGTCGGTCTGGCGTTTGCTCTTGCGCAGTTCGGACAAGTAATGGTTGCGCAGGATGGCGAACGTCCAGGCGCGCATGTTGGTCCCGGCGGTGTAGCGGTCTCGCGCGGTCCAGGCCTTGATCGCGGCTTCCTGCACAAGGTCGTCGGCGAAGTCGGGCCTGCCCGAAAGGCCGCGGGCAAAGGCGCGCAAGTGCGGCAGGACGGTCAGCAGTTCCCGGCGGAATTCGTTATCCTCGGGGCGGGGAATGCTGGGATCTGGACGCTGTTCGCGGGGAGGGGGCGTGCCGGTATCGTCAGGCATCATCCGCCCCGTCCAGCTTCTTGAGGAGATCCTTGAAGCTGTCCGGGAGGGGTTCGTCCACCACGGAGTTGTAGAGCTTCCTCAACCCTCCCGCCCAGCCGGGTTCGCCATCCCTGCGGATGTCCGGCGGGAGACCGGGCCTCGCCGCATCGCCGGAATTTTCGGCGATCGGGCGAGCAGCGCCTTGTCCATCGGGTTGATTCAACTCAGAACTCCATTGCAACCTGAACACTTGCTTGCTGGCCGGGAGCGGGTCAAGTGTCATGCTGCAATCGCAGTGCATGTGCCGTCGGGGCAGACCGATCCGCTGTCCTATCGCCGGCAAGGCAACCGAACGTCGTTTTCGCTGGAACAATCGAGGCCGGTCTTGGTTCCATTTCCTACAAAGTCTTGTCCCGGGCGGCCTTGCGAATGGCCTGGAGCATGGCGATGCTCTTGAGGAACGATTCGGTTCGGCTGAAATGGCGTGGATTTCCGGTGATTGACCAGGCTTTGCTCGACAGGGTCCAGAAGCAGGCGTGGTTTCACAAGTATCCGCGCGGCTGGCCCTTCCTGCTTTTCATCATTGCTTCGATCACAACGGCGGTCTCCGTCATGGCGATCGAGCGCGCCGACCGGCAGACCCGCCAGGTCGAGCTGGACCGCAATCTTACCGAGATCGCGTCCGCGCTGCAGCGCCGCGCCACCGAGAACATCGCGCTGCTGCGCGCCGGCGCCGCGCTTTTCGCCACGCAGGAGCAGGTGAGCGCCGCGCAGTTTCGTTCCTTCGCGGAAGACCTTCAGGGCAGGGGCGATCTCTATGGCTCGCTCGGCATGGGCTGGGCGCCGCTGGTGCCGGTCGATCGCCTGTCCGCGCTGGAGCTTTCGGTCCAGAATAGCGAAAGGCCGGATTTCCTGGTCTATCCCAGGCCCGACCTTTCACGACGCAGCGCGGCGCCCATCGTCTACCTGGAGCCGGACGACGGCACCAACCGCACGGCGATCGGTTACGACATGCTGTCGGAGGAAGTGCGCCGCGCCGCGATGGAGCGGGCGATGAAGCTGGGCAAGCCGGTGGCGTCCGGCAAGGTCCATCTGGTGCAGGACGTCAGCAACCGTCAGCAGACGCCGGGCTTCCTGATCTACATGCCGGTCATCGCCCCGCGCTCGGGCGGGCAGGTTAAGGGCTTCGTGTTCAGCCCGTTCCGTGCGGAAACCTTCCTGGAATCGGCCAGCGAACTCTATCGCAACAATAATATCGACGTGGCCGTCTATGACGGCGCGGTCGAGCCGGACTCTCTGCTGGCGGAGCGCCATGCGGAAGGTTCGGCCGGACCGCAGATGCAGCGGCGGATAGACCTGGGCAGCCATACCTGGGTGGTCGTCATCAGCGACCGCAAGAGCGGCGTGCTCTCCACCGCCTCGCGCATCACGCTGTTCTTCGGCGCACTGGCCTCGCTGATGGTCATGGCGATCGGGCGGCTCATCACCCGCCGCGCCGCCGAGGACCGCATGGTGCTGGAATGGCTGCAGAGCCAGGCCGCGATCCGCAATTCGCTGACTCGCGAACTCAATCACCGGGTGAAGAACACCCTGGCCAACGTGCTCTCGATCGCGGCGCTCACCCGCAGGCGCGCCAGCGATATCGACGACTTCACGGAGAGCCTCACGGCCCGCATCCGGGCGCTTTCCGCGACCCATGACCTGCTGTCCCAGTCGGACTGGACCCATGCCATTCTCGGCGATGTCGTGCGATCGGAACTGGCGCCCTACATGGAAGGGAACGAGCGCCACGTCGAACTGTCCGGGCCGGAAATCCGGCTGGCCCCGAACGACGCCATGTCGCTGGGCCTCGCGATCCACGAACTGGCGACCAATGCGGCGAAATACGGCGCCCTCAGCAGCAGCGGCGGCCGCATCCATGTCAACTGGACGCTGGATACGCCGGAACTCGCCTCGCTCGACTGGCGCGAGGAGGGCGGTCCCCCGGTTCGCGAGCCGGTGAAGCGCGGGTTCGGGCGCGACCTGATCGAGAAGATCGTCGCGCACGAGCTGAAGTCCGAGGTCGATCTGCGCTTCAATCCGGGCGGCGTCGAATGCCGCCTCAAGGTGCCGGTCCGCGCAAGCCGCGAATTCGCGCTGCGGACCGAGCGGAAATGACGGCACCTTTCCTGCTCGCACGCGGCATTTAGGAAAACTTAGGCGAATCTCCTGTAGAGATGAACGTCTGTTCATCGAAGGGAATGGGTGGTCGCCGAGGAGGGCGGGCGCCCATCGGAGGGGATGGGAATGGATGCGCGTAGCTGGGATCGGCATATCGTCGAACGCAGGATTGCATGCCGGGCGAGCGGGCAGGATGCCCCGGTCTTTCTTTACGACCTGTCGGCCGGGGGCTGCATGGTGGAATTTTCCGGTGATGCGCCGGAAAAGGGGCAGCGGCTGGAACTGGACCTGTGCCGCGATCAGGTCGTGCCGGGCGAGATCGTCTGGCAGGTAGCGGGCTGCGCGGGGGTGCGTTTCCTTTCCCCGATCCATGACGCACTCGTGCGCCATCTCGGGTTTCAGGCGCCTCCCTACACGCTCGATAAGCGTTTTGTTCAGGACCGGCGTTTTGTTCAGGACTGGCAGGGCCCGCGCGATCGCTTCGGCCGCCACTTGCCCCCGCTGGGCGCCGGAGAACCGCGCGGCGCGCGCCGGGCATGAAAAAGCCCGCCGGTGATCCGGCGGGCTTTTTCCTCAGGCATTATTTGCAGGTTCAGCAGAGCGGCTTGCTTGACCCGAAGAACAGGGCCTGGCTGATCGCCGCGCGCACGGTGGCTTCCTGGAAGGGTTTGGTCACCAGATAAGTCGGCTCGGGCCTTTCGCCGGTCAGCAGGCGTTCGGGATAGGCGGTGATGAAGATCACCGGCACGTCGCCGAACTTCAGCAGGTCTTCCACCGCTTCGATGCCCGAACTGCCGTCCGCGAGCTGGATGTCCGCCAGCACCAGCCCGGCGGGCGAGCGTTCGAAGATGTCGAGCGCTTGGGCATGGGTGGCGGCCGTGCCGACCACGCGGTGGCCGAGTTCGCTGACCAGCCCTTCGAGCTGCATCGAGATCAGCGGCTCATCCTCGATGATGAGAACGTCGGTCGTGCTCTCGCTTTCGATCTCGACAATCGCCTGGGCGACGAGGGCGTCCACGTCCTCGGGCGAGACCGCGAGGATGCGCGCGGTATCCTCGCGCGAGAATTCCTCGACGGTGGTGAGCAGCAGCGCCTGGCGGTGGGTTGGCGCGATCGTGGCGAGGCGGGTCTGGGCCGCCTGCTCATGCTGGCCGCCTTCGGCCAGGCCCGGTTCCTCGACATGGCCGGTCGCCCAGATCCGCGTGAAGGCACCGTAAAGCGCGGCGCGGCTATGGGCGATATCCTCGCGCAGGACCTTGTCGGCCAGCGCGGCTTCCAGAGTGGCGCGGACATAGGCATCGCCCGAATGCTGGGATCCTGTCAGCGCACGGGCATAGCGGCGCAGATAGGGCAGCTGGATGGCGATCTGGTCAGAGACGGACATCGAAATTCCTCGGCTCGTGGGAAGTCGGCTTCCCGTGTTTTCCCGTATTCATGACATCGGTGGCCCGCTTCCCCTCCCGAATTGACATCGATTTCTGACGTCACAACAAGAGCAGGGCAACCTCAAAATTTTTCGCGAACAGCCGGTTTCGACGGGAACCAACCGGGCGATAGTCCGTTTGGTCGATGTCACCACTGGCTCCCCCACCCCCCGCAAACCAGTGGTGACCCGATCCCGGAGGCCTCCGTTCACCGCAGAGTGGACGGAGGCCTCAAAGTTTACGGCGCCGTGATGTTCCCAGCATGAACGAAAAAATTCATTCGGTTGCGCCGAAAATCGCGCGTCCGGCTCGTTCTGTCTTGTATTGAACGCAGGAAATCGCCGGAAACCGGTGCTCCCCAGGTGCTGCTTTTGCGTGGCACTGGACCATACCGGGAACTTTGTGTGCATTAGTCGCGTTTGCCAATTCGACGGATCATGAAACGTGATCAGCCAAGGAGGGAACGCAATGTCCGCAGCAACCGAAACCAGCGCTGGAACCGAAACGCTTCAGGCACAAGCGCCTGTGGCCGCCCTCAGCGACCGGGATTTCAAGCGGGCTCTCGCCGAGGTAGCCCCGCACCTTCGCGCTTTTGCACGCGGCCTCTGCGGTTGCCGTGATCGCGCCGACGATCTTGCGCAGGAAGCCATGCTCCGCGCCTGGGCGGCACGCGAACGCTATGCCGCCGGCACCAATTTCAAGGCCTGGACCTTCACGATCCTGCGCAACCACTTCTACAGCGAAGCGCGCCGCGCCCGCTTCCACGGCGAATACGACGAACTGGCCGCCGAACGCATCCTGCGCGCCGAAGCCAGCCAGGAAAGCGCCGTCGAACTGGCCGATGTCCTGCGCGCTCTGACCGCCATTCCCGAAACCTATCGCGAGGCGCTGATCCTCGTCGCCGCCGGCAATCTTTCCTACGAGGAAATCGCCCGGATCTGCGGCATCGCCCTCGGCACCGTGAAGAGCCGCATCTGCCGCGCCCGCGCGATGCTCTCGAAGGTCATCGAATCCGGCCAGCTCCCGGATTTCCGCCACAACTTCGTGCTGACCGGCGAAGCGATCGACGCTTTCTTCGGCGAACTGGTCAAGATCGCCAATGCGGACGAACGGGATGCCGTCGCAGCCTGATCGCATGACTTCCGGCGCGGCTTCAGGAACCCTTGTGCCTTGGCCGCGCTAGCTTCTCCGGGCGCGAGGATCCTCATAGTCGAGGACGAATTCCTGGTAGCCCTGCAACTTGAAGACATACTCGCGGAAGGCGGCCATGCCGTGCTCGGGACGCTTCCCGATGCGGCTTCCGTGGCCGACCTCGCGGAAGCGCCCGATGTCGCGCTGGTCGATCTCAACTTGCGGGACGGGCTGACGGGTCCTTCGGTCGCGCGCGACCTCGCCAGCCGTTTCGGCGCCAGGGTGATCTACGTCACCGCCAATCCCGGCCAGATCGACAAGCCCGCGGCAACGGCCGTCGGCATCGTCCAGAAACCGTTCTCGCGAAATGCCATCCTTGCCGCCATCGCTTATGCCATGGCCGGTAGCTGCGGGACGGGTCGGCCTGCCGAACTGGAGCCGCTGGTCCGGGGCTGATCCAGACCCTGACCCTGACTGGAAAACGTGGTAAGAGGCCGGGCGCAAACAGTTTCCGCAACGGTTTACAGCGCCAGCAGGGAGCCGATCATGTCTCGCAGCCTCTCGCCTTCATCGTTCCGTCTTTCGCTTCTCGCCCTTTGCGGGGTTGTCGCCGCTAGCGCCTCGACACAGATACAGGCCCAGATTCCGGGCGGGCTCACGTCCGCCTTGCCCGACGTTGCATCCACCGGGGCGGGTAATGCCGCCGGGGTGCTGAGTTACTGCATGAAGCAGAAACTGGTCGATTCCGTGGAAGGCAATTCGGTCTACGGCCTGCTTGCGAAGAAGCCGGAAGTCGCCGAGCAGTCCGACGCCTTCAAGACCGGTTCCACAGGCACACTCCTCAGCAGCGGCAGCGCGCCGTTCTCGCTGGACAAGGCGCCCAAATCGGTCCGCAAGACGGTCTGCAACATGGTGCTCAAGCAGTCCCGCTCGCTTCTCTGAAAAATCCG
>NZ_MSQB01000011.1:0-86133 GCF_002149965.1 Novosphingobium panipatense | reverse complement strand
GGCCCGCGCCCTCACCCACCACCCGCAGGATACTAGCGTTGGGTGGTGGGTGGGGGCGCGGGCCGGTGCCGAAAACCCTTCAAAAAAAGAAAGGGCGCGGAGGGGCTGGCCTCCGCGCCCCCTGGGAACACGGTCGCGCGATCGACGAGGGATTCAGACCGCGCCTACCTCGTGCTCGCCAGCTCTTGAGGGATCGATGGTGCCGCCGGTCGCCAGCTTGAACAGGCCGGTAATGCCGACATCCGAAGTCCAGACTTCGGCATCGTCCACCTCGAAACGCAGCATGACGATCGAGGGATCGGCCTTGCCTTTGGGGAACCACGCTTCCACGGCGTTGCTCCAGTGCTTTTCGCGCACGGCGGGGTCGGTTTCCTCCACCAGCGTTCCGGCCAGGCAGGCGAATACGTCGTGGCCCTTGGTCATGACCTGCCCCATCGCACGGCCGCCGCCGCCAATCCGGTTGTCGCGCTTGCAGAAGAACCACACCGCGTGATGCGCTTCCTTGTCGAGCAGCGCGGTCATCGGTTCGGCATGGCCATGCGCCGCGTCGAGCTTGATCATCATGAACGGACTGGCGGCGAAGGCTTTCCAGAACCTCTCGCGGACGTGGCTTTCCATGGCAGGTTTCCTCCTGGTTGTTAACGAAGCCCAATCGTTAACAAAGCAACGCCGCCAAGCCCCCGGATGTTCCCGGGGGCTTCAGCTGGCGTTCATTCCTTTTCGTCGCCCGGCTTCTGGTGGGCCGCGAGCGAAAGTTCGCGCGGTTTGCGGCGTTCGAAGGTCTGCGCCATCTCCCGTTCCGCCTTTGCCGAAAGCGTCTCGGCGGCGGAGGGGAACATCTCTTCCTCTTCCTCGTCGATATGGTGCAGGTAGCGGTGGCGCATGTCCTTGAACTTCATCAGCCAGGCGCCGGAGCTCATGTCGATATCGAGCAGCTCGCCCAGGAAATCGTCGATCTCCTTGTGTTCGGAAACCGAATGGCGCGCTTCGTCGCGCAAGTCCGGGCAGGCGAGCATCGTCGCGTAGAGGGCTTCTTCCTCCGCCGCCGCATGGGCCTGGAGTTCACGGCGCAAGGCTTCGAACAGTTCGCGGCGGTCCTTGCTGTCGCCCTGGGTCTCGCCGAGGCGGGCCAGCATGTCGCGGTGGCGGTCGTGGTCTTCCTTCAGATCCTGAAAAATACGGGCATCGGCCATGGTGTCGCTCCTTCCTGGGGCAATTTGTATCGAACTGGAACGGGCGCCGCGCGGCAGGGTTCCGCGCCGCGCCTCACGGCGGCACAACTTCGCGCCCTGTCGTGCGTTGCCTGATACGGATGCCCGCGGAGCCGTTTCGCACCGGCCAGGGCGATCAGCTCAGGCCATCAGGGAGCCACGATGCCGCGCCTCGTCTTCGCCGAAGGAACCGAACCGGGGATCACCCGCAAGCCGATCCGCCGCAACGGCGAGGGGCCGATCAGATGGGCCTATTTCGACCCCGACGGCGCGCGCATCAAGGACCGCGAGGAGATCGACCGGCTCAACCGCATCGCCCTCCCGCCCGCCTATGTCGATTGCTGGTTCTCGCCGGAACCCGAAGCCCATCTCCTGGCTACCGGCTTCGATGCACGGGGGCGCAAGCAGTATCGCTATCACCCGGACTGGCGGGCGGACCGGGATGCCCGCAAGTTCGACCGCTGCGCCGATTTCGGCCGGGCCTTGCCGGAATTGCGCCGCCGGGTGGCGGAAGATCTGGTCCTGTCGCGCCTCTGCCGGGAACGGGCGATCGCCTCGGTGGTGGCCCTGCTCGACAGTGCCGCCATGCGGATCGGCAATGAGCGCTATGCCGAGCAGAACCGCAGTTTCGGCGCCACGACCTTGCGCGGGCGTCATGCCACGCTGAAGGGGCGCACCCTGAAGCTGCGCTTTCGCGCCAAGCACGGCAAGCTGCGCGAGATCCTGTCCAGCGACCGCGCGCTGGTGGCCTGCGTGCGCAAGATGCAGGACCTGCCGGGGCAGCACTTGTTCCAGTATATGGACGAGGAGGGCTGCGCCTGTCCGGTCGGTTCGCAGGACGTGAACGACTATCTGCACGAGACCATGGGCGAGGACTTCTCGGCCAAGGACTTCCGCACTTTCGCCGCCAGCACTCTGGCTTTCGCGCGGATCTGGGGGCAGCCGGATATCAGTCTGAAGGCGATGCTGGCCGATGTTGCCGAGCACCTCGGCAATACCCCGGCGATCGCCCGCAAGTCCTACGTCCACCCGGCGCTGATCGCCTGCGTGCGGGGAACCGAGCCGGTGCCGGACCTGCCGGAAAACCTGCCGCGCCGCACCCGCTGGCTGGCGCGCGAGGAGCGCGGGCTGATCGCCTTCCTCGACGCCGCGCCTCCGGCGGCCAACTGGGATTAGCGGGGAGGGTGGTGAGGGAGGCGGATCAGCCAAACTCAGCCCCATCCCCTACCGTCATCCTGAACTTGGTTCAGGATCCATCGCGCCGATCGAACTGCCGTCGATGGCCAGAAATGGATCCTGAACCAAGTTCAGGATGACGATGGAGTGATGAGGAGGCGGGGAGGTGCAGGCCGTGCCTTCCTGCTCCCCACCCTCAACCCTTGTGCAAGCGCCCGATCGCCGCGCGGACTTCGCGCTCGCCGTAAGGCTTGGTCACGACCGGAACCCCCTTGAACGCACCGGAAACGAGCGCGCGTTCGCCGTAGCCGCTGGCGAAGATGAAAGGCACGCCGCGCTCCAGCAGCGCTTGCGCCACCGGTTCGCTGGTGTCCTTGCCGAGATTGACGTCGAGCATGGCAAAAGACACGCCGCCGCCGTCGACCACTTCCATGGCCGAATGGACCGATCCCACGATCCGGCAGTCGTTGAAGCCCAGACCGCGCAGGACGTCTTCGACTTCCATGGCGATGATCACGTTGTCCTCGACGATCAGCGCGATCCCGTCCTGAAGCGTGCCCGCCAGATCGGCGGCTTCGGGCACCTCGGCGGCGGGCCTGTGTTCGGAAGGGCTGGGCGTCTCGAAGCTGGCGATGTGATCCGCCGGTAGCAGGAACAGCGCCTTGAGGCCTTCGCTGGGGAAGACCACCGAGGCCGAACCGCCCAGTTCGTGCGGAATGGTGCGTTCGATGATGGTGGAGCCGAAGCCGCGCCGGGTCGGCGGCTTGACGGCCGGGCCGTCCGCCTCGCGCCAGTCGATCTCCAGCGAGCCGTCGTCTCCGCGATCGAGCGTGATGGTCACCGTTCCGCGCGAGTCCGAGAGGGCGCCGTACTTGCAGGAATTGGTCATCAGCTCGTGGAACACCAACGCCAGCGTGGTGAAGGCGCTGGGCGCCACGAGCGCGTCGGGGCCGTCGATCACCACGCGGTCGGCACTGTCGCTGGCATAGGCGGCGGCTTCGGTGCGGATCAGGTCGTAGAGCGAGGAGGGCGTCCAGTCCTTCTGCGTCACCTGGTCGTGCGCGCGGGCCAGCGCATGGATGCGGCTGCCGACGATCTCCGCGAAATCGTCGATCGTGGCGGCGCCTTCCTTGCTCTGGGTGACGAGGCCGCGGATCAGGTTGAGAATGTTGCGCACGCGGTGATTGAGTTCCGCGATCAGCATATCCTGCTGGCGGGTCGCCTGCTCGCGCTCGACATGGGCGGCATCGGCCAGGCGCAGCACCACTTCGAGCAAGGTGACGCGCAGCGCATCGGCGGCAAGCGTCTCTTCCTCGGTCCAGGGGCGGGACTGGCCGCGCCGTTCTTCCTTCCAGATCTCGAAGCTCTTGCGCGGGGTCAGCCGCGCGCCGTTGGGGCCGAGTTCGATCGCCTTTTCGGGATTGCCTGCCCAGCTCACCTCGCGAACCTGCTCGCGGCGGAACAGCACGATATAGTCGCGCGGGGTGCGGCTGACGGGCAGGGCAAGCAGACCGGCGGCGCGGTCCGCCCATTCCTGCGCGGGCGAGAAGACCGCACCGATCGCATCGGTGGACCACACGGTGCTGGCGCCCGCAGTATTGAGGAACCGCGCCAGTTCGGAAAACTGCGCTTCGGCGGGGGTATGTCCGTGGCTGACGAAGCGTCCGTCCACCCAGCCGATGATGCCGTCGAAGGGGATCACCCGGCCGATCGATTCCGAGAAATCCTCGAAGGCTTCCAGCAGCGATCCACCGGCAGCCACGCGCGACATCATCTCGTCATGGAGACGCATCGAGGCGGCGCGCAGCTCCAGCGCGAAATCGGTTTCCTTCTGCTCCAGCAGATAGGCGAAGAACTCGCCGAACAGTTCGCTGGCCGTGCGCACCGAGTAGGACAGCGTCAGCGGCGAATAGTGATGGCAGGCGAGCAGGCCCCAGAGCTTGCCGCGCCGCATGATCGAGACCGACATCGATGCCTTCACGCCCATGTTGCGCAGATATTCGATATGGATCGGAGAAACCGCGCGCAGGCCCGACATCGACAGGTCCAGGGGATCGCCGTTGGGATCGGTCGCCGGGTGGATCGGCACGGTGGGATCGTCCACGTCGCTGATGATGCGCAGCAGGTTGCGGGTGTAGAGGCGGCGGGCCTGGGCGGGAATGTCGGAAGCCGGGAAATGCTGGCCCTTGAAGCTGTCGACCATGCCATTGAGGCTTTCGGCGATCACTTCGCCCGCGCCGTCGTTGTCGAAGCGGTAGACCATGACCCGGTCGAACCCGGTCAGCCCGCGCAAGTGGCGCGCGGCGCTGGTGCAGAGCTGCTCGATCGAGGTGGACTGGCGCAGCCGGTCGATCATCGGGCGCACATAGCTCACGAAATCGCGGCGGCGACCGCCTTCGTGGGGCTCGATCTCCAGCACGTAGGAGCGGCCCGAGACGTGGACGGCCATGTCGAACAGCCGCCCGTCGCCGCGCAAGTCCACTTCGAAGATCCGCTCCACCGTGCTGGCGCCGCCCAGCACCTGCAGGCGCGTGCGGATGTCGTGCATGGCGTCGGGAGACAGGAACTGCATGGCGGGCAGGCCCACCATGTCGCGCGGGGACGCGCCGAACAGGTCCTCGCAGTTCACCGAGACGTGGTTGATGATCCAGTCGCTGGAGAACGAGAGCAGCCAGCCAAAGCTCTGGATCCGGCCGATGACGTGGATCGGTTCGAGATCGCAGGTGCTCAGATCCACCGTATGCATGGCGTCAGCCACGGGCGCCGCCGTGCCACCGAGGCGCCGCAGCGTCACCTGCCCGCAATGACGCCTCCAATTCCAGCCGCAATTCCAGAAGCAGGTCGGCGGGGCGGGCTGTCATGTCCTCGGTCTGCATTCGGGATTCGCCTTGAAAAGTAGTATCTGCAAGCAGTTGGCAAACGGGGGAGAAGCGCGCGCAACCGCGCACGAGCCCCCGCTTAGGGCATTCCAACGCGGGCGAAAGAGAAATGTTCCTCAGGAACGTAGCGGCCTCTCTGCGCCCCGTCTGTTCATTTCTGTACACTTGCGGCGGGAACCCTCGGCGGCCTGCCGCATTGTCTGCCTTGCGGCGCGGCATCCGGCGCGCATGCAAGGTGATCGATCTATCAGGGAGCCGGTGAAAAATGGCGTCACATGCGAGCCAAGAGCAAAGCGATCTCCTGGCGGCGCTGCGGCCCACTGACTTCGCCCGCCTGGAGCCGCACCTTTCCGAAGTGGCGATGCGCGCGGGCGATGTGATCTACCAGCCGGGCGACACCGTGGAATATTGCTATCTGCCGCGCGGTGCCTCGGTCTGCTCCTACTTCGTGGAACTGGACAGCGGCATGTCGGTGGAAACGATCCTGGTCGGCCGCGAAGGCGCGCTGGGCGGGGTGGTGAGCCATGGCAGCCTGCCGGCCTATGCGCGTGCCAGCGTGCTGCACGGCGGCCTGTTCTGGCGCGTTCCCACGCGGCAGATGGACGAAGTGAAGAGTGCCTCGCCCTCGGTGGCGAACCTCTTCGCGCGCTATGCCGACTGCATGATGGCGCAAGTGTTCCAGTCGATCGCCTGCAATGCGGTCCACACCATCGAGGAACGCGCCGCCAAGTGGCTGATCGCCGCGATCGACAGGATCGGCCGCAACGACGTGACGATGACCCAGGAGCAGCTCGCATCGATGATGGGCATCGGCCGCAGCTATGCCAGCCGCGTGCTCCAGCGCTTCAAGCGCGAGGGGCTGGTGCGCACCCGGCGCGGCGGCATCACCATCTCCGACCGGGAGGCCCTGCGCGGCAAGGCCTGCTCCTGCAACGAGCATGTCGCCGCCCATTTTTCCAAGGTGCTGGCCGGCGTCTATCCGGGCGATCCGCAATAATCTCTCGATCATGACATCCATTGTGGTTTCGATGTCGTGAAATCGACATCGAAATGACATCGATATTGCGCTCAATTGCCATGAAGCGCCCCTAGCAACGCCCCTGCGAATGTCGAAAGAACAGGGGCATCAACCATGACTGACAGGCTTCCCGCCAACGGCTATACCGACGGCGACGTCGATACCAATCCCACCACGGAGCGCTCGCTCGAAAGCATGGCGGCAGAGCGCTACTCGCGCCGTCAGGCCCTGTTCCGCGGAGCAGGCGCCACCACCATGGCCTTCATGGGCACGGCGCTGCTTGCCGCTTGCGGCGACGACGACAACGAGAACAGCGTCTCCGTCAGCGCCGGGGCCAATGCCGCCACCAGCGCGGGCCGTGTCGTCACGCTGACGGGCAGCCCCGAGAACGGCTATGCCGGTTACAGCACGGCCTGGGCGCAGACTTCGGGCACCACGGTCGAACTGACCGGCTCCGGCTCCACCGTCAGCTTCATCGCCCCTGCCGTCAGCGCGGCGACCGACCTGGTCTTCACTTTCTCGGCCACCAGCGTCACCGGCGAAACGCGCGCCGCCACCACCACCGTGCGGGTCTCGCCGGGCGTGCTCGGCTTCACCGCCGTCGCCCACAGCCTTGCGGACGTGGTGAAGGTCCCCACCGGCTATTCGGTGACGATCATGACCCGTCTGGGCGACCCTCTCGCCACCGGCGTCTCCGCCTATGCGAACGACGGCACGGACGGCAACTTCGCCCAGCGCATCGGCGACCACGGCGACGGGCTGCATTTCTTCGGTCTCGCAGCCGCGGGCGGCCGTGACGACAACAGCTCCACGCGCGGGCTCATGGTGCAGAACCACGAGAACCTGAACGTCCAGTACCTTCATCCGAACGGCCCGACCAACGTCTCCACCGGCCCGCGTCCCGCGGCAGAGGCCATCAAGGAGATCGAGGCGCACGGCGTTTCGGTGTCGGAATACGTCGATGCGGGCAGCCGCAAGTGGTCCTATGTGCCCACCAGCACCTACAACCGCCGCATCACCCCGAACACGCCGATGAGCTTCCACGGTCCGGCCGCCGGTTCGGCGATGCTCGTGACGGCCTATTCCACCAACGGCACGGCCGGTCGCGGCACGATCAACAACTGCGCCAACGGCATGACCCCCTGGGCCACCAACCTCACCTGCGAGGAAAACTGGGCCGGTTACTTCCGCCGCGACGCGGCCGACGATGCCAAGCGCAGCGTCCGCGAAATGACTTCGCTCGCGCGCTTCGGCGTGACCAGCCGTACCGGCAACTATGCCTGGTCCTTCGCGGACTCCACCGATTCGCTCTACACCAAGTGGAACGCCACGATCACCGGCGCCACGGCGGCGGAAGACTATCGCAACGAGCCGAACCAGTACGGCTGGGTGGTCGAGATCGATCCCTACGATCCGGCTTCCACCCCGCGCAAGCGCACGGCGCTGGGCCGCTGCGGCCATGAAGGCGCCTTCGTGCGCGCCGTGAACGGCCAGAAGCTGGGCGTCTACATGGGCGACGATTCGCGCCGCGAATACCTCTACAAGTTCGTGTCCTCGGCTACTTATGCCGCTGCCGACGCGGCCAGCACCAGCCGTCTGGCCATGGGCGACAAGTACCTCGACACCGGCACGCTCTATGTGGCGAAGTTTAACGCCGACGGTAGCGGCCAGTGGCTGCCGCTGGTGTTCGGGCAGGTGCCGAACCGTCCGGCAGCGGGCACGACGCCGGAATATGTCTTCGCCGACCAGGCCGACATCCTCGTCAACACCCGCCTTGCCGCCGACGCGGTGGGCGCGACGCCGATGGACCGCCCGGAATGGACGGCGGGCAATCCGGTGACCGGCGAGATCTATCTCACGCTCACCAACAACAATGCCGCCGGACGCCCGCTGACCGGGACCGATGCCGCCAACCCGCGTCACTACAACGACCCGAAGGGCGCCTCGAACACGGCACAATACGGCAACCCCAACGGCCACATTGTCCGCCTGCGCGAAGACGGCGACACCACTGCCGCCACGACCTTCAAGTGGGACATCTACCTGTTCGGCGCGGATGCCACCGACGCCGGTGCCAATGTCAACGTCTCGGGTCTGACGGTCGACAACGACTTCTCCAGCCCGGACGGCGCCTACTTCTCGCGCAGCACCAATGCGGCAGGGCAGTTCAACCCGGTGCTCTGGATCGAGACCGACGACGGCGCCCTGACCGACCGCACCAACTGCATGCTGCTGGCCGCGATCCCCGGCCGCGTCGGGGACGGCGGTGCCAAGACGATCACCAATACCGGCTCGAACGGCGCCACCGCCACCCAGGCTACCGTGGTCGGCGCGCCGGCAACGGCGGCCAACTTGCGCCGCTTCCTGGTCGGCCCGGTCCAGTGCGAGATCACCGGCATCGACTCGACCCCGGACGGCCGCACGCTGTTCGTCGGCATCCAGCACCCCGGCGAGGACGGCACCCCTGCCGCGCCGTCGAGCCACTGGCCCGACAGCCAGGCCGGTACGCCCGGCGCCACCGTGCGCCCGCGCTCGGCGGTGATCGCGATCACCAAGGATGACGGCGGCGTCATCGCGCTCTGATCGCCAGACCAGTCCATACGGGAAGGGCGCGCCTGCGGGTGCGCCCTTTTCCATTTGTATCGCAGGGGCGTTGCGCCGACCCCGCACTGCGGCTGGAAACCACTTTGCCAATGGCTTAATGAACAGTCCTGTTGATAACAGGAGAGGCCACGTGAAAGAGACGGGCACCAAGACGGCCACGCTGACAGCTAGGGACATGGACGAGGAACGCCTCGCCACTTATCCCACCACCGCCTTCCTCTCGAAGGATTACCTCGCAGCGGAAAAGAAGCTGCTCTGGCCCAAGGTCTGGCAGATGGTGGAGCGCGAGAGCGACCTGCCGCGTCCCGGCGACTGGATGACTTACGACGTTGCCGACGAATCGATCATCGTGCTGCGGGGGGATGATGGCACGCTGAAGGCCTTCCACAACGTCTGCCCGCATCGCGGCCGCCAGCTCGTCTCGGTGCCCGCCATGCTGCCCGGCAAAGTCCACGATGTGCGCGGCAACAATCGCCGCAATTTCATCTGCGGCTTCCACGGCTGGACCTTCGACCTGGATGGGAACAACACCTACATCCTCGACCCGCAGGACTGGCACAACAAGCTGACGCCCGAGATGACCTGCCTGTCGGACGTGCAGGTCGATACCTGGGGCGGCTACATCTACATCTCGATGGACCCCGATGCGGTGCCGCTGAAGGAATGGATGGGCCGCGCGGGCGAGATCCTCGATCATTTCGACCTTGCCGGCATGCACTACAAGTGGCGCCAGTGGGCGATCTACGACTGCAACTGGAAGACCGCAATCGAGGCCTTCCTGGAACCCTACCACGTCGCCGGCACCCACACGCAGCTCCTGGCCTATGGCGATTACTACGCGCTGTCGAAGCAGTACGGCCTCCATTCGGTGTCCAGTTACGACACGCGCGAGGAGAAGTTCCAGATGAGCGAAAGCGCGGGCACCACCCGTGCCGGCAAGGGCGACGACGCCCGCGTCTCCACCTATGAACTGATCCGCGAGAACTATGAGACGGTGAACTACTCCGCCTCCACCGAAACGCTGGTCAACGCCGCCAGCCGGCTGGTGGATGAGCTTCCCGAAACCGCCACGCCGGGCGAGATCATCGCCCACTGGCTCAAGTCCGCCCGTGCCGACGATGCCGCGCGCGGGGTGGTCTGGCCGGAAGTCCCGCCGGAGATCAAGAAGGAGGGCGGCCTCGCCTGGGGCCTGTTCCCCAACCAGAACATCCTCCACGGCGAGACTTTCGCGCTTTGCTACCGGGTGCGCCCCTACGGCGACGACCCGGACAAGTGCATTTTCGAAAGCTACGCCCTCGAACGCTTCCCCGAAGGCGAAGCGCCGCAGACCGAATGGGTCTATGCCGATCCCATCGGCGAGAACTGGGGATCGGTTCTCGCGCAGGACTTCTCGAACATGCAGTTCGTGCAGAAGGGCATGAAGTCGAGCGGTTTTCGCGGCCCGCTGCCCAATCCGCATCAGGAGCAGAAGGTCATCAACCTCCACCGCAACCTGGCGAACTTCATGGACGGCATGGGCGCGCCGAAGTTGCTGGATCTGGACTAACTCCGGCGGATCACGCTGAGCTGCGCGCCGGGGCTTTCCACCGCGAGAGGTCCAGACCGCAGATCGCTTCCAGCGTTTCCACGTCCCGCGCATAGAAGTCGCGCAGCTGCTCGCGCAGGCTCGGTGCCAGCGGCGGATAGTGCATTTCGCGGGCGAGCAGTGAGCGCATGTTCTCGAACACCGGCTTGCCGCGCAAGGGACGGATCGTCTGCTTCAGCGGCGCCAGCGCCTTGCGCAGCGACAGGGGCAGGATCGCGGAGCGGCTGCTGTTCTCCTGCGCGAGTGCCAGTTCCGGGCGGAACACCGGGGGCACGCCGATATGCCCGGACACGGCCTCGACGATGCGCCGGGGCTGCACCCGCACGTCGTCGTAGAGGTAGATCAGGATCTGCTCGCGCGGGAACAGGTCGTACCACCGCGCGAGATGGCGGGCGTAGAGGCCGTCCTGGAGGAAGCGCGGATGGGGATTGTCGGGCGAGCGGAGATAGTCCTCGGGCGGCCCTTTCACGGTGCCACGGCGGAACAGCATCTTGTAGTCGGAATAGGCGCGTTCCACCGGGTTGCGCAGTTGCAGCACCAGGCGGACTTGCGGCAGGGCGCGGGCGATGCGCTCGGCGGCCAGCGGATGGGCCAGGTAGTCGGCGGATTTTTCGCCCATCACGATCCGGCCTTGCGCGGCGTCCTGGGCACGGTGTTCGAAGAATGCGCGGTACCAGTCCTCGCCGCGATCGAATTCGCTGCTGAAGTAGTGCGGCTCGGGGTCGGGCATATGGATCGCGGGATTGTCCTGGAGGCGTGCCTGTATCCAGGTCGTGGCCGCCTTGACGGCGCCGATCACGATGAAACGGGGTTGCCAGTCGGGAGCCTTCATCGGGTAGTCGTCTCCGGCATCGTCTCGGGCATCGTCTCGCGCAGGGCCTCGGCCATGCGCAGCATGTCCCGCGTCTCCAGCGTATGGTCGACCGGGAACATCAGGGTCCGGCGGCCCAGCGCCACGGCATTCGCCAGCGTGCCGTCGCGGCGGACGGGCAGGCCGTGCAGCGCCTCTTCGCGGCTCATGTCGGGGCAGGAGCCGCTGCCTGCCGGAATGCCGCGCGCCAGCAGACCGGCCAGCACCGTGCGGCGGCGTTCCTCGACCTGCTCTTCGGGGCCGTCGAGGCGGGCATAGAACTTGTACCAGGCATGGCCGATATGCGCGGGCGGTTCGGGCAGCAGCAGGCCGGGCACGCCGGCCAGCGCGCCGAGCAGCGTTTCGGCGTTGCGGCGCCGGGCCGCCAGCCAGCGCGGCAGCTTGCCCAGCTGACAGCGGCCGAGCGCGGCCTGCATCTCGGTCATCCGGTAGTTGGAGCCGGGACCGTCGTGGATATAGCGGAAGGCGCCCGGCGTACCGCCTGCCGCGCCTTCGGTGACCTTGCGGTAGCTCTTGCCGTGGTCCTTGAAGGCCCAGCCGCGCAGCCATGCCTCGGGGTCGCGCAGCAGCAGCAGCCCGCCTTCGCCGCCGGTCGACATGATCTTGTCGGTGCAGAACGAGAACGACGATGCCGCGCCGAACGAGCCGACCTGGCGCCCCTTCCAGGTGGCGCCGTGGGCCTGGGCGCAGTCCTCGATCAGGGAAAGGCCGTGTTCGTCGCAGATCCGCCCGAGCGCATCCATGTCGCAGGGCCAGCCGGCCAGATGGACGCAGATCACTGCCTTCGTGGCGGGCGTCACCAGCCGCTCGACCGAGGCGGGATCGATGTTCTGGCTGACCGGATCGACATCGGCGAAGACCGGCAGTGCGCCCACCGCCAGCACGCAACTGGCCGTCGCGAAGAAGCTGCGGGCGGGCACGATCACTTCGTGTCCCGGCCCGACGCCGAGCGCGCGGAGCGCCACTTCCAGCGTGAGCGTGCCATTGGCGATGCAAAGACCGCTGGGGTACTGGCCCTCCGGCATGCCGACGAAGCGGGCGAATTCCGCCGCGAAGGCGCGGTTCTGCTCGCCGTGGACGAGTGCGTTGACCTTGCCGGAGCGCAGGACATGGGCGACGGCCTCGATCTCGTCAGGCTCGTGCCGGGGCCAGAGGCTGCGGACCGGCTCGGGAGGCGAAGAGGAGGCAGCGGGAAGGATGTCCAGCGTCGGGGAGGAATCCTCGACTGCGGGCGTACTGGCCAGATTCACGGATGCGTTCTCCTCAAGCCTTTACCGGTTCGCCGGTGCCGTGCGGATGGATCAGGCTCTGGTTCTCGATCACCTCGAAACCGGCGCTGCCGCTGGGAACCTTGACGAGCGTATGGGTGATCCGCCGCGCTTCGGTATGGTCGCCCAGCTCCACCGCACGGGCGAGGCGGTCGATGCTGCGCGAGATGAAGGGCAGGGGGATCGGTTTGGACTGGGCCTCGAAGATGCCCTTGATGCCGGAGGGCAGCTGCTCCTCGCAGATGTCGAACAGCTCCTCATAGAGCTTCTCGCCGGGGCGCAGGCCGACGAATTCCACCGGCACGTCGATCTCCGGCTGGAGACCGTAGAGGCGGATCATGCGGTAGGCGAGGTCGACGATGCGCACCGCCTTGCCCATGTCGAGCACGAAGATCGTGCCGCGCTGGGAATTCTGGCTGAGCGCTGCCGAACTGCTCTGCAGGATCAGCTGCACCGCCTCGCGCACGGTCATGAAGAAGCGTTCGATATCGGGATGGGTCACCGTCAGGGCGCGGCCTTCGCGCAGCTGGCGGTGGAACAGCGGAACGATCGAGCCGCTCGATCCCAGCACGTTGCCGAAGCGCACGGTCATGAAGCGCGGGGCCTCGGGATCGTCGACGCCGCACATGTCGAGCGCCTGGCTGTAGAGTTCGCCCACGCGCTTGGTGGCGCCCATCATGCCCACCGGGTTCACCGCCTTGTCGGTGGAGACCTGGACCATGGCCTTGGCCGAATATTCGCAGACCGCGTCGGCGACGATCCGGGTGCCGAGGATATTGGTATGGACCCCGGCGCAAGGGCTGGCCTCGACGATGGGCACATGCTTGAGCGCGGCGGCATGGTAGACAATCACCGGCCGGTGGCGTTCGAACACCCGGCGCACTTCGTCGCGCTCGCGGATGTTGCACAGCTCGGGCTGAATATCGAGATCGGGGTACTGCTCGCGCAGCTTCATCTCGATCGCGTAGAGGTGGTATTCGCTGTGCTCCACCAGCACCAGGCGCGAGGGGCGGAAGCTGGCGAGCTGCCAGCACAGTTCGCCGCCGATCGTGCCGCCGGCGCCCGTCACCAGCACGCACTTGCCGGAAATCTGGCTGGTGACCTGCTCACCTTCCAGCGTGAATTCGTTGCGGCCAAGCAGGTCCTTCACCGAAAGCTCGTCCGGCGATGCGCCGTGGTTGCGCTGGAGGATATGGCTCCAGCCGTCACGGATGCGCGAGAGTTCGAGGCCGAGATTGCGGGCGCGCGAGGTAAGGCGCGCCATCTCGCGGTTGGAAAGATCGGTGCCGTCGTCGCAGGCGATCACCAGCGAGGGGCGGCGGCCCTGAAGCTCCAAGGTCTCGACCGCATGGGCCAGATCGTCGTGGCTGCCCAGCACGGGCACGCTGGCGATCTGTTGCAGGGTGTCGTTGTCGGCGGGCAGCAGGATGCCGGTGACGAAAAAGCTGGGCGTGGTCTCGCGCTTGAGCATCTCGATGATCGAGAGCACCCAGTCCGGCGAGCCGACCAGCAGGGCGCCGCGCAGGTTCTTGCTGTCGACATGGGCGGGCAGCGCCTTGGCGGTATGGGTCAGTTTTTCACGCAGGGCGCGGCGGGCGCCGCGCACGAAGAACAGCGCGGTCATCGCGAAGAGCCACTGGGCCAGCGCGATTTCCATCAGCTGGCCGCGCTCGGCGCGAACGCCCGGCACGATCAGGATCGCCACCCAGGCCAGCGCGAAGGCGGGCAGGGTCAGCATGGCCAGCTGGATTGCATGGGAAAAGCTGAAATAGCGCCACGACCGGCGATAGATGCCCGCCGTGTAGAACACCCCGATCACCACCAATGCGAAGGAGAGGATCGCGCCGAGATGACCGTCGGACTTGGGAAAGCCCGTCTTGCCGATCAGTTCGAACGCCAGCGCCAGGGTCAGCGACAGGACCAGGAAGTCGATCGTCATCAGCACGGTGTTGCGGAACGTGCGCCGCAGGCTGAACTGGGACACGGAAGAACGCGAACGCGCGTTTGACGAACCGAACTTGCGTACCTTGAGGAACCTGTTCGCGGTGCCGACGGACATCGTGGCACTGCCTCCTGTAGCGGTATGACTCATCGCGTCGACCTTCTCAGCTGTTCGGGTCCGGTGCCGCAGCGCGGTGTCCTTCAGTCCCATTTTTCCCGGAACGCAGTTCCGCCGAGCCTGCCTTCATTTCCCTGGCCTTTTCGGCTCCGGCTCTTCCGCCCTGCCTTTTCGGGAGGGCATTTCCGGGGCTTTTTCGGGACCGGCAACAATGCTCGAAGGGCCGCATCCGACCTTCTTGTTCATGATCTATTGACCATTTCCGGCCCGCGCACTTGTGCATGAAGCCATCAACCGTAATTGCCGATACTCTTGCGAATAGGTCGCGGTTTCGACTGTCGGACAGGGCGCTGATCCAAAGGGAGCGGGCTTCGCCGTGCTGCCCCATCCCTTAATCGCCGCCGTTTATCTCGAAGGGCTATCAGCCGATTAGTCGCTTGCGATCAGCGGTTCGAGGGCCATCATTCAGGGCGACAAGGGATGGGGGCACTCACGCGGGGGCGTGGTGGCGGCCTCACGGCACCATCCGTCAGCCTGGGGCTCGATTACGCATGAAGATACTCGTCCTGTCCAGTCTGGCCTATTCGCTCACCAATTTCCGGGGCGCGCTGCTCCGGGAATTGAAGGCGAACGGGCATGAGGTCGTCGCCGTGGCGCCAGACAGCAACCCCGCCGTGGAGAGGGACCTCGCCGCCTGGGGCATCGGCCTGCGCATCGTGCCCATGGCGCGCACCGGCACCAATCCTGCGAAGGATGCGGCGCTGCTCTCCGCCTACGTGCGGCTGATGATGGCGGAGAAGCCGGATCTCGTGCTGGCCTATACCCAGAAGCCGATAATCTACGGCGGCATCGCTGCCCGCATGCTCTGCGTGCCGCGCTTCTTCGCGCTGATGTCGGGCCTCGGCTATGTGTTCAGCGAGGACAGCGGCGCTCGCAAGGGCCTGCGCTGGGTAGTGACCCGGCTCTACCGCGAGGCGGTGCGCCGCGCGCGCGGGGTCTTCGTGTTCAATGCCGACGACCGGCAGGACATGATCGACCTGGGCATCGTCACCCCGCGCCAGAACGTGGTGCAGGTGCCGGGATCGGGCATCGACCTCGAACGCTTCCGCCTCGAACCGCTGCCGCGGGGCCGCCTGCGGTTCCTGCTGGTGGGCCGCCTCATGCGCGACAAGGGCATCTACGAATTCCTGGAGGCCGCGCGTCAGCTCAAGCTCGACCACCCGGAGGTGGAGTTCTGCGTGCTGGGCCATTACGAGCGCGACAATCCCACCGGGATCGACGAAGTGGAATGCGCCCGGCTGGCGCGCCAGTACCCGGTCCAGTTCATCCCCGGCACCAGCGACGTGCGCCCCTATCTGGCGAGTTGCTCGGTCTTCGTGCTGCCGTCCTATTACCGCGAGGGGCTGCCCCGCACGATCCTCGAAGCCATGGCGACCGGGCGTCCGGTCATCACCACCGACATGCCGGGCTGCCGCGAGCCGATCATCGAGGGCGAGAACGGCTTCCTCGTCGCCCCGCGCGATGCCGCGGCGCTGAAAGCGGCCATGCAGCGCTTCATAGAGGCGCCCGCGCTGGTCACCAGCATGGCCGCCCGCTCGCGCGACCTGGCCGAGAAGATCTACGACGTGCGCAAGGTGAACCACCAGTTGCTCGACGAGATGGACCTCCTGCGCGAACCCTGGAACGAGCCGGCGACGGTCCGCGCGGCCTCCGGCGACGATCTTCCGCCCGAAACGATGGGCCCCGGAACCAAGGGCCCCGAAACGACAGGGCCGCATCTGCAAGGGCTTGGCTCCGCAGCGGGCGGAGGGCCGTCGCGGGCCGTCGCGGGTTAAGGGCGATGCGGGCTGTCGTGATCGGTGCCGTCGGGAGCACCCAGGTTCTTGTCGAGGAACTGGCGGAGGCGCCGGGCTGGGAGCTTACCCTGGTGGGAACCCTCCCGCCCGAGCTGCACGGGCGCCACTCCGACCTCGTGGATATGGCGCCTTTCGCGCGGAAGGCCGGCGCGCGGCTGGCCCATATCGCCCGCAGCAACGACCCCGAGGTGCTCGAACTGGTCCGCGCGGAGCGGCCGGACTACGTCTTCGTGGTCGGCTGGTCGCAGATCGTCGGCCCGGAATTCCTGTCGATCGCCGCCAAAGGGGCGATCGGCTATCATCCCGCGCCCTTGCCGCGCCTGCGGGGAAGGGCGGCGATCCCCTGGACGATCCTGCTGGACGAGCCGATCTCGGCCTCCAGCCTGTTCTGGATCGCGGAAGGCACCGACGACGGCGACATCCTGGCGCAGCACTATTTCCACCTTGCCCGCGACGAGACCGCGCAAGGGCTCTACGACAAGCACATGGACGCATTGCGCGCGATGCTGAAGGACGCGCTGCCCCGGCTGGCGGCGGGCGAGCAGCCACGCCGGGTACAGGACGAACGCTATGCGACCTGGGCGACCAAACGCACCCCCGCCGACGGCCTGATCGACTGGCGCGATCCGGCCTCTGCGATCGACCGGCTGGTCCGCGCGGTGGGGCGGCCCTATCCGGGGGCCTTCACCCATGTTTCCGGGCGCAAGCTCACCGTCTGGGCGACCCGCCCGGTGGGCGGCGCCGACCGGCATCACGCCATTCCCGGACAAGTCATGGCCAGCCGCGAGGGCGTGCTGACGGTGCAGACCGGCGAGGGCCTGCTCGAACTGACCGACTGGGAAATGGCCGAGGGCAAGCCTCCGCCCCTGCATGCCGTGCTGAAAGGATAGCGCTTGGCTCTCGAACACTACGGAAAGGTCCTCGTCGTCGCGCCGCATCCCGATGACGAGATTCTCGGTTGCGGCGGCACGATGGCGCGCATGGCGGCTGCGGGAATGGACGTGCAGGTGGTGGTCGTCACCAGCGGGCGGCCTCCGGCCTTTTCCGAGGACGGGGTGGCGCGCGTCCAAGCCGAGATGCGCCGCGCCCATGCCCATATCGGCGTGCGCCAGGTGCATATGCTCGATTTCCCGGCGGCCTCGCTGGATATCGTGCCCGCAGCGGAGCTTAACGCGGCGCTGGGCAGGGTGGTCCGCGAGGTCAGGCCGGACACGCTGTTCGTGCCGTTTCTCGGCGATATCCACCAGGATCACCAACTGGCCTTCCTTGCCGCGATGGTGGCTGCCCGGCCGCGCGACCGCACCGTGCCGACGCGGATACTCGCCTACGAGACGCTGTCGGAAACCAACTGGTACGCCGCGCCGCTCACGCCGCCCTTCGTGCCGAACGTCCACATCGACATCGCCGCCACGCTGCAACGCAAGCTCGATGCCTTCGCGATGTTCGAAAGCCAGGTCCGCGACTTTCCCGACGAACGCTCGCTGATCACCATCGAGGCCCTGGCCCGCCTGCGCGGCTCGACGGTCTTTTCCGAAGCCGCCGAAGGCTTCGTTCTGGTGCGCGCGATCGAGCGCTGAGTATTTGTTTGAAAAATGCCTGAAGGGCATTTTTGAGCGGCACCGGCCCTCTCCCGTCCCGAAGAACACGAAAAGGTCCGGGGGACCTTTTCGCTGAGGGGGCCGACCTCTCACGAGTGTATCCTGATGGGAGGTCGGGTGGGGAGAGGGCCGGTGCCGCCAAAATCCGCCTGCGGCGGATTTTCAAACAAATGCCCTTGCGGCAGCGCGGTATCATCCGCGCCCTTGTTCCGAACATTTCCGCACAGATCCGTCGCTGCCGCCTTACGTTGCCGCGACCTTTGAGCGCGACAGGCAAGACTGCATTCGGAGTGACGTCTCTGGCATCTTTCGTGCGCTTCCGAACTGTACGTGTATAGGCAATGAATACTTTGGATGTTCTCTTTGCGTCGTCTTTGCATGTCGTCTGGAGACTATGCCGATGGGTAGCCGGGCACAGGCTCCAATGGACGCGGCCACACTCCGAATCGATTCGCCTGGTTAGTTTACTGTACAACCTTGGAGCATCGGCCTGCAGGAGTTGCGACGGCAGTGCAGCATAACAGTGGTGCAGCCGCGAAGGAGAATCGAAGGGCGCGCGACTCGGGGAATCGATTCGCAATGGTGTCTGTCTGAATTCAGCCGTCTTTCGCCCGATCCACGGCAATGGGCAGATGCAGCGCGAGTCGCGTGGCGGAAAAGCTGGCTTTTCCAGAATCGGCGATCCCATCCCGCGCCTCGGGCCGGTAAGCCGCGCGGCCTTCCGGCATCCTGCGGCAATTCGGGCAGGCATTAGTTTGTGTAAGTTAACGCCTTGAAAAAGCGCGACTTATACTAACGCTACCTCTTTCGGGGTACACTGTACCAGAATTATACGGTCGACTCCCTCGCCTCCAGAATGAACATTTGGAAAGGGGGGTTATCTCACTGATCATAAGAGGAATTGAGCACCACCTCGAATGCTCGTTCGGGGCTCGAATAGAACACATCCACCCCCTCGACTTAAAGACGAGGATATGTTCTAAGGTGATCTACCTAAGGTGTGGGTGGAAATAGGGGGCATACAAAGGGGGGCTTGCCATTCTGGCTATCTCATCCGGCGATTGTCGATGATTTCTGATTTCGGGATTTTCCCATCGGGATAATCCTTTGGCTGCTTCGTCCTGCGCTTAGGTGTGTCGGGAGCAGCCCTAAAATAATATTATAATGACTTGGGTCGTCCGTATTTCCGTTATTCAGGAGAGAAAGACGATGTCGACTTTTGATGAAGTTTGCGTGAGCATTGTCGGTTTCAATTCCCTGGTCAGGGAAGGGATCTGCAAGATCCTCGACAAGTGCGAATTCACGTGCACCCGGTTCTTCAAGGACTGTGACGCGGTGCTCAGCGACAGCGATGTTCCGGCGGTGGGCCTCACGGTTTTCGATATGGGAACCTGCGGCGATCTGCTCGAATGCCTTCCGGCCATGAAGGAGCGCCACCCCCATATGCGGGCGGTCCTGCTGGCGGACGAGTTCGAATTCGGCCAGATGGTCGAAGCCTTCCAGCTTGGCGCCCATGCCTTCCTGCTCAAGGAAATCGGCGCCGAACCCCTGATCGAGTCGCTGCGATTGGTTAATCAGGGTGAAAAGGTATTGCCCAGCGCGCTGCTTCAGCATCTTCCGCAGAAGCAGGCCATCGCCGAAGGCAAGGCCGAAGTGCAGGTCCAGCTCAGCGAGCTGCTTTCCGATCGCGAGATCGACACGCTGCGCTGCCTGGTCATGGGTTATCCCAACAAGGTTATCGCCTATCGTCTCGATATCAGCGAGGCGACGGTGAAAGTCCACGTCAAGGCGATCCTGCGCAAGCTGATGGTGCAGAACCGCACGCAGGCGGCGATCTGGGCGGTGAACCAGGGGCTGATCACCCATGGCGGCGAATTCCGCGAAACCCCGGATTTCGTTCCGGTCGAGGAAATCAGCCGGGCACCCGTTCCGCTCGCCCTGGCGCGCTGACCGGATGTTTCGATGGGGCCGGTTTCGCACCGGCCCCATCCCACTGCCCAATAAGCTGCGGCGCGGGGCCGCAGCGATTTACCCAGGGCGGATCGACATTCAGTTCAGGTGGAGCCGAGAAGCGTGATTTCCGAGCATCGGAGCGCAGCGGACTTTCGGTCCGTGAGCACCGAAGCACAGGAAATCGCGCTTCGCAGGCCCGCATGGGCTGAATGTCGATCCGCCTTAAAGGCGGACCACGCAGCGGAAGCCGATATGCGTGGTGGCCGTGTCGATCATCTCGGGATGGCGCGCGGCAGGGCGATAGCGCTGGCAATAGTTGGCCGCGCAAAGGTGCGATCCGCCCTTGATGACCTTGCGCCCGATCCTGACTTGCGGCTGAGCGGGATCGAAGCTGTCCTTCAGCTTCGCGCCCTTGGGATTGCTGATCGTGCAGCAGGAGTCGCCGGACTTCTTCGGCGCGTCGGCACGCTCGGACCACCAGTCCTGCGTCCATTCCCAGGTATTGCCGATCATGTCGTAGAGACCGTAGCCGTTGGCGGGAAAGCTGCGCACCGGCGAAGTCCGTTCCCAGCCGTCCAGGCACTGGTTGGCGAAGGGGAACAGCCCCTGCCAGTAGTTGGCCATCATCCGGCCTTCCGGCGCGAGTTCGTCGCCCCAGGCATAGTCGGCCTCGTCCAGGCCGCCCTTGGCCGCGAACTCGAACTCGGCCTCGGTCGGCAGGTCCTTGCCCGCCCATTTCGCATAAGCCTCGGCATCGGCATGGGCGACGTGGACGACGGGATGGTCCCAGAGGCCTAGCGCGTCGATATCGCTGTCCGGCCCGAGCGGATGGCGCCAGTTCGCGCCGAATTCGAAGCTCCACCAGTTGGCGGGGTTGGAAGTGTCGACCGGCACGGAAGTCTTGCGGAACACCAGCGATCCGGCCTGCGCCATTTCGGGCGGCATGCCGGGATAGTCCTTGGGGTCCGGCGCAACCTCGGCCACGGTGACATGGCCGGTCGCTTCCACGAAGCGCGCGAAATCCCGGTTGGTGACAGGCACTTCGTCGATCCAGAAGGCATCGACCGAGGCACGCCGCAGCGGCGCTTCCTCCGGGTAGAACCGCTCCGAGCCCATCGTGAACGTACCGCCCGGTACGTGGATCATGCCGCGCAACTGCGTGCTGCCTTCGGCCGAAGTCGGGGGCAAAGTCTCGGTCATTCGGAAGGGCCTCTCTGTCGATCTTCCGCTCTGTCTAGAGTCGCTTTGACCTCGCGCCAAACGCGTAATGTCAAAGCGACGTCAGGGACGGCGTGAGATCGACATTCGGCTCAGCCGAGTTCCTTTTCCTTCTCGGCATAGAGCCGTTCCAGTTCGGCGCGGCTCTTCTTCTCGGCGGCGGTCTTGAGCTGGCCGCAGGCCGCATCGATATCGCGCCCGCGCGGGGTGCGCACCGGGGCCGAGATGCCGCCCTTGAACACGATCTCGGAGAAGGCCTTGATCCGCTCCGGCGTCGAGCATTCGTACTGCGCGCCCGGCCAGGGGTTGAACGGGATCAGGTTGACCTTGGCGGGCAGGTCGTACTTCCTGAGCAGGCGGACGAGTTCGTGTGCGTCCGCGTCGCTGTCGTTCTTGTCCTTGAGCATCACGTATTCGAAAGTGATGCGGCGCGCATTCGAGGCGCCCGGATAGTCGGCGCAGGCCTGGAGCAGGTCCTCGATGCCGTACTTCTTGTTGACCGGCACGATCTCGTCGCGGACTTCCTTGGTCACCGCGTGGAGCGAGACGGCCAGGTTCACGCCGATTTCCTCGCCGCAGCGCGCCATCTGCGGGATCACGCCCGAAGTGGAGAGGGTGATGCGGCGCTTGGACAGGGCCAGTCCGTCACCGTCCATGACCAGTTTCAGCGCATCGCGCACATTGTCGAAATTGTAGAGCGGCTCGCCCATGCCCATCATCACGATGTTGGTGAGCAGGCGGCCGTCGGACGAGTAACCGCCTTCCTCGTCATCGGATTCTGCGCCGTCCACGCCGTCACCGAAGGCGAAGTCCATGCGACCCTTGGGCCATTCGCCCAGCGTGTCGCGCGCCAGCATGACCTGGCCGACGATCTCGCCCACCGTCAGGTTGCGCACCAGGCGCATGGTGCCGGTGTGGCAGAAGCGGCAGTTGAGCGTGCAGCCGACTTGCGAGGATACGCAAAGCGTGCCGCGATCCGCATCGGGAATGAACACCATCTCGAAATCGTGCGCGTCCGCCGTGCGCAGCAGCCACTTGCGGGTGCCGTCGCTGGAATGCTGGGCCTCGACGATTTCCGGGCGGCCGATCACGAAGCGTTCCGTGAGCCAGGGGCGCATGGTCTTGGCGATGTCGGTCATCGCCTCGAACTCGGTCACGCCGCGATGGTAGAGCCAGTGATAGACCTGCTTGGCGCGCAGTTTGGCGGCCTTGGCATCGAGGCCGGCGCTTTCGAACAGTTCCGCGATCCGCTTCTTCGGCAGGCCGATAAGGTCCAGGCGGCCGTCCTCGCGCGGGGTCACGCCCTCCACCAGATTGGGGCGGGGCACCGGCACGGGGTCGATATGGCCGGGGATCGGCATGGAAGCACCGGGATGGGCTGCAGCACCGGTGGCGCCGGAAAGGGTGTGGGTCGCGTCTGTCATGATTGGGCGGGCATATAGTGCATTCCCGGCAAAAACGGAAGATGCGCGCGCAGACAGGCCCGCGCGAACCCGCGCAATGGTTGCGCGGTTCCCGCTTCCGGGCGCGTGCCAAAGGCGCTCCGTCGATCAAGTGTGACAGAAAAACATCAGTCTTTTCGTTGTGTTAGGTTCAGGAAACCAGCCCTGCATGACGAACATTTGACCATTCCAGACGGGCCGGTCGCCGCAACGGATGCCCGTCGAAAAAGAACTACGTATGGAGCATCCCATGAAGAAGATTCTCATCTGCCTCGCCGCCGGTTCGGCAATCGCCTCGGTTCCCGCCATGGCGCAGGACACCGGCCCGGCCCAGCCCTTCTCGGGCTTCCACGTCGAAGCGCTCGCCGGTTACGACGTGACCAAGGCAGGCAGCAGCGTCGATGACGACGTCAATGTCGACAACGACCAGTCGATCGATGGCTTCGCCTACGGCGTCGGCGCGGGTTACGATTTCCGCTCGGGCAACTTCGTGTTCGGCCCCGAGGCGGAAGTGACTTGGTCCACGGCCAAGACCAAGTTCGATGACGGCGACTTCGAAGGCTTCGGTCTCGGCAACGTCAAGACCAACCGCGACCTCTACGTCGGCGCGCGCGTGGGCTATGTCGTGACCCCGACCACGATGGTCTATGCCAAGGGCGGCTACACCAATGCCAAGTTCGACGTGCGCAGCACCTTCGGCGACGTCGAAACCAACCGCGACATCGATGCCGACGGCTGGCGCATCGGCGCGGGCGTCGAGCAGGCCGTGACCAACAACGCCTTCGTGAAGCTCGAATACCGCTATTCGAACTACGAGAAGGGTGAGTTCGACTACACCGGCGACATTCCGGACGGCACCCGCTTCAATCTCGACACCGACCGCCACCAGGTCATGGTTGGCGCCGGCGTCCGCTTCTGAGCGAACGGCGAGTGAGGAAGAGGGCGGGAGCGAAAGTTCCCGCCCTTTTTCGTGGGTGGGTGAGGATCAATCACTGTCCGCTCCCCCAAACGCCCACCTCCCACACCGCTCAGGCTGAGCTTGTCGAAGCCCCCTGCGTCGTGGCGCTGTGGCTCCCATCCTTCGACAAGCTCAGGATGAGCGGGGTGGGAGGCTGAGAACGGGAAATAACCCCCGACCCGCTCTACTGCGGCCTGGCGCAACCGATCAGCGCGGCGTCCATCGCGGATGCCGCGCCGGCCAGAGCCCAGGCATTGACGAAACGCCGCCCCTGACGATCGCGCGCGGTCACGGTCATGCGCGGGGCCGAGCGCATGGCGGCGACGATCGCGGCATTGTCCTTCTCGTCCCGCCCCCAGGCATCGCCTTCGCCCGCGACCAGGATGAAGCGCTGACCGCCCAGCGACAGGGTGACCTGCGCCCCTTGCGCGATACGGCGCGAGAGCCGGAAATGGACTTGTCCGCGCGCGCCGCGCCGGGGCCAGGTGCCGATCGCCGCGAAGGGCTGATACTCGCGCGCGGCGGCATTGGGCTCGGCCATAGCGATGGCATAGCAGCGCGGGATAACCGGATCGCGAAACGCGCCCCAGCCTGCGTAGATGCCCAGACTCTCACGGGCGAGCGCGGGTGTGGCGGGCAGTGCGATGAGGCAGCACGCAATCGTCAGAGCAAGTGCAGGCGTCAGAGCAAGTGCAGGGAACCGGAAAGTCACCTTGCCGGGTACTCGATCTCCATCACTTCCCATTCCTTCTCGCCCGAGGGCAGGCGGACCATCTTGAGGTCGCCCACGGCGGCGCCGCGCAGGGCGCGGGCGAGGGGGGCGCTCCAGCCGATCAGGCCCTTTGCCGCGTCCTGTTCGTCGTCGCCGACGATGGTCAGCGTCTTGTGGTTGTCGTCCTCGTCCGCGATCGTCACGGTGGCGCCGAAGAAGACCTTGCCGCGCTCGGTCTGGTCCGCCGGATTGACGACGCGCAGCGCCTTCATGCGGCGCGCCAGATAGCCGAGTTCGCGGTCGATCTCGCGCATGCGCTTGCGGCCGTAGAGATAGTCGCCGTTCTCCGAGCGGTCGCCGTTGCCGGCCGCCCAGGAGACGATCTCGACGATCTCCGGGCGCTCCTTGCCGAGCAGGTGATCGTAACGGGCGCGCAGGGCAGCCATGCCTGCGGGCGAAATCGGAGGACCGGCGGGTTTCATGACGCGATCCTTATAAAGCATTGCCGGTTCGGCCAAGTCCTCCGCCGCCTTCTCCACGACCTTGCGCAGGCTCTATTAGTCCGACAAAAGAGCTGCCTACGAATTTGGGAGCAAGGACAGATCATGCAATTTTCACGCCGCACCGCGCTGCTCGCCGCCGCTTCCGCGCCGCTGGCCGGTCTTGCCGCCAAGGCTAGTGCTGGGGCCGGTGCCCAGGTCGCCGCTCCCTCGGCCACTCTCGACCCCGCGCCGGGTGCCGCGCTCGCGCCGCGCCCGCCGATGGGCTGGAACAGCTGGAACAGCTTCGCCGGCACCATCACCGAGGCACAGGCTCTCGAAACCGCCGCGATCATGCGCGAGAAGCTGCTGCCCTTCGGCTACGACGTCTTCACCGTCGACATCCAGTGGTACGAGCCGGATGCCAAGAGCTACACCTACAACGCCAACCCGGTGCCGGCGCTGGACGCCAACGGCCGGATGATCCCCGCGCCGAACCGCTTCCCCTCGTCCAAGGGTGGAAAGGGCTTCGCGCCGCTCGCTGCCAAAGTCCATGCCATGGGCATGAAGTTCGGCATCCACGTCATGCGCGGCATCCCGCGCCACGCCGTGAAGCTCAACCTCCCGGTACTCGGCACCAAACTGCGCGCGCAGGACATTGCCGACACCTCCAGCATCTGCTCCTGGAACCCCGACATGTACGGCGTCGATATGAGCAAGCCCGGCGCACAGGAATACTACGACAGCATTTTCAGGCTCTATGCCTCGTGGGGCGTCGATTTCGTCAAGATGGACGACATGAGCCGCCCCTACGATGCCCACGCCCCCGAGATCGAGGCTGCCGCCAAGGCCATTGCCCGCTGCGGACGCCCCATCGTGCTCAGCCTCTCGCCGGGCGAAACCCCGGTGCTGCGCGGCGCCCACGTTCGCCAGCATGCGCAGATGTGGCGCATCTCCGACGACTTCTGGGACGAATGGGCGCAGCTCTACGCGCAGTTCACCCGCCTCGAAAACTGGACGCCGTTCCGCGGCCCCGGCTCCTGGCCCGATGCCGACATGCTCCCCCTCGGCCGCCTTGCCCTTGGCGACCGTGACACCCGCTTCACGCCCGACGAGCAGCGCACCCTGATGACCCTCTGGTCGATCGCCCGCTCGCCGCTGATCATGGGTGGCGATCTGCGCCACCTCGACGCACCGACGCTGGCGTTGCTCACCAACCGCGAGGTGCTGGCGGTGAACCAGTCCAGCACCGAAAACGCGCCGCTGTTCCTCGACGACGGCACCAAGGTCTGGACCGCGCGCGCCGAGGGTGGCGCCGATCGCTACGTGGCGTTGTTCAACGTGTCGGACAAGGAGCGGGAGGTAAGCGTGCCGCTTTCGCTGCTTGGCTTGGGCGCGAAGGCTTCGGTGCGGGACCTTTGGGAGGGTAAGGATCTTGGTGTGGTCGAAGGGCGCGTTTCGGCGCGGCTTGCTTCGCATGGGGCGGGGTTGTTCAGGGTTAGGGGCATTTAAGAAGGGGAAGACCCGGGGGATGATCCCCCGGACCCTCGGAATGTTACCGTCGCGCGCAACCTATCGGTACCGCGCTCCCTGCGGCGCAGCCAATAAGTCTCCCGACGCTGCTATGAGCGCACAACGGATAGGCTGGGCGTGACCTAGACGGTATCGGGGTGCAGGGGTGTTAACCCCTGCTTCTTCCCTTGAACCTTCCAAACCTTCACCCCGGCGTCCGCTTCCCGATCAGCTGCGTCAGCGGCGTATTCCCGCGATAGCCCGATTCCTTCGGGTACATCGTCTCGTAGACCACGGCGTTTTCCAGCACGCGCTGGATGTAGTTCTTGGTCTCGTAGATCGGGATCTGCTCAAGCCAGTCGATCCAGTCGACGGCGCCGGTGCGGGGGTCGCCGTTGGCGCGCAGCCACTTGTTCACGTTGCCCGCGCCTGCGTTGTAGGCGCCGACCGCCAGCGGCAGCGAGCCGCTGAAGTAGTCCCGCATGCGCGAGAAGTAGGCGTCGCCGAGGCGGATGTTGTAGCTGGCGTCGCTGACCAGCTGGTTCTGGTCGTAGGCCATGCCGAGCTTGCCGGCCTGTTCGCGCGCGGTGGCGGGCATGAGCTGCATGAGGCCGCGTGCGCCGGCGTGGCTAAGCGCGTTCTGGGCGAACTGGCTCTCCTGCCGGGTGAGGGCGTGGACCATGGCGAAGTCTGCGCCCGGCGGCACCGGGATCAGCGGATAGGCGATCTGGCCGAAGTCCTGGTAGCCGTCGCCATGCGCGCTCTGGCCGAGGATCACGGCAAGGTCGCGGCGGCCGATTTCGCGGGCGAGGTCGGCCACGAGGACATGGTCGCTCTCGCTCTGCGCCTGGTCGGAAATCTCGCGGAAGAACTGGACGGTGGTGCGCCAGTCGCCGTCGCGGGCGACGTCGCGCACGGCATTGGTGAGCGGCTTGGCGTTGAAGGCGCTGCGTTCGGCCTGGGTCGGCACCGCGCGCGGGCGGGTGTCGAGGTCGGGCAGGGGGCGGCCCAGCCGTTCGAGGGCGAGCTGGCCGTAGAAGTAGTGCGGATAGGCGGCGGCCATCTGGAAGTAGCGGTTGGCGCCTGTGGTGTCCCCCGCCTTGGCGAGCGCGCGGCCTGCCCAGTAGAACCCCTTGGAGCGCGTGCCCGGGGTCTGCGCGGCGGCGCCGTAGCGGTAGAACAGCGGCGCGGCGCGGCGGGCGTCGCCCAATTGCCAGAGCGCCTTGGTGCCGCCCAGCCAGACGAGCGTGGTGTAGTCGTCGCGCAGGCGGAACGAGAGCTGGCTGATGTCGGTGCCGGGGGCGAAAGCGTCATCGATGCCGCTGGCGATGCGCACGGCCGAATCCGCGCCCGCGCCCTTGGCGGCGGTGAGCAGTTCGCGCACCCATTTTTCCTGCTCCGGCACCGGGGTCGTCAGGGTGGGGCGGCTGGAGAGCAGGGCGATCTCGGCGGGCAGGTTGCCGCTCTTGCGGGCCTGGACGGCGCGCGCATAGATGTATCCCGCATCGGCGTTCATCTGCGGCGTCAGCGTCAGGCCCAAGGTGCCGGGAGGCGAGCCTTGCAGCATCGTCAGCCGCTCCATGAACAGGGCGCGGCGTTCGGCGGAGACGAAGGAGATCTGCCGCTCGGCCTGCGAGGTTTCGCCCTGCCAGAGCAGGCGGTCCATGCGGATGTCGTGATCGGCCGTGGTGAGCGCGCCGCGCCAGGTCGCGAGGATTGCCACCTCGTCGCTGGGCGAAAGCGTGCCGCCGCGCCAGGCGGCGAGGGCGCGCTGCTGCGCATCGGGGCGGCGCAAGGTGGTCAGCGCTGTGGCATAGCGCCCGGCGGCCTGGTTCGAGAGCGGCGGATAGCGGGTGAAGAACGCAACCACGGAATTGGCGTCGGGCGCCTGATTCACCAGCGCGCGTTCAGCCGAACCGCGAATCTTGTCGGCCTGCGGATAGCCGGGATACGTCAGCAGGAAGCTGGAATAGCTGCCGAAATCGAATCCGTCCGACGCCACGAGCTGGCGCCAGCGGTCGATCGACTGGTGGACGGCCATGTCGTGCGATTGCATGGAACGCGCCTTCGCAAGGTCCCATTCGCGGCCGTCCTGTGCGGCTGCGGGGGTCCCGAAAGCGGTGCCGAATGCGGCGGTCGAAGCAAGCAAGACGAGGGGGGCGACACGCTGCATGCTGGACATTTTGGGAAAAGGCTCCTTATCAGGCGCTGAACATCGGGTCCGTCGGCCCCGATCATTGAACATCAGGTGAGGTAAAGTCCATGTTCTCGGGTTCCATTCCTGCGCTTGTTACACCGTTTCGCGACGGAGCGTTCGATGAACAGGCCTTTCGGCGACTCGTGGACTGGCAGATCGAATCGGGCTCCTCGGCACTCGTTCCCTGCGGCACGACCGGTGAGAATTCGACGCTTTCGAACGCCGAGCACCACCGCGTCATCGAACTCTGCGTCGAGCAGGCGGCCGGACGTGTGCCGGTGATCGCCGGTTGCGGCAGCAACGATACGATGAATGCACTGCTGCACATGAATTTCTCCAAGAAGTGCGGCGCCTCCGCCGCGCTGCTGGTGGCGCCCTACTACAACCGCCCGAGCCAGGAAGGGCTGCTTGCCCACTTCACATATCTGGCGGAAAACAACGACCTGCCGATCGTGCTCTACAACGTGCCCGGCCGCACCGTCACCGATCTGCTGCCGGAAACCGTCTGCGAACTGGCGCGCCGCTTCCCGGATCGCTTCATCGCCATCAAGGACGCCAGCGGCGATCTCAGCCGCGTGACCGACCACCGCATGGGCATCGGCAAGCATTTCGTGCAGCTCTGCGGTGACGACGAGCTGGCGCTGCCGTTCAATGCGGCGGGCGGCGTGGGCTGCATCTCGGTGACGGCGAACGTCGCGCCGAAGCTCTGCGCCGAGTTCCAGGCGGCCTGCGCGGCCAACGACCTGGAAGAAGCGCGCCGCCTCAACGATCTGCTCTATCCGCTGCACTATGCCATGTTCGAGGACAGCTCGCCGGGACCGTGCAAGTACGCGCTGTCCAAGGTCCACGACTGGATCGAGAACGAACTGCGCCTGCCGCTGGTGCCGTGCAGCGAAAAGGCCCGCACGGCAGTGGACGAAGCGCTCGTTCACGCAGGACTGCTGCAGACGGCCTGAGGATTGGCGGCCTGAGGAATGGCGGCCTGAGGAATGGGGCTTGAAGAACGGCGTCGTCTCGGGCTTGACCCGGGACCGCTGGCAGTTCTTCAGGCGCGCGCCATCGGCTGGGCGGCTTGCCGAGAGGTGGGCTGTTCACGGCCAGCGGTCCCGGGTCAAGCCCGGGACGACGGCTGATCTCGGCCCGCTCCCCTCAATCCGCCGGCCCCTCAATCCGCCGGATTGTGCTTCTGCACGAAACGCATGGCTTCCGAGAGCATGCGCTTGCGGGTTTCCTCGCGCGAGAGCCAGTGGTCTTCCCCCGCCAGCGTCACCAGTTCGTAGGGCTTTCCGGCGTCCTTCAGGGCATCGGCCATGACCAGGCTCTGCTTGTAGCCGACCACCGTGTCGTCCTTGCCGTGGATCAGCAGCACGGGCGCATCGGCGCGCGCGGCGAAGCGGCGGGGTGAGACTTCGTCGTAGAGCCTGGGGTCGCCCAGCTGTTCGCGCAGGGACTTGGTGAGCATCTTCGAATCGCCGCTCTCGCGGATGTCGGTGGCATACATCAGCTTGAGATCGGCCACCCCGGCCACCGAGACCGCGCAGCGGTAGAGCCCCTGTTGCAGGGTGACGCCCGCCAGCGCCGCATAGCCGCCGTAGCTGGCGCCGACGATGCAGGCGCGTTTGGGATCGACGATCCCGCGCTTGGCCAGTTCGGCCAAACCGTCGGAAATGTCGGTCTGCATCTTGCGGCCCCACTGGCCGTCTCCGGCATGGCGGAAGGCATCGGTGCGGCCGGTGGAGCCGCGGAAATTGGGCTGGAACACGGCATAGCCGCGCGAGGCGAAGGCCTGTGCCCGCCAGTCGAACTCGGCCTTGTCATGCGCGGCGGGGCCGCCGTGGGGCAGCAGGATCACCGGTAGGTTCTTCGCCTCGCGGCCGGGCGGAAGCGTGAGGATCCCGTCCATGTCGAGGCCGTCCTGCGCCTTGTAGCCGACCGTGGAAATGGCGCCGACCTGCTCCGGGGCGATTTCCGGCCGCTCGTTGCCGATCGGGTCGGCCCGCTTGGCGCGCACGTCCACGAGATACCAGGTGCCGCTGTCCCTGTTGCCGGTGGTGCGCACCAGCACGTTCGAGAAATCGGGCGTCCAGTCGATCAGATGCGCCTCGCGGCCGGCGAAGGCCTTGAAGATGCGGCTGATCGCGCTCTGGTAGACGGGATTGTCCATGACCGTCTGCGGGGTTTCGCCCGCGGTGCGGTAGCCGATCATGTCGCCGCTGCTGCGGTCCACGAAGAGGCGATCGATGGCGACGTCGCCGAGGATCTCTTTCGCCTCTCCGCCGGCCAGCGGCACTTCGTACCAGTGCGAGGTGCCGTCCTCGTCCTCGATCTCATAGACGACCGTGGAGCCGCCCTTGCCGAACGAGATCAGGCTGACGTCGCCGGTGGGATCCACGCCGCGCGCCAGTTCCGGTCCCTTGGGCACGGTGATCTTCCAGCTGCCGTTCGTCTCCGAGATGTCGAGAATGACGGCGACATTGCCGCCCCGGTCGATCAGCCAGTCGCGGTAATGTTCCTCGCCGGGCGGCGGCGCGAGAACGCGGGGGCGGTTGGTGGCGATGTCCACGGCATAGAGCGTCGCGCGGCCGTGGCGCCAGCGGGTGTTCAAACCGTCCACGTCGAGCGCGATCCCGCCGAAATAGCCGACCGTGCGCCCGTCCACGGTGCGGATGCCGTAGCGCCCGCGCGTGGTCTTCGCGATCGCCTTGCTCTTGCCGAAGACCATGCCCGATTCGTTACCGGCCCGCATCGGCAGGATGATCGTGCCGGTCATCTCGTATTTCTCGGCCATGAAACCGAAAAGCGGCACCGTGGCGCTGTTGGTCAGCAGCACGGTGTCGTTGTCCGCCCATTCGATCGCGCGGACCTTGGTGGTGCCCGGCGAGGCGTTGAGCAGGGTCTTGCCGTCCTTCAGCACGAGAACCCGGCGCTCGCCGCCGGTTCGCACGACGCTGGCGATGGAGTGGCCGTCCGGCGAGATCGCGGCGTCCTCTACTTGCGGAAGCTCGCCGTAGAAATCCAGCGATGGCGGTTCGACAGCGGCTGCAGACGCCGCTTCGGCAACAAGAAGCACGGCCGGAAGGACCGTCGCAAGTATCAGGCGCAAGATGTATTTCCCCCGTTTGTTCCCGATCCTTCGAGCCGCCGCGCGATTTTGGCAAGGACAATTGGCGGCGTCTCCGCGATTAAATTAGCGTCATCCTGTCGGCACTTGCGCAGGGCGGTCGGGGGCGGAGGGGCGAGCCGGGGAAGGCTTCGCCCGCGCCTCTCGTCCGGGGCCGGTCACGACATGACGAAATGACGCAAAGGGGGCGTTTCCTTTTTGCGCGCGAATCCCTACATGCCGGGTCATCATGGCACGTCCGCAGCACAAGACATTCGACAAGCACAAGAGCGTCGCGGAAAACCGCAAGGCCCGCTTCGAGTACCACATCGAGGAAACCTTCGAGGCCGGCATCGCGCTGACCGGTACCGAGGTGAAATCGCTGCGGTTCGGCGAAGGGTCGATCGCGGAATCCTACGCCGAGATCAAGAACGGCGAATGCTGGCTGGTGAATTCCAACGTGCCGGAATTCAGCCACGGCAACCGCTACAACCACACGCCCAAGCGCCCGCGCAAGCTGCTGCTGCACGAACGCGAGATCTCGCGCCTGCAAGGCTCGGTGGAGCGCAAGGGCATGACGCTGGTGCCGCTCTCGATCTATTTCAACGGACGCGGCCGCGCCAAGGTCGAACTGGCCCTGGCCAAGGGCAAGAACGCGGCGGACAAGCGCCATACGATCAAGGAACGCGACTGGAAGCGGGAGCAGGGCCGCATCCTGCGCGAGCACAAGTGAGCGCGCTGCTGCACCGCCTGGGCGCCTGGCTTCACGGCCAGATGCCCACGCATGCGCAGCTTGAGGCGAATCGCTTCACCGCGCCTTTCACGCGCCGCCCCGAACTGTTCCGCTTTACCCGCCGCTCGGTGCCGCGCGGCGTGGCGGTGGGCATGTTCATCGGCATCTTCGCGCTGATTCCCGGCGTGCAGATCGTCGGCGCGGCGCTGATGTGCGTGCCGTTTCGCGGCAATATCCCGCTCGCCGCCGCCGTCACCTTCATTTCCAATCCGGTGACGACGCTGCTGATCATCCTCCCGGTCGCCGTCGCGATCGGCAACAGCTTCGGCTACCATGCGGACATCGCCACGGTGGAGGCCATGGTGCGCGAAGGCGCGGGGCTGGCCGAGTGGCGCGGCTGGCTGCTTTCGGACACCGCGCCCGCCGTTCTGATCGGCCTGTTCATCCAGTCGATCGTCGCCGCTTTCGTCAGCTATTTCCTGGCCATGTGGTTCTGGCGCTACTGGATCGGCCGCAAGCACCACGCGCGCCGCCACCGCTCGCTGTTCCGCCATGCCGAAAGCGAAGAGGGCCATTCCTCGGTCAAGCCGGGCGACACGGAAGGGATTGCATGAAGGCAGGCCAGCGAGGCGACGAAATCCGGCAGGCCGGCATCGGGCAGGATCGCGGCCGGATCGCCGGGCTTTCGGATACCATGGTCGTCGCGCTCGCCCTGGTGGCCAGCGCTGCGCTGGTCTGGGCGGTAAGCGGTGACGGCCTGCTGACCGCCGTTCTCGCCGGAGCCCTGCTGGTCTTTGCGGGCATTGCCTGGATGGTCGCCAATCGCCGCCCGGATGCGCCAGAGGCGGAGTTCGCGCAGCCCGACTGGTCGGTCACCGTCGCCGCGATCGACCGCATCGATACCGCCATCGCCGTTACCGACAGGGCCGGGCGACTGGCCTGCGCCAACGGCAGCTTCGAACTTTGGTTCGGGACCGCCAATCCTCCGCCGCGCCTGCCGGTGGACGATGCCGCGATGGAGCGCCTCGCCGAAGCGGTGCGGGCGGCCTGGCGTGACGGCCATGCCGGCGCCGAAGTGCGGACCGAAGGCGAGACGGCGGCCGACTGGCGGGTGGAGATCCAGCGTTCTGGCCGGGGCGACGACTTCCTGGTCTGGCGCATCCAGCCGGTCAGCACGGTCGATCTGGTCGGCGAACTCGTGCGGCAGGTCGATGGCAAGCTGGGCCGGGGCCTGGCGCGGGCAGGCATTTCCGCCGCCGTCGTCGACCCGGACGGCATGATCCGCGCCGCCAGCGCCGGCTTCTCGCAGCGGGCGACCGGCGACGTGCTGGCCGACATGACCGGCCTCGATTTCGTGTCCCTGATCAGCCAGGAGGAGGGCGAGCGGATCGGCTGGGCGCGCGATGCCGGGCGCGGTGGGGCGCTGGTGCTCTACCATGTGCCGATTGCCGACCCCGATTCCCCGCATGAGCCCGACCCCAACCTCACGCCCTCGCTGATGCTGGTGGTGGAAGCCGGGCAGGGCATCGGCGCGGGCGGCGGCGGCGGCACCGCTGCGCCGCATCTGGAGGCGCTGCTCAGCCAGTTGCCGCTCGGCCTTGCCATGGCCGACCGCGACGGGCGCCTGCTCTTCGCCAATCCCGCCTTCATGCGCGCCGCCGGGCAGGAGGGCCAGCTTCCGCCGAGCTATCCGACCGACCTCGTCGTGCGCGACGACAAGCGCGCACTTTCCGAGGCGATCCGCCGCTTCGCGCAAGGCCCCGCCGCCGCCGGCGACATCGCCGTGCGCCTGGCCTCGCAGCCCGACGATCCCGTCTCATTGAGCCTTGCAGGCGTGCGAGGCCTCGGAGAGGCGGCGGTGCTGCTCGGCCTTACCGACACGTCCGAGGAAACCCGCCTCAAGCGGCAGGTCGCGCAGGCCACCAAGATGCAGGCGGTCGGCCAGCTCGCGGGCGGCGTGGCGCACGATTTCAACAATGTGCTTACGGCGATCCTGGGCACCTGCGACCTCATGCTGATGCGCCACACGCCGGGCGATTCGGACTATGACGACATCCAGCAAATCCGCGCCAATTCCAACCGCGCGGCCTCGCTGACCCGCCAGCTCCTGGCCTTCTCGCGCCAGCAGACCCTGCGCCCGGAAGTGCTCCAGCTGCCCGACGTGGTGGCGGACGTCTCGCAGATGCTGCGCCGCCTGATCGGCGAGAAGATCCAGCTGGTGGTCACGCATGACCGCGATCTCGGCCCGGTGCGCGCCGACCCGACGCAGCTGGAACAGGTGATCGTCAACCTTGCCGTCAACGCGCGCGACGCCATGCAGATGAAGGGCGACGGCCCGGGCACGCTCACGCTCGCCACCCGCCGCATCAGCAATACCGACGTGCGGGCGATGCGCAGCGAGATCATCCCGGCGGGCGACTATACCGCGCTGATCGTCGAGGATACCGGCGGCGGCATTCCGCCCGAGCATCTCGGCAAGATCTTCGAGCCGTTCTTCACCACCAAGGAGCAGGGCAAGGGCACGGGGCTTGGTCTTTCGACCGTCTACGGCATCGTCAAGCAGTCGGGCGGCTTCATCTTCGCGGAAAGCGAGCCGGGGCGGGGCACCCGCTTCGTCGTCTACCTGCCGGTCCATCACATCGCGCCGGGCTCCGTGCCGGATCCGGTCCCGGCCGAGGAGCCGGAAGCGGAACCCAGCCAGTGGGCGGGCGGCGGCGCCATCCTGCTGGTCGAGGACGAGGACCCGGTGCGCATCGTCGCCGAACGCGCGCTGACCCGGCAGGGCTACGAAGTCACCTGCGCCCGCGACGGCGAGGAGGGCCTGGAACTCGTGGAGGAAGGCAGGCGCTTCGACCTCGTCGTCTCCGACGTGGTCATGCCCACGCTCGACGGCCCCGGCATGGCGCGCGAGATTCGCCGCATCGCCCCGGACCTGCCGGTGCTGTTCATGTCGGGCTATGCCGAAGAGCAGCTGCGCAAGGAAATCGGCATCGCCAACGCCTGGTTCATGCCCAAGCCGTTCTCCGTGCAGCAGCTCTCGGAAAAAGTCGGGGATGTTCTGGCACGGACGGCAGGCGGCGTTAAAAATAGGAAATAAGCCGTTGTTCGCCTCTTGTTCCATGAGAACAAAGGCGATACATAGATCCCCGCGACGTTGACCTTTCCGGTCAGGCCGGTAGCAAAGGGGAAGTGACATGGCTGCTCAGCTCAAGCTGATCCAGGAAGGCAAGGAAAAGGACAACATGGACCGTCAGAAGGCGCTCGAAGCCGCGCTTGCACAGATCGACAAGGCGTTCGGCAAGGGCTCCGCGATGAAGCTGGGGTCGAAGGAAGCGATGCAGGTGGAGGCGATCTCCACGGGCTCGCTGGGCCTCGACATCGCCCTGGGCGTCGGCGGCCTTCCCCGCGGCCGCGTGATCGAAGTTTACGGGCCGGAAAGCTCGGGCAAGACCACGCTGGCGCTCCACGTCATCGCCGAGGCGCAGAAGACGGGCGGCACCGCTGCCTTCATCGACGCCGAACACGCGCTCGACCCCGTCTATGCGAAGAAGCTGGGCGTCAATATCGACGAACTGATCGTCTCGCAGCCCGACACGGGTGAGCAGGCTCTGGAAATTACCGACACGCTGGTGCGTTCGAACGCGATCGACGTGCTGGTGGTGGACTCGGTCGCCGCACTGGTCCCCCGCGCCGAAATCGAGGGCGAGATGGGCGACAGCCATGTTGGTTTGCAGGCCCGCCTCATGAGCCAGTCGCTTCGCAAGCTGACCGGCTCGATCAGCCGTTCGCGCTGCATGGTGATCTTCATCAACCAGCTGCGCATGAAGATCGGCGTCATGTACGGCAACCCGGAAACGACCACGGGCGGTAACGCGCTCAAGTTCTACGCCTCGGTCCGCCTCGACATCCGCCGTACCGGCCAGATCAAGGACCGCGACGATATCGTCGGCAACGCCACCCGCGTGAAGGTCGTCAAGAACAAGGTCGCGCCGCCGTTCAAGCAGGTCGAATTCGACATCATGTACGGCGAGGGCATTTCCAAGATCGGCGAGATCCTCGACCTTGGCGTCAAGGCGGGCATCGTCGAGAAGTCGGGCGCCTGGTTCAGCTACGATTCGATCCGCATCGGCCAGGGCCGTGAGAACGCCAAGAACTACCTGAAGGAAAACCCGGAAGTCTGTGACCGCCTCGAAAAGGCGATCCGCGCGCAGACCGCCGGGCTGGCCGAGGAAATGATGGTCGGCCCTTCGGCGGAAGACGACGCGGAATAAGTCCGGGCCGAACAAGTCTGCGTGTCCCCGCAGGACGAAGAAAACCCCGGCCATCGCGCCGGGGTTTTTGTTTGGCGAGCAGGGGGAGCGGGGGAATTACGTCATCCCGGACTTGATCCGGGACCGCTGGCAAGTCTTTAGGCACGAGCTATCGCCGGGGCGCCTAGCCGTAAGGTGGGCTGGTCACGGTCAGCGGTCCCGGATCAAGTCCGGGACGACGACGACCGAAAATCCAGCCGCCAAAACCCGTGGCCTACATGCAACACACCTGCACCGCAGCCGCTTATCGCGAGAAGCGAACAGTCTGACCGCAGCAACCCGCTTGCCGCCGCCGCGTCGCTGGATTATCGGCGCGTTCTATGCACACGACCAACGAAATCCGCCGGTCCTTCCTCGACTATTTCGCCAGCAATGGTCACGAGGCCGTTCAGTCCGCGCCGCTCGTTCCTTACAACGACCCGACGCTGATGTTCGTGAATGCCGGCATGGTGCCGTTCAAGAACGTGTTCACGGGTCTTGAAACGCCCTTCGCGCCGCGCGCCACATCCTCGCAGAAGTGCGTCCGCGCCGGCGGCAAGCACAACGATCTCGACAACGTCGGCTACACCGCGCGCCACCACACGTTCTTCGAGATGCTCGGCAATTTCTCGTTCGGCGACTATTTCAAGGAACAGGCGATCACCCACGCCTGGACCCTGTTGACCAAGGAATGGGGCCTTCCGGTCGAGAAGCTGCTCGTCACCGTCTACCACACCGATGACGAGGCCTTCGATCTCTGGAAGAAGGTGGCCGGCCTGCCGGAATCGAAGATCATCCGCATCCCCACCAAGGATAACTTCTGGGCCATGGGCGACGAGGGCCCGTGCGGTCCGTGCTCGGAAATCTTCTTCGACCACGGCGACCACATCTGGGGCGGCCCTCCGGGGTCGCCGGAAGAGGACGGCGACCGCTTCATCGAGATCTGGAACCTCGTGTTCATGCAGTTCGAGCAGTCGGCCGGCGAGATCGTCGGCAACCTGCCGAAGCCCTCGATCGACACCGGCATGGGCCTGGAGCGCATCTCGGCGGTCATGCAGGGCGTGCATGACAACTACGACATCGACACTTTCAAGGCGCTGATCGCCGCGTCGGAAAGCCTGACCGGCGTTGCCGCGCAGGGCGAGCAGCGCGCCAGCCACCGCGTCATTGCCGACCACTTGCGCTCGACCAGCTTCCTGCTGGCCGACGGCGTGCTGCCTTCGAACGAGGGCCGCGGCTACGTCCTGCGCCGCATCATGCGCCGCGCGATGCGCCACGCGCATCTGCTCGGTGCCCGCGACCCGCTGATGCACCGCCTGGTGCCCGCGCTCGTGGCCGAAATGGGCCAGGCCTATCCCGAACTCGGCCGCGCCCAGCCGCTGATCGAGGAAACGCTGGAGCGCGAGGAAGTGCAGTTCCGCCGTACCCTGTCGAACGGCCTCAAGCTGCTCGACGAAGCGACGGGCGATATGGGTGAGGGCGGAGAGCTTCCCGGCGAGACCGCGTTCAAGCTCTATGACACCTACGGCTTCCCTTACGATCTGACCGAAGACGCCCTGCGTTCGCGCGGGATCGCCGTTGACCGCGCCGGTTTCGATGCCGCCATGGCCCAGCAGAAAGCCGCCGCCCGCGCCGCCTGGAAGGGCTCGGGCCAAGCCGCCGACAGCGAGGTCTGGTTCGACATCGCCGAGCGCGAAGGCGCCAGCGAGTTCACCGGCTATGCCTCCACCACCGGCGAAGGCCAGGTCGTGGCGCTGGTCAAGGACGGCAAGGAAGTCCAGTCCGCCGCCGCCGGTGAAGCGGTGGTGGTGCTGACCAACCAGACGCCGTTCTATGGCGAATCGGGCGGCCAGGAAGGCGATCGCGGCACGATCCTGGGCGCGAACGGGTTGAAGATCGTCGTGACCGACACCGCCAAGCCGCTTGGCCGTCTCCATGCCATGAGCGGCACGGTAGAGGCGGGCACGATCAAGGTGGGCGACGCCGTCAACCTCACGGTCGATGCCGAGCGCCGCGATGCCGTGCGCGCCAACCACTCGGCGACGCACCTGCTCCACGCGGCGCTGCGCAACCGTCTGGGCGATCACGTCACCCAGAAGGGCTCGCTGGTCGCCGCCGAGCGTCTGCGTTTCGACTTCTCGCACCCCAAGGCGCTCGAAGCCGAGGACATTGCCGCGATCGAAGCCGAAGTGAACGCGGAAATCCGCGCCAACGATCCGGTACTTACCCGCCTGATGACCCCCGACGACGCCATCGAAGCGGGCGCCATGGCGCTGTTCGGCGAGAAGTACGGCGATGAAGTGCGCGTGCTCTCGATGGGCCGCAGCGCGAGGACCGAAGCGGGCGAGCGCAACTACTCGGTCGAACTGTGTGGCGGCACCCATGTCCGCGCTACCGGCGATATCGGCCTGTTCCGCATCGTTTCGGAAAGCGCGGTCTCTTCGGGCGTGCGCCGTATCGAGGCGCTGACCGGCGAAGGCGCGCGTCAGTGGCTCGTGGCCCGCGAGGAAGCGCTGAAGGGCGCCGCCAGCGCACTGCGCACTACGCCCGAGGATGTCGAGGCCCGCGTCGCCGCGCTGCTCGACGAACGCCGCAAGCTCGAACGCGAACTGGCCGAAGCCAAGAAGGCGCTCGCCCTCGGCGGCGGCGGAGCCAAGGCGGAAAGCGCCGACGAGGAAGTGAACGGCGTCAAGTTCTCCGGCCAGGTGCTAGACGGCCTCGATCCCAAGGAACTGCGCGGGTTGCTCGATCAGGCCAAGCAGCGCATGGGCTCGGGCGTCGCCGCGATCGTTGCGGTGAACGAGGGCAAGGCGAGCATCGCCGCTGCCGTGACCGAAGACCTCACCGGCACGATCAGCGCCGTCGATCTCGTCCGCAAGGGCGTCGAGACGCTGGGCGGCAAGGGCGGCGGCGGCCGCGCCGACATGGCGCAGGGCGGCGGTCCCGACGGCGACAAGGCGGCAGACGCCATCGCTGCCGTGAAGGCCGTGCTGGCGGGGTGATCCGCTCGTCGTCCCGGACTTGATCCGGGACCGCTGGCGGTTCTTCAGGCATGAGCTATCGATAGCGCCCTATCGCGAGGTGGGCTGGACACGGCCAGCGGTCCCGGATCAGGTCCGGGACGACGGGGGAGGGGAGCTGCCAATGTCGTCCATCGCCGCCATCGTCACCGCAATCGCCGAGGAAATGCGCGAGGTCGGCAGCCGGGGGAGGGTTGCCGACTATATCCCGCCGCTGGCGGCGGTGCCGCTGGACAAGTTCGGCATGGCGGTGGTCATGGCGGACGGCGAGGTCCATGTCGCGGGCGACGCGGACGAGGCTTTCTCGATCCAGTCGATCTCCAAGGTCTTCGCGCTGACGCTGGCGCTCGGCGCGGTGGGCGACCAGCTCTGGGAGCGGGTGGGGCGCGAGCCTTCGGGTAGCGCCTTCAACTCGATCGTCCAGTTGGAGACCGAGCATGGCATTCCCCGCAATCCCTTCATCAATGCCGGGGCCATCGTCGTGACCGACGTACTGCTCGGGCGGCTGCAACCGCGCGAGGCGATCGGGCAGATGCTGCGCTTCGTGCGCGAACTGGCGGGCGACGACAGCATCGCCATCGACGAGACGGTGGCCGCCGCCGAAAGCGAGACCGGTTTCCGCAACCGCGCGCTCGCCAATTACATGCGCGCCTTCGGCAATGTCCGCGGCGATGTCGAGCCGGTGCTGGGGACCTACTTCCACTTCTGCGCGCTCACCATGAGCTGCCGTCAGCTGGCGCTCGCCGGCCGCTACCTGATGGACGGCGGGCGCTCTGACGGCCACCGCGTCATCAGCGAGAAGCGGGCACGCCGCATCAATGCCCTGATGATGTCCTGTGGGCACTACGACAATTCCGGCGATTTCGCCTATCGCATCGGCCTGCCCGGAAAGTCGGGCGTGGGCGGCGGTATCCTGGCGGTGGCGCCGGGGATCGCCAGCGTGGCGGTCTGGTCGCCGGGCCTCAACGAGAGCGGCAATTCGCAGCTTGGCCAGATGGCGCTGGAGCGGCTCGTCCAGCGCACCGGATGGTCGGTGTTCGAGCCGCGCGTGCGGTGAGACGGGACAGGCCTCGGCTCATCCCCTTCCAGACCGCTCAGGCTGAGCTTGTCGAAGCCCCCGGCGGCGTGGTGCTGTGTCTCCCATCCTTCGACAAGCTCAGGATGAGCGGGGGAGGAGGATGCCCAGTATGAGCGGACGCGGAAGTATGGGGCGTGCCGATCTCAGTCTGCCTCAGGCCTTCTCCGGTTCCCGCAGCTGCCCCGACTTGAGTGCGGGCTTCTGCGAGAGGCCGCCCTGCTGCATGATCTGCTCGCGAAATTCGTCGCGCTTTTCGTGGATCGAGGCGATCACCGGGCCCATGGCGACGCCGATTTCCACCAGTGCGGCTTCCGATAGCTGGAGCGAGCTTTCCAGCGTTTCGGGAACCGAATGGGTGGCCCCGGCGCGGTAGAGCACGGCGGCGTGTTCGGCGTCGCGGGCGCGGGCGATGATGGGAAGTTCGGGGAAGTCGGCGCGCAGCTTGCGGACGATGCGCTGGGCGGTGACGGGTTCGTCCATGGTCAGGATCACCGCCGCCGCGCCCGCCGCGCCGAAGCGCAGCATGGCATCGCCGCGCCCGGCGTCTCCGAAGGCGACCGTGTAGCCGTGGCGCCGCCCTTCGGTGACGAGGTCGGTATTGCTGTCCACCGCAAGGTAGGGGCGGCCGTGGCGCGCCAGCATGTCGGCCACCAGCCGTCCGACGCGCCCGAAGCCGACGATCAGCACGGGCGGCTTGTCCGGCGCTTCGGCGGGCTGGTGCGGTGCCTCCACGCTGTCAACCTGCCGGGCGAGGACTTTGCCGATCATCGACAGCAGCGGCGTGACCGTCAGGCCCAGCGCAGTGACGATCTGCCAGAACATCGCCGTGCCGGGCTGGATCAGCTGGGCGGCGCTGGCGGCGCTCAGCACGATCAGCGTGGTTTCGGAAGGGCTCGACATGAGGATGCCAGTCTCGGTCGCGGTGCCGCGCCGCGCGCCCATCATGCGCAGGAGCAGGCCGGTGACCGTGGACTTGAGCAGGACCACGCCCACCGTCGCGATCAGGATCGAGGCGAGGTTCTCCCACACGATCCTGAGGTCGATGCTCATGCCGATGGTGATCAGGAACACCCCGAGGGCGAGGCCCTTGAACGGCTCGATGATCTGTTCGACTTCGGTGTGGTATTCGGTCTCGGCGATGAGCAGGCCCGCGACGAGCGCGCCGACGATCGGCGAGAGACCGGTGGCCCCGGTCGCCAGCGAGGCGAGAATCACCACCAGCAGGCTGGCCGCCAGAAACAGTTCGGGGCTCTTGGTGCGGGCCGCCTGCGCGAAGAGCGGCGGCAGCAGGTAGCGGCCGAGCACCAGCAGCGCGGTGACGACCAGGGTGCCCCAGACCAGGGTGTGGATCAGGCCGTCCACGCCCGCGCCCTTGGCATGGGGGGCCAGCGCGCCGAGCAGGAAGATGATCGGCACCAGCGCGATATCCTCGAACAGCAGCATGGCCAGCGCCGCGCGGCCGACCGGCGTGGTCGTGTCGGTCATCTTCAGGACCAGCGCGGTGGAGGAGAGCGCGAGCGCGAGGCCCAGCGCCATGGCGCCGGAAAAGCCCTGTCCGATCGCCGCGAAGAAGAAGGTCAGCGCGGAGCCGGTCAGGATCAGTTCCAGCGATCCCAGGCCGAAGACGAACCGGCGCATGGCCCACAATCGCCCGAACGAGAGTTCGAGCCCGATCGAGAACAGCAGCAGGATGATGCCGAATTCCGCGAATATTTCCAGCCCGTCCGGGTCGGTGATGGTGACCCATGACAAGGCGGGGTGGTCGAAGACCAGCCTGCCCAGGCCAAACGGGCCGACCAGCAGGCCCACCAGGATGAAGCCGATGACCGGGGTGATGCGGAATCGATTGAAGACGGGAATCACGATGCCTGCCGCGCCCAGGATAACGAGCGCGTCGGACATGACGGGAGAAGAGAGTGCGTTGCTGCCGGCCATGGCCCGACTATGGCAGGCGCGGCGCGCCAGACAATGGCGAAGGGGCGCTATTCCCGAGTATTTCTGCGTTTCCCGACGGCATTCCGGCCCGCTCCGACTTGTCCACTCCTGCGATAGTGTATCCCCGCGCAACTTCACTTGGCGTTCAGCAAAGCGCTGGCTATAGACCTGCCCCATGTTCGAACGTTCGCGCTTCAAGATCGCTCTCGCCGCCGCCGCCACCGGGGCGCTCGTACTGACTGCCGGTTGCGCCGGACGTGGAGGCGGGAACAAGGATACCGCCTATGTCGCGCGCGACGTGGACACGCTCTATGCCGCCGCGCAGGATCGCCTGAACCAGGGCCGTACCCGTCAGGCCGCCGCGCTGTTCGACGAAGTCGAGCGCCAGCATCCCTATTCGCCCTGGGCCCGCCGCGCCCAGCTGATGAGCGCGTTCAGCTACTATGCCGCGCGCGACTATACCAAGTCGATCCAGTCGGCGCAGCGCTTCCTCTCGATCCATCCGGGCAACAAGGACGCGCCTTACGCCTATTACCTGATCGCGATCTGCTATTACGAACAGATCAGCGACGTCACGCGCGACCAGAAGACCACCGAGCAGGCCAAGCAGGCGCTGACCGACATCATGCGCCGCTATCCGAACACGGCTTATGCCTCGGACGCCAAGCTGAAGATCGACCTCGTCAACGATCACCTTGCGGGCAAGGAAATGACCATCGGCCGCGGCTACGAGAACAGCGGCAAGTGGCTGGCCGCCACCCTGCGTTTCCGCAACGTGGTGGACAATTTCCAGACCACCAGCCACGCGCCCGAGGCGCTGTTCCGCCTGGTGGAAGGCTACCTGGCCCTCGGCGTTCCCGAGGAAGCGCAGAAGGCCGCCGCCGTGCTCGAACACAACTATCCCAACAGCAAGTGGTACGACCGCGCCTACAAGCTGATGAGCAAGAACGCGCCCGAGAACCTCGCCGCGGCCTGAGGCATTTTCCCGGCGGCAAGGGCTCTCTCAGATGCGGGAGGGTCTGGCGCCGCCGGAATTCGCCTCCGGCGAAGTTGCAAACGGGCGTGACGGGCGGAACTTCTTTCGCTAGAACGGACCGCGAACATGCTGAACCGCCTTTCCATCCGCAATATCGTGCTGATCGAAGCGCTCGACCTCGACTTTGCGAAGGGGCTGGGCGTTCTCACCGGTGAAACGGGCGCGGGCAAGTCGATCCTGCTCGATGCGCTGGGCCTCGTCATCGGCAACCGTGCCGACAGCGGCCTCGTGCGGGCGGGAGAGGACCGGGCCACGGTTACCGCCAGTTTCGAGTTCGCGCAGCTTCCGAACGGCTTGCGCGCCGTGCTCGACGATGCCGACGTGGAGATCGAGCCGGGCGAGCCGCTGATCCTCAAGCGCCAGCTCAAGGCCGACGGCGGCAGCCGCGCCTTCCTCAACGACCAGCCGGTGGGCGTCGCCCTGCTGCGCGAGATCGCGCCCACGCTGGTCGAGATCCACGGCCAGCACGACGATCGCGGTCTCGTCAATGCCCGGGGCCACCGCGCCTTGCTCGACAGGTTCGCTGGGGGCGACGTCGCGGGCGTGGAGGCGGCGTGGAAGACCTGGCGCACGGCGCAGCAGGCGCTCGACAGTGCCCGCGCGCAAGTGGCCAAGGCGGCCGAGGACCAGGACCTCCTGCTGGCGCACCTTGCCGAACTCGATGCCCTTGCGCCGCTGGAAGGCGAGGAAGAGGAACTCGCGCAGGCCCGCGCCGGCATGCAGAAGGGTGAGAAGCTGGCCGACGATCTGGCCGCGCTTCAGCATCTCTGGACCGGCTCCGATTCCGCGCTGGCCAGCTTGCGCGGCGCATCGCGGCGGCTCGACCGGATCGCCGGGGAGCATCCGCTGCTGGCCGAGGCGATGGAGGCGCTCGACCGCGCGGTGATCGAGGCGAGCGAGGCGGAAGACCGGCTGGACCGCGCCGCCGAGGCGCTGGCATTCGATCCCGACGAACTGGACCGCATCGAGACCCGCCTCTTCGATCTTCGCGCCGCCGCGCGCAAGCAGGCCTGTCAGGTCGACGATCTGCCCGAGAAGATGCGCGAGATGCGCAGCGCGCTCGACGCCATCGAAGGCGGCGAGGAACATGTCGCGGCGCTGGAGCGCACGGCGCAGAAGGCCGCGCTGGCCTATCGCGAACTGGCCGAGGCGCTGCACGATCTGCGGCGCTCGGCAGCGAAGCGGCTGGACAAGGCCGTGGCCGCCGAACTGGCACCGCTCAAGCTCGATGCCGCGCGATTCCAGACTTCGGTGATCCGCCTGCCCGAGGAGCGCTGGAACGCGCAGGGCATGGACGGGGTCGAATTCCTGATCAGCACCAACCCCGGCGCCGATTTCGCCCCGCTCGCCAAGATCGCCTCGGGCGGCGAACTCTCGCGCTTCATCCTCGCGCTCAAGGTGGCGCTGGCGGAAGAGGGCGGCGCGGCGACGGTGATCTTCGACGAGATCGACCGGGGCGTGGGCGGCGCGGTGGCCAGCGCGATCGGCGAACGCCTGGCGCGGCTCGCCTCGGATGGGCAGTTGCTGGCCGTCACCCATAGCCCGCAAGTCGCGGCGCGTGGGCGGCGGCACTACATGATCGCCAAGTCCAGCGAGGGGACGGTTACGCGGACCTCCGTGGCGCTGCTCGACGAGGGCGAGCGCAAGGAAGAGATCGCGCGGATGCTCTCCGGTGCGGAGGTGACGGCTGAGGCTCGGGCGCAGGCGGATCGGTTGCTGGAAGTTTAAGAAGATTCCGGGGGATGATCCCCCGGACCCTCGGAATGTCAACGTCGTGCGCCACCTATCCGTAGTGCGCTCCTTGCGGCGCAGCCAATATGTCTCCCGACGCAGCCATGGGCGCACGACGTGGTTGGTCCGCATGACCTCGACAGTCTTGGGGGTGCAGGGGGGCTAAGCTCCCCTGCTTCTACCTTTCTTTCCCTAAACGAGAGGCCTAGGGTCCGCCCCATCAATCCCCCAGACGGACCCTATTCCATGCCCAAGTTCCTCCTCGCCTCCGCGCTGCTCGCCGCGACCGGTCTCGTTTCCGTTCCGGCGCTTGCTGCTGAACCGGCCTACGACCTTGCTGCGCAGAAGGCGAAGCTGGCGACGATCCCGATGGAGGTGGAGACGAAGTTCCTCTCGGCCGAGGAGCGCGACGTGGTGAACCTGCTCATCAAGGCGTCCGACCTGATGAGCGAGGTCTATCTGCGCCAGCGCTATGCCGAGAACCCGCAAGTACGCCGCGCGATCGCGATGAACCGCCGCGCCGATCGCGACCTGCTGGTCGAGATGTTCGACCGCAATTTCGGTCCCTGGGACGAACTGGCCGACCTGCACCCGTTCTGGGGCACCGCGCCGATGCCGGAAGGTGCGGGCTTCTATCCCGAGGACCTGACGCGCGCCGATTTCGAGGCCTATCTCGCCGCGCACCCGGACCAGAAGGCGGCGCTTACCAGCCCTTACACGGTGGTTCGCCGCGACGGCGCGAAGCTGGTGGCGGTACCTTATTCGGTCGCTTACAAGGAATGGCTGGAACCGGCGGCCAAGCTGCTGGACCAGGCGGCGGCGCGCACCACCAATGCCAGCCTCAAGAAGTTCCTCTCCCTTCGCGCCAAGGCCTTCCGCACGGACGACTACTACGAGAGCGAACTGGCGTGGATGGACCTGAAGGACACGCCCATCGAAGTCGCGATCGGGCCTTACGAAGTCTATACCGACCGGCTGATGGGGGCGAAGACCTCGTTCGAGAGCTTCGTGACGCTGAAGGACCCGGTGGAATCGGCGTCGCTCGCCAAGTACAAGAACTATCTGCGCGACATGGAAGCGAACCTGCCGATCGAGGAGGAATACAAGAACTTCCAGCGCGGTTTCGAAAGCCCGATTGCCGTGGCCGAGCAGATTCGCGGCGGCGGCGACAATGTGCCGGGGCCGCAGACGGTGGCCTTCAACCTGCCCAACGACGAGCGCGTGCGCGAGGCAAAGGGCGCGAAGAAAGTGATCCTTTCCAACGTGCTGGGCGCCAAGTTCGAGCGCATCCTGAAGCCGATGGGCGCGCTGGTGCTGGTGCCTGCGCAGGCGGCGCAGGTCGATCGCAAGTACATGCAGCTGGAAACGCTGTTCCACGAACTGTCGCACAGCCTGGGGCCGGGCACGATCGTCGTGAATGGCCAGACGACCACGGTGGACAAGGCGCTCAAGGAGCAGAACTCGGCGATCGAGGAAGCCAAGGCCGATGTCGCCGGGGTCTGGGACATCCTGCTGATGATGAAGAAGGGCGAGATCCCCGCTTCGGAGCGCCCGCAGCTTTTCGCCACTTATGTCGCGGGCATCTTCCGCGCGGTGCGCTTCGGCGCGGTGGAAGCGCATGGCAAGGGCGCGGCCCTGCAATACGGCTACCTGCTCGACAAGGGCGCCTTCACTTACGACGCGGCGACCAGGCGCTACACTTACGACGATGCGAAGATGGAAGCGGGCCTGCGCGACCTGCTGCACGACATGCTGATGCTTCAGGCGCGCGGCGACTACGAAGGCACCAAGGCCTTCATGGCGCGCTGGGCGAAGCTCGATCCGCAGGCGGAAGCGGTGATCGCCAGCATGGCGGACCTGCCGGTGGACATCCGTCCGGTCTATCCCGAGGGCGTGTGAGGGGCCCGGTCGTTCAGGGCCGCATCACGATGTGGCCGAAAGGCTGGCCGCTCAGGATGAATTCGTAAGCCTCGGCCGCCTCGCACAAGGCGAATTCGTGCTCGATCGGCAACAGCAGTTCGCCCCCCGCGACGCGCGCGAGCATCGCGGCGACCTGGGCATGGACGAGGGGATCCTGCATCGGCGATGACGGCATGATCGTCAGGCGGCCGATATCGGGCGTGGTTCCGTCGCGGCCATAGCCCACGCTCGCCAGGCTTTCGGCGGGGGAGAAGGCGGCATAGCGGCCGCCCGGCTTGACCAGTCTGGCGAGCTGGGTGATCCGGTCTCCCGCGCTCACGTCGAACACGAAATCCACGCCCTGGCCCCCGGTGAGTTCCAGGCACCGCGCGATGATGTCGTCGCGGCCCGCGTTGAGCACGTCGGCAAGGCCGATCCGGTTCAGCCGTTCCTCGCACATCGGGTCGCGGGCGATGCCGATCACGCGGGCGCCGGCCTCGATCGCCAGTTGCACGGAAACGAGGCCGAGGCTGCTGGTGACGTGGTTGATCAGGATCGTCTCGCCCGGCACAAGCTTGCCGCGCGCGAGAAGCGTGTCGTGGGTGGCGGCCAGGGTGAAGGGCGCGGCGGCGGCGCTGCCAGGGTCGAGGCCCTCGGGCAGGTGCCAGGTCGAGGCTTCGGGGGCCGCGAACAATTCCGCATGGCTGCCGCAGCCGTGATAGGCCACGACCCGGTCGCCCACGCCGAACCGGGTGACGGCGCTGCCCACCGCGATCACCGTGCCGCTGGCTTGGCAGCCGACGATGCCGCCTGCCGGTACGTCCGCCAGCCCGCTGCGATAGAGCGCGAGCTTGACCACGTCGATCGCTTCGATGGAGACGAGTTCCACGCGGATCAGCACCATGTCGTCCGCGATGACCGGATCGGGTGCCTCACCGAATGTCAGTGTGGGGCGGCCTCCTGTCCCGGAGCAAAGTACAGCCTTCAAGCGATCCCCGTAGTCGTCTGGTTGCAGTTAGGAATGTTGGACAACTCTGTATAAAATCGTTTGCACGTCAAGGCTGCTCGAATTCCGGGGAATCCCGTTTTGGTGCAGGCGGGGCCTTTCCCTTCCCGATTTGGGCCGGGGGTCACTTCTGCGGGCGCAGCTCGATCGCGGCGGTGCCCTGGGCGGAAACGGGAAGGTAGAGGCCTTGTCCGCTTGCCTGTATCCGTCCGGTCTGGGCCTGGCGGACCTGGGCGCGGATGATGAAGGAACCTTCGCGCTTGTCGTCGATGGCATGGGCGATCTTGCCCAGCAGTTCCTGGTAGTCTTTCTCGAAATTCTGCCCCAGCGCCGACGACAGGGTGCCCGACATCCCCGGCGTATTGGCCAGCCGCAGCAGCAGGTCCCCGCCGACGGCGTCGGTCGTGCCGCTGACGTGGAAGTCGGCGAAATCGACCTTGCGGGAATTCTCCGCATTGACCGGCATGGCCGTCATCCACACGGTGCCGCGCGCGGGCTTGATCCGGCCTGCCTTGTCGCGGGCTGTGAAAGTCACGCCCACGGCGATGCGGCGGCCGGTGGTGCCGTAGATCGTCGCCTTCTGGAAATCGGCGAAGATCGGCCCGAAATGCGGCACTTCGAAAGGCCGCTGCGCACGCTTGCGCAAGGCGCGGATCAGCACCGGTTCCAGCTGGCGGTAGTCGGCGATCACGGGGATGAAGAAGGCGAGCTTTCCGGCTTCCTCCTCCAGCGGCCGCATCGGCGGCAGCGCGCGGGGCGCCGGATCGGCTGGCCGATCGCCGATGAAAGTCTCGGTCAGCGCCTTGAGGCCGAGGCGCAGCAGCAGGTGATTGCCCTTCAGCTCGTAGCCGCCATATTGCAGCTCCTGCGGCGTTACGCGCATCCAGACGGGCGGGTTCTTCTCGTTGAGCAGCAGCGAGGTGAAGGCCGAATCCCACGCGCGCTCGATCTGCGGGCGCAGTTCCATGCGGGCAAGGTGGCGCGGCAGGGTCCGTTCGAGGCGGGCGATCACCGGCTTCAGCTTCTCGTCGGCCTTGTCCGCGAAGTCCACGCGCTGGCCCAGGAAGTCGAGGTGCGGGCGGTTGGTCCAGTCGTAGCGGATATCCACGGTGCCGCGCGGGGACCAGTCCCGGCCAATGGTCAGGCGGATGGTGGCATGGGCATTGGCATCGGCAGTGGCGGTCTCGCGCTTCAGGATGCCGCCGATATCCTCGGCACGGACGACGGCGTGAAGCGGCATGGACAGCACGATGTCGCGCCCCTTGCCCACGAAGCGCAAGGGACCGCGCGTCACTTCGCCGACGATGCGGCACTTGATGGTGGGGGTCTTGAGCTTGACGAAGGCCACCTTGACCCGCTTCGAGGCGACGCAGGGCGTTTCGGGCCGGTCTATCGCCCAGAGCCGGCGCGGGATTTCCTCTTCCAGCGCGGCGGCAAGGCCGGTGACGTCGGCATGGATCGGCACGGTGATGAGCGAGGCCTGCGGCTCGACCGCGATCGTGTCGTTCGCCCTGGGCGGCGGCTCGTCGTCGGAGCCGCCCTTGCATCCGGCCACTGCGAGGACGAGAGCCAGATGGGCCATGAGCGTCCGCGAGGCTCGCCTGCGAGGCGCTCGGGCCGAGCGAATGGTTGCTGTCCTCATGCCGTGGTTGCCCCGGATATCTCCCCTTGAGAAGGGACAATACTCGAGGCTGGCGCTGGTTGCGAGTTGGAGTTTTTTGAAAATGCCCGAGAGGCATTTTCAAGGCGGCACCAGCCCACGCCCCCACCCGACCTCCCACAAGTGTATCCTGATGGGAGGTCGGGTGGGGGCGTGGGCTGGTGCCGCCAAAATCCGCCTGCGGCGGATTTTCAAACAGACTCATCCCCTCAGGGGGTGAAACGCAAATAGGCCGAGATCCGCGAGCCGGTGTCGCGGTCCAGATAGCGGCCGGGTGCGGTGTCGTCGCTCACCGACGTGCCGGTGTAGCGCAGGCCCAGTGCAAGGCGGTCCATCTGGCGCTCGACGCCGAGGTAGTAGTCCCAGTAGCTGCCGTCGGGCCGCAGGCGGCGCACGCGTTCGGCGGCCTGCAGGCCGTCCCGCGTCGAGCCGGAGCTGTAGCCGCCCCCGCCGTAGAGCGTGAACGCGGTGCCGGGAAGCGACATCGCGGCATTTGCTTCGAGGTAGAGGTTGCTGCCGCCGATGGCCTTCTGCGAAGGCGCGAAGCTGGCACCCAGGGCCAGCTGCGCCGGGCCGAGGGCGTAGGAGAGCCGCGAGGTCGCCTCGCCGTAGCTCAGGCCCGCGCCGCCGACGAAGACATGGCCCGCGGCACCGGCAGAGAGCGTCCATCCGCCGCTAGACAGCAGCGCGATTTCGGGGGTGACGTCGAGGCCAAGGTCGGCGCCGCCGTGGCGCGCGCTGTCCCTCAGGGTCGCGGCGCTGACGTCGACGGTCACGCTCTGCGACAGGGGCAGGGTGGCGTCGAGCGACATGGCCGCCTTGCCGTCTGACCAGCTCAGCCCGCGTTCGCGCAGGTCCGTGGTCGCTTCGATGGAAACGCTGGGGGAGGCGGACTGCGCGAGAACGGCTGCGGGCGCGGCGAAGGCGGCGGCCGAGAGGGCCGCCGGAATCAGGAAACGGTTCATTCGCAGGCCTCTAGCCTGATTTAGTTCACGGCGAAATCGCGGGCGGCGTCGATGGCGGCCAGGGTGTCGTGATGATCGGCCGAGGCGAGTTCGCGGACGTGGGCGTCGATCGCGTCGGAGCGGGCCGCGACCAGCCGGGCGCCGTCGTCGCTGCCCTTGCGGCAGTCGCCCGGGTGGTTCTGAGTGAAGCTGCGGGTGGCAGGCAGGCGCGTGGCGATGGCATGGCCGCCGCCCGCGGGCTGGATGCGGCGCTCGACGCTGACTTCGGCAGTGACGATGCAGCGGCGCGAGCTGGGCCGGGTCGAGGGCGAAATGCCTATGGCCTTGGCGCGCGTCTCGACGTGGGTGACGTAGTCCACGGCATAGCTGGCGCCGCGATGGTCGATTTGGACGCTATGGGCCGGGGTGGCGGCGGGCGTAGAGGCCCCGAGGGCGGCGGCGGTCAGGATCAGGAGGCTCACGTCTTACATCCTCTCGTTGTGCTCAGGAACAGATGTTGCTTAAAAATAAGGCATCATCTGCTCAATTGTTGTGCAACGGAGGTAGCAGGCGGACATGTCCGGTTTGTGTCCGGCGGTTGAAATTGCCTGTCCTTAAGGGCGTTCAGTCCTTCGCGAAAAGCTGGCCGAGATCGGCGAAGGCCTTCATCTCGATGGCATTGCCGGAAGGGTCGCGGAAGAACATCGTTGCCTGCTCGCCCGCCTGTCCGGCAAAGCGGATATAAGGTTCGATGCCGAATTCCGTTCCTGCCGCGCGCAGCCTTGCCGCCAGCGCCTGCCAGTCTTCCATGTCAAGCACGATGCCGAAATGCGGCACCGGCACGCCGTGGCCGTCGACCGGATTGGCCCCGGCATCCCCGCGCGCCATGCCCGGCACGAGATGGGCGACGATCTGGTGGCCATGGAAGTCGAAGTCCACCCAGGTGGCACTGCTGCGCCCCTCGCGGCACCCCATGACCCCACCCCAGAACGCCCGCGCGGCGTCGAGATCGTGGACGGGAAAGGCGAGATGGAACGGGCGCAGGGTCATGGGGGTGGAATAGCCCGTTTGCGGAGGAATGGCCATGTCCGGTGATTTCAGAGGCTTAACTTGATAATGGCGGGACAATGGTTCTAGATTTCTTTCGATACGGAAACGCAAGGGGTGAAAATGAAGCAGTCACGGCTGGGCATGGCACTCACGGTAATGGCCGTTCTCGCCGCAATGCCGCTGTTCTCGCCCAAGCTGCTTGCCTTTCCTTATCGGCAGCAGGTCGGCTTGCACCGGGTTTACTCGACACAGGAAATATCACCCGCTCTGGTGAACGCGCTCCATGAGGCGGACCGACGGGTAGCGGGGTCTTCCGGCGGGGGTTTCCGCAAGCCGGATCAGGCCGTCTACCTGACCGATGGCGGCTGGCGCTGGAAGTGGCTATCGCTGCCCAGCGGCGGTGCTTTCGCGCTGACACGGCCTGTAACCGATACGATCGTCGTCAATCGTCTGGCGGGCGACAAAGTCTATAATGGCCGGTCACTTGGCGGGGTGCGCGGATTGGCCGGTGTCGTCGCGCATGAGATGACCCATGGCTCCATCCGCGCGCACTTCGGCTTTTTCGCCGACCCGCTCTATCCGGCCATGCTACGCGAGGGCTATTGCGACTTCGTGGCGGGAGAAAGTACGCTTTCCGATGCCGAGGCGCGGAAGCTGCTTGCCGAAAGGGCCAGCCATCCCGGACTGCTCTATTGGCAGGGCCACAAGCGCGTCGCGCAGGCGATGGCAAAGCCAGGTGCCGATCTCGACACGGTGTTCAGGGATTGGGAGCGTAACTGAGTGACACTGACTGTCGCGCTTTGCAACGACTGATGGAGCGAATGCGGTTAGCGCAGCAAAGCGAGTTCAGGCTTGCCGGGTCTTAACCCCACCCCGCTCAGGCTGAGCTTGTCGAAGCCCGCCCGCAACGCCAGACTTTGAACCTGATGGCGTTCCAAACCTACATCCTGGGGCGCCGCGACGGGACGTCCTACCTTGGCCATACCGATGACCTCGAACGCTGCATTGCTCAGCTCAAAAGCGGGGTGCTCCCTAGTTGCACTCCCTGCGTTTGCCAGTGTTCCCTTTGTGGGCACAGGATTTTCAGACTCGCGATGAGGCGTTTGCAACAGAACGCAAACTCAAGGGCTGGGAGCTGTGCCAAGAAGGAAGCAATGATGCGGGGATTGGCTTCTGGTGAGCGAATTGGCTCGCAGTGCCACGCCGCAGGGGGCTTCGACAAGCTCAGCCTGAGCGGGTGGAGAGGGTAGTTCTCTACCGGTTCACCGAAACGAAAAGACCGGCGATGCTTGCGCACCGCCGGTCTTTTGCAAACCCTGGGAAAGAGGCCGCCGATCAGATGTGGATCGGCTTGCCCAGGACGGCCATGGCCGCTTCCTTGATCGCTTCCGAGTGGGTCGGGTGCGCGTGGCAGGTATAGGCGATGTCTTCCGAGGTCGCGCCGAATTCCATGGCCTGCGCGGCCTGGCCGATCATCGTGCCCGCCACCGAGGCGATGCACCACACGCCGAGGACGCGGTCGGTCTCGCCATCGGCGATCACCTTCACGAAGCCGTCGGGCTCGTGGTTGGTCTTGGCGCGCGAGTTCGCCAGCATCGGGAACTTGCCGACCTTGATGGCGCCGCGTTCCTTGGCTGCTTCCTCGGTGAGGCCGACGCCCGCGAATTCCGGCTGGGTGTAGACCACGCCGGGGATCACGTCATGGTTCACGATGCCGGTCAGGCCCGCGATGTTCTCGGCGACGGCGATGCCTTCGTCTTCGGCCTTGTGGGCGAGCATCGGGCCGGGGATCACGTCGCCGATGGCCCAGACGCCGTCCACCTTGGTGGCGAAGTCGTGGTCGGTCTCGATCTGCGCGCGGGCGTTCAGTTCGATGCCGATATTGCCGAGGCCGAGGCCTTCGGTGTTGGGACGGCGGCCGATCGAAACCAGCACGACGTCGGCTTCGATGACTTCGGCGTCACCACCCTTGGCGGGTTCGACGGTGACCTTGGCGGTCTTGCCCTCAACGGTCACGCCGGTGACCTTGGTGCCGAGCTTCAGGGTCATGCCCTGCTTCTTGAAGATCTTGCCGGCTTCACGGCGCACTTCGCCGTCCATGCCCGGCAGGAGCTGGTCGAGGAATTCGACGACGGTGACTTCCGCACCGAGACGGCGCCAGACCGAACCGAGTTCCAGACCGATCACGCCGCCGCCGATGACGACCATCTTCTTGGGAACGGCCTTCAGTTCGAGCGCGCCGGTCGAATCCACGACCACGCCGCCGGCGTTGTCGATCTCGACGCCCGGAAGCGGGGTGACCGAGGAGCCGGTGGCGATCACAATGTTCTTGGCGGTCACGGTCTTGCCGGCAACCTCGACGCTGTGCGCGTCCTTGAACTGGGCATAGCCCTTCAGCCAGTCGATCTTGTTCTTCTTGAACAGGAACTCGATGCCGCCGGTCAGGCCCTTCACTGCGTCGAGGCGCTGGCCCTGCATGGTGTCGAGGTCCAGCTCGGGCGTGACCTTGATGCCCATCTTGGCCATCGAGCCGCCTTCCTTCGCCGCCTCGAAGTATTCCGAAGCGTGGAGCAGGGCCTTCGAGGGGATGCAGCCGACGTTGAGGCAGGTGCCGCCCAGCGTCTCGCGGCCTTCGGCGCAGGCGGTCTTCAGACCGAGCTGCGCGGCGCGGATCGCTGCGACATAGCCGCCAGGGCCGGCACCGATGACAAGGACGTCGTAATCGTAATCAGCCATTGTTCAGGCCTCCGTACGCTCGTGCTTCGCACTATTCAGGGCACGAGCGGAAAATAGTCATTTCGGCTCAAGTGAAAACCCCGCCCGACCGGATCGGGGTGGGCGGGGTTTCTTAACTCAGAGGTCGATGAGGAGACGGGTGGGATCCTCGATCGCTTCCTTGATCGTCTTGAGCGCGGTGACCGCTTCGCGGCCGTCGATCAGGCGGTGATCGTAGGACAGCGCGATGTACATCATCGGGCGGATCACGATTTCGCCGTTACGCACGACGGCGCGGTCCTCGATGCGGTGCAGGCCGAGCACGGCCGACTGCGGGGGGTTGATGATCGGGGTCGACATCAGGCCGCCGAACACGCCGCCGTTGGAGATCGTGAAGGTGCCGCCGGCCATGTCGGCCATGGTCAGCGTGCCTTCCTTGGCCTTCTTGCCGAATTCGGCAATGGCCTTCTCGATGCCCGCGAAGCCCAGCTTGTCGCAGTCCTTGACGACCGGAACGACGAGGCCGTTCGGGGCCGAGACGGCGATCGAGATATCCACGTAGTCGTGGTAGACGATCTGGTCGCCGTCGATCTGCGCGTTGACCGCCGGGATGTCCTTGAGTGCCAGGACCGAAGCCTTGGCGAAGAACGACATGAAGCCCAGCTTGATGCCGTGCTTCTTCTGGAACACGTCCTTGTACTTCTCGCGCGCCTCGATGACGGCCGACATGTCGACGTCGTTGAAGGTGGTGAGCAGCGCGGCGTTGTCCTGCGCGGACTTCAGGCGCTTGGCGATGGTCTGGCGCAGGCGCGTCATCTTGACGCGTTCCTCGCTGCGCGCGGCCGGAGCGGCGGCAGCCGAGGCTGCGACAGGCGCCGAGGCGGGCTTGTTCTTGGCCGCTTCGAGGACGTCGTCCTTGGTGATGCGGCCGTCCTTGCCGGTGCCCTTGATGGTGGCCGGGTCGATGCCGTGCTCCAGGATCGCGCGGCGCACGGCCGGCGAGAGGACCGAGGAACCGGCCGAACCTTCGTCGGAAGCAGCGGGAGCGGGAGCCACGGCAGCAGCTGCCGGAGCCGGAGCCGGGGCAGCAGCGGCCGGAGCGGCTGCGGCCTTGGGCGCAGCGGCGCCGCCGGTGCCTTCCTCGATCGTGGCGATCAGCGCGCCGACGACGACGGTGTCGCCTTCCTTGGCGATCTGCTGGCCCATGACGCCCGCGTGGGGCGCCATGACGTCGATCGCGACCTTGTCGGTCTCGAGGCTGGCGATGGGCTCGTCAGCGGCAACGGCTTCGCCGGGCTGCTTCAGCCATTGGCCGATGGTGGCTTCGGCGACGGATTCCCCAAGGACGGGGACCTTGACTTCGGTGGTCATGATTTATCTCAAGCCTTCTGCTTGCGACGGAGTTCGGAACGAACGGAAAGGTGCAGCGCGTCGGCAACCAGCGCGGCCTGTTCGGCAACGTGGCGCTTGGCGAGGCCGGTGGCCGGCGATGCCGAGGCATTGCGGCCGGCGTAGCGCGGACGGGGCTGGGCCACGCCTGCTTCCTTGGCGGCAGCCTCGATCTGCGATTCGACGAAGAACCAGGAACCGTTGTTCTGCGGTTCTTCCTGACACCACACGACCTCTTCGAGGTTCGGCATGCGCGCAAGGCGCTTGGCCAGCGGCTCGCCCGGGAAGGGGTAGAGCTGCTCGATGCGGATGATCTGGGTATCGTCGATCTCTGCGGCATCGCGGGCTTCGAGCAGGTCGTAGAAGACCTTGCCCGAGCACAGGATGACCTTCTTGGTCGCGGCGTCTTCCGAACCCTTGGGGTCGGAAAGAATGCGCGAGAAGGTGCCGCTGGTGAACTCCGAGGCAGCCGACTTCGCCAGCGGGTGGCGGAGCAGCGACTTCGGGGTCATGATGATCAGCGGCTTGCGGAACGGGCGGTGCATCTGACGGCGCAGAACGTGGAAGTAGTTCGCGGGCGTCGTGATGTTGCAGACCTGGATGTTGTCCTGCGCGCAGAGCTGCAGGTACCGTTCCAGACGGGCCGACGAGTGCTCCGGTCCCTGGCCTTCGTAGCCGTGGGGCAGCAGCATGACGAGGCCGTTGGCGCGCAGCCACTTGGACTCGGCCGAGGCGACGTACTGGTCGATGATGATCTGCGCACCGTTGGCGAAGTCGCCGAACTGCGCTTCCCAGAGCACCAGCGTCTTCGGATCGGCGCTGGCGAAGCCATACTCGAAGCCGAGCACGCCATATTCCGACAGCGTCGAGTTCAGCACTTCGAAGCGGCCGTGGGGCAGGGTGGTCAGCGGCGTGTACTTGCGTTCGTCCGTCTGGTCGACCCAGACCGAGTGACGCTGCGAGAAGGTGCCGCGTTCGCAGTCCTGGCCCGAGAGGCGCACGTTGTAGCCTTCGGTGACGAGGCTGCCGAAAGCGAGTGCTTCCGCCGTGGCCCAGTCAAAGCCGTCGCCCGACTTGAACATCTCTTCCTTGGCCGCGAGCACGCGGGCCAGCGTCTTGTGGACGGTCAGGCCTTCGGGAACCGTGGTCAGGGTACGGCCGAGGCTGTCGAACAGCTTGTTCTCGATCGTGGTGTCGACGTTGCGGCGTGCGGTTTCGGGATCGGCGGGCTTGTGGAAGCCGCTCCACTGGCCCGAGAACCAGTCGGCCTGGTTGGACTTGTAGGTCTTGGCCGCTTCGAACTGGTCTTCGAGGTGCGCGGTGAATTCCGCTTCCGTCTGCGACAGGAATGCGTCGTCGATGACGCCTTCCTGCTTCAGGCGATCGCCGTAGATCTTGCTGACCGGCGGGTGCTGGCGGATCTTCTGGTACATCAGCGGCTGCGTGAAGCCGGGCTCGTCGCCTTCGTTGTGGCCGAAGCGGCGATAGCACCACATGTCGATCACGATGTCGCGGCCGAAGGTCTGGCGATAGTCGATCGCCAGCTTGCAGGCGAAAGTCACCGCAGCCGGATCGTCACCGTTGACGTGCAGGATCGGCGCCTGGACGCCCTTGGCGACGTCCGAGGGATACGGCGAGTTGCGCGCGAACTGCGGGCTCGTCGTGAAGCCGATCTGGTTGTTGATGATGAAGTGGATGCAACCGCCGGTGTTGTAGCCCTTCACGCCCGAGAGGCCGAAGCACTCCCAGATGATGCCCTGGCCGGCGAAGGCCGCGTCACCGTGGATGAGGACCGGCAGGACCTGCTTGTGCTTGGCGCCCGGACCGATGTCGTCGCCGATGTCGTCAGCGATGGTCTGGTAGGCGCGGACCTTGCCGAGCACGACCGGGTCTACGGTTTCGAGGTGCGACGGGTTGGGCATCAGGCTCATGTGGACCTTGATACCGTCGAACTCACGGTCGGCCGAAGTGCCGAGGTGGTACTTCACGTCGCCCGAGCCGCCGACGTCTTCCGGGTTGGCGGTGCCGCCCGAGAATTCGTGGAAGATCACCTTGTAGGGCTTGGCAAGGACGTTCGCGAGGACGTTCAGGCGGCCGCGGTGGGCCATGCCGTAGACGATTTCCTTGACGCCCAGCGTGCCGCCGTACTTGATCACGGCTTCGAGCGCCGGGATCATGGCTTCGCCGCCGTCAAGGCCGAAGCGCTTGGTGCCGACGTACTTCTTGCCGAGGAACTTCTCGTACTGCTCGCCGCGCACGACGGCCTGAAGGATCGCCTTCTTGCCCTCGGGGGTGAACTCGATTTCCTTGTCGGCGCCTTCCATCCGCTCCTGGAGGAAACGGCGTTCCTCGACATCGGCGATGTGCATGTATTCGAGGCCGACCTTGCCGCAATAGTTCGCGCGCAGGATCTGCACGATCTCGCGAACGGTCGTCCACTCCAGGCCGAGCGCACCGCCGACATAGACCGGGCGGTCTTGCGCGGCGCCTACGAAGCCGTGGTATTCGGGCGTGAGGTCGGCGGGGAGCTGGCGCTGGTTGAGGCCGAGCGGATCGAGATCGGCAGCCAGGTGACCGCGCACGCGATATGTGCGGATCAGCATCATGGCGCGGATTGCGTCGGCCGCGGCTTCGTCTATGCGGGACTGGTCGACCTTCTGGCCGCCCTTTGCCGCTGCCTTCTCGATCTTGACCTTCAGCGCGCTGGGGTCGAGGCCCTGGGTCAGGTCGTCCTCGAACTCGGCGCCTACCAGCGGCCAGTTCTTGCGCTGCCAGCTGGGACCGGCCTGCGGTCCGTCGAGGATATCATCGGGGGTGAAGTCGAAACTTTCGTCGCCCATCGGGTGTCACCTTTTGTCGCGCCGGAAAACGGCCGGCGCTACCAAGCTAAATAGTGCGTTCGATGGTCCCGAGGGAGAGGAGGGGCCGTTTCGTTCGCATGTGCGTCCGGCATCTCGAACGTGCCGGATCGCCTGTGGGTCCCGTGGCGGCGCAAATCCGAAGATTCGCGCCGCCCGCGGGTATGGGATCAGGCGTATTCCTTGAGGACTTCCACAAGGGTTTCGCCCAGCAGCGACGGCGAGGGCGAGACACGGATGCCTGCTTCTTCCATGGCTGCGATCTTGTCTTCGGCGCCGCCCTGGCCGCCCGAGACGATGGCACCGGCGTGGCCCATGCGGCGGCCCGGAGGCGCCGTGCGACCGGCGATGAAGCCGACCATGGGCTTCTTGCGGCCGCGCTTGGCTTCGTCCTTGAGGAACTGGGCCGCTTCTTCTTCGGCGCTGCCGCCGATTTCGCCGATCATGATGATCGACTTGGTGGCTTCGTCGGCCAGGAACAGTTCCAGGACGTCGATGAAGTTGGTGCCGTTGACCGGGTCGCCGCCGATGCCGACTGCGGTGGTCTGGCCGAGACCGGCGTTGGTGGTCTGGAACACGGCTTCATAGGTGAGCGTGCCCGAGCGCGAGACGACGCCGACCGAACCCTTGGAGAAGATGCTGCCGGGCATGATGCCGATCTTGCATTCGCCGGGGGTGAGGACGCCGGGGCAGTTCGGGCCGATCAGGCGCGACTTCGAACCCGAAAGGGCGCGTTTCACGCGAACCATGTCGAGAACCGGCACGCCTTCGGTGATCGCGACGATCAGTTCCATCTCGGCGTCGATCGCTTCGAGGATGGCGTCGGCGCAGCCTGCGGGCGGCACGTAGATGCACGAGGCGGTCGCGCCGGTCGCGGCCTTGGCTTCGGCGACGGTGTCGTACTGGGGCAGGTCAAGGTGGCTGGTGCCGCCCTTGCCGGGGGTGACGCCGGCAACCATCTGGGTGCCGTAGGCCAGCGCGGCTTCGGTGTGGAAGCTGCCGGTCTTGCCGGTCATGCCCTGGGTAATGACCTTGGTGTTCTTGTCGACGAGAATGGACATAGGTCGATCCTAATTCCTGTTCCTGGTGTAGGCCGATTCCGGCTTGAGTAGCGCCATGGCGCAAATTCCGCGAAGTGCAACCGCCCCAGTGTTAAAATCAACGGCCGGATAGGCCGAAGCCCCGCCCGCCCCGTCGAATTACGGGGCGGGCGGGGCCGTGGTGTTCGGATCAGGCGAGGGCGGGGTCGATGCCCTTGCAGGCGACCAGCAGTTCCTTGACCGCGTCGACCGAGACCTGGAGGTTGGCCTTGGCTTCCGCGTCCAGTTCGATCTCGACGATTTCCTCGACGCCGTTCGCGCCGATCACGGCGGGCACGCCGACATAGAGGCCGTCAACGCCGTACTGGCCGTCGACGTAAGCGGCGATCGGCAGGATGCGCTTCTGGTCGTTGAGGTAGGCTTCGGCCATGGCGATGCCCGAGGCGGCAGGCGCGTAGAAGGCCGAGCCGGTCTTGAGCAGGCCGACGATCTCGCCGCCGCCCGAACGGGTGCGCTGCACGATCGCGTCGATCTTTTCCTGGGTGGTGCGGCCCTGCTTGATGAGGTCGGGAACCGGGATGCCGTTGACGGTCGAGTACTGCACGACCGGCACCATGGTATCGCCGTGGCCGCCGAGCACGAAAGTGTTCACGTCGCGGATCGAGACGCCGAATTCCCATGCGAGGAAGGTCGAGAAACGGGCCGAGTCGAGCACGCCGGCCATGCCGACGACCTTGTTCGCGGGCAGGCCCGAGAATTCGCGCAGCGCCCAGACCATCGCATCGAGCGGGTTGGTGATGCAGATCACGAAAGCGTCGGGCGCGTTGGCGGCGATGCCTTCGCCGACCGACTTCATCACCTTGAGGTTGATGCCCAGCAGGTCGTCGCGGCTCATGCCGGGCTTGCGGGCGACACCGGCGGTGACGATGATCACGTCTGCACCGGCGATGTCGGCATAGTCGTTGGTGCCGGTGATCTTGGCGTCGAAGCCTTCAACGGGGCCGCACTGCGACAGGTCGAGCGCCTTGCCCTGCGGCAGACCTTCGGCAACGTCGAAAAGGACGATGTCGCCCAGTTCCTTCTGCGCGGCGAGGTGCGCGAGGGTGCCGCCGATGTTGCCGGCGCCGATGAGGGCAATCTTCTTACGAGCCATGATGCTTGCTTGTCCTTCCCAAAGGCGGGACCTACGGACGAAAAGGCGGCCTGCTCTTGTCCCGCTGAGGCAGGTGCCGGTGTTCAACGAGGGGCGGCCTACGCCCCCCGAACCGACATTGCAACCGGGAAAAGCCCGCATGGATGGCTGGTGTGTCGCTTTTTACTGATAATAGTTCGCAATTGCAATAAGCCACGGGAGTGCGCGAAAAACACCGTCCGAAACGAGGGTTTCGGCCTCTTTTCCGCAACCGTCAGGGCGCAGATTGCATCCTGCGCATCCGCCGCCGCATCGCGCTCTCGAGTCTCTCGCACGCGCCGATGACCTACAAGCGTCACCGCCAGCGAGTCGCCCCGAAGAAAGGGCAGACGGTCGCGCCGGAGATTGTGCTCGAGGCTATTGTAGAGGGCACAGACGAATGGCGGGTGTCGCCGTTCTTGCGGAATGTTTCCGAAGGGGACTGTCTATGATGGTGCTCGCGACCCGTTCCATTCTGCCCCCCAGCTCTCATCCCGCTCAGCCTGAGCTTGTCGAAGGCCCTTCCGGCGAGCGCTGTGCAGGCCCTTCGACAAGCTCAGGGCGAGCGGAGTGGGGGTAATGCCGCATGTGAAGGACGGAAGCCGGGTCTGAAATGACCCGTCCATGCTCCCAATTTCGCTCCGGCCCACTCCCACTCTCAACCCCGCTCAACCTGAGCTTGTCGAAGGCCCCTCCGGCGGGCGCTGTGCAGGCCCTTCGACAGGCTCAGGGCGAGCGGAATGGGGGTAATGCCGCATGTGAAGGGGAGAAGCCGGGCCCGAAATGACCCGTCCGCGCGCCATTTTAGCTCCGGTCCGCTCTCAGCTCTCAGCCCCGCTCAGCCTGAGCTTGTCGAAGGCCCCTCCCGTAAGCGCTGTGCAGGCCTTACCCGTTGCCGATGCGCCGGGCGAAGGCGTCGGCCATGGGGCGGTCGAGTTGGCGGCAGATGGCGATCCACCAGGTGCAGGCATGCTCGTCCCCGGCGAGGCGCGCGGCAGCGGCATGCGCGCGGGCATGGGCGGCGGCGGACAGGTCGTGGCGGGCGAAGTGGCGCAGGGCTTCCGCGAAGATGCGCGCGTTGGCGGTATCGGCGGTGGCCTCGCGGATACGGCGGCGGAGGCGTGCGCGGGACGCGGAATTGTCGTTGGCGGCGCAGAGCGGCACCGAGGGGCAGAGAGCGCGCACGATCACGGGGCAGGAGCGTTTCCGGGCAGCGGAAAAGCGGATGGCCATGGGTAAGCGCGCCTCTTGTTGAAGGACGCTCGGAGATGGCGTCTCGGAAGTCAGTTATAGGATGAAGCCGCTAAGTCTTGGTGATGGCCTATGGTTGCTGAAACCTTGCAGCCGATACTTGGCGAATGCTTAAAGCGCGCGCCTAGCTCGTGGGCTGGGCGATCCATTTGCCCGAGTTGGCATATTCGGGGCGCACGGTCGCTTCGGGCAGGTTGCGGGCGCGGTAGAGGTCCTCGCCGCCGCGTTCGCGCACGTCGCTGGAATAGGCGGGAGCCGCCGCGACCGGTGCCGCGGGCGGCGTGACGGTCTCTGCCCGGACGGGCGCTGTAACCTCGAAAGCCCGCTGCACGGCCAGCGGGTCGAGTGCGGCATTGGCCAGGGCGCTGGCGGCCGAATCGTCGCGGCGATGGGGCGCGGCGAGTGGTTCGCCGCCGAGATAAGCGAAGCGGAACGAGGCCGGGTTTCCGGCCGCGCCGTTGAAGGCGTAGAAGCGGTGCGCGCCGATCGTCGTCAGGTAGCGGAGGCTCGGCGCCCAGTAGGGATTGACCTGGATCGTGTGGTAATGCGTCGCCAGGCCGATCGGCGCGTAGACGTAGCCTGACAGCGCCGCGCGGGCGACGTCCTCCGCCCGCTGCCAGAAGTAGCGCTGCGGTGCGCGGGCCAGCGAACCGTCGCAGGTGAACGAGAACTGGCAGCCGGTTGGCCGCTCCGATCCCTGGTAGACGACGCCGCAGACGGTCTTGGGATAGGCCGGATGGGCCACGCGGTTGAGCACGACCTGGGCCACCGCGCGCTGGCCGCCGTCCGGCTCGCTGGCGGCTTCGTAGTAGATCGCGGCGGTGAGGCACTGGAGCGCGCGGCTGCGGTCCACCCCGGAATTGTCGATCCTGAACGCGCGGGCGACGGGGACGCTCGCGGCATCGCCGGCGTCCGAATGAATGCCTTCGCCGACCTTCAGCACCGGCTTTTCCGCTTCGAGGTAGTAATAGGCCGAGCCGGGGAAGCTGGCGCCCACCTGTTCGAAAGGCATGGGCAGCACGGTCTGGTCAGCCGCCGTGGCGGCGCCGACCGTCAGGCTGTCCCATGCCGTGAGCGGCGGGGAGGCGAAAGCGGGCAGGGCGATCGCCACCAGCCCCGCCGCGCCCAGCGTCCAGCGCCGTCGCCTGCGCTGGAGCCGTCTGCGTCCGCCGCGCACGAAGTTCCCCTGGAAATCGCGCGGGCGCGGTTCCCAGGTCTCGGCGCAGGAAGGCAGGGCGGCAGCGGTCAATTCGGTTCCTCTCGGCAGTCCTCGCATGAGGCGCCCTTCGCGCCTATCCTGCTTTGGCCCGCGCGGCATCCATCGAGATCGGCGCGTCCCGAAGCGGTACAGGCGCGCGGGATAGCCTGAATCGCTTAAGACTCTCTTTGCGATTTCCCCCGGCGATACCGGTGCGTCACCCATCTGCCCCGCTTGCCAACCCCCGCGCGGCCCCGTATTTGCGCGCCACGTCATGGGTGGCCCGGAGCCGGGCCCATAGAGGGAATTTCGGCGCAAGTCGAAAAGCTGCCCCCGCAACTGTGACCGGGGAGCGCCCCTTCCACGCGATGCCACTGGGTCACACCGGGAAGGCGGAGGGCGGCGCGACGATCCGGGAGCCCGGAGACCTGCCTGTGACCGTCGTTCCGCAGCCGGGCGGGGTGTCCCGGCTTGCAGCGAGCAGACGCGCAAGGAAAAGGCGCGCGGCTCCGCCATGGACGGCACAAGTCGTTCAGGTTGGAGGAATACGCGTGAAGTACCTGTTCTTGCTGGGGACCGCCCTTGCGGTCTCGACGTCCATTGCCGTCCCCGCTCTGGCGGATGAAGCGGCCATCGATAATATCGTCGTCACCGCGACGCGCACCGAAACGCCCACGAGCGAGATCGGCCAGTCCGTCTCGGTCGTCACGCGCGAGGATATCGAGCGCACCCAGGCGGTGACCGCGACCGACGTGCTGGCCCGCCTGCCGGGCGTGACCTTCACCCAGTCCGGCGGCTTCGGCCAGCCTGCCAGCGTCTTCATCCGCGGCGCCGAGAACGCACAGAGCCTGGTGCTGATCGACGGCGTGCGCATCAACGATCCGGGCGACGTGGGCGGCGGTTTCGACTTCGGCAGCCTCACCGTCGGCCAGTTCGACCGCATCGAGGTGGTGCGCGGATCCTCCGGCGTGCTCTGGGGCAGCCGCGCGATCGGCGGCGTGATCAACCTCATCACCGCGCGCCCGACCGAGGAATGGACCGCGCGCGGTCAAGCCGAATATGGCTGGCGCGACCAGAAGCAGCTCGGCGCCTCGGCCGCGGGCAAAGTGGGGCCGGTCGGCCTGACGCTGGGCGGCAACTGGCTCAAGGGTGACGGCTATTCGGCCTTCAACGAGCGCCGCGGCGGCACCGAAAAGGACGGCTACGAAAGCAAGAGCGCCAATGCCCGCGCCGAAGTGCAGATCGTGGACGGCCTCTCCGCCGACGCCGGAACCTACTGGACCAAGGCGAACTACGATTACGACAATACCGGCGCCGATGCCCTGAACGTGGGCATGAAGCGCGACACCGTGGGCTATGCCAACTTGCGCTACAAGGGGCTCGACGGCCGCCTGACTGCGCGTGTCGGCTACGGCCTTACCGATACTCGCCGCATCTCGGACGATGCCGTCTTCGGGCCCTATACCACCAATGGCCGCAACGACCGCTTCGAGGGGCAGGTTTCCTACACGCCGATCGAGATGGTCAGCCTGCTGGTGGGCGCCGAGACCGAGAAGCAGAAGTTCTCGGACAACTACGGCTCGAAGGATTCCACCTCGATCGACAGCGTCTTCGGCATGGTCACCTTGCGCCCGGTCACCGGCCTGACGCTGAACGGCGGCGTGCGTTATGACGACAATTCGGACTTCGGCAGCAAGACCACTTTCTCGGCCAACGGTGCCTGGGTGATCGGCGGCAGCGAGGAAGCCCCGATCCTGCGCGCCAGCTATGGCGAGGGCTTCAAGGCGCCTTCGCTCTACCAGCTCTACACCAATGCCGGTTTCCGTGCGCTCGATCCCGAGACGTCGAAGTCGTGGGACGTGGGCGTTGAGCAGCCCTTCGCCGAAGGGCACGGCACGTTCTCGGTCACCTACTTCGATCGCAAGACGAAGAACCTGATCGATTACGATCTGGCCGCGTGGAACTACTACAATGTCGGCCGCGCCCGCGCCAAGGGCGTGGAACTGGGCATGCAGGTGACCGACTGGGAGGGCTTCGACATGAGCCTTTCGGCCACTTACCTCGATGCCACCAACGAGATCACCGGCGCGCGCCTCGCCCGCCGTCCCAAGACCAATCTCTATGCGAGCCTCGACAAGCACTGGTCGCAGGGCTTCCGCCTCGGCGCGGACCTGCGCGTGGGCGGGGGGCGCTACGACGATGTGGCCAACGCCAATTATCTCGGCGGAAACGTCGTGGTCGGCCTGCGCGCCGCCTATGATGTCACCCACAACGTCCAGGTCTACGGCCGGGTCGAGAACCTGTTCGACGAGCACTACGAAGTGGTGCGGACTTACGGCACGCCCGGCCGCGCGGCTTATGCCGGGGTTCGGGTGAAGATGTGATCCTGTCGCTTTCCCCGTCCTCTTTCGGGAGGGGGAAGCGCGAGGCCCGTCGCATCGCGGCCGCGCTGGCACTTGCCGGAGCGGTCGCGGCGCTGGCGGGCTGCGGGGGCGGTGACACCACCGAGGCCGCCCCCGCGGAACCGACCCGCTATCCGACGATCGTCTCGCTCAACCCCTGCACCGATGCGATCCTGGCGCAAGTGACCGGACCGGGCCAGTTGCTGGCGATCTCCAGCTATAGCCACGATCCCGCGAGCAGCTCCATGCCGATCGCTGAGGCGCGGCGTTATCGCGCCGTTTCCGGCACGGTGGAGGAAGTGGCGAGGATCCATCCGCAAGTGGTGGTGGCCAGCGCTTTCCTCGATCCCGCGAGCGAGGCAGCGTTCCGCAAGATGGGCTACCGGCTGGTAAAGATGCCGATCGCCTCCGACCTTGCCGCCGCGCGCGAGCAGGTGCGCGAACTGGCGCGGCTGACGGGCCATGCCGCCGAGGGCGAAAGGCTGGTCGCGCGGATAGACGCTGCCGTGGCCCGCAATGCGCCGCCTGCGAGCTTGCCCGAAATTCCGGCACTGGTGTGGGAATCCGGTGGACTTGTCGCCGGAGACCGGACCCTGATCGTTGACATGATGAGGCACACCGGCTTTACGAATATTGCCGGCGCGCGCGGTCTCTCCCAGGCCGATTACCTGCCTCTGGAGCAAGTGCTGGCGGATCCGCCGCGCGTGGTCTTCGCGGTGGGCGATCCGCTCGCCGAGGAGGACCGAATGCTGCACCACCCGGCGCTTTCCGCGCTGAAGAGTACCCGGCGTTTCCTGCTCAGCCGCTCCATCCTGTGGTGCGGCGGGCCGACGATTCCGGGCGCGCTGGACGAGTTGGGCGAGGCCCGCCGGGAATACCTCTCGTCCCGGCCTGTTACTGCCCCGGTTACTGGGCCGATTGCTGCAAGGACCGTTTCTTCAACGCCATGAACCTGCGTCTTGTCCTGCTTCTGGCCCTCGCGCTCTGCGTGGCGGTGCCTTTGTCGCTGCTGGCGGGCCGCGTCTGGATCAACCCTTTTTCTCCCGAACTGCACAGCGCCTCGACCATCCTGGTGGAGCTGCGGATGCCGCGTGCCGTCCTGGCCCTGGTGCTGGGGGCGGGGCTCGGCGCGGCGGGTGCGGCGATGCAGGGCTACTTGCGCAATCCGCTCGCGGATCCGGGCCTGTTCGGCATAGCGCCCGGCGCGGCGCTGGGCGCGGTGCTGAGTTTCTGGACCGGCTATGCCTCGGCCCCGTGGATGCTGCCGGTCTTCGCGCTGATCGGTGCGGGCGGGGCGATGACCCTGCTGGCGCTGATCGCCGGGCGCGGCGGCGGCGTGGCGCTGTTCACGCTGGCTGGGCTCATGGTCTCCAGCCTGGCGGGCGCGCTGATGAGCCTCGCCATCAGCCTCACCCCGTCGCCTTTCGCGATGAGCGAGATCGTGACCTGGATGATGGGCTCGCTCGCCGACCGGTCGTGGCGCGAAGTCTGGATCGCGGCGCCGCTGACGCTCGCGGGGATCGGCGTGCTGCTCCATGCCGGGCGCGATCTCGACGCCATGACCCTGGGCGAGATGGCCGCGCGGTCGCTGGGCGTGGAGCCGCTGCGGCTTCAGGCGCTGATGATCCTGGGCGCCGGGCTGATCGTCGGCTCGGGCGTGGCGGTGGCGGGGATCATCGGCTTCGTCGGCCTGATGGTGCCGCATCTGGTGCGCCCGATGACCGACCGCAAGCCGTCCTCGCTGATCGTGCCCTCGGCGCTGGCAGGGGCGCTGCTGCTGCTCTTCGCGGACTGCCTTTGCCGCATCATGCCGCTTGCGGGCGGCGAACTGCGGCTGGGTATCGCGCTCAGCCTGATCGGCGCGCCGTTCTTCCTGCGGCTGCTGCTGAAGATGCGGCAGGGGATGGTGGCATGAGCTTCGGGTTCGGCGCCGACAACGTCACGGTAGCGGGCCGCCTCGACGGGGTATCCCTCAACTGCCGGCGCGGCATGATCACGGCGATCTGCGGCCCCAACGGCGCGGGCAAGTCCACGCTGCTGTCGGTCATGGCAGGGCTGGTCAAGCCGGACTCCGGCCAGGCGGTGATGGGCGGCCGGCCGCTTGCCGCCGTTTCGCTGGCGCAGCGCGCGCAGTGGCTGGGTTATCTGCCGCAGACCCCGGAAGTGGCCTGGGACGTCTCGGTGGAAGTGCTGATCTCGCTCGGCCGCCTGCCCTGGCGCGATGCCCCCGCTGCCGAAGCGCAGGACGCGATCGAGGATGCGATCGCCGCGATGGACCTTCAGGACTTGCGCCACCGCCCGGTCTCGACCCTGTCCGGCGGCGAGCGGGCGCGGGCGCTCATGGCGCGGGTCCTGGCCACTCAGCCCGGCTGGCTGCTGGCCGACGAGCCTTTCGCCAGCCTCGACCTCGCCCATGGGCTGGCCCTGATGCAGCGCTTCCGCCAGCAGGCGCGGGCAGGCAAGGGCGTGGTCCTGGTCCTGCACGACCTGGCGACGGCGATGAACCATGCCGATCAGGTGCTGGTCCTTGCCAAGGGCAGGGTGGAGGCCGAAGGGCCGCCGGAAATGGCCCTCTCGCGAGAGGTGATCAGCCGGGTGTGGAACTGCCCCGCGCATTGGCTGGGCGAACCGGGGGAGCGAGCCTTGTCGATCGGTGCCCCGGCGCCGCTGGCGGTGGACTTCCGGCAGGGTTTTGTTTGAAAATCCGCCGCAGGCGGATTTTGGCGGCACCAGCCCACGCCCCCACCCGACCTCCCATCAGGATACACTCGTGGGAGGTCGGGTGGGGGCGTGGGCTGGTGCCGCTAAAAATGCCCCTCGGGCATTTTTCAAACAGATTACGGTTTCTCGCGATCGTCCAGCGTGAGCTGCATGAAGGCAAGGTCCAGCCAGGCGCCGAACTTCATGCCGACCTGCCGCAGCACGCCGGTATGTTCGAAGCCGAGCTTTTCGTGCAGGGCGATCGAGCCGCCGTTGCCCGCCTCGATCCCCGCGACCATGACATGTTTGCCGATCGTCCGTGCGCGGTCGATCAGCGCGATCATCAGGGCCTTGCCGATGCCGCCGCCGCGCTGGTCCGCGCGGACGTAGACGGAGTGCTCCACGGTATGGCGATAGCCGTCGAAGGCGCGCCAGTCCCCGAACGAGGCATAGCCGACGACGGTGCCGTCCTCGTCCAGCGCCACCAGCACCGGATAGCCCTGCCGCGCCCGGTCAGCCAGCCAGGCGATGCGATTGGCGGCATCGACCGGGGTATCGTTCCAGATCGCCGTCGTGTTGACGACCGCGTCGTTGTAGATCGAGGTAATCGCCTCGGCATCGGCCGGAACGGCGTCGCGAATGTCCATTCGGCACCTTTTCAAGATCGGATGGCGGGCTGCTACCATCTCGCCTGCCAAAAACAAGGCCGCCGTCCCCTTGCGGGAACGGCGGCGTGTTGTGTTTGCTTGAAAAATGCCCGGTGGGCATTTTTGGCGGCACCAGCCCTCTCCCCCACCCGACCTCCCATCAGGATACACTAGTGGGAGGTCGGGTGGGGGAGAGGGCTGGTGCCGCCGAAATCCGCCTAGGGCGGATTTCCGACCGACCGCTTACTTCGCCTTCGGCGCCAGGCCGCGTGCTTCCACCATCGGCTGGACTTCGGGATCATGGCCCGTGAAGTCGCGGTAGAGTTCCGCGAAGTCCTTGGTGTGGCCCTGGCCGAGGAAGGTCTTGCGGATGTGGTCGCCGTTGGCGCGGGTCATGCCGCCGTGCTTGACCACCCAGTCCCAGCCGTCATGCGCGAGCATCTCGGTCCAGATGTACGAGTAGTAGCCCGAGGCATAGCCGTTGTCCCAGATATGGCGGAAGTACGGCGTCTTGTAGCGCGGCGGGATCATGTCGGTGTTGAGGCCGGTGGCCGCCAGTGCCTTGGCCTCGAAGGCCATCGGCGGCTGCGCGGCTTCTTCCGGCGAGAGCTGGTGCCACTGGATGTCGAGCATCGCCGCAGACAGCGTCTCGCCCAGGCCAAGGCCCTGGTTGAAGGTCTTGGCGGCCTCGATCTTGGCGATCAGTTCGGGCGGGATCGCCGCGCCGGTCTGGTAGTGCTTGGCGTAGTGGTTCAGTACTTCCGGGATCGTCGCGAAGTTCTCGTTGAACTGGCTGGGGAACTCCACGAAGTCGCGCGCGGTATTGGTGCCCGAGAGCGAGGGGTACTTCTGGCTGGCGAAGAAGCCGTGCAGCGCGTGGCCGAATTCGTGGAACATGGTTTCGACGTTGTCGAAGCTGACCAGCGCGGGCTGGCCTTCCGCCGGCGGGGCGATGTTCAGGGTATTGCTGACGACGGGCTTCTCGCCCAGCAGGTAGGACTGCTCGACGAAGTTGTTCATCCAGGCGCCGCCGCGCTTGTTGGAGCGCGCGAAGGGATCGTAGTAGAAGATCGCCAGCGACGATCCGTCGGCATCAAACACTTCGTAGGCGCGCATGGTCGGATGATAGACCGGCAGGTCGGTGCGGCGCTTGAAGGTCAGGCCGTAGGTCTTGTTGGCAGCGTAGAACACGCCGTCTTCCAGCGTCCGCCAGACTTCGAAGTAGGGCTTGATCTGGTTTTCATCGAGATCGTACTTCGCCTTGCGCACCTTCTCGGCGTAGTAGGACCAGTCCCAGGGCTCCAGCTTGATGGCCTGACCGCCAGACTTGCCACCATCAGCCTTCGCTGCTGCTTCGAGCAGGGCGGCCTCGCGGTCCTGCGTGGCGCGCAGGGCGGGGACGAAGCCCTTCATGAATTCCATCGCCTTGGCGGGCGTCTTCACCATGCGGTCGTACATCTGGTACGTCGCGAAGTCCGGGGCGCCGACCAGCCTGGCCTTCTTCGCGCGCAAGGTGGCGATCTGGGTGACCATCGCGGTGGTATCGTAAGCGTCGCCGCCCGAGGTGCGGTTCACGCTGGCGTCCCACAGGATCTTGCGGCTGGCGCGGTTGTTGAGGCTGGTGAGCGCGGCCTGCTGGGTGGTGTTGTCCAGCGCCAGCATGAACTTGCCCGCATGGCCCTTGTCGGCGGCGAGCTTGGCGGCGGCGGCGATCTCGGCCTGCGAGAGGCCGTCCAGCTGCGCGGCGCTGTCGAAGATCGGCGCCTTGGCGGCGGTGGCCGTGGTGAGCTTCTGCGAGAACGCGGTTTCGAGCTTGGCGATCTCGAGGTTCATCGCCTTCAGCTCGACCTTCTGCGCGGCCGAGAGCAGGGCGCCGCGATGGACGAACTTGTCGTACGTCGTCGCCAGCAGCATGGCGTCCTCGCCGGTCAGGGCCTTGCCTTCCGCGCTGTCATGGACGGCCTTGACGCGCGCGAAGAGGGCGTCGTCGAGGTAGATATCGTCGTTGAGCGCGGAAATCTTGGGGCTCATGGCGGTGTCGATGGCGTCGAGCGCATCGCTGGTATTGGCCGAGGTCAGCTGGCTGAACACGTTGTAGGCGCGGTCATAGAGCGTACCCGCCCGTTCCATCGCGACGATCGTGTTCTCGAAGCTGGGCTTGGCCTTGTTGGCGGCGATCGCCTTGATCTCGGCGCGCTTCGCGGCGATGCCGGCCTCGATGGCGGGCTGCCAGTCGGCGTCCTTGTACTGGGTGAAGTCCGGGGCATGGAACGGCAGCGTGCTGGGCTTCGCGAAGGGGCCGCTATAGGTCGCAGCGATCTTTTCAGCAGTCTTCGCATGCGCCGTCACGGAAAATCCTCCAAGCAGCGCCGCGCCGAGCACGAGAGGCGCGGCGGCGGCCATGAGCCGGGTCTTCATCTTCGTTTTTCTCCTGGCTTCGGCAGCCGGATAGGGGAATTGCGGCGCCTCCCTGGGGCGTCGCGATAGGCTGCCGAGGTAATCGAGGAGCCGGGTTGAAGCGCAGATGACCGGGGCTTGCAAGCATAGGTCAGGCCTATGGAAGCACCTTGCGCAAATGCCGTATGCGACATTTCCAGGCGCACACGAATTCGCGCCGGAGCGCAATCAAGTTACGCTCCGGCGCGCCGTTCGGTCGCTCCGACAGGGGGAATCGGTCCGGTCAGTTCGACCGGAAGCGACCGTTGGTCCACACCAGCATGGGATCGGTGCCGTCTTCATGGTCGCGGCGATGTTCCTCGCGCTGGCGATCCAGGATCAGCGATCCCGTCTTGCGCGCGAAACGGCTGCGGCGAAACGGAATTTCGGCTCCGATATTCATTTCAGGCTCTCCTCTTTGGAGGAGAAACGCGGCGAGGCGGGGAAAGTTCCCCTGTGGGAGGGTTTTTAGGCGATCGTTTTAGGTGAGCAAGGGAAAAGGCAGCCGGGTTCCGTTCGCGGCATCGGCCAGCGTATGCGCGTCCAGTTCGGACAGGAAGGCGCCCATCGCCTTGCGCAGCAGGGCCGTCAGCCCGCAGGCACCCTGGAGCAGGCAATTGCCGCAGTCTGCCGGGCTCATGTTCGGTTCGGTCAGTCGTACCACTTCGCCCAGCGTGATCGTGCCTGCCGGGCGGCCGAGGCGAAATCCGCCGTTCCGGCCGCGCACCGTCTCCAGCAGGCCCGCATTGCCGAGCAGGTTAACCACTTTCATCGCATGGTTGCGCGAGATCGCATGGGCCTCGGCCACCTGGGCGATCGAGAACAGCCGCTCGGGCTCCACGGCGGCGTGGAGCAGGATGCGCAAGGCGTAGTCGGTGTGCGCGGTCAGGCGCAAGGCGGCTTCTCCGATAAATGATGCAATATGTTTACATCTTTTTGGACCGGCGTATAGATGCATCAAGTTTGCATCTTTAAAAGGACGAATCGACATGGCCGCTCCGCTCAGCGAACAGACCGTCGCCACGATCAAAGCCACCGCACCCGCGCTCCAGCAGCACGGGGTGGAGATCACCACGCGCATGTACGCCCGCCTGTTCGAGAATGCCGAGGTGCGCGCCATGTTTGATCAGGCCGCCCAGGAATCGGGAGAGCAGCCGCGCCGTCTGGCAGCGGCGATCCTCGGCTATGCCCAGAATGTCGACAAGCTCCAGAACCTGACGGGCGCGGTTGCGCGCATGGTGCAGCGCCATGTCGATACCGGCGTGAAGGCCGAGCACTATCCGCTGGTGGCCGAGGCGCTGCTGCCTGCCATCCGCGAAGTGCTGGGCGCCGCGGTGGCCACCGACGAAGTGCTTGCTGCCTGGGGCGAGGCTTACTGGTTCCTGGCCGATATCCTCATCGGCAAGGAAGCCGCAGCCTACGCGGAGCTGGAAGCGGCCTGACCTGACACGTCGTCCCGGATCAGGTCCGGGACGACATTGTTCTGCGGGCTCCCGTTGTTCTAGCGCGTGCCTACGCCGCTCTCGAACTGCGATTGCATGTTCGCCAGCGTTGCGCCCGAGATCGGCGGCAGGTCCTTTGCGGCCTTGCCGTTGCGCAGGGCGGCGCGGTCCTTTTCGGCCGGGGCCACCACGCGCACGCGCACGGCCGCCTTGCCTTTGCCCCGGATGCCCAGCGCCTCGGCCGCCCCGCGCGAAAGGTCGATGATCCGGGCGCTTTCCCCGAAAGGTCCGCGATCGTTGACCCGCACCAGGATGCGGCGGCCCGTATCGAGCGCGGTCACTTCGACGTAGCTGGGCAGGGGCAGGGTCTTGTGCGCCCCGGTGATCCATTGGGGGCGGAACCGTTCGCCGTTGGCGACCTGGTTGCCGGACTCGCTGCCGTACCAGGTGGCATAACCGAGCATGTCGTAGCCGGGCTCGGCGGCGGGGGTGTAGGTGCTGCCGCGTACCTTGTACGGCGGCCCGACGCGAACCGGGGTGTCGCTGACGGGGCGGAATTTCGTGCCCCCGCCGCAGGCCGCCAGCGCCGCGGTGAGGAGGATTGCGAATGCGGGCCTCAGCACCGCCGTTAAACTGCCGCTCATGCGGGGGGACTAGCCTTACACGCTCGGTGCTGTCCATGGTGTCGGTTTAGTGCGCTCGTCACATCCGTGACGAGCTTGCGGCACCGGCCCCAGTTGGCTTTAGGCGCCCCCACCCACCACCCGCAGGATACTACCGTTGGGTGGTGGGTGGGGGCGTGGGCCGGTGCCGCTAAAATCCGCCTTCAGCGGATTTTCAAACGGACTCCTTCAAGGGAACTTCGCGGCGGTACGGCAGGTTGTGCAGGGTCGAAGGAGTCAGGCATGTTCAAGTCGATAGCCGTGGCCGCGCGCGATCGCGGGCGGATGGCTGAAGTCTCGGCGGTGATCGCCCGCTTCGGGCTGGACGCGCTGGCGGTGCGCCTCGGGATCGGGGAGGGTGAGCCTGAAGAGGGCGCCGAACCCCGCGACTTGCCGACGCGGACGCGCAAGGCGCTGGAAGCGCTCGGGCCGACATATGTGAAGCTCGGCCAGATCCTGGCCACGCGGCGCGATCTTCTGCCGGATCCGTGGATCGCCGCTTTCGAGCAGCTTCAGAGCGATGCCCCGCGCATTCCCTTCGACCAGTTGCGCGGAGACGTGGAAGCGGCGCTGGGCGAAGCGCCCGAAAGTGCTTTCGCCCGTTTCGATACCGAGCCGCTGGCCGCCGCCTCGATCGCGCAGGTCCACCGCGCGCGTCTGCATGACGGCACCGAAGTCGTCGTGAAGATCCGCCGCCCCGGCATTCGCGCGCGGATGGAGGCGGATCTGCGGCTGATGCGCCATCTCGCCGCGCTGGCCGAGGCGCGCAGTCTCGTCGTGCGGCGGATGAAGCCCTCCGCCATGATCGAGCAACTGGGGCGCGAGATTCTGGACGAGCTGGATTTCGCCAATGAAGGCCGCAATGCCGACCTGCTGCGCGCCGATCTCGCGTCGCTGGAGCGGGTGGACGTGCCGCGCATCCATTGGCAGTGGACCGGCGAGCAGGTGCTGGTCATGGACTATGTGGAGGGCATTCCCCCGCGCGATCCCGAGGCGCTGCGGGCGGCTGGAATCGATCCCTCGCGCATTGCCGCGCTGGGGGCGGAACTGGTGCTGGAGATGGTGCTGGTCAATGGGCGCTTCCATGCCGATCCGCATCCGGGCAATCTCCTGTGCCTTTCCGGGGACCGGCTGGCGCTGCTCGATCTCGGCTCGGTGGGCTTCGTCAGCCCGCGCCGCCAGCACGAATTCCTGACGTTCATCCTCGCCCTGCGCAGCGGCGATCCCGGCGGCGTGGCGGACATGCTGGCGACATGGTCGCAGGACGGCGAAGTCCCGCGCGAGAAACTGCTGCGCGCCTCGGAGCGCCTCGTCGCGCGGCATGGCACCGGGGCGCTGGTGCTGAACGCGATGGTGGCGGACTTCTTCCCGCTGCTGCGGCAGGAAGGGCTGGTGCTACCGCCCGACCTCGTGCTGATCTTCAAGGCGATGGTGACGATGGACGGCGTGCTGGCCGGGATCGCGCCGGACTTCGACCTGTCGGAAGCGCTCGGGCGGATGCGCGGCAGGCTGGTCGCCTCGCGCCTCCAGCGCCTTGCCGCGCCGGACAAGCTGGAGACCGCGCTGCTCGAACTCTCGCGCGTGGCCGAGGAAGCGCCGCGCTTCCTGCGCGCGGCGGCGGCGCGGATGGAAGCGCCGCTACCGCCCGCCCGCGACGAAGGCACGGCGCGGGCGGTCAGGCTGGCGGGATGGCTGGTCGGCGGCGCGGTGGTGATCCATGCGGCTGCGGGCTTGATTGTTCACTGGTTCTAAGGCCTCGGTCGTCCCAATGCCACGCCGCAAGTTCCCAAAAACCTCGTCATTGCGAGGAGGCGAAGCCGACGCGGCAATCCAGAGCGGGCGCAGAGCCGCCCTGGATTGCTTCGCTATGCTCGCAATGACGAGGTGGGGACTGGATGACGAGGTGGGGGGACGCGAGGTAGGGGGCTGGACGCCGAGGTAGGCTTACTTCCTTACCGCGTCCGACTTGTCCCGCGCGGCCTTGAACTCGGAGCCGGCCTTCCACTGCGGCCACTGCGCCGAGTTCGCCAGTTCCTCGCCCATGGTGCGGACCAGTTCCACGTCCTGCACGGCGCCTTCCATCTTCCAGTCGGGCGACCAGGCGTCGCAGGCCTGGTGGTAGCACTGGCCGGTATAGGCATCGATCCAGGCCTGCCCCGCCTTGACGCCGCCCTGCTTGAGGTCCGAGGCGCCGGCGATGCCCATCATCAGCATCACCGGCACGCCGCGCTTGGCGAAGGAGAAGTGGTCGGCGCGGTAGAACAGCCCGCGTTCCGGCAGGCTTTCCGGCGTGACCCGGCGCCCCTGCGTGGCGGCGATGCGGGCCATGTCGTCCTCCAGCGTGTCCTGCCCCTTGCCGATCAGGGTCACGTCATTGGCAAGACCGGCGGTCTGGAGCACGTCGATGGTGAGGTTGGCGACGGTCTTCTCTATCGGGAAGACCGGATTGGCGGCATAGAATTCCGAGCCCAGCAGCCCGCGCTCCTCGGCGGTCCAGGCGGCGAAGACCACCGTGCGCTGCGGCGCGGGGGCCGCCTTCATGACGCGGGCTATGTCGAAGAGGGCGGCAATGCCGACGCCGTCGTCGTTGGCGCCCGCGCGGTAGATGCGGCCCTGCGCGTCGGGAGCGCCCTTGCCGTAGGCATCCCAATGCGCGCCGAACATCACCGTTTCGTCCTTGCGCGTGGTGCCGGGGATCTGGGCCAGCACGTTGTGGCTCATGACTTCCTGATGGTTCACCGGCACGTCGGCATCGAAAGTCACGCCCTTGATCGCGACCGGCCGGAAGTCCGCGCGGCGGGCGGAAGCCGACAGCTTCGCAAGATCCAGCCCGGCCGAGGCGAACAGCCGCGTCGCCGCCTCGCCCGAGAGCCAGCCCTGGAGGGCAAGGCTGGTGAGCTTGTCGGATTCGCGCACGATATCGTAGTTCTCGCCGCCCGGGCTGGTGACGACGTTCCAGCCGTAGCCCGCGCCCGTCGTGTCATGCACGATCAGCGCGCCTACGGCGCCCTGGCGGGCGGCCTCCTCGAACTTGTAGGTCCAGCGGCCGTAATAGGTCATCGTCCGGTCGCCGAACTTGCCCGCGACAGGCTCGCCCTTCTTTGCGTAGAAATCCGGATCGTTGATGAGGAAGACGACGACCTTGCCCTTGAGGTCCATGCCCTTGAAGTCGTCCCAGCCGCGTTCCGGCGCGTTCACGCCGTAGCCGACGAAGACCACCGGCGCCCCGGCGATGCGCGCGCTGTCGTCGGGCCGCAGGGTGGAAAGATAGATGTCCTTGGCGACCGTGACCGGCATGGCCCCCTTCGGCCCGCTGAAGGCCAGCGTCTTCGGCGCGCCCAGGGTGGTGTGGAGCAGCGGCACTTTCTGCACCCACTGCCCGTCCGGCCCGGCGGGCTGGAGGCCGATGTCCTGGAAGCGGGCGATGAGATAGCCGATCGTGCGCTCCTCGCCCACGGTGCCCGGCGCGCGGCCCTCGAACGTGTCGGAGGCCAGCGTCTTCACGTCGGCCACCATGCGGTCGCCGTCTATGGCCTCCCGGGCGATGGCGGGGTGGGACACGGTGGTGGCGAGCAGCGCGGCGAGCGGCGCGAGGAGGAGCGAAGTCTTCATGATCTGCGCTTTTAGGGACCGGGGCAGGGGAGGCAAGGGGCGCGTCGTCCCGGATCAGGTCCGGGACGACGAACATCGCCGCCTACTTGTAGAACCCCTCGCGCAGCTTCACGCCGTGCTCCAGCCAGGCCTTCATCGCCGCCAGCATGCCGGTCCAGCCCTCGCAATTGCCGTAGGAGGCCTTGAGGCCCTCGGGCGTGTCGGACCAGCCTTCCTCGCTGATCTGCACGAGCGTGCGCCCGTCATCCAGCGCCTCGAAGGCGAGGGTCACCAGCGTGCGGTTGCGGCCCTCGACATCGGGGAGCACGGCATCCGCCTCGCCGTCCCAGCGCAGCAGGATATGCCGGTCCTGCACCACTTCGACGACATGGACGGGAAAGGCGCCGGGAAAGTCGTGGAAGTCCCAGGTGACGACGCTGCCGGTCTCCAGCCGCCCGGCCGCGCCGCCGGTGGTGAAGTATTCGGACAGCACGCCCGGCGCGACCACCGCTTCGAACACTTCGGACAGAGGCTTCGCGATCCGCCCCGCAACGGTGAACTTCGGCTTCATCGTTCGTCTCCCTCAGGTCCCCCCGCTTATGAACCCGAAGGCGCCGTTCTCCTATGGGTGAGATTGCGGAGCGGCGGTTTGTTCGGGGTTGCTGCCATAGACCCACTCGCCAAACAGCGGCGCCAAGTCGCGTCCGCTGGCCGCTTCCATCGCCGCCTGCAAGTCGCGGCTGGTGACGGTGCCTCCTGCATGGGCGCGGGTGTAGCGGCGCAGGCCCGACCAGAACGCCGCTTCGCCAAGCTGCTCGCGCAGATGGGCCATGAACAGCGCGCCCTTGCTATATTGAACGGCGCGCCGCGCGCCCAGCGAGGGGTAGCGGCCTGCCCAGGCCAGCGGCTTGTCGAAACCCAGCGCTCTGGCCCGGTCGAGCCGGGCGCGCGCCACCTTGAGTTCGGCGTCGTAAGCGGCGCGGCCGTAGCGATGCTCCTTCCAGGCCGCGGTCATGAAGGTCGTGATCCCCTCGTTGAGCCAGAAATCCCGGAGCGTCTCGCAAGTGACGAGATTGCCCCACCATTGATGGGCCAGTTCGTGAACGATCGCCCAGTCCTCTTCGGGCACAGCGTCACCTGAAGGCAGGGAATCCTTGCCGAGCACCGAATAAGTCGCGGCTTCCTGCGCTTCGCCGCCTTCCACCAGAAGCTGGCTATAGGTTCGCACCGGAAGCGGCAGGCCCGCCTTGGCGGAGAGGAAGCGGACCATCGCGGGAGTTTCCGCAAACCGGCGCTTCAACTCGGTTTCACCGGCCACGTCGGAGAGGAGGGCGAGTTCCGCCCCGCCGACCCGCGCATTCGCGCGGGCGAAGCGGCCCACCGCGAAGCCGTAGAGATAGGCGGAATAGGGGCGAGGGGCCTGCCAGCGATGGATCTCGCGGCCGTCCGGCCCGGGCCGAACGGCGGTGCGGCGGCCGAGCGAGAGCGTTTGCATCCCGGCGGGCACGCTGAGCTCGAGCGAGAAGGCGGCCTTCTCTCCGAACTTGTCCTGGGCGCAGATCATCCAGTCGCAGGCGAAATAGCTGGTGTAGAGCCCCGTCGCCGAAGCGGCCAGGCCGCGCGCGGGCCGTCCGTGATACGTCAGTTCCAGCCTGACCGTGCGGCCGCGCGCCAGCGGCCGGACGAGATCGAAGGCAAGCGTCTTCTCCCCCCGGCGCGGCGCGACCGGCGCGCCGTCCAGACGTGCGCTGTCGATGCTTAGGCCGTTGCCGGAGAAAATGAGCCGCTTCAGGCCCTCGCGGGTCGCGCGCAGCGATACGATCTCGCGCCCGGCGATCGTGCCGCCTGCCATATCCGGCGTCAGCGCAAGCGCGTAGCGGGTGACTTCGAAACCCTCACCCGCAATCTCCCCGTCCGCCGGCGCTGCGCTTGCTGAACAAGGGAGGGTGATCGCGGCGCAAAGAAGCGGCCATGAAGCTCTGCGGCGCGGCATGCTCATTCGCAGCGCGAATAGTCTCCCGCGCGGCAGGCGGCCACATCGCGGCGCCACTGGGCGAGGTCGGCCTCGTAGTCGCGGCGGGCCTGGGCATAGGCGCGCGACTGACCGGCATATTCGCGCATGCCCGCCTTGTAGTCCGCCATGTCCCGGTTATGCCCATTTTCGTCGTCGGCATAATCGACGCCGGAATAGTCATCCTCGTCATCGCCGCCATGACTGTCGCGATAGGCCTTCCAGCCCGAGGCATACTGCGCGTCGCGCCTGCGGACATAGTCCAACTGGTCGCGATTGAGCTTGCGGATGATCGCGGAATCGCGGGCGATATCCTCGGGCGTCATGCGATCGTTGGGATCGTCGGCATGGGCCGTGCCCGAAAAGGCCTGCGCGGAAAGCACCGCCGTGCCCAGCACCAGCAACATGCGCCGCAGCGGCCTGGCCGGACGCGTCATCGGACCCCTCATTATTCTCGTCTCCGTCCCCGGGTTATCTTCCCGCTCCTTGTCGAGACGGCGAGGCGGATGCAAACCGGGATGCGACGAGCGGTGCTCCCGCGCGACGAGGTGGGTTTGGCCTGAGGCAGGTGGATTGGTTTCGAGTAAGGACTGTCCGCCGTTTTGGACACGCCGCCATGACGGACATTGCGGGAGCGTGCTGGGCCTAGGGCTCGGCTAGGAAAAGAAGAATGGTTCGCGCAGAGGCGCGGAGGCGCAAAGATGTCCGCTCGCGGCAGCGCAGCTTTCTTTTCCATCGGCGCGTTTTCCTCACCGCTGAAATGATGAAAGAGTTCGAGGCGTCACGCGACACCTTTGCGCCTCCGCGCGATCCCGTTTTTTCTGCTTTTTATCGAGCGGCAGCTTCGCCCCATTGCGGACATCGGATCGATTAGGCATTTAGACGTCAATGCGCAGACGACAGCCCGACCGCTATGATTATCTTTTTCAAATTGTCAGCGTCTGCCTGACATTTGCAGCGATAGCTTTTGCTAGAGGGCAAGGCTGGCCTTGGTCACTTTCAGTCACGTTCTTAATCGTCATCTCAATACCCGCTGGCATTGGTCTCGCGTGGTTGAAGCACCAATTACAGATGCGGAAACGCAACGGCAGCTAGCCACCCATATCGACCTCTCCGCCGCTCAGCCTGAGCCTGTCGAAGGCCCCGAGGTGAGGCGCTGCGGGCCGGTTCGCTGATGTTCTGGCGTTGCGGGCGGGCTTCGACAGGCTCAGCCTGAGCGGCGTGGGGTAAAGGCCCGGCAGAGGTTGATCCGCCTCCCATCCAAACACCTTGTCACCCTGAAGTTGTTTAGCTGCGCTGGCCTTCGGCTCAGGGTCCATCAAGCCGATAGCTCAGGTTTTCGATCAGCAAACCGAGATGGCGGTTTGCGACATGACGTGTCGGCACCAACTGCCCGATGGATCCTGAGCCGAAGGCCAGCGCAGCTAAACAAGTTCAGGATGACGAAGCTTGTCGGGGCGGGTTCTCTTTGCACCCAAAGCTGATCTCCCCAACTGCTCAGCCTGAGCCTGTCGAAGGCCCCGAGGCGTGGCGCTGCGGGCTGGTTGGCTGATGCTCTGGCGTTGCGGGCGGGCTTCGACAAGCTCAGCCTGAGCGGGGTGGGGGTAAGGCCCGGTAGAGGTTGATCCGCGATCTACCCGAAAGCGGAAAGTACATGCGGGGTGGAATGTCCTCAACAAACATTCAAACAGAAAAACCGCCGACTGGAGCCCTCCCGCCGACGGTTTTTCCTGATGCATCGGTATTCGACGCAGAAGTGCGCTAGCCTTACTTGCCGCGGGCGGCTACGATCGCGATCGCGGTGGGCTGGGCCATGGCCAGCTGACCCGGATCGGTCCGCGCCGCCATGCGTGTCGCCAGAAGCTCGTCGCGTGCGGCGAAGGCCCGGTCGCGCGAGGCGTCGCGGCAGTCGTGCATGTCGGCCAGTTCGTCGAGCCGGTTATTGTAGACCTGCCCGCAGACGGCCCGAACCGCGATTTCCAGACGGTTGTTGAGGGCGTCGATACCCGCCTGCGAATCCAGGTTGAGGTCGGCGTAGCGAACTTCACGATGCGGCACGTCCCGCAGCGATCCATCCTTGACGACGACGTCCGCCAGGGCGGAAGTCGCCAACCCCACGGTTGCTGTTGCGATCATGCCGATCGCGGCGAAAGCGGTGTGAATCCTGGTCATCTGCATTCTCCTGTTGCTCAAGAGTGCAGCCCTCACCGGCGCAAGCCCCCACGGCTCGCGTCGGGCGAACTGCATAGCGACCTCAATGGATGAAAGAAGTCGTTCCCAAACAACGGTAACGTCGTGGGGTATCTGTCGACTCCAACATGTATATACTTAAATGAGGCCCCCTCGATCCCGCCCTGGCTTTCTGGCAATGTCTGGACATTTACTGTTCTAGTAAAGCAGTCATGCAGCAAAAGGTGAGTCGGTATTATTAACGGGCCATGTCTCTATTGCTCATAACCGTGTCTTGTTCAAGTCATCCTGACGGGTACATCGTCGAACGACATAGTTTGGCCGACGGACGACATCGAAAGGTTCCAGGTGTGTTTGAAAATTCGCTGAAGGCGAATTTTGGCGGCACCGGCCCGCTCCCCACCCGACCTCCCACTCAGTGTATCCTTGAAGGGAGGTCGGCCCCCTCAGCGAAAAGGTCCCCCGGACCTTTTCGTGTTCTTCGGGACGGGAGCGGGCCGGTGCCGCTCAAAAATGCCCTTCCGGGCATTTTTCAAACGTCTCCCGTCGTTGCAATTCCAGCACGCGCACCCACATGGGCGTCGCTTTCCCGGCGGCGAAAAGCGCTGCCCATATGGCGTGAGGCGCGGCTTGCGCTTTGCGAACAAATCTGGAACACACCGCTTCATGAGTCTCTCCCACATCACCGTCCGCGGCGCCCGTGAGCACAATCTCAAGGGTTTCGACATCGAACTCCCGCGTGAGAAGCTGATCGTCATCACCGGCCTGTCGGGCTCGGGGAAGTCCAGCCTCGCGTTCGACACGATCTATGCCGAGGGCCAGCGCCGCTATGTGGAGAGCCTCTCCGCCTATGCGCGCCAGTTCCTGGAGATGATGCAGAAGCCGGACGTCGAGCATATCGACGGCCTCAGCCCCGCGATCTCGATCGAGCAGAAGACCACCAGCCGCAACCCGCGCTCCACGGTGGCCACGGTGACGGAGATCTGGGACTACATGCGCCTGCTCTGGGCGCGCGTGGGCATTCCCTATTCGCCCGCCACCGGCCTGCCGATCGAGGCGCAGACCGTGTCCAACATGGTCGACCGGGTGATGGAACTGCCCGAAGGCACCCGCGCCTATCTGCTGGCGCCGGTCGTGCGCGGCCGCAAGGGCGAATACCGCAAGGAACTGGCCGAGTGGCAGAAGGCGGGCTACACCCGCGTGCGGATCGACGGTGAACTCTACGCCATCGAAGACGCCCCCGCGCTCGACAAGAAGTACAAGCATGACATCGAAGTCGTGGTGGACCGTATCGCGGTGAAGGACGGCATCCAGACCCGCCTTGCCGACAGCTTCGAGCAGGCGCTCAAGCTGGCCGAGGGGCTGGCCTATATCGACCTGGCCGATGGCGTAGTGCCGGGCCGCGAGGAAGAGGGTAAAGGCAAGAAGAGCCTCAAGGGCACCGGCCTGCCTGCCAACCGCATCGTCTTCTCCGAAAAGTTCGCCTGCCCGGTCAGCGGCTTCACCATCGAGGAGATCGAACCGCGCCTGTTCTCGTTCAACGCGCCGCAGGGTGCCTGCCCGGCCTGCGACGGCCTGGGCGAGAAGCTGCTGTTCGATCCGCAACTGGTGGTGCCGAACGAGCATCTCAGCCTCAAGCAGGGCGCCATCGTGCCTTGGGCCAAGTCGAACCCGCCTTCGCCTTACTACATGCAGGTGCTCTCCAGCCTGGCCGGGCATTTCGGGTTTGACCTTACCACGCCGTGGGACGCGCTCTCGCCCGAGGTGAAGATCGTCATCCTCTACGGCACCGCCGGAAAGGCCGTGCCGCTGACGTTCAAGGACGGCAAGAAGGAATACACGGTCAACAAGCCGTTCGAGGGCGTGATCGGCAACCTCAACCGCCGCATGATCCAGACCGACAGCGCCTGGATGCGCGAGGAGCTGTCCAAGTTCCAGACCGCGCAGCCCTGCGAGACTTGCGAGGGCAAGCGTCTCAAGCCCGAAGCGCTTTCGGTGAAGATCGCCGGCAGCGACATCGCCGATGCCGCGCGCCTCTCGGTGTCGGACGGCTTCGCGTGGTTCGGGGAACTTGAGGGCAAGCTGACCAGCCAGCAGCAGCAGATCGCCAAGGCCATCCTCAAGGAAATCAACGAGCGCCTCGGCTTCCTCAACAACGTCGGGCTGGACTACCTCAACCTCGACCGTACCAGCGGCACGCTGTCCGGCGGCGAAAGCCAGCGCATCCGCCTTGCCAGCCAGATCGGCTCGGGCCTGTCGGGCGTGCTCTACGTGCTCGACGAACCCTCGATCGGCCTCCACCAGCGCGACAACGACATGCTGCTGGAAACGCTCAAGCGCCTGCGCGATCTGGGCAACACCGTGATCGTCGTCGAACATGACGAGGACGCGATCCGCACGGCCGACCATATTGTTGACCTTGGCCCCGGCGCCGGCGTCCACGGCGGCGAAGTGGTGGCCGAAGGCACGCTGAAGCAGGTTCTCAAGAGCAAGAACAGCCTCACCGCCGCCTACCTCAACGGCACGCGCAAGATCGAGGTGCCGACCACGCGCCGCAAGGGTAACGGCAAGAAGATCGTGGTCGAAAACGCCCGCGCCAACAACTTGCAGGGTGTGACGGCGGAATTCCCGCTCGGCACGTTCTGCTGCGTCACCGGCGTGTCCGGCTCGGGCAAGTCGTCGCTCACCATCGACACGCTACAGGCGGGTGCCTCGCGCCAGCTCAACGGCGCGCGCGTCGTCGCCGGGGCGCACGACCGGATCACCGGGCTCGAAAACTGCGACAAGGTGATCGAGATCGACCAATCCCCCATCGGCCGCACCCCGCGCTCCAACCCCGCCACCTACACCGGCGCCTTCACCCAGATCCGCGACTGGTTCGCGGGCCTGCCGGAATCGGAAGCCCGCGGCTACAAGGCCGGGCGCTTCAGCTTCAACGTCAAGGGCGGCCGCTGCGAGGCCTGCCAGGGCGACGGCCTCATCAAGATCGAGATGCACTTCCTGCCCGACGTCTACGTCACCTGCGAGGAATGCCACGGCAAGCGCTACAACCGCGAAACGCTGGAGGTGAAGTTCAAGGGCCACTCCATCGCCGACGTGCTCGACATGACGATCGAGGACGCGGAAGAGTTCTTCAAGGCCGTGCCGCCCATCCGCGACAAGATGCACATGCTGAACGAGGTCGGCCTCGGCTACGTCAAGGTCGGCCAGCAGGCCACCACGCTCTCCGGCGGCGAGGCGCAGCGCGTCAAGCTCGCCAAGGAACTCGCCCGCCGCTCCACCGGCCAGACGCTCTACATCCTCGACGAGCCCACCACCGGCCTCCACTTCGAGGACGTGCGCAAGCTGCTCGAAGTGCTCCACCGCCTTGTCGAGCAGGGCAATTCGGTCGTGGTGATCGAGCACAACCTCGACGTCATCAAGACCGCCGACTGGATCATCGACATGGGCCCCGAGGGCGGCGTCCGCGGCGGCCAGGTCATCGCCGAGGGCACCCCGGAGGACATCGTCAAGGTGAAGAAGTCCTTCACCGGGCACTATCTGAAGCCGTTGCTGGTGGCGGGAAAGTAAACCGCCGCCGCATCCGCACGTCGGCTCGCTTCCACCCGTCGTCCCGGACTTGATCCGGGACCGCTGGCCTGTTCAGCCGAAGCTTGGGGAAAGCGCGAAGACGCGAAAAAAGGAGAGGAAATGCGAGGGCCATCGCCCTCGCGCTCCCGGAATGGCTTGCGCTACTATCCCAAATGACCGCTGAGCGCTCCACTCCGCAAACAATATCTCATTTTTCAACGGCTTAGCGCACATCAGGCCAACCTTGATACAACCTCTACGGTGCAATGCACAGTGAGTGCGCTAGGCGCCCTCAACTTGTCGCCTTTGCGCTATTCGCCCTGCAATCTGACTATCAAGCAGACTTTGGAGATTCTTACCCTTCGCCGCATGTCGAAGTTTACGGAGCTCGAATAGGCGCTTCAGCTGCCGATATGGCAGCTTCATTCGATGCCCATCAACGATGGCACCGGTGATGTCGGCAGGGCCATTAATCAGACTGACCTCTTTCTCTTTTTTTATTGCGAAGCCATGCTTGTGTATGGCCTGCTTGATTCTCCAAATCGTATTCCCGTAAATCAATGCACCGGATATGGTAATGTCGTCGGCGTACACACTATGCTTCAAGCCATCGCCCTCGACGATGTCCTTTATCTCTGCCCAAAGCGCAAGATTGCAAAAGTAAGCCAGAATAGGACTGCAAGGCGATCCCTGTGGGAGGCTAGTGGATGGAATCTAACGCTTGGTGCCCGCGCTTGACGGCGGCGATGATTTTGTCGGGATCGGCGGCCCAGGTGAAGGGCT
>NZ_MSQB01000010.1 GCF_002149965.1 Novosphingobium panipatense | reverse complement strand
CCGGCGGGGGTGTCACGGCTCTGGGCGTGAGGATCGACCACAAGGGCCACACGGGCTCCGCATCATCGGAAGCGGGACGAAACTCGCTGATGTTTCGTTTGAGGTCGCTGGCGCAGACCTCGCGCATGGACTGCCGCTTGGGATCGCCCCACAGGTCGGGCTGCGCCTTGAAGTCGGCATTGCCCTCGCCATGATACTCCCAGAAGATCGGGCGCGGCCCCTGGGCTTTACGCTCTTCCTCGTCCTCGGGAGGCTCCCAGCGTGTATCCCAGCACAGGACGACATTGGACCGACCCTTGCGCTTGTCGAGATAATGATAGTGCCAGCCCACGCCTTTGTGATGCTCGCGCTTGAGCGAGTCCGCGCCGCCCGGGAGCTTATGGACGAGGTAGAGGACGACAGGCTCCGGAACGCGCGAGACGAGGGGCACATGGCGCACGGGTTCGGCAAATCCGCGCACGATGCGGCGCAGCGGTGCCCGCTGGGTCCATTCGCCCAGTGAATAGGTGGCGCCGTGGGGGAGCGGCGGAGCCTCGCGTTCCGGCAACCATTCGGCTTCCTGCAGGGCCTCGTTCAGGGCGTGGACGATCCCGTCCAGCGTGGACGCCTGCCAGGTCCAGTCCGGTTCGGGCAGAGGACGCCAGTGAGCAGCTTCGATAGCCTCGGGTTCCCAGTCATCGCGCGGCGTCGAGAGTTGCTTTGCGGTGCCCAGCAGCTCGTGCGCCAGGTCGTAGGCTCTGTCCATATTTACGATTTCTCCCGGATTGTTTTCAGGTAGCTAGAATGTTGTTTGAAAGTTGTTGCACACCTGCCGGCTGGAAGCATGCGTCAGTGACCCTCCCGGCCCAATTGGGGCGGGCGGTGGCGCAGTGCCGCCTGCGTCCGAACAGACAGTTCGACGACGGATCCTTCAAGACTATGTTCACAGATCATAACATCTTATTGAAGTTACGCCGATTATTTGGGCCCGGCCGGTAAGGCGCCGCCCTGCGGGCGGCGCCTTCGGGATCAGCAGAAGTGGACCTTCTCGCCGATCACCTCGCAGCCGAACCGTTCGACGCCGCCCTGGTCCTGCCAGCGGGTGTAGTGGAGGCGTCCCTCGATCGCGATCATGTCACCCTTCTCCTTATTCTCGGCGACCGCCTTGCCCAGGCCGTTGAAGAGGGTGACCTTGTGGAACTCGGTCTCCTTGGCGGTGTAGCCGGTCTGCGGGTCCTTGTAGCTCTTGCCCTCGTTATTGAGCTTCACCCGGTCGGTGGCGACGATCAGCGTGGTGATGGCGGTGTTGCCGGCGGTGCGGGTTTCGGGGGTCTTGGCGATCCGGCCGAGGAGATTCATATTGTTCATGGCGCTGTTCCTTTGTGGGTGCCGGCGGCCTTTTCCGCCGGATGCCACTGACAAGGGGGCAGCGTGGGGTGCGCCGCACCGGAGCGTGAGCGGAGGGAAACCGGAAGGAAGGGGTTTGGCGCGGGCAGCCGCGTAGCGGCAACACGGGCCCCTTCCTCCCGGTTGCGGCGCACCCTGCGCTGCTGCCAGGTGGCATCTCAGCAGGCGGAAATGCTGTCGGCACCCTTGGGACGTAGCGCCCGCAATGTGGATCTGGCGGAATTGCCAAGACCCCCGAAACCCGCGCGAAGCGCAATTGTCACCACGCTGATCGTGGCTGCTGCGCGGTGCGTTGTGACGAGGGGTGGGCGTCAGGGGCCGCCTGCCGGCGTCCGTCTTGGGAGAGCAGGTCCACCAGAGCGCCCCTTAGCCGCCGGACGGTGGTCAGCCGAAATGAGTACGCTCGGTGGGCATGTATCGCGGTTCGGGATACTCCATGCGCCCGTTCAGCGAGCATAACAGCGCGCGAAAGTCTCGAATGGCTGCGAAGAGATCGGTGAGCGAGCCAAGGTCGCGGTCCCGGAAGGCATGGATGGCATTGCGCCGCGCCTGCACTGTCCGGCCCAGTGCGATCTGCTGGGGCGCGAGGAGCTCGGCCTTCTCGGCATAGGCGAGGATCGTGTCGAGCATCAGCTCGTCAGGATCTTGCAGCACCTGCCGCTTGATGTGCCAGGCGCGTGTTTCCCTGGTCGTCTCGTCGGCCCGGTAATCGGCGAGATAAACGCAAAGGAAGAGCTTGAGGGCACCTTCCATGAGCGCGCCGAGATTGGCCCAGGCAAGGATCAGGTCGCCATCGGAAAGCGTGTCCTCCTGAACCCAGCGCCGCAGGCTATGCGCGAGCGAGGCGATCCGGTCGAGGCGTGCGGAGCTCAGCATCTGCGCGGCATCCGCCGGTGCCCAGCCCCCGGCATTGTTCCAGAAACGCGCGAGCCCATCGGCGAGCGTGGCGATACGATCGACGATATCGCTGATGGGGAGCGCAGCTATCTCGTCAACGAACCGCGCATGCTGCTCCCCCAGCATTTCTTGAAACCGGGTGTCCATGGCAAGGCAGGCTAGTGCGCGACTTGGGTGCGCGCCAGTCCGAAGATGCCTGTGTCGCGTGACCCGCAAGCTCAGAGGAGAGCCCGCTCACCCTCCCCGCCCGCCTCGGGTTCTGGCGCAGCGCCACGCATCCGCCACAGGGAGAGCAGCACGCCGCCAGCGATCAGACCAAGGGTGATGGCGAGGCTGATCGACGCCGGGAAGGTGCCGTCTTCCAGCAGGAAGTCGGCAATGAAGATTTTCGCGCCGATGAAGACGAGCACCAGGGCGAGCGCGTGGCTGAGCAGATGGAAGCGGTGGATCATCGCGGAAAGCGCAAAATAGAGCGCCCGCAGGCCCAGGATCGCCATGATGTTGGAGGTGTAGACGATGAAGGTGTCCGTGGTGGCCGCGAAGACCGCAGGAACGCTGTCGACGGCAAAGACCAGATCGGCGATATTGATGACGATGAGGGCGAGCAGGAGCGGCGTGATCGCCGTGACGAGCCGTCCGGTCTTCGCGTCCGGGATGCGGGTCAGGAATATGTTTCCCTCAAGGGCCGGCGCGACCCGAAGATGGCGCGACAGGAAGCGCACCAGCGGGTTGGCGGTGACGTCGGGCGGATCCTGATCGTTGGAGGCGAACATCTTGATGCCGCTCAGGATCAGGAAGGCCCCGAAGAGATAGAGAACCCAGTGGAACTGCTCCACCACTGCAGCACCAAGACCAATCATCAGCCCGCGCAGGAACAGGACCGCGACGATGCCCCACAGGAGCGCGCGATACTGGTAGAGCCGCGGGATGGCGAAGGCGCTGAAGATGAGCGAGATGACGAAGACATTGTCGATCGACAGCGCCTTCTCGAGAACGAAGCCGGTATAATATTTGAGGCCGAGATCAGCGCCCTTCTCGATCCAGACCCACGCGCCGAATGCGAGGGCGATGGCGATGTAGAAGAGCGAGAGCATCAGGCTTTGCCGGATCCCCATTTCCCGGTCGCGGCGATTGAGGATGCCAAGGTCGAAGGCCGTGAGGCCTGTCACCAGGGCGATAAAAGTCATCCAGAACCAGGCGGGCGTGCCCAGCCAATCCGTCATCAGCCAGTCCATGGCGGTTTTCCGTTCTTGATCAGGTCATGGCGCTGCGTCGGTGATGGGCGCAGGCAGGTGTCCGACGGAACGGCGGGGGGACGCCGTCCGCCGGACGTGCAGACCATCTGCGGGGGCGTGGCAGATGGTCCGGGGCGGGCGCGCCCTAGCGCGCCGCCATGGGCGTGAGCGCCTGCGGGATCAGCCGGTTGAGCTGATCCTTGATGATGAGTTTGAGGCGCTGAAGGCGAAACAGTCGAATACGGTCGGGCGCGGCGCGCGCCCTTTCGCGCTGCAACTGCTCATCCAGGCGCTGCTGGCGGGACAGGAGGCGAAAGCTACGGTCAGTCATAAGCCACTCCATGAGGCGATCATGTGCCAATCGGGCAGCCACAGATGGAATGGGAGAAAAGCGAGAACAGCCAGACCCATGCATCGGAATACCCGATGCGGTCCGACATCACGACACACGCAACAGCATGTCTCGCCAGAGGGGCCCGGCCCGCACTCCAAGGATGGGATTGACCGCGAGGACGTTCAAGGGCGGACACACAAAAAATCGCACAGGCATCCCCCGCACTGTCGCTTATGGTCTGCGTCGGAATGGACGCGCGATTCCCGCCGGTCCGCCCTACCGATGTAATTGGGGAATTTTCTTGGCGACGCGGGTGTTCAGAACCGACAGGAGTATCTTCGCCGAGGAAGCCACGCGCGGCCGGGTGCAGGCGCTGCTCGAGCGCCACGGCATCACGGTGACAGGGCACCGACAGGACAAGCGCGGCAGCGCGATCATCCAGGTGATCGAGGGCCATATCGGCGACGGCCCGCCGATGCGCATGCATGTTCGGCTATGCTGGCGCCGCGATGGGCGCAATGCGCGCGAAGCGCTCTATTCGGCAGCCCAGCTCAAGGCCCGCCGCGACAAGGACGGCTGGGAGCAGACGCTCGCCGGCGTCGCAGCCCGCCATCGCCGCGAGGGCCATACCCACAGTCTGATGGTCCAGGACAGCGAGGCAGGGTTCGTCTTCGCGGTGCTGGTGCCTTGCGACGACATACCGATGATCTGGGAGCGTCAGCGCGCGGTCAGCGCGGATCTGCTCGAGCGCGGCCTCGCCGGTAATCTGAGCGCCAACCATGCCGCTAATGGTTCGAGCCCATCGCTCTGGCTACAGGATGATCGCTATCCCGACACGCCGGCGGTCGCCCGCGTGATCTGGGACTGGCCGGGGGTGATCAATGTGATGGCGCTGGCGCTTGTCGGACCGGATCAGCGAGAGACCGATACGCTGGACGATCTGCCGGTCTCTCCGGCCGACCTCGGCCGGGATGGCGGCGAACCGCGATTGCAGGTGATACGATCGGGCTATCCACGCGACGCGCGGGTTCGCGAGGCTGTCGCCCGGCGCGCTGGTGGGCGGTGCGAACGGGCAAGTTGCACCGAGGCGCGCGACTATCCGGGCTTTCTCGATGTCCACCACATTCTCGGGATCGACGTCAGCGACCGGGTGTGGACGTGCGTCGCGCTCTGCCCGAACTGCCACCGGGAGGCGCATTTCTCGCCGGATCGCGACGCGATCAATGCGCAGCTGCGCGATTTTGCGGCGCAGTTCGCCTGATGCCGGAAAACGAGGGGCAATGGGTCTCGGTCGACGAGGCCGAGGACGTGGCAGGCTCGATCCGCCATGCGTTGCGGGCCGCCATTTTCGCGCAGGAGGATCCGCAAGCCTGGAAATGGGTGCTGCTCGCGCTGCATTCGGCGCTTCAGGGCGCTTGTGTGTGTCACCTCACGACAACGGCCGCGCCGATCGGAGCCGTGACCGAGCGCAATGCGGGTGAATGGATCGATTATTTCGCGGCCTTGCGGGACGATCCAACGGTCAAACAGCCCAAGACCTATCTGATGGCGCTACCGGACTTGCTGAAGGCGATACGCAAACCCCATTCTGCGGGTGATCGCTCGAATGAGACCGGGGTGACCCTGAGTGATGCCGAACTCGCCTGGCTTCGACGCATCCACGATGAGGTCCGCAACCAGTTCGTCCATTTCGAACCAATGGGATGGTCGCTCGAGGTGAGCGGCGTGCCCGCGATTGGCCAGCTCATTGCGCGGATCCTGCGCGAAATGCTCGATATGGGCTGGGCCTTCCGCCATCTTGAGCGCGAAGCCCGCGCCGCACTGCGCGCAGATCTGGAGACGCTCTCCAGCACCGGCTGGGCACCGGGACCGAACGACGACCAGACGACGCGAGACAGCTGAAGACGAACAGGGCCCGCTTCGCGGGAGATGCGAAGCGGACCCTGTCGTCCCGGACCTGAAGCTGGGCGTTACTGAGCCATGTCGGGCTCGCGGACCTCTTCGCTTGCAGCGCCGCGCCGACCGCGCCCGCGCGCTGCCCCGGCCGGAGCGCCGCCGAACTCTTCGGCGGTGGATTCGCCCAGGCCGTCACCTGCCGGAGCACCACCCGACGGCGCGTCCTGCGCGGTTCCGGCGTCTTCCATGCCCGGCAGTGGCGGCAGTCCCTCCTCATTGTCCTTCGGCGCCATTGCGGCCGTCACGTCGCGGCGGCGCTGCGGGCGTTGCCAGACGATGTTGTAGGAGCCGTCTTCCTGGCGGAAGGCCGAAATGTAGAGCGGTTGCGCCAGGCTGGGATCGTCGATCTTGCCGTTGAGGAAGGCCTCGCCGGTCTCGCGGGCGGTGAGTTCGAACAGCGCACCGACCTGCACCCAGGCGCGCGACACCGTGTTGAGGGCGTGGATTTCGTAGCGGGGCGCGCGGGGATTGTTGCTGCGCACTTCGCGCAGGGCCACCGTGACCGAGACCGTGAGGGTCGACACGCGGCCAATGAAGATGCCAGCTTCGTTCTGCTTGATCGAACCGATGTTCATGGGACTTCTCCAGGACTTGTTGCTCTCGAACCCCTTGTCCGAGACACTTCATCCTTTCCCCCTCCTCTCCCCGGCATTTCGCCGGGCGGGCGCGCACGCGCCCCATCATCGCCGCGCCTTCCGCGGCGATGGGTGACCCGGTCGTGGAACAGAGCCTTCAGGGCAGGCCGCTATGGAATAGCGGCGCGCGTGACCTATCGCTGTTATGAGATGATCAGGTCCGGCATCGCGTCTGCAGCCCTGATCCCGGGGCGTTTCTTGTGCCTCAGCTGAAGAACGGGTGAGGCTGGAAGTCGATAGGGCCGACATGCAGAATGCCTGCTGTGATCGCCGGCGAAACCATCAGAGCCGAGAGTACGGCGATGCCGAGGTGAGCTGTACCGACATGGACACTAGCTGCTGCCTGCTCAGTATGGCCAATTGCCAACTGGGCGTAATCAGAGTGATCTCACTGATGGCGCTACAAATTGCCTGATCGGCAAGCATCCATCACACACGAATTGACCATGTTCAATTCGCGGCGCTCGCACTGTCCGGAATTCCGGTCACGTCGACCCAGACTTCCCCGCCTGTGTCAGCCCATAAGCGCATGCCTTCTTCCGGCTCGTCCTTTACGATTGTGGCTGGGCCAACCCCGCGAAAGCGCACGAAACCCTCCTCTGGCAGGCCGGTCGTACGTCGACCAATTTCCCGAGCATCGGAGGACAAGAAGACTTCATGAACGGCGACGACGTCGCCATCATCGTTCGTCACTGCAAAGATCGTCGAGTTGTTCTCGGGATGATATCTTACGCAATCGGGGTATGAGCTGCTTTCAGCTATACGCTTGCTCGGACTATCTTTCATCGCGGGTAGACTGCCAATAAGGTTTGATGCTGGCGAATAGAAACCACAGACATCAGCTGAACGCCAGAGTTGTGTGAGCATATCGGCCCCTCTCCTTGGCCGCTCTTCGCAATAGGCAGGTCAGAAGCGTCTGGTCGGCTCCCCCACGCAGTGGTTCCGGCAATTCATGCAAACCCCATGCATGTCAGAACCTGAAGCTGGGCGCGATTCTGACGAACCGCGCCCAGACTCATCACTGAAGCTTATGGCTCGATGAAATCAGGCTGCGGTCTGCGGCCAGGACGATGAAGAGCGTCTTGCGCGATGCCTGAACTTCGGCGTTGTTGCGCAAGGTCACCACGTCCTGCCGGGCGCCACCCCGCATGCGCGACGTAACACTGAGTACCTTGGCCTTTGACCAACTTGGGGCAAGTTGCCCTTTCGTCACCAACTTGACGACATTGTCTCTGGCGACCTGTTCAACGGAGCGCTCTGCCTGGTCGTCATGATCGCCGTGCGCAAGTGCGCCGGTCGCCGACATAAGGGTCGCGGCAAAGGCGATGAGGAGCTTATACATCTCTGTTCCTTTCAACCGTTCAGGGCTTGGCAGCAAAGCTGGAGAATTCGCCGGTAGCGGTCACCGTGATGGTGACGGGCTTGTCGGTGCGGTTGCGCCAGTACCAGCCATGCGTGCCGTCGAAAGGCGCGCGGAATGAGCCGTCGGCCTTGGCGGCGGTCCCCTTCTCATAGCTGGAATACTGGTCCGCAGGCGCACCAAACTCCTCGCCATGCAGCTCGAAGCGAACCTCCGCGCCATCGGTGTGCCAACGATAGACGAGGGCTTCTCCTGCCTTCATCGTGGCTTTGACCTCGCGGCCCTCATTGGGTTTGAGCGTCAGCGACACGGTGACCGGTTGGCCGACAGGGCGCGACGCCTGGGCCTGCTCCGGAGTCGCCGGCACAGGCAGCGCGGGTTTTGTCGCAGGTGCTTCATCCCGGTGCTCCGCCTGCTTCACCTTTCCCATCTCGGTAAGGCCAAGCATTCCGCCTACGCCGGTTGGATCGTAGCCATACTCGGCGGGAAGAACGATGGTCACCAGAAGAGCGGCCGCAGCGCCAAGGGCGATCAGTGTCGCTCGATTGAGCTGGCCAAGGCTTGGCAGTTCACCGGGTTGCGGGGTGTGGGGACGGGTCATGCGGGATCTCCGATGAAGTAGCCGGCGAGCTGGTAGCCGGTGAGAAGGAAGCCGGCCGTCATGAGGACAGTGTTGGCGGCAAAGGCGTTGCGGTTGAAGCTGGCGGTGCGCCGCCAGTATCCCATGAGGATCAGGATGGCGGAGAGTGCCAGGATCTGTCCCATCTCCACGCCCACGTTGAAGGCAAGAAGGTTTGCGATCAGCCCGTCGGACGAGAGCGAGAAGTCCTGGAGCTTTGTCGCAAGACCAAATCCGTGGAAAAACCCGAACACCAGAACGGCGATTTTCGTGTTCGGCTGAAGGCCGAACCATCGCTGGAACGCGCCCATATTGTCCATCGCTTTGTAGACGACGGACAGACCGATAACGGCGTCGACGAGATAGGCGCTGACATGGGTTCCAAGTACGACCCCGGCGATCAGCGTCGTACTATGCCCGATCGCGAACAGCGTGACGTAAGAGGCGACCTCCTTGAGACGATAGAGGAAGAAGATTACGCCGAAGAGGAAGAGCAGATGGTCATATCCCGTGACCATGTGCTTGGCGCCCAGATAGAGGAATGCGCCGATCTGCGGACCGGTGGTCTGCTCGATATAGCCCTTGTCGCCTTCTGCAACGCCGTGCGCGATGGCTGCGCTGGTGAGGCAGAAGGAAAGGGCCAGCAGGACTGCAGCGACGGGCGCCGCTGGTCTGGCCAGTTTCAGTTTCATGATAATGAAGTCCATTTTGGCGCCCGCCAGGAGCGCTCGATGTCGTGTTTCCGCCGTCTTTGTGGGATGCGGGTCGCGAAATGCCTTGATCAGGCATTTCTCGGGGGCTGAAGCAGCGGCGGCAGCCTCATGGAGGCTGGAGCGATTTGATCAGCACGCTCGACGCAGACCGTCGATTGCAGCCGCACCTCGTCAAAGCATAGGCTACCCACCTGATCCGCAACCTGATGGACATGGGCTATGCCGGGGTCTTCCTGCTGATCTGAGGCTGCGTCCTGATGGCGAGTGGCTAAGTGGACGTGGTGGCAGCCGACCGCGCGCTGACTATGACGGTGATCAGCCGAAAATGTTGGCGAGCCATGCGACGCGAGCAGGCTTGCTGCGATGAAGTACGTCAGAAGTCTAACCAAACGCATGGTCGGTAACCTTTCGCCCGGCCGCATCCGGCTGCTGCCAGCCGGTTGCGTCGGGTGTGTTGGAAGGGTGGGGCGAGCGGCGCCGGGAGCAGCGGGCCGCTGACAGTGGGCCCGCCCAGCCTCGATCAGCTCGGTTGAACCGCTGCGACCACCTCGACGGGCTTCGGCCTCGGCCTCCAACGCGCTGCCAGGGCAGCGATCGCCGGCAGGACCAGAAGGGTCAGCGCGGTCGAGGTGATGAGGCCGCCGATGACGACGGTCGCTAGCGGTCGCTGCACCTCGGCGCCCGTGCCGGTAGCAAGGGCCATGGGCACGAAGCCGAGGCTGGCGACCAGAGCGGTCATCAACACCGGACGGACCCGTTCCATGGCGCCGATGACTATAGCATCGATCGGCGCGACGCCCTCCTCGCCATGCTTTCGAATGGCGCTCATCATCACCAATCCATTGAGCACAGCGACGCCGGAAAGGGCTATGAACCCAACGGCCGCAGTGATCGAAAAGGGAATGCCACGCACAAGCAGCGCGAAAACCCCGCCAGCGAGCGCCATCGGCACCGCGCTGAAAACGATCGCGGCCGGAACGAAACCGCCAAGCGCCATATAGAGGAGAGCGTAGATCGCAACGAAGCAGATGGGTATCACGATCAGAAGCCGCAGCCGTGCCGACTGAAGACTTTCGAAGGTGCCGCCCCAGGCGGTGTACATGCCTGGCGGAAGGTCAATCTGACCGATCTTCTGTTGGGCCTCGGTGACGAAACCGCCCAGGTCGCGGCCCCGGACATTGACCTGCACGACCACCATGCGTTTGCCGTCTTCGCGGCTGATCTGGTTGAGACCCTGCGTATAGCTGAACCGCGCAACTTCCCGCAACGGGATGGAGCGCGCGATCGCGCTGCCCTCGCGGGGCAGCATGACCGGTATGGAGCCAAGGGTTTCCAGATCGTCGCGCTTGGCGTCAGGCAGGCGAACGACGACCGAGAACCGGCGATCCCCCTCGAACAGCAGACCGGCCTCGCGACCACCAAGCGCGGCCGCAACGGTATTGGCGACTTCTTCAACCGAAAGACCATGACGCGCTGCGGCTTGCCTGTCGATTTTCACGTCAAAGGTCGGCGCCCCATCGGTCTGTTCGGCGCTGACGTCTCCGGCGCCCGGTATGGTGCGCAGAACGGCCGCGATCTTGCGGGCCTGATCACTCATGGTATCGAGATCATCGCCATAGAGCTTGACCGCGACGTCCGCGCGCACGCCCGCGATGAGCTCGTTAAAGCGCATTTGTATGGGCTGCTGGATTTCGGTGCGATTACCGATCAGCGGCTTCATGCGCGCCTCGATGCGCCTGAGGATATCTTCTTTGGATTTAACGTCGGCAGGCCACTGGCTCTGCGGCTTGGGGATGACATAGGTGTCCGAGGCATTGGGCGGCATCGGGTCCGTACCAAGGTCTGCATTGCCGTTCTTCGAGAAGACGAGTTCGACCTCGGGCAGGGTTTTGAGCGCGTTCTCAATCTGCAGCTGCATCTGCGTCGATTGATCGATCGATGCCGACGGCACTCGGAAGTTGGTGACGGTGATGTCCTTTTCGTCGAGCTGCGGCATAAACTCCTCGCCCAGGAGCCCGAAGCAGAAGATCGACGCGGCGAAAATGGCGATCCCGCTCGCCACGAACGGGATCGGCCTTGCGACCGCGTTGTCGAGCATTGGTGCGTACTTCCGCTTGAACCAGCGGATCGGCTTCACTTCGGTTTCGCTCACCCTGCCCTTTACGACGATCGCGATCATGGCCGGTATGAAGGTGATCGAGAGCACGAACGCCGAAGCGAGAGCAAGCATCAGCGTCGTCGCCATCGGCGAAAACGTCTTGCCCTCCACGCCTTCGAAGGTGAGGAGCGGCACGAAGACTAGGAAGATGATCAGCTGCCCGAACACGGTGGGCCTGACCATCTCCTGCGCGGCCTCGCGCGTTTCCTCCATGCGTTCTGTAAGGGTCAACAACCGCCCTTGGTGCTCCTGTCGCTCGGCCAGGCGCCGCAATGCGTTTTCGACAATGATGACGGCGCCATCGACGATGAGCCCAAAATCGAGGGCGCCAAGGCTCATCAGATTGCCCGAAACGCCGAGCGCATTCATGCCTGAAGCCGTCATCAGCATCGTGATGGGTATGACGGCCGCGGTGATAAGCGCGGCACGGATGTTCCCCAGAAGGAGGAACAGCACAACGATGACGAGCAACGCGCCCTCGGTAAGGTTCTTCTCCACCGTCCAGATCGTCGCATTAACGAGCTTGGAGCGATTATAGACCGGCTCGGCAAAGACGTCGGGCGGAAGAGCTCGGTTGATGTCGGTAAGCTTGTCGGCAACCCGGGTCGCTACCACGCGACTGTTTTCGCCGACGAGCATGAGGATCGTCGAGATCACGGCCTCGGAGCCCATGCGACTGCCCGATCCGGTGCGCACCGCGCCCCCGATGACAACTTCGCCGACGTCGCGCACACGCACTGGCACCCCTGCGCGCGTGGCGACCACGGCTTCCTGGATGTCGTCGATCGATTTCAGGCGGGCATCGGCTCGCACCAGGAAGCTTTCGCCAGCTCTGCGCACATAGTTGGAGCCTGCGGAAAGGTTGGCGCGCTCGAGCGCGTCAGCGAGCTCCATGATGGAGAGACCATAGCTGGCAAGCGCATTGAGGTTCGGCTCGACCAGATATTGTTTCACATAGCCGCCGTTGGAATCGACCCCCGCAACGCCTTGCACGGTGCGCATCTGGGGGCGGATGATCCAGTCCTGTACGGTACGCAGATAGGCGGCCTTGGCGAGTTCGGTCGTGAGGCGCTCGCCCTCGGGGGTCAGATAGCTTCCGTCAGATTGCCAGCCCGGCCTTCCATCGGCGGTCTTGATGCCTTTGCCGTCGGGGTGACGGAAGGCGACGGAATAGAAGAAGATTTCGCCGAGGCCGGTGCTGAGCGGCGCCAGATTGGGCTGGATCCCGACCGGCAGGCTGTCTTTGGCCTGGGCAAGCCGTTCCGTCACCTGTTGCCGGGCGAAGTAGATATCGGTGGAATCCGTGAAAACCGCGGTGACCTGGCTGAAGCCGTTGCGCGAGAAAGACCGCGTCATCTGCAGGCCTGGAATGCCCGCAAGCGCTGTCTCGACGGGGAAAGTGACCTGCTTCTCGATGTCCACGGGTCCGAGCGTCGGCGCAAATGTGCTGATCTGGACCTGTCGATTGGTGACATCAGGAACGGCGTCGATGGGCAGCTTGGTGATCTGCCAGGCGCCGAAGGCAATGATCAGCAGCGTCAGAAAGGCGATGAGCCATCGCATTTTGACGGAAAGGCTGAGGATCCGCGCGATCATTCCGCCGTCTCCTTCTCGAGTTCCGCCTTGAGAAGGAAGGCGTTGGTTGTCGCGATCATCGTTTTGGCCTCAAGGCCGGCGCCGATCGCGACCATCCCGCCACTGCGCCCCGAGACCTGGACATCGCGCGCGACAAAGCCTTTTGAGGTGCGCACGAAGACGACTGTCCGGCCCCCCAGCGTCTGGACCGCTTCCTGCGGGATCGTGACGCCGGCACTGCCACCTCGGCCGCTTGCAAAAATGCGGGCCTCAATCATCTGGCCTGGCGCGATCGCTTCACTCGCTCCCGCAGGCGCGATGATGATCGTTGCCTGCCGGGTGGTGCCGTCCACCGTCCCTGTGCTCGAGCGAACGCGGCCGGCTATGGTCTTCCCCTCGGAGGTGATGAGTTCCACGCGGTCACCAGGCCTGATCCGCTGGGCGTCGGACGCAGGGACGCTGGCTTCGATTTGCATGCCGCGAGGGTCTGCGGCGCGGAAGAGCTCGGTTTCAGCCTGAACGTAGGATCCAAGGCTGGCGGTCGCGCTGGTAATGCGCCCGGAGACCGAACTCACGACGGCGACGGAGCGCCCGTCCCCGGAAACGCGTGCCGCGCGCGCCGCCGCGTCGGCCTGTTGCAGCTCGGCTCGCGCAACCGCGAGCGACGCCTCGGCGGTTTCATAATCGGCCCGGGGGGAGACCCCTTGTGCAAGAAGCGACTTCTCGCGGGCCAGCTGACGCGCGGCAAGCGTCGTCCGTGCAGCTGCGACACGGCGGTCGGCGGAGATCGATGACGCATCGCGGCTTTCGACCAGCGCTACGGTTTCGCCAGCGCGCACTGCGTCGCCGATCCTTTTGAAGATACGGGTAATCGTGCCCGCTGCACGAGCGGTCAGGACCGCTTCACTGTCAGGTGTGGATCCGACGGTTGCACTGGCGAGGACGATCTCTGAGAGGCTCGTCGCAGAAGCGGGCGCAACAGCGATCTTGGACTCGGCGATGCCATCGGCCGTAATTGCGACCGTGTCGACCGGACCGGCTGCCACCTGCGCGTTAGTGACAGGTGCCTCGGCGGTCGGCGCTGTCAGGCGCGCAATGCCGAAGCCGGTTCCGGCGGCGAGGACCAGACCGAGTGCGGCCCCAATGTAGAGGTTTTTTGAAGAGATCATTGGATGATGTCCCCGGTAATGGTTTGGCCCTGAAGGCGAGCGAGATTGGCACGGGCGTCGAACTGCGAGGCGCGAGCGTCGAGCACGACCCCGCGCGCGACAGCGAGAGCCCGGCGAGAAGCGATCAGTTCGATGAGAGGGGACTTGCCCGCCTCATAAGCGATGCGCGCGAGGCGGTAGCCTTCCTGCGCGGTAGCAAGGGTTCGGTCGGCGGCGGCCGAGCGCGCATTCGCCGCCTCGTTCATCGCCAGTGCTCCGCGGATCGCGGCATCGATCTCGAGCCGTAGCGCCGCTTCCCTTGCCTGAGCGCCTCGCAGCTCAGCCTGCGCGGCATCGATATTACCGCGATTGCGATCGAACAGGGGAAAGGGCACGGTTAGTCCAGCGACCAGAGCATTGGCCTTGTCGATTTCCAGTCGCCGCACACCCAGTGATATTGTGACATCCGGCACAGCCTGGCGCCGCGCAAGGGTCACACGCTGCGAGGCAGCCTCGGCTTCTGCTTTGGCCGTCAGATAGGGCGGCGCCGAGGAAGCATCGATCGGCCCGGCCTCGACCCGTGACCAAAGTCGGCTGAGCAAGGGATCAGCAAGGCTGGTATAGGCCTGGCCTTGGCCCGCGAAAGCGGATAATCGGGCATAAGCGCCGGTTTTCTCCGCTTTTGCGGTATCGACAAGGGCCCGCAAGGCGTTGGCTTCGGTCTCGGCCTGAAGGCTTCGTAGACGCGCTTCCTTGCCCGCATCGACGAGCGCGACCGCGACCTTGAGGTCCGCCTCTGCCTCGCTGACGGCAGCTTGCGCAAGCTGTATCCTACGATCCGCGATCTCCGCTGCGGCATAAGCGCGCGCCAGCTCATAGGCATAAGCAAGCCGGCCCTCGCGGGTGCGCAGCTGTGCCGCTTCGACGCCGGCAAGGCCCGCCGCGATCCGGGCTGAACGCTTGCCGCCCAGTTCGACAGGCTGATTGATCTGGAACGTGTTTTCGGATCGTCCGAACCCATCATAGGGGCTTTGTCCGAACACATTCTCGGTCATTACGCTGACGGTGGGGTTGGGCCGAGCGCGCGCCTGGCGCGCGAGGCCCTCTGCTCGTTCGACCTCTGCGTCCAGTTCGACCTGGCGCGGAGCGTTGCTGGTCTGCCGATAGAGTTCGGCAAAGGGAGGCGCGACCTGCGCGCGCGCAGCCGGAACGCCAGCCAACAGGCAGGCGGCGGCCATGGCGGCTACGGCACGAGGCGGTAGCCAGCCAGGAAAGGCTGTCATTTTGATATCCTCGAAAGATCATGATCCGATTGGGCTGCGCGCTATCGCGCAGGCGGGATCACGCTTTCGGAGGCCTCAGTAAGGAAGAGGGCGAGATCGAAGCAAAAGCAATGTCGGATAGAACCGACCAGCTAGCCGAAGCAGCGAAGAATGCCGCCGGCAGTCCCGCGCCCGTAGGCAGCGCAGCACCTTGATGGACCGCGTGTGCCGCGACGTGGACAGGATCGGTACGGTCCTGTCTGTCCTCGGGCGCATGATCGTGGTGATCCTGCTCGGTCAGCATTGTCTGCGCGGCAACCGAACCATGCGGCAATGAGATGTGCCAGGTTGTGAGCAGCGTAACGCTGAACATGGCCAGCACGCCCAGAAGCGCGCAAAGGCAATCCTGCCGATGACGCCTGTTCTCAAGCAGAAAGGATGAGGCCACTCTCCCCATGAACGCTACTCTATATCCCCCCTGGGGGTTATGCAAGTCGCAGTCAGTAACTCCATATTATTGCGGCCACCTGGGGTGAAGATCGTCGACGACAAAAACGTGGCCGTCGGACGTCCGATGATCTTCGCGCATATGCGGGTGCTCGGGTGGGAGATCAGGGTGACTATGCGCCAAAATGTCGGGATCTTCGGCAGGCCACAGGAAGCGAGCGCCGATGACACCCGCATGCGCCAGAACTGATAACACGACGAAAGCCAGTATCTGATCGCCGCCGGCTCCGAGTTGCCCGGCGAGTGGGTAGCAGATGAGCCAGCATCCATGGCTGAGGGCAAACTGCGCGGCAAACAGTGCCGGTCGATCTTCCGCCTTGGCCGAGCGTTTGAGGAGTCGGCCCGAGGGGGTGACGCTCATTGAATAAGCAATGCCCATGGCAAACCATCCGGCGAGCAGGGCATACCAATAGCTGGAGTGCCCGCCGATCCAATAGGTTACCACGGCCATGATCGCCAAAAGCCAGGCAAGCATGGCGCCGGACATAAGCATGATCACTCGGTCCGAGACCCGGTCGAGGATTCGCGGCAAGGTGAAGGCCGCCAGAATCGAGCCCGCGCCGAACGCAGCGAGCGTCAGGGCGACCTCCTGTTGTCCTAGACCAAGCTTGTCCCGCACGATAACGACGGTGTTGACGATGACCATCGAGCTGGCCGCTGCCGAAGCAAGCGTCAGGGCAAGCAGACCGCGCAGGCGGGGCGTGCGCAGGTAGAACCTGACCCCCCGGGTCGTCTTGGAATAGACCCCCTGCCCTGCAGTTTGCTGCTTGGGAGCGCGCGGGAGAACCGTCGTCACAACGAGGAGCGCCGAGGCGATGAAGCCGATCATCGTCCCGGAGAAGAGCCAATGGAAGTTGATTAAGGTCAGCAGCCCCGCAGCGAGGATCGGGCTGATCAGGCTTTCCATGTCATAGGCCAGTCGCGATAGCGACAAGGCCTTCGTATAATCGCGTTCGTCCGGCAGGACATCGGGAATGGTCGCCTGGAAGGTTGGGGTAAATGCAGCCGACGTCGATTGCAGAACGAAGATGAGGATATAGATCTGCCAGACCTCGGTCACGAACGGCAGGCTCAGGGCAACGCCCGCCCGCAAGAGGTCCATCGCAACGAGGAAGCTTCGCCGGGGTAGCCGATTGGCATAGGCCCCGACGACCGGGGCAACGCCGATATAGGCGATCATCTTGATCGCGAGGGCCGTTCCAAGCACCGCTCCGGCCTCACCCCCGGCAATATCATAGGCGAGCAGACCCAGCGCGACGGTCGCAAGGCCCGTACCTAGCAGGGCAATGACCTGAGCCAGGAGGAGATGGCGATAGGTACGGTTCGCGAGGACCGAGAACATCGAGCTTTCCTTGAAAGAATCATCCCCCCGGGGGGATATAATTGGCGGTTGAGCTATCCTCCTGGGGAGGATATGTAAACCTGGTCAGCAAGCCAGCAGGTTCCATGTCCGAGCATCGTCACGAAACACATCCTGCGATCGTCAAGCGTCTGAACCGCGCCGGCGGGCATCTGCGCAGCATTGTCGAGATGATTGAAAACGAGCGCCCATGCGCCGAGATCGCGCAGCAGTTACATGCGGTCGAAAAGGCGATCGCGAGCGCCAAGAAGACGTTGATCAACGATCATATCTCTCACTGCCTGACGCATAGCGACGAGCCCGACGGCATTGTCACCGCGGTTGAGGCGTTCCGGAACATTTCAAAATATCTGTAGGGCCGTAAAAGGCTACGCCCTGCTCGATCGCCGCCGTCTGGGCCCGAGATGATCGGCGGAAACGTCGAGGTCTATGGCAAGCTGCTTGAGGATTTTGCTCGCGCCCAGGCGTTCGAGACCGTCCAGATGGGGATTGCGCGCCAGGAGCGCGAGGCGTGAGCGGACCAGCTGCGCCGCGACACGCAATGTGTGAGGGTCGAGTTCAGGCTCAGGCAAGGCTCGGTCTCCCTATATCGGCGTGAACCGTCGTTACGCGGCCTCGGCGCTGGTGCGCGAAAGCGTCGCCCAGCGCTCAACAATGACGACCATCTCAGCGCGGTATCCCAGGCTGTCGATGTAGATGGCGCCATCATGCTGCCCCAGAAAGCCGATGACCGTGGTGATGTCGCCCGCCACATTGCGGTCGAGGCCAAACAGATCGGCAATTGGGAAATCGCCAAGGTCTGGGCCATTCCACCATGCCATGAGGAAACGCGCGACGCGGGCAGACTGCCCGGTGTCGCTGCGCGCGAGATCGAGAAGGCGCTTAAGCGCCGCGATCATCGCCGGATGGTCGATCTCGATCCGAGTCACACGCACCTCCGGTATAGCTTTGCCGTGTCATACTACATCGGCCGAAATAGCCCTAGTCCAAGCTGCCTGCCGCCCGAACAACAGGTGAAGAAACTGCCTGTTATGTCCCGCTGAAGAGGTCAGCATTGCCCGCCAAGCGCGTTGCGCCGCCGAACCTACGCAGAGCGAGGGTCATTTCTTCCCGAAGGCGCGCCTTACTGGAGATCCAAATGTCCGGGGCAAGCGGTTCGCGCGCAGCCGTTACATAGCCCGTCGCCAGGGATCCGTCGGTCAGCATCATATGGATCAAATGCCCTCGCTGCGACGCCGGGCCTGCATAGCGTACGACAAACTCACCCAGCTTGGCCGAAAGGCCTTGGGCGACCTTTGACCAGCGAATATGGCCGGCGCCGATGTTGGTTCCGGGCGCGCGACCCCGGTCGAGCCAGGTGCGCAGATGGGCGCGTTGCTGGAGCGGCGAGTTGCGCGTCCGCGCCATGGTGCGGCATAGCGGGAACATGACGGAGAAGGCATCGATCACACGCAGATAGTCGCCGTGTGCGCTCACCAGAATGTCGTCGAACTGCCGCCCCGCGAGCAGGGCGGTGATCGCGTCGCACTGTGACGGGTCCGAGATCAGCTCATCAGCACGCGCAGGCGTCAGGCACGCACTATCGGCCTCGGCCTCGACGCCGGCCAGGGTGAAGCCGGCCCGCGCCGAAAGGAGGAGAATTGTGAGGTCTTCACGTCCGCCGGCACGGGCGAGTTCGAACGCGCTTGGCGCAGAACGTTTGGACCTTTCTGTCAGTGGAGTCCTGTGCATGTCGGGCGTGCTCAGAACCAGGAGGCGGCGCGGCCATGATACTGGCGGTGCCTGATCGCTCGGGGCAGCCCACTGGCTTATTGGAAGGCGGCCTGACTGACGATGGGCAACGCCAGCGGCTGTCCCTGTTGCCGGTTCGGCCACTCTATTGGCACGCCGCGCGGCGTCGAACAGATCCGAAGGATCGCCGCCACCGTCCGCAAAACCGCGGTCATAGGCCTCGACGAGTGACGGGGCCGGTTTGTCGGCTCTATTGGGCAGAGGGGCCCTGTGAGGCCAACCGGCATGGGCAGCATACCAGCCTTGTGCAAAGTTCACCGCGCTGTCCCAGTCGAGACCATGGAGATCGGCGCCCCGCAAAATGGCCTGCTCCTACAAGCTGGCCTCGCCATGCTCGACCCGTCGCCTGACGAACGAGAAATTGGTGCGCTGCCGTTCGGCCTCGGTGCGGGCTCTCGCGGCCTCAGTAATCGGTCGCATGGCCGCGACGCGCTCGCGCGTGCGCGCCATTCGCTCTTCCAGCGGGGCGTTCGCCGGAAGATCCGGGAAATCTCTCCAGGCGGCTGCCAGCGCCTCGGCCTCGGCGGGGGCCCGCCCCCGCGCGATCCATGTGGCCGCCTGCGTGACAATGAAGGATGGCGCGTTTGTCATCGCAAGGCACCTGCGCTGTGCGACCTATGGGAAAGCGCCTGCGTCATCAGGTCCGCAGCCCAGGGCTCAATCCAGGCTTGGGTGAGCGCATCGTGCTCAAGATCACCGGTCTCTATCAGCGACCTGATCTCTCGCCGGGCCTGGGCGATCGCTGCGTCCCAGGGATTTGTTGGCGTTGCCTGCAGGATGGGCCGCCGCGGAGCGAAGGTCGTTCGCCCCTTTTCGGTCAGCCGCGCCTGTTGCGCGCGAAGCCAGCGTTCAAGATGGTCGGCGACCATGATGTCGGATTTGGGGACGCCACGCCGGTACGCATCCCGCCGCGCGGCTATGCCATAGGCCTGGGAGTCGATCGATGCGACACGGGCGGAGAAGGCGGTGAGGAAAGGGAGCGCTGCCCCTTTGACGCCGAAGGCATGGAGACGAATTCCCGCCGGAAGAATGGTATCCAGATGCTCGATGACGGCCATGAGCCCCTCTGGTCCATGGATGTCGCGCCGACACATACTGCCGACGCCGATGATCGTCCCGGGGACAAGCGACCAGGCAAGCGCATCGACACAGCGTTCATAATCCTCAGGCGTGCGCCCCTGAATGACGGGCATGAACCGATCGATGATCCCAAGGTCCATGGCACGCGCCCGGCAATCACGGTTTGCCCGAATGGTTCTGGATATGCGGTCGAGGATTTCCTCGCGATCCCTCGCAATCTCAGGTTCGACGCAATAGTCGAGACTTGCGAAGCGCCGGAACGGGTATGCGGCCGCCAGGGCCATATACTGGTCCACGCTCCAGGGGATCCCGCCATAGCGGGCCGCGCAGACGAAGCCCCCGCTGTCGAGGTCCACGCTCGGCAGACCCGATGCGTTGTCCAGCTGGGCTGTCTTCCAGCCACGCCACTGGGCCCACCCCGCTTTGCGCGTCCAGCGCGATAAGGCATTGGCCGAGATCAGCACCGGTTGCTGGAGCAGCCGCGCTCGATCCAGAATCGCGCCCGCCGACAGATGGGGCAGGCCAAGGATGATCTCGATCATGTTGCGGGCCTCATCGGCACGCCCGTGCCCACGTCCCGCGCCCGAAAGCGCTCGAGCCACGAGGCGAAGGCGGGCCGGTCTTCAAGCGGAACCATGGCGGCGGCTTCCTGGAAGAGAATGAGCGAGCGCGGCGCATCGAGGATGATCGCATCGACCTCGTCCGGTGGCAGCAGCCCCTCCCGCCGGATAAAATCAGTCATTCGTCCCGGGCGGGTTTTTGTGGCGCGGCGCCAGAGCCCTTCGACGGTTTTCAGTCGCGGCGCCGCCCGCGCCTCGACCAGCACGATCAGGCGCAGACACCAGGCAGGAAGCGCACGGACCTCTTCGGGCTTCATCGCGCCGCAGATGAAACAGGAGGACTTAGGGGGCACGGGGAGGCCCGCAGCCTTGATGCGATCCGCACAGTCGGAACGGGTCCAGCCCCATTCTCGCAGAGGGTAGCGGCATTCGAACAGCGCGTTCTCGATGGTTGAGGCATGAGCATGACGGCGGCTATCGGCAGGCGAGATGTCGTAACCGATGAGCCGAACGACCTTTGAGCCTGCCGCCCAGGCCGCCCGTGCAGGCTCCCATGTACGCAGATAGGCGTCCTGGGGAGCCACCTTCCATTTCAGCGAGCAGCTGTGCCGGCCCATCGAAATGCTGGGCAAGGTGGCATTGGTCAGGACGTTTTCCAAAATATGAAGTCAAGTTGTCTATGATGGCGTTTGCTGCCGTGGATATCAGGGGCTTATTCTCAATTTACCTGCCCGCGGTGTTCATGAACAATCTGAACGATCGGTAGAGTTGCAAAGCGCTACTGCACTTTGCAACTCTACCGATCGTAACCGCTAAAGGCGGCATGCTGACCATTGATCTGTGCAGATCATTGAAGGGATACCCGCATCTGATGTCATTGCTGCTTTTTCAAATAAAGATCAAACCAGGCGATTAGCTCATCGTAGAGATTGCGTACATTTGCAGGGGAAAGCGCAATAGAATGGTTCTCTCCGTGATAGCGCAGCAGGCGCGCCGGCTTTCCTTGCTGATCAAGCAATGTAAACATCTCCTCGGCTTCGGCAACGCTTCCCCGTATGTCGAATGTGCCGTGCGCCATGAGCAGCGGGGTATGGATCGTTGAAGTGTACATGATGGGCGAATTGGCCGCGTAAATCCCTGGATCACGATAGGCCTGTGCTGGCATGCGCATGGCAGTCGTCACGATCGTGGGATTAACTCCCTTGTCCTGAGCAATGCCTGGCCAACCGTCGCCGCTGCGATCAAACGCTCCGTACGTCGTGTGCATGTCCGCGATCCCATCGATAGCGGCGGCTGCCGCGAAGCGGCCGGTTTGCGTAACAAGGGAGTAGGTAGCGTAGCCGCCGAAACTCTGCCCAAAGAGCCCGACACGTCTCGGGTCGCTCCCTTCCAGTTCGATGAGTTTGTCCACAGCCGGCAGCACCCCTTCTTTCATATGGAGGTAGGGGCCACCGGATAGCTCCTGTGCGCGCGGCATGGATGGGACGAGGACCGTATATCCTTTCGCTGCATAAAGTTGAAGGTTGTAGATTCCGGGCAGAAGGCGGTCATCCCAATAGTCTTGCTTGCCCCGGATCATGGTGCCCGGATAAACCCAGACCAAGACTGGGTGGCTTTGCCCTCGACGGTGTCCGGGCGGATGGATCACCAGGGCCTTCAGCGGTGCTCCGCCTTCACTGACATAATCGATCGTGGAAATTGCCCCCCAGTCGATGGAGGCCAGATGGTGGTTGACCCGGAAAAGCTCCAGCGTCCGATCGGTGCCGGCCGGCCTTCCTTGTAGCACCACCCCCCGATCAGTCAGTTCCCGCCATATCGAACCGTACCTGTCCTGAGCGAGAAGCTGTGCGCCTGAGGGTAAATCAAGACGCTTCGACTTGGTCGGGGGAGAGGCTGGACGCGGTTTGCTCCTTTCCGACAGATACCACCAAGTTTCGGTTCCCTCGCTGGCTGAAATCTGCCGGCCGCGTATGAGCAGGGAGCTGTTTTTGAGCCATCGGGCAGAGAGCTCGTGGTCAACCGGACCGGCGTCCCAAGTCCGATCGACAAAGTTTGGGGCGACGGAAGAGACTTTCCCGGAACTTGCATCGAGACGAAACACACGCACGTCGCGGGTACTGCCGGACGCCCGCGCGCGCAAAAGCAATGCGGTACTGTCAGGAGACCAGTCAAGCAGGTCCAGTGGATAGCGTGCCTCTTCCGGCACCGTGACCCGGCGCGGGGGAGACTTGGCGGTAAGGTCGATGAGGATGAGCCGCTTATCCGATGCGGTTTCATCGTTGTTAAGAGGTTTCGGCCCGACTTCCTGCGGCGGGATCACGCCAGCAGGGGCCAGGACAGCCGCTGTTTTGCGGTCCGGGGACACCACTAGGGAGAGCATTCCGCGAAAAGGAAAGGCTGGGACGCTAGCCAGAAGCTGCCGTTCGCCACTCGCTGCATCAATCAGCGAGATTTCCACCTGATACTGTTCTCGTGTGCCAGAGAGATTTTCTCTGCCGCTGTCGGCGACGTCGACGGTGCTTGTCGTTCCATCCCGCAGCGTTTGGGCGACCTCACCGGCAAATTCCAGTGCGCGCGTGTTCTGGGTGAGCAGTGAAGAATTCTGCCCGGCGGGCATCTGCAGGACGAGCAACCTGTGTTCGTCGAGCCAGAGAAATGGTGCGCGTTCGCCTGCCCCCTCCGAGGGTGTACATCCCAGCGACTGGCGCTTCGCGTCTGCTCCTCCACGCAAGTCCAGCGCATTAAGCGGAGAGCCGTAACGCGTCATGGTCATCATGGGCTGCTGCGAAATGCGCCGGATCCCGTCTGTAGCGCGGGTCCACATGTATAGGCGAACGGCATCCCCGCCATGTGGCTCGGCTCCTTCGGGGCGGGTCGATAGAAAGGCGATCCTTTTACTGTCTGGACTCCACTGCGCGCACCAGTTTCCTGCCGCTGCCGCATGCCCATCAGTGAGGTTCCGACGGTCAGACCCATCTCGCCGAACAAGCCAGACATCGGCGCGGGACGGATCCACTTCATAAAAGGTGCGACCGGCCACTTCCCCCTCTCCGGCTGGCCGTTGCACAACGACAGCAAGGTCCTCTCCATCGGGAGAGGCGGCGACCTGCTCCATAGCTACCGTGCGAAGGACATCGTCTATCGTCAGGGGGGCCGCATTTGCCGTTCCGGAGACCAAAGTGATGGCCATAAAGGCCAGTGAGACGTAAAATGATCTGCGCATGCCCCAACTTTGATCCCAGCAGTGAATATGGCCTATCAATAGAGGCGCCTATCTTTTTAAAGGCAAGATTTTCGGCTTGTTGCCACCGAGCCGGATGTCACCACTACAGATCGCAACGGTCACTGTGCCGGCGGTGATTTCAACATAACGATATTTGCGTCACTGCCCCTTTTCGAAGAAAGCCGTTCATAAGCTTGGCGCCAACGCGCCGCGTCGCGCTCGGCATTCACGCGAGCATGAAAGTGCCCGGCAGCTTCGGCCAACGCCATCTTGAGTTGCTTCCGGGTCTCGGAAAGTTCGGCTCGTAAATCGATGATGGTAGTTGCTGTCCCACGCGAAGCATGAGGTTTTGCCAGCTCCATCAGGCGGTGCTTGACGGTTGGATAGGTGGTATCTCTCGTTGCGATCAATGTCCGAGACCGGCCAGCCTCGAGCGCCACATTCGAAATGTTGATCGCAAGCCTGCCAGTCTCCTCTTTCCTTTTCTTAAGCGCCGGATGGGTCGGTCTGCCGCTCACCAAGCGTTCGATTGCCATCAAGAAATCGGTTTCGATCTCTGCTCGTCTCCTATTCTCTGCCATCCACCGCCTCCATATCGACGCGTGCTTCCAGCGCACCGATGTCAGCGCCAATCGCAACAAGTAGCGCACGGGCTTGGGCAGCTCGATCGCCGATGACCCGGAACGTGTCGCCGTTACCTGCGCGTACCGCGGCTCGGAAAGCCGTCATGTTGGCGAGGAAGCGATCCTCCCAGAAAGTACGGTGTTTTGAATCTATTACGAAGGATGGGCAGCCGGCGCACACGCCGGGCTCCCGTGTCTCATAGTTCGGCTCTTTATTCAGCCAGGAAGATGTGCCGGCGAGTTGGTGGCATCTCATCGCCTGCGGAACAAGGGGGAGGCATTTGCCATGGGGTGCGAACCACAGCCTGATATCATATTCGAACACGAGAGAGATTGCATTGCGCCACCCTTCGCCTCCGCCTCGGACGCCTATTTTGGTGCGCAATTCTTCAATCGAGGCCTGAAGTTGGTCGCCCATGCGCCCGGATACCAGCGTTTTGCCGGTGGCAAGTTCGTACAGGAGAAGCGCGGTATGTTGGCGCTGCGTCGTGGACAGCGGCTCAATCTGCAGAAGATTGGTGCCCCAGTAATGCCCTTCGGTCATCGCCTGGCTGATATGGTGAAAATGCATTTGCACTGCCGGAAGGAGGCGAGGATCAACACTCAGGGCGAAGTTTGCATAGAATTTTCTGAATTGGTGGCTGCGAATGCAGCGGCCGTTGGTGTTCTTGTACGGGACAAGGTCATTATCTTCGGCCGGATGCTCCGATTGGTTGGGGAGTGAAGTGAAATCTACCCACTCTTCGACAAAATCACGCATACCTTTCAGAAGGGACATGGATCGAATTTGGGCTACAGATGCCGACCTGACCGGCAACCCTCTGAGGTTCGTGAATTGTACCAGGAGGCGATCGGACCGAAGCATCTGCCGGTAGCGTGCAAGTAACTGATCCAAAATGATGATTGCCCGGACCGGCAGCGGCAAATCGGACGCCCCCTTCGGTCGCATTCCAGCAAGCCAGTCGACTTCTCTAGGGGTGTCCTCCATCTTCGAGATAACAGTCCGGATCAGGAAAATCTCGTTCAACCCAGTGAAGCTGGGTACGACGCGCACGCAACGCGGCAAGCCAGATTGGTCATCCATTCCAGCAGGAAGCCCACAAATCTCAGATATCCGCATGCCGGTGCCTGCTTGAATGGTGATCGCTGCCGCATTGCGTACGGCCAAGAGCAATTGCCTGAAGCGTTGTGCCGGGTAGATGAGTTCTCCGCGTTCGTTCGTGATGATCTCCAATCGATCGTGCCAAGGCTCTCCTGTTTGGGGATTCCTGCTGAATATGAAGGCCTTCAAGGCTTCGCCTCGAAGTTCCTTTTTATACACCTCGGACGTTCCGGGACCGGTGTGATGATCGGTCGGTTCGCGATCATTGATGGCATCGCATTGAGCCTGCAGTCTCAGGACGTCATCTGTGGGTTGGCCCAGGAAATCAGCGGCCCTGTTGAGAACAGGAATGGCAATCTCGTCAGGCAGCGGCATCGTGTATCCGTCCGCCCTCGCAGTAACCTCCCTAGCCATCTCGATGGCGCCTCGCCCTCCCCATGGAATCTGCGGCATCGGAGCGATGCCTGCCGCGGAAAGTTCCCCACGCTGCTGCCACAATGCGATTATGGGCCGAAGACGAAGGTTAGCCTGGGCTTGACTTAGGTCATCGCCGTCGGAGTCTTCGGCAAGGGAGTAAGCGAGGTCGTCACGATATGATGCGAGCGCTGCAGGATCGAGCTGATCCGGTTTGTCATAGCTGTTTTGAACCAACCAGGATGCCAAGTAACGTAGCCCGGTTGAGGTGGTCGACGCAGAACCCGGTGAGAGAGGTTGAGCATTGTTACCGGGCGAAGCAAAGAGCGACCATGCGAGACGACGCAGCCAGTCGAGCAGGTTGTTATGATGTTCGTCCAGCAGATTGCGACCATCAGGGAGGATCAGATCCCAAGAGAGCATGCTTGCCGACGAAGGGGCGCCAGGCACCGGATTGTCGAAGAACCAGCGAGCATCACCCCATTTGCTCGACGGGGATACTGGCGCATCGCGAAGATCTGCATCATGGCGCAGGTGGAGCCTGGAGTTGCTCGACAGGGTCGCGAAGGCCGTCATCCGACGGTGGGTAGCTTGACGTTCAGCCGCGAGGCTGTCGCGGCGATCACAGGGTCGACAAATTGCAGCAGAGCGTCGACATCTAGGAGGATCGGCGCCCAACGGGCGACCCAGGCCTTTGGTCCAACACTTGGCTGGGCCGCATATATCGCCTGACGCAGCCCCTGGTACAGCGCCACATTGGCAGCCTTCCCAATTTCTGCCGCAGCTAATGGGCAGCTGGGGCAATGGCCATAAGCATTACACAATCGCCCACGGCGCTGCCCAGGCAGTGGGCTGTCCATAGGGTCAAGGCAGATGAAGCCGGGCGTTGCCGCGCCGCGATCCATCGCGGGTGCAAGCAATCTTGAGCGCGGGTCGATAACACCATGAGTCTCACGCCATCGTTCACGTGCAAGGAAAACTTCTCCAAGTCGCTCATTATACCGCTGGATTGTACCGTTAGAGGTATAGTGGCGCCAGAGGGTCTGCGGATCTTGCTGTTGACCAACCGCGCGTGCAGCGAGGATATCACCGGTTGTCACCTGTATCTCATCGAGAATGGTCGGGCGAATTTGGGCCAGATAGAACGGTTCCAACCCATGGTCCTTGATAAAACTGCGCAAGGCGAGGCGCCATTTTGAATCCTGGGTATCGCGGTCGTCGCGACCGAAGGAGGTTACGCGCTTGTCGCCGCGCTCTGGTACGAACAGAAAGACATGATCCTCATCGCGTGGGTCAGTAATGTGTGGACGCAGACGTTCGGTCAGACGTCTCAGGAGGTCGAAAAGCTGGGCGGCATTAGTACCGTCTCCGGCAGTCGCATCCAATGTTGCGACCGGATCAGTGGCAGCCCTGGGTTTGCTCCCGACAATCCGAACGAACTGCTGCCCAAACCGATTCCCGAATGCAATATTGGACCATTCGAGGCTTAAGATCGTGTCGCTGTTGAACGCGGTCGCGACAGACAGGAGCAGAACGAAAGGAACGAGGTCGCGGCCGCTGGCGTAGAAATAGCCTGCGGTCTCTTCGCGGCCAAGAATCCGAGCAGCGTTCCCAATAGCTGTGTCATGTCGACGGATAACTTGAAAGTTCGGTATAACTCCCGGGTACATGCACTCCAATGCGGCGAGGCACAGGCCCTGGTCTTTCCGGTATGAGCCGCCGAGACAAAGAGCTTCTCTTCCCTTGGCGAGGAGATGTTCTCCTCGCTGCAGCCGCCCTGCAATCGCAAATACCTCCCCTTCGGCAGCCGAAATGATCCGAGCGAGATGATCCTTGGAAAGCCGGGGCCTCGGGCTGGTCTTGCGCGTTCGACCGACCCACAGGTTTCTCGGCACGTCGGCGATCACCCCTTGCGCATGCAAACCCCAGCCCGGATCATCCCGTAAGGCTTCCACGATTGCGATCAATGCGTAGAAACGAGCGGATCTCACTGAAGGTTGGAGGAGATTCCCGTGCCGGCTAGCTTCGTCGCTGTTCAGCCATGAGATAAAGGTCAGCATCAGGGATTTATCGAAATCAGCCAGTGTAAGATCGGCCCGTCCCGTTTGCTGGAGGAATCCGAACCACCCCACGGCTAAGTCGCGCTTTCGATGAATCTTCGTTTTATCAGCGTGTGAAGCACCCCAAAGGCGGAACCCGTGAGTGATGGGTTCGATCAATCGGGGATGATTGTTGAGAAAATCTAGTTCAATGGAAAGCGGAGGCAATCCGGCGCGCGGAAAGGTGACGATGGTCTTAGCCGATGAAGGTGCCGGAAGATTGCGCCGCCCTTCGAATGGAACGAGGCTGCCGGGGGCTTCTGCCTGCTTGCGCAACAACGCTGCAATCGATGGAGTGCGAGGGCTTCTCAAGGTTCGATCCCCAGCAATCGCCGAGCGTCGAAAAAATGTCCGTGCTGGCCAAATATCTCGACAAATGAGAGATAGGTGTTGATCGTCGTTGTCAGCTGCGCGTGACCAAGTTGGGCTTGAATCTTCTTCCACGGTTCAGGATTACCGTTCCGCTTCTCGAACCAATAGGTGAGCACAGCATAGGTATGTCGAAGATCGTGGACACAGTGACTGGCCCTCTCGCGTACGAATATCTGGCCCGTTCCTGGATCGGTGACGTTCTCCTTTAGTATCAGGTTGGTACGAAGGCATGCCTCCTCGATCACCTGCTGGAAACGCCGGTGAGATATCGGGCGACCTGGCGCATTGGCTTCCAGCCCAGACAGGAAAAGATTTGGAGGTTCGGCAGCGCAGTTTTCTCGGGCAAGAAGAGCAGCAGCGCGCTCTGTCGTAATGTACGTCAAAGCATCGAGGACGAGCCAGTTCGGAACGGCCACCATCCGCCTCTTGCGCCCTTTACCGATGATGGACAGAGGCTGCTCAGCGGCGGGTGCCGCTCTATCCGGTCGCATGCTTTCAATCTGATAATGGGTGAGTTGATGGATCTCGTCGTTACGAAGGCCAACAAACAGGCCGAAATCGCCAATCAGTCTGTCACGACATGGACGTGGATCAGATACTTGCTCCGTTGCCCGCGGCCCCAGAGCCTGCAGAAATGCGGGAATCTCCGCCGCCATGAAAGGGCGTATCGTCGATTTGTGGGGGCGCCGCTTCGGTGCGAGATCAGTCCAGTACCGGGGTCGATCAACTCGACCGAGATGCGACAATGCCGAACGATCCAGTGGCGGCCGGAAAGGTGACCATGTCGAGAGCTGGCGTATGGAGGCGTCGCTGTGCCACCCCCATTCAAATGACCGCTCATAGAATGCCGCGATCACAGACATACGGTTCGCAATGGTTCCAGCTGCATATGGACGCTTGGTCAAGGGCGAGACACCGGTCTCATACATCTCGCGATAGGCAACGAGTTCCGGGCGGCCAGCAATGTGCAGATCCGGAATGCCGAGATCAGCAAGGAACTCGATCCAGCTCGCCATAGCGAATGCAGCATCACGCCAAGTATGTGGTGACGCTCTACGCCCACTCTCAACATAGTGACGGCGGATGAAGAAGGTCGGGAACTCGAGCAGGCGTAAGGTCTGGGCGTCAAATAGGGCCGGTTCTCCCTTCTTGAGGCCGTATGCCGCCGGCCCGTTCAGAAAAACGAGCACATCCTTCGGCAAAGACGCAAGGCTGAGACGGCTCTCCAAGTGGCACCCCCTTCGCGTGTAGCCAGATTACCCGGATACCTCGTCCGGCGAAATGCGCTTGCTGTCAGCCGGTCTCAGGCCGCCGCGAAACGCACACCAGAGGGATCACTTCATATTTTCTCGAGCAGCGAAAAATAGGGCGGCCAGTGCTTGAACCGTTTGGGCACATAGCGAACGACCTCGTAGGGGATCCCTCGCTGGGCCATCCAGGCGGCGATCATCGCCTGATACTCGTAGGTTTCCGGCTTTTCAGTGCCGGTGTCAGCGGTCAGGACGAGATCAGGTAAGGAGCCGCGCGCCTCGAGCTCGACAAGAATAGCCGTGCTGTCGACGCCGACGCCATAAGCAAGCACCGTCGGGCCACGCCGGGAAAAATCAATGCGATCGATGATGCGCTGAGCTGCAGGATCGCTCATGCATGCCTCCGTGGTAGAATGGGATGCGAGGGGCGCCTGGAGATGTTGGCCAGACGCCGCCTTGGTGCGTCAGCGAGTCAGGCAACCAGAGCCATGGGTTCTGCCGCAGGGGTCAAGGTCAGCTCTCGCCGCAATCTTGCGGCAAACCGTGCCGGGTCGAGCAGATTGATGAGCGGTGCCCGCCGGTCGCGATCACCCCAATGGTCATCCCGGCCTCGGACCCGGCAGTAGGTCACTTCCTCGCCGGGAAACACGATATCGAGCGACAGGCGGACCCTGAGCTCGTCCCCGTGGAGAATGATTTCACCCGACTGCGCCAGCGTACCGCGCCTCGCGGTGAGGGTGTATCCCGAGTCCGGCAATCCCAGCGCATCCGCGAGGGCGCGGAGCGCCACCCGCCCCTCTCGATGGAAGGCCCGTTTCGCGGCCTCGTCATTCGCCACCCCACGATAGGCGAGCGTCGGCAGAGCTGGGACAAGGCGCAACCGATCGATCGCGGCCTCGCACTGTTCCTGCAGGGCATCGATATCCGGAGCAGAGGCGCAGACCGAGTGGAAGTGCCGCACCAGCAGGATAACGGCAGGATCGCTTTCAATAGCGCAACCCGCATTGCGGGCGTCGGTGATCGCGGCCTGCACCGCGTGCAACGTGGCTGGAATTGTGGTGAGCGCGCTCGGGTCGAGCGCCTGCTGAAAGCGGTAGGCGACGTCATAGGTCATCGGGCATCTCCGGCTTCAAGCTCCCATCGAGCTCGACCGGCCTCTTCCCCCTCCCCTTTTTCCCCGACGCGCCGGTGCGTTGCCATCGCCGCTGGGGTTGCCCTTGAAACGACACGTGGAGCCGCCATAAATTTGTTTCGTTCGCGCGGCGGTGCCGCTCGCTGAACCCGTCGCCGGAGATCGAGAGAATGGAGTTTGAAGAGTTAGGGTCCAGGGCAGAGCTGGCCGAACTGGAGGCCGAGCTTAATCGCGAGCGCTGCCAGCCCGATAGCAAGGTGGCGATATGCGACCTTGGTGCGTCAGACGACCTAAATCCACGGTACTTCGTCGCGCGGATCGACGGAAGGCATGCCGGCGGAGCGACCTTCACTCAGACTGATGACGGGGGTTGCGAGCTTCACAAGCTTTACGTCCATCCGGCGTTTCGCCAGCGCGGCGTGGGCGCGGCGCTGGCCGAAAAGGTAATGAAGATCGCCTCCGAGCTGAACTATCCGGAAATCGACATCGAGATGTCAGGCGACAGTCTCGAATTCTGGGATCGATGGGTTGGAGAGCGGCCTTTTGAATATCACGGCACCCGTCAATTCTCGGTGATCCTGAAACCCGGTGGACCCTCAACGGAGGGTTGACCGGTCAGCTTTGTTCACGTTACGTTCAATTCGAACGGAGTGATTCCCATGAAAGCTACGATCTTCCACGACCATTTCGACCTTGATGTAACCCTGCGGGATGCTTCGCTGGATCCCCACACGCGCCCGACCCGCCGCATGATCGCCGGAGCCTCGCTTGGCATGTGTGTCGAAGACGCATATTTCTCGGTTCGGGAGCTGCGTGAGGCCGTCCAGTGGGTGCATGAAGGCGAGATTGCTGGGAAGAAGCGTCTGGCCGCCATTTTGGGGAACGATGGTGCCGACGATTTTCAGCGCTGCATCTACTACTGCCTGGCCGGACGCGGCGTCGTCGCCATGCTGGACGATCTGATGTGGCTCGAGGATTTGCTGGAACGGCGAGGCCGGGTTGCCGGCAAGCTGATGCGGGCAAAGGGTCGCGCCATGCCGCTGATCGATCCTTATGTGTCCAAGGAGCCCGACGGACCCGTCGGCCGAATTGACGCCGATTTCAGGCAGGGCCCGTCCTGGTATCTGGACCCTTCCCTCGCCGACTGACCCGCGCTTCGCATGACAGGCGTTCGCCGCGGCGCCACTTTGCCGGCTCGATCCATCGACCGGCATGCATGCCCGCTTCGGCTTTTTTCGCCGTTGCGAACGCCCGCTGGTATCGCGTGGCACGATCGGGGTCGCTCTTCAGATACTGTACGGCCGGGACGGCGAGCCCGGCCGCAATCAGCCGCTCCCCCAGATCGACGCCCGAAACCTCGACTGTCGCCACCCGGCGCCGATAGGTCCGCCCACTGGCGAGGGTGATGCGCACCTCCTGGTCACGAAGCGCACGGGCCAAATAGTCCTGAGCCGCCTTGCCACACGGCCACCACCCCTGATCGTTCGCGCAAAGCTGGCGCTTCTCGGGCGCATCGAGGCCAAGCAGGCGAAAATCGACGGAGAGTGTATCGCCGTCAATCGCGCGCGCCGCAGCTGCGAAACTGGCTTGGTCGGCCGTCCCCTGCGTCGGCTGCGAGCAGCATCCGATGAGAAAGAGCGGCAACAACAAGGCTAGACGCACAGCAGGACCTCGACTTCATCGTGGCTCGAGGCCTCGGCGGCGGCACGATAGGGCTGGATTGGATTTCCAGTGCGTATGATGCAGGCGCGCTGGCCGGAGATAAAGATCCTGTGCGCAACCCGCTCTGCATGTGCCCGGCTGCACAGCAAGGCGCGCTTGGCAGAGAGCGATGGATCCGGGTTTGAAACAGACATGGGCGGCCTTTCGGTTGAAGATGCCGTAGTGGCGGTCAGCAGAAGCGCGTTTTATGGACCCGGGTCACCGGCACGATGGTCCAGTCCCGTTGCATCAGCCGTGAGATGCGGTAGCCGCGACCACTTGTCGGATCGCGTAGGACCGTGCGGCGCCCCCGCCGCTCCACCAGAAACTCGCTCCCTTCATGGCCGTCGGTGAAGGTGATCGTCGCGGACAACCGAATACGGTCGCCGTCGGCCAGTTTGCGCGACTTTCGTTCGAGACTGGCACGGCACCGTCGGCGCCAGTCCAGCGCATGGGCGTTCTCGGTCGCGGTCAGCAGGTCGAGGATGGCTGCCGGACACTCGGCCTCATAGGGCCCCATATTTTCCGTCATATCCTTGTACCCAAACACGAGTCCTTCACGGTCGTGGGGGTTCCAACGGACCAGGCATATGATCGCGATAATCTCGCCGCCCTGCCTGTTCGTCATGACCTGGGCGGCGGCGTAGTAGACACGGTTCTGCGGGCAGGACGAAGCGAGTACCCGCAGTCCGGTCGTACCGCCATCATCCAGCGCCCGCTCATAGGTGAACTGCGCGTCGAGATAGGCACTCGCGGACGCATGACCGCCAAGCGATCCACGTTGCATGTAGAGCCAGCCCATTACACGCCCTCCCGCTGTTCGCTGGGCGTTGCCATGTCCTCATCCGGCGCATCGCAAGATGTACCTCCGAAGGCACCGAGAAATGTTATGGCCTGCTCGGCCTTGGCGGCGGCATGGATGATGGCACTCTTGTCGCCCCGAAGGATCGACAGCCAATGGCTCACATAGCTCGCATGGCTTTGATGAAGTTCGTTGGGGAGACCAAGCTCCGCGCAGCCCAGACCTGCCCCGATCTCGGCCACAAGTTCCTCAAATGCGTAAGCCTGATCGCCGAAGCGCTTGCCGAAGGTGCGCGCAAGGCGGCTTGCATGTCCGCTCCAATGGACCGTCTCGTGCAGCCGCGTGCTCGCATACAGATCCATGCTGTCGAAAGATGACGGCCTGGGCATTTGGATATAGTCGAAGGTGGGGCTGAAATAGGCCTCGCTTCCGCCATGGCGAACGGCTGCCGGGATCGGTTCGAAGAAGCGATCGATGACGGCCTGTCGCCCTGAGGGGGTGGGCTCGGGATCCGCCAAGGGCGCGGCATAGTAATAGGCGGGGAGCCCGTCGATCTGGTCGGCATTGAAGACGATGTAATGGCGCAGAAAGCGAATGTTCTTTTCGACCGATGCACCTGTCACCACGTTGGTCTCGGTTTTCTTGAACTGGGAGAAGTAGACCGACACCGCCCCCCGCTCGCCCTTGCGGACATGCCCGCCGAGCTGCTCGGCCTGGCGGAACGTCATCCAGTAGCGCGAGGTGTAGCCCTTGGCGTCGCCCAAAGCCCACAGGTACAGGGTGTTGATGCCAGTATAGGCGGTTCCGCAATGTCTGAGCGGACGTAAGCCCTGCCCCGGGGCGCCTCGCCAGGGTCGCTTCCACGGGGGTACGCCCTGTTCGAGCTTCTCGATGATGAGATTGGTGATTTCGGCGGCAACGTCCCGCCGGGCACTGGTGGGTTTCGGCATGTTAGGATCCGATCGGGATACAAAAAGGACCGCTGGCGCTGCATCGCGCCAGCGGTCCGTTGGGCCAGAAGGTGAAATGCGCGCTCAGACGGCGGCGATCATCTCGTCGGGAGCATCGAGGAGCTCGTCGCAAGCAGCCTCTTCGCCCGCCTCCAGTGCGGCATGCGCCTCCTCGCTCTCGGCCTCGCTTTCGGCGTTCTGGTCATCCTGCGGATCGTCCTGCGCTGACGCGGTGTCGAGGAAGCGCATCGCATCGGGCACCCATTTGAGCGCCGCCTCCTTCACTTCAGCCTCGACCATGGCCTCGCCCGCGAACAGCTTCTCGCAGGTCGAGGAGATATCGGGCTTCTTGGAGGCTGCGTAGCGTCCGGAGACAGCCGGACCGCCGACATCGTGCAGCAGGCTCAGCAGCGCCGCCTTGGGCACCCGATCGAAGAAGTTGACCGAAGTCGGACGCCACCAGGCCGCGACATCGACCTCCATGATCGTTGCGAGGCGGTTCTGAAGGGCGTTCTGCGGCACCGTACCGTAGCCATCCTTGGCTTCGAGCGACATCGCAACGATATAGGCGAGCCATCCAGCCTTCGCATCGTCATCAAGGTCGCGGAACGCCTCGAACCGCGCGACCGGATCGGCCGCTTCGGTCCAGGCCGCCTCCAGCCCGTCCTGCGCCTCCGCCAGGAAGGTGCGCGCGATCGTAGCGGGCTGCTCGCCGACCACAGGGTCCTGCGGAGCCGATGCGCGGATCGTCGAACCATGTTTGGCAAGATACTGGCGCCGCCCATCCACCATGACGAAGATGGCGTAATCGAGCGCCAGCGCCGGATGCTGGATAAGGTTGGCCGCCAGCACGTCGCGGCGTTGCATTGCCAACTCCTCGAAGAGCCGCATGCTGAGTGCCTTTCCGCCCGGAGCAACCGTGTCGGGACGAGGCGTCACGGCCTCGCGCTCGCTGCGGCCAGTGGTCTCGCCGTCAGCATTGCCGCCGTCATCACCGGTTTCGGCGGTGTCATCCAGCAGTGAACCGCTTTCGTCGAGGCGCAGGGGCTGCTCGCTATAATAGGCGGTATCGAGCAGCAGTTCGCCGCGCTGCGTGAGGGTTAGGAATGCTCCGACCAATGGCCGCAAGGCATCCGGCAACACGCTGGGTCTGTCATGCAGCCCGCTGCGCTCCTCAGCGAGCCGGTCATATTCCGCGTCGAGCTCGGCAAAGCGCTCTTCGGCGATGTCCTCGTCGTCCATCTCGGACTGGATCGCTTCGAGCCGGGTGTCGATTGCGTCGAGGTGCAGCCGCTCGTCATCCGTGAAGGGGAGTTGGGGCAGCATGACCCGATAGAGGCCTGCGGCCGCGTTATAGGTGTGGGCACTCGCGATGGGGCGAATCCAGGCCAGACCGGTTTCCTCGCCGATGCGCTTGGCCTCCGCCTCCATCTTCTCGCCGCCGAGGCGCTGCGCAATTTCCGGGTTGACCCAGCGATCTCCTCCGTCGCTGAACAGGTCACGATCGACCGCACCGCCGGCGGCAACATAATCCGTCTCCCCAACCAGCAGCGCGACGGGATCATTGGCTTTCATCGTCTCATTGGCAATGGCCCGCCGGATTGCGTCGGCATTGATATAGCTGTGGTGGCTGTAGCTGTTGTAGATGAGGAGCTGCTTTTCGCGGTTCTCAGTCGATGCATAGGCCTTGGCGAGGTCGAGGGTGAGTTCACCTGCTGCAAGCGCGTCGAAGATCGGATCTGCGAGGTTTGCCAGGCGCAACCGCTGCTCGATGAAGCGACGGGTCTGCCCGAACCGCTTTGCGACCGCATCGACGTCGCCATCCACCCCAAGGAAGTGCTGGAAGGCCCGGCACTCTTCGGCCGGGGACAGCTTGAGCTGGTGGAAATTGGCCGCGAGCGAAGTCTCGCTCAGAGCCGCATCGCTGTCCTTGAGCACAAGAACGGGCACGTCGAAGCTGTCGGCGTCGATGGTGCCGCGCTCGGCGAGCAGCAGCAGGCCGCGCAACCGCCGTCCACCATCGAACACCTCGAATGTACCGCGCGGCCTGGCTGGCGTGACAAGAAGGTTCTGGAGAACACCGCGCGCCTCGATGTCGGCCGCCATCGGCTCGATCGCGAGATCCTTTTCCGGTGCAGTGCGGACATTGATGGGCGAGAGGCGAAGCTTCGCCAGTTTGACGGTCTGAATCATGAGGGCAACTCCTTCTGGCATCCGGACCAATCCGGACATCACCCTCGATCCCCCTTCCCTCTTTCCCTGGGCCACCTTCGGGAGGCTGCGAAAGGGCGCCGGGCGTTGCGAGCAGTCCGCGCTTCCAAAATTGGCGACGGCCGCCTATGGCAATGCCTTCTCGCGGAGACGCGAGCGGGGCGTGGAAACCTCGAAGAGCAAGAGCCGGTCTCGTTCAAAACCGGGTGGCGGGCGCGTATGTCCAGGCCACCCGGCTAAAGGCGTTCGCGCCTAGCTTGCTCTAGGTTTCCAACACCCGGTTCCGAAGCGACGACGCGCCATTCGGGCGCGTCGCCGGCTTCCAGGGGGGGATATGGACGCTCGCGATGAGAGGCCTTGGCTGGCCATCGGTTTGATGCGCAAGGCAGCGCAGATCCTCGACGCCGCAAATGCGTGCCATGCTGCGTCCCTGGCACGGTCGGCCACCATCGCAATACTCACCGACCTGGGGCTTGAGCCCGAGGAGGAGCTTGACCCGGACCTGGCCACTCTCGTGGTGGCAGTTCCGCTTAATCCAGGCGATTAAAGTATCTCGCGCGGCGACAGATAATTATCTTGCCGGACCAGTGGTAATCGACCCCTTTGGCCCCATGTAGAGGAACAATGAAGGGGGTGCCGGGTGTTCGAGAAAGTTGCAAAAAATCAGCACTATGTCTGGAAGCACTATCTTCAGGCCTGGACGATCGATGATTAACTGACGTGCCATCGGCAGCGCGATCGCCAAACGATCACCACCAATCCCAAAAATGTCGGCAGTTCACGCTATTTTTACAGAGTGGAGACCTTCTCGGAGCGTGAACTGGAGTATCTGCAGGCGCTTCCGAACCGATCGAAAAGCGAGCTGGCCCGGAAGGTCGCGCTGAATTTCATCCATTTTTTCACCATGACAACGCAGCTGCGTCGACTGATCGCCTCCCTTCCTCCTCGCGACGAGGAGACGCGGGCCAAAACCGAAGAGTTGCTGCTGAACGCCGAGCGCGGACTTGGCGAAGCATGGCACGTCAGCGTCGAGCACAAGGGCGCACCCTTTCTCGATCGGTTGCGTATGGGAGACGCCTCGTTCTGGACCGATGAGCGCGAAGCCTCCGATTTCTGCTTCTTCCTTGGGACACAATTCACGAGGACATCCCGGATGAGCAAGGCGATCTCGGCGATCGAACTGCCTGCGGGCCTCGACCTTGCGCGCCTCTGGCCCGTGGAGAGCCATCTTTGGGCAACGGACGTCGGCGCGGGCTTTACCGGTCACCGTAGAACAACCCACGCGACGATCCTTACCAACGACACGTCCACCCCCTTCATCACCGCCGATCAGCCGGTGATCAATCTGCGGCCGCAGGCCGACCCGATCTCGATATTCTACTATCCCGTAACGCCCACCATCGCGCTTCATCTGGAAATTGGCCAGCCCGACTGCCAGGTTAAGACCCGGGCCGTATCGCAGTTCGAAGCCGAACGTCTCAATCATGACATGTACCGATGGTCAGAAGATCAGCTCTACGGCATTGACGGAGCCTATCTCGAGGCGGTCGCCAGCCTGCCAAAAACAGAAGTTCTGTGAGCGGGCATTCAGGCGGACAGATTTTCTGCCCGTCTTTCCTTGCCTTCGGATATTTGACTTCAAGAGGCTGATAATCAACTTGTTTCCGATTTCGTTTCACCCTTTCAGACGCTACATTCGTTTCCCATCGCCAGAAGATGTACCCGGGGGGTTTTGCTTGAGCAACGATGATGACGAGGCATATCTGGCGGCAGTCGAGGCAATGCTCACGGCCGAAGGCATGGCAGAGGCTGCTGAACTGCTGCGCACGGCCGAAACCGAAGTCGTTGAAACCGGCTTTGACAACTGGAATGGTGGAACCCGCCTCTACACCGTTTTTCTGGGGATAGACCCGGCGGAATACGGGCGTCTCGGGTCCAAGCGTGACACGCTCCAGGAACAGATTTCGGCGCGGGTAAGGGCCGTTTTCGAACGGGACGACAACACCGGCTTCAGCGCGGCGATCCGCCCGCGCATTCGCGCCCGTCCCGACTGGCGCACCGCGCCGGCGACCCTCACCCGCCGGGCTCGGCGCAACATCATCGACGGTATCAAGGTCGATGGGGTTTCCTGGATGGGTGCGCTGAGCGATGTGGAGTTCCTCCAGCGCCTATGGGATCTCAAAGCCCTGCCATCCACCGACGACCGGTTCGACGATGCCGCCGGTGACATATGGCAACACCGGTTCAACAATGATGATTGGGAAGATGACTGGATCTTCGAAGACCAGCGCTTCAATCTGATCGACGGTTCCGCTGACCGCTTCCTCGCGTTTCTGGCCGAGATGGTCCACCCGGTGGTGCGTCCGGATCGCAACCAGGCCCTAGAGATCGTGCGTAACTTCAACGATCAGCTCCGTCCCGAGGGCTGGGCCCTGGTGGAAATCGAGAAGATCGCCGGCCGCCCCCGCTTCGTAGCAAAGGCGATCGCAGACATGGGCGGACGCGCGGTCATGCGTGCAAAGTCCGTTGCCGACGCACTCGATGCGGCCTGGATGCAGAAGGAGATCGAGCGGGTTGAGAATGCGATCGAGCGGGATCCTGCGTTGGCGATCGGCACCGCCAAGGAACTGGTCGAAAGCTGTTGTAAATCGGTACTGACCAAGCGCGGGGTCACCTATTCGAGCAGCGCCGACCTCCCAGCGCTCACCAAGCTCGTGGCCAAGGAGCTCGGCCTTGTTCCTGAAGATATCACCGATGCGAAGCGAGGCGCTGAAACCATCAAGCTGATCTTGCGCAATCTTGCTGCGCTGACCCAGTATCTGGCTGAACTGCGAGGCCTCTATGGTTCGGGCCATGGCCGTGACGGCCGGCATCGCGGGCTTCAGCCCCGCCATGCCCGTCTTGCGGTCGGCGCTGCGGTCTCGTTCATCGACTTTGTCACTGAAACCTTCCGTGAGCGCCAGCTGCGCGACACCGCCGCAGATAGTGCGCGGACCGCTGACGCCAGCGCCATTTCCTGACCACTGCCGCCCAAGGCCAACAAGAGGCACCTGCTTTGCCGACGTTCGAGCATCAGTTCACCGCCGCCAACGGCACCGTTACAACGAACTCAATCAGCCTTACCGTGCAGGATATCGAGAATGCCGGGGTGCTTGAGGTTCTGCAGTCTCCCGGCGCGACCCTTGGGCACTGGCAATTTCTCGGCGCCCTTCTCGACCCGACGGTCAGCAGTTTCAGCTTTCAGCAGCCACTCGGCCACGCCCGCGAGGTGAAGACTGCCATTTCCGGACTTTTCGGGCGGTTCGTAGCGCGGGCTTATGCGACGCAGCACCTTGGCCTCACGCATTTCGCCCATGTTCGTAAGCCGCCAATGGCACTGGGGGGCGTGATGCGAGGGCAGTTGAGGCGCGTGCCGTACCAGCGCGGCGACATGCCCGATTGGGTCGCCTGGGGCCCATCAGCCGGGATGGCGATCGTCGAGGCCAAAGGCTGCCACGACGGCAAAGGCCCGCAAGCTGCGCTGGATCGCGCTTACGTCCAAGCCAATCGCGCCGAGATCCGTGTGCGGGGCCGTCCTGCTCCCTTCAAACGATACGCAATCGCCACCCGTTGGGGTTTTACCAGCCCAAAAACCTCGGCGCCGATGCTCTGGGTCAAGGACCCCGACGAAGATGCCGAGATCAGCGCTGCTGAACAAGAGAGCCTGCAGCTTGCCATGGTGCGATGGCACATGGGCTCTCTTCTGGTTTCTCTGGGCCACGATGCCCTGGCCAAGCCGCTGCTTGAACTGACAGGACATCGCTTCAAGAACAGGGTTGCTGACGCGCAGCGACGGGCAGAAGCGGCCCTAGACGACACCGTCCCAATGGTGGTGGAAGGTGACATTGCCCCTGATACCCCTTTGGTGGGTGGCTATGTCGGCCGCGCAGGGCGCCTGAGCGCGACCCAGTTGGACGCGAGTGAACTTGCAACCCTTAACAAGCTCGGCCTGCGTCCGACATTTGTGGGTATCGAACGCGATGCCATCAAGCAGGCGATCGAGGGAACGGTGCGGCGTGCGCCCCCGGCCCTTGATGACGATGGCACTCTGTCGTTACGGGAGGGCGAGGATGGAGCGGGGAGCTGGGTGCTTCCGCTCGACGACGACGCGCGCCGTGTCCTTCCCCTCGACGGAGGCAGGTGAGTTGCCCTTGCCGGATTTTGATCTGCCTGACCGGTCGCTTCCGTTGGAACTGATCTGGCCGGCTGTAGGCAACCCGGTGGCGATCCTCCGTTTCGAACGGCCGACCCAATGGCGCGAATTTGTCGCGTCGATGGCGCTAGACGCGGCCATACCAGACATTGTCCGCCTGAAGTTCGAACGGGCCCTCAAGCTGTTCCTGTTGGGATGGCTCGACGCCGACCTCCTCAAGGGCGCCGAGTTGGTGGCACTGACGGCGCTCGAACTCGCGCTGCGCGACCAATATGGGAAGATCGTCGCGCCGATCGCAAGCCGGAAGATCAAGCCCGGATCGCCTGAGGCGATGATGGTGCCCGCGCCACGATACTCTTTCAAGGCACTACTGCGCTACATGGTCGAGGGGGACGGCCTTACGGACGACGCACTTCCGATGATCGTGCGCTGCCGCGGCACCGCGATCGGTCAGCTAACCGGATCGATGAAACCGACGCTTGATGAACGGCGCAATGCATTAGCGCATGGCGATCCATTCGACGGGATGCCGACGAGTGGCCTTGTCGAACTGGTGCGCGATCTCATCAGCTTCGCATATCGGGATCGGCTTGGAACGAGCCCCGGGCTGCCGCACAACGCCTCCTGACAGGCGATCAATCCTCCGCGGGGGCAAGAAGCCATTGATAGGCTGCATCTGCGTCGAGAAACACCTTCATGTGACCATAGCTGGCGGCGCGCTTTTGCTGGATGCTTTGGAGACTGGTTGTCACGACATAGGCGCGACGGTCCTGCTCGCGGAACAGCTCACGATGGGCGGTGGCAAAGCGATCGGCTAGCGACTGGGTCATCACGTTTGAATCTGTCAGGTCGACGAGGATCCGCAAAGGCTTTTGCGACCCCCGGGCTGACCTGATGAACCGCGCATAGTCGAGAAGGAACCGATCAGCGTCCGCGACCTCCCAGAAGCCGACCACGGTGCACAGGATGACGCCGTCGGCGGAGAGGTGAAGCGTGTACAGGCAATCGCCATTAGGTCGTTTGACGACGACATCGCCTAACCGCGAAGCGCTCTCGGCACTCATATCCAACTCCTCACAGGCCGCCTAGTTTGTATGTTCGTATCACAAATACAACGCACCGGAGAGTGAGACATTAGGCGAATAATTTACGCCTAATATTTCGTTATTAACTCTAAACCTCACTATCCGTTCGCGGTATTTCTGAATCGATACGCTAGAGAACCTCGCCCGTTCCCAGCAGCCTGGCGATGATGGCTTCAGCCTGATCGATCGGGATAAAAATCCGGGTGCGATACTGTATGATTTCGGTGAAGCAGCCGAGGGATTTCAGCCAGTCGAGCTGCCCATGCGGTGCTCCACCAATTTCGACCCTGGCCTTCCCGTTGACGAGTGCACGCTTGAGCGTCGCCGGGAAGGGGCGCGCTATTTCGACACTGCGTCCCGCAAGCACTGCCTTGGCGAGGTCAGAAGGCGGTAAGGCCTCGGCTCGGTCGAGACCGAGCTTGGTGAAGAGCGCAACAACATGCTCATCAAAGACAAGCCTGCCTAGCCAGGATTTACCCTCGCCATCGACAATGCGGTTTACCGACAGGTGATCTGTTGGCAGCGAGGACCAGATCGGTAGCAACAGCCCGGTCGCCAGACGGATTGTCTCTGTATCGACCGTCGCTGCAGCCTCCTCGGCCTCGCGGGTCCAGGCCGCGATAAAGTCCTGCCGGTCCATCGGCTCCCAGGCGCTTTCGAGGAGATCTGCCTCGCGGACATATTCTCTTCGGGTCGGGCGCTGCAGTTCGATCCGCGGGACCGGAATGCCATCTTCGCCCATTCCCGAGCGCGCTCTGGTCCGCAGCGCAACTTTCTCCGAGCGCGCATTGCGCACAAACGCCGCTGTCGGATCGTCCTTCGCCATGCGCAGGATCCGCTCCAGCATGATGGGATGGCGGCGGCGCTCGATCTCGATGGTGAGCAGATGAGAGGTCGCCCCGCTCAGAGGATCGGTGCGCAGGACGCGGTCCTCCAGGATCGTTGCCTTGTCGACCATGATGGTCTCGACACCGACATCAAGCGTACCTGCCTCGCGCGCTGCAGAAATCCGGGTTTCTACCAGCGCGAGAAACTCGTCGAAGATCCGGTTCTGAAGATCGATCGGGAGCGCCAGCAAGCGGTTCAGCCATCGCTGGATCGGCGGCATCTCGTCCTTGAGGACACCGTCGTTGTCGCACAGTTCGAGCCCCGTGCGCTGCTGGAAGTCATCAAAGGTGGTACTCTTGAGCTTGCCGGCATGGAGCAGATCGAACCAGGTAAGAAGCGCTGCACAAGCATATTCGCTCTCGAGATTGTCGGACGGATCGAACAGGTTCTGGCCGCCCGTCTGCCGCTGCCCGCGCGTCAGGGCCCCCAGGCTGTCGAGGCGTCGGGCGATCGTACTGGTAAACCGCAGCTCGCCCCGGCAATCGGTCGTGACAGGACGGAACAGCGGGGCACAAGCCTGATGGGTTCGATGGGTTCGCCCCAGCCCCTGAATGGCGCGATCCGCCCGCCACCCAGGTTCAAGCAACAGATGGACACGCTGCTGCTGGTTGGGCGCGTCGAGCGATGCGTGGTAGGACCGACCCGTTCCACCCGCATCCGAGAACACCAGGATGCGTTTGCGCCCCTCCATGAAGGCAGAGGCCTCCGCCTGGCTGGTACGAACAGAACGGGATTCCAGCTTCTGTCGGCCACCCTCGATTGTTACGAGCCTCTTGGTCCGTCCCGTGACTTCAGCAACCGCGTCGGGCCCAAAATGCTCGAGCAGAGCGTCAAGAGCGGACATGATCGCTGGCATCGCGCAAAGCTGTTCGATGAGCCGATCGCGGGCGGCTTCAGCTTCCGGGTTGTAGATCGGTCGGCCCGTATCGTCGACCATAGGAAGCGAGCGCGCCGTGCCCGTGTCATCGGTGAAGACGCGCATCTGCCGGGTCGGAAAGGCGCGCTCAAGATAGTCGATGACATATTCGCGGGGTGACAGATCCACATCGAGATCGGCCCGCTCCTCAGGACTGAGATCGCCCAGGCGCCGGTCGAGGATAGACTCTGCAGTCGTCACGAGTTGCAGGACCACTGAGGCGCCATCCTCGAGGTGCCGTTCCACGCCGGCGATGACGGTGGGTAGCTTCATGCTCAGCAAGACCTGGCCGAAGAAGCGCTGCTTGGTCGATTCCAGGCGTGACCTGGCGGCCGCCTTCGCCCCGCTGTTGAGCGTCGCATTCTCCAGGCTATCGACCACAGCGGTCAGTTCAAGCGCTCTCTCCATGTTCCGATGGATGATGGCCCAGGCGTCGGCATAGGTGTCATAGATGGCGATCTGCTCAGGCGTGAGTTGATGCCGCAGTATGTCATATTCCACGCCGGCGAAGCTTAGGGCCCGCGACGTATAGAGCCCTGTCGCCTTGAGGTCGCGCGCGACCAGTTCCATCGCGGCGATGCCGCCCTTACGGATACCGCTGATAAACGCTTCCCGGTCGGCAAAAGCCGTTTCCGGCCCCCACAGTCCAAGACGAACGGCATAGGCCAGATTGTTGACGTCAGACGCGCCGGTTGCCGACGCGTAGAGGACGCGAGCATCGGGGAGATGGTTTTGCAGAAGGACGCCGCAGATGCCCTGCTGGGACCCCTTTTTCGCGCCCATAGCCCCCTCCCCTCCGGCCACGCCGCCCATCTCGTGCGCCTCATCGAAGGCGATCACGCCATCGAAGCTGCCACCGGCCCAATCGATCAATTGCTGCAGGCGACTGTTTTCGCCGCGTGCAGAGCGAAGCGTCGGGTAGGTCACGAACACGACGCCCTGGTCGAGCCTGATCGGTTCATCGATTTTCCAGGCGGTCATTGGCTGGATGTCAGCCGTCATGCCGCCCAGCGCCGTCCAGTCGCGCCTGGCGTCCTCGAGCAGGGGTTCGTTCTTGGTAACCCAGATATGGCGTCTGCGGCCCGCGAGCCAGTTGTCGAGAATGCAGGCGGCAATCTGACGCCCCTTGCCGGCGCCCGTGCCATCGCCAAGGAAGAAGCCCTTCCGGTAGCGCCGCCCCTCTTCCGAGAGCTCCAGTCCGACGCCCTCCTTGGCGGGGCGGAACTGGCCGGGAAGGAACTGGTCCCAGGCGTCCCCTGCGTAGATCACTGTCTCAAGCTGCGATGAGGACAGGAGTCGCTCCGAAATGGTCCGCTCGGGCAAGCGAGGAATGTGCCTTGGCCGGGGCGCCGGGATCGAGCCCATCGCTACCGATTCCACCAGCGCAGTCGGATGCTCGCCGGCATGCTCGAAGACGAGGCGGCTTGGCCGATAGGGAAGATACACCCCCGCCTGCTCGGCGAGAGGCGCTGGAGCATCGAGGATCGTATAGGAGACTGGCAGGACCTCGTTGCGGACCGGGGCATGATAGGCCCGCGGCCCGGTAGGCTTGCTGCTGCGCGCTGCGCGAAACAGCGAGACGCCTGTGGATCGGGAGATTGCCGGTTTCGTCGATGGTTCGCCAATCGGGCATCGGGGGGTGACGGTCACGCTGTCCAGCAGATCGTCCAGGCTGGAGCCCTGGATCGTCGCCGGCGTTGCGCCGCCTGCCACCTTGTCGACCACGAAAAGGCGAACGGTGATCGAGGTGCCATGACGCGTGTAGCATTTCTCGAGGCGCAACGAGGTACGCACGGTGCCACTGCGCATCGAGGTCTCGAAGATATCGCGCATGCGGGCTGAGGGTCCGAACCAGTCAGGCATGATGGCAACCAGGCGTCCCCCGGGCTGCAGATGGCGCAGCGCTGCCTGGAAATGCCGCACGGCTGCATAATCATCTGCGCCGCGCCCCAGCGAACGCGAAAATGGCGGGTTCATAAGGATCAGGGTTGGACGCGGCGATTGTCCAAGCAGCGTGCCGATCGCGGCGCCATCGACGCCGGTGACCACCGCGTCAGGGAAAGCCTGGGTCAGGCGTCGCCGACGGTCTGGGTCAATTTCGTTGAGGTGAAGGGCGGAAACAGATCCAAGCTGAGCGACCAGAAGACCGTTGCCGGCACTCGGCTCCAGAACAATGTCGCTGGGCTGGGGCGATGCCAGGAGCGTGGCAAGGGCGGCAAGATCGACCGGCGTCGAGAACTGTTGCCATTCGATCTGGGTTTCGCTCCTGACCGTATGGGTCGGCAAGCGTTGCGCTAGTACTATCGCGGACGCCAGATCGTCGACGTTCGCCGGTCGCTCACGCCCGCGCAGGTGCGTGACAAGCGCCAGCTCGAGAAGCTCGAAACTTTCGCGCTGGGTCCAGCGGCCCTCGGCATCGGTGCCTCCAAAGGCATCGATCATGGCAGCGTTCAAATGAGCCCGGGTAATCGGGGAGCCCGTTGCGAGTTGCTCAAGGATTGCGCGTGCAGCGGCGCTCTCGGCATCAGGCGATGCCGCAGTCATTTCGTTCATGGCGGAGGTCTCCGGTTCGGTCGCCACCTCGGCGACCTACCCTTCCGACCCCCCTTCCCTTTTCATGGGTTCAGGCCGTCCGCGCATCCTCCGGCCTGCTCGCCACGAAGCGAGGACCAACAACGCCCCCTGACGGACTGCTGAGACGCAGGCCGAGGTTACACATCCTCATATTCGATCGAGAGGCTGCTCGCCAGAACCCGCACCTCGTCATGGCACGGGCTGTCAGGAACCGCGCGGCTCGACAGGTCCAAGAGCGTGCCTGGAGGGATCCGGTCACCAAAGAGGACGACCGCGAAGTCTGGGCCATATTGGTATGAACTATAGTAGATGCCTTGTGCCGACGGACAGGCGGCATGGATCCGTTCGGCCCAGGCCCGTGTGGCCGGATAGGTGCTGCTCGGCCCGGCCAGAAGCGCATTGCCGTTGACCCCAACCTTGCGCTGCCCGGTGACCGTCAGGTTCACAAGGCTGAGATCGGCGGTGGTGCGCACGACACTGTGGCTGAAGTTCCGATAGTCTGCCGGATAGACGATCTGGAAAGGCGGTAAACCGGTCGCCGGATCGATGGTCGGAACATCGGCGCAGCGCAGGATGACCTCGCTCGCCGCGCAGCCGAAACTTTGCGCTCCGTAGATGGTCGGAATGATTGCGCCTGCGGCCGATCGGATCGGCGAGAAGCGCGCATTTCCGCGGTCGGTATCGTTGAATTGCGCAGCGCCAAAGGCATTGGGATGGATACGGTGCAGTTCAGTGCCGCCTGGCAAAGAGACATAGTCTTCCTTCCCGACCCGCATGTGATCGGGGTCGGGAATTGTGATCGCAAATTTCATCAGCCGTGTACCGCCGGCTCTATCTCGCGTTCGAAGGCTGCGAGCACTGCCTCGCCGTCATCTGCCAGTCCCTCGCCCGGCGTGCTTTCGAAATCGAGATGCGGGCGGGTCAGCCAATGGAGGAGACGAAAATCGCTCCAGCCCTTTGGCTTACGGGCAATGAGCTGCGCCATTAGAGGATAAATACGGCGACCTTCGACGTCGAATTGAAACAGCGGATAGGCCGCCCTTCCCTCGATCGAGAAGCGTAGAAGTTCCTTTTTGTCTTCCCGGCGCTTCATCGTGGCGGAGGGATTGGTTGCCGAGAGCCCGAGCAGTTCACATGCTTCGCCCTGGTCGACCATCGAGGTGCTCGCGAGGATTTTCTCCTGGATGCGGGCACGATTGAGTGCGGCCTGCAGCTTGGGATCTTCGCCCTTGGCCAGGCTCTCGCGCAACATCACGCGATAGGCATCCACCACTTCGTCGATCTCGTGCGAGAAGCTGCGACTGAATATCTCGACTGCGGCGTTATGCAGAGCGTCGTAGACCGCTTTGGCGGCCCCGGCGGCCCGGCCACCGGCCTTTCCAGCCTGCGGCGCCTTGACCTCAACAATTGCGTTTCGCAGGAATGTGAGATCGCCATCTGCTGGGCGGATCGAAATGTCGAGCGCAATCGACCCCGCGTTCGCCGCCTCGACGGCGATGCTACGCGAGGTGTAGATTCTGCGCGATGCGCCGGTACGTGACCGCTTCTGCCCCCCGTCATCCTGGATGGTGTTGATCGCTACCACGAGAAATTCCTAGATTCGCTAGTCTCATTACACTTGATATCGCTTATATCATGCCGAACCGGTCTGTTTCAAGGACTGGCGCCGATCGCCTGCTGCTTCTGCCGACACTGCGCCAGAAATTGTGCCCAGTCCTTGCAAGCGAGCGGAGGCGGCGCACGAAGGATTTGAAGTCCAGGTCTGCGGTAGGCATCCAATGCTCTTTCAGCTGCGCGTCGCCCCTCAGCGTCATTGTCTTCGGCGAGGATCAGGGTTTGCACGTCTGGCGGTATCTGGATCTGATCGAGACGCCGGGCACCCAGCGCGGCCCAGGTCGGAATGGACCGATATTCCTGGAACGCGGCGGCGCTCTCAAAGCCTTCGGCAAGCGCAAGCTCTCGCTTGGGGATCCCACCCTGCCAGGCCCCACGCCCAGGTCGACCGAGCATGACCTTCGCCTCATACTGGGCGCTCATCGGGTCGAGGAATATGCGCTGCAGCGCGACGAGCGACCGTCCCTCTCGGACAGCCACGAGCAGCGCTGGCTTGAACACAGTGAAAGGCCGCGGCCCAAGGGGGCAGCGGGCGAGAAACCGAAGATCGCTATGAATGCCAAGTGATCGGCCGGTCAGGTAGCGCAGCGCCAGCCCCTGCTCGATGGCTAGCCCACGCTCCCACAAACGCGCGACGTTCGCGGTACTGTTCCCGGACGATACCGGCGGTGCCTCGTAGCGCCTTTCCGGAGATACCCTACGCAGTTCGCGAAGGATGTCCCCGGGCTCACATCCGGCGAAGCAGGTCACCAGGATGCCGCGGTTCCCCTGGCGCAGGGAGAGGCTGGGCGTAGAGTCGTTGTGCGCAGGGCAGCGACACATCGCCACATAGCCGAGCCAGCGACCGCCTAAGGCGCCAACAAGATCGACGAGCCGCTGGCTGGGTCGAAGAGTAACAAGGGGCATTGCAAAGTCTCCTTCGCAATGCGCTCCCCCCCTCCCCTCTCCTAGGCGTTCGGATCGCCTCCGTGGGCATCGTACACGTCGAGCAGCATCTCGAGCACGTCGGCAAATGTCTGCCGCGGCCTGGCATCGCGCAACTCATAGAGCTTCGCCGCGACTTCCTGGCTGACCTTGATGTTCATCGGGTACAGGCGGTCGCTAGGTGGCCGCCCCCGGCGCCGAAACGCTGTCGGATCGGGCAGAACGCTTGGCTGAGCCGCCGGAGCCGGCACTGGCGGCGGTGCAGCGACAGGCGCCGACGCTACTTGCGGGGCAACTTGGGCGGGCTCAGGGGCCGCGATGGGCTCCGAGGCTGGCGCGACGGGTTGCTCGGGCGGTGCGGCAGCCGTGGAATCGGCAGCGAGCTCCTCGCCCTCCCCGTCCTGCGTCGGCACCGGGTCCCTCGACGGAAAGCCGTGATCTTCGCTCAACTGACGCAGAACGGCCAGATCGGGCTTAGCGCGCTTTTTGGGCTTCGAAAGGTCGTCGAAACTGAGCTTGGCGCGTTCACTCATGCCGCAGTCTCCTGCTCGCTCTGCTGCCGGAGCCGGTCGATCACGGCAGCGGCATAGGCCGCCGAATTCTCCTTTGCAGCCTTGATGTTGCCCACGCCCTTGACGTCGAGGGTGTGCAGCGTCCCGCCCGTGGAGAACATGGTCCGGTACGCTTCCCGGTTGTAGACCGGCACCGGAAGCACCGGAACCTCGTTGTGGCTGAACTGCGCCTCAATGTCGCTGTAGTTGATCGAACGGAGCGCAGGCGGCAGCTGGGTGAACAGGATCGCATGATCAATTGACCGGCGCGAACTGCGCGCTGCCCCGCGTACCAGCAGGATCGCCCTCGCCGCCTGCTGCGCGTCGAGATGCGAACCCTTGCAGGGAATGATGACGAGGTCGGACATGCCGATGGCGAATGTCACGGTCGCTGTGGCCGCACCTTCGAGGTCGACGAGCACGAAGTTCGCGCTCTCCTCGCCCGCTTCGATGAGGTCGCCGATGTCATTTTCGCTGCGGCAGTTCACAACGGTGATGTTTTCGGGGCGGCCGGGCATTTCGGACCATGCCATGAGCGGCTGATTGGGATCTGCATCGATAATGCAAACCTTGCCGCCCTGGTCGGCGATTTCGCCTGCCAGCAGAAGGGCTGCGGTCGTTTTCCCAACGCCCCCTTTTGGCGACACGAACGCTATTACAGCCATAGCTTCCTTCAACCTTTCCAGTGGCGTTCTAATAGACAGGCCATAGCTATCCGGCCGACATTTAATTGCTTCGGACAATCTATCAGGCAGGTCGTTTGCGCCTATGAGATAGGCGCCGCAAGCCTAGCACATTGCCAGTTTGATGCATCTTTATAGCCGCCGGGCGGTTAGGCGCAAGCCATTTTACGCCTACATTATAGACTCCATCTAGGCTGATTAAAGCTGCACCCTAGCTATTCGCAATGCATGGCGCAGCAACCCTATAGGCACTGCAAAGCCACCAGATCGCTTTTTCATATCTGTCGCGCAGCTTCAAAGAAGCTACCCAGAAGCAACTTGCATCCTATCAGCTATTTTTTGGGTAGCTAAAAACATGCCCCTGCAACGGCCACCCGGGCGGAAGGGCAGGGCAACATTCTAGGTAGCTAGAAACATCATAAAAGCAACGCGTACGCATTCTGGCCGATGGCCAAACGATGAAAAATCCTGACAGGGGAGGGCAGGGGGGCGGTAGTCCGTCAGCCACACACCCCGATGAAAAAGCGCTCCAGTGCGCCACCTGTGAGATGTCGGTCACTCAGATCCAGCACAGAGCCGAACTGTTGAATCAAGGCTCGCCGGCTCTCCGAAACGCCGCCGGCGCCCTTCAGCCCACTATAGTCAACGCCCCAGCTATGGACCTCGCCCGTGGTCTGCGAACACGCTTCGACCCACAGATCCGGCCGCCCAGGTCCAAGCGGCGTCAGTCGATCGAAAATCGGACGTTCGACCGCGAGGTCGATTCCACGTCGGGAGAGGGCCAACTGAACTTTCAGAAACTCACGCAGCACCGAGCGCTCGAGCTCGGAATCGACCGGAACGAACCTGTGCCCGGACAGGACCGGCTGCGCATAGGCCCGCAACGGCGCGAAACCTCGTTTCTCCGGATATTCACCGACGACTATGATGACGAGATACGGTCCTTTCACGGGCTCCCCGCGCCTGGACGGAGACTGAACCCTGTTAGCGACCCGGATCGGCTCACACCCCGCAGCGAATACCTCATGCCCCTGAATACGATCTGCAAAGACAATGAGGAAACCCTGGGGCGCGTGGCCCTGCGGCCAACGATCCGCCAGCTCGCGAAGGACCGCATAGGCCCGACGGCTATGCAATGCCTGGCCGTGCGTCCACAGTACGCGGGTAAGCTCCATCGAAGGCGCGACCTCAATCGCACCTGCAACCCGCTCGAGCATCGAGAACTGCTCCTTGATCGAACCAGGAGCGAATTCAAGACGATGCGTGCCAGCCAGGTCCAGCAAACGCCATAACAGCCGAGCGAGACGGGGCAGGGACCCTTGCCGGGTTCGATCATCGGTGGCGTCGCTGCCAGGCCTTTGCGCCAGTTTCTCCGGCGCCGGACGCAGGACCTCGAAAAAGCCATCTGCAGGATCACTCCGCTCGCTGGCCCGGCGCACTTCCGAGAGCCTGTTTGTCGCCTGATCGCGAAAGAACGGGCAATCAAGTCGATGATCGGGCCGTTTCGAACCGGTGAGCCGGCGAAGGTAGAAGGTCTCCGCTTCCGAAAGATAGGCAGGGGTCAGGATCGGGGGACTATTTCGATCACCCAGACAATCGCAGGCGATCCATTTAGCGCCGATGCGCGCCTGCTGCACCAGCATGATGCCGGCCTCTTCATCGCCGCGATCTCCGGTTCCGATATACCAGCGAACGAGAGCGGCGCGCAGCGGTGAGGGGAGGGCGATCCTTCCCGTGTCGATGCCGTTCTTTTCGCGATCCACCAACCACATGACGCTTGCTCTCGCCACACCAGCAAGAAGGCTCACGCAACCTCGAAGCGTTGACAACCAGAATCGCAATGACGTCCACTTCCATCACACCCTTTGATCAGGACGCCTCATGAGATCCTATCTGCTTGCCTCGATGTTCGGCCTTGCGACTTTTGCGGCACCGCCGACGTCACATGCTCAGCACACCACATACCTTAGAACCGCCCAGGTTCTCGAGATGGGGTCGGCCGAGCCCAAGCGCTTTGATACTGGGGAGGGGAGGGCGCTTCCGCTACAGCTTCCGCTACAAGCCCCGCCCTCGTCGCCGCTGTTTCAGATCCACGACCTAAGCCGGCGCTGGGTGGAGTTTCAAATGCAGGGCGAATTTTCAGCGGATGGGCGAACGACCACCGCAGACAGCCGCGCCGCGCTAGATATTGGGGTAGGGGAGGGGGGACCAATGGGCGTTAACCCCGTCAGCGCCATCGCTGTGCCTTCGTGGATGCGCGCTCAGCCGGATGCTTTTGCATCCGTGCCTCCTGTAGACCCTGTCTGTCAGGCCTCCCAATATTCTCCAAGCAGGCTGCTTCGACCGGCTGAGGAAATGCGACGGCAAATCTATTTCGGCCTTATGAGCCAGATCGCCTGCACTTACGGCATACCAGTTGGTCTCTTCGACGCCATGATCATCCAGGAAAGTCGCTACGACGCCTCGATCTACTCGCCCAAGCAAGCCTATGGCCTGACGCAGCTCATGCCTGCGACAGCGCTCGGTCTAGGGGTCAATCGCTATGATGTGGAAGGAAATCTGCGGGGTGGCGCCACATATCTGCGCCAGCAGCTCGATCGCTTTGGCCACTATCACCTGGCGCTGGCCGCTTACAATGCAGGCCCTGGCAGGGTGAAGAATGGGAGAATTCCGCGCATATCCGAGACCCAAAACTATGTCTCGAACATCCTGTCCAACTGGACGATGCTGACGGGCCTACACAGACGATCGAGCATTGTGACCGGCGCTGCAGCGGTCCCGGCTTCCGACCGGACCGTCTCTGTCACGCGCTTTTGATCAGGCGGCGATCGCTTCGTACACGGAGGGCAAGATCGTCACGAGTTCGCGCGGCCGCTCCGCCAGCGTCACAATCGTCTCGGATGCCTTGGCCCGCTTGGACGTCCCTTCCGTGTTTTCGCGGACAGTTACGGTATATTGGGGGAGGGCGTTCTGCTCCTCCATCTCCATGAGCTGCGCCTTGAACTTCCTGATTGCGGTGCGCGTGCCGACCGCCGCGTAGAGTTCATCAAGCGGCACCGCATAGGGACCCTCATCGCAGTGTGAACGCGCGATCTCGTAAATGCGCCGCTCGATGAGCCCGAGACGGAAGTAATCATGGTGATAGCTATAGATCTGCTGATCCCGCTGGATCGCGCGAAAGAGGAAATCACAGAGTCGCAACTTCACCGCACGCAGACGCTCAATGCCCGTGGTCGATCCATCGTCGTAAACGGCCTGGGCATTTTCTACCCATGAGAACCATCCACGGTGAATCTGGCCGCCTGTTTTGAGGTTTGTCTGGATCTGGGTGCCCTGCAGCCGTGAGAGCGCCTCGTTGAAGCGATCATAATTTCGCTTGCCAGGATTTCGCGTCCCGGTGGCCCGGAAAAAGTCGTGCGCGGTGAACACGATTTCCTGTGTCACTTCCTCACCGCGGCGCATGCGCTCACAGATCAGCGAAGCGCCGTAAAGCAGGATTTCCTTGTCATACATCGTCGCGATCCCGCCGCCTCCGGCGCGGATTTTGATTGAGGTGCTGCCGACACTATGCTCGATCTCGTCGAGGAGGGTTTTCTTCTCGAGCGCGAAGAACGGGAAATCCATGATCGAGCGCTCGCCCCGGATTTCACCTCTCAGCGGGCAGTCCAACGGAAGGACCCCTTGCTGTTCGACATTATTGCGTACCTGAGCCATTGCGGGGCGTCCTCCGTGGCCCCCATTTGTACCGATTTTAGGGCTGCCCGCCTAGCACCCACGATAGGATGTGTCCGCGAAAGCACTAAAATTGCTCGATTCATCCTTGCCCAAGCGTCCCCGAAAACACGCTGTCCCGAGGGATGACCGCGAGTCTTACGTGGCAAAAATCGGGTAGTACCGAAAACGGTTAGTGCTTTCGCGGACATATCCACCGGGGAAAAGCTGGCGAGGGAATCGGGATCGGGTGCAGTTAGTGCTTTCACGGACGTTTCCCTCGCTCGGAGCGGCTCTCTTCGTGCTTTCGCGGACACTTCGGCTCCGAACCGCCATAGCGGACAAACCATAAACTCATGTTTTTCCGAGGCTTAACGAACATACATCACGCAAACTGCGAAGATGCTTCGCGAAGGCCATGATAGGTCTTGCCCAAGTGCAGCGCGCCCGAAAGCGCCTTCTCGTTCATTCCACGAAGGTAAGCTCCAGGCCGCCGGACCTCGCCGCTCATGGCCTTGTAGACGGTGGCGATCACAGCAGCAGCCGCGCCGTGCTGACCCATGATTCGACACGCTTCGCGCCAGGCATGGAGGCTGATCGCATGCTGGCCGACGAGGCCCTCGGCGATACTGACAAGGCGGCCCCAGGCGCGCGGGCCAGGGTCGAGATCCCAGATAAGTTCGGGGCAGGCCTTTGCCACGAAGCCCGGATCGATCCCGTGCCGATCAAGGTCATCCTCGACCGCGCTCTTGGGAGCGAGGAGAGCGATATCCCAGGCCTCACTACTTCTTCCTGCCAAGCCTCTACTCGTAACTGCGTTAGCAGTTTGAAGTTGGGTTGTAGTTGTAGAGTGAACGAAATTCATTTCGTCCTTGGGTGAAGGATTCATAGTTTCAAAGGCAGGGTTTTCGGCTGTTTCCTGCGCCTTTCCTGCAGTCAGGGCATCATCGACTGCGCCTTGGAACAGATCGACCCGCTTAGTCAGCAACGCCACGCAGCGAACGAGCTGGTCGATATTCCTGCTGCCGCGGATATGGGTCACGGCCATGCGCACCAGATCGACCTCATGCTCAGCGTCAATGCCGTCCAGCATGTGATAGGAACAGGTTTCAGCCAACATCCGGGTACGCCGGCGTAGTGCTGCGATGGTCTTACGCAGCCGTTCGATCTCGCGATCTTCGGCTTCCCCTTTCGCAGCGATCGCTTCGAACTCCTGGGCTCGCGCAGCCAAGGGGCTCAGATCGAAACCATAGCTCCAAAGAATCTTTCCATCAGCAGCGCGAAGACCGCCGCGATGACCGTTTGCACTGTCCTTGGGGGTGAGCAGGCCGTGTTCAACCGCGGCGCGAACATAGTTCTGCACTTGCCGGACGCTGACACCCAGCTTTACCGAGAGGGTTTCATTACGCGGCCAGACGCACGGGGTCTGCCCCGGTGCCCAGTCCTGCGACCGCGAGAAGGCCACAAGAACATCCATAAGGCTGACCACATTGCGGGGCACGCCCATATAAGGCGCTGCGCGCTTCAGCTTGTTCAGCAAGCGAGAAGGCGAGAGGCCTTCCTGCCCCTCGAAGCCCTTGGCGAGCTTGTCGACGATGGCGTTGAACTGACTGTAGCGGCGCAAACCGCTCGGTCTCATGGGCGCAAGTTCCCCCATTCGGCACTCCCTATCGGAATGCCGTTCGGACATGACTATCCGCTGCGCGAAACGCGCTTCGAACTTGTCTAGATCGGGGAGATAGGCTAAACTGCGCTTGCTACAGTGAGTTTATCTCATCCCCGAAAAGCCCGGCCTAGTGCCGGGTTTTTCATGTCGTCACGGCCACTCCATCACACTTTGGTCCATGAGCAGCGGGCGCGAGCGTGAACGCGGCCGTACTCCCATGCCAGCACGGTCCGACATCGATCGGACAGAATCGGGCTGATATGGATTCGCGACCACACTGTTACCGGCCGACAACGATCATGCGAGTGTGAGGATTCGTGCTTTCGCGGACGAACTCTGTGATCTTGCACAGTTTTTATAGTGATATCGGAGACAAACCGTCGTGGGTTAGTGCTTTTACAGACACTTTGCCCATTAGTGCTTTCGGGGACATTGCTCTCTACAGCACGATACGAAGATTTCGACTTAGTGATTTCGCGGACACTCGAAGTCCAGTTGATCGGCTACCCACGAAGATCGTATCGATCTTCAAATATTTGTTCGCGCCGGCGCAGGACATTGGTCACTTCATGGACCATGCGCTTGATGACGACGGTCTGCAATTGCGGTGCCCAGTCCTTGCGGACTTCCGAGCCATCCAGCCCATCGATTTCCGCCAGAGCCTGAATGAGGCTCGCGGGAAGTTCCTTGAACAGGTTGGCCAGCATCGCGATGAGCGCAACATAGCGTTCATCCGCCAAAACCTTCTGATCGCGGATACTCTCGACCTTGATAATCGCCTGGATCAAATCGATCTCCAGCGCCTCAAGCAGGACGCGGAATTCGGACAGCGTTATCGACGCACGCTCTGCACAGTTGGAGTGAAGGATCCGTCCCAATCTGCTTTTGCTGATGCCAGCCCTCATGGAGAGGGAACGTAGGCTGATATCTTTTGCCTGCATCGCGCGCTGGATGAGCGCGATGTACAGGTGCCCATCCGCTTCCTGAGCGACGGCTCCCCCTATAGGCTCGATCGCAGCTAGGCTCGACATATTCCCCCTGTCCTGGGTGGGACTATGTCACCACAAGATCAAAAGCTTGTACCCTTGGCAAGCTTTTCACGTCGGATCGGACTATCGCACAGACCGCGATTGTAACAGATCGTTGCTATACGCGGTGTCTGCAGCCTGATCTTAGGAGTCTACGACATCTTCGATGCCGATATTTCCTAGTATGCGTTTCGAATGATGTTCAGCGACGAAGTCGAAAAATAGGATCGAGAGCATGTCGCCCATGGTGAGGGTCATCCCGAGAAGGTTAGCGAAACGACGCTTTTCCTCCACCAGTCGGTCTGCGCTCGCTCTCGGAATGCTCAAATGAATGCGGATTGGCCCCTTGGATTCGACTACGTTGAAGTGCGCGCGGACATCTGCGGGGTCGAGACGGGTGAGGGGAAGTGCCGGAATTCGGGCATTCACGAGACTAGCGACAGTCTCGAAACGAAGGGTTTCATTCGAGCGCAGCCGTAGGCTCTCGCTCGCGAGCCGGAACAGAAGTTCGGACACGTCCAACGCATAACTGCGCGTATCACCTGCCATCAATCCGTTCCTGCCAAACTTAACTGTTCCTGACGATCCGGGTCGGCAGCCAACATTCCTCACCCCCTCTTACACGAGGCCATACTACCTTACAATCAATGGGAAGGTTCACCCCGTACGATGCTGGGCGAATCGCAATTTCGTCTGGTGTCGGTCGTCATTCCTATCAGAAAAGGTTCTGGGACGGACTGTCCCCGCATCGCGGTCACCGCGTCCCAAATTTGGGACGCCATGTCCCAGTTAGAGGGACAGCGGATTCGGGTCCTTGGCCTTTTGCCTTCCTTTTGAGGAAATCGCGCGGCTTCCCACCGAGCTCCTTCATCCGCTGCTTGAGCGTCCGCGGTTCCGATGCACCCTTCCGAAGGGGCGGGGAAATGGCCGCGCCCTGAGCAAGGGATCTGTCTCGATGCAAGCAACACTCAAGCAGGGTCGGCGACTGGAGTTGGCGATCATCGCCATCGCCGCGCTCGTATTCGCGCTCCTCTGGTTCGCCGGCCCGGCCCATGCGGGTGCCGACACCACGTTCGACACGGCGCTCACCATGTTTACCGACTTCCTCCAGGGGTCGGGCGGCAAGATCATCACCGTTCTGTCGCTCGGCGGCGGGCTCGTCGCCCTGGCGTCTGGACGCTTCAGCCTCGGCCAGGTTGCCATCCCGGTCGGCGTCGGCGTCGGCGCGGGAACCGGTATCCCGATCGTCACCTCGACGGTCACCGCCACGATCTGACGCAAGCATTCCCCCGGTCAGGGTAGCAGCCCTGATCCGGGCGGGGGAGGGTGGTGCAATGGCCGGAGACAAATACGGCATACCGTCTCATCTGGATGATCCTGAGCTGATCGGGCTGTGGACGCTGGATGAGTTCCTGGCGATGGTCATCCCATTCACCTGGGGCATCCTGTTTCAGCATATCCTCATCGGGTTGATACTCGCGGTTGCGGGCTGGTGGGGTCTTAGAAAGGCGAAAGCAGGGCGCACGGCGTCGTGGTTGCTTCATCTGGCTTATTGGCATTTGCCAGCCGGTTTCACCGGCATGCGGGCCACGCCACCCTCATATCTCCGGCTGATGGCAGGCTGACATGGAAGTCGCTTATAGCCACGCGCAGAACCAGCGCCTCCTCAAGCAGCGCAACCTGCTGCTGCTCGCGGCATCCGCACTGGCCGTTCTGGCCGCGATCCTCCTGCTGATCGGCTTTTCGCGCGACCGGGAGGTCGTATTGCAGCCGGTGCTTCGGTCACCGCTCACCATCTCAAGCGCCGGGGTGAGCCGCGAATATCTCGAACTGATCACGCGGGATGTCGTGGTCCTCACGCTCGACCGCTCACCCAGTAACCTGGAATACTGGATGGAGTCAGTGCTCGCGATCGCTTCGCCACGCTCGCACGGTAAGCTCAAGACCGAGCTCCTCAAGATACTCGATGAGCAGCGCGGCTCGTCCATCGCCCAGTTTTTCACGATCCAGAAAATGGAGCTCGATCCCCGCAATCTGCGGTCTCGGGTCACCGGGGAGCTTCACACGATCGTGGGCGACAAGGTGATCTCGAAGGAGCGGCGGACCTTCCAGTATGACTGGGAATATTCGGGTGTTTCGCTTCGGCTCGTCGGTTTCGGAATGGTCTCAAGCGAAAAGGGACGCCCCTCATGATCATCGTCTATGCGGCCGGTGGCGCGGCCATCGGCACCCTTCTGGCGTCGCGGGTCAATTGCATGGTGAGCCGCAGCATTGGCGGTCTGGTGCTTGGCGTGTCGCTGATGTCGCTTGCCACTCCCGCATGGGCCGACCAGACCATCATGGCCGGCGATAGCGCTCAGGTCGACTGCCAGGCGTCCGCAAAGGACCTTACGCGGATCAGTCTGATCGAGGACGAGTTCGCGAGCGTCTCCAAGATCTCGACGGGCAATCCGATTGACGATTTCTCGGTCGTCAACGAACCGGTGAGGGGGGACATCTACCTGTCTGTCCCCAACGGGTTTTCGCGCTCTGCGCTCTCTTTCTTTGGAACCAGCAAGCGGGGCTACGTCTACAAGTTCGTTTGCCGGATCGGCGGCGACCAGGCCGCTCAGATATTCGTTTCCAACCCGGCCATTGCCAGGGCCCAGGTCGCGGAGACCATGCCGGCAAGCGCAGCGAGTGGCCCTCAGGATGCCGCCATCGAACTGGTCCGTGCGATGTACACGAACGGCACCGTCGAGGGCTTCGAGATGCGGCAGCGGTCATTCCGTCCGGTCTTTGTCGGCAATCTCAAGGTCCAGATGATCGCGGAGTATCGCGGCACTGATCTGATCGGGCGGGTCCTGCGCATAGAGAATGCGGGCAGCGACCCGGTCGAACTCACAGAGCGCACCGTTGCGCCAACCAGCGCGCTCGCCGTGTCGATCGCCGAACCCAAGCTCGCGCCGGGGAAGGTCACGACCGCCTACCTCGTATCATCAAACCAGAGGTAAGCCATGGCTCTTTCCGACATCTTCAAACGCGATCGCCGGCCTCTGGACCAGGAGGAAGGAGAGGGTGTTTCGCCCATCGCCGACGAGCTATCCGGAAACGAGGCTGTTCGGCGAAAGCAGCGCATGTTGCTGGCCGGGGTCGCAGGCGTCGGTCTGCTCGCTTCCTCATTCTGGATCTTTTCGGGCAGCGACAGCGCCGACAAGCTCGATAGCGATAAGGCAGCCGAGGTCGCGGTCTCGACCAAGGACATGGTCAACCGCAATCTCTCCCAACAGGAGTGGATGGCCCTTTCCGAAAACCGCTTTCAGGCGACCGAGAACCAGCTCAAGGCCGTGAATGGGCAGCGGGATCGCATGGATGCGCTCACCGCACAGGTTGAAGCGCTCAAAGGCCAGAACATGGCGATGCGCTCGGATGGGCAGAGAGTTGTCTCCGCCTATCAGGCGGAAAATGAGCAATTGCGTCGCCAGATCAACGAACGCGCGGCCGCTCCGCCGGCGCCGGCCCCTGGTCCGGCAGCGCTCTATGGTCCGCGCGGACCACAGGCCTATCAGCGTCCGGACGAACCGGGTTCGGGCCAGACTGCGCCCTCGGCGGGCTATGGCAGCGAGGTGAAACTCGTCAATTTCACGACTGCGGATACCAGCACTGCTTCCAAGATTTCAAAGGGCAACACGGTTTACACCGACAGCCCCAACTACCTTCCGCCCAACAGCTTCGCCTCAGCCAAGGTCATTGTCGGCGTCGATGCCAGCGCCGGGGTCAACAGCCAGAGCGACCCGCTGCCGGTCGTGCTGCGCATAACGGGTCCGGCACGGTCGGTTCTTCAGAACGGCAAGCTGCTGACCACGAAGATCCAGGGCTGCCTCGTCAATGGCGCGGCACGCGGGGACCTTTCCAGCGAGAAAGTCTACGTCAAGCTGCAGAAGATGACCTGCCCCCAGCCCGGAGGCCGGTACGCGGTGTCGGAGGTCAAGGGATTCCTGGCCTTTGGCGGCAAGACCGGCGTTCGCGGCCGGGTCGTGTCGCGCGAGGGCGGCCTCGTCACCCAGGCCTTTATCGCAGGCCTCTTCGGTGGCTTTGGGCGAGGCTTCTCCGCCAACGCCAATTCGGTTTTTCAAGGTACGACCATCACCAACGGCAAGCGCGACAAACTTTCCGCCGGCGAACTCCTTGAAGGCGGCTTTGGCGAAGGCGCGGCCCAGACCGGCGACATGGTCTCGAAATATCTGATCGAGCGCGCCGAGCAATATCAGCCGGTGATCGAGATGCCCACCGGCATCGATGTGGAAATCGTGTTCCTGGAGGGGGTTTATGTCCGCAATTAAGTGGCTGCGTGCGCGTGTTCCCACGGGCCTTTCGCGATCCTGGATCGCACCGGCTTCCGCAATCGCCCTGTGCTCGGTCATTGGCGCCGCCGGCGTTGCGGTTGCGCAGAACCTCGTACGCCCAGGCGCGAAGGTCGAGAGCCTCCTGAAGGCCCGCCTTCCCAAGACGGAACTGACCAAGGTCGACTGCGAAAAGCTGACCGGGCTTTGCGAAGTGACCGCGGGGGCCAATCTCTTCTATGTCGATCAAGGGGCCCGCTACCTGGTCATCGGCCGCGTCTATGACATGGAGACACGGCAGGATCTGACCGCCGCGCGCCTGCTCGAAATCAACCCCGACATGTTGGTTGGCGGCGCTGCTACGGCGAACGCCGCCGGGAGCCCCTCGGGTCGCGAGGAGGAGGAACTGGCGAGCCTGGGGCGGGGAGCGGCAGCCACAAAAGTGGCGCTTCCCGCCCGCCCCTCGACATTGCCGCTCGCCAGCCTGCCGAAGGATGGAGCGATCATATGGGGCAATCCGGCAGGGCCCACTGTCACAGTCTTCAGCGACTTCAGGTGCTCCTATTGCCGCGCCTTGAGCAATGTCCTGCGCTCGATGAACGTGCGTGTCGTCGAGCGGCCCATATCCGTGCTCGGCAGCCGGGATCTGGCGGACCGGGTCTATTGCGCAAAGAACCGCGAGGAAGCTCTTCATGCGGCCTATTCGGGCGAACCGCTGAGCGGCAGTTCTGCAAAATGCGACACTTCCGGGCTCGATGCCAATGAGAGCTTTGCCCGAAAGCACGGGCTTTCAGGCACGCCGGTCATTGTACGCAGCGATGGCGCGATGCTGGAAGGCTATCGTCCACGCGCATTTCTCGAAACCTGGCTCAAGGCGGCACGCCCATGATTGGGAAACCAATCCGGCGGCGTGCCGGCAGCGCCCCCACGCTCCTCGCGTTCTTCGCCCTTGGCGGCTGCGCGAGCCTTGGGGGAAACATTGCGGGTAGTTTCTCCTGCCCCGCCCCCGACGGGGTGTGCGCACCGGCCTCCGCTATCGACGATCGCGCTTTGGCGATGATCTCCGGCGAGGAGGGGGACCGCTTCATTCCGGCCGGGGCCGATGCGGCACCGGCGGGCAATGTCTCGGCCCGCCAGATCAGTCGCACCGCATTGGCGACCTCCAACGCGGGTGTCTCCCCCGTCGGGGCGCCCCGAACGTCCGAAAAGGTGCTTCGCATCGTCTTCCAGCCCTATGTCGATGAGCGCGGCCGCCTCCACGAGGCAAGCGCGATCCATGCCGTCGTCCAACAGGGCGAATGGCAGGAGCAGGCCCGTCAGGACGCGGCCATACTTCCGCCGACAGGACTTGCTGCTACGGGAGCCGGCGGCGAATCCATCAGCGACGCGCTTGCGCGAGATGATGCCGCCCCAGTCGGCGCGATCTTGCCTGATCCTGCAGCCGTAGCTGCGGCTCGCGCGAGGGTCGCCAATCCGATCGACGGAATAAAGGCCGATGTCGCGCAGCGCCTGCACGCCGATCGACCACGCCCCACATCGCCTCAGGCCGTCTCGAAAACGGTCGGGATCACCAAGCAAGATGGGACCGCGCAACCAGAACGAGCGGCCGGCTCTATCGGCTCGAACGCAGTGCAGAAGCCGGTGTCCGCCGAAAAGGCCGAGGCTGGCCGTGCCGCGACCGACCAGATCAAGGCAAGCGAGCCCTACCAGCGCAGCACAGGGACAATCGAGAGCACAGCCCGTGCCGCAGCGAGCGGCGCTGTCACAGGCGCGAGCGTGAAGGCGGAAAGCTTCCCCGCGACCGTTCCGGAGCATGACTGATGGCCAAGAAACGCGGTTTCCTGGATCAGCTTCTTGCAAGCCTGATGGGCGATGCCAGGCACCCCGATGCTCAAAGACCATCGCTCGGTGTGCCGATGCTCGCGCATTGGCTGCCCTACCGAAGCTATGATCCCAAGACCGGGATTTTCTACAATAGCGCGTCGCGGGGCTTCGTGATCGAGGCGGCGCCATTGGTTGGCGCCGACGAACGCACCGGCGAAATCCTGACGCAGTTCCTCTCCGAAGCGATCCCGGCGCCCGGCTGCCTCCAGTTTCACCAATGGATGAGCCCCAGGGTCAGCGAACGCCTGTCGCGTTGGTATCTGCCACGATACTCGGCCGCCGGCGTCTACGAGCGCATGGCGAAACATCGTGTCGAGTTTCTGACCGCGGGTGTCTGGGATTCCCTATCCAGGGATGCCCCATTTTCGCTTCGCAACCACCGGGTGGCGATCTCCTATTCAACGCCCGAGAATTCCAGCGTCTCAACCGAGGATATCGTCACCGTCATGGACGGGCTGATCTCGGCTCTGGCCTCGGTCAACGTCTCGGCCCGAAAAATGGACCCGGAAGCGCTCATCGCGTGGATCGATGATATCACCTCGCCGACGACCGCACCCGGCGATGATGCGGTGAGCTATAATCCGCTCGATCCGATCGCCGATCAGGCTGTCCGACGCGACATCGAGATGAAAATCGATCCGGACAGGATCCTGCTTCGCACCGAGCGATTTCGCCCGACCGGCCGCACATTGGGCGGGGCTCCAGAGATCGGGGAGATCTATCCCGATGTCTTCGACGTCAGGTCCTTCTCGGTGCGCAACCTTCCGCAGCGTTGGGCACCCTGGGATTGCGCTCGCCTGATCGGCGACATGTTCACTGACAAGCTGCGCATGCCTTGCCCGGTCGCCACCAATCTGTGCCTTGAGTTTCCCGATCCGCAGGCCGCGAGCAGCAAAGCGGGCTACAAGTTCATGCGCACCACCAGTCTGGCGGATTCCAAGTCCGCCAGATTTCTGCCGCAGCTGCGCGATCAGAGCCAGGAGTGGAAGCACGTCAACGACGAGATCCGCCAGGGACGCAAGCTCATCCGGCTGTTCTACAGCGTGTCGGCATTCTCCCCCAAAGGGAAGGGTGATGCGAATGAGCGCATTCTGAAATCTGTCTATCGTGCGGCGGGCTGGGACCTGCTGGACGATCGCTATCTCCAGATCATGGGGCTGTTGTGCGCCATGCCGATGACGATGGCGAACGGGCTGGCCCGCGACCTCGATCGCATGAAGCGCATGCGCACGATGCTCAGTACGACGGCGGCCAATCTTGCTCCGATACAGGGTGAGTATCTGGGCGGACAGACGCCGCATCTCTTGTTGATCGGGCGTCGCGGCCAACCCTTCTTCTGGTCGCCCTTCGAGAATTCGGCGGGAAATCACAATGTCGCGGTGTTCGGCAAGTCAGGGTCGGGCAAGTCGGTCGCGCTGCAGGAATTGTGCGCCTCCTTATGCGGCGCAGGCTCAAAGGTTGTCGTGATCGACGATGGTCGTTCGTTTGAGCACTCGGCCAAGCTGCAAGGCGGAGCTTTTGTCGAGTTCACCATGAGCTCGGGCTTCTGCCTCAACCCTTTCTCGATGATCGATGAGGCGCAGGCCGAGGCGGATGAGGATTATCTGCTCGACTGCATGGCGATGCTGAAGGCGATCATTAATCAGATGTCGCGTCATATCGACAGGCTCAACGATACCGAGCGCGGGCTGATCGACGGAGCGGTCAACGCCGTGTGGGAGGAGAAGCGTCGGGCAGGCTCGATCGATGATGTGATTGCTGCACTCGACGCCACCGGCAATGAGCTGGCCGCCAACCTCGGCATCGCGATGCGCCCTTTCTCCAGTGGCGGCACTTATGGCCGCTTCTTTCAGGGGGAAGTTTCCTTCGAGCTGAAAGCCCAGCTCACCGTCTTCGAGCTGTCGGATCTCTCGTCGCGCGAGGAGCTGCGCAGCGTGGTCCTGACCGCGATCATGTTCATGAGCCAGCAGATGATGCGCAAGGTGGACCGAGCCACACCCAAGGCGCTGCTCCTCGATGAAGCCTGGCAGATGCTCAAGGGAGGGGCGATGGCCGATTTCATCGAGACCTACGCGCGCACCTGCCGGAAATATGGCGCTTCGCTCGTGACCGCGACTCAGTCCCTCAACGACTATTACAAGTCGGAAGGCTCGATCGCCGCGCTGGAGAACAGCGACTGGTTCGTGATCCTCCAGCAGAAGCCGGAGACGATCGCCGACTTCAAGAAGCACGACCGCTTCGAAATGGACGACTATACCGATGCGCTGCTGCGCTCCCTCAAGCGCAACGGGTTCGAATATTCCGACATCATGATCAAGGGGCCTGACACCCTGGCGGTGGGCCGGCTGGTGCTCGATCCCTTCTCGGCCGCGCTGTTCTCCTCAAGCCCCAAGACCTTCGCGATGATCGAGGCGCTTGTCGAGAGCGGGCTCGCCATGGATGAGGCCATCGAACGCGTTGCCTACCCTGACAATCCGGAGAGGTGGACATCGCTCGTCGATGACGCTGCTCCGCTGGCGGCGGAGTAATCCGATGAAGCCATTTTTCCCAAGGACCGTCCCGCGGAAAGACAAGCGGCCTGCGCTGGGCGCAGTCCTGTTTGCGGCGCTTCATGCCTGCGGGCTGATTGCGACTACGCTTCTCCTCACCTGGGGGCTGTTCATTCTCTTCTTCCTCGCGATCGGCGGCTTCTCGTTCGACGGTCTCATGCACCAGCTCGCCAATCTCGCTTCGCGCTATGTCGCAGCGGACCCGGACCGGATCGCGAACTTCCGGACCGTGGTCCTTGTCTCCCACCTGCTTTTGTCCGGGGCGGTGATCGTTCTTCGTCGCCACGCCCTACTACCCAAGATGGAGGCGTATCATGGTTGAGCAGCAGCCGGAGCTGGATCTGCCATTGCCCCGACAGAGTGGGGCGCGTCGCAAGCGCGCTCTGTTTGCGGGTTTCTCGCGCGGACAACTCGTTGCCATTGTCCTGCTCGCCTGCGCGCTGGTCTGGTCGATGTGGGTTACGAAGCGACTGCTTACGCCCGAACGCGATCACATCGTGGCTGCGCGGCTCTCGAACATTGTGGGCGAATATGTGCAGGCGCAGGCACGCTCTGCGGCGCCTCCTGCGCAGGTCGAAGCCGAAATGAAGGCGTTCATGGCCACGCTCGACGGTGAACTCCAGAAGCGCAGCGCCGCTGGCGAGGTGGTCCTGGTGGGCGAAGCGGTCCTGACGAAAAACGTCCCCGATATCACTGACACGCTTCGCCGCGCGGTCTATGCGGGGGGCATTAAGTTGCCGGCAGCAGCCTCTCCCCAGACGTTGCAACGCCTTCAGGAACAACTGCCCCCCGCCAGCCTTGTCGACGCGATCCCGGCGGTCGATCCGGCGATCGGCCAGACCGAGAATTTCGATCCGCCGGCGCCGTTCCCGGACGGACCGCAGGGAGCGGTCTCGCAGCCCAACGTGTCGCGACCTTCGGCATCGGTCTCAACCTTTGGAGGCCCGGGCGATGGCAACGGCCAGTGAAAGCCCGGTACGGGGAAGGCGTTCGGCCGGGCACCTGTGGATTTTGCTGGGCGTGTTCGTGACGGGCAGCGTTGTCCTTACGGCTATCGCCGATTGGCGCGCCCATCATCTCTTCCTGGTCAACGCCACGCATTCACTGCCCAACTGGGCCTTTCTGATCCGGCGAGGGGCATTGCCTGAACGCGGCGAGTATGTGTTCTTCGATCCACCTCATTCCGCGCTCATCAAACGACATTTCGGCGCCCGCCCGCAGATGTTCGGCAAGATCATCTATGGAATGCCCGGCGATATCATCGCCCATGACGGATCGCGCGTGCAGGTGAACGGGCGCGAGGTCGCCCGGATGAAGGCCGTCACGAAGCTCGGGGAGGCTCTGACGCCCGGAGTGACGGGGGCCATCCCTGCGGGTTGCTACTATGCCGGCACCCCCCACAGGGACGGGTTTGACAGTCGCTACGCGGAGATCGGGCTGGTCTGCCGGCGGCAGATCATCGGGGTTGGGACGCCAGTGCTATGAGACGTGCAATCGATCTGGTCGCCGGTCTTTGCTGCCTCGGCTGCGCCCTGCTTCTGACCGGCTCCGGGGCCAGCCAGGCTCGCGACTACGGCCAGATGGGCCAGACCTTCCCGGTGATCGAGACCGACTTGCTGGCAACGATCGAATCCCGCCTGCGCCGCGCAGAGGCAAGCGGCGAGCTCGACCGTGTGAACGCCATGTTCGCCAAGAAGGTCGAGGCCAAGGTCAAGCGGCCGACGCCGGTGGCCGGCATCACGGCGGCCGAGCGCCCACGCCAGTGGAAGTTCGATCCTACCGTGACGATCGAACGGGATATCCGTGACCAGAAGGGCAATCTCATCGCTGCAGCTGGGCAGAAGATCAATCCGCTCGACTTCGTCGTCCTCCGACAGGATCTGGTCTTCGTCGATGGCGATAGTCCTGGCCAGCTCGACTGGGCAACCCGGCAATATGTCGACGCCAAGGCGAAGATAATCTTCGTGAACGGATCGCCTTTCGAGGCGATGGGGTCGCGCAAGCGCCGCTTCTATTTCGACCAGGACGGCAAGCTCACAAGCAAGTTCGGCATCAGACATACGCCCGCGGTCGTCACGCGCGCCGGCAACGTCATGCACGTCTCCGAAGTGGTCCTGCGTCCAGGAAAGGCTGACTGATGCCGCTCTGGCTCGAGCTCCTTCGCACGCCGATGGCCGCGCCCGAAACATCGGGGCTGCGTCGAATGCGCCTCGTCTGGCAGCTGTTGTGCCTGTCGCTCGCAGCCACCCTGATCTCGCTCGAGGAGATACAGGCTGCCGCGCCGCATCTGGCGGTCCCGCTGGCAGGCGCTCTGCTCGTCGCCGTTGTCCTGCATACGGCGGTCTACTGGTCGCGGAAGAACCGGGCAGACCGGGCTCTGATCGCTTCTCGCGAAGGAAAGCCACAATGAATTGGCTTCGCTCGTTTGCTGCCTGCCTCTTGCTGACGATAGGCTTTGCGCTTGCGGCCAGCCCTGCGCAGGCGGCGGGACCGACCTGCAATGGGAAGTTCGTCAATCCCATTACCGATGTTTGCTGGTCGTGCCTGTTTCCCCTTTCGATCGGCGGCGCGAAAATCTGGCCGAGCGGCCGGCCGGATACGAGCAATCCGGCATCGCCCATTTGCGCGTGCGCGGATCCTTTGCCCCGGATTGGCATATCGGTAGGCTTCTGGGAGCCGGTTCGCCTCGCCGATGTGACGATGAAGCCCTGGTGTTTCCCCAATCTGGGTGGCGTGCGCCTCTCACCCGGTTTCGACATTGGCCAGGGGTATCTCGCCGGGCCTTCAATGGTCGGCGGACGTTCGCAAAGCACGGCCAAATGGCATGTCCATTGGTACGTCTATCCGCTGCTCTACTGGATGGAGATCCTGACCGATTTCCTGTGCTTCGAGCAGGCGTCCTTCGACATTGCCTATATGACCGAAGTCGATCCGCTCTGGCAGGATGACGGGCTGAGCGCGCTTATCAACCCTGAAGCGATCGTCTTTGCCAATCCCATTGCCAAGGCGGCGTGCGCTGGTGACTGCATCGCAGGAACAGTGGGCCTTCCGCTCGATCCGCTGTTCTGGTGCGCCGGCTGTCAGGGCAGCATGTACCCGCTCAACGGCAATATTCCTGCCTCGATAGGGCATGTTCAGTCCTCGCGACTGGCGCTCTCGCGCTTCGCCTACAAGATGCATCGCCAGGCGCTTGCCTGGGGAACGATGGGCTCTGCAGGTTTGTGCAAGAAGTACCTCATGCCCATCATGCGCAAGCAGCAGTATCGCTTCCAGATGGTCAATCCGATCCCGACGGTCAGCGGGCGGTTCGCCTGCTCCGCCATCGGGGCTTCAACAATGCCTCCAGATGCCGGTCGTGCCTTCCCCGCGGGTGGAGAGGACATGGGCTATCTTGTCTGGCGCAAGCGCAATTGCTGCGTGCTTTAGGGGGAGGGGGAGATGCGCCTCGTCAGGATCGGGCTTTTCGCCCTTGTCGGCACCGTCGCCCTCTCGGCACTTGCCCAGACGATCGAAGGTCAGGATGTCGACGCGATCAGGAAGCGCTCGGCCGAGATGAAGGCGGATGCTGAAGCGCTGGTGGACCATGTGAAGGACAGGGGTGTGCGCTTCCGGGAAGAGGCTGGCGCGGTCCAGGAAGGCGGTGTGGCGAACATGCGACGCGTCGCCGCGAGCGAGCTCCCCGTCGGACCGCCTGGCGCGGTCGATTTCGACGAGATCGTCAAAGGGGCTGCGGCCAATGCGTCCGTGCCTAGCGGCGATGCACCAAAGCTGATCGTGTTTGCCAGCCTGTCCATGCCGCAAGCGTCGCTGAAGCGTCTGATCGCCGACACGGCCCAGGCCGGCGGCGTGGTGGTGTTTCGCGGCTTCCCGGACAATTCGGCCAAAGCCTTTGTGAAACAGCTTGGCGCAGTGGTCTCGCGTGACGACATGACCAGCATCGGCATCGATCCGCGGCTGTTTCGCGCGTTCAGCGTCCAGGCGGTGCCGACCTACGTCTCGGTTTCGTCCGACTTCGACCTGTGCGCCGGTTTCAACTGCCAGACGAAACTACCGCCTTTCGACCGTATCGTTGGCAACGTCAGCCTGGAATATGCCCTCGAGCAGTTCGCGCAGGGCAGGGGGCCCGGCGCGCGGGTAGCCGCGGTCGGGCTGTCGAACCTGCGCAAGGCAAATCCATGAGGGGGCAGGTCTCTTGCCTTGGAGCGGCGATCCTGCTCGCGCTGGGATCTCCGGCCGCAGCGCAGATGACCCTCGATGAGGCACGTCAGCAAGGCAAGGACATGGGCTCTGAGAAGCGCCGCGATACCACGCTGGTGCCATCGAGCGATGCTCAGGCCGCAGCGGTGCCGGGCTTTTCCGGCACGAACCTGCCCGAAGGGTCTTACTTCAGTGATCCCGAGCGGCTCGAGGCCGCCGCCCAGGCGACAAAATCGTCCAGCCAGCCCTATCGCATCACGACCGACGCGGACCATACCCGCGCCACGTTCAGCAATTCGGAGGTGCTGACCACCACGGCCCGGGCCACTGCCGTCGAGAATGATCCATCCACCTACCTGGAGGGAGAGGATTACAGCAGCAATGGTGGCTCCTGCGCTCCCCTGCCGCCCGCGCCAGGCAGCACCGGCTATTACGAGGCAACCTGCAATGCCGGTGAAAAGGTCGATGAGGAGACGCGCACCTGTCCGGTCAGCCTCTCGGTCCGGGCCGATCGGCGAACAATCTATACCTATTACGCTGGCCGGTTGAGAACGAACCCGCAGGACGGTGGGCCCTATCCTGCACGCGCCGCATTCGACGATGAAATCGGCTCGGGTGTTTGCTGGGAAAGCCGACCGATCGACTATTGTGGCAGCATGGCCGCCTATGGCTATACGGCCGCTAAAGACTGCCGACGGCTTGGCCACACCGCTGTCGAAGTCAAATGCAGCGCCGAGGCACAGGGCATTACCCCTGGCTTCTTTCATCCTGGCACCGTTGTCTCGACGGGCAACTATTGGCTGACGAAGCAGGACGAACCTGCGGTTCCCGTGATCACGCGCAACGAAGGAATGTGCGCCGGCAACGCGGCTGATGCGAATTGTACGCTGCAGGGCGAGGTTTGCACCTCGAGTGACCCGGTCACTCGTATCGTGGACGGGATCGCGGTGACGCAGCCGTGCTGGGCATGGGAGCGAACCTATCAGTGCAATCGCATCTCCTCAGCAAGCGACTGCGGGGAGCTCGAGACCAACCGTCAATGCACGTATCTACGGACAGAATGCCTCGATGAGGATCCTGACGGCGGCGCCTGCAAGGTGACCGAAAAGATCTACCGCTGCCCGACACCCTCGAGCCCCGGCGAGACCGCCCCACAGTATATCTGCGGAAATGACGTTTACTGCATCAACGGCGAATGCGAACCGATCGTCCGCGAGGCTTCGACCGAGTTCAAGGATGCGCTCGTTGCTCTCCACTCGATCGACCAGGCAGGATCGGAGTTCGATGAAGCGAACCTGACCGTGTTCAAGGGCGCGCGCGAAACGTGCCACAAGCCGGTCTTCGGACTGATCAACTGCTGCGCTGGCAAGTCGTCCGGGCTGCTGACGGCCGCTGCGGGCATTGGGGCACTGGCAGGTGGGCCAACCGCTATCGCGGCGCTCGCGACGCCCTTCCTGGCCCTGTTTGCCTGCTCGCAAAGCGAGATGCGCCTCGACATCAAGGATCGCATGGGATTTTGCCACAAGCTGGGAACATACTGCTCCTCCAGCTTCCTCGGGATCTGCAAGACCAAACGGACTGCCTATTGCTGCTTCGAAAGCAAATTGAGCCGGATACTGCAGGAGCAGGGACGCATTCAGCTCGGTAAGCCATGGGGCGCCCCCAAGAGCGAGCAGTGTCGTGGATTCACGATCGAGGAATTTGCTCGTCTCGACTTGTCCAAGATGGATTTCACTGAGGTCTATAAGGAGTTCATGGACGCCGCCAAGCTGCCCGACGAAGTCGAGACGATGCGGCAGATACAGGACAAGATTAACAACTATTACGAACTGCACGGAACTGGCGGATGAGCGATGGACCATCCGGAGGGCAGATGGCCCCAGCCGCAAATGACGTCATCGATACCTGCGAGGCGTGCCCGATCAACGGCATGACGGTCATCGAGCTCGGCATATTTCTGTCCGTTCACCGCTCGATCCAACCGTTGCCGTCCCAGGACATCTGCGATGTCGTCAATGGCTGGTTCGCCGATACCGTCTCCTGCGCAAGTATCGACAGTGCCACGCTGCTGATGCGGCGGCGGGGCTGGCTTGCCGGTACGCGCTGCGGGTTCTGGGCCACCGAGCAGGGGCGGACCGTAGCGCGCCCCGTTTTGCACGGAATCGTCAATATGCTCGATCAAGGCACTCGTCTCCTCGACGTCGCCTTGATGATGAGCCTGCTTCGCCTCACCAAGAAGGAGCTCGATAGTGCCATCGATCTTTGAACCGGTCCTCCTGCTGCTCCTGTCGGCCACAGACCAACCTCCCGCTGCTTCGCCTCGACCAGCACCCGCTCCACCACTCTGCCAGCGTGCATCGTCCGGCTCCCCATGCTGCCGCGTGCCATCGCTCTGGTCTGAGCCACCCCCACCTTCCGCACCGCAAACGTCTCCAGCGCTCGCGCCGGAGAAGGGGGCCAACCAATGATTGCCCGTGGTTTCATCGCGCTCGTCTATGCAGCCTTTCTCACACCTGTGCCCGCTGCAGCACAGGTCGCCGCACCTCGGCACCAACCCGATGGAGCAACGCAGGCCGGTGACGAATTCTACTGCGAAGAGCGGCGTCTGGGGCAATGGTTCTACTGCACGAAGCCCGAGCCCAAGCCCGATATCGACGCGCCTCAGGCGCCGGCTTCGTCGGCCGCAGAGCGGCTGAGCGCGATCACCAAGGAGTTGGACGAGCTCAAGGCTCGCGCGATCCTGGATCCGTCCCAAGAGAATGTGGTGGCGTATGTGCGATTCCAACGCGAACAGCTCGACCGCGCATCCACCTTCTCTGACACCTGGCAGCGGGCGCTGTGGCAGCATTCAGACCTTGACTACACCTTGCAGCGCCCGGTCTCGACCGTGGCAAAGCGCGCCTGGCTTGATAACCGGAAGGCGGACCGGGACGCGGTCCTGACCAATCTCAGTCAGCGCTATGGCCTGTTCTACTTCTTCGCCCAAAGCTGCGGCGCCTGCGAGGTCTTTTCTCCGATCCTGCGTTCGGTCGCCGACAGCCACCGGATGGCGGTGATGGCGGTATCGATGGATGGCGGCCCAAGCCGCGACTTCCCCCGATATGTGGTCGATAGTGGCCAACGGGCGCGGATGGGCATTTCCGGCAACGAGACGCCGGCCCTCGTTCTTTTCGACACCGCCACGCGCAAGACCATTCCGGTCGGGTACGGCATCCTCAGCGCTGATGAAATCATGGAGCGCATCTTCACGCTGACCAACACCAAGGTGGGGAGCGACTACTGATGAACGGCATACGAGGAAACGCTTTTGGCCGTATGGTCTCCCGTACTGCCACCGGGCTAGCGTTGCTCGCTGCCTCGAACCTCGCGCTTACAGGCGTGGCGCGGGCGGATGTCGCCGGCGAGATGAACAGCTTCTTCAATGACGCCGGGGGCGCTGCCAATGTCACCGGCCCGTCCGCCTATCAGGGGCAATCGGCAGGCTACTATTCGCTCGGCAATGTCTGGACCCGTTTCCCCCAGAAGAGCGTGTCTCCCTTCAATCTGCAATTACCGAGCGCCAGAGCGGGCTGCGGCGGCATAGATCTGTTCGCAGGCTCCTTCTCCTTCATCAACGCGAGTGAGATCGTTGCGATGCTGAAGGCGACGGCGAACAACGCGCTTGGTTTCGCCTTCAAGCTCGCCATCGACAGTGTGTCGCCGGAGATCGGCAAGGTAATGGATGAGTTCTCCCAGAAGGCGCAGCTCCTCAACCAGATGAACATCTCCTCGTGTGAGACCGCCCAGGCTCTGGTTGGCGGGATCTGGCCCCAGATGGAGACGACACGATCCACGATCTGCGAGGCGGTAGGGAACAGCCAGGGCATCTTTTCCGACTGGGCGGCGGCACGGCAGGGCTGCAATAATGGTGGCCAGCGCGACAGCACGATTGCCCGAAACAATGATCCGCGAATGCGCGAGCAGCTCATCGGCGAACCGCACAACTACACCTGGGAGGCGCTGCGCAAATCGCAGAAGTTCGGGGCCTTCGACCAGGAATTCTCGGAATACATCATGACGATCGTGGGCACGGTCGTGACCCGGCCGCCAACTGGCAGCGATCAGGGGCCGCAGGTGGATATCGTGGGCCCGGCCGAGGAAGCGGTGGTCACCGCGCTCCTGGATGGCACTGCCAACGCGCCGGCGGTGAAGATCCTCAAATGTACGAACTCGGACTGCACGACGATTGGCGAGCAAGCCCTCACGGTTCCCGCGAGTGCTGCATTGCGGCCGCGGATCTCAGCGATGATCACCTCGATCAGCAGCAAGATCCGCAGTGACACCGCGCTAGATGCCGGGGAGCGGCAGCTTCTGAACATCGCTACGATCCCGCTGTACAAAATCCTCGCGGTTCAGGCGATGGCCCATCAGGTGCTGGCCGACGGGGAGATCCAGACGCTCTCCGAGATCGTCGCAATCGACATGCTCAACGCGATGGTCGACAACATACTCGACCGGGTTGAGCAGGCGAAGGTCTTCTATCAGACGGCCGACCAGGAAACCGCTTCGCAGTGGCGCCAGCAAATCGCAGCGACGCGCGCGAAATTCGCGCAGCGCGACATCAAGCTGAGCAATAAGCTCAATGAGACGCTGATGATCATCAACCGCAGCGTTATGCTCGAATCCACGCTGCAGAACGCGATGTCACCGGGCATGCAGGCAGCACTCAGCTTTTCGCGGAGCCTCAATGTCCAGGGCCTGATGTAAGGCGGGGAGGGGGGTATGCTGGAGGTCTTTACGGTTGGCGGCGGTGAGTATCTCGTCAACACGTTCAACGCCGTTGCCGCCTGGTCGGGGGGAGGGGGCTATAAGTCCCTGATCCGGGTGGTGATGGTGATGGGCTTGATCTACTCCCTGATCACGGTCGCTTTCAGCCTGAACTACAAGGCGTGGCTCAACTGGTTCCTGGGAGCGACAGCAATTTATCTCTGCCTGATGGTCCCCACCGTCGACATCAAGGTGACCGACAGGATCAACCCGTCCCTGGCGCCAGCGACTGTCGACAACGTGCCCCTGGGCCTGGGGGTCCTTTCAAGCTTCACGACACAGATCGGAGACTGGCTGACACGGACGGCCGAGACGGTGTTCGTTATGCCCGGAGAGCTCAACTACACGTCGAATGGCATGATTTATGGCGCGCGCCTCTTCGATGCCACGCGCAACTTCACCATTCGCGACGCCGAATTTTCGACCAATCTCGAGCAGCATTTCAAGAACTGTGTCTTCGGTGACGTGCTCCTCCACCACAAATCGCTGACCGATCTGGCGAAGGCCAGCGACCTTTGGACGGCGATCGGTCCTGGATCGGAGGCCCGATCCCAGCAATGGCTCGAGAGAGCTTCCGGCGGGAAGGTAAGCAGTCACATTGTTACCTGCCGGGTCGCATACCAGGCGCTGGGCGGGCAGTGGGAAACCATGATCCAGGCCAACGCGGCGATCTGGGGCAAGATTGTGTATCCAAGGCTCAGCAACGAAGCGGCGGCCGCGAAGCTCACCCATGACGTTCCAGTGATCAACGCAGCGTTCACCGGCAACAGCGATAATTTCGTGGGCGTGATGCGGCAGAACAGCGCGATCAATGCGTTCATGCAAGCGCGGGATGGCATGTCGGGAAGCACTGCTGGTGCGTCGATCGATGCCTTTGCTACTACCCGAGCCGACATTCAGGCCCGCAACACTTACAATTCGATTGCGCAACAGGCGATGGCCTGGGTGCCGATCCTGAACATTGTCCTGACGGTTGTCTTCTTCGCGATGTTCCCTGTGATCTTCCCATTGTTCATGATGCCCCAGACCGGCCTGAATGCCCTGCGCGGCTATGCCATGGGCTTCTTCTATCTGGCTGCTTGGGGACCGCTCTACGTGATCCTCCATATGGTCTGCATGACTCGCGCCGAGAGCGCCGTCCGCGGTCTTTCGGGGGGTGGGATGTCCCTTGGGAGCTATGCCGGCATCGGGGCCGTCAATTCCGAAACCGCGACGATCGCCGGCTTCATGCTCATGAGCATACCGTTCCTTGCTGCTGGGCTCGCACGGGGAGCGATGTCCATCGCGGGGCAGGCTACGAGCATGCTGGCGCCGGCGCAAAATGCTGCGGAGGCCGCGGCTGTGGAACAGACTACCGGCAATTATTCCTACGGGAATGTCAGCTGGGCTAATGCGACCTCGAACATGCGGCAGAGCGACCAATGGACGACCGCGCCCAGCTATATGGGCGGCAATGCGAGCACGGGTTGGCGGCAGGACAATGGTGCCGTCGTCACTGGCTTTGGCAACGGTCAGGAGGTGATCGACACCGGAGCGGCAATATCGAGGCTCGGGTTCACCCCGACGGCGACGAGCGGCAATGTGGCGGAATGGCGTGAGATGGCAAGCAGCGCCCATCGTCAAGCCCAGGCCTATGAAAATGCCGCCCAGGAACTGATCACCTGGACCAAGACTGATCGTAGCGGCACGAGCCGGTCAACGGAAACGTCCTCTGGATGGGACTCCAGCGCTGGCCGCTCGGCAAACACCTCAGTCGATCAATTCGACCGCACCACGGCGTCGAGCAGCCAGGGCTTCGACGAGCGGTCGTCAACAGGCCAGAGTCTCACAATAGGTAACGGTCGAGATCGGTCGGCAACCGTATCTGATACCGTCGGAGGGAGATTGTCGGCAGGAACTTCCGGCGGAGGGGGAGGCAAACAAGGCCTTCGCGGTGCTCTTCCCTCACTCGGACTTCAGGTGGGTTCTCAGGGACAGCAGTCCGACCAGCTACGACACTCTACTTCGGACAATCGGACGTCCGAAAGCCAGAGCTCCGCGAGCAGCAACTTTCGAGATGAACATTCGAGTGGATCAGGCGCATCACAGGCTGATGGGACCTATGAGAAAGCAGGCACCTTCTCGCGCGCATCGACAACCGCGAGCAGTTCCATGTCGCATGAGGAGGCTCTCGCACGCGCGAATTCTTACTCCGAGACGGCGCGGAAGCTCGAGGAACTATCCCAGCAGCTGTCGCGCGATGCGAGTTATGCAGAGACCCACGGCCTCAGTCTCAGCCAGAATCTGAGCCAGGATCTTGCGCAGTGGTATCGGACTGAGCAGGCCTCCAGCAGGGGGCTCGATGCGCCGGAACTCTGGGCTACCGTGCTGACGCCGCATCAGGCACAGGTCCGGCAAGAAATGATCGAGCGATGGATGGAAAGCCGCCAGGAAGCCATTCGCGCCGAGGTCGCAGATCGTCTGGGTGAACCCGATTTGGTGCATGTTGGGCATCCGGATACCACAGACGCATCGGATGTCGCGGGAGCCTATCGACCACGGGTGCCGCCGAAGCTTCCCAGCGGGCCGGACCGCGGCGACCCGCACAAAGCCTCGGAGCTAATCGATGCAGGGGCAAAAAGAAGCGCCAGCGAACGAGGGTCAGCGCAGGCCGTTCGTACTACCAACGTGCAGGCTGCTTCCTCGCTTCAATCCGAGGCAGGCGAAAACCAGAATGTCGGTTTCTTCCAGGACAAGAACCTGCGTGACTGATGTCAAAGCGCTACGAACATGTAGCCGATGACGCCCAAAAGCAGCACGTACGCAAAGCCGTGAGCGATCTTGCCTCCAACAGTCTGAGGAAGCGGCTGTGCCTCTTGGAAACCTGTCGGATCGTCCGCATCATCGTCCACGAACCCAAAAAGCGGTCCGCCGAGTTGATCTCGCGTGAGATTGAAGAGATTCCAATCGAAGTGCTGCATCGTTCTCTCCGGTGCGCTTCGAACATAGCGCAGAAGGGAGGAAACTTCAAACTCAGGCAGGATCTGGCGTGGACCTTTCATCGGCCACGATGCCTAAAGGCAGATCAACCCCATGCTCTATCCTGGCAACCGTCAGAAGGCCCTTATAGGTTTCGACGCGCTGCCCGGCAGAAAGGATGCGGGCCTCGAATGATCCGAAACCGACCCATTCAGGGGGATATGTACGCACCTGCTCGAAATCCTTCTTGGGCACCGAGCTCGGCCCGCGATTGGCGATGCGCACCGATGATTTCGGTGCGAACACCATCGCGCTGCCATCTTCAAATTCAACGAGGATATTCTCGTTCATCACAATCCCCTTATTTCAACCGTGCCGATGCCACTTCGGTCTTATGGTGGAAATCTGGTTCTGAGCGTAGGCATTCTTGCTCTTGATCAGGCACGGCCAGTTCCCGCAAATTTGCCTCGCTCGGGGTGGCGGTGATCGACCAATTTTAGCCGTTTAGAGGGTATGTCATGAACAGCAACTTATGTCAGAACCTGCCATCGACCTGTGCAATCTTTTGGAGAACATTGATCGTCGCCTAGGCTTTTGGCGCTGATGCCGCATGGGACCATACCAAAGCGTCAATCGGCTGGTTTACAGATTTGCTTCTAGTTGACAGATTTATCAATTAGCCCATAGTGCCTTTGAAACGATGACGAGGGCCGACCGACATGACCAAGACCTTTCCTTGGGACTATCACAAGGATTTGACCGAAGAGCGCCTCGTTGCGGTCGGGCAGATGATCCTCGAGGCTCGGCGTTTGGCTGTCGAACTTTTCGATTCCGACATTGGTGACGATGGCTGGACCTTGGGGTGCCGTGCATCCCAGTTCGCTCGATACCGTATTCTCACGGCCTTCGACGGCCAGCGCTTTCCCTGGCTGACCGTGATCGATCGCTCCCGCCGTCTGATCTTCACGATCGGCGAGGTGCCGGTTCGCATTTATCGCGGTGAGGCGGAAGAGCCAACCGCCCGTACCCTTCATCAGAGCCTGAGCGAGCTGGACCAGCTTGGCTTCTCGTTCGATGAGCGCGATGAGGGTCACGATCTCGCTTACCGCTTTGCGGTTGAGACCGATGTCGATGGCAGCGCTCTCGCCGTCAAGTTCGTCGGCCTGCGCGGTGAGACGGCTGTGCTGAACTGGAATGTGCCTCTCGGTTTGGACGCATTCACTGGTGGCATCGGTATGCCAGCGACCGAGTCTGTTGAGCTCGATGCCCCCAGCGTGGGCGTGCGCGATCGTAAGACGAAAACAGGCGAGTAACGCCGTTCAAACGGCAAGGAATGAAATGGTCATTTCCGCTTTCCACGGGGAGCGCTTGCGCCTCGCTCGAGTGGCGCTGGGCTTGACGCTCGACCAATTGGGTGCGCGGGTCAGCGCCACACGCCAGTATCTTAACCAGCTTGAGCAAGGGCTGAAGGTACCCACCGACGAGATGCGCGCCGCGCTCGCGGCAGCTCTCGGCATTGCGGAGCATTTCTTCGCGATCCCGGCATCGGCGGGGATTAGTCCGGAGCAGTGTCACTTCCGTAAGCAGCGCACGACACCCGTGTCCGTCGTCAGCCAGGTGCTGGCGCGCGGTACCCTGCTTGACGGTTTCGTTAGCAGGCTAGACCACGAACTCGATCTTCCGACCGTGTCTTTCCCCGATATTCCGGTGGCCAGCGCGGCCGAGATTGAAGCCGCGGCCGATCATGCGCGTGAGCATTGGCGGCTCGGAACCGGTCCGATCTCGAGCATGATGCGGGTTGTGGAAAATGCTGGGGCCGTGGTCAGCTTCTTCAGTGGTGTGTCCGAACGGGTGGACGCTCTTTCAATAGATTGTGTTCGGCCAATGATCATCCGCAGCGAGGCGAAGCCTGCCGCCTGCAGGCTGCGTTTCGACTTGGCGCATGAGGCCGGGCACCTCATCATGCATCGAGGCATTCAAACCGGCGATAAGGTAACTGAGGATCAGGCAAACCGGTTTGCCAGCGCCTTCCTGTTGCCCCGCTCTTCGTTCATCCATGAGTTTCCGCGCAGCCGCCTCCTAGACTGGTCGGCCATATTCTCGCTGAAACTCCGCTGGAAGGTATCAGCCGCTGCGATACTGCGGCGAGCCTATGACCTTAGGATGATTTCTCCGGATCAGTATCGGACCGGCTACATCCATCTTAGCAAGACCGGCCAAAGGCGCGCTGAGCGCTTCGACGATCAGATCCCCACAGAGATGCCCGAACTCCTGCCCAAGGCTTTGCAGGCCCTCGAGGCAGCATTTCCCGGTTCACTGACCCGCATGGTCGATGCCTCGGGTTTGCAGGCCGAGATGTTCGAGCACGTCTCTGGCCTCGCGCTGCCAGTGGAAAAGACACCAGACGACAACATCGTTCCGATTAACCTTTGGAAATCAAGCATTTAACGGGATGTGGCCGATACGGCCTGAGTGCTAGGATCGCGTGCATAAGAGTGCGCGGCATCGGATTGGATAAAGGGGATTGTCGTGAAGTTGGTGGAGTTAAGACTGTCGAATTTCCGCTGCTTCGGACCAGAAGCGACGAAAATTTCGCTCGCAAATACGACCTTCATCTTGGGCCCTAATGGCTCAGGCAAGACGGCGGTCTTGCAGGCGCTCGGAAGAATGTTCAGTCTCGACCCCGCGCAGCGTAAGATCCGCACGTCGGATTTTCACATCTCATCGGATGAAGACCCGGAGGACGCACCTTCGACGCGAGATCTGTGGATTGAGGCCGACTTCGAGTTCCCCGAGTTAGCCGATGCCGATGCCGATGAGGCAGAGGACGGCACAATGCCGGCCGTCGCAGGCAACTTCTCCCATCTCCAGATGGAAACAGACGACGCGTCGGTTCGAATTCGCTTCCGCCTCCAAGCCAGCCTCGACGAGGACGGGGACATCGAAGAAAGCTTCACCCATGTGATGCAGGTCGATGATGATGGAGTTCCAACCGTCCAAGGCAGGGTTTCCAAGCAGGACCGGGCCGCGGTGCAGGTCCATTACCTGCCAGCTCGGCGCAATCCCGCAGACCATATCTCTTACGCCGCCAACGCTTTGCTCGGCCGCGCACTTCGTGCCGCCAACTGGTCGGCGGAGCGCCAGACGATCTCGGCTCTCACGGAGCAGATCAGCGCAGCGCTCGTCGGCAACGCGTCGGTTAAGGGGATCGGTGATGAGGTCACCAAGCTCTGGGAATCGCTTCACAAGGGAAAATTTTACGCCAATCCGACTCTGTCGTTCGCTCAGAGCGAAATCGAAAATTTGCTGCGGCATCTCAGCCTGAGCTTCGCGCCCGGTCACGGTACGCCGCAGGTCGACTTCTCCCGACTAAGCGACGGTCAGCAATCCCTGCTGTACATTACGCTCGTTCTCGCGATGCGGGCCATCGGCAATGCAGTGCTAGCCGGCGACACCAATGCATTCGACATCGACAAGCTGCGCCCACCGCTTTTCACACTCGTGGCGGTCGAAGAGCCCGAGAACAGCCTGTCCCCGCACTATCTTGGTCGCGTTCTACGGACGCTGAGCGAGTTCGCGGAAGACGGCGATGCACAAGCCGTTATCGCGACCCATGCTCCCTCGCTGCTGCGCCGCGTCGAACCGGAGAGCATCCGCTACCTGCGCCTCGACGAGGAGCGGCGCACTACGGTGTCCCGGATCACTATGCCAAGCGGGGCCGAAGCGCACAAATATGTCCGGGAAGCGATCCAAGCCTTTCCCGAGCTCTACTTCGCGAGACTGCTGATCCTAGGCGAGGGAGACAGCGAGGAGGTGGTGTTGCCACGTTTGCTCGCGGCGCGTGGTATCCTGGCCGACGATGCCTCGATCTCGGTCGTTCCGCTGGGTGGACGGCACGTGAACCATTTCTGGCGCCTGCTGAGCGATCTCGGCATTCCATTCGTAACGTTGCTGGATCTCGACCTCGCGCGCCACCAGGGTGGCTGGGGCCGGATCAAATACGCGGCGAAGCAGCTGCTGCGATTCCAGGAAGACCCGGTGGATTTCGATGAGGAAGGTGCGGACGCGATTCCCAAGTGGGACAGCAAGCAAGGCCTGATGCTCAACGACGATGGCTGGATCGCCACGCTGGAAAAGAATGCGGTGTTCTTTTCCTCTCCGCTCGACCTCGACTTCATGATGATCGAGGCGTTTCCCGACGCCTATGGCCTGACCGATGCCGAACTCGAGGATCCAGACGACGGCACGATCGACGCCGTGCTCGGCAAGTCACACGACGCGCTCGGCGGTCAATATGACGATGCCCAGCAGCAACTGTTCGGGGCGTATCAGGAACGTTTCAAGCTCGGCAGCAAGCCGAGTTGGCACATCCGGGCGATGGCCAAACTCGACGACGACGCGCTGCTCGAAAGCATGCCCGAGGTTCTCGACCGAATGTTCGACCGCATCGAGGAGAAGCTCGCGGAATTGCCGGAATGATTCCCATCGCGCGCTGGGCGCCATCCGATGGGCTGGTCCTGGAGCCTAATGCGCTCGATGCGGCGAAGGAGACGGCTCGCAATCTCGCGCTCACCGCGGGTCCCGGCGCCGGCAAGACCGAGATGCTCGCCCAGCGCGCCGACTTCCTGCTGCGCACCGCGACCTGCCGCTATCCGCGCCGCATCCTCGCCATCTCCTTCAAGATCGACGCGGCCCAGAATCTGCGAGCACGAGTCCGGCGGCGCTGCGGAGCCGATCTTGGGGCGCGGCTAGACAGCTATACGTTTCATGCCTTCGCGAAGCGTCTGATCGACCAATTCCGCCCGGTGCTAAAGGGCGCGAATGCGCTCGACCCGGATTATTCGATCGGCCAGCGGCGCGTTCAGCGAACATCGATCACCTTCGCCGACATGGTGCCGCTCGCCCAGACGATCATCGAGAATAGTCGTATCGCCCGCAACGCCGTTCGGCAGACCTACAGCCATGTCTTTCTGGACGAGTTCCAAGACTGCACAGCCGATCAATATGCGCTCATTACCGCCTGCTTCGGCGGATCCACATGCCTGCTGACCGCCGTTGGCGATACCAAGCAGAGTATCATGGGCTGGGCTGGCGCGCTCGAAGGCATTTTCCAGACGTTCGCGGACGACTTCACTGCACACCCGCTCAATCTCTACCAGAATTTCCGTTCCGCACCCACCCTGCGGCGAATGCAGAATGCAATGGTGCGGGTGATGGACCCGCTCGCCGCCTTGGACGATGCCGACATCGTCGGGAACGAAGGGTCGATCGCCATCCTCAATTTCGCGGACGACGAAGAAGAGGCCGAAGGCATCGCGGCCCGGGTTCAGCAGCTCGCTGATAATGACGGCGTTTCCCTGTCGGAAATCGCTATCCTCGTCAGCAAACAGCAGCAACTATATTGCCAAAAGCTGATTGCGGCCTTCGACGCCTGCGGCATTGCCTATCGGGAAGAGGACGCAACCCAAAATTTGGCTTCGGAGCCCGCGGCGCGCCTTATCGTGGACTTTCTTCTGGTCACAAGCAGTCCCCGGCAGCCGGCAGCGCATCGCCGCCTGCTGGATCTCGTCGTTTTCAACCAAGGCGTCGACGAGGAACGCGAGTATCAGCTGCGCTCGAAGTGGAACCGGCTGCTCGGCGAGACGCGCAAGGCGATCGCGACCGGCAAGATCGATCTGTCACACAAGCCTGATCTCGAAAAGCTGGTGGATACGCTGCTTGCCGCGGTCGGCAGCGAAGCCATCGTAGCGATGTCCTCGACATATGCGCAGGGCGACATGCTGGCGACCTGCATCGTTGAAACCGTGGATCGCGCGCACGAGTTGCTATGCGGCGGGGTAGACCCAGCCACAGCGCTCTCGTCTTTCTCGGGGGATCGTGCGGTACGCATCATGTCGATCCACAAGAGCAAGGGACTCGAATTCGACACGGTGTTCATGCTTGGCGTCGAGGAGGAAACCTTCTGGGGCAAGCAGGCGGACGAGCGTTCGGCGTTCTTCGTTGGCATATCCCGCGCTAAGCTCCGCCTGTTCCTCACGGTCTGCGAGGAGCGCTCCAGACCTGCGGGCGCGGGCCGATGGACCGTCGCGCGGCGACCTCATGAGGAGTTCCTAAGCTATGTTTGATCACACGACCCGGAGAGGGCTTTAGCGGATCTACGACTGGCCGCTGTCAGCGCAACCGGACATTACTTTCGTGGTGCCGAACGGCAGGAATGTCCCAAAGCCTTCCTCTATTCAGGCGATTGTCCAACGTAAGCGCTAAAACACCCCCACAGGCGAGCGCTTAGGCGGCTTGATCGATGACGGGGCTGGCGGTGGCGCGACTATCTACCCAGTTGTAGGGGAGCAGATCATCGATGGGATCTGTGTCGCCGCGCAGGACGATGCGTGCGAGGACATCGGCGAGGTAGGCCTGCGGGTTGATACCGCCCAGTTTGCAGGTTTCGATGAGGCTGGCGAAGGTCGCCCAGTTTTCAGCCCCGAGGTCATGGCCTGTGAACAGGGCATTTTTCCGCTGGAGGGTAATTGGCCTGATTGAGCGCTCGACGGTATTGTTATCCAGCTCGATCCGTCCATCCTCAAGGAAGCGGACGAGGCCCTTCCAGTGGTTGAGGGTGTAACCGATGGCCTCGGCTGTATGGGAGCCGCGGGGTAGTTTGGGCAGCATTTCCTTGAGCCATGGCAGCATGTCCGCGATGATCGGAGCGGCTTCAGCCTGGCGCACCGCCAGTCTGTGTTCGGGGCTGGAGCCTCGGATACGAGCCTCGATCTTGTAGAGCCCGGCGATCCGCCGCAGCGCCTCATCGGCGACCGGTGCGTTGCCGCCCTTGGCATCGTCGAAGTAGCCCCTCCTGACATGTGCCCAGCAGAAGGCGAGCGTTCCGGGACCGGCCCTTCGGTCCGGCGCCTCGATGTGCTTGTACGCGCCATAGCCGTCGCACTGGACGATGCCGGTGAAATCCCCGAGCAGCTTTTCCGCCCAGACTTTCCCGCGACCTGGCATGTAGGTGTAGGCGACGGCCGGTGGATCGGTGCCGCCATGCGCGCCATCATCACGAGCGATCGCCCAGAGATATCCCGTCTTCACCTTGCCGGTGCCGGGAGCCAGGACCTTGGCCGTGGTCTCGTCAACGAAGAGCCTCGCGCCCGACAGGAGGTCGGCCTTCATCCGGCTGGTCAGGCGGCCGAGCCAGGCGGCGGCTCTGCCTGCCCAGTTACACATTGTTCCCCTGTCGATCTCGATACCCTGGCGCCGCAGTGCCTGTGCCTGCCGGTAGAAGGGAGTGTGATCGGCATATTTCCTGACGAGGACGTCGGCGATCAGCGCCTCGGTGGGCAGGCCGCCTGGCACTACATGCTTGGGCGCAGGCGCCTGGAACACGCCATCGCTGCATGCCCGGCACGCCATTTTCGGACGGGACGTCACGATGACGCGATACTGGACAGGGATGACATCGAGCCGGCTTGATATGTCGCTGTCAATGCTGTGCAGCGCGCCTCCGCAGCAGGGGCATTCCGTCTCGTCAGGGAGGATCACTTCCTCGACACGGGCCAGATGTGCCGGCAGCGACGCCCGCGCTGTCCCGGGCTCCCTTCGCGCCCGTTCCTTCTTTTGTCCTGCGGCAGCCGCTGCCTGCTCGGCCAAAGCCTCCAGTTCAGCGCGGGCGACATCGAGATCGTCGAGGCCCAGCGCCAACTGATCCTCGTTCAGCTTCTCCGACCGTTTTCCGAATGTCGTCCGGGTGATCTGGTCAATGATATGCTGCATCCGAGCTTCACGCTCAAGGCCAGCCAGGACCATCGCCTTGAGGATGGCGACATCGTCAGGAAGGTCGGCTGCCGTGGCGGACATGCCCCATTTCTGGCAGTTTCCAGGCGGTCCGCAAGGGCGTTTCGATCAGGGGAATCAGGCATGCGACCTATCGCGTCGTCACCGGAGCCTGAGCGCGCGGTGTGTGCATTTTCGACCACTGCAGCCCTTCGAACAAGGCCGACGCCTGCGATGCCGACAGCCGCATCACGCCATCCTGTGCCCGTGGCCAATGGAAGCCCCCAGTCTGCAAAACCTTGCTCACGAGCACCAGGCCGCTGCCATCCCAGACCAGAAGCTTGATCCTGTTCGCCCGCCTGGAGCGGAAGATGAATACCACCCCCGAGAAGGGCTTGAGTCCGAGTTCATGCTCGACCAGCGCCGCCAGGCTGACGGCACCTTTCCTGAAGTCGACCGGCTTTGTCGCCACCATCACCTTGAGCGGCCCTGGCGGGATGATCATCCCGACCGGCTCACCGCGGCAAGCACACGGGCGATATGATCCTCGCTTGCCCCTGGCGGCACATGGATCGCCAGCCTTGCCGTGCGGATCACGATCTCATCGCCTCCACCATCAGCCGGGCCGGAGCCGCCCGCATCTTCTACCACCGCCGGAACGAAACCCAGCTTCTTGCTGGCCAGGCGCTTGCCCGGAATGCTGTCATGCCGCCACGCATAGAGCTGCTGCGGCAGTAACCCATGCGTCCGTGCGATTTCTGCGATGTTGGCGCCGGGCTCAAAACTCGACGCGATGATCCGCGCCTTGGCCTCGGCCGACCAGCGACGACGCGCCGGTCCCGCTGGAATGACATCCATACGCGAGGGCCGCTGACCCTCCTGCCTTTCGAAACCTGTTTCGAATGTTCTTACATCATCAGCCACTACGATACCCCTCGGATGAGGGGCAAAACATAGACGGATCAGCAGCTACGAAAATGTGGGGAGGTTTTGGCGCTTACTGTCCAACGGCGGAACTGGGTGTGAAGGTGCCACCGGACTGCGGTACGAGCCGACAGCAAAGCACTGGTCAGCGCCGGCGGTAATGTCGCTCGTTGTCGGTAGTAGTCCAGCTGTCGAATTGTCCGGGAAAGTCTGACTCAATCTGCTCCCGGAAGCGCTTGCCAGCATTACGTTGCTCGGTGGCCGTGAGACCGTCCCAACCTGACGAGATGGACTTCAGGGTGAACTCCTCGCCATGCTTCTTCCGATCCACGGCCGCCAAACCCTCGTTGGCGATCTTCGTCACCAGCTCGGTGCGGTAGGGAGGCTGCGATCGAACGACCTCGATGCCGCCATTGCGCTCCACAGATGCCGCGGTGCTCCCGCCGCTCTGGTCGCTAAACAAGTATCGCTTACCGCCAACCTCGACCGCGATGTCGCCCGTCCGCTCGATGGGTGTGCCCACCAGCCGGTCGAGGATCTCGCCCATCGCCTCGCGCTGCGCGGGTGTGATTAGCGCGTGCACGACCACGTTCTTGAGTGGCTTTTCCATTCGGTTCTCCAAAGGGGGCAAGCACCGCAGCTTGCCCCCGCGCCTGATTAGCCGTTCAACCGGTCCTTGACGGCCTTGGCCGGCGTGAACCCGAGCTTCTTGGCCGCAGCGATGGTGATGGCAGCGCCGGTCGAGGGGTTGCGACCCTCGCGCTCCGGCGTATCCTTCACCTTGAACTTCCCGAAACCATTGATCGAGATTTCCTCGCCTTTTGCCGCCGCGTCGGTAATGGCGGCGAACACAGCGTCGACCGCTTTGCGCGCGTCGGCCTTCGTCAATCCATTGGCTGCTGCGAGTGCATCTGCCAGTTCAGCGTTATTCATCGTAATTCCTTTCTGCTAAAAGTCATGCTGGCTCAATAAAGCCGATAGTGGTGAGAAGGCCAGCAAGAGCGGCTTCAACTGCCGCTGCTCGTGCGATCGCCCCATGGTCGATCCGCTCTGCAAGCCGGGCTGCCGGCATTCCCTTACGATAGCCGGGCCAGGCCTGGGAAAGAGCCGTCATCGCAAGAGCGGTGCTGCCCGGTCGCCGCTGCGCGCACCCCTCGAGGTGCCGCAGAAGCAGAGCCTCATGACAAGTGTGCTGCCAGATCAGACCCAGGCCCGCCTTGTTGGCCGCAGGCGTGATCCGGGCATCTCGGTCGGGACTGATCCCCAGCTTGTCGTCATCGAGCAGTATGAAGCGCCCTTCGAAAGCTCCGTGGCGCTTTTCCCGTTCACCGGCACGCTTTATCGCCAGATCCACCAGCGACGAGGGGTCTCCACCGCCCGGCTGCAGCAGCACGGCATCGAGATGCACGGCGAGCCGCTGCGTTTCGGCAAGCCTGGTGAGCAGCGCGACATAGCCCTGTTCGCTTTCGCCCTCGCAGCCGACGAAGATACGGCGGCGCTGCGGGACGACCTTGCGCTTCTGGCGGCTCATCCGATCTGGGGGAGGGCACCGTAGGTGCCGCCAAGATATTTGCGATAGTAATTCTCGTCGCGTCGCACAGCCTGGACGTCCTGCAAGGCGTAGACCTCCGTTCTGCCCTCCGGCGACTTGGTGCAGAAGAGCACCTCCTCCTTGATGAGTTCCTCAAGGAGAGACGCGTTGTGACAGGTCATCCATAGCTGCGCGTCGTGCGGGTTCCGGCTTGGGTCGTAGAACCAACGCAGAATTTCGGGCAGGATCAACGGATGGATTGCCGTGTCCAGCTCGTCCATCACGGCGATGCCGCCGGTTTCCAGTGCCCGAAGCAGGAATGGGTAGAGGCGCAGGAACATCCTCGTACCATGACTTTCGAGGACGAGCGGCATTGGACCGTCATGGCCCTCATGCGTGAACAGCGCGACCGGCCCGTTCGGCCCGCTTTCCACCCGCATGGTACGAATGCCCAGATCAATGCGTTCAATCTCGCGGTTGAGCGCCTCGACCAAACCTGGGTTCTCGGCATAGTGACGAACCATCTGTTCCTCGACGCCGTCAGAGCGTTCGATCAGGATGTTCGACGAGATCGTATTCGCCGCCTCCCAAAGCTGGGTAGCGATCGGATGCTTCAACTGGGCAAGCGTCGAGATCACGCTCGCATTGGGGCGCAGCACTTTTTCCAGCGCTTGCCGGAACCCGGTGAGCTTGAATGCGCCTGCCGCAACTACTTTGCCCTCAGCGCTTCGCTCGAACAGCCGAACCTTTCGGCGTGCGGGCTCGGGCCAATAGTGCAGGGCTTCCGATACCACCTGCTGGGCCGCGTTCGAACCGCCCAGTTCAAGGGAATAGGTATAGCGACAGGCGGGAGAAGTCTCGTCCTCTGGTTCGCTGTGACCGCCAAAGGACAGACTCAGACGGGTCGGAGCTGATTGTCCTTCAACGCTGTTGAACCGCTCATAAGGGAGCCGGCCGGTCGGCGAGATCTGGAAACTTTCGCGCGCGAACCAGGCGATGAACGACAGCGCCCGCAAGATAGTCGATTTGCCCGCTGCGTTCGGACCGAAAATGGCCACGACCTTGGGCGCTCGATCAGACGCGCCCGGCCAGATCGGGGACAGCCTACCGGGTAAATCTGGCGCGTTTGCCCCCACACGCAGATCGACAACCTGCTTGTCGCGGATCGAGAAGAAGTTCTCAATTTCGAGTTCGAACAGCATAATGGCTCCTCACGAGCCGTAAATAAATCGTTTCATTACGGTTTCAACGTTTTTTCGTTAAACCGGCGTCGAAATGCTCTCATTTTTTCCTTTGCGGTACTGCGGCCGGCCGGACTCAGTCCGGCAGGGAGCGCGCCTTCGCCCGCCAGGGCGCATGGGTTTCCTTGCAGATATCGGTGAAATAGAGCCGCTTATCCAGATTTTTGGTCGCTTCCTTCTCGACCCGGTCCCGATCCCGACGTGCCGCATGCCAGATCGCCATCTCTTCAAATGGCAGACCATCAAATCCGCGCGCTGCGATCGCGCGCTCGAACAATGTGATCGCCCGATCATCTGCGCAGGCAAGGAAGAGGGTGAGGGAGGCAAAGGCCTTGTCCGGGTCGTTGCCCGACATGAACCGGTCACGCCAGTGACCAGCGGCGGTTCGCCGGCGAAAGCTTTCCTCTGCCTTGTCCTGCGTCTCCTGCAACCAGCCTGACGTCTGGATTGCCCTCGCTCGCTGCCAGAAACTCTCTGCGTCCGGTCCAGGGTCGAGGAAGCGGCCGAGGTTGAAGGCTCGAGCGATGTCACCAGCGAGCTGGCTTTCCAACCAGACGAACATTCGATCGAGGAGCCAACCCAGGCGCCCGCCCTCTGTCGCCCACCGGGCAACGGAGGCCAGCGCATGATCCGTGTTCGCATCTTCGAGAACCTGTTCGCAGTGACGGGTCATCTCGGGCCGGTCGCTGTAGAAGGGCAGGCTCTCAAAGCTGTCCATCTTGGTCCAGCTGCTCTCCTTGTAATGCGGGTAGAGCGTTGACCAGATCCTCGCGCCATCTTCGGGCTGCTTCATCATCAAAGCGCGCAGCGCAGTCATGACCGGGAAGTTGTCGAACGCGAAAGCATGTTCCGCGCCGCGCTCCAGCAAGGCATCGAGTGCAGCGGCAAGCGCTGGACCGCGCCGTTCTGCCAAGACGAGCATCGCCTCATTGGCGTTCAGCCACGACACCTGCTTGCCAAAGCCGTCCGGGAAGGATTGCTTGCCGATCGCGTCCAGGACAAACGCCTCGAAATGGTTGAGCGCGTCCTCGTCGCCGGGATCATCCTGAACGCGCGCGCCCCAGGCGACCGGATCGATGCGCGTGTCGAGGTCAGGTACAGGGAAGTGCCTGGCAGCCGCGATCAGCGCGAGCGAGCCATTGGCCGCCTCATTGATTTCGGTCTCGGCGGCGCAGCTCCAGCCAGTGTTGACCAGGGCCTGCAGGAGAGGGGGCTGGTTGCTGCGGCGTCCGATCAGGAAGAGCAGCCGCCGGGTAACATCGCTGTCGTTCGCAAAGCCGGCAACGAGGTCGTTCGCGAGGCTGGGAGGCATTTCGCTCAGATCGACGCTGGCGAGATAGGAGATCCAATGCTGGCGATGCTCACCGGCCAGCAGAGGCCGGATGGGTTCATAATCAGCCTCCATAGGGGCGGCGAACACTGCAACTTCGTCGGTATAGAAGCAGGGGCCGTGAGGGTCGCTCTTGAAGATTGCGATCTGCTGTGCCGCTGTTTTTCCTGCAAGACGCGATATCTGGGCATGGAGCCAGTCGCTGTCCTTCCTGTCGAGAAGCGAGCGCTCCAACATCGGGGCGACGGATCGCGCGAATATCTCGTGGGTCTCCGCATTGAGGAGCGGCCAGTATCGCCCGATCTCCTTGGCCAGCCGGACGAGCTTGTCCTCGGCATCGCCATCATCCGAAGCGCCTCTCGTCTCGGCGCTGGCAAAGATCCGCCGGATCAGATCGGTGAGCGCTTCGGGCGCCCAACGCGCCAGCACCGGAAGGCTGTTCAACAGCGCATAGTCGGCTGAGTCCTGACCCATTGCGCTGACGAACAGCGTAGACGCATCGGTCTCGTTAGCTGCGGCGATCAATAGTTCCTGATCCTCGGAACCAAGGGTGACGTTCGGATCGAATGCCAGCTCCTTGAGCGCAATGAACCTCTCGAGAGGTTCGTCCCCCGTCCTTCCGTTCGCATCCTCCGGCAAATGGACCATACCTGCTTCATCAACAGTAGCGCGACGACCAAACCAGGTGCGCCGCTCCACCGCAGGCAGCTCTGCCCGCAGCGTCGTTGCCGCCGGTGAGGCGAGGCCGTCGAGCAGCAGGCGGGCAACGTCGCGTCCGACGTCATCGCCGGTATCAATAAGTTGGCGCGCCAGCCCCAGAAGGGCGGCAGCCGTCTCCTCGCCATCGACCGGATTGATCCGCAGCACCCACCCCATTGCATCAAATGGCCCGAACGCTTCGCTGATGGCGCGCGAGGCCGCCCAGCTCGCAATTGCGGCCAGGAAGGGCTGTCGCGGCAACATGGAGAGAATCCCAAGTGCTCTGGCGCTCAAGCCGTTATAGTCACGCTCGTTTCGCTCAGGCATCTCAACCTTCTGCAGCGTCGTCGTGATCGCGGGAGCCAGATCAGATTCCACGGCCGTCCAGCGTTGATGCCGGTCCTCCAGGGTCGCAGTGGTTGCCGCGTGCGCGTCCTCCACGGTAGCGTCCCGTTCCGCCAGCCGAAGTCGGTTGGCATCGACCCAATAATAGCCGAGCCATCGGGACAGGCGTTCGCCCAGTGCGGCGCGGAAACCCGGATATTTAGCCGCATCCGCGAACGCAGTAATGAAGATGTTCTCGTCGCGGAGAGACCCATTGTAGCGCAGCCAGATCTGCTCGGCGAAATCCAGAAACAGCTCAGGCGCTCCTGGTATCAACCGCTCCAGTGTAGCAAAATCGCGCCGCCCGAAATTCTGCTGGAAGAACCAGTCGCGCAGCAACAGCATGAAGGTGTCGCTGGAAGCGCTCTGGCGCACGAGAGAGGCCGTGACTGCCCAGCGCAGGATATCGACGCCCCTGTCGGTGCCGCGCAGCGGCTCCATGAACTGCGCCAGTCGGTCTGCGCGTCCGGCCCCGGCCTGATCCAGATCGGTGATAAGCGCGAGGGCCAGCGCCAAAGGCACGCGGTCCTTCCTGAGGCGAAAGCGATGAGCGCTCCCGGGAACCCGATCGACCCAATTGCCTGAAATGATCTCGCTGAGCGCCGTTCGGAGGGCGGGCTCGCCGGCTCCACTTTCCGACCCAAGCGCCTCGATCATGTCCTTGCGGGTCAGGTGCAGTTCGGCATCGGCGCCGTCCTCGATAGCCGAGCGGAGCCTGCTACCTTCCTGAGCAAGGAATTGATGGAAATCGTCAGAACTCGGCGCGAGATTTGAACCATGGAGGTTAAGCCGGTGTCGCCAGTCTTCGTAGATCAGGCGCTCGATCGTTATATCGCCGCTTGCCTGAAGATGTTCGCGCTGCTGGATGGCCAACTGGCAATAGCGTGGAATCGCCATCAGCTTGAGGAGCTCTTCACTCAGCTCCGAGCGGGGAACGCGGTGGCGCGCCAGCATTTCGTCGAGTTCGGTCTCCGTGAAATCCTCGACCGTCACCGGCCATGCCTGGGGAAGTAGGTTGGCGAGGGACTTGAGGTCATCCTCCCAATATTCTGTCCGACAGGTAAGGGCGATCGCGACATGGCCCTCAAGGCCACCCGCCTGCAACGGCTGTATGACCTTCTGCCAGTCGGTAAAATTGACCTCCTGGTTGAGGCCATCGATCACCAGCAGAATGCGCGGCGCCTGAGCCGGTGCGCGGGTCCAGAGCTGTATCCTGCGCTCCCAAAAATCTTCGTCATGGCCCGGGACGCGCTGCGCGATGAGTTTGGCGAGGAACCGGTGCGGGGGCATGAGGGGCGGGGCGACAAGACCACGCGCAGGGACCACGATCGTGAGCGGAAGCGCATCAGGCGACGCCGCCATTTTCTCCTGCCACCAGGCGAGGAAACTCCAGGTCTTGCCAACGCCCTCGGCACCCAGCACTGCGAGGGGGAGGGGGGGCCGCATCGCCCACCACTGCTCGAATGCGGCACTGGGACCTGCGCGCGCGACGCGGATCGTGCCAGGTGCATCGAGACCGCCGTAGCATTGAAGCTGCGCGATCGCGACGCGATCATCCTCGAAAGCATCCTTGAGCCAGCGCGCGCCCGCGATCCTCGTCGACGCATAGCCGACGTCGTCCCGCCGGAACGGCTCGAAGACGCGGGCGCAGTCTGCCGCGAAGTCATCGTCCCCCGCGACCGCGGCAAGATAGCCGGTGATCGCCGGATCATCGCCGAGATGCGCTTCGACCGCCTTGGGGGCGGACGCAGCCAAGAGCGCGAGCGAACTGGGTCGATCCTCGCGACCCGACGGGTCGAGAACCTCGACCTGTATGCCGCGCTCGGCGCCGACTTCGCGAAACTTGACGAGGTCCGTCCGGGTGATGTGGGTCGTCGTCGCGAGGATCCAGAGGTCCAATGCATCGATATTCACGGCAGCGTCTGAAATCTTGCGCTGGACCTCGGCGACCGAAACGTCGCTTCTGGAGCCGTATTTCTTGCCTTCAAAGCCGATCGCCAGGCCATTGGCGGGTGCGTCGTTCGCACCATCCATCCCATGCTGGTGTCCCGACTTCATGAGGCGGAAGCTCTGGCCCAGCAATTCCTCGAGGCAGTCGCGAACGAAGCCCTCAAACCCTTTGTTTCCGGTATCCGGTAGTTTGAGCATCGCTGCGACAAAGGCGCTCGGATCGGGGGCGGCCGACGAGGAAGGCATACTCATATCAGCGAATGACCGTCACTTTCACCTTGGCGGCGTCGGCCACCGTCTTCCATGCCTGATCGGCGGTATACGCGGGAACGCCTTCGCGTTTGGCGAGGGCAAGACAGAAACGATCGCCCAGCGAAAGGCCCGCTTCCGCCGTCACTGCGCGCAACGCGCCGGCCTCCCAGGCAAGCGCCTCATCAGCGGCCACAACCCGCATCGGCAGGGCCCCAAGCATCTCCCGCACTTCCTCGATCGGCGCACCCAACCGGACAAAATGGCTGATCACCTCGGCCAGATTGAACGAACCTATTGCCGCGTCCGCCAAAACCCCAGCCACCTTCGCTCCTCCGCGCTCTCCCTTGAGCAACGCAAGCACGGCGGATGCATCGAGAACGACCTTGCTCATTCGCCGCTCTCGGCGCTTCGGTCGGCGAGGAACGCCGCGACTCTCGCGTCGGGGTTTCCTTCGGTGTAGCGCTTGGCGATAGCCTGCGCCCGCGCCACCGCCTGCGTAACTGTGCGCAGAACGACGCCGGTATCTGTTTCCTCGACGATGACCGAGCCGCCATTCTCCAGGCCAAGCCGCTTGCGAATGTCGATGGGCAAACTCATGCGCCCGTTAGGAGTTATGTTAACCTGCACCATATTCGCACCATCAGAACACAGAATGACATCGTATTATTTTGATACCACAAAAGGCACCGGATGCCAATCAATCCAGACATGGCGCACCCTCGGAATCTGGACCGATCACGCGGCCAATGCCATGCACGTAATTAGCGATAAGACTGATTCCTGCTAAAAACATTCTGGCGTTTTAGGAGGGGGTTGGATACCTTCGAAAGGATCACTCAAGGACGAAAATCATGGTCGCTCGGTACAGCCTGCAATCCACCGTGAAGGGTGAAACGGATCCGGTGACGCTGATCATACATCAGACTGCGGATACGAATGAGCAGCTCGAACTGCTGCTGGCGGTCGAGGGCGCGAAAACCCTGAAGCTCGTTCCGGGTCGCGACCTGGACGGCGCGAAGATAATGATGCGCGCTGGAGCCTCGTTCAGTCGTCACCAGGGCGTCCGGCTCTCAAACGGCTTCAACGTTGTCGACCCATCAACCTGGCATCGCCAGGGCATCGGTACTGTCGCCCTCAACCTCATGGTCGATTGGGCGAAGCGTCACCATCCTGATGCTGACATCCGCCCAGTCGAGCTCAAGCGATACAAGCAGGATGTTGAAGACGACGATCCACGCCTGGCCTTCTATCGCCGGTTCAACCTTCAGTGGGATCTCGCGGATCAGGATGAGGATGCCGTGAATCTTCTATCGCTGCCTATGAAGGTGCGAGACCTTCAGGCAGTCCCACTTCCGTCGCGGTTGACACTATTGCCATGATGAACGGCGACGTCCCCCCCGCTCCTCCGCCTCCGGCAGAAGTAGCTGACGATCTCGAAGCTGTCCTCGCCGGTGCGATGGTCCTTCTCGATACCGTGGAGAGCCTCGAGCCTTACCTTCCGGATCTGACCGCCGACGACCGCGAGCGTGTCGATCGCTATGTAGGCCGTGCCTCGGCCGATGCCACGCTGCGCGCGTACAAGTCGGATTGGCGGCTGTTTTGCGCCTGGTGTCGCGAAAGTGGTTACCGGCCGCTGCCTGCCACACCTTCAACTGTGGCCGCGTTCCTTACATTGCTCGCCGAGACCGGATTTGTCCCCCTCGAACCACGACGGACCAAGACGGGCAAGGTTCTTCCGCGCAAAGCGCCATCTCCGCTTGGCAAGGCGACCATAGGCCGGCGGCTGGCTGCAATCGTGTTCGCCCATCGCGCAGCCGACCTGGAACCCCCGACCTCCCAGCCGGACGCCGCCCGGCTCGAAAAGGCGATGCGCGCGATCCGGCGGGAAAAGCGTGACGACCTCCCGGACAAGAAGCGCGCAGCCGATGGCGATGTGATGCGCGACATGCTCAGGAGCATCACCGGGGATGACCTGCGCGCCTATCGCGACCGCGCGCTGCTTGCGATCGGGATGGCAGGCGCCTTCCGACGCTCCGAGCTCGTTGAAGTAACAGTCGCCCGGGTGGCCGAAGATGCGCGCGGCCTTTTGATCCGGATTCCTTCCTCCAAGACCGATCAGGAGGGCGATGGCCAAACCGTGGCCATTCTGGATGGTCGCAGGCTCGAACCTGTCCACCATTATAATGCATGGATTGAAAAGGCGGGGATTTGCAGCGGTCCGGTGTTCCGCAAGCTCACGCCGCAGGGTCGTCTCACTGAAAAGTCGATGAGCGCGCAGGGCGTGGCCCTTGTGGTCAAGGCCGCAGCCGTAGCGGCCGGCTATCCGCCTGAATTGTTCTCTGGCCATTCGCTGAGGGCCGGCTTCCTCACCGAAGCGGGGCGGCAAAGCGCGAACCTGTTCAAGATGAAAGAGCATAGCCGCCACTCGTCGCTCGAGATGGTCGCCGAATATGTGCGGGACCATGAGCGGTTCCGCGAGCACGCGGGGGAAGGTTTTCTGTGACAGCACTCATCGTAACTGCAAACGGCCTGATCGGCCGTGAGCGAGAGTTAACCGAGGCAGAGCACTTGGCCTTGCGAAGCTATGGGGCGGATTCGACCTTTTTTCATGCGATCGCGCAGGGGCGCACCGAGGCACTGTCGCACAATCCGAACTTCGGCACGTTTTCATCCGGCGCGCGTGCAAAACGCGACGCCATCGACGCCGTTTTCTCAATGTCGCGCCTGTTGAGTGCGCAGACGCTCTGGTCGGGCCATGGCCATGGCTGGGGTGTTCGCGGCGCCCTGGAGGGGGCACCGGCCAGCTTTGTGGGCCTGCATTATCGTTATCCCGGATACATCTCGACATCGACGGAGCGAAGCTGGTGCGACGCATTCCTCGACAAGCGCAGCCGCAACCAGAGCCGCCCCACCATGCTGGAATTTCGGCTGCCGGCCGGCTCGCCTGCGATCGACATGCACGACGGCGCCGCTCAGGGGGAATTTGAGATCCTACTCCCGCGTGACACCCTGTTCTCGATCACCGACGCACAAATGCTACCGGGGGACCTTCTCCAGCTTATCCTGGAGCCTTGCGAGGCGCCGGTATGAGCGAGGATGACTGGCCTCGAGTCGACGATCAGGCGGGACCAAGGCGAGCCGAGGATATCGGTCCCACCGAGCTCACGGCAGCCCTTAACGCGCTCGCTGGTTTCAGCGACAATCCCTGGCTGGTCATGCAGGGTCAGCAACTGGAGCTGATCGACAATGTCCTCAACGGCATGGAGCGCGAAGTTCTGCGGCACATGCACGATGACGATCGACCGCTTGAGACGATGGCGCTTTTGACGGCTCTCTCGCCCATGTGGATCTACGCAGCTTACGAGTTGCTGCGGACGTGGCGCCAGCGGTGCGACGAAGTGGTCCGACTTGCGTCCAGCGGCGGCTTCGATCTGAAAGCAGCCCATCTGGAACGCGAGGTCAATTACCAGCACTACGATCGGGAGCTTCGCGCGCAGCAGCTCAGAATCGCCCGCGACAATCCCGAGCTTGTACAACGGATGCGCGATGATCTGGCGCGGACCGAGATGGGGTTCACGACGATCGAGTTTATCCGCATTGCCCTTGCCAAGCATGAGGTCAGCGGCAGCAAATCCAAGAACAAACCGATTGCCTTTGCGCCTGGGCTCGCGATGCCCAATCGCTACACAGGCAGCATGGAATATGAACTGAGCGTCGGCGGCTCAATCATAGGCTACCATACTCGCCGCGACCTCGCCGAAACGATCCGCTTCATGCCTACCACGCCGGTGCCGACCGCGGAAGAAATGAAGGATTTCCGGGAGTATATGCGACCTCCAGAGGTCGGCTGAGGCTTAAGCCGTCTTCCACTTGCCATTAAAAACTCGCCACCCGACCATGCCCGCTGCAACGCCCAGCATTCCACCGACGAGGTAAGCGCTCGGCGCATCATCCGGGACAAACAGCCCGCCGGCGACGTATCCACCAATAGTGGCGGTCCGAGTGACTGCGCCGTAGATTGCAGCAACCTTGCCATGTTGGGCCGGCGGACACTCGGATTGGAGCAACGTTCGCACGGCAACGTTGTGGATGCTGTTAGCCCCGCCGCCGGCGACGAACGCGATGGCGACGATCGCCAGTGTGCTTGGCGCTAGGCCGATCAGCAGCATGGTCGCCCCCATGACCCCAGCCGTCCCGAACGCTGTCGCTCCCAATCTGTTGCCGATGACGGTTTCGGCCATCGTCGCGCCAAGGAGCATCCCGGCGGCCCAGAGGGCGGTAAGCACGCCAAATGCAACAGGCCCGCTCTTCAGCGTCATCATCACCAGGAAAACGAAAGCGACGTCAGCAATTGCCGTGGCAAAAACCTCCAGGCTCAGCGCGCCCGTGACCACCATAATTCTTCGATTACCGAGTAATGGGCGGTAGTCGGCGAACAGATCAGGCTCTGCCGCTTCTTCCTTCTGGGGTCTGCGGCGCAGGCCACTCATAGCTACGATGCAGCACAAAACGGCAAAGCTGGTGGCATCGACCATAAGTGCGTTGCTGGCCCCGATCCAACCGATTAGGATTCCACCTGCGACCGGACCTGCCAGCATGCCCAAACTACGGACGATTTCGAGATAGCTGTTCGCGCGCGCCAGCGTCATGCCGAGCGCGCCGGAAAGGACCGGAATGAGCGCAAAGGTGGCGGCACTGCTGATTGTGAACAGCAGGCTCAGAACCGCCGCACCGACGAGGGTCATCGGCGGGATAGCTGCGACGATCGCGATCACGACTGCCTGCAGTGCCGAGACGACGATCAGCACCAGAGCTGCGTCCCTGCGATCTATCAGCCGCCCCGCCCAAGGGGCGGCGATCAGGCCGGGAAGCAGCTCCGCGATGAGCAGGGTTGGGACGCCATATGCCGATGAACCTTCGGCGGTCCGAAACATAAGCGTGAGAAGCGTAATTTCATCGCCGATGGTGGAAACCGTGAGCGCAGCGAGTACCAGCCATCCCCACCCCTGCCGGAACTCCAAGGCCATTGATGCACTCCCCCTCTACCGTTCCGTCCGTCTTGGCCTTCCCTGATAAGCTCTCTACCATCGGCGTCCCCCAATCCGCGACGATGTTCAGTGAATTACCGGAGAGCACAGAGGACTTCAGGGTCGATGACGCAGGCGGCCAATTCCGACAGAGGCCGGGGCCGGTAACGCACTTCCCGATGAAGGCTCTTCAAGATCCGCGATAATCGGGCAGTCTGGACGGTCATCGCCGGCGCAGCAACTCACCAGCCCCTGCAACGTATCGACCATCTGGTTGAGCCCCTTGATGCGGTCCTGCAGCTCGAAAATATGCGACTGCGCAATCCGCTTGACGTCGGCGCTGTGGCGCGACCGGTCGCGCCACAGGTTGAGGAGCTCGTTGATCTCCGTCACCGCGAACCCAAGGTCCCGCGCGCGTCGGATGAAACGGAGCATGTTGACGTCGCCCGGTGAATAGTCCCGATAACCTGAATCCCGGCGATCCGCCTTTGGAATGAGGCCAGTCTGCTCATAGTAGCGGATCATCTTAGCGGAGACGCCGGACGCCTTGGCTGCTTGGCCGATGTTCATCGCCCCGCTCCCTTTTCAAGCGTGCCAGTCGATCCCTCCGGGGGTTGGAATCCCCGAAGCCGCAGCGAATTACCGAGGACGAACACGCTCGACATTGCCATCGCGCCGGCAGCAAACACCGGTGACAGCAGGATGCCCCAGATCGGCCATAAAGCACCGGCAGCGACCGGGATGAGCGCCGTATTATAGGCGAAGGCCCAGAAGAGGTTCTGGCGGATGTTCCCGATCGTGGCACGAGAGAGCGCGATCGCCGACGCCACGCCGTTGAGGTGGCCCGACATCAGCACGACGTCGGCAGCCTCGATGGCGATGTCCGTGCCCGTGCCGACCGCAATCCCGACGTCTGCCTCGGCAAGCGCCGGTGCATCGTTGATGCCGTCACCGATGAAGGCGAGGCGACCATATTCTGCTTTCAGGCGGCGTACGGCCTCGACCTTTCCGTCAGGCAGGACTTCAGCGACAACCTCGTCGATGCCCAACTGGCGCGCGATCGCCTGGGCGGTGTGCTGATTGTCGCCGGTGATCATCGCAACCTTCAGGCCGAGACCGTGAAGAGCGGCAATGGCCGCAGGGGTCGTTTCCTTGATGGGATCAGCCACAGCGATGACGGCTGCAAGCTTGCCATTGATCGCTGCATAGAGGGGCGACTTGCCTTCAGCGGCCAGGCGTGATGCTGTCTTGGCGAAAGCGGTGACGTCCAGACCAAGCTCGCGCATGTAGCGATCCGCCCCGATTTCGACCCGATCGCCAAGCACCTCGGCGCGAACACCGCGCCCGGTCAGGGATTCAAAGTTGGCCACCTCAGCGAGACTAAGCTTCTCGGCAAGAGCGGCGTCGACAATAGCGCGGGCAATCGGATGTTCGGACTTGTCCTCTACTGCCGCAATCCGGGCGAGAACGGCCGACCGGTCGAAGCCGAGCGTGACCTGCAAGTCCGTCAGCGCAGGTCGGCCTTCGGTCAGCGTGCCGGTCTTGTCGACGGCGACGACCTTGGCATCACGCAGCAGCTGCAGCGCTTCTCCCTTGCGGAACAGAATGCCCAGTTCAGCTCCCCGCCCGGTGCCAACCATGATGGCTGTAGGCGTCGCCAGACCCATCGCGCAGGGGCAGGCAATGATGAGGACCGCGACCGCATTGACCAGCGCGAAGGTCAAGGCCGGGGACGGACCGAATACCAGCCAGGCGCCGAACGTGAGCGCGGCCACCGCCATGACAGCGGGCACGAACCACATCGTCACCTTGTCCACGAGCGCCTGGATCGGCAGCTTCGATCCTTGCGCCTGCTCGACCATGCGAATGATCTGGGACAGCATGGTGGCATCGCCGACTGCCGTTGCGCGGAATGCCAGAGCCCCCTTCTGGTTGACAGTGCCCCCGACGAGGCTCGCCCCTTCCGCTTTCCTGGCCGGAATTGGCTCACCGGTGATCATGGATTCATCGACGTAGCTTTCGCCCTCGATAACCTCGCCGTCGACAGGGATCCGTTCACCGGGCCGAACTTCGATGATGTCGCCCGCAACGACGTCTGCGACGGCAACTTCGACCGTACCGTCGGCACGGCGTACGCGCGCTGTTTTGGCCTGGAGGCCAACGAGACGCTTGATCGCCTCGGACGTGCGCCCTTTTGCCCTCGCCTCCAGATAGCGGCCGAGCAGGATCAACGCGATGATGACCGCTGCCGCCTCATAATAGACGTTCACTGTCCCTGGCGGGAGAAGCGTCGGAGCGAAAGTGGCAACAAGCGAATAGCCATATGCCGCCAGCGTGCCGACCGCGACGAGCGAGTTCATGTCCGGAGCGAGCCGGATCAGGGCCGGGAGGCCTTTCTGGTAGAAACGAAAGCCTGGAATTGCGAGCACGAGGGTCGTCAGCGCGAACTGAATGTACCAGCTCGTCTGCATGCCGATCGACATCGCAATGTACATATGGACGCTGGGAATGAGGTGAGACCCCATTTCCATGAGAAAGACCGGGAGAGCGAGGATCACCGCGATGGTGAGATCGCGCTTGAGCAGCTTGCGCTCCTCTTCCTTTCGATCGTCGCCGTCATCGGCATCGGCGGCCTTCGCGGCCAGAGGTTTTGCTTCATACCCCGCGCCAGCGATGGCAGCGATCAGCGACTTTGCGTCAGCCGCGCCGCGGATCGTGGCGCGCTCGGTCGCCAGATTGACGCTCGCTTCCACCACACCCGGCACGGCCTTGAGCGCACGCTCGACGCGCCCGACGCATGACGCACAGGTCATGCCGAGCACGGTAAGTTCTGTGGTTTCTGCTGGCACCGTATAGCCCGCCGACTCGACCGCTTTTACCAGCTCGGACCGATTGACCGGGCCTCCCGTCGTGATGCTTGCCCGCTCGGTTGCGAGATTGACGTTGACCGCGCTCACGCCTTCGATCTTGCCGATTGCGCGTTCGACGCGGCCCACGCACGACGCGCAGGTCATACCCTCGATGGGCAGGGTGATTGTCGAAACATCTGTTTCGATGGGGGATTTTTCGGCCAGCATGTTCCGCTTCCTCGATTCTCGCGAACTTGACCAACCCCATGTGAGGCTTCCCATCATTGGAAGGTCAAGGTTCAAGTTTTTTTGGCCGGGCGGGTTGACCTTCCAACGATGGCAAGCCCCATTTCTTACGGGACGAACTCGAATTTTGAGGAGAATCCCGATGCAGTTCCACGTCCAGGACATGACCTGCGGATCGTGCGTCCGGCACATCAACGAGGCGATCGGCAAGGTCGATCCTGCGGCCACTGTCGAGGCCGATACCGTGTCGCGCACCATTTCCGTGACCACCACCGCAAGCCAGGAAGATATCCAGAAGGCGCTGGCGGACGATGGCTATCCGACCACTTTGGTCGAAAGCGCCGAGGAGGTGCAGTCGTGAAGCACGAAGGACATAGCGAGCATCAGGCCGAAGGCCTGTCGGATAACCCTGTCATTCGCGATTATCAGGTCGCAAATAACCGCATGCATGCGGACATGGCGATTGAGTTCAGCGGGGACGCTGACCTCGATTTCCTGCGCGGCATGATCCCGCACCATCAAGGCGCGATCGACATGGCCCGCGTCGTTCTCGATCACGGCTCCGATCCCGAAGTGAGCAAATTGGCGCAGGCCATCATCGATGCGCAGGAGAAAGAAATCGCGCTCATGAAGAAGTGGCTCGCTGACCGTAGCCAGTAAGCCGCGCATCCCTATGGCCGGCCTCCTCTGGGCTGCCCCCCAGTCCCCCTGAGCCCTTGGGTCGGCCAGGTGGCTGGGTGTTGATCAACGCAACACCCAGCCATGGGTGCGCCTCGGTATCCAACAATGGAGCCGAGGCGCATTTGCATCCGCCACAGTTGATGAGTTGCAACGAACACACTGCTGAAAGGACGTCTGATGAATGTGACCGTAGGAGCCATCATGCTGGCCTTGGGCGTCGGCATCATCCTTTGGACCAATCAACGAGCGTTCAATCGGCGCAATGTCGCAGGCGTGCAGGAATTCAACTCCTACGGCCATGCCCTCCTGATCCGGACGCTCGAACGGATCGGCAGGCTTGTGGCATGGCTCTTGATGCTCGTCGGCGCCGGATCGCTGTTTGTTTACTTTATGACCGGTCGCGGTTGATGCCCGGTCGGGGGCCAAGGCCTGCCTTGTCGAAGGCCACTGGGCTGCGATCATAGCTGGGTATTCGAAAGCCCCGCGAACGCGGGAGCTGCCAGCGACATCAGGCGTCCACGATCAGAACCTCACCGGATATGAACCCTTCGACCGACCGTTGAAATGCCTTCCCCACGAGCGCGCCCGGAACCGGCTCGAAGCCCGGCATCATGGCACCATAGACGTCCCACGCCTCCTCGAGGACGGTCGGATTGACCACGTTGATCCGTATGCCGCGCGGCATTTCGTGCGCGACGCAGCGCACGAATGTGTCGATCGCGCCGCTGGTCGTCGCATCCGCGATCGCCTCGGGAACGGGCTTGATATTCAAGATCCCGGAAATGAGGGTAAACGAGCCGCAGTCAGCGACATAGTCACAGCCTACACGCACCAGGTTGATCTGCCCGAGCAGCTTGCTTTCGATGGTTACGCGCCATTGATCATCGGTCATGGTCACGAAGGGCGCGTACTCGCAGTGGCCAACGGCGCAGATCACGGCATCGACTTGTCCGACCTTTTCAAACAGCGCTCGGATAGATGCCGTGTTGGTAATGTCCACTTGGTGATCGCATGTCGAGCCAGAGCGGCTGGCGGTCACGACGTCGTGGTGGGCGAGGCCTTTGAGCGCAGCCTGTCCCATGAGGCCGTTAGCCCCAACGATGAGAATCTTCATTGTCGTTGTCTTTCCCGGGTCGATTTTGCGCCGTCAGAGGCCGAGGCGAAAATCCGAAATGCTGGTCTTGGTCAGGGTCAGGTCCCGGAACTGGGTCACAGATCCCTTGCCCTGCGGCGATTGCGCGCTCACGCCCACCCACAGCTTCTGAGGATAGTCATTTTTGAACAAGCGGATCAGCTGCCAGCTCTTCTGGTCCGTCGAATAGTAGAACCCGACCGTTTTCGTATCCGAAGAGATTTTCATCCAGACATTCGGCGCTGTCACAACATCATGATTGTTGTCATCGGAGGTGTCGTTCGTGCGGACGCTGACGATGCGAACCCGTCCCCGCTCATCACGCTCCATCGCCATTTTGAGCCAGTGGGCATCATCGACCCATATGTAGAAGGTGCCGGCGTCGTAGGTAGCGTTGAACGACGGGGTCACCAAACCTGACAACGTCCAGGACTTGGCATTATCGACTTCTGCCAGGAGAACCGGCGCAGTGTTGTTCGACAGCTTGCCGTCGGGATCGCGGAAATTGTCACGCCCGCCCTCGCTCGCCAGCGAGATCATTCCTCCTTCAACCTTCGCGGATCTTGCCGCCTGATTAAGCGATCGGGTGAAGCTGATTCCCGGCAGGGCCAGGTTCACTTTTTCATCGCCCATTTGCTGAGCATTCGCCGGCAGCGCCAGACCCATTGCGATCACCATCAAAGGGAGTTGCACTTTCATCGTCAGATCCTCTTTTCTGTCTTGAACGTCGTCAGGTCACCGCCGAGGCGAGTAGACCGGCAAGATGATCGACCGCTTCCTTCTTCGAAATGCGGCCGCGCTGCACCTCGTTCGAGAGCGATGCGGCGGCGCCGACAAAGGCTACGACCGAGGCAAAATGGATGGGACGTGCAGCGCGAGACTCGAGCGTCGCAACGCAAAGGCCGACATAGCGATCATCGCAGTCCCGGCGCATGGTTTCCATTTCGGCGCCGCCACTCAGAGCGCCAGCCAGCGCCGCTGCCACAGGCCCTGACTGCTCGACGCAATCGACATAGGCCTGGGCGATGACTTTAGCCGCCTCCTCGACCGTAGCTGCGCGCTCGAGGGCCTTGGTCAGCTCCTCGATATGGCCGGTATAGTAGCGATCATAGAGCGCGCAGAGCAGCCCTGCCCGGCTCTGGAAATGGTTATAGGCAATCGGCTTGGAGACCCCTCCCCGCTCGGCCGCCTCGGCCAGCGTCAGAGCATGCACGCCGTGCTCGGCAACATACGACCATGCAGCGTCGAGTAGGGCATTGCGGCGATCCGCCGCGGACAACTTCACCACCGGAACAAACTCATATTACGATTCGTAACTTACTTATCGTAATAAATCGCTCGCGACGCAAGCGCACCTTTTTGGTGTCTCGGAAGCGGCGTGATCAGAACGGGTTCGCTGCTTCATGGCGATCGAACACATTGCCAGATTGCGTTCGCGAGAAAGAGCTTGACCTTACCATGATGGGAAGGTGGACAAGGTATGTCGTTTTATCCCCTCTGAGGGACTTGAGAGGCGACATGACTGATTTGATCGACCGCCGTGCCCTCCTTCGGGGAAGCGCGGCTTTGGGAGGAACGGCTGCGCTCGCCAGCTGGTTTCCTGCCTGGGCCCAACCCGTGTCCGCCGGTATCGTGCGGCCACTCCCGACAGTGTCCGGCGATGAAATCCATCTGAAGATCGCTGCGCAGATGATGACGATCGATGGCCGGATGAGCCATGCGATCGGCATCAACGGCACAGTGCCCGCGCCGCTTGTTCGGCTGCGGGAAGGACAGAAGGTCCGCCTCCATGTTGAAAATGCACTGGACGAGGACAGCTCGATCCACTGGCACGGGCTGATCCTCCCCTTCCAGATGGACGGCGTTCCAGGCGTGAGTTTCCCCGGGATCAAGCCCAGGTCGACCTTCACCTACGAATTCCCGATCGTTCAGTCGGGGACCTATTGGTATCACAGCCATTCGGGTCTGCAGGAACAGCTGGGCCATTATGGCCCGATCGTGATCGACCCCGCCGGCGAGGACCCGATCAAGTCCGACCGCGAGCATGTTCTGGTCCTGTCCGACCACAGCCCGCTTCACCCGCATACGATCTTCCGCAAGCTCAAGCAGCAAGGAGGCTACTTCAATTTCCAGAAGCAGACGCTGGCTGGCCAGCTCGCTGGCCGTGACCAGAGCGGCAAGGATCGGCTTGCCTGGGGCGCGATGCGCATGGACCCGACCGATGTTTCAGACGTAACGGGCAGCACCTACACCTATCTCGTGAACGGCCATGGCCCTCGGGACAACTGGACGGGGCTGTTTCATCCGGGCGAGCGCATACGCCTGCGCATTATCAACGCCTCGGCGATGACGACGTTCAACTTCCGGATTCCCGGTTTGAAGCTGACGGTGGTGCAGGCAGATGGTCTCCCGGTTCGTCCGGTGAGCGTCGACGAAATTCAGGTAGCGGTTGCCGAGACCTATGACGTGATCGTCGAGCCGGCAGACGACCGTGCCTATACGATCGTTGGCGAGAGTGTCGATCGCTCGGGGATGGCGCGCGCCACCCTTGCTCCGCGCGAGGGCATGGCCGCAATTGTTCCGCCGCTGCGCAAGCGTCCCTTAGCCGACATGAAAGACATGGGGATGGGCGATATGGCGGGTATGTCCAGCATGGATCATTCGGCCATGCCCTCGAGCGGCAAAGATGCTGCTTGCCCGCCGGAACATGCGGCGATGGGACATTGCAAGCCCGCCGGCGACGCGGCGGCAATGGACCAACCGACGATGAGCCACGGCACCGGCGGCATGAAGCATTCGATGCGCGACATGTCGATGGCACCCGAGGTCAAGGACACACCGACGGTTCAGACGATATCGCCGATGCCGATCGACCGAACGGGCGAACCAGGCCAAGGGCTCAAGGATGTCGGCCACAAGGTGCTGGTTTACCGCGATCTCATGGCGGTCGAGCGCAACCCCGACGTAAGAGCGCCGGACCGATCGATGCGGATCCATCTGACCGGCAATATGGAACGTTACATGTGGGCGTTCGACGGCGTCAAACTGAGCGAAGTGAAAAAGCCCATCCCGTTTCTCAAGGACGAGCGGGTCCGCATCACGTTGGTCAACGATACAATGATGGGGCACCCCATCCATCTGCATGGACATTTCTTTGAGCTGGTCACCGGCCACGGCGCCTACGCCCCGCGCAAACATACCGTCCAGGTGCAACCCGGCGGCACCGTGACGTTCGACGTGACGACTGACGCCGTGGGCGACTGGGCGTTTCATTGCCACATGCTTTATCACATGCACGCAGGGATGATGCAGATCGTCTCCGTGCGCCCCCGCGAAGGAACGGCCGCATGAAAATCCTCATCTCTCTGTTCGCAACCTCGATCCTGGCTTTGAGCGCGCCGCTGGCTGCCCAAACAATGGACCACAGTCAGCATGGCAACACCCGGGCAGATGCCAGGAAAGCGCCGTCCCGGCCCTCGGCCAAGCCCACGGCGAAGCCACGCAAAGCGCCTGCGCCTTCGCGCCAGGCGCCTGCGAAGAGCGATCCATCCTGCCCGCCCGAGCATGCCGCCATGGGTCATTGCACACCCAAGCCTGCCGGTGCCGCCAAAGGCAAGCCAAGTGCCTGGCTCAGCCATATGAACGAGTTGCGAGCATGAAAACCCTGGCATTCCTGAGTGCGGCGTCGGTCCTGGCGCTCGCCAGCCCGGCGGGCGCTCAGTCCATGGATCATTCTCAGCATCAAAGCGCGCCCGCGTCGGCCGCAGATAGACCGGACGCGACAAGCAAGACGGGGGCGACGGCATGTTCTCCGGAACATGCCGCCATGGGGCACTGCAAACCCGCCCCGGCCGAAGCGAAAAAGGACCCGCTTGTCCCTGCTTCGGCGCCCGAGGTCAAAGTCCGCAAGCAGCCTGTCTGCGCCCCGGAGCATGCGGCGATGGGCCATTGTACACCGGCGCCCGACACGCAGGAAGGTGACGAAGATTCGTCAGCTGGACCACCCCCGTCAGCGACATCTTCAGACCCCTCCTGCCCGCCCGAACATGCGGCAATGGGTCATTGCACCCCGAAGGCGGCCGCTCCCGTTATGCCATCGGTGGAGCAGTCGGGGACTGCGCTTCCAGCCGGCAATGCACCGGCGCCAGCAGCGCCCGACGCAGATTATGCAGATCGGGTCTGGGGTCGCGATGCGATGAAGCCTGTTCGGAACGCCATGATGAAAGAGCATGGCGGGATGTCCTATTCACAGGTCATGCTCAATCTCGCCGAGATCCAGATCCGCGATGGCAAGGAAGGCTATCATTGGGATGGAGAGGCCTGGTTCGGCGGGGACATCAACCGGCTGACGGTCAAATCTGAAGGCGAAGGTGATTTCGGTGGCGGTCTGGAGGGCGCCGAGGTCCAGGCTCTCTACAGCCGCGCGATTGGCCCCTACTTCAATCTGCAAGCAGGCGTACGGCAGGACATCCGACCAGAGCCTTCGCGCACATACGCCGTCATCGGCTTTGAAGGCTTGGCCCCCTACTGGTTTGAGATCGAGGGCGCGGCCTTCGTCTCGGACAAAGGCGATCTCCTGGGCAGGATCGAGGGCTATTATGATCAGCGTATCACGCAGCGCCTGGTCGCGCAGCCACGCGCCGAGGTGAACCTTTCCGCGCAGGATATGCGCGCGGAAGGGATCGGGTCGGGTCTGGTCAATGCCGAGCTCGGGCTGCGGGTTCGATACGAGATTGTCCGCGAGTTTGCGCCCTATGTGGGTGTGGCGTGGGAACGAAAATTCGGCGAGACGGCCAGAATTGCTCGCGCTGCCGGCGAGGACACCGGAGGTTTCAATCTCGTCGCCGGTGTTCGGGTCTGGTTCTGACAGAGATCGCACGCGCGGATTTTCAACGATCCTCGCCGCGATGCTCTTGAGGCTGCCCCGGACTTTCAGGACTGTGTTCGGGAAGGCTTCAAGTGCGGCCCAGACGCGCGCCAGCTAGAAAGCTCGAGTTGACGCGCGTCTGGGCCATCCAAACGGCCGATTCAGTCCTCGCTGTGATCCTCACCGATATGGGATGCCATATCGATCAGCATGTCACTGACATGCGCATCGGCTACCTGATAGAAAACCTGGCGAGACTGTCGCTCGCCCCGCACCAGTCGGGCACCACGCAGTAGCCGCAGATGGTGGCTTACGAGCGTCTGGGAAAGACCGAGGCTTTCTGCAATGTCGCCAACCGCCTTGGGCACATTCAGGCAAAACAGCAATATCCGCAGACGGGTCGGATCGCCGAGCAAACGAAAGGTCTCGGCCAGAATAGTCATCTCATGGCTCGATAGGCGGAGATGCGCATCCCCCACGTCCGGGCCTGTATGTTCATGGACGTCAGACATTTCGATCTCACTCTTGGCAGCATGCATTCGACATATGTGGACATGTTCATATGCACGAGATGAGGCTCCTCTCCAAGGACGACAAGGTCAGGGGGCGACTTTCGCTCGTGACGCCTGCCAGACCAATGGCACCAGCATGAGCGCCAGCGCGGGCAGGATGGCCCAATTGATCACGACCCAGCCTGCGCTGTGCATCACCGATCCTGCAAGGAAGGACACAATGGCTGTCACCCCGAAGACGAGAAAGTCATTCGCACCCTGGGCCTTGCCTCGTTCTGCAGGGGTGTGACAGTCGGTGACCATCGCGGTCGCTCCAATGAAGCTGAAGTTCCAGCCGACACCAAGGAGCGCAAGCGATCCCCAAAAGTTCGACAATGCGGCGCCGCTCAAGGCAACGGCACCCGAACCCGCGAGCAGCACAAGGCCGAACGCGGTCACCCGCTCCTTCCCGAACCTGGCCATCAGGCGACCGGTGAAGAAGCTCGGGCCGAACATGGCAAGAAGATGCCACTGGATTCCCAGCGCCGCGTTATCGACCCCGTAGCCTTGCTTGACCATCGCGACGGGCGCGGCCGTCATCACAAACGCCATAACGCCATAGGATACAACGCCGGTCGCGACCGCAAGAATGTAGCGTGGCATTCTCAGTATCTCGAGCAAGGGTCGCCCGGTATCGATCCCTTGCGCGGCCTGCTCGGCCCGCGGTGTTCGAAGCATGAGCAGGACGGGGATAGCGATCATCGGCAAGATCGCCTGGCTGAGAAAGCTGCCCACAAAGGGAGGTGGCAGGGCGTCACGCGTCCAGATCACAAGCTGCGGGCCCACGATCGCACCGATGAGACCGCCGACCATCACCCGCGAGATCGCGCGGGTCTTCATTTCGCCCTCCGCTGCATCGGCCGCCGCGAACCGATAGCTCTGTACGTAAGAGCTGTAGAGCCCCGCGATGAAGGTTCCCAGGCAGAAGACTTTGAAGGAGCCGGAGAAAATGCCAAGGGCTGCCACGGCGCCACCAAGAATTCCCTTCAGGGCTCCCAGGACATAGCCCGCTCGTCTGCCCCACCGTCGCATCATGGCTGCCGCCGGCAGCGTGCCAAATGCAAGACCGAGGCCGAAAAGGCTGACTGGAAACGTCGCCCAGGCCGGATTGGAGGCAAGCTGCAGCCCCACCAGTCCGCCAAGTGACATCACAATCGGCGGACTGGCGCCGCCAAGGGCTTGCGCCGCTGCCAGAACAGCGATGTTGCGCCCAGCCGTCTGCTTGCTATTCATGGGAACCTCTCATCGGGCGGAAATCGGTTGGTCGGCGGCCGCTCCACATGCTCAGTGCCTGCCGACGCGTTATATACCCGTCCAGGGTAGGGGTATTGCAGTGGATCCAGGCGACATCAATGACATAAGCGCGGCCCTCAACCGGATCGCCGGCCAGGTCAAAGGTGTCGGCCAGATGGTCGAAGATCAAAGGTACTGCATCGACATTCTCCATCAGGTGCATGCCGTCAAAGCCGCGCTATCCAAGGTCGAGACGCAAATCCTGAAGTCCCATGCGGCCTGCTGCGTCGAACAGGCGATCGCCTCGGGTGACGCCGAACAGCAGCGTGCCAAGTTCAACGAACTGGTGGAGATCTTTGCGAAGGCGAAGCTATAGGAAGCTGCGCTTCGGGCACCGTATCTGATCGCTCTTGCTCGAAGACAGTCTGCCACCCTCCGCCCAGGGCCTTTGCGAGAGCGATAAGGTTGACGGCCTGAGCCGCCTTGCTTTGTGCAAGGGAATCTTGTGCGGCAAAGAGTGCGCGCTGGGCTATCAGCAGATCGAGATAATCCAGCGTGCCGGCGCGGCGCTCGCGCAATGCCCGATCAAGGGCTGTCTGGCTATCGGCCGTCGCGGCGCCGAGAGCTTCGCGGCGCGTCGCCTCTGTCTCAATCCCGGTCAGCGCATCCTCAACATCCCTGAAGGCGACGCGGACGGTCTGTTCATATTGCAGCCGCTGGGTCGCCGTGATTGCCTCGGCAGCGCGGATACGAGCCTTGCGCTGACCATCGTCGAACAACGTCTGGCTACCGGTTGCCGCAACACTCCAGATGGTGCTGGCTGCGGAGAAGAGCGAGCCGAAGCCGCTTGCTGCGGTACCCAAGGTGAGCGGGATACGAAAGCGCGGAAAAAGATCCGCCACAGCGACGTTTTGTCGCGCGGTAGCCGCAGCTATTCGTCGCTCAGCCCCGCGCACATCGGGCCGGTCCCGCAACACCTGCGATGGCACGGACACGGGAAGCGCTGGCGCAGATGGCAGGATATGCGGCGTGCGTTCAAATTCCTGGCCCAGATCGCCAGGAAACCCTCCTGTCAGAACACCGATGGCATGCGAATGCCGGGCGATGCGGCCGCGCCACAAGGGCAGTTGAGCGAGAGCCGACTGCCATTCGGCCCTCGCCTGCGCAACGCTCGAACCGCTCGCGAGCCCGGCCCTCTGAAGGCGAGTCAGGGTATCGAACGTAGCCTTAAGACGGTCGACATTCCTTTCTGCGATGTCGAGGCGCTCCTGGGCAGAGCGCAGTTCCACATAATTTGTCGCGATTTCTGCAAGCAGGCTGAGCAGGACTGACCGCCGGTCTTCCTCGGCTACACCAAGTTCTGCATCGGCGGCCTCGACGCTTTGCCGAAGTCTGCCGAACAGGTCGATCTCCCAGCTCGCCTCAAGTTGCACAGATTGCGTGTCGGTAAATCCGATGCCGCGCGGCCATTCGACCCTTCGGCTCGTCTGCTGCTGCAGGCTGTTGGCGCTAATGCCGATCCTGGGCTTCAGCGTGCCCGAGAGCGCATCGCGTTCCGCGCGCGCGACGATGAGCCGTTGAGCCGCCACCTTTAGATCGAGGTTGTTTACCAAGGCCTGATCAACAAGCCGGTCAAGAAGCGGGTCTTTGAACCCTCGCCACCAGGTCTTGAGGTCGGTAACGTCTGCCACGCCCGCCGCAGCGGGCAAGGGCTCGCTCCAGTTAGATGGAAGCGTTGGCACTGGCTCGTCATACCGTACCATCCTTGGGGTGGCGCAAGCTGAAAGCAGCAGCACGGGTATCAGCGCGAATTGGGGACGCATGGTCTGCCTCACAGGAATTGACGGGTCCAGGCGAGGAGACGGCCATCGTTATTGGCTTTGCCGATTGCGATGCTGCAGCTCATGCCGGCCGATAGGCTGATTCCACGGGGAACCTTGTCGATCTGGACACGCACAGGGATACGTTGAGCAAGGCGGATCCAGGTGAAGACCGGGTTGACTGCCGGTAGCCCGCGCTGGTCAGCCTTTTCGTTGGTGTCGGTGACGCCTCGCCCGATGCTCACGACATGGCCTTCTATGGGTTGCTCGAACCCCATCAGCCGGATCCGAGCCTTCATGCCGGGCGCAATGCCAGCTAGCTTCGTTTCTTCGAAATAGCCTGTGACCCAGAAACTGCTGGAATCGACGACAGCCACCTTCGTATTGCCAGCCTCGGCATAGTCGCCCGGGCGCAGGCGCAGGTTCGTCACATAGCCATCGATCGGCGCTCGAACGACGGAGCGCTCGAGATTGAGGCGCGCGACATCAAGCGCCGCTACCGATCCGGAGTAGGCGGCATGGGCGATGCGAGCCTCGCCATTTGCCTGGTCGATGGTCTCGGTCGCGATAATATCGCCGCCCAGAGCCGTACGACGACGAGCGATCGCTGATTTCACCGAAGCCTCGGCGCGGCGCCCCTCCAGGTCGGCGTTCGCGCTTTGCACCGCGAGCGCGAAGCGCTTGGGATCGAGGCGATATAGAACATCACCGCGCCGGACGAATTGATTGTCCTTCACGGCGACCTCGGCGATCGTCCCTGACACCTCCGGCGCGATCTGAACGACGTCCGCGCTGACCCGGCCATCCCGGGTCCAGGGCGAGCGCACATAGGTCTGCCAGAGTGTGGAGATCAAAATGCCGGCAGCCAGGACGATCAGCAGGGTGATCCCGACGCGCAGGATGGGCTTGATAAAGGTTGGCATCGGCAAATCTCACAAAAGGAAAAACAGAGCAGCGAGGATCGCGAGATAGACCGCGCATTCCATCAGGCCCGGGTGCCAGACGAACCGCAGCACGCCTGTTCGTGTCAGCAGCGCCCGTGTCCCAACGAAGACAGGCAGCGCCGCGATGAGGTAGAGAAGCAGCGGCGGCAGGTAGACGCCGGCGAAATTGACTTCGGTCATGCGATTTTCCTCGTCCCGGCGATCCACGCGCCGTGCGCTTGCTTGAGGATGCTGAGATTACGGATGCATGCAGCGACCCTGTGCGTGATCGCCTGATCCTCGCCGCCTTGGTGATCCGATTGTTGTGTTGCCTCGAACAAGGAATCAAGCGTCAGGCTTGTCGCCGGATCATCGAGCGCCGCCGCGTCTAGGGCAGCGTTCCCGAAGTGGAGCGCGCGCTCGGAAATCCTGTCATCCTGTAACGCGGCCCTGAGCCGGAGCGCGGTCCGCCCATAGTGCAGTGCCCCGAGCGCTTCGGTCAGAACCGCAGCGGCCACTGATGGCCTCGCCTTCAGACTGACGGCGATGTTTACGAGGCGGTGGTGCTGAAGATGCTCCCAAGCGTGCCGACGCCCGGTCCATCCTTTGCGGATCGCCATCGTGACAGCTCTCCGGAATGCTGTCTCGTAGCGATGGGCCCTCGCGACAGGGTTGAAGGGGAGGATAAGCTTGAGGACCAACAGAGTGGCGATCACGGCGACCATCCAACCCAGCGCCTCGTTCAGGAAGAAGGCGCCGTCGAACAGCATCTGGTTCTGCGCATAGACCAGCGTGTTGAAAGCCACGAGGAAACCCATGCCATCGAACACGTAGCGTGGCACCGTCGTTGCGTAGAACCCGGCAAGCCAGAAAGGCAGCATCGATGCGATCAACAGCGGAAAGCCATTGACCGACGGAAGCAGGAGAAAAACGCATATGAACGCGGCTGGCAGGGCAACCAGCGTCCCCCTCACAAAAGACCACGCGCCTCCCACCGGATCGCCGGTCATTGCCATGAGGATGCTGTAGGGCGCCAGCAGAAGCAGCATGAGTGGCCATTGCTGCAGACCCACACCGATACCGATACCGCCAGCGATGACGATCGACAAAAGGGCGCGCACGCCGTTCTCCACGGCCGCAGTCCAGTCGCGATGGAAATGGAAGCCGCGTGTGGGGTGCGCATGCACGCCGTTAAGCCCCAGTAAGCCAGCGATGCCACTTTCCCAGTCCTCGATGACCTCGAGCAGCTGATCGAGCGCGATGATCACGTCGGCGCGGTCATGGGCGACCTCAAGCTCGGCGATGATCTGATGGAGGCTGAGGTGAAGCCCCCGAATTTCTGCAAGTGCGGCTTGGAGACCGGCCCGGTCGCCGGTCTCGATGCGACCGATAGCCGCCGGCAGATGAGCGCCTACTAGTTCGCGAGCCTTGAGAAACGACGGGTCCCGGGCGACGGAGGCAAAGGCGAGTTCGCGCGCACCAAGCAAGGCGGCGAACATCCCCGCCAGCCCCTCGCGGACCGCTCCGACGCGCACCGCGACATCCGTTGATTCAGCCCTGCTCAGTTCGAGCAGGTCTTCGATTGCGAACATGTCGGCTATGTGGGTGGCGCCCACATCCTGGACTCGCTCCGGATTGTTTTCCACACGATCAAGCACGAGGCGCCCAATCATGGTCAATTGCCTTGTGATCGCACCTTCAAGTTTGCCGCGAGCGGCGCGCCTGGAGAAAATCGCCGTCACAAGCCCAAGGCAGACGACACCGACCGCCACGCTTGCCACCCGTCCCAGCACGATGCTCAGTGCGTTTTCGGGAACTTCGAGCGCACCATAGGTTGCAAAGCCCAGTGTATAGCCCGCAACCGCAGGTCCGGTTGATCGGAACCCGCGAATGAGCGTCGCGGCGCCGCTACATATGCCTAGCCAAAGCCCGAAGAAAATGAGGAACAACGCAGGGGCCTGAATGAAGAGGCCCATGACGATGATAGCGGCAATGCCGCCAACCACCGTACCTGCCAGTCGCCAGCTTCCCTTCGCCAGCACGGCGCCCTGATTCATGTTCGCGACAAGCATCACGGTCGAAGCGGCCGAATAAGGCTTGTCCATCTGAAGGGTATAGGCGACCCAATAGGCGAGCGCGGCGGCGGTTACCGAGCGAAAGACATAGGCCCAGCGCGGCGTGAGCAGGTCAAAGACTTTCAGCTGCCGGGTTGCGAGGCCAAGGGCGTTCGCGGTCCTGCCGCCGAGCCGACTTTCAATCGTCTGCAGCCTCATCCCCTGACGCCCAAAGCGCAGGCGGTGGCTTCGCGCACATCCATTTTGATTGTGACTGACATGGGCAGGATTGTCCTGGGTTAGCGGGTGTCAGGGCCGGAGACTCCAAGCCTGCTCACCCTTTAACATCCAATCATCCTACCTTTCTCTTTCCAAAGTTTCAAGCTGTGGTAAGCTGGTCAACGATGATGGCATTCGCCGACCGCGGCGATGCTGGGCGCCAAGGCCCCGGAAAAGCGCGGATTTCGGTCATATATTGAACGCCAAATTGATGGGATGACCGGATGAAATCCGCTAGGAGAAGTCGATGACTCGAAACGCAACCCTAACGCAGGCGCCTCGCCGGTCGCTTGTCGACTCGGCAATCGAACAGATCCGCACCCAGATTGAGAGCGGGGCCTGGCGTGTGGGCGAGCGCATCCCCAAGGAACAGGAGCTTGCGGACCTGTTGGGCGTCAGCCGCAATACGACCCGCGAGGCGATCAGGGTCCTGTCTCATGCTGAAGTCCTGGAAGTTCGCCAAGGTGATGGAACTTACGTCCGGCTGAACGTCGATCCGACGGAGGTTATGCGACGGGTGAGCCGCTCTAGCCTCCACGATCATTTCGAGTTGCGCGCCATGCTCGAGGCCGAAGCGGCCCGTCGCGCGGCGACCCAGCGCTCCGATGCAGACGTCATCAAGTTGCGGAAACTCCTCAAGGTTCGCGGAAATCAGGAAGACCACAGCCGTCTGGAGAAGTTCGTCGATGCGGATATCGCCTTTCACAGTGCTCTTGCGTCCGTTTCAGGCAACACAGCGCTGATCGAGCTCTATCGCTACTTCTCGCAGGCGATCCGCTCCGGGGTCTGGTCGGTCCTTGACGAGGTGGACCTGCCCGAACCGGCCCTTGAAGCGCATGAGGCCATCGTAGACGCCATCGAGCGAAAGGATGCGGAAGGCGCGGCGCTCGCGGTCCGTGAAGTCGTCGGTCCGCTCATCAAGGCGCTGGCCGACAGGAGCTGAAAAGCGAGATACTATCCAGGGACCCTGAGCGCAGGAGAAGAGGAATGAACATAGGGCAAGCCGCAAAGGCGTCAGGCGTATCCGCCAAGATGATCCGCTACTATGAACAAACTGGCCTCATCCCAAAGGCTGACCGGCGCGACTCCGGGTATCGCGATTATTCGGATGCCGATGTTCACAATCTGCGCTTCATTCGTCGGGCGCGGGACATGGGATTTGCGGTCGCCGAGATCAACGACTTGTTGAGCCTGTGGCGGGACCGTTCGCGACAGAGTGCGGATGTAAAGAAGATTGCCCAATCCCATATAGACGAGTTGAGTGCCCGGATCACCGCTCTCGAGCAGATGCGCGGGACGCTTCAGACACTCGTTACTGGCTGTGTCGGCGATGCCCGACCAGACTGCCCGATCATCGCGGACCTGGAAGAGCCGGCTGAAGACCGCGGGAGCGTCTACAAACCCGATGGCGTGGCGCGGCTAAGGCACCAGTCGATTACCAAAAGGCGGGTCACCTGATGATGCAGGCCGCGGTAAGCCACTGGCACGCCCCTGCGGCGGAAAAACAAGGTTTCGACATAGAAATCTTGATTTCCTCGCGAATGCAGCAGCCGTAATCAATGGACAAAGCATCGCGTGTCTCCATGAACCGTAGACTTGCCGATGCTAATATCGTTCAGTTCCAACACGCCCCTTCCGCCACTGTCTTGAGCTACACATGACGACACAGCGTAATTCTGTTCCCTATGGCGCCAAGAAGGCCGGCGCGATGCGTGAGATGGCGCAGTCGGAGCGGCTAGACTTCATTGCCGAGGGCCTGACGATCATTCTGACAAGCGCGCGTGGGTTTTGGAACGCCGCTGAGAAGCTGACCGACAATCCCCGGGAAGCGTCTGTTCTCGAAGGCTTCGCCGAGGAAGAATCTGCGAAAGCGCTGATCTTGCTCGATCTGGTTCGATGCCCGCCTTCCAAGGTCGATGGGCGCATCGGGCGCATTGTGAAGAACTTCTACAGCCATCTTGCCAGGCTCATATACGCCAAGGCGCAGAGCTGGCGGCCCGTCAACGTCGAGCAGTTACAGGACTATGTCGATAGCGAACGCCAGGGCCATTATCTCGAAGGCGGAATGAGCGAATATATCCTGCCGAACTGGGCAATCTACAGCCGCGAGAGCACCCTCTACGCTGACATCGAACAGCACGAAGATGGTGTACCGCAGTGGAGTGACCCGACGCTCTTCTCGAGCTTGGGCATACATACACGCCCCTTCGCACTGACGCTGATCGAGGCGCTCGATGCTGTAGGCGTATTTTCGAGGGCAGGGTTAGAGGCGGCCAGCGATATCTGGGGCACCGTCGATTTTCGGGCCAAGGAGCATTCTGGCCATGTCAGAGACCTGACGCGGCAGTTGGCCAAGCGCCTCGAAGACGAAGAGTTGGTATCCGAAAGCGCGACCCAGGAACATGTGCGCTGGTTTCACCAGTTCTGGCAGATGCCGATGTACAATCTCGATTTCACGATGATACCAGCCTCGCTGGATCAGCTGAATGCCGATCGTGAAGCTGCCTACTGGTCCGAAGTTGGCTATGAGCACCATGGCGATTATTAGGGTCGGTGGGGATTACGCTGATGCGGATTTTGCCTTGCTCGGCAGGCACTTGAAGCTGCTGGACATTGAAATTTGTCGGATCAATGCAGCGATCGTGTCATCCCGTGACCCCGAATCTGACGGGCTCTGTGACGCCGGCGAGTATTTTATAGGTCATGGCTTCATTGCCATTCAGCGCTATCTTACCGCTACCCGAACCGGTCTGGGGATCAGTCTGATCGATGCGTTGAAGGTGCCGCCGATCCTGCGGGGCGGCCTGTCATTGGCCGCAGCGCTCAACGCGGCGGCCAATTACTGGAAGCACATGGAAGAGTGGATCGAGGCTCTTAACGGGCTCGATGGCGGTACGTTGAAAGGCAATGCGCTAAGGACGCTTCAGCAGATCGAAGCTGTCACCCCATGGGAAGACTATACATGCGCAAATTTGTTGGCGGTGCTTCTTGACGGCCGAGCGCTGGAACTCTCGAACCTCTTGCCATCGATCGCAGAATGGCGGGACAACCTGATCAACACGCCGCTGGTGAACAGTGGAGGGTGAATGCCGCAGAGCTCAGAGTGGCAACATCAGCGAACATCCACCCTGTCCAGAATATCGAAATCGCCTTCTGCACAAAAGATGACATGGACCGGCCCCGGCGAGAGGTTGTCCCAGGTCCATTCGTAGAGGCTGCCATGTTGAGGGCTTAGTTCACCTCGCTGCTTCGCCGATGTAACGCCATTGGCGATGAGAGAACTGCTATGACCGTCTTCCAGACGAAGGCGGTAGCGAACCCTGCCAGCTCCGCTGTCGCTATCGAACCTCATCCTCCCGCCCGCAACCATGTAAGCCACGATCCGATCCGATGCGTTTCGCCTGGCTCGATCGAGAACTCGAATCTTTCTAGCTTCGAGAGGTCCTTGGACGCGCCGCTGAGCAGGCCGGCCGCCAATCCCACGCCGAGCACGCCGAGCACGCCGAGGATCGCGCAGCCCGCTAAGTGTAGCGGCTCGCAATGATGATCGCCCGGAACTGCAATATAGGGCGGTTTTCGGCTCGCATTGCGTGAGACGGATCGATGCGGGGAACGCACGCTCCGTGAGACAGAAACCACATTCGGTGCGACCGACGCGCAATGCTGATCCGTTGGCTTACGGACGGCAAAAAGCGGTGGTTAGCGCCCGGGCAGCTTTCCGAGCCGGCATGGTCGAATACCGCCGCCCTCCGAGGGTCATAACCGTTCGGTTCTGACACTTGAAACAGCAGCTGCCCTAGCGCGGACTGAGCTATGAAGCACCAGGTCCAAACCGGTTCAGAGGCACCTTGAGAAACGCCGTCCCACACTTGTCCGCATCCGGCAGCCGGCCGCCACGTATGTTCACCTGAAGCGCGGCGAGCATCAGGTCGGGTAGTGGGAGCGATGCGTCGCGTTTCTCGCGGGTCGCGACGAACTCGGCTTCGTCGATGCCATCGTGAACATGGATGTTGTCGCGACGCTGATCGGCGACGGTCGAGCGACCAAGTACGTCCCTGCCATCCTTGCCATAGTCATGCCCAACATAGGTTGCGGTTTCGGGTGGCAGATCGAGGATGGCGCGGATCGAGCACCACAGCGAATGAGCATCACCACCCGGGAAGTCCGCTCGGCTTGTGCCACTATCGGGAACCATCAGCGTATCGTGAACGAACGCGGCGTCACCGACGACATAAGTGATCGAGGCAAGCGTATGGCCCGGCGACAGCATGACATGAGCATCGAGCGTGCCGATCCGGAAACGCTCGCCATCCGCAAACAACCGGTCCCACTGGCTGCCGTCGACGGCGAGATCGGGCAGGCAGTAGATGTCCCGCCACAGCTTTTGCACTTCCACGACCTTGTTGCCGATCGCGGTTTTGCCACTGGTCTTGCCGGCGAGGTACGGAACGGCCGAAAAATGATCGGCGTGTGGGTGGGTGTCGAGCACCCATTCGACGGTCAGCCCCTTCTCGCGCACATAGTCGAGGATAAGATCGGCGTTGCGGGTCGCGGTCGCGCCAGCGCGCGGGTCAAAATCCAGGACTGGATCGATGATCGCGGCCGTCTTCGTAGTGTCGTCGACGACAACATATTGGAAGCTACCAGTGCGTTCGTCATGGAGCGACGCAACGGTCATACCATCGTGCTTATACTCAATCATGTTTTCATCCTTTCGCTCTGTTAGCTTTCTGCCCGCGCCCGCGCGAACAACCGCTCGAAATCACCCGGATCGATCGCGCCCATCACCAGCATGCGTCCGGCAAGAAAGCCCGGGGTGCCGGCCAAGCCGATCGAATAGGCCTCTTGGCCGTTCGCACGCAGGCGCGCCGCGACAGCCTGTGCATGCGAAGCAAGCCACGTCGTTGCGCTCAGCCAGTCACCGCCAGCGCCGATTACGACGTCCCGCAGCATGTCGTCGTCAATCGTACGGTTGTCGGCCATCAGCTGGCGATGGACGACCGGGTAGATGCCCTGTTCGGCACAGCTGAGCGCAACGCTCGCGGCACGTTCAGACGGTGGACCGAAGATCGGCCAATCCTTGTAGATGACCCTAACTTTGCCATCGCGTCGCACGGCCTCTTCCAACGCGGGGAAGGCGTGACGGCAGGCCGGGCAACGATAATCGGTGAAGACGGCAAGCCGCAGCGTCGCATCGGCAGGACCGTGTTCAGGCGAACTGCCGCCTGCCAGGATCAGGTCGGCGGTTGGACCAACGTCACGCCCAATCGGGGCGGTGCGTCGCAGTACCTGTCCGACCGCCCAGCCCCCCACGACTACAGCGCCGAGCCCGACTGCCTGCCTCCGATTGAGTGGCCCCGGCACGCTCAACGCCCTGCGGGCTTGCTGCGCGCCGTTGCGACGAGGCGGCGCAGTGTTGGTAGATCGACCGCGCCGGCCACGACCTGCGAGCCGACGATCAGCGCCGGGGTCCCGTTAAATCCGATCGCCTCGGCAATGCCATTGGTGCGCGTCAGCAGCGCATCGATCTCCGCGCCACGCGTCTTCAGGTCACGTTGCAGACGCGGCCAATCCACCTTGGCTTTCACAGCAGCTGCCCTGATAGCGGCGCTGTCGAGCCGCGCCGGTGAGGCAAGCAGCGCTCCATGGAAGGCGGCATGCCTGCCTTGCCACTGGCTCGCGACGGCCGCCCGGGACGCCTCGCGGGAGGCGGGTCCGAATATCGGCCAGTCCCGATACACGATCCGCACCTTCGGGTCGGAGCGAAGCAGCGCGTTCAGCACCGGCTCCATGCGACGGCAATAGGGGCAGTTGTAGTCGAAGAACTCGACAACGGTGACGTCATAGGCTGTGCCGGCCCGCTTGGGGGCTACGGGATCGTCGATGACTGCCTTGCGCGACAAATCAGGCTGCTGCTGCCCGACCGCAGGTGTCATCGGCACGGCAAAAGCAAGCGCGGCTAGAATGCCGGGAAAGAGAAGGTTGCGGCGGTTCATCGATGTTTCCTTGCCTTATCAATTCCATCGGCGAGCGCGGCGCGCGACAACTCTCCGAGCTGGAGCTGCACGATCGTGCCATCCGCGGCGACGAAGGCGGTTGCGGGATAGCCGGCGACCTCGAAGGCTCGGGAAAGCCTACGGTCGGGATCAAGCGCGACGTTGCCAGCACCGATGCCTTCGCGGGTAAGGAACCGGGTAACGGTCGCCGGCGCCTCACCCTGATCGGCGAGCAGAATCGGCACCTCTCCACGGCGCGACGCAGCAGCATCGAGCATTGGCAGCTCGCGCCGGCATGGGCCGCACCATGTCGCCCACAGATTGACCACGAAGGGACGACCCCGGAATCGATCAAGCGGGAGCGGAGCGCCGGATGGCGTCGTTAAGGCGAGATGATAGGGAAAGGGGCCGTAGGTCACGGGCGGGATCAGCGCCTGAAGCGTGAACCAGAGGCCGCCAGCTACGGCAAGCGCTGCCCAGCCTATCGCCAGAGCGCGCGTTCGGCCGAGCCGGAACGCCAGCGTTACCGCAGCGCCGGCGAGGCCGGCGACGGCCGAGAAGCCTCCCTGCCATATAGCTAGGATGGAGAGTGGAGCATCGGCGTAGCTCGCCCAATGCGTCGCGACATAGCCGATCCGGGCCGTCACCAGCCCGACGACAATAGCACTGGTCGCGACCATCGACACTCGCGGGAAGCGGAACCGTCCCGCCAGCGCCGTCAAACCGAGGAACACGGCGACGCACAGAACCGCCAATCCGCGATCGACCGCCATCATCAGCGGCCCGATGGCAATTGCGCTGCCCATCACAGAAACGCGCCTGCGCTCTTCCAGAGCATATAGGCTGCGACCACGAAGATCAGCGTTGCGAAGACCGTGGTGAGTGTACTGCCCGTGCCCAGACGCTTAGCGATCCGCGTGCCGATCAACCCGCCGATAACCCCACCGCCGATGAAGGCGAAGGCGAGCGGCCAATCCACAAGCCCGGAGAACGCGTAGTTGGCAGCGGTCGTCAGCCCGAACGCGGTGACGGCGATCAGCGACGTGCCGACGGCGTTGAGGATCGGCATGCCCGTCGATCCGATCAGTCCGGGAACGATCAGGAAGCCACCACCGATGCCGAAGAAGCCCGAAAACAGTCCGGTGCCGAGGCCATAACCCAGCACCTTGGGCGCCTTCTCCCGGTTGCATTCTGCACCGGGATTACCAACGTCACCCCGCCCGCGCAGCATTACAACGCCGACGACGATCATGACGAGCGCGAACAGAAAGAGGAGCTTGCCGCCATCGACGGCCTTGCCCGCGGTGGATCCGAGCAGCGCACCGATGACGCCGGCAGTCGCATACATGCCGCCGCACCGCCATTTGACGGTATGTGCCTTGGCATGACCGATCAGACCGGTCGCGGCATTGGCCGCCACGGCAAACGCGCTCGTACCGATGGCGAGGTGCGCGTCGGGAACGCGCACCAGATACACCATGAGCGGCACGGCGAGGATCGAGCCACCGCCACCAACGAGCCCGAGGGTGAAACCGATCAGGCTGCCGGACAAGGCGCCAAGCAGATACTGGATTGGTTCGAGGATCATGCCGCCTTGCCGATCTCGTGTGGAGCGGCCATCCACTCGCGGCCTTTCAGCATGCCCTGCCAGTAGATCGGGGGCAGCATGCGCTCCTTCAGGAACCAGGCGGCGCGCGTCGGACGCGTTCCGTCCAGCAGCCAGGATGGGAAGCTGGGCAGCAGCTTTCCGCCATAGCCGAACTCGGCGAGGACGATCTTACCGCGTTCGACCGTGAGCGGGCATGAGCCGTAACCATTATAGTCGGCAACGGGGGGTCTGCCGTCGAGCGCGGCCAGCGCGTTGACCGCGACCACGGGCGCCTGGACGCGAGCAGCAGCGGCGGTCTTGGCATTGCTGGTGCCAGCGGCATCGCCAAGGCCAAAGATGTTTTCAAATCGCTTGTGCCGCAGCGTAGTCTCGTCGACCTCGACGAAGCCGCTCGCAGCCGCGAGCGGGCTATTGGCAACGACGGCATGCGACACTTGGGGCGGAACGACGTGGAGCATGTCAAACGGGCGTTCGATCCGCTCGGAGACGCCGTCCTGCTTGCGCTCGAACGTGGCGACACGACGATCGGCGTCGACTGCGACCAGGTTGGACTCAAGCCTGAGATCGATGCCGTACTTCTCGACATATTCCATCAGCGCCGGGACGTAGGTCGGGACCCCGAACAGGGCTGCGCCGGCATTATGGAACTCGACGTCGATAGCCGGGAGAACGCCGCTATCGCGCCAGATGTCGCAGGAGAGATACATTGCTTTCTGCGGTGCGCCGGCGCACTTGATCGGCATGGGTGGCTGCGAGAACAGCGCCCGCCCCTGCCGCAATTCCTTGACGAGCTGGTAGGTGTAGGGTGCCAGATCGTAGCGATAGTTGGAGGTGACGCCGTTGCGGCCGAGAGCCTCAGGCAGCCCTTCGATCTTCTCCCACGCCAGGCGCAGCCCGGGCGCGACGACCAGAACGCGATAGGTCAATGTGTCACCGTATTCGAGCTCGACCGTGTTACGGTCGGGGTCGATGGCAACGGCGGGCAACCGTACCCACTTAACGCCCTTTGGCATTATGTCGGATTCGGCCTTGCGCGTCTGTTCGGGAGTGAAGACGCCGGCCCCCACCATCGTCCAGCCGGGCTGGTAATAATGGTCGGTCGCCGGATCGACGACCGCGATCGTCACTTTGGCGTTGCGCTTCAGAATGCTGGAAGCGGTCGCGATGCCGGCGGCACCGCCCCCGATGATGACGATGTCGTAGGTCATTGATCAGCCCTTTCGGAACGGCGCTTCAGCGCAGGCGTGAGATCGGCAAGGTCGTACCCGGCTGCCTTTGCTTGGTCGACGATCGTCGCCGGGTCGGCGCGATCGGCCTCGGCCAACGCCCACAAGGTCGCCGCGCGCGTCCCGCTACGGCAGAAGCCGAGCGTCGGCTGTGGCAGCGTGGCTAGCGCCTCCTTCATGCGATCCGCATCGGCGTCAGTCGCCTTGCCCGGTACGATAGGGACATGGGCAAACGCGAGACCGTGGTCGCCTGCCATTCGGGCCATTTCTTCCGCGCTTGGCTGGCCCGCCTCCTCGCCGTCCGGGCGGCTTGAGATGATCGAGCGATATCCTGCCTTCGCGGCAGCGGCGAGGTCGTCTTGCGTCAGCTGGGGGGCGGCAGAGAAGGACGAGGTGATCTGCTTGAAAGCCATGTGATGTCTCCTGTCTGATCAGGCCGAACGGCGGGAAGTGAATGCAAAGCGGTGGACGGCAACGCCGAGGGCCATTGCAGCGATGAAGACCAGTGCCGGCAGAGGCTGGATCGCCAGTGCGGCAATGGCGGGACCTGGGCACAATCCGACGATGCCCCAGCCTATGCCGAACAAGGCCGCACCGCCGATGAGGCGCCGGTCGATCGGCGAGGTGGCGGGCGTGTGGAATTGTTCGGCCGCGATCGGGGTCGAGCGACGCCGCACGACGAACCAGGCTATCGCCATCGGCAGGATCGCGCCTGCCATGACGAACGCCAAGGTCGGGTCCCACGCGCCGGTGACATCGAGGAACGCGCGCACCCGCGCCGGATCGATCATTCCGGAGATGGCAAGGCCGGCGCCGAACAGCGTCCCGCTAGCGAGTGAAATGAGGTTCTGGCGCATCACAGTATCACCCCGGACAGACGCATGATCGTGACCGTGACGACGCCGGTCGCCATGAACGTGACGGTCGCGGCGATGGACCGGGGCGACAGGCGGGACAGGCCGCATACGCCGTGACCACTGGTGCACCCGGACCCAAGCCGCGTTCCGATACCGACGACTAGACCGGCGACGGCGATCAGCGAAAGCGATGCCGGAAAGCTGGCTTTCACGCCCAAACTGGCCGCAGCAATACCCGCGCCCAAGGGCAGACCCGCGGTAAAGAGCAGCGCGAGGGCCCATGGTGGGCCTCCAGCGGAAAGACCAAAAACCCTCGCGAACATGCCACTGACTCCGGCGATGCGGCCGTTGCCGAGCAGCATGATCGCCGCGGCGACACCGATCATCAGCCCGCCGATGAAGCCTTCGAGCGGCATGGCATGGGGAAAGCCTGGCATCACAGCGCATCCAGCGGAATTTTGAGGTAGCGGGTGCCGTTGGCTTCCGGCTCCGGCAGATGACCACCGCGCATGTTCACCTGGATCGAGGGCAGGATGAGCTTCGGCATCGACAAGGTGGCGTCGCGACTGGTCCGCATCGCGACGAAGTCGTCTTCGCTGACCCCTTCGTGGACATGGACGTTGCCGACACGCTGCGCGCCTACAGTCGTTTCCCAGACATATTCGTCGCGGCCCACCGCCTTGTAGTCGTGGCAGAGGAACAGGCGCGTCTCGTCCGGCAGCTGCATGAGCCGGCGGATCGAGCGGAATAGCTGGCGTGCGTCGCCACCAGGGAAGTCTGCCCGCGCGGTGCCGTAATCGGGCATGAAGAGCGTATCGCCGGTGAAGACCGCGTCACCGATGGCATAGGCCATGTCCGCCGGCGTATGGCCGGGCACGTGCAGCGCAATGGCGTCGATGTTGCCGATGGCAAAGCGGTCGCCGTCCTCAAACAGCCGGTCGAACTCCGAGCCATCGCGCTCGAAGTCGGTGCCAGCGTTGAAGATTTTGCCAAATACGTTCTGGACCCGGATGATCTCACGACCGATCGCGAGCTGCCCGCCAAGCGCCTGCTGAAGATAAGGTGCCGCAGACAGGTGATCGGCATGAGCATGGGTTTCCAGCAGCCAATCGACCGTCAGTCCCTGATCCCGCACGTAAGCGATCACTGCGTCCGCCGACGCGGTTTTGGTCCGGCCAGCCGCGGCGTCAAAATCGAGGACGCTGTCGACGATCGCAGCCTTTTTCGTCGCCACGTCCCAAACGACGTAGGTCGCTGTGTTGGTAGGCTCATCAAAGAAGGACTGAACGACCGGCGATCCGGCCGCTTTTGCGCGTCTGATCTGGGCATTGGCTTCGCTCAAAACCGGGTCCATGACCATCTCCATTTAGACAACCTCACGGTTTATGTAGTTGTGTAAACGTATTGCGTCAACGGGGTGTTCGTGCCATTTGGGAGGAATGGAAATGATGGATGCGAACATGCCGCGCTCGCTGCGCATCGGGGATGCAGCCCCGAACTTCACCGCCCGCACCACTCAGGGCGAGATTGCGCTCGATCAGTATCGTGGGCGCTGGATTGTGTTTTTCTCGCACCCTGCCGACTTCACGCCGGTTTGCACGAGCGAGTTTGTGGCCTTGGCTAAAGCGGCTCCTCAATTCGAGGAGCTGGATTGCGTATTGTTGGGGCTGTCGGTCGACAGCCTCTACTCTCATGTCGCCTGGCTTCGCGCGATCCACGACGTTTTTGATGTCGAGGTGCCGTTTCCGGTGATCGAGGATCCGTCGATGGCGGTTGGGTATGCCTACGGCATGCTCGACGAGCAGGCTGGCGATGCCTCAACGGTACGTGCAACCTACTTCATTGATCCCGGAGGCATTATCCGCGCACTCAGCTGGTATCCGATGAATGTCGGGCGCTCGGTCGACGAGATGCTTCGCACGGTCAGGGCGTTGCAGCGTTCGGCCGATGGCGAGGCCTATACGCCCGCTGACTGGCAGCCGGGCGACGACGTGCTCCTGCCTCCCGCTTTGCCGGGGAACGCAGGCGCCGACTGGTTTCACCAGACGAAGGCTGACCGGTGATGGCGATCTACCAGTCCCGCGCGCTTGCCGACGTTGCAGTCGAGAAGCTGCGCGTGTTCGCGCAGCCGCAGCGCCTTATGATCCTGTCCTATCTGCTGGGTGGCGAACGGCAGGTGGCGGACATCGAGGCGGCCACGGGCGTGACCCAACCAGCGCTCAGTCAGCAGCTTGCCGAGCTGCGGCGCGCCGATCTGGTGAAGACCAGGCGTGAGGCGAAGCAGGTTCACTACCGTCTTGCCGACGATGCAGCCGCACTGTGTGTGCGAACCCTGGAGGCGATGTTCGGAGCCGACGATCTGTCGGCTCCCCAAACGGCCCCGGCCCCCCGCCCAGTGCGACCGCGCGAGACGCCGTCCGTGGTTCGACCGCAAAACATCGGTGCGGCCGTTTTTGCGAGAGTTGGCTGATCATTTCGGCTGAAGAAGGAAAAAGCGGATGCGTATGCCAATCATTGCTCTTGCAGGATGCTTGTCACTCATGAGCAGCGTCAGTGCTTCAGCCGGCGTGCCTAGGCAGGCGGTGATACCGGGATATGGCGCGATCACACCCGTCGAAGGTGCTGCGGAACGGCCCGATCGCAAGTTGCGCTATCGCGTGCTGTTCAATGTGACCAAGGCCGCGGCAACGCCGGATAAAATCAATCCATCGCTGGAGAAGGTCGCCCGCTTTTTGAACCTGCTGGGCAACGATGGCGTTCGTCCAGAACAAGGCGATGTCGTCGTGATCGTCCACGGTCCGGCGACGCCCATCGTTACCGAAGATCGCGCCTATGCGACAAAGACGGGAGTAGCTGCGAACCCCAACCTTGCCTTAATTGAGGCGTTGAAAAAGGCGGGTGTATCCGTTCGGGTATGCAGCCAGGCTCTTATTGGAAACGGGATTGACCCCGCTACGGTAGGGAAAAGTGTCGAAACCGACGTGTCTGCGCTGACAACAATGGCGACGTTGCAGCTGCGTGGTTGGGTGCTGATCCCAGACTGATCGCCGACACCTTTCCTGTTTCATCATTCCAGTCCGTAACGCTGCTGGTGTCATAACCGGTCGGTTGTGACACCAGCAGACTACCATAGCTTTCGGCAAGTTTACGGTGCCACAATCCCGCATCAGAAAGCGTCCGCTTCCAGAAGCTCTGAATGCATCGGCTAAGCCGATAGTTGGCGAATTCTGCCGACCGTGCCGACGTTGGCTCCGCAAGGAAAACGAGCGGTTTTCTCGCGGTCTGACAATGCCGGTCCCGGCAATCCGAAAAGAGCAAGAAAACCCGTTGTGAAAACCAGCGCCATCTTGCACCATGCCGGTAGTCTTTTCTGGCGGGGTACGCATTGCTCATTGGCTATATCCGAGTGTCCAAGTCGGACGGCACGCAAACGCTGGAGCCGCAGCGCGACGCGCTGTTCGCGGCCGGCATTGATCCGTCGCGCATCTATGAGGATATGGCATCGGGTCGCCACGATGCGCGGCCTGGCCTGACCGCCTGCCTGAAGGCGCTTCAGCCGGGCAACACGCTCGTCATCTGGAAGCTGGACCGCCTCGGCCGCGATCTGCGCCATCTGGTGACGACGGCGGAGGATCTCCGGTCGCGCGGGATCGGGTTGAAGGTGCTGGCAGGTGCCGGCGCGCAGATCGACACGACGTCTGCCAATGGCCGTCTCGCTTTCGGCATCTTCGCGGCGTTCGCCGAGTTCGAGCGCGAGTTGATCGCCGAGCGTACCCATGCCGGCCTTGCTGCGGCGCGCGCGCGCGGTCGCATGGGCGGTCGGCCGCGCAAGATGAACCGGGCGACGCTGACGATGGCGATGGCGGCGATGTCCGATCGAGGTGTCGTCGCGGCTGATGTCGCTAAGCGGCTCGGGATCACGACCACGACCCTGTATGTCTATGTCAACGGCGACGGCACCCCCAAGGCGCCGGGGCAGGCGTTGCTCGATGCGGGTCCCACTCGGCAACCGCAAAGCCAGGCTGCATAATGAGCGCGGGCGTCACGGTCCCCATCGAGGCGATCGTGACGCTCCGACGTCGTTTGGCGGCATTGCCAGCAAGGCATCCCGAGCGGCAGCCGCTGATGACATCGACCGCCGAACTCTACGACATCAGCCGCGCTACGCTCTACCGGCTGTTGCGCGGCGAGCGAAGGCCGAAGGACGCACACCGTGCCGATCGTGGCCTGTCGCGCACCATGCCTGCCGGCGAGATCGAATGGTGGTGTGAGGTCGTTGCGGCGATGAAGAGCCGCACGACCAACCGTCAAGGCCGTCGTCTCTCGACGAAGCGTATCCTCGAAATCGTCACCGAACACGGTGTCGAGACCCCCGATCGCGGTCTGGTGAAGCTGCCGGCAGGTCGGTTGGCTGCCTCGACACTCAACCGGCACATGCGGCAACGGGGATACGACACCGAGCGGATGACGCGCGAGCCGGCTGCGGTGCGCTATCAGGCCGAACGCGCCAACATGCTCTGGCATTTCGACATGAGCCCGTCGGATCTCAAGCAGTTGAAGGCCCCGACCTGGATCGATCCCGATCGTAATGGCGCGCCTACGTTGATGCTGTTCTCGGTGGTCGATGACCGGTCGGGCGTCGTCTACCAGGAATATGCGCTCGTCTATGGGGAGGATGCCGAGGCGGCGCTGCGCTTCCTGTTCCGTGCGATGGCACCAAAGGAGGACAATCCGTTTGGAGGTATTCCGGAGAACATCCAGCTCGATGGCGGCCCGGTCGGCAAATCGAGCGTGTTCAAGCGGGTCATGGAATGTCTCGGGATTACCGTCACTCCGCACATGCCAGCAGGGTCGGACGGACGCCGCACGACCGCGCGCGCCAAGGGGAAAGTCGAGCGCCCGTTCCGCACTGTCAAGGAAGCGCACGAGACGCTGTACCACTTTCACGAACCCGCCAGCGAGGAGGAGGCCAATCGCTGGCTGGCGCGCTACATCGCCACCTACAACAGCGGCGACCATCGTCGCGAGCCGCATTCTCGGATCGACGACTGGCTCGGCCACCTGCCCGATGGCGGCATTTGCGCCATGTGCAGTTGGGAGCGCTATTGCGCATTCGCGCGCGAGCCAGAGCGCCGCAAGGTCGGCCTCGACTGCCGGCTGACCGTCGCCGGCGTTACCTATGAGGTCACGTCCGAAGTGGCCGGCGAAACGGTTGTCGTCTGGTGGGGGCTGTTCGACCAGGAGCTATGGGTCGAGCATGGCGATGACCGATACGGCCCGTTCGATCCGGTCGGAGGGCCGGTGCCGCTGCATCGCTATCGCAAGCACCGCAAGAGCCGGCGCGAGGTCCGCGCGGATCGCGTCGATGCGCTGGCGACGAAGATCGGAATCCCTCGCTCGGTCTTGACGGGCGAGGACGACATCGTGGTGATCGGTCGCAAGCCCACCGATGGGATCGCACCTGTGCCGGCCCGGCCATTCGCCGATCCAGATCCGTTCGCCGAACTCACCTTCGCCACGCCGCTCAAGGCACGCTTCGCCATATCCGAGGAACTGCGCCTGCCGCTTGGCGGCCTTTGCGAAGAGGACCGCGCCTTCATCGACGCGTTGCTCGCGCGCACGCTGTCCCGGCCCGAAGTGATGGATGAAATCCGCAGGCGATTCCCGCCCGGCCACAGACGGAGCGGCTGATGCAGACCGAGGTGATGCGCTATTACGGGCTGGCCCGGCCCCCGGTCGATCTCGGCTTCTTCGAGACCGAGCATCATGCCCAGCTTACCCATGATCTGAAGACCGCGATCACAGGTGGTCGCCTGATCGCGCTTACGGCCACCATCGGCTCGGGCAAGACCGTGCTGACGCGGCGACTGCGCGAAGAACTAGAGCGCGAGGGCCGTGTGATCGTCTCGCGCGCGCTCAGCCTGGAAAAGGCCAAGATATCGGTGCCGCTGCTGGTTGCAGCGCTGTTCTATGATCTTTCGTCTGAGAAGACCGTCTCGATCCCAAGCCAATCGGAACGGCGCGAACGCGATTTGCAGGAGCTGTTTCGCAAGGCCAAGCGACCGGTCGCGCTGTTCGTCGACGATGCCCACGACCTCCACCCAAAGACGCTGACCGCGCTCAAGCGCCTCGTTGAGCTTGTCACCGAGGGCGGCGGTCAACTGGCCGTGATCCTCGTCGGCCATCCGAAGCTGCGCAACGACCTGAAACGCCCGCTGATGGAGGAAATCGGCGACCGGACGACCGTGTTCGAGTTTGGCGGCCTGCGCGATCGGCAGCGCGACTATATCGACTGGGCGCTGCGCACCGCACTGTCGCCGGGGATAGAACCCGATGCCGTGCTGACCGAAGACGCCGCGATCCTGCTCGCCGCCAAGCTTAAGACACCGCTCCAGATCGGCCGCCATCTCGTGCGCGCGTTCGAAGCCGGGTTCGAGGCCAGCGTGAAACCGATCGATGCCGCTACCGTAGAGGGTGTGCTGTCACGCCAGATTGACGACCTCGAACCCCAGCTTACCCGCCACGGCTACGATACGAAGAGCCTGGCGGACCAGTTCGACGCCAAGCCGGCGGAGATACGGCAACTGCTCCGGGGCGGGCTTGATCCGGCTCGTGCGCGCGAGCTGACCGACGATATGCGCGCGGCAGGATTACCGCTTTGACCGCCGTGTCCGCGATCCCGCGCCGCTCGGTGAACATCTCGCGTCCGTCGCATCGAATGTGATTTGCGTCTCACCGAACGTGCGCCGGCTGATCGCCAGCGTCTCACATAATTCAAGCGCGAAAGCCCCCTCTATTGCAGTTCCGGGCGATCATCATTGCGAGCCGCTACAATTAGCGGCATCGCCGGCAATGCGAGACTGATCGCGTGCGGTCTCGACACGGCGTTCGGCTGCAACTGCCTCCACATAGAGCTGGGTGACCTGTAGCCTGATGTCCGCCTGTGTGATGGCCGAGACGAGCAGAGCCCGATTGGTCTGAGCATTAGCGACCGCAATGCGTGCCGAGCGCTTACCGCCCAGCTCGATCGGGATTGCGACACTGACCGTCGATTCGGCACTGCCAACGCCGCTATACGGTCCGCTCCCCGCGATGTTCTCTACTTGGGTCTGCACGGTCGGGTTGGGTCGAAGGCCAGCGACGGTACGAGCGGCACGCGCCGCCTCGACATTGGCCTGTGCAGCTTCTGCCGCCGGCGCACTGCCGCCAGCAGCGGCAACCGCCTGGTCAAGGGTGTAGGGTAACGCCCCTGCTACCGCAGCAGGCGTTTCCTGTGCCTGCGCCACAGCGACGCAGGACACGGCAGCCAGCAAGGCTGCAATGGATCGGAACATGAAAGGGAATCCTGAACACGAGGCATGGATGACCACTGGCCCGAATTCAGGCGCAGCAATCCGCTATGGCTCTGTCAGGCTATCGGCGGGCGCAGGTTAGGGCCGATGGCCCAGCGCTTGGAGGATATAGGTTGAGGGATGACCACCGGAGCGGTCAGTGCCAGAGAGATCATGTCGCTATTGGCAAGGGTCGGCACGAACGCTGACGAACCATGGCAGCCGCCGTGATGGTGCGGCATCGCCTTGTCGGTATCGCCTTGCGTCTGATCCATGTCGCCATCGCTATGCACATAGCCCGAACATTCGATGGTCGGAGCGCTGGGAACTTCCAGAGCATGCACAAGCGTCGTCGTCAGCATGGACAACGACAGCAGGCAGAGAAGGAAACGTCCTAAGCGGCGCATGGCGAGGTACATAATCGGCTTTCCCAAGGATGTCATCCGAGAACCTAAATCTTCAACGAACCATGATCGCCGTTAATGTTATTCCGTATCATCACTTCGTCTTGTAATGCGCATCTTAAAGATCGCACCTTATTTAAGACAACGGAAACGAGCACTGAATTCATATGACAGAAAAATGACTATATCTTTTGTCATGGCTTGAAACAGAGCATTAGTTCTTTGCCCTATTAGCTCACACGTGACGAGGTTGGGCACAGCGTCTGGCGTGAGAACTTCGAACGGAACAACCTGTAGTCCGCCCCGGGTTGTTCGAGGGAAGCCGTCGCCCCCGCTCTGGGGCGGCAGGGGCGACGGGACCGAGCGGGGGGCTCGGATCGGTTAGTGGGCGTGAGCGTGCTTTCCGGCACCCCCGCCACATGTGGACTTCTTGGCGGAGCCGTGACCATGGTCGTGGCCACTATGATCGTGGCTGGCTTTGTTCGGCGCAGCAGCAGTCCGTTCGGGCGAAAGGCTGCAACTGTCCGAGCCGCTCCAATCCACGGCAACCGTGGGGTGCTCGATCTCAAAGCGATCAATAAGCTGCCGCTCGACGGCCTGTACGACCGTGCGAGGATCCGAACCTTCGGCGAGACGGACGTGCATGGTTGCAAGGGTCCGCCCCGAGGTGATCGACCATACGTGGATGTGACTGAGCGACGCAACGCCCGGCACCGTGTCCTGGATATGGTGCTCGATCTCTTCAGCCGAAACGCCATCCGGCGCGCCTTCCAGCAGAATGTGCAGCGACTTGCCGAGGAGCTTCCAGGCACTGCGCAGGACCAGAAGCGAGACCACCACGGAGAGGATGGGATCGATAGGCGTCCAGGCAGTGAAATAGATGACCACGGCAGCGGCTACAGCGCCCACGGAACCCAGCAGATCGCCCATGACGTGGAGCGCTGCGCCCTTGATGTTGACGTGCTCGCTATCGCCACGCGTGAGGATCCAGAAGACAAGAATGTTCACCAGAAGCCCAGCGATCGCGACCCCGAACATCGGCGCGGCCATGACTGGCTGCGGCTGATTGAAACGCTCCCAGGCTTCATAGACGATAAAGGCGACGATCGCGAACAAAGTGACGGCGTTGATAAGGCCGGCGACGACCTCAAAACGCAGGTAGCCGAAGGTGCGCTTGGCGTCGGGCGAGCGCTGCCCGAAGCGGAACGCGGCGTATGCAAGAGCAAGCGCCGCCGCGTCCGTCATCATATGGCCGGCGTCCGCCAGCAGGGCCAGCGAGCCGGACCAGAGGCCGCCCACCACTTCGACGACCATGAAGGAGGCGATCAGACCGAACGAAAGGAGGACCTTACGTTCATTATCCTTGGTGATGGTCGGGGTGTGGGAATGGTCGTGATCATGACCATGGCCGTGACCATGGTCAGCGTGTGCGTGTGCTGACATGCGAGACTCGCGAATGAACAATGATGACGTATGAATACATGTTCATATGTCATGCGTCAACATCTTTGCGTCGGCCCGGCCATTTCAGTCTCCGACCGTCTCCCCCCTGAGCCGCTTCTCACCCTTCGGGCATCAGTAACGCACCGTGAGCGCAAGCATCGCGTTTCTCGGCTCGCCAAACAGGACCTGATTGAAGAAGCCGTTCACGACGGTGTAGCGACGATCGGTGAGGTTGTTGACCTTGAGGCTCAGGTCAGTCCGGGCCGACAGATCATAGCGCGCCATGAGGGACACGAGCGCATAGGGCACCTGACGCGTCCGAACCGGACCCATGGGGCTGGCGGCGGACTCGAAAGAGGCGCTGCGCCAGTTCACGCCTCCACCGACGGTCACCGCCCGCAGCGGTCCGGCAAATCGGTAGGTCGAGAAAATTCTCCCAGATGTCCGGGGAAGCTCAGCATTCAACCGGCCGCCGTCGGCGTTTTCTGCCACGAAATGGGCAAAGCCGGCATAGGTGTTCCAGCCGGGAAGGATTTCGCCCTGCAGATCGATTTCGACGCCCCGCGAAGTGGTCCCGTTTGCGGCGAAATACGCCTGCGTTCCATCCGGCAAGAGCTGGCCCGGGTCGATCTGGCCGACATTGTCTAGCCAGGATTTGAAGACCGCGATCGATGCACTGGCGCGGCCGCCGAAATAGCTCCCCTTGACCCCGAACTCGACGTTGCGCCCGTTTGTCGGCGCCAGCATCCTCTCGTCCCGGTCTCTGTTGGTCTGCGGATTGAAGATTTCTGTATAGCTGACATAGGCCGAATGGTGGGAATCGAGATCAAGCACGGCGCCCGCGTAAGGTGTGATCCTGCCACTTTTGGAGAATTCGAAGGATGTAAGCGCCGTCTGTTGTTCTAGATCGTAGAACGTCAACCGCGTGCCGACGATCACCTTGAGCCGATCAACGATGTCGAGCTTGGCGGCACCATAAAATGCCCCCTGCCGCGTAACGGTACGGGTCCGCGAGAACGGCCGAGCGTCAAAATCGGGCTCGGGATACGCGCCGGTCCAATCGAATATGCTTTCAAACGGCGTCGACGGTAGCACGAAGCCACTGCTGAATTCGTTGGCGACCCGCCTGTTCGCCATGACGCCGAACACCAGGTCATGCTTTCGTCCCAAGAGGCTGACAGGCCCTGATAGCGTCGCATCGATGCTGTTCTGCCGGCTGCGCGTGTAGCTCGCCAGGGCAAATGGCTGAAGGCCTTCGCCGGTCACGCGATCCGGATAGCCAAGCCCGGAAAACAAGCGCGCATCCGATGAGGAACGCTGATGCATGACAGCTGCGCGTGCGACCCACTGTCCTGCGAATTGGTGCTCAAGCGTCAAGAACGCCGAGTCCAGTGTATTGTCCCAACGGCTCCAGTCGGCCGTCATCGATTTGGATCGGGACCATCGCGTTGGAGTTCCGTCCGAGAACCAGAGCGGCATGCCACTCCAGGTCGTGCCTTCAGGACGGATCGCCTGATGGTCATAGCCGATGCTGATGAGCGTCCGGGGGCCAAGGTCTGCCTCGACAATGCCGTAGACGCTCCGCTTTGCCTGGCGATATCTGTCCACATGACCCTCGCGATCTTGCAGAATCCCGACCAGCCGGGCACGCACATGGCCATCGCGAGACAAGGGCGCCGAGATATCAGCCATGCCGCGAAAATTGTCCCACGATCCGGCGCTCAGCGTCGCAGAGGCTGCGAACTGGCGACCAGGCCGCTTACGTACCAGATTGATGGAAGCCGACGGATTGCCGGTGCCGGTCAGCAGGCCGGTTGCACCCCGCACGACCTCGAACCGCTCGAAGAAAGCTGTATCGAGAAAGCTCGCGCCACTGACGAACGCTGTTGGAATCCCATCATACTGGAAGCTGTCGATTGCAAACCCACGTGCGTAGAATGTGACGCGCTCGCTATCGAGGGTTCTCGAAGACAGGCCGGCCGTCGCTTCGAGGGCATTTTGAACCGAATTCAGCTGCTGATCATCGAGGTTCTCGCGCGTCATGACGGTGACGGCCTGTGGCGTTTCCCGCAGCGTCAGCGGTAGACGCGTAGCGGCAGTCACGACGGGGACAGTATAGATGGACGGCGATTGTCGCTCTCCCTGTCCGACGACGATAATCTCGTCCCGCCAGCCCGGCTGCTCGTCATTCGCGGCCCGCCCATCGGAAGTTGGAGACTGCGCTACGGCGGCCTGCGGCAAAAACGCTATGCCAGAAAATGCGCTGACGGCGCAAAGAAGGCGCGCGCGCCGACGCACGCCCCTTTGTGAGGGGCGGGTGAAGTATGGCATCGGGAAATCCTTGCTAGGTTTTCGTCACTCGGCTCAGCGCGCGAGTTGCCCCTCGAGGGTAGCGTGGTTGTAGTAGTCGCCAATCCAGACGATGCGTCCTTGCTCAACGCGAAAGAAGCTTGCTCCCCTGAAGGTGACCGGCCCCTGCTCTTTTACACCGCTCGGATGCGTCGCTTTGAATGTCCATTGGACGGCGACCTGATTGCCGGATGCGACTGGAGCCGCAAGCAGCGTGAGTCTGCGATCAGGCATCATTCCGCTGAGCAGCACCGGAACTTCGGTGACCGCATCAACGCCGGCCTTCACCGCCCCATTGCTTGTGTTGAAATACTCGACCGACGGCGCCAGCGTTGCCTTCAGGGCTGCTATGTCCCCGCTGTTCCAGGCATCGAAATAGCGCTGCACCACCGCGACGTCGGCATTGTTCACCGTCTGCGCTTTGGCCGAGACTGCGGAGAATGCCAGAAACAGCAGGCTGAGAAGCGCCGCCCAGAGAGGCCATGCGGAGTTTCTCGCGCCCGATACGGTGCCCAGGAGCAGCGGCGGGAATGTCATCGGATATGACGCTGGCCCGTTAAACGGCAACACGTTGCCCGGATCAGCGCACAGTGGATTGGATTGGCATTTGCACCTGTCGGTGGGGACAGGGGAACGAGGCGTGACGAAGCGCGGCATAGGGTCGCCCTCATGTGATTGATGATGGGAGAACGACGACCCCAGATCCGCCATTCATCCTAACATCCTATCTTTATCACGAATAGTTCGCAATAGCGCTGCGGCCCTGGCCCGCCATTTTTTTGTTCAGGCTATTTCGGTCTTGACCTTCCAACGATGGGAAGTGGCACGCCGTCGGTATGAGAGGAACCGCGATCATCGTCTGCGGCTCAGCGCTGCAGTTCGACATCTGCGCCCGATCAGCTGTTCTCAACGGCTTAGCGGTTCGCCCGGCTGACCCATTAGCTCGAGCGCTCCACCGCGAAGCGATAGCCAAATGAAGGGTATTCGACTTGAACAATCATGATCACATGCAGGACTGGAATGGATATCGCGACGTGCTGATGTCGCGCGTCGGCGAGTTTGCCAAGCTGAGCCCGGATTCGATGAAGGGCCTGATGATGGTTGAGCAGGGCGTGACCAAGTCCGGGTTACTTGACCCCAAAGTCATGGAATTGATCGCTCTGGCCGTGGCAGTCACGACCCGGTGCGACGGATGCATCTCGGTTCACGCCCAGAAAGCGATCTCCCTTGGCCTCACGCGCGAAGAGATTGCTCAGGCGATGGCTTTCACCATTTTTATGAATTCGGGCGCTGCGCTGACCTACACCGCTCGGGTCTTCGACGTCATCGACGCTTTGCCTGAAAACTGAACAGCAATCAGGGCTGGAGGCTTCAGGCCTTCAGCCCTGTTCCCCCACAGCATCAACGCACGGTGATGGCATGCCCGCAACCGCATTCAATTTCATGAGCAGTACCGGGGAGCAACTCTCTGGCCGGATCGAGCATCCTGCGACGACGCCGCGAGGCTGGGCCCTCTTCGCCCACTGCTTCACATGCGGGAAAGACAGCCTCGCCGCCGTCAGAATCTCACGGGCGTTGGCTCTGGCCGGTATAGGCGTCTTGCGCTTCGACTTCGCCGGGCTTGGCGGCAGCGCGGGTGAGTTCCGCGATTCGGGCTTTGCCTCCGATGTGGCGGACCTGGTTTGTGCAGCGAACGCAATGAGCGATGCTGAAATGCCGATCACGCTCCTTGTAGGACATAGTTTAGGCGGAGCGGCATGTCTGATGGCCGCGGTGGATATCCCGACCGTCCGCGCCGTGGCCACGATTGCCGCCCCTGCAGATGTAGCCCATATCCTCAGCACAATCGATCCAGAGTGTCTCACGCGCATCGAGCGCGATGGAAGCGCGCAGGTCAGCTTTGCTGACAGACCATTTGTCGTCGGTCGCAAGTTCGTCACGGATGCCCGCGCCCAGGCGCTGGAAGAGCGGATCGGAGCGCTGCAGCTTCCACTGCTTCTGCTACACGCCCCTGGCGACGACGTCGTAGGAATTAAGAACGCATCTCGCCTCTTTCAGGCCGCTAAGCACCCCAAGAGCTTTGTGTCACTGGATCAGGCCGACCATCTGTTGCGCGAGCGCGCGGACGCAGAATATGCAGCATCGGTTATCGCTGCCTGGGCTTCGCGCTACCTGCCGGCGACAGACTGGGACATTCGACCTGTCCAGCCCATGGCTGGGGTGACCGCGCATGAGACCGGCGCAGGAAGGTTCCAGGTTGCTATCCAGGCGGGGCGTCACCGGTTCCTTGCAGATGAACCCGTAGAGATGGGTGGTCTCGCGAGCGGGCCGACACCCTATGAGTTGGTCGCGGCAGGTCTGGCTGCCTGTACCGTTATCACGATGCGCCTCTATGCAAAGCGGGTGAACTTGCCACTGGATCAGGCTTTTGTGGCCGTCTCTCACAGTCGGGACAAGGATCGTACGCCGCAAGACCGCTTCAACCGGGATATCCGCCTCGTCGGGGACCTCACCGCCGAGCAGCGCGACAAGCTACTATCGATCGCCGACCGGTGCCCCGTTGATCTGACCCTCGTTCGCGGCTCCGACGTCGTCACCGAACTCGTTGAGACGCAAGACAAGTCCAGAGGGGGCGACAGCAATGGCTGAAGACGTTACCCGGCGAGTAGCCTTCACGGCTGCAGAAATCACAATGGTGCGACACGCTTCGAGCAGGCTCGGATGCAGCGAAGAGGCGTTCATCCGTACCGCCGTCACCGCAGCGGCAAGCGATATTTGCAGTGTCGACGGTTTGGCGGATCCTCAGTTTGACGAAGAGCCGGACGGCGCGACCGGGGTCAGAGCGGGCTGACCCTCAGGCTGCCGGCTAGTTCGATACGAGTAGTCGGGCAGCCAGAAACTGAGCTTCTTGTTGCGTCTCGGCAGCCGTCTGGGGTGCGCCAAAGGCATGTTCGAGGTGCGGGAACACCTTCTCAAGGTCGGCGCGCTGAACCGCATCGGGCTCGACGATAATCAACGAGAGACACAGCTTCGCCATCGTTTCACGATTGGCTTTCAACCACAGGGTCCGCGCAGTGCGATCCTCAAACGGTTCGTCTCCGGTCGGCGACGGGTAGATGAGCACGAAGCGCCGCCCATCTCGCACGAGCCTCTCCATCTCGAAACACCACTGGGGAGAAAGGCCGGACGTATCCAGCGGTCTGGCTAAACGGACGATCGGAAAATCGCTCACATCGTGGATCGTAAAATCTTCGGTGTTCATTCTGTCCTCGAGCTGACGGGCTGCTGAGGCCGTCCAGAAAGTTGCGTCTGGATGACCGCCCGGAGAGGCGGCCATCCTTGGTTGCGGCGATGGAGTTCGTTAGAAATGGTATCCCACACCAGCGAGAACCTGGTGCCGGTCGAACTTCTGACCGTTGCTTCCCAGATCGCTGTAGCGATACTCGAGCCGGGCCGAGACCTTATCGAGCAAGGCGCGTTCGACGCCGCCGCCAACAGTCCAGCCATCGAACGTCTCTCGGTTGCTCACCACGCCGGACGCGCTCGGAATACGGACCTTGGCGCGCATGTTCTCATACCCGCCGCGTGCATAGATCAACGTCTTTCCGCCGATGAGATATCCGGCTCGTGCCGAAAGGTCGAAGGAATAGTCGGGGTTGATAGATACGCCATTACGCCGGATATCGTCGCTGGCTCCGACGTTGAAGCTTCCCTCGAGGCCCAGCACGATATTGGGCGTCACGGTCTGATTGTTGATTTCCACTGAGAAGTGACCCGGGTAGGGCGTAAATTTCCGCTGAGAATTGACCCATGTTGAACTCGTCCCTGGCTTTGACAAGCGAGGGTATATGGAGTGTTGGACATGGCGTTATTGAGCGTTATCCGGCGCTGGCATTTTCGCGATCATCTACCGATCCGGGAGATAGCGCGGCGCACCGGACTATCACGCAACACGATCCGCAAATATTTGCGGTCCGAGACGATCGATCCGCGGTTCAAGGTGCCTGATCGACCAAGCAAACTGGACCCATTTGCTGAGCATCTGGCGGCCTGGCTGCGGCGCGATATGGGCCGATCGCGCAAGCAGAAGCGCACGATCAAGCAGTTTCACGCCGATTTGGTGAGCCTGGGTTATGAAGGATCCTACAACCGGGTTGCCGCTTTTGCTCGGGACTGGCGCGAAGATTATCGGCGCCAGCAACAGATTGGCGGGCGTGGGACATTCGTGCCCCTGTCGTTCGCGCCGGGGGAAGCTTTCCAGTTTGATTGGAGTGAGGACTGGGCAATCATCGCCGGGGTTCGGACCAAGCTGCAGGTCGCGCATTTCAAGCTCAGTTACAGCCGGGCATTCATCGTGCGCGCCTACCTGCTGCAAACCCATGAGATGCTGTTCGACGCCCATAATCACGCCTTCCGCGTGCTGGGCGGCGTGCCGCGCCGGGGTATCTATGACAATATGCGCACGGCCGTCGACAAGGTCGGGCGTGGCAAGGAACGCACCGTCAACGCACGCTTCCTGACGATGGTCAGCCACTATCTGTTCGAAGCTGAGTTCTGTAACCCGGCTGCGGGATGGGAAAAGGGGCAGGTCGAGAAGAATGTCCAGGATGCGCGGCACCGTCTGTGGCAACCCACGCCGCAGGTCGAAAGCCTTGATGCGCTGAACCTGTGGCTGGAGGAGCGCTGCAAGGCGTTATGGGAGGACATCCCTCACGGGATCGAACCCGGATCGGTTGCCAATGCCTGGGCCGATGAATCTGAGTGTCTGATGGTTGCGGGCAGGCCCTTCGATGGTTTTGTGGAATATCGCAAACGGGTATCGCCGACGTGCCTCATCCACTTTGAGCGCAATCGCTACAGCGTACCGGCCTCTTTCGCCAATCGCACTGTCAGCCTGCGCGTCTATCCTGATCGCTTCCAGGTCGTCGCCGAGGGGCAGCCAATCTGCGCACATCAGCGCATCATCAACCGCTCTCACGACGGTCCAGGTCATACGGTTTATGACTGGCGCCATTATCTGGCGGTCGTGCAGCGCAAGCCCGGCGCCCTGCGCAACGGTGCGCCCTTCCTTGAGCTACCCGATGCGTTCCAGCGTCTGCAGCGACATCTGTTGCGCAATCCCGGCGGCGACAGGGAAATGGTCGAAATACTGGCGCTGGTTCTTCATCATGATGAGCAACTGGTGCTGACGGCGGTCACCATGGCGCTGGAGGCTGGCGTTCCGACCAAGACCCATATCCTCAATCTGCTCTATAGGCTGGTCGACGGAAAACCGATCTCCACGCCGCCGGTGACGGCGCCCCAGGCGCTCAAACTGGTCAGCGAGCCGGTGGCCAATGTCGAACGCTATGATGATCTGCGCAAGGAGAAGCGTCATGCGTCATGACCCTGCCAGCGGCGCCATCGTCGTCATGCTCCGCAGCCTCAAGATGCATGGCATGGCGCAGGCCGTCACCGATCTCATGGAACAGGGATCTCCAGCCTTCGAAGCCGCCATCCCGATCCTCTCCCAGTTGCTCAAAGCCGAGACAGCAGAACGGGAGGTTCGGTCTGTGGCCTATCAGCTCAAGATCGCGCGCTTCCCTGTCTATCGCGATCTGGCCGGCTTCGACTTTACCAGTAGCGAGGTCAATGAAGCTCTGGTGCGTCAGTTGCATCGCTGCGACTTCATCGACATCGCCGACAATATCGTGCTGGTCGGCGGTCCTGGCACCGGCAAGAGCCATGTGGCAACGGCGCTGGGCATCCAGGCCATCGAACATCATCGAAAGCGCGTCCGCTTCTTCTCGACGGTCGAACTGGTCAATGCGCTCGAGCAGGAAAAAGCACAGGGCAAGGCCGGTCAGATCGCCAATCGCCTCCTGCACTCCGATCTCGTTATCCTGGATGAGCTTGGATATCTGCCGTTCAGTGCTTCAGGTGGCGCGCTGCTCTTCCACCTGCTGAGCAAACTCTACGAGCGCACCAGCGTCATCATCACCACAAACCTGAGCTTCAGCGAATGGGCCACCGTGTTCGGCGACGCCAAAATGACCACGGCGCTCCTCGATCGGCTTACCCATCACTGCCACATCCTGGAGACCGGCAACGATAGCTTCCGCTTCAAAAACAGCTCTGCCAAGCAGGCCAGAACCCAAAGGAGAAAACCACGGGTTGACCCACCCGTGACACCCGAAACATAATCCGCAGACGGGTCACTTCTCGATGGAAAACCCGGGTCACTTCTCAGTGGAAATCAACACGCGAGCCATAGAAAGGCCCTGCCCCACTGCTGCTGCTCGGTAGTCCTTGGGCCAGTAGAAGAGGCTGATCCAGGGCCATCCGGGTCGGGAGGGGGTATAGCGCGTGACGATCAACCTGTCCGAATGAAACGCCGTCGGCTGATGGTCGAGGAGATCCGGGGTCACCATGGCCGGGCGCTCCGCATCAAAAAAAGCATTCAGTTCTGCACGTTCATCCTCGTTCTCGATGATGATCGGATAGTAGCGACCGAGCGCCAGACCGGCGCCGCGGTTCTTTTCAGGCAGATCGAGGACTAGAACCACCGGGCACCCGATTAACGGCGAGGGATAGACGCACTGTTCTCGCGCCAAGTGATCTGCAAGGCGAACCATCAGATCGGGGGCGGTTCGTAGCGACCACGCCTTATCGCGCGCTCTACGTCGAACAGATATCCGCGCCACGGCAATTTCTGATCGGCCCTGGGGAGCGTCTCGCGCATCCGGGCCGCCTCGATGGATCGAATTTCCAGAGCCGCTTGACGCACCTCCGGGCCATCCCGAAACCAGGCATAGACACTGACCGACTTGACCAGCAGCCAGGGACCGAGCGCCACCACGGCGAACATCATGGCCGCATAATGCTTAGCGCCTAAGGTGAGTCCAGCCAGGATGTACACACCAATCGCGATGGCGCTGCCAATACCAAGCGTCGGCGCCCTGCGAGTCTCATACAGAAAGACGATCCGCCACAGGTCACGGGTGAGGCTAAGCAGCGCCACCCATATGAATGCGAGGAAGACCAAGGTCAGCAAGAGCCCGTAAAGACCTCCTGCGTCTTGTAGCAAGTTTGACGATCCGGCATTCACGCGAGCGGCACCTCCGGTTCGTCCGGCACTTCCTCGTCGATCTGCTCGAGCAGTTCATCCGCGATGCTGCGCACGACGATATTATTGATCACACGCGCATCCAGCGCGACCACGCCGCCGGCATAATCCTTTTCATGATGCCGAACGCCGCTATGAGGCTCCGCCTCCTCCGCGTCCCCGGGCAGCAGGCGCTCGATCCAGCTCTTTTTGGGTGGGTCGTCGTCGAACGTCCCCAGTTCGTAGAGAAACCGCTCAGGCCGCGCGAGAGCGATCGAGAGGATTTCGCCCTTGTCGCCTTGACGGATGTCGATGATCGGCCCTTTGTACGCGATGCCGTACTTCCCGCTCATCGTAGCGGTAAAGACATGTCCCACGGGCGTGTACCCATTCTCGGCCGGGCGCGTGATGTGCTCGAAGACCCAGCCTTGGCCGTTCAGGTCATATTCGTCGAAGGCCAGTTCGAAGGTTTCGCCGAGCACGAAATTCACGAGCGCGACCATTTCGGTAATGAGGACCATGCCAAGCGCGACCGCGCCGCTGAACGCCATCGGTTTGTTTCCTGCCACAGCGGCAAAGAAGCTGGTCAGCGGATTCTCGATTTTCGGGCCAAGATCAAGGACCGGATAGGCATCATGAAGTGCCGTCACGAAGGCGAGCGCGCCTTCGATTGCGGCCCATGCCACCAGATGGACGACAATCGAGACGGCTGCGGCCATGACCAGCGCGCTGATAGTCGTTAGGGCGAGTTCGGGGCGCCTGGCGCCTCCGCGCCTGGTCCGAAAATTGAACGCGGCTAGGACGGCGAGGCCGGGCAGTAGGACGAGCACGCTCGCCAGCAGGCCGAGCGTCAACGCCATCGATTATGAAGCGGGAGCGGTCTTCTTAGGCTGGAAGATGTAGCGTCCGGTCGAGGCTTCGAGCACAATCTTGCCCTGGCCCTTGGCCTTCCGGCGCTCGGTCTCGAGCCGAATAAGCTCGCCATACCCGCCGACCTTGCGCGCGGCGGTGCCGGCTTTACGCTGTTGTCCAAGGGTCAGAATGCTCGCCATATTCGAAAGCTAGTCTCTTTGTGATGCTGCGTAAATGGCGTGCTTCGGATTTTAGTTCCGCTGCGTGTCAGGCCCGGCGGAGCACCCGGCGCGCCGCCTCATTGACGATGTAGACCGCCTGTCGCTGGGCACCGCGGTTGGGATGGTCGACCCGGTAGCCCTGATAGTGTCGCCGAACCAGCCCCGCCCGCACAAGCTCGGACACGGCACGGCTGACATTGGTACGCCCCGAGAGACGGATCCGTTTGGCGACCTGGGCTTCGACGAGACTTTCAGCTTCGCGCGCATCAGCGGGCATCGCATTGCGCTCGGCCAGCTCACGCCGGACCCGATCCGCGATTGCGAGGCGACGAGGGTCACGCTGCGCCACCGGCATCAGGGCATCGCATAGCCAGTCCCGGACGGGAATCCGGCGATCCCCCTCCCGAATATAAGGCCCAGCAGATCCGTTCCGGTCGCTGGCTTGAGCGATGAGGTTGAGCACCATGAAACTATATCGTGGCCGCTGACACACCTCGGTCAGCCGCTCGAGAATAGCAGGCATGTCCAGCACCTCGCGATCAGCAGAAATGACCGGCGTTATCGAGGCTTCCATGGCGAAAAGATCGGGCTGGAACATGGGAACATTTCAAGCACATCCCACACCCAATGTGAATCCCTCTCAGAGAGCCAACGCCGTTTTGAACAGTCGTGGCACTTCACCGCAGCGCTGACGCAATCCCCATTTGTTTACACATCGTCCTTGCCGACCGGCCCTCCCTCGCCTTCGAGGCGATTGAGAGCGCGGACGTCACGCGCATTGAACCGCAACCGAACCCCGATACCGCCCTCCTTCCCTTCCGGAAGGAAAACAGCGCCACACTCTTCGAGATAATGTAGCAGGCGCAGTGTTGCATCCGGATCGAGCTCTCTGATCCCGTCTTCAAACGCAGCGAGGTCGTCCTCATCGACGGCGACAGCGAGCGCAGCGTGCGCGCGAGGCACTTCGACGAGGCTGCGCGCGGCAAGGGCGAGCTTGCCAACCAGCGGCGGGCGGGTCTCACGCATGATCAATTACTCCTGATTGTTGTTGAATTGGCGAGAGGCCTACGGCCATTCAGCTGCTCCCCATCGCCGGTTCGGTCGCAAAGAGTCGCCTCTGTCACTTTACCGCCTCGGGTAAAGTGACAGAAGTGGTCTCTCGCAGGAGCTCTGCTCAGACATCGGAGACGTCCTCGTTGGTAATCGCATCGGGACCAGCACCAAGATCGGCAAGTTTCCGCCCAAGGAGGTCCGCGTAGGCTGGCGGACAGAGGAGATAGAGCTCCGTACCAAAGCCGTACATGCTGCCCCAGTCGCTGCGGAATGTACGCCAACCATGCCGGGCCTCCCAGGCAGCCTGAACCTCGCTACGCATCGCAGCGCGTCCAGGATATGGCTGGGTTACCAGCACATAGGCCCGCGCCTCCGGATCGAACCAACAGCTGTCATGATCCGCAATGGGCGGCCGATTGTCCCAGTCGCCCTTGGGATAGCAGCGCCGCGATCGCGATGGTTTGAGGCCTGTCGCATCCATGAATTGAAGTGCGCGGGCGACCCTCGCTACGTCGATTATGCTCGCCTCGCGGTCCCGCATGCTGCCATCGCTGATGAGCCGTGCCTCTCCGTCGATGCGGCAGCCGCCCAGTGTTTCGACCAGCTGGTGGGGCTTCACCAGCTCGCACAACGCGTGCTTCAGGCTGATCGATGCTGCTACCTGCCCACCGGTTCGCTCCTTCCGGCTCCACCAGCCCTGGCTGATCTCGATCCGATTTGACCAGGGGGATGCGGGTGCCAGCTCCGGCAGCTCCTTGAGTGCATGAGCGAAGTTCTGAAATCCACCGCCGCGTGCGGCGGTGTCCAGCGCCTGGTAGCGAGGGATATCCTGCTCACGCGCGATCTTGCGCGCGCGCAGCTTAACATCCGAAATCTTCTGGAAACTATATGCCATCGCCATTCTCCGTCGGCTTCGGAAAACGTCGCCTGCTACCGTCGCCCAATGCCGCGAAAACGGGATGGGAATCAGAAATTCATACAGTGCCACGAAGGCTTCGCTTGAGCAGGCGGCCGGCCACTGCGATGACCGACGCCTTCATTTCATCTTGGTGTTCTTCTGTCAATTGGACAGGGTCATCGCGGCTCTACGATCTGGGCGATCAGATCGGTGAGATCATACCCCTCGCGCGCATAGAAGAGGCGCCAACCTTGCTTTCTGCATTTGCCCAGCTTGCGGCGATCACGCTCCTGCGTCCGGATGAAGGCGTCTTCTCCGCCAAAAAATGCGACAGGCAGATCATGCTGAGCGCCCTGGAACTCGATCGCGGTACGCAGCGAAGGAATGGCGATGTCGAGATGCTGTCGCCCTAGCCAATCTGGCCGGTGATGCTGAAGCACATCGAGCGCGGGAAACGCTGCCTTCAGCTCGTAGTAAAGTCTGGTTTCGGAAATCCACCCTTCGCCGACGCGTGGAAGATCGCTCTCCTCACGCCAGGTGTTCTCGGCGTCGCGGATCAACGCCATGCATTCGGCCTCCGCCCGCTTTGAATAGGAAAAATGCCAGCCGCCCGGCGGCTGAACCACGAGGTAGCTGGGATGACCGTTGAAGAGGCTATACCCTGCCTTGTGCTGGTGAGCGTCCTGCGTCCAGTGAACAATATCGACGGGGTTGCCATGTGCCGCGCGCTCATCCAGCTGGAGCTGGATAAATTGTTCGACCCTCAGCAGGTTCTCCCTGCCGAATTTCGTCACCTTCGGACCGAATAGCGCGGTGATGTCGCGCGCCGCCGGTGGCCTGCCCAGGCTGAGCTTGAGATCGAGGATATTGCTCGCGCGCAGGCTTGCACGGCCTCCAAGACCCGGTAGCGGCATGAGCGCCAGGCCGCGATCAAGGTCTTTTGCGCCTACGGCCGCATCGCTCGCCCAAATCTCAAAATACTCGGCAAGATCAGGTGCGACCTTCTGGCCGATGCCTATGAGCCGGTCGGCGGCGGCCCGCCACTTTGCGCGATCGCCATCAGAGCGCACCGCGGGCATGTCCCAGAAATCAATCACCTCACGCTGACAGGGAAGATCCGCGATCAGCTTGATCGCCTGATCGAATGCCTCCTCTCTGTTCAATGTCGTCCCCCGATGCCGTCCGATGCTCCAGCCGACAATTCGGCCCATTGCAGCGACAACGTCAATGAAAGTCCCGCGACTTTATTCTGACCATTGTCGCTTTCGGCCCATCGCGCGCATCCGGTCCGCCGCCACGCGTCGCGCCATCAGCGGGTGCAGCCAGATGCGGCAGTGACCCACTCCCGATCGAACGGAGCATGGGCGTGTAATCGATGATTTTGTCGATGATGATATGGGTGACGATACCTTCTCGCTGCAGACGCCCGCGCAAGCCGACCATTGCCGAAGACAGGACGGTGCGGCGCTGTGCTTCGAAGCGATCGGGCCATAAAATCCCGTTTGCGATCCCCGTCTCATCCTCGATTGTAATGAAAAGCACGCCTTTTGCCGAGCCGGGCTTCTGACGGACCAGGATGATGCCTGCCACTTCCACATGCCGGCCATCCTTGACCTGATCGAGATCGGCGGCAGCCTTGACGCCGCGGCGGCGCAGCTCCTCGCGCAAGAACTGGACAGGGTGCGCCCTTAGCGAAAGTTGAATGGTCCGGTAGTCCTCGACCACCTCGCGCCCCTCGCTGAGCGGTTCGAGCGTCACCATAGGCTCCTGGCTTTCCGGGCTGATCGCACCCTCACGTGCGTCGGCTGCCGCAAACAACGGGAGTGGAGCATCACCCAAACCCTTGACCTGCCAGAGTGCCTGACGACGATCATGCGCGAGACTATGAAAGGCGTCTGCTTCCGCTAGCCGCTCTATCGCCACCGGCGGTACGCCTGCCCGCCGCCATACGGCTTCGACGCTCTTGAAAGGCTCCTCGCCACGGGCCGACACGATCATCGCACCATGAAGGTTGGACAAACCGCGGGCCATTCGCAATCCAAGCCGCACCGCCAGAAACCGTCCCCTGCCCTGCTCGAGAGTGCAGTCCCAGCGACTGGCGTTCACGCAGGGCGGGCGGATTTCGACGCCATGCGCGCGCGCGTCACGGACAATCTGCGCCGGCGCATAGAACCCCATCGGCTGCGCATTCAGGAGTGCGGCGCAAAAGACATCGGGATGATGGCATTTCATCCAACTGGAGGCGTAGGCGATCTTCGCAAAACTTGCCGCATGGCTCTCTGGGAAGCCATAGGATCCAAAGCCCTCAATTTGCTTGAAAGTGCGTTCAGCGAAATCTCGCGGATAGCCCCTCCTCACCATGCCTTCGACGAGCTTGTCGTAAAAATGGCTGACGCCGCCGGTGAATTTGAAAGTAGCCATGGCCCGGCGCAGTTGATCGGCCTCAGCCGGTGTGAAACCCGCACCGACTATCGCGACTTTCATCGCTTGCTCCTGAAAAAGGGGCACGCCCAGCGTCTTTTCCAGGACGGCCCGAAGTTCGGGACGCGGATACTCAGCCTTTTCCGTCCCCTCGCGCCGACGCAGATAGGGATGAACCATATCGCCCTGGATCGGTCCCGGCCGGACAATCGCCACTTCGATCACCAGATCATAGAATTTCACAGGCTTGATCCGCGGCAGCATCGACATTTGCGCCCTGCTCTCGATCTGGAAAACGCCCAGCGTGTCAGCACGCTGGATCATCGCGAAGACAGCCGGATCATCGTGCTGGAGCGTCGGCGACGCCATTGTCATCGCTACTCCGCGATGTTCCTCGAGCAAGGCAAAGGCCCGGCGCATGCAGCCCAGCATGCCCAGTCCAAGAATGTCGACCTTCATGAACTTCATCGCATCGATGTCGTCCTTATCCCATTCTATCACCTGGCGGTCGTCCATGGCGGCCGGCTCAATGGGGACCAGTTCGTCCAGCCGGTCGGAGGTGAGGACGAAGCCGCCGGGATGCTGTGAGAGGTGCCGCGGCGCACCAATAAGCTCGCGCGCCAGGGAGAGGGTCATTGAAAGGCGTGGATCGCTGGTATCGAGATTAAGTTCACGTGCCTGTTCGTCGCTTACACCCTCGATAGACCAGCCCCAGATCAAACCCGAGAGCGCCCCTGTCATGTCGGCGGGAAGCCCCAATGCCTTGCCGACATCGCGCAATGCGCCGCGCGCCCGATATCGGGTCACCACGGCCGTCAGGGCGGCACGGGTCCGGCCGTAGGTTTCATAGATCCATTGAATGATCTCTTCACGGCGCTCATGTTCAAAATCGACATCGATATCGGGCGGCTCCTTGCGCTCGCCCGAAACAAACCGCTCGAAAAGCAGCTCATGCTTGATCGGATCAATCGAGGTGATCCCAAGCACGAAGCAAACGCAGCTGTTCGCTGCCGAGCCCCGTCCCTGGCAAAGGATCTTCCGCCGGCGCGCCTCGGCAACGATGCTGTTTACCGTCAGGAAGTAGGGCGCATAGCTCAGCTGATCGATCAGCGTGAGCTCGTGTGCCAGCTGATCGCAATAGGCCTTCGGCACGCCTTGGGGGAACATGCGGGCTGCCGCAGCCGCAGTCAGCCGCTCGAGCAGCATCTGCGGGGTTTCCCCTGCGACTGCCTCCTGAGGATATTGATATTGAAGCTGGCCCAGATCGAACGCGCAGGCGCCTGCGATATCACGGGATGCGGTAATGGCGTCGGGATAAAGACTGAAGCGCCGCTCCATTTCGCTGCCGGTTTTTAGGTGTCGATCGGCGTATCGCTCACGCTTGAAACCCATGGCGTCGATGGTCGTTCGATGGCGGATCGCCGTGACGACGTCCTGCAAGAGCTCTCGCTCGACGCTATGATAGAGGACATCGCCAAGGGCGACACGCCGAACGCCGAATTCCCGCCCCTGTGCGTCCAGTTCGTATATTCTCAGCGCATCATCCGGCCGCCGCCTTAGCGACAGGCCCAGATAGCCTTGCTGGCCGAAGATCGAGACAAGGCGTTGCAGGGCGGCCGCATTGGTCTCATCAGGTAGATCAGGCAAAAGGATGGCGATCAGCCCTTCCGACCATGGTGGCAGATCATCCCAATGCAGCTCGCAGCGGCCCTTGCCAGCGCGGCCTTTCCCAAGAGTCAGTAGACGGCAGAGCCGGGTCCAGCCCAGACGGTCAGTGGGATAGAGCAGAAGGCTGGTCCCGCATGCGAGATCGACCCGCGTACCGGGAATAAGCCTGACACCTGTTTCCTTTGATGCTTCCCAGGCACGCACCAGTCCGGCGACCGAGTTGCGATCCACGATGCCAAGAGCAGACAGGCCCAGCGCAGCTGCCTGCCCAAACAGTTCCTCGCATGACGACACGCCGCGCAGGAAAGAGAAATGCGTGGCGACCTGCAGCTCGACATAGCCCGACGCACTCATCCGAAGATCCCGTGGATGTGCCATGAAAGGTCGCCCGAACAGGCATGCTCGCCATCCCCTCGACGGAAAACCCAGAACCGCTCGCCATGCTCGTTCTCGACCCGGAAATAATCTCGAACGGCGTGGCTTTCGGCGGGTCGACGCCACCATTCCCCACGGATACGCTCAGGCCCATCGGCGCAGATGATCGTATGGGTGACGCCGCGCCATTTGAATCGCTTGGGAGGGTGATCGGGCAACCCTGCCAGCACATTTTCGATGCGTTCAGGCCTCCGCAGCATCCTGGCAGGTCTCGGCCACAAGGTGGACCAGCAATTGGCTACCTCCAGCGGGAAGACCCGCCCGATGCTACGCTCAGGAACATCGCTCTCACGTGCCGTTGGTCGATAAATCGCGGCTTGCCCCAGGCGCGTGACGATCTGATCGACCAGCGAAGCGAGGTCTGCAGGCGCATTCTCACCAAAATCGGCTGTCAGCGCAATCGGATCGAGCGGCTCGGATCGCAGGGCAATGAGCCGCATGCTGTCGATGCCGAAGCCCGGGTCGATCGTCTCGATCTTCATCGTCAAAAGGCGGAGCATATGGGCAATGTCACGCGTACCTCGCGCCGTTCCGACAACCACTGCCTGTTCCGCGCGATCGACCCGCTCACAGACGAGACGCAGAATCCTGACACCGAGCCCTCGCGACAGCAGGAGTCTTGCAAGGTCTTGCGTCAGATCGGCGATGACACGGGCGATCGTCTCGGCTGCGCCGATTGGCTCAGCAAAGCGCCTTACAACGTCCGGCATCTCGAAAGGGACGACCGGAACGAGCGGCTCTGCAAGCCGTCCGGTTGCCTGGTCCAGCCGGCGGAGCAAGCTACCACCCAAGCGCCGGCTCAGAGGCGCACGAGGCATCGCGACCAGATCGCCGATCCGTTCGATGCCCAGCCGCTGCGCGCCATCCCGCTGACGCTCGTCGAGTCTGAGGGCCGCTATCGGCATCGAACCCAGAGCAGTTAGTTCCTCATGCGTGCGGCAGATCGAGATCCGCTCCTTTCCAAAGCGGGCAAGGGCATGGGCAGCACCAACCGTATCGGCGATGGCGATCCGCCCAAACAGGCCGGCTCGGTGGCAAAAGCGAAGAATATGGCGCGCCATCCTCTGCTCTCCGTCGAACAGATGCGCCACGCCGCTGATATCCATGAGCAAGCCATCCAGTTCATCGACCTGCGCCGTCGGAGTCCAGCGTCGGACGGCAAACAAAGCCAAACGGTGCAGGAGCGCTCGATCGCCTTTCGGATCTGCATCCCGAACATCCAGATCCGGCATCAAGGCCCGGGCATGCGTCAGCGCCATCCCAGGGTGCAGACCGGCAGCGGCTGCAGCATCATCCACAGCCGCAAGGATCATCCGCTGCTTCTGAGCAATGGTCGTCACCATTGGCGGGAACATCTGCTCTACCCCGCTGGCAACCGGCTTGGCCTTTGTAGGAGAGGACATGGCGCGAAACGGATTGTCGGCAACTTCTGAGCGCCGACCAAGCTCGCGAGCGCTAGGACGCTGATGGACCGGGAGGCTTTCAATCTGCTGAGCGCGCATCTGCATCGCTGCGCCTGCACCTTGCGACTGCGCCCAACGCGCACCTGGCCTCCACCCGCCCCCACGCGGACAGGAGCAGGACGACCCGTCGTCGCTTTCCAGCGGCGGGACTGCCAATGGCGATCCGGAATTCCGTTCAGGCTGCCTGCCGCGCCTCGCCTCTTCGCGGCGGAGCCGGTCGACGGCGAGGCTCGGCAGGTACAGCGACGCGACCCTGCGCATCACACCCCTCCAGCAACCAGGTAAAAGGATCACCGCCACGCTGCCGCATGAGCGAAACCTGCCAGCGCGGTCGCCCGACACCCGCAACCGGGAGCGGAGAAGAAGGCGCACAGCCGATCCGCCAGCGCGTGACGGCCGAAGACGGCGTGGACAGGGGATCATCGCTTGCCTTGCACCACCGCCGCAGGAGCAGAGCGGTCGTGCCACCCTCCTCCGCCGCAAGCTGGAGGCGCCGCGTCGCCGTCATGCCAACCCGCGTAACCTCGCATACCACTGCGGCAAGCGCACCATGCCGGAGCGCCTCTTCCATTACCGCAAGCGCATCCTCGTCCTTGCCCGCCTCGACCTGAATGAGGCGATCGGCAGCGATTCCCGCGCTGGCAAGGCCAGGCGCAAAAAGATCGGGGCTTGCCATGATCCAGAGGATATCCGCCGTAGAAGCACGCGAGGCTATGCCGGCCGCGAACAGGCTCGCAGCCGCATCATCTCCCATACTGGCAGTCTGACCGGCGAACTCGTGCAAGGCTGCCGATGCGAGCCCTCCCCCGGCGAGCCGCTCGTCCAAGGCTGCGACCGCAAAAGGCAGATACTCCGCCTCAGGCCGAAGCACAGGCGAAATTGCCTGGATTTCAGCCATGAGGGCTTGAAGCCTTTCAGATTTGGACGCGATCGACATAGCAAAGACGGGGACTCGTTTGTTCGCTATATGTTCTCATCCTGCTTTCCGGGAGTCAATTGATTCGGTTCCAGCGATTGGAAGGTTTGCGACCAGCGGATCAGCTTGATCCGGGTTACCGAAAAGCGGCCCGCCAGCTTCGGGTGGCCGGGCGTTCCCGTCCTGATCGGCCGATCCGCACCACGTCAGCAAGAACCGGCGTTCGAGCGCGACCGCTATGCGCTCGACCATCTCGACGCGCGCGCCGCGGGCCTTGATAGGGTTGCGATCGGCAAGCGCTCTCCTCAGCCAGGCAGGCGCGAGGGAGATGGCAATCGAAATATCAACACGCATCTGGTGGGCAAGGCCAAGACGATCGCGCCCCTCCGGGACGATGATGTCGTCAGGCAAAAATTCCTCGGGGTCATTGGCATCCATCGCGCCATGGAACATAGTGTGAACATGAGTCGCAAGCGCTGAATCGGGTGGGGGTCTGATATCCACAGGAGAAGGTCCAGCGCTCTGCTGCGGAAGCGCGATTAGAACTCGGCAGCGCAACGACAGATCGCTAATAGTCCAGAGCGGACCGCACAGGGCACGCCTGATCGAATGAATTTGGGGTTTTCATGACTTTCGAGGAATATCAGCAGGACGGTCGTACCCGCTATCTGGCGCTTGTCGATGCAATCCAGAATATTCTTCAACACATGCTTATACAACACGGCTTGATGGCTCACACCATTACCGGTCGTGCGAAAGAGGTGGGGTCACTCGCCAAGAAGCTCAAGAACCGCGGCATCGACCCGGCCGATGCGATTGACGAGAGGCTCAAGGATCTGGCCGGATGTCGGGTCGTGTTCCTGACCAATTCGCAGGTCGAGGCGTTCAACCATACAGGGGCGCTGCACGAAAACTTCGAGGTCCTCGACGTTAACGTCCACCATCCCGTGCCGGGCACGGATACAGAGACCAAGCTCTTCGACAGTACCAATTACCTCGTCTGTCTTAAGCCCGAACGCCTGGCCCTGCCCGAATATCGCGCATTCGCGGGGCTGCGCGCTGAAATCCAGATCCAGACGCTGCTCAACCATGCCTGGGCGGAGATGGGGCATGACACAATTTACAAGGAGCCCAACCTCAAACATCTCGGCGCCGCGCGTATGGCCGATATTGGCGAACGGATGAACCGCGTGATGCAAGCGCACCTCGTGCCCGCCGGCCACGACTTCGACAAGATCGCCAGTGATTTTCGGCGCCTGGTTCAGGCGGATGGCGCCGTCGACGCTGTGACCGCAACGATCGTCGCGCCTCAAGATAACAACGCTCTCGAAGATGCCCTCGAGACCTATGCCGACCTGGTCCTGCCCCATTATGACGATCCGGCAGCGCATTTCCTAGAGATGTTCGAGGCACTGATCACAGCGGTTGAACGCTCGCGCGATTTCCCGGTAGTTCCCATTGAAACTTCGTTCGGTGCGCTGCCCGGGAATACGAGCATTCAGGTTGCCCGCCGGGTCAAGGACCTGATCAGCGCATACCGCCATTGCGATGCAGAGCGGACGTTCCAGGCATTGATATGCCTGTACATGGGAGCTTGGAGCGAGGAGGAGCGCCACCTCTGGATCGAGCTCGGCGAGAAGCTGACAAAACATGATCTCGCGATCTGGGAGAGGTTCGGCGCGGCAGCGCAACAGGTCGTTCTGGACGGCGTCGCTTCCCTGACGGCGGACGAAACGCAAGCATCCCGCCCGTTACTGGTTGCGATGCTCAAGGAAGTCCTCTCACCCGATCTTGGGGGCACAAGCTGGAAATCCGACGCCGTCATTTTTCACCAGGGCGTAGTGCCTGCCAGTGATCATGTCCGCGACCTGCGCACCAGCGTGATCGATTGGCTTGAAAAATGGCTTGACGAGAGCACCCAGGATAAGGACCGATTGAAAATTCTCTGTGGGTTGCGAGAAGCCTGCGCGGCGCCAGCGTACGGCAACTTCGATGCAGGTCTAGCGAAAATCCTTCTGGACGACACCTCGCGGGTCTGCAGTATCATGACTGCCCGAGCCGCAGCATGGGGCCTGGAGCTGCGGCGCTGGTGCGAGGTCGATGCGCTCCACACCCATTATCGCTATCACGTGCTGCGACCAGATCTGGCCGAAATGCCAGACTTGGTCGCAGCCCAGAAGGCTGCGGTGGATGCATTGCTGTCGCTGCGGGATCTGTTGAACGCAGACGCTGAGTTCTTTCTGTATAAGACCCTCATCGGCCATGACACGGTGCGTCCCGCAGCCTGGGATGGCGACCACTTCGACTATCAGGCGACCGATGCATGGCGCGCCGAGCGCTATGCCGTGATCGTCGAGGAGATTACCCCGCCGGCTGTGGCCGATTGGATGACGACCCTGTACCGGTTTATCGAAGCGGTAGGATCGGACGGCGGGCATCTGACGCCCTTGCGTAACTGCATGCATAAGCTCGCACGCGAGAAGCCGGACGTTGCCATTTTGATGCTTGATGGGATCGAGGCGACCGGAACGGCTTTTCTTGCCCAGCTTCTTGTCGGGCTTGACGAAGCGGGTCGGAATGATGCGGTCGATAGGCACTTTGACGCCTGGCTTGAGACAGGCGCGCAGTTACCAGGGATTGGCGACTATCTGCGGCTGCGGGCCGCGCCCGATCCCGAGCGGCTTGCGGCCTATGTTGCGCGCGCTGTCGCAGATGAAGATGAACAGTCGATCATCGCCGGGGCAACGACGGCCGCCGTCTGGTATGATCGCGAGGCCGATCAGCTTCTAATCGAGCGCGGGCTGATGCCGACCGTCGATTTCTTCACCGCGCGGACTAAGCCGTCCTGGATCAAGCAGTTCTGGACGCCGGGAAATGCCAAGATTGTTCAAGCGCTGAGCGCGGGCGAGGCAGAGCGCTTTCTCGCCTCGTTCGTTTCAATCGAGGGCGTGGGTCATCGGGACGTTCGCCTTCTGGCAGCCATCGCGCCGAACTTTCCGGACCAGGTGATCGATTTCTTCGGCACACGAATTCGGCACGGGAGGCAGACGAACCGACGGCGCTTCGACGCTGTTCCGTTCGACGCCCACGACCTGCCCGAAGTCCTTTCTCCCCATGTGGACCTGTTGATCCCCGCGATCCGCGACTGGCATGCGGAAAACTCTGACTGGCACGAGTACTGCGGCGGGCGCCTGTTCAGGCACGCCTTCCCCGAACTGTCAGCGGCCGTATCGGAAAAGCTGATCGAGATCGCTCGCGAGGGCAGCAACACCGATCTGGAGTTCATCCTCAAAACGCTTACGACCTATGAGGGCGATGAGGGTATCTATCCTGTCTGTATGGAGGTGGTCGATCGTCTGGAACCTGGCGCCAACCTGCTGGAAAATGTTTCGCGGGTGTTGGGGGCGACTGGGGTCCTGACGGGCGAGTTCGGGCACGTCCAGGCCTATGCCGAGCGCAAGCAGCGGATCGACCGATGGAAGGACGACCCGCGCCCCCGCGTCAAAGCCTATGCTGTAAGCCGCAGCCGGGAGCTTGAGCAATCCATGGCATGGGAGCAGAGGCGCGCGAGCCAGGGCGTGGCCCAGCGCAAACGTGCCTTTGGAGAAGAGTAGCAGCACTCGGCTTGAATTGGCCATCGTGACGCCGAGTGGCAGATAAACTGGCCGCCGGCATCGCTATGATGCGGGTCTGTTTTCAGAATTTGCAAACTGCTTTGCTCCGAACGGGCCCGACACATCGGACCGCAAGGCATTTAAGACATCATAGTTATTTTGATATTTCACCTAACCATAACCCATTATTCATATCTAATTTGATTGTTACTTTCCGCATTTTTCTTCAATAAATTGAAATAAGTGCATCGATGATACAACATATCCGCATAAACACTCGAATTTAGACTTTCTCAAAACCTTACCAATCTAGGAAGGTTTGGGCTTTTACTTTTAGACGTGACACGCTCACCCAGATCGACTAGGGGGCATCCATGCGCCGTTTAGGAATCTTCCTTCTGTGCCTGCTTTCGGTCTCGTTGCTGACGACCACGATGGTGCACGCCCAGGAAATTCCCAGCGCTCCGACCATCGACTGTTCCGGCTATGTGCACACCGATGGCGACGCTGATCAGACGCAAGGTGATGCCGACAAGGCAATGCCCCACCACCATGGTAGCTGCCATGGTGGAACCGCATTTGTCCCGGCTGCAGCGAGTGACGATCTGCTAGGCTCCGCACGACATGCGCCTGTGTTCGTTCCCGCTCCGGCAGCATCCAAGCGCTGGGCCATCGGGCCTGATCTGCGCCCGCCTATTTCCTGACCGAGCCATAGCGGACCCTCGCGCCTGAAGCTCGCGGTGGGTCATCCGTGACTCGTGTTCAGGATAAATCTTCATGTTTCGATCCATTGCAGCCTTGCTGGCTGCCGTGTCCTGCGTCGCCGTGGCGCAGGCACAGGAGGCGCCTGCGCTTACGGCAGTTGCAGCCCCGTACACACTCGAGCAGGCTGTAGCCGCCGCCGGCGGCAGCGCACCGGCAGTCCAAGCGGCTCAGGCTGGTGTTGAAGCGGCCCAAGCAGGGCGCCGGGTTGCCAGTCTGCGACCTAATCCCACCATTCAGACGCAAGTCGAGAACATCGCGGGAAGCGGTGCCTACAGCGGTTTCAGAAGCGCAGAGTCGACCGTCAGCGTTGCCATTCCCATCGAGCTGGGAGGAAAGCGCTCTGCTCGAATCGCAGTCGCTGATGCTCAGACTGATCGGGCCCTACTCGTATCGGCAATTACGAAGGCGGACATCAGGCTGCAGGTCACGCAGCTCTATGTAGAGGCCGTGGCTGCGGAACGTCGGGTGCAAACTGCTCGCGATCAGTCTCGCATCGCAGGCGACGCGGCCAATGCCGCAAGGGTCAGGGTCCAGGCCGGTAGAGCCTCTCCGATCGAAGAGCAGCGCGCGAACGTCGCGAAGATCAATGCCGATGCCGAACTGGTTCGAACCATCAGATTGGCGCAGGCTTCGCGCGCCAATCTGGAGAGGCGAGTGGGTCAGCCCATGGGTGGCCCGCTCGACACGGCGTGGCTCGAAAGCCTTCCGCGCGGCTATGGGCCGGAAATGCCACCGAGCGCAGCCGGCACACTGGCACTTGCGGCGGCGGGCGCCGATCTCGCCATTGCCGACGCGAATGTGCGCCTTGCAAACTCCCAGCGTGTTCCAAACCTCGAGGCTGGTCCCGGCCTGCGCAGACTATCGGGCACCAATGATACGGCGCTGATCTTCACTGTCACCATGCCCATCCCGATCTTCAACTCGGGGAAGGCATCCGTGGCGCAGGCGCAGGCGCAGCGCAATCAGGCCGAAGCACAGAAGCGCATGACGGCGCTCGATGTCGAGCAGGCCATCACCGACGCGCAGACCGCGGCCTCGAATGCCGCTGTGACTGCGCAGACGGCAACCGGTCCCGCACTCGAGGCTGCCCAGGAGGCCGCTCGCATCGCCCGCATCGGATATCGTGAAGGCAAGTTCGGGCAACTCGACCTGCTCGATGCCGAGCGCACGCTTAGCGAAACCCGCCTCGCCGCCATCGACGCTCTCGCCTCCTACCAGAATGCCCGTGCGCAGCTGGAGCGCCTGGCCGCGCCCGCACCGGAACAGGGGAACTGATCCATGAAATCCAAGACCATCATCTACGCAGCGCTTCCTTTGTCCCTCATGCTGGCCCTCGCCGCATGTGGGGGTGAGAGCGAGCAGAACAAAGCGGATCAAACAGCGCCCGCCGCTGTGGGCAAGGCCGGTGGCGAAGCCCACGCTGACGAGGGCAAGATAACGCTGACCGCCGACCAGATCGCATCGGCAGGAATCCAGACGGCGCGTCCTGTTATAGGCGGGTCGGGCACGATCGAACTGCCCGCAACTATCGATGGCGACCCGCAAGGCACGCAGGTCGTTTCCGCAGCGATCGGTGGCCGAGTCGTGTCGCTGACCCGCAACCTCGGCCAGTCAATCGGCCGTGGCCAAGCGCTTGCCGTCATCGAAAGCCGAGAGGCCGCATCGCTCAATGCAGAAACGGAGGCCGCCCGCGCGCGCCTGTCCCTGGCCAACAGCAATCTCGCGCGAGAACAGCGCCTCTTTTCCCAGCGGGTATCACCGGAGCAGGATCTCATCGCCGCCCGCACGGCGGCGACCGAAGCACGAATTGCGCTTCGCCTAGCGCAGCAGCAGGTCTCGGCCGCAGGCACGGGCGGTGGCGGCCTCAATCGTATCGGCATCGTCGCGCCGATATCCGGGCAGGTCATCGGCCGCAGCGTAGTGCTCGGGCAGACGGTCGCGGCAGATGCCGAGCTTTTCCGGGTCGCCAACCTCTCCAGCGTTTCCCTGTCGCTCAACCTCCAGCCGCAGGACGCCGGTCGCGTACGTCCGGGCGCGATGGTGACGGTGAAGGCAGCCGGCCGCGAAGCGACGGCCAAGGTGACCTTCGTGTCGCCTGCCCTGGATCCCAACACCCGGCTCGTCCCCGTCATCGCGACGCTCGATAATCGCGATGGCAATTGGCGCGTCGGCGAGCCTGTTACGGCTTCCGTTGCCCTCACGGGAAGCGGTGGCGATGGCGCAATCCGCGTACCGCTGACCGCCGTGCAGACCGAAGAAGGCAAGTCCGTGGTCTTCGTGCGCACCAAGACCGGCTTCCAGGCGACACCTGTGCAGCTTGGCGACAGCGCCGGCGACAGTGTGATCATCAAGTCGGGCCTTAAGGGCACCGAGGTCATCGCTACCGTCAACAGCTTCACGCTCAAGGCCGAACTCGGCAAGAGCGAAGCGAGCCACGAGGACTGAGCCGATGATCGCCCCAATCGTAACCTGGGCGGTTCACAAGCGCTGGCTCGTCCTGCTGCTGACCGCCATTGCCGCCGTGATCGGTGCCGCCGCCCTGTCACGGCTGCCCATCGACGCGGTTCCCGATATCACCAACAATCAGGTTCAGATCAACGTCCGCGCGCCTGCGCTTTCGCCCGAACTGGTCGAGAAGCAGGTCGCCTTTCCGATCGAGACCGCGCTCGCCGGCATTCCCGGCCTCGACTATAGCCGCTCGCTCAGCCGTAACGGCTTTGCGCAGGTTACTGCCGTCTTCTCCGAAGACACGGACATTTTCTTCGCCCGCCAACAGGTCGGCGAGCGCCTGACCGGTGTCTCGGAAAATCTGCCCGACGGCGTCAGCCCGGAAATGGGGCCAATCGCGACAGGTCTGGGCGAAGTCTACATGTGGACCGTCCGCCTGGAGCATCGCAAGGACGACAAGCATCAGCCCGGCGAACCGGGCATGCAGCCGGACGGCAGCTACATCACGCCCGAGGGCGAAAGACTGACCAACGACACGGACAAGGCAACCTATCTGCGTACCGCGCAAGACTGGATCGTCTCACCGCTGCTCAAGAACACCAAGGGCCTGGCTGGCGTCGATTCAATCGGCGGCTATGCCAAGCAGTTCCTCGTCGTGCCCGACGTGCAGCGGCTGGCATCGATGGGGATCACCCTGACGCAGCTCAGCACTGCCCTCGAGCGCAACAACACCAGCGTCGGCGGCGGCTTCGTCAATCGCAACGGCGAGGGGTTGGCGGTGCGCGCCGACGCCCTTGTCCGCAATGCGGACGAACTTTCGAAGATCGTGGTTGCCACCAGGGACGGCGTACCCATCACCTTGGGCCAGGTCGCATCCGTCCGCACCGGCCAGGCGATCCGCATGGGCTCGGCATCCGAGAACGGCACTGAGGTCGTCGTCGGCACCGCCATCATGCGTATTGGAGAAAACAGCCGTACGGTCGCAACGGCCGTCGCCAACCGTCTGGACGAGATCAACGCCTCGCTGCCGCCGGACGTGATCGTTCAACCGGTTCTCAACCGCACCGCGCTGGTGAACTCCACCATCAAGACGGTCGCCAAGAATCTGGGTGAGGGCGCCCTGCTGGTCATCGTGGTGTTGTTCCTGCTTCTCGGCAACTTCCGCGCGGCACTGATCGCGGCGGTCATCATCCCGATCACCATGATGCTGACGGGCTTTGGCATGTTGCGCGCCGGTGTGTCGGCCAACCTCATGAGCCTGGGTGCGCTGGACTTCGGCCTCATCGTCGATGGCGCGGTCATCATCGTCGAGAACGCCTTGCGACGCATGGCGGAGCATCAGCACCATGAAGGACGTCTGCTTACCGTCAAGGAACGGCTGGATACAGTCGCAGCTGCGGCAAGGGAAATGATCAAGCCGTCGGTCTATGGCCAGGCGATCATCATCCTCGTTTATGTGCCGTTGCTCACACTGACAGGTGTCGAAGGCAAGACCTTCGTGCCAATGGCCCTCACCGTCATCATCGCGCTCGTCTGCGCGTTCGTCCTTTCCCTGACCTTCGTTCCCGCTGCGATCGCCCTATGGCTGTCCAAGCGAATCGAAGAGAAGGAAGGTCGGATCATGGGCTGGCTCAAGGCTCGCTATGAACCCGGCCTCGACCGCGCGATGAAGCGGCCGACCCTGACCGTCGGTGCCGGCATAGGCGCGTTCGCTGTGGCAATCCTTGCTTTTACCTCTCTGGGTCAGGTGTTCCTGCCACAACTTGATGAAGGCGATCTCCTGATTCAGGCCCTGCGAATTCCGGCGACGTCGGTGCAGCAGAGCCAGGCGATGCAGGTACCGATCGAGCAAATGATGTCGAAGCAGCCGGAGGTGAAGTTCGTTTTCTCCAAGACCGGTACGGCTGAACTCGCGTCAGACCCGATGCCGCCCAACGCCACCGACATGTTCGTCATTCTCAAGGATCGGAAGGAATGGCCCAATCCCAGCCTGACCAAGGAAGCGCTCATCTCGAGGATCGAAGGGAAGCTCGCCAAGTTCCCGGGCAACGCCTACGAGATCACCCAACCGATCCAGATGCGCTTCAACGAACTAATCGCCGGGGTGCGCGGCGACATCGCAGTGAAGGTCTTTGGGGATGACTTCAACTCGATGAATGCGACAGCTGAGAAGATTGCGGGAGTCCTTAGAAGGACAAATGGCGCAACCGACGTAAAGGTTGAACAGACCACCGGTCTCCCGATGCTCGACATCCGGGTCAATCGAGACGCCATGGCCCGCCTCGGTGTAACCGCCCAGGACGTGCAAGACATCGTCAATGCCACATTGGGCGGTCAGCAGTCCGGCATGATCTTCGAAGGGGATCGCCGCTTTCCAGTGGTCATCCGATTGTCGGAAGCTCAGCGGGCCGACATCTCGCTATTGAGCCAGGTCCAAGTACCGACGCCTGGAGGACAATTCGTTCCTCTGTCGAGCGTGGCCGATATCCGGGTCATCGACGGGCCTAACCAGATCAGCCGAGAGAATGGCAAGCGTCGGGTCGTCGTGCAGGCGAACGTTCGGGGCAGGGACGTCGGCAGCGTGGTCGAAGATGCACAGAATGGCATCGCAAAGGAAGTCCGCTTGCCACCGGGCAGTTACCTTGAATGGGGCGGACAATTCGAGAACCTGGCTTCAGCCCGCGAGCGGCTTCAGTTGGTAATCCCTGCCTGCTTCGTGCTGATCCTTCTGCTCCTGTATGGGGCTCTGGGATCGGTAAGGGACGCCGCGATCGTGTTCACCGGCGTTCCACTTGCTCTGGTGGGCGGCGTTCTGGCCCTTTTCCTGCGGGGCATGGACTTTTCCATCTCCGCCGCAGTCGGGTTCATCGCTCTGTCCGGCATTGCGGTCCTCAACGGCCTTGTCATGGTATCCTCGATCCAGGATCTCATGCGAGCGGGAATGGACCGGGCGGAAGCGGCCAGGGCAGGCGCCCTTCAACGCCTCAGGCCAGTGGTGATGACCGCATTGGTCGCCAGCCTCGGCTTTGTACCGATGGCATTGGGCACCGGGGCTGGAGCCGAAGTCCAGAAGCCGCTGGCGACAGTCGTAATCGGCGGCCTTCTTTCCGCGACAATCCTCACCCTGTTCGTCCTGCCGACACTCTACGCGCGGTACGGCCGCGCAACGATGGTCGAAGCAGATGAGGAAGTGCTCGAGACCTCGGCCGCCAGCAGTCAACCTCAGCATTGATGTGACAGGAGGGCAGCTGCTGCCCTCCTGTTTCTTCCCTGATCGAATGAGAGGATCAGCGACATGAGAGAGGAAACCAGGTTTAGCCCCCCGATCTCCCGCCTTCGAGCATGGGCCATGCTGGCAAATCTGGCCCAGTATGAAAGTTGGCATCCGGAGTATCGGTTTGGCGGCGGGGTTGTCGGCTTGGGCAAGAAGGTTGAGTTCACCGCACGCTTCTTCGGCCGAAGCACCCAAGTCGATGCCCTGATCGTGGCACACGAACGGTCCGGCAGCATTCGCTGGAAATTAGGCACCTTCCCATTCTTCACAATGGAGGAAGGATATGAACTGACTGAGGATGCCTCGGGCCTTCATGTTCGACACAGCGTCGAATGCAAGGGGTTGTTCGGAGCCCCCGCAGCCGCATTCGTGCGCGCAGGCATTCGCCGGCGAATGCAGCTTCAGGACACAAGCTTCCTAGTAGCTGTCAGGCGACTGTCTCGCGCAGGACCTGCTGGAAATCGACACAAGCGCCGTACCACCGCAGCCACCAAAGGACGGAGCGTCAATGATGATTGAAGCCCGGAACAAAACGAGTGAGACGGAGCAGCGGACACTCTGGATCGTCCTGATCCTCAATGTGATCATCTCCGCAGCATTCTTCTTCGCAGGGATTACTGGCGATTCCAGTGCTCTTATCGCGAACGGTGTCGATAATCTCTCCGATGCGCTGGTCTATATGTTGAGCCTCCTGGCCCTTGGGCGCGGGCTCATCTGGAAAGGCCGCGCCGCTTTATTCTCTGGCTCGATGCTGCTGATATTCGCAGTGGGAATTCTTTTCGACGTCGCGCGCCGTTACACCTACGGAAGCGACCCCATCGGAGCGACCATGATGGTGATGTCGGCCGTTGCGGCCGTCATCAACTATGTTTGCCTCAGACTGCTTCAGCGCCTCGACGAGCCAGATGTCGCCATGCGGGCAGCCACCACGTTCAGCTACAATGATTTCATATCGAACGGCGGCATTCTGATCGCTGGCGCGCTGGTTTGGTGGCTGAACGCCAATTGGCCGGATCTTCTGGTCGGACTGGCGACGGCTTTCATCGCCATCAAGGGCGGCGTTGAAATCCTGAAAGACGCTCGCAGCGAAATCCGAGGGATCAAAGACACTCCTCCACCCAAGGAATACTGACATGACCAATGTAACGGCACCAATCGGTCTCCAATGCCCCGTCTGCCGCGTTGATCTGCTCATGAGCGAGCGGCAGGGCATCGAAATCGACTACTGCCCTCAATGCAGGGGTGTTTGGCTCGATCGAGGCGAGCTCGACAAGATTATCGAGCGCAGTTTCGCGGACACCGCAGGCGCAAGCAGGACACAACAACCGCCAACGGTGGCGAGCCGCGAGAATGGGCACCCCGATGAGGAGGGTCACAGCCAGCGCAGCGGCCATCATGGCCGCCGTAAAGGCTTCCTACGTGAGTTGTTCGACTGATGATCCGATCGGCCGCCGCACGCCCCTGCCCCCCTCCCCGCGTGCGAGAACGGCCCGCGCCATGGGCGGCCGCCCTTGCCGCCCATGGCGACAGTTCGCCTCCAGTTGACAGAAATCCGCCATGCGTGTGACCCGCGAGCTTTCAACATCGCTACTCGTTGCAGGAGGCCTGGCAACGATAACTCTCGCCGGCTGTCGAGCTGAAGATACCGTCAGTGATCGGCGTCACGATAGCGCCTCATTGCCCGCTCTCATTGGCGAACACCTGTACACATGTGAGGACGGGACCCAACTTGACGGCGACTTTATGCTCGATGGCCTGACCCTGGACCTGACGATAATTCCTGGCGGGAAACCATCCAGATTGACCGCACCGGACACCGGCAAGGCCTATGCCGGAAACAATCTGACCTTGGTTCTGACCGGCACCGACACACTCAAGCTAGACCGGATGGGGGAAAAATCTCTGGTCTGCCATCGAACGACGGCGATCGCCCAACCGGGTCGCGGCCATCCGCCCTGAATATCGGCCTATCCAAGCAATTGCGAATAGCGCCCAACCCAGAAGGATCATGGAAATGGTCGAGAAGCTACGCGTCGATATCCCCCTCATTTTGCCCGCAGTTCGCGATGCCGCGATCGAGAGCCGACGTGAGGCCTTGGGAAGAAGAGGCCTATGGCGCGCACCCCAGGCCGAACAGCCATGAAACTTGATCGTCCCGCAATTGCGTTGCTGGGCGTCAGCACTCTGACGAGTATCGCGTTTGTCGTTTTCGGCGCAATCTCGCTGATGGGCTCGCTGGCGAAAAATGACAATCAACCAAGTTCGGAGAGACTGAACTTTACTCTGGGTCCCGGCGAGGTGCGCCGCGTCACCGCCTATGTCGTTGGTGGAGATACGATGCGCTATGTCAGCGACATCGGCGGATCAAAGATACACTACCGTCTGCGACTGGACGATGGGCATACGGGCTCGATCCTGACGGAAAAGGACATTTCGGCCACAGAACAGGGCAATTTGCGCCCCCGGCATGGAAGCCTGTACGAATGGAGTTGGAACAACCGTTCTAAACGGCCGATCCGCGTCGGCCTCCTCGTTGAGGGGAATTTCGACCTGCTCCGTCGCCCCACCGCTTCCCCGATCGTCCAAGGTTTCGAACAATGATCGTAGGCGCCCGCCCTCGTCTGGAGCAGATCATCGTTGAGATCTGGAAGCCGTTGACCATGCTGTTCGTCTGGGATGTGCTCGTAACCGTCTTTCACCGCTACATGCCGGTGAAAGAACCACAACTTCCCGTGGCTCTCTTCGGTACTGCAATAGCTCTCTTCTTGGGGTTTCGCACCAATGCCGCCTATGCGCGTTGGTGGGAAGCGCGCACACTGTGGGGGGCGCTCATAAACGCTTCGCGAAGCATCGCTCGCATGGCCCGGAATCTGATCCCTTCCGGCCCTGAGGCCGAGGCCATCATTCTGAGGCAGATCGCACTCGCGCACGCTCTGCGTTGCCGTCTACGAGGCCAGGATCCATTCGAGGACATCGAACGGCTCGGAGGCAAGGCAGCAGTGGAGGCGGCTTCGCGGGGGTCAAATCGTCCCAATGCCTTGCTCGAAGACATATCCCGGATCGTCTCCGGCGCTCGGGGTGAGGGGAAAATCGATACAGTTCAACAGGGTATGTTCGAACGCGTCATGATGGACATAGCCAATGCCCAAGGCGGCATGGAGCGGATCAAGAATACGCCGTTACCCAATGGGTTTGAATTCATGCCCAACCTTTTCACCCGCTTGTTCTGCGTCCTGCTTCCGATATCGCTCGTCGAAACCCTCGACCTTTTCACACCTATCGGGTCGACCCTCATCGGCATGATCTTCCTGGCGGCGCTGCGGATCGGTCACGATTTGACCGACCCATTTGCCAACACAGTGCATGATGTTCCACTTTCAACGATGTGCAGAACGATCGAAATCGACTTGTTGGAAGCGATTGAACGGGAAGCACCGCCGCCGATGCCCCCGGTCCACGGGACCCAGTGGTGATGGAGGAGACAATTTTGCCTTGGGATTCATCGACGCCGTATTGGCATGAGAAGTCCCCTGGCCCCGCCGCTCAATACACTGCCAAGCTTGCCTGAAGCTGCTTGGCCAAAGCGAAGGAGAATAGCGTGATGAAGGGTTCCGACATCTTAGTCCGTGCGCTGGAAAATGAAGGGGTCGAGCGAATTTTCGGCGTTCCCGGCGAAGAAAATCTGGACGTGCTGGAGTCACTGCGAAATTCGACGATCCAGCTTGTATTGACCCGGCACGAACAGGCCGCGGCCTTCATGGCGGCAACGTATGGCAGACTCACTGGTAAACCCGGCGTCTGCCTTGCCACCTTGGGCCCTGGAGCTCTTAACTTCTCGACCGGAGCGGCATACGCCCATCTCGGAGCGATGCCGATGATCCTCATAACCGGGCAAAAGGCTATCATGAGTGCCAAGCAGGCCCGGTTTCAGATCGTCGATGTGGTGGGATCGATGCGCCCCCTTACCAAGATGACCCGTCAAATTGTCAGCGCGGCGAGCATCGCTTCAACCGTTCGAGACGCCTTTAGAGTTGCGATGGAGGAGAGGCCCGGCCCCGTCCACCTGGAGTTACCAGAAGACGTCGCCGGCGCACATGTAGGAGATGTGCAGATAATACCTCCCCACCCCCTGGACCAGCCCATCGCTCCTGCCACCGCCATCGACCGGGCAGCCGATATGATCCTCGCCGCCGAGCGGCCATTGGTCATGATTGGGGCCGGTGGGAATCGCCCGCAACTGGTAGCGCCGCTCTCCGATTTTATCCGTGAAACAGGGCTCCCTTTCTTCAACACGCAAATGGGCAAGGGAGCGGTGACCGGTGGTTCTAATCTCTACATGGGAACTGCAGCGCTCTCGGAAGGTGATTATGTCCACGACGCGATAGCACTTGCCGATCTCATCATCGCGATCGGCCACGACACAATTGAAAAGCCGCCTTTCCTTATGCGCGAAGCCGGTGGCCCCAAGGTCGTCCATATAAGCTTCCAATCGGCGACGGTTGAGCAGGTGTATCATCCCGACGCCGAGGTCATCGGTGACGTGGGCACTACAGTTGCGGAATTGACCCACCGGCTTTCCGGAAAGCTTGCAGAGCAACGCCAAATGCTCGACCTCCGCCAGAAAATCCTCGAACGCCTTGCAGAACGTGCCGAGGAGAGCCGATTCCCGGTGACGCCGCAGCGCCTGGTGCACGACGTACGAGCGGTGATGCCTCATGACGGCATCGTGTGCCTCGATAACGGCATGTACAAAATCTGGTTCGCACGAAACTACCGCACCCACGAGGCCAATACCCTTCTTCTGGACAATGCGCTGGCGACCATGGGGGCCGGCCTCCCTTCGGCCATGATGGCATCGATGATCTATCCAGACCGCCGCGTTATGGCCGTCTGCGGGGACGGTGGCTTCATGATGAATTCGCAGGAACTTGAGACGGCGGTGCGCCTGAAGCTCAATCTGGTCGTGCTCGTATTGAACGACGGAGCCTATGGGATGATCCGTTGGAAGCAGGCTGTGGACCAGTTTCCGGATTATGGCATGACCTTTGGAAACCCTGATTTCCTGAAGTATGCGGAGGCTTATGGGGCCAAAGGATCGAGGGTCGCATCTGCTGAAGGTCTCATCCCGGCGCTCGAGGCGGCCTTCAAAGGAGGCGGCGTGCATCTTGTCGATTGTCCGATCGACTACTCGGAGAACACCCGTGTCCTTGTCGAAGAGCTGCGCAACAAAGTGCCCAGCGTCGATCTTGCCTGAGCCTGGAGTGAAGAGCATGCTGCAGGTTTTTCAGGCATTTGATCGTGAACTGATCGCAGAGATTGAAACTGACGACGAAGCGTCGCTGGACCGTAAGCTCAGCACTGCGTCGGAAGCTTTTGCAGACCGGACGAGTTGGCTAGAACCTCATGAACGCATCGCCATCCTGCGTAAAGTAGCCGACAGTCTCGACAGTCAGAAAGACGCTTTTGCGCTGATGATCGCGCGTGAAGGCGGAAAGCCGCTGCGAGATGCCGCCGCTGAAGTGGTCCGAGCAGTGGATGGGGTCCGCAACGCAGCAGATGAGCTACGCACATTTGCCGGAAGGGAAATCCCGATGGGACTCTCTCCGGCATCGACCAATCGATGGGCCTTTACCACCAAGGAACCCATCGGGGTGGTCGCGGCAATTTCGGCATTTAATCATCCGCTGAACTTGATCGTCCATCAGGTCGTTCCCGCCATTGCGACTGGCTGCCCGGTCATTGTGAAGCCAGCCGATCGCACCCCTCTGTCGTGCCTTGAATTTGTTAAGCTTGTGCATGAGGCGGGACTACCAGAAGCTTGGTGCCAAACTCTGATCACAGCCGATACCGCGCTGGCAGAGAGCCTTGCGACAAGCCCTCGAATTGCATTTCTTAGTTTCATCGGATCAGCCAGGGTGGGGTGGTACCTGCATTCAAAGCTCGCGCCCGGGGTGCGCTCAGCACTAGAACATGGAGGCGCCGCGCCGGCTATCATCGATCGAAGCGCTGATCTGGAGGCTGTTCTGGATCCGCTCGTCCGGGGCGGCTTCTATCATGCGGGACAAGTCTGTGTGTCCACGCAGCGCGTATATGTACATGATGCAGTTTTCCAGGAGATGGCCGACAGACTGATAGCAAAGGTCAGTTCCCTCCAGACGGGCGATCCCACGTTCGAAAAGACGGATGTCGGGCCACTGATTACGCCTCGCGAGGTCGACCGGGTTGCCGATTGGGTCGCAGAAGCCGTAGCCAGCAGCGTTGCCCCAGCTGTCGGAGGCACGCGGCTTTCGAAGACACTGTTCGAACCAACAATCTTACTTGATCCCGCTCCTGACGTACGTGTCTCACGCGAGGAGATATTTGGGCCGGTCATGGCGCTATATCGGTATAAGGATCTTTCTGACGCCCTCGCCCGTGCCAATTCGCTGCCGGTGGCATTTCAGGCGAGCATCTTCGCTCAAGACCTCGACGTCGCTTTGTCAGCGGCTCACGGCTTAGAGGCATCAGCAGTGATGGTGAACGATGCGACCACGTTCAGAACCGACTGGATGCCATTCGCGGGGCGCCGTGTTTCAGGCTATGGCACTGGCGGAATTGGTTACACGATGCAGGACATGACGCATGAGAAGATGATCATTCTGCGTCGACGATGAATTTCGACACTGGGAAGGTAGGAGGCGGCTTGCGAGCGTCAAAAGCCGCCTCCCATCCGTTAGATAAGGGCCCAAAAGATCGCGTAAAAGGATCTTCCCTCGAGAACGGCTAAGTCGAGGCCCCTTATGCTTTCCTGATATTCAGGGTGTTGCTGCAGAAGTCTTCCGAAAAAGATCGCGTCCGCCGACCAAGAAAATTCCTGTCAAGACAAGTACCGCGCCAGCAATAAATCCCCCATCCAACGGGTCATTCAGGATCAGCGCCCCAAACGTAATGCCGAAGATCGGCGTCATGAACGACAATACCCCAAGCTGCGATGCAAGATATCTGCGCAACAGGGAGAACCATAGTAGAAAGCTCAAAAGGCCGACCATGATTATCTGAAACGCCATACTGGCTATCAATATTGGTGTAGCTGTCAAACTGACCTGCCCCAGCACGAATGAGAGTATCGTCAACAAGAAAAAAGCTCCCGCCAGCTGATAGCTGACTGTGATGGTCGTAGGGGCGTTGGATAATGCTGAGAGCCGCAGAGCTATGGTGGTCAGTCCCCATGCTGCACCTGCGGCTATCCCCAGAGCGTCACCGATCAACCCGGTATCTATCCTGACGCCGCCCGCACGACCGGCAAATGCGAAGACGATCCCCAGGAAGGCTACGGCAATTCCGACCCATTGAGCAGCATCAAGCCTCTCTTCGGGTAGCCGCATGTGGAGACCGAGCGCCGCAAATATGGGCGATGTGTATAAGAAGATTGAGATATGTGAGGCGGTCGTAAAACGCAGTCCCTGCGTGACGAGGAAATATTCCAGGCCAAAGAGCAGACCTATGACCAAGCCAGCTTTCCAGGTTCCCTTGAAGAACCAGCCGGTCTCACGCCTTACGGCAGCGATTCCGGCAATGACCACCAACGCCACTCCGGAGCGCAAAGCGACCTGAAGGATTTCAGGCATAGCGGGCGCTGCCAGTTTTACTGCCGTTTGCTGCATGCCCCAGATAGCGCACAGGCCAATCATGTAGATCAAGGCTTTGCCGTCGATGGCCTTACGCGCGTTCATGCTTTCTCACTTTCATCCCGCCCGCCGCGGTCCGCGGAGTTGATCGCGGCGCACCGCTGACTTACTCGACCTCGAAGATCGCCTGGATTTCGACCGGGGATTGACCGGGTACTGAATTTGCGCCCAGCGTCATCCGAGCATGGTGCCCACGTTCACCAAGGAGATCGGCCGCGAGATCAGAAGCGGTGTTCATCAAGCGGGCGTGATCGGCATAGGTGTCGATCGTGTTGAACACCCCTGTCAATTGCACCGCTTGCTTCACGCGACCGAGGTCCCCGCCGACCGCCTCGTTGAGCACGGATAAAACGTTCAGCATCGTCGCCTGCACGGACTCCTTTGCCTGCGCGTCGGTCACATCCACGCCGATCTTTCCCGGATGGAGGATTTTGCCGTCCTTGAGGGCATATTGGTTGATGAAGACCAGGTTTCCGGTGCGCACGAACGGGGAATAGTTACCAGCAGGTTTGGGCAGCGGCGGCAAAGCCAGACCCATTCGAGCGAGCGCCTCGCGGATTGTGATGGCAGCCTTTGGAACCTCAGTCACAGCCGCCACCTCCGAGGAGGATGCCGGAAGGGCGCCTCTCAAGGCCGATACAACGCGTGCGAAGGCCCGGCCCTGGTCGCGCGCTATCTGACGCTCACCCAGAGTTGGTCGCTCCACATTCTTGAGCGACGCGAGGGTGGATGCACCCAGCACCGAATTGCCCTGCGGTACAGTCTTGTCGAGCCCTTCGACCCCGCGAATACCATTGGGCATCAACAGCATCCCATGAACCGCAAGGCTTCCCCAGAACGACTGGAAAGCCAGCTCTTTGCCCGCTCCGCTACCGGCCGACATGAACACGGTAGCAGGCTTGCCCTCGAGCGCGTGCGCCGACCACAGATCGCCGGTCTGGGAAAGAAATTCGCTCATCGGCGTGCTGATATTGCCGAAATAGACCGGAGAGCCGAAGGCAATCCCGTCATAGCGGGCGAGCTCCGCCACGGTTGCCACAGGCACATCCTTTAGATCGGATTTTGGCGAGCCCTTGACCTGCTTGATCGTCGCATCGACCGATCCGTCTCCAGTGATCCCCGCAGCGACTTCTCGCGCAAGAGCATAGGTCCCGCCGGTATCCGAATAGATAAGAACCAGCACCTGCGGTTTGGTGTGTGCGACTTGCGCCATGGCGGTCGGTCCCGAGAAGGCGGCCAGAAGGATGGCCGCCAGTTGCGTCAGTTTTTTCATGTTCATGGCTCAGACCGAATGGATCAGGCCGCCATCGACCCGGATGTTCTGGCCAGTGATATACCCGCCGCCCTCGGACGCCAGGAAAGCGATGGTGGCGGCGATTTCCTCGGGTGTGCCGTAGCGACCGAGCGGCACGTTCTCGCGGCGCTCGGCTGTCTCAGGCAGGCTGTCGATCCAGCCGGGCAGGACATTATTTACCCGGATGTTATCGGACGCATAGGTGTCAGCAATGATCTTCACGAGTGAGGCGAGCCCGGCCCGGAAGACATTTGATGTCGGGAACTGCGGAGTCGGCTCGAAGGCCCAGGCAGACGAGATGTTGATGATTGCCCCGCCCTTCTGGCGCTGCATTATCGGCACGACCAGGCGGGTCGGTCGGAGCGCGTTCAGCAAGTAGGTTTCCAAGCCTTGATGCCAATCCTCATCGGTTAGTTCGAGCACAGGCCCCCTGGGACCATGCCCAGCCGAATTGACGAGAGCATCGATCCGCCCCCAGCGGTCGACGGCCCCATCGATCAGCTTCTTTATGTCAGCAGGCGACTGGTTCGAGCCTGTGAGACCGAAGCCTCCGAGTTCATTTGCAAGTGCCTCACCCTTTCCCGAAGACGAGAGAATGGCGACCTTGTACCCGTCCCGCGAGAACCGCCGGGCTGCTGCTGCGCCAATGCCGCTACCACCGGCGGTCACAACCGCCACCTTTTCTACAGTCACTCAAACCTCCTGCCATAGCCAAAACGCGACCAGCGCTCGAGAGGGCTTTTCCTTATCGGGTATGAACGAGCATCACGAACCAGTTCGCTTCCCTTCAGAGTGTAGAAATTCTACAGTAAGAAAATGAGACGCCTTCCCCCTTTCAATGCGCTGCGCGCATTTGACGCTGCGGCACGTCATTTGAACTTCAGGCTGGCCGCCGAGGAGCTGGGCGTTACTCAAGGAGCGGTCGCACAGCAGATACGCGGGCTGGAAGCAGAATTGGGTATCTCCCTGTTCGAACGTCATCCGCGCGGGCTTGCGTTGACCGAGGCCGGGCGGGGCTATCAACCCAACATTCGACGGGCCTTCGACATCATTCAGGAAGCTACGTCACTACTGCGTCCCGGTCGCCGTCACGTCACCATTAGCGTTACGCCCACTTTCGCATCAAAGTGGCTAATTCCAAGGCTTGCCGATTTTACAGACGCCTATCCCGATATCGATGTAAGGATCGTGGCCACAGACCGCATTTCCGACTTTCAGGCTGACGGAGTGGATGTCGCAGTTCGTCTCGGAAGACCACCCTTCGGACCTGATGTCACAGCCGATCTGCTGCTACCCCACGTGATAGTCGCGGTAGGCAGCCCGCTTCTCATTGAAAAGTTCGGGCATCCTGAAGTCGTAGCGAACTTTGAACATTACCCGCTACTGCATGATGCCCACAATCTGTGGCCACGCTTTCTGGAGAATATTCCAAGCCTTAAGCCCACTCCAAACCAGAAAGCGATACGATTCAATCAAACCGCGCTCGCGGTCGAAGCGGCGATCGCTGGTCAGGGGCTGACTTTGGCCGGATCTTTATACGTCGAGGATGACATTGCATCGGGCCGACTACTGCAATTGTTCGGTACCAGTCTCGCAGCGGATAGCGGATTTTTTCTCGTTTCGCAGGCTAATGCGCAGTCACATGCTGCCATCTCATCGTTCACTTCCTGGTTGCGCGGAGTAGCATCCAGAGATCCTGAACCCGCCAGTCCCCCCACATCAGCCAACGGTTCTGCAAAGAACTGATGTCCAGGATAAGAATCAGAGATGGCTGCACACCTGCAGCAGTGGCAATGCATCGTGCTCAAAGAGGGCATCGTCAGGCGACTGGTCGTCGGCGCCCCCGGGGGCAACGCGCTAGCAGTCGGCAGAGCAGCCACAGATGAGCGAACCCTATCAACGTTCCGGAGGGGCGAGTGCTTCGATGATCCGGCAATGAGCGACTATGCCCCCATCGCAGGAGTCGATCACCGCCCTCAGTTCCCGTCCTAGCACCGTGAGATCTTCAATCTTACGTTCGACCTCAACCAGATGCGCCTTGGCAATCCTGTCAACCTCCGCACAATCGTGGGTCCGATCGTCGGATAGGCCGAGAAGCGCCCGAACCTGTTCAAGCGAAAATCCCAGATCGCGGGATCGGCGAATGAAAGAAAGGCGGTCAAGCGCGTCCTGGCCATAACTGCGATAATTGTTCGCGCCGCGATTTGGCCTCGCCAGCAGGCCTATGCGCTCATAGTAGCGAACGGTCTCGATGTTCGTCCTTGTCGCTTTACCGATCTCGCCGATTGTGAATGCCATAGTCTTGACCCTGTAGTGCCTACAGGGTTTATATGGGGTGCCATTCTTCGGTTTGGAGATGGCAAATGGCAGGTGGTTGCTGCGGCGCGTCGCAGGATAACTCTTTCAAGATCGAAGACGCGAGTTGGCGCCGCGTGCTTTGGGTAGCCCTTGCGATCAATGGCGGAATGTTCTGCATCGAGATCGTTGCGGGGGTAAGTGCCGGCTCTGCCTCCCTTAAGGCCGATGCCCTCGATTTTCTTGGCGATACTGCCAATTATGCGATCAGCCTTGGCGTCGCTGGCCTTGCTCTTTATTGGCGATCCCGTGCTGCCCTCGCCAAGGGCACTACGCTTCTGCTGCTTGGCTTGTGGGTAATTGGAAACACGCTTTGGATGGCAACCCGCGGCACGCTTCCGGCCGCCGGGACCATGGGGGGCGTCGGCGTCCTTGCGCTGCTTGCCAACCTGATATGTGCAGTCATCCTGTGGCGGCACCGGACGGGCGATGCCAATCGACGCTCGGTCTGGATCTGCTCCCGGAACGATGCAATCGGCAATGTGGCGGTGGTCGCCGCAGCCTGGGGCGTCTTTGGAACGGGCACTGCTTGGCCCGACGTGGGAGTCGCCGTAATACTGGCAGGCCTTGGCGTATCCGGAGGATGGCAGATAATCCGCCAGGCACGACGTGAAATGAGCCTTTCGTGACGGCCCTGCCCATCCACGCTCTGTAGCGCAAACACATGCCGTGCGCAGGACTATCCGATACTCAATTGTTCGCGTGGCAGCCTAAAAAGGGGCGCGCTGGCTTCGCGGACGCGGGGTATCGGCGAGACGGGCATTGAGAGCATCGGCATAACTGGCCATCTCGTGCTGATCGTAAGCGTCGATGCGGATGAAGCGATCGGCCAACCGGTCAAGATGCGGCGCGGAGAACTTGTTTTCGCCGCCGCGCAAGATCGCCTCTGTCACATACCCCCGCATCCCATCATCGTGGATTTCCCGAATTGCGCGAAGTGCAACGTCGTGAAGGGTCTGAATGACACCGTCATCGATCCGCTCGGAGGCCATAACGATCGCAAGCGTTTCGCCGAGCGCGATAGCCGCAGAATGCGGGATCGCGCTGCCCCGATCATGTCGGTCTGGCATGAGCCGTAGCTTCGAGCCTTCGGGCAGCCGATCATAGAGAGTCGTCCATGATGTAAGGAAGCCGAAAAGCTCATACAGCAGCCGCGCTGCACGGGTGGGGAACTCTGCCTCCTTGTCGATGCCGCTACCATCGGAATCATAGCCATTTTCGAGCAGGCCGGCGAAGCGTGGCAGATAGTAGAGCCACATATGATACTCGATTCCGTGCCTTGCGGCCGAGGTTATCATGATGTCGAAGAAAAACATGGCGCTCCAAACAGGATCGCTGGTCCGTTCGCGCTCGAACCAGCCAGGATCGCCATTCAGATGGCTCCAATAGCCCTGCCGTTCATCGCCGGCGAGGAGCCGCTTTACATAGTCACCGATGGGCTTCCAGACAGACAGGCGCTCTGCGTTCTCAGGGTTGGAGAACAGGTAGTGCAACAGCCGATTGCGCTCCGGAAGCTGGTAGCCGATCGGACTTTCGGAAATTTCGTTGCCGGCAAGCTCCTGATAGAGCGCGCTTGCCGGTGTTGCGATAAGGCGGGTGAGATAGCGCTCTACAAATTCGGTCGAACCATAAACATCGAGTCTTGCCAGTGCGACACCGAAGTGGGGTCGGCGATCGACAATGTGATCGAGCAACCTGTTTGAGTGGAAGAGCAGCTGAAGCATGTCCGACGCGGCTTCCTTTGCGCGCTTATGGGCCGGAACAAACGTCGCAAGCGCGCGGACCGGCCGCGCCGCCCAATCCGGCAGGTTCTCGCCTCGATATGGGTGCGGGCCCGGGCCGCGCGGCCTTGAGAACGCTGCGAACGACTGCGGGTCGACGGGTCCGAAGTCTTTCAGTCGGTCATGAGCCAGCTGGATTTTCGCTCTTCGGCGGCTTGCCACAGCGATGAGCTCAAGATGCGGCTCGACCAGCCTGATCGCGTCGTCATATTGTTCCTCATCGACAAGGCTCGTCGCAAGCTGCGTGAGCTCTGGAAGGCTGCGCAATGTCGGGCGGGCCGCACGATGAATGTAGACCGAGCCGATCAGCCACGCGAAAGCGATCAGAAAGGCGAACTTGCGCGGGACGCCCGGATCTGCGGCCCCCAGTTCAAGATAGCGGCACATGCCGCCGAGAGTGGACGGGCAAGCCGGAGGATTGAGATCGAACAGTTCGAACGCCAGTATCGCGATACTGGCGGGGACCGCCAGGATCAGTTGCGATCGCCAGGACATGGAGAGCCTGATCCGTTGCACGGGGCTGAGCACCGCATAGAGCGCCGCAAGAAGTGCGAGGACCGTGAGAAAACCGTCGAGCGTCAGATGCTTCACCCCATCTTGTCTGGGCCAGCAAAATAGCGTCGAAGCCGGTCAGGCGAAATGAAATAGTTCCACAATATCCTGCCCATTGGGGCGGGAGTGGCAATACCCGCCGGAAGAGACCGTGCAAAGGCTCAGTTCGTACAGAAGACCGGCAGAGACGCGGGTGCAAGATGAACCATCGCGCAGCCTAACCCGTCACGGAGAGGGTCGAGGGGCCAGCTGTTTAGCAGCGCTTACAACAAGATCGACCAGTTCAAGGTGAAGGGCATCCTCCCCCTTCGCCATGGGTAGCGTGTAGAGACCATAATCATGGTCACGGTGCGGACTATCAACCCCAGCCGCATAGCCTGCGTTATGAAGATCATTAACCGCACGGTTGAGCCACACGGCCTCATGATCGGCCATGTATCGGCTGGCGGCGTCGTAGATGCAGCGGCCGAGCCAGTCGGTTCTTTTCCGCAGGTCTGGCTCACCGGCAATGGCACGCCCCAGATAGTCGTGAGGGAATGCGGTTTTGGCAGCATCACGAATTTGGTCAAAGAAGTCCGCTGGCAGCGCCTCGATGAGCCGGACACTGACCGTTTCAGCGATCACAGCGGATATGAGGGATTGGTTCCCGTTGACGTCCAGACGCCAGACCTCCCGTATCAGCGTCGTCCTCGCGGGACTGTTGCCGGGCGCTCCCAATTCTCGTGTGATCGCCTTCAGCCGATCGATGAACAGGAACAGTATGTTGGCCTTGCGTTTACCGGCCGTATGGGCTGCATCTCCCCAGGCTAGTGCCGACTGGAAAAACACTGGTGTTCCGCCGTCTATACTGAACAGCGGAAGATCAGAAAGTTTGATTTCGCCAAAGGGCATGCCATGGTGCTTTGCCCAGTCTCGAACCCGCCGAAGGTCCCGAATTTGCCCGGTCCCGCGGCCGGCCTTCGGATGGAAGCGCACCCATATCGCCACAGCACCGAAACGGCTCTCACCGACCGCGTTGCGGAGAGCCCTCGCCATTTTGTTGAAACGGCTGCCGGTTATGGCGTCGTCGATGAACAGGATAAATTTCGCGGCCTTCATCACGGGCATGGACGCCAGGTCTTCAGCGGACTCACGAACGGTGCGTCCATTTAGAGCCCGGTCATTCCGAGGGCACCCCCACTCGACAACCGTGACGCGAATGCCGCGCGCCTGAGCGACCTCGCGAAGCACAGCGATGGGAACCGTATTGCCGAGCGGCGCCTCGACCAACGTCACTTCCGATTTGCCGCTACGGGTCAACCAGTCGCACAAATCCACGCAGATCTGCGCCAATTCCGCAAATTGCACACGGCCCAGATCGAAAAGTCCCCGCGCACCTCGCCGCATCACACGATCGACCAACGGGACTGCGATCGGCGTTCCGCCGGCTTTCGAGTTATGCTCGAACAGGCTGGCGAAGCTCTGCGCCGCCATGAACGCAGCGGCCGCGTCGCCCGTTGCATCTCGGGCCGGATTCGGCGCGAAGAACTCCTCTCTCTTGCTCCAGAAGTCCTGGAGACTGGTCGCAAAGACCCGGTAACGTGTCATTTGGGCAACCGACGCGGGATCATTTTCACCGATGTCGGTGCAGAATTGCTCAAGGGCGGAGCGCAGCTCCTCCGGCGTCACGAACCGATAGCGGTCAGCGATCATCGCGGACGTCCCGAAGGCCGCGTCTTGTTGCGCCAATGAGAAATACCGTGCGGCAAGGCCGCTCGGAGCATTCCCGGTGGTACTGTCGCAGAGGGCTCGCACGAATTGCCGCTTCCGGACCGCAAATGACGGAGGCTGCAAGGGGGCTGCCAAAGGCAGAGAAATCATCAAGGCTCCATCATGGACAAACTGCCTGCGGTCGGACCGCGACGCGAACGAGTTTATCCCGTAAACAAAATGCCGTGAAATGTCCTTAGTTACTGTAGTCGTTAACAAAAACAGCCTTATATTGCGACGGAGTGTAAGCCTGAATTGCAAGGAAAGCATGACCAAAAGCGAAAAGTTACAGCAGGTCCGCCGTCAGATCGAAGGCTGGCGGGGGCAATTTCTCGCCAGAAGGGATCCTCCCTGGGAGGTTTCTCAGGTTTCGAAACTGGTCGCACTTTTGACAGAAGCCAGGGAGATCATCCGAAAATCACTGGGCGAAGGCAGCGCCTACTTTATCAATATTCCCACCTTTACGACACCTGGCAGGGGCACACATCGGCAGCCTGAAAATGACGAGATCGTGCAATGCCTGCACCTGATCGATGCCGCTGTTCGAGATATCCAGGCCGAAGAGCAAGCCGCCGAGAGAACGACAGAGCCAGTCAAGATGCCGGCTGTATCCTTCGTATCTGAGCACACGATCCGGGAATTAAAGGCACTCCCCAGGACGACATATGATTTCAGCCGGTTGGTAGTGCTCTGCCGAGAGCTGAACGTGACCGCTGCCGGCGAGGCGCACATGGCCACGATGATGCTCTTACGGGCGATCATGGACCATATTCCGCCCGCTATGGGCAACTTCACCACATTTGCTGATTTTGCTGCGCAATATCCAGGCCAAAAGTCTTTCAAGCAGCAAATGGCCAATTTCAATCAACTGCTCAGAAAAGCGGCTGATGGCCATCTTCATTGCCACATCAGACGTCGCGAGAGCGTTCCGACAGCCGAGGAAGCGAACTTCCGAACACCCCTCGGCGAACTTCTACGTGAGATTGTTGTGCGACATACGCCGGAGCAGAACTGACAGGAGCAATTGGGCGGCGCGATCCAAATGAGTTGGGCCGGGCTACCCGGTCCACTCGCTGCCCCGGTGGGACGCCCGCAATTTGGCGAAGAAACAGCCTGCCGTCACACTTTCCCCTTCTGAAGCTTCGCCAAACGGCGCGGAAGTTCAGCTGTGATCTTGCGTAACTGATGCGGCTGTGCCTTCTTCCAGGCACGCACTTCAGGAATGGTTCGGCCGCAGCCCCGGCACCAGCCGGTCTTCCCGTCGAACGAACATAGATCGATGCAGGGCGAGCGCATCCGATCAACCGCCGCGCTTGAGTTCAAGGGTCGGATTCAGCCGCGATGCTGATGCGGCGCGCGTCCCACTGGCGGAATAAGCAACTTCGCACCCCATCGCTTACTTGGCGTACCGGCGTATCGCGGTAACGAGCGCCTCGGCCCCCTCATCGCGTTGTGCCTGGGTCAGATTGGGCCCGGAAACATGTTCCTTCACGTGAGATTCGATCAGCTCATCGATCAGACCAGTCACAGCGCCCCGGACTGCGGCGGCCAGATGAAGGGTAGTGGAACAGTCCTGACCGGTATCCAATCCGCGTTCGATTGCCTGCAACTGACCAATCAGCCGGCGGACACGCATCTTGAGCGCATCCTTCTCTCGGAGTAAGTGAGCCATACAATACCCCCCTACCCTATAAAGGATACTGGCACAAGGTTTGGGAGCTGGCTGTCATCCCTCAGAGCTTTCGGCGCGCCTACACCTAAAGGTCGAGGCCGAGGCTGCGCTCAGGCAGGGGCGGTAAGAGGTCGGGTCCGGTCCTTCCTTCGATCGATTGACCAGGGCCAACATTCAGCACCCCTACTGCGGGTCTTCCGGTTTTGTCTCGCAACGGTGGCAGGTCGGCAGGAAGTGGTGGGAGAATCCCCGCAGGGATGGGGCCAGGATCGAACGGTCCCTTCGTACCGCCGGGACCGCCGCCGCCGGGCCGATCGATATCGATCCGGCCGACGGTTTCGAGCGCGGACGTCTTGTTGCCTGGATTCATGTCGAGCTGGCGGGTCAGCTTCTCCTTATCGTCCACGACGAGGGTGAGATCGTCGCGCACCCGGGTGACCCCGACGTTGAAGAGGCGCTGATTGGAAAGGTTTCGCTCATAGCTCGACATGACCGTGATCGCGCGATCGGTCGTGATGCCCTGCGCCATATGCATATTGAGCGCATAGGCAAGGTCGAGGCGCGAGAGCATCGGATCGCCGGGTGCGAGCGTCAGCTTTTCGCAACCAGCGGTTTCGACTGTCACGCCAGTGGCATCGACGCCAAGAATTCGGGCCAGGGCAGCGTTGTGCAGGCCCCGCTCCTTGTCGTTCGCTGTCCAGCGGATCCGGTCGCCCTCGCGAAGGGCTATGTCCTTACGCTCGGTAAGGGCGATCTGGTCGCGCCTTTCTCCAGGGGTGATGCGCTGAGGGTCGATGCGAAACCGCCGGCGGCCATCGCTGATCTCGATCCGGCCGTTGGCCTGGACCTTGAGGATATCGAATCGCCCTGCCCGAAGGCCCAGATCGGGCGCGCCGCCGCGACCGACCTCGATCGTCTGGCCGGCCCGGTAGGAAGAAGGATAGCGCAGTTCCTCGCGGGTTAAGTTGACCCGCTCATAGACAGCGAGTTGCACTGCCTCGCCTCTCAAGGTTCCCTCAGCTGCGAGGCCCTTCTGGATTTCCTCGTTGATCGTAGCCCGCGCCTCACGGCCCGAAGCAAATACGGCCGTCACGTCACGATCGCCCGGCGCGAGTGCAAGCCAGCGCTCTGCGGCATGCTCGGCCGGCGCGCCATGCTCGATGACCTTTTCGCCAAGGACGCCGAGCGCCTGGCCGGCCTGCCCGACATTGGCGAGCGCCGCGACGGTGCGCAGCTGGTCGGTGCGCTGGCGAATATTCTCGTCCATTCGCGCGATGGAGCCGCCCCCCGCCTGGATCAGCGCGAAGGATTTTCCCGCGTCGATCGAGGACAGCTGCTGTCGGTCGCCGACCAGGACGAGCTTGTCGACACCCATCAACGCGCTGATGTCCTGAAGTCTGAGCATGTCCTCGCTCGACACCATTGAGCTCTCATCGACGATCAGCATGGTGCCGGCGAGCGCAGAGCGTGCTTCATCAAAACGTGGCCCGTGGGGGTTTGCGAGATGTTTCTCGTTTTCCAGGACGAACGACGCGATGGTGCGGGCTTCGATCCCCGCTCCTGTCGCCATGTCGGCTACCATCTTGTTCTGGAAGGCCAGACCAAGGATGGTCCTCCCTTCTGCTTCCGCAACCCGCGCGACGCTTGCCAGCATGGTCGATTTGCCGGCGCCGGCGATGCCCTGGACGATCACCGTGCGATCGGACGAGGCGATAATCATGGTGGCCGCACCGAGCTGACCTGCGTTCAGCGGGAGCGCTGCGGCGGCCTGAAGGCGGCCAGGTGCTTCACTCGCTGGCACGATGGGCTCGACCGTGCCTTTGCCAGCTTCGACCCGCGCCAGAATCTGCGCCTCGGTCTGGAGCGCCTGCGGCGTCGTGACCATGCGGAAGGTCCCGTCGTCTCGCCTTATGGTTTCGGGGACCAGCGCGCCCTTCTCGAGCAAGGCGCCGATACGGCGCTCGACGGTTTCTGAAGTGACGCCCTTAAGCGCGAGATCGACAGCGGTCTTTGTGAGCAGCCTCAGGCTGAAAGCCGCCTCACGCTGCCCCAGAATGCGAACGGCTGATGCCAGGGCCAGCTGGGTTCGAGCCTCGGCGGGCGACTGCGTGAGGCGAGCCAGTCCGCGATCGACCAGGGGATCCCCAGGCTGGACGATCTGGGACAGTTTCTCCCACGCCCCGCTGATGGCGTCACTGACCGCGCGGTAGCCACGCTCGAGGGCGCTGCCGGGCTCAGCACGCTGGGCTCGGGCGACCGCGGCGTCCAGCAGGGCCTTTCCGTCAAAGCCGAGCGATGCCGCTTTATCCTTCCAACCGACGCGCAGGTCGTCCCTGTCGTCGACATGGAGCTTGGGATCCCGGGTCCGCGTCGTGACTTCGCGCATACCCTGGGGACTGGTGATCCCAAGTGCCCCTGCCTTGGCGAGGATCTCCTCACGACGCTGGCTGAAGGCTTCGAGCACAGCCTTGGGAACGCCCGCAATCTCGAACGTGCCATGCTTGCCACGCATGTCGAGCTGGTAGCCTAGCTTCTCCAGACCATCGCGCAGGAACGCGTGGTAGATCGAGCCGATCACGCTATTGTTGCGCCAGATCTCGCCATTATGGAGCGCCTGCCACTTGCCATCGGCCATGCGCGTGAGATTGGCGATGACGGCATGGATATGCGCCTGGGGGTCGAGGGCCCGGCTCGTGTCGTGCTGGAAGAGGGCATAGACGAGATTGCCGGTCCGGAACGGGACCTTCTTGCCGTCGACATCCTTGCGACCCTCGGCGAGGTTGGCCTCGACCCATTTCATGGTCGCCTTGACCGCTGCCATATTGGCGTCGAGCACCCGCTTGTCGCCTGCGACATAGGCCATCACCGAGGCGGACTTCGGCATGGAAAAGGTGAGGTCGATTCCCGCCTGCCGGTTCTCGACCTGACCCACCATCGTACCGTCGGGAAGGCGGCCATTGAGAACACCCTCGAAGGCATCTTTGGACACTTGGCCGGAGAGGCCGAGCTCGTCGGCCCCTTCCCCGGCCCAGCCGCTTACTTCGGCGCTGCCATCGGCTGTGTAGTAATCGTCCTTGGCGAAGTAGTTCGCCGCACCTGAGGCAGAGCGGACCGGGGCGACCGAGAGCATGGCCTAGATCCCCATGTCCATGCCACCGTCAGGCTCCAGGCCCGCGGAGAAATCGTGACGCAGTTCGACCAGCGTTTGATCCTCGACGGAGGACATCGACGCTGTAGCTGCCCGGCTGTCTGCGGCATCGGTCCGTTCGCCTCTGCGTGACGGATCTCCCTCGCCCGTGGCGCGCGGCTGCGCGTTGATCCCTTGCGGTTCGCGGCTCTTTTCCCCTTCGTCGTCGCTGCGGTTCCGGCCGGGTTCTTCGGCATTCTGCTCGAGGATGCGTGCTGCCATTTCCTTGGCGAGATTGCCCGGCTCCACCACCTCCTCGACGATCTGCCCTGCCCCGTCCCGCCCGCCAGCTTCCCCCTCTTCCGCGTCTTCAAAGGCCTCTTCGGCGCGCTTGGAACGCACCGGCCGTGGATCGGGGCGCGGGAGGAAGCCTTCAGCGACCTGCGGGTAGTGTTGCCATTCGAGTTTGATCCTTGCGGCGGGGAAACCGTCGGGGAACTTCACGAAGCCGTGAAGCGACGGCAGGTTGGTGATATCGTCGGCTATGACGAGCGGCTCCACCTGCTTGCGCGGCGTGAGAGTCGAGGCGTCTCGGGTGTTGTTATAGCCGTAGCTGTAGGCCTCATCCATTTGCCGGACTTCGCGATTGCCGATGTAGCGGGCGCACTGCTCGGCGGTATCGAGATCAGCGGTCGCCAGAATGAGCTTCGAGCGTGCGAGAGAGGCGAGATTGCGGGCTCCCTGCTCGCCGTACACCTCAACCAGCTTCTCGAAACTATGCAGCCCGAGAATCATGGCCCCGCCAAAATTGCGCGCGGTCTGCAGGCCCTTTTCAATCGCCGGCACCCGGTGAAGTGCCCCGACCTCATCGAACATGAACCAGGTGCGCAGCGCACTGGTGCGCGGCAGCTTCATCAGACTGGTGATCGCCAGGTTCATCCACAGCGTCAGCAGCGGCTTGTTCATGTCCAGATCGTCATAGTCGGACGTCACGAAGAGAATGGACCCGGGCTTGCGATCCGCCATCATCCATTGGCGGATCGAGAAGGGTTCGCCCTCGTCGGGAAGGAAGCGCAACACCTGCGCATTGGTATTGAAGACGGCCCGGATGGACTCGGCCATGCGTGCGGCTTCCGGCGCGGTCAGTGGATCGGCAATCGTGTTGGACAGATAGCGATGAACCCGCTTGAGATCGGCGGTCATCAGATTTTCGGCCAAGGCCAGATTGCTGGTTTCCCCGCGCTCGATCAGGCGCATGCACATTTCGATGAAGAGGGTCCGCGCCGCCAGCGCCCAGAAGGGCTCTGACGAGCCGCCATCGGAGGGGATGAGCGCGACGGCTGCCGATGTGAAATTGCTGTATGTCGAGCAGTCGTTGAAGATCGACCAGGCGGGGCAGCGCTGATCCATGGGGTTGAGGATGGTGTCGCGCGAGCGATCGAAGAACGCCTCGACATAGGCCCCGGTGAGATCGAAGATGACCGCGTTGTCCTGTCGCGCGCGCATCTGGGCAACGAGGCTGCGCAGCGCGGTTGTCTTGCCCGCACCGGTCGTGCCGATGAGCATCGTATGGGACTGCTCCATCCGATGGGGATAAGGGATGTCCGCGAGCGTGTAGGGATGGTGGATGCCGCCTTCCTTGCGCGCCGAGAATGGCAGGCGAAGCACCTGGGCACTCGACAGGCCGGGAAAGCCCTCGCGGGCGTCCTCTTCGAACTTGGCGCGGTTGTGCTGAACCACCTCCGAGTAGAGGAGGTCCCTGCTGACCAGCATGGCGCCGCGCTCATGGCGTTCCTGAAGGATCGAAAGGCCACGCTTGCGGGACATGTCGACGAACCAGATGGCGAGTGGAATCGCCACAAAGATCGAGACCAGAAGGGCACCGAGAACGCCGCGCATGGCCACCGACCAGGCCCGTATGACATCCGGGATGTGGGGCACATAGGGCATGATGGTGCGCATCACCTCGCCACTGGGCAGGGCGACGTTCACGCGCTTGTTGGGATCGAGCCCGATCCAGTCCCAGAGCATAGCGTAGAGCTTCATGCAGATCAGCTGGAAGCCGTGCTCGTCGAGCCGCACGGACATGATCACGAACCAGGCCGCCACGAACGCAAAGAACCAGAGCAGCAGCGGCAGTTTCGCACCGGCGAACCACATGAGCATTTCATGCGTGATGAGCTGGCTGCCACGGGTGAAGTTGCCAGCGTTGCGCTGCACCCTGCCGCGGGAGGAATGGTGGGTGAGCGGGACCGATCTGCCATCGGTGCGGATGTCCTTACGCGCCATGATATTGCTCCAGGCGCTTGTCGGCTTCCGCGATGATGCGGTCCCGATATTCGGGATATTGTTCGCGTATGATGATATCGAGCGCGATCTGCTGGAACTCGCTGATGCGGGCCAGCCGGCGCTGGCTGGCGTTCAGCAGATCGTTGGCGCCCAGATAGGCATCGACCGCGTCGCGGACGAGCTTTGCAGGGGTCTGTTGCCGATCGTCGGCAAGCGCGCTCAACCGAGCCCATTGGGTCGGCGTCAGACGCACGTTGTAATGGCGAAGTTTGCTGCTCAACCCAGCCTCCTAGCAGAGAGGCTGGTGGGGTCTCAGAAAGTGGCTGTTTTCTTAGCCGAAAACCTCCTGCCGCGCAACGCGGACTGTGGTGCAGCATTGGCGGCAGTCGCGGCGACTACATGCAACCCGTTGGTTTTCAGTGCTTAATGGCGAGCGCAAAATATGTACTCGGACGTCCCACACAGCGCATTCACGATAACGCTTTGAGGTTACAAGACAATATTGCACCGCAGGTGCATACGGTGTGCATCTCTGCCTTAGGATTGTTCGCTATGTCTGCGGGGAGTGGGACAGACGATCGGATCGTGGCGCGAATCCGGATCCGGCCAGGCACCCTGCCGCTCAGCCGAGCGGAACAGTCCGATCCTGGGCGGCCGCCTATCAAGCGGAAAACGCCTGCAATGGTGGTTTCCCGGTCGGCTCTGGTGCGATAGGCTGCCTGTCAGTTCGCAGCCCGATCAGCGTGAACCAAGAGGTGCTCATGGCACGAACGATAGAACAGGAGCGCGCGGCGCTTGCTGAGGACGAACGGCGGCTGACTGACAGGCGCCGCCAACTGGAGGAACGGGAGCGCGACGAGGCGATCAAGGCGCTCGATAGAGCCGGATTGCTCAAGCTCGATCCACGCAGGATCGAAAGCCTTGGCAAGCGCATAAAGGCGCTCGGCGTGGACGAGGTCGAAAAGCGCCTCGCAGCGTGACGGGCACGCCCGCGTTTCGTGCTTTGGGATAGGCATATCGTCCCGAAGTTCAAAGACGCACCGGACGGGCATGAGGGGCTCGATGCCCCTCATGCCCGCACCATCCGACAGCAAAAAAGGGGAGAGGCGCCTGGCCCCTCCCCTCCCTGTCAGTTCTCGTCCCAGAGCCCGCCCGGGATCGTGTGGACTACTTTGTCGATGAGCATCGCGGGGAGTGCCCCATAATCGCCCTCGTCGATGGCGATGAACCCCGCTTCCTCGTCCTCAAGCACATGCTGGTCGAAGTAGCTGTGCAGCGCGCGGCGCTCTGCGCAGGCGATCGCGGCGAGATAAGCGGCGTGGTTGTAAGTGCTGGTCGAGATGATCTGCATGAGAGCCTCCTGCTGTCTTGAATGACTGCAAGGCTGGCGTCGGCCGGGTGAGGTCGGGTCAAGGAGCGCCGGCAACGCCGGCGACCGCGCAGCGGGCGGTGGGGGTGCCGATTTTGTTGGGTGTGCCGTGGAGCGAAGCGGAGCGGTGCGCCCGGCAAAATTGGGGGGACCGCCGATCCTTGAGGCGGCCTCGCCCGGCCGACATACTTGGACGTCAGTGAGAGATGTTTGGTTTCGTTCTGGGAGCAGGCCGATGCGTAGCGCCGTGCGGCCCGCAGGGGCCGCGCGACACGCGAGCGAGCGGGCTGCGGTGCTTGGAGACAGCCAGCAAAAAAAGGGGCGCGCCGCACCGAAATGCGACGCGCCCCGCCGGTTCGAACAGGGGAGGCTCAGGCCCATTCGAACCGGGAACTGTCATCGAGCCGGGCGCTCTCGATCAGCGTCGTCAACGAGGGCAGATAGTGGGCGAGTTCAGCGTCGTTCAGGCGGCGTTGCACGGCAGGATTGGCCAGCCGCTGCCGGAGCGTTTCGATCGGGATTTCACCGACACTGTCGGCGCGCAAGCCGAGGCTTTCGAGCAGCGCCATGGCAGGGGTCGCGGGGAGGTCGAGCTCGAGGGCGCGGTCCGAGGTCTCGGCGACCCGCATGCGGATGGGTCCGTTCGGGCTCGTGTGCCAAACCTTCACCCGGCGGGCCCTGAACTGGGCTTCCTCCAGGACGGTGATGACGTCGGTCGCATAGTCGAACAGACGGGCAAGGGTCGCGAGGGCAAACGGGCAGACACGGGCCTCGAAATTGTCCGAAAGCTCCTCATCGCCACCCCGGCAATGCAGCAGGGTCTCGCCTGTCCTGTCCCCCTCGGCAGCAAGCCGCGCGCGAAAAGCGGCGAGTTGGCGGGCGGTGATTTCGGCCGGTGGGACGATGCGGTCGTCAAGGTCGGTTGCGATACGGAAAACGATGCTCATCTCCAGCCTCCTTCTGGCAGTTCGCATCTCCTGTCCCCCTCCCCTTTATTCTGGCGTTTCAGGGTCGGCGCGAGGGGGTTCGATGCCCCCGAGCGCCGACATCGAAGCACAAGAAGAAGGTAGAGGAGGCCCCGGCGAACCGGAGCCTCCCCATGCGCGGTCAGGCGCGTCTGGCGATCGTCTGCTGGGCGAGCCGCACGATGTTGAGGGGCACCCCTGCCTGCCGCAGCTTCTGGGCGAGATTGGCCTGGATCCCGGTGCCTTCACAGATGACGGCGTGCACCGGCTTGAGGGCCAGGATGCGGTCATTGCGCACGAACGCGGCGCGGTTGCCAAGGCTTCGGTCGAGGCGGAACTGAATGACCTTGACCCCGCGCGAGGCGGCCCAGGCATGGGCGATGGCATCGCAGCCTTTGGACTGTGCGGTGGTGGCGAGGATCATTTCCGGAATTCGGGCCTTGATGCTGTCGAGACCGGAGAAGAGGAGATCGGCATCCTCCCACTGCTGGCCGCCCGAGAAGGCGACGACCGGTCCCTGGGGTTCATACTGTTCGCGGCGGGTACGGCTGCGCGAGGCCAGATAGTCCCGAGCATCGATCATCGAGGCCGTCAGCCCGCTCGATACGCGGCTTCCCTTCACCGGCGAGAAGGGCTTGCCGACCTCGACGCGGTAGACTTCCCCGGCGTGGTCCCGCATGCATTCGAGGGCTTCGCGGCACCCCTGCAAGGTCTGGCAGAGCGTCTGCGCGTCCTCGACTTCGGTGGCGTAGATCTCGGAGGGATCATAGTGCCGTGCCAGTTCGCCGAGCTTCTTGGCAGCGTCATCCTCCCGACCTTCCACGCGCTTGGCGACGACATGGAAGCTGTTCACGAAGCCCCAGGCGAGGTCGGTTGCGAACGGCTCCATCCGGGTGTCGCGAAAGACGTCGAAAAGCGTCGCCATCATCATTTCGACGGCAGCGCGCACCTGGTCTGGATCGGGCATTTCGAGGCGCTCGGGCGCGTCGGTGGTGCTGAGCTTGGCCATGTCGCTATAGTCGAGAAACGAACCGTCATAGCTTTGGACCTGCGCGTCGGTCGCGCGTCCGTCGGCGATGTGGCGGGCGAGATCGGCGAAGTTGGTGAAGTTGCGCATGAAAGCCTCCTTGGAAGTGATCTCATCCTCGTGATGAGACTTTCCTCAGGGCATGCGGCGGTCGGGGCGGTCAGGGACGGTGGCCCGCATGGGCCGCCGCCGCGCCAGCGGGGAGCGGGGGAACCGATTTTCCGGTGTTGCGGCCGCAGGCCGTGGCAGCTGAAAATTGGGGGGACCGCTCATCCTTGACCGGCCCGGATCCCCGCATGTCATACTAGGAGGTCATAAGAGAGAATAATTACACACTCCCCTCAGCTTCAGGTTCCATCGCAAGGCGATCGTCACCCGGCAGGGCGGAGACGCGCCGTAAGGCGCGGCTCCGGGAGCGCAGCGACTAGAGCGCCGGTCCCGGCGCAGCCGGGATGCGCCAGACCCTCTTGCCTCTTCCCCAGGCGTTCCCCCCGCTCCCCGGCCTGCCCTCACTCGGGACCTAACGGCCCTTCTTCTTCCCACCGGCGGG
>NZ_MSQB01000001.1:224128-363233 GCF_002149965.1 Novosphingobium panipatense | reverse complement strand
AAGCCCTTCACCTGGGCCGCCGATCCCGACAAAATCATCGCCGCCGTCAAGCGCGGGCACCAAGCGTTAGATTCCATCCACTAGGTGGGAAAAATGTACCTTTGGCTACAGCTGTTTCGATTGCTGAATCTTCCAGAGGCACTTGACCTTACGGCCATCACGCAACATGTATTGTTACATGAAACGCGATAGCCGTCTGTCCGGTGTCCTCCATGTCCTCCTGCACATGGCGGAGCAGCCCGGCCCACACACTTCCGAAACGCTTGCCTTGGCGATGAACACCAACCCCGTCGTGGTCCGCCGCATTATGGCCGGGCTTCGCGAGCAGGGCTTTTTGCGATCGCAGAAAGGACACGGCGGCGGCTGGACGATCGCCTGCGACTTTTCCCGCACCACGCTGCGGGACATCTACGAGGCGCTCGGAGAACCGGAAATCCTTGCCATGGGCAACCGTACCGAAACACCCGGCTGCCTTGTCGAGCAGGCGGTGAATGCCGCTTTGGGCAGTGCCTTCGATGCAGCCGAAGCGATGCTGCTCACGCGCTTCGGCGAAGTGACGCTTGCCGACCTCAGTGCGGATTTTCATGTCCGCATGGCCGGCCACACCACACCCCCCACCCTGGAGAATGAACATGGAGCATGACGCTCTCGTCATCGGCGGCGGCTTCGCCGGTCTGGCTGCCGCGACCTATCTCGCCCGTGCGCGCCGCAAGGTCTGCGTCGTGGACAACCGCCTGCCCCGCAACCGTTTCGCAAAGGCATCGCACGGGTTTCTCGGCCAGGACGGAAGCAATCCGCTGGCCATCCTTGCCGAGGCCCGCGAACAATTGAGCGTCTATCCGACCGCCGCTCTCCTGCAGGACGAAGCCGTTTCAGCCCGGAAGGATCGGGAGGGCTTCACGGTGTCCATGGCAAGCGGACAGACGCTGAAAGCGGACAAGCTGATACTGGCGTTCGGCCTGCGCGACGAGTTGCCGCCCATTCCGGGCCTCCGAGAGCGCTGGGGCCAGTCTGTCCTGCATTGTCCATACTGCCATGGCATCGAGTTCAGCGATCGCCGGCTCGGCGTGCTCTACCGCACGGAAATGTCCGTTCACCAGGTCCTGATCGTCGCGGAGTGGGGACCGGTAACGCTCTATCTCGACGGCGCCCGGCTCGAACCGGATGCCGCACGGAAACTGGCTGAGCGCGGCATTGCCGTGGTGGACGGTCCCGTCTCGGCACTGGAAGGCGACGGCCCTGCCCTGTCCGCCGTTCGCCTGGAAAGTGGAAAACGGGTAGCCATCGACGCACTCTATCTGGCGCCGCGATCCTGCCTCTCTAGCCCGCTGGCGGAAAAACTCGGCGTCGACGTCGAGGAAGGTGCGATGGGGCCGGTAATCCGCACCGATGCGGACAAGTTGACGAGCGTACCCGGAGTCTATGCCGCAGGCGACATCGCCCGCGCCCCGCACAGCGTCAGTTGGGCCTTTGCCGATGGAGTCACGGCCGGAACGTCGGCACACCGCGCCATGGTTTTCGGCTGAGAGCGCCTTCGGCAGAGAGACCGGCCGTCCAGAGGACGGCCGGTCCAAGCCTTGAAAAGCTCAGAACTCGATCGAGGCAGAAGCCTTGAAGGTGCGCGGGGTCCCCTGGAGCAGTTGCGTGCCGAAGACCGCGAAGGACGAAGCCCAATACCGCTTGTTGGCCACGTTATCGACGTTGAAGCGCAGCGTCAGCGGCGTGTCGCCGCCCAGCAACGCGACGTAACGCGCGCCTAGATCGAACCGGGTCCAGTCGTTCAGTTCGAGCGTATTGGCCTGATCGACCGCCTGCTTGCCGGTGTATACCACACGCCCGGTAAGGGTCAGCGCGGGCAGGAAAGGCATGTCCCATTCCACGTTCGCATTGGCCAGGATATCGGGGACGCCGACCGCATCGTTGCCCTGGTTCACGCCGCCGTCGGTGCGGCGCAGCTTCGCATCGTTGTAGGTCACGCCGCCGATGACGCGCAGGCCCTTGGTCGGCTCGCCATCGACAGTGAATTCGATACCCCGGTTCCGCTGGGTGCCGAAGTTGCCGTATTCATAGAAGCCGGCATTGTCGGCATCGGGACGGTAGAAAGTGTTCGGTTTGTCGATCTGGAACAGCGCGAGCCCGGCGTTGAAACGGCCCATGTTCAGCTTGCCGCCCACTTCGTACTGCACCGACTTGACCGGCGGCAGCACTTCACCGCCATTGGTTACCTGGAAAGGCGTACCACCGATTTCCACGGTCGCGCCCGCCGTGGAGCCCTGCACCAGCCCCTCGATGCGGTTACCGTAGAGCGACAGACCTTCGACCGGCTTGATCACCACGCCAACGACCGGCGTGATGGCATCCTTGTTGTAGCCGCCGGATTTCGAACCGTCGGTATAGGCATAGGACGTCGTCTTGATCTGCTGGAGACGCAGACCGCCGGTGATCAAAATCCGGTCATCCCAGAAACCGGCCGTGTCCGACGCGAAGATGCTGGCCACACGGGTCCGGCTGATCGGGAAAGGATCGTCCAGATCGCCGCCCAGAAGCGTCGAGGGCGGAACCGCCACAGTAGGCGTATCGTAGAGGTTGGTGTCGTAGCTGCCGAAGAAATCGTAGGCATTGCGGTTAACCTGCCAGCTTGCGGCGACCCCGACATTGACTTCGTGGCTCATGCCCCCGCCGTTCAGCTTCACGCGCAGGCCGGTCGTAGCGGATTCGTTGTTGTCGGTACGCGGAACGTAAGAGCCGCTGCCGGTCGCAGCACCGGTCGCCGGATCGAGAAGCGTGATGCTGGCGGTGGTCTGGTCTTCCTTGCCGTCACGCGCGCCAACTTTCGCGTAGAGCATGGCATTATCGGCAAGATCGTATTCCACGCTGAACGTGCCGAAGAAGTCCGTCGTCTTGATCAGGCTCCAGGGCTGCGAGTAATTGGCATCGGCCTTCGGCACGCGCGGAATCACCGAACCGATCGCCACCTTCGGACGCCAGTTCGACTGGCGCAGGCGCTGGTAGTTCACGTTGAGCATCGCGCGGAGCGGTCCGCTGTCGTAGTCGACCGTGCCGCCGACCACGTAGCTGGAATGGAATTCGTCATTGATCGCCACGTCGCCCCGGCGCGCCGATCCGTTCACGCGAATGCCCCATTCGCCATTCTCGCCGAAGCGCCGGGCCACGTCGAGCGCACCGGAAAAATGCGAATCCGACGTGTATCCAACGGTCGCGCGGATCATGTCGCGGTCCGCCTTCTTCGGCAGCAGGTTCACGCTGCCACCGATGCCGCTGCCTCCCGGAGCCGCGCCGTTGAGAAAGGCGCTGGCGCCGTTGATGACCTGGACCGACGAGAACAGTTCCGGGGCCACCAACTGGCGCGGGGTGATCCCGTAGAGACCGTCGAAGCCGACATCGTCGGATGCAAGTTCAAACCCGCGAATGACGAAGACTTCCCCCGCGATCCCGAAGCCCAAAGTGGTGCGGATCGTGGGATCATTTTCAAGGACTTCGCCCAGCGTATCGGGCTGCTGGTTGAGGATCAGCGCTTCGTTGTAGGCGCGCAAGTTGAACGGGATATCCTCGGCCGCCTTGTCGCCCAGCACGCCCACGCTGCCGCTGCCGCTGACCTGGGTCTGGTTCAGGCGCTGTGCGGAGACGAGGATTTCCTCCGACGTTTCCGGGGCCGCCTGCAAGGACTGCGCATGCGCGGTGGCCGTGCAGATGGCCGTCGAAGCCAGGAGAGCGGGAACGCCGAAGCGAGCAAGATACATGAAAATTCCCCGAAACATGTCCTGCACAGCGTGACGGTGCAGGTTCCAATTGCACGCGGCATGCAGCTATTGAGAATCGATTGCAACACAATGGTGAACGAGGCAGACTTTTTTAGCCGATATGTTGCATTCCGGCCGCCATTGCGAAGATGGAGCATGGCCGCAGGTCCGCCATGACAATCGATACGCGACGCCCGCGAAGCCATACCCTGCGCGTATCATGACCCGACTCAATCGGTATTTGTTGAAATGGCACAAGTCGGCCACGCTTCCTGAAAATCACACAATGTGAAATGGGAGAGGGAGTCGATATGCGTGATATCGATGTAGGTCGCTGTGTCGATCAAACGGGCTTCAGTAATTTCCACCTCAAGATAATAATCGCCTGCGCACTTCTTCTTATCGTCGATGGGTACGACGTATTTATTTATGGCGTCGTGCTACCACAATTGATGGAGCATTGGAATCTGACAGCACCGCAAGCCGGTTCGCTGGCCAGTTGGGCGCTGTTCGGCATGATGACCGGTGCGCTTGTGTTCGGACCGATGGGCGATCGCATCGGCCGCAAGAAATGCATCACCATCTGCTTCACGCTGTTCAGCGCGGCAACTTTCGTCAACGGCTTCGCGACCACGCCGACGACCTTCGGCCTGCTCCGTTTCGTGGCGGGCCTTGGCTGCGGCGGACTGATGCCGAACGCCGTGGCGCTCACCAACGAGTACGCGCCGAAGCGGATGCGCAGCACACTCGTAGCGCTCATGTTCAGCGGCTATGCCGTCGGCGGCATGCTTGCCGCGGGCCTCGGCATCTGGTTGCTGCCCCTGTTCGGCTGGCAGGCTATGTTCTTCGCCGCTGCCGTCCCGCTCGTTCTGCTGCCGGTGGTTCTGCGCGAACTGCCGGAATCGATCGGCTTCCTGATCCGCAAGGGGGAGCAGGACCGGGCGCGTAGCATTCTACAGCGTCTGTCGCCCGATGCGGCGAGCAGCGGCAGGCTGGTCTATCAGGACGCCTCGGCCGGAGACCATGCATCGGTTTCGGAACTGTTCCGTCACGGCCGGACCCTCGGCACGCTTTCCATGTGGCTGTGTTTCTTCTGCTGCCTGCTCATGGTCTACGCGCTGGGCTCCTGGCTGCCGCAACTGATGCGCAGCGCCGGATACAGCCTGGGATCGAGCCTCTCGTTCCTGCTGGCGCTCAACTTCGGCGGCATGTTCGGCGCCATCGCGGGCGGGCGCCTTGCCGACAGGTTCGGACTGCCCCGCGTGGTCATGGCCTACTTCGCACTCGGCGCGCTCTGCATCGCCCTGCTCGGTCTCAACAGCACGATGCCTGTGCTCTATATGCTGATCTTCATCGCCGGTGCGGGCACCACGGGCACGCAGATCCTGCTCTATGCCAGCGTCGCGGAGTTCTATTCGCTATCGGTGCGCTCCACCGGGCTCGGGTGGGCTTCCGGGATGGGCCGCGTAGGCGCGATCGTCGGCCCCATGCTCGGCGGGCTCCTGCTGGCGGCGCAATTGCCGATGATGCTCAACTTCATCGCCTTCGCCGTTCCCGGCCTCGTCTCGGTGCTGGCCACTGCACGCTATATGGTGAGCCGCCGTCAACAGCGCATCCGGCCGGACTACGCCCTCGCGGCCTGAACGGATGACCATGACGACGCGGCAGACATCGATTATCCCGGCCATGATCGCCGGGATAATCGCCACCACCATTTCCTATGCCGGCCCACTGGTGATCGTGTTCCAGGCCGCGCAAGGGCTGAAACCCGAGCTTGTCGCCTCGTGGATCTGGGCGATCTCGATCGGCAGCGGCGTGCTTGGCATAGTCCTCAGCTGGCGCTGGCGCGTGCCGATCGTTATCGCCTGGTCCGCGCCGGGATCGGCACTCTTGGTGACGATGCTGCCGCAGACTGACTTCGCGACGGCCGTGGGTGCCTATATCGTCGCCAATCTCGCAGTTCTCGCGGTCGGCCTATCCGGCACCTTCGACCGACTGATGCGCCGCCTGCCTGCCGCGATCACGGCGGCCATGCTGGCGGGCATCCTCTTCCGCTTCGTGATCGACATGGTGGGCGCGGTGCCTTCCGCGCCGCTCATGGTCATCGCAATGATCGCCGCCTTTTTCGCTGGACGGGTGCTGGCACCGCGCTATGCCGTCGTCGCGGTACTGGCGACGGGACTTGTGCTGACCATGCTCGACGGCGGCCTCACGGGTACGATCGGCACCCCCCGTCTGACCCTGCCGGTGTGGACGACGCCCCGTTTCGACTGGGCCGCGACGGCCAACATCGCCCTGCCCCTCGCCGTGGTCGCGCTGACCGGGCAGTTCCTTCCCGGCATCGCGGTGCTGCGGGCGGCCGGTTACGCGGAGCCCCCGGCGCGGCCGATCGTCTCGGCCAGCGCGATCGGTTCGATCCTGCTGGCACCGTTCGGCTGCCACGGCCTCAACCTGGCGGCCTTCACGGCGGCCATCTGCCTTGGCGCCGATGCCCATCCCGATCCCCGCAAGCGCTACCTCGCCGGGATCGCGGGCGGCGTGACCTATCTGCTCTTCGGCGCTTTCGCCGCCACGGTGCTGGCGCTTTTCGCGACCCTGCCGAAGACCCTGATCGCCGCGCTGGCGGGACTGGCGCTGTTTCCCGTCGTCTCGGGCTCCCTGAGTTCGGCCCTGCGCGCGGAAGAAGGCCGCGACGGCGCGCTCGTCACCTTCGCGGTGAGCGCCTCGGGAATGACGCTTGCCGGGCTGGGATCCGCGTTCTGGGGACTGATCTTCGGGCTGTCGGTACACCTGCTCCAAACCCTCGCATCGCGCCCGATGCGAGCCGCGGCGACCTGATCGCCATCATTAAAAAACAGAGCCCGATCGGGCCAGGAAATTCGGGAGAATAGGAATGTTCGATATGATGGCGCTTGCGCTGACCTCGGCGGCTGCGCCGGTTCCGGCGGCAGCACCCCCTCCTCCGCAGGCCCAGGCGGAGGCCCCCGTCGTCACTGCAACGGCGCCGGAAACACCGAACCGGCCCAAGGCGCCCAAACCCGCCTTCAAGCCGATCAACCATGACGAGGACTACTCCAGCTTCCGCGCCGTAAGGGACGAGAACCTGTGGACCCGGCTCAAGTACATCCCGCTGGCCGGAAAGACCTATGCCACGCTCGGCGGCGAACTGCGGCTGCGCCCGGAACTGCGCATCGGGGAGCGCTGGGGCCGGGGGCCGCAGGACGATGACGGCAATTTCCAGCAGCGCACGCGCGTCTGGGGCGACCTCCAGATCGAAGGGCTGTTCCGCGCCTTCGTCGATCTGGAACATGCCACCAGCTCCGGCCTCGATTCCGTGGTGGCGCCGATCGAGGAAGGCCGTCTCGACTTCAACCAGGCCTTCATCGAGGCGCATGTTCCGGTCGGCCAGGCGAAGATAACCGCACGGTTCGGGCGTCAGGAAATCGGCATCGGCAACCAGACGGTGTTCGACATGCGCGAAGGCGCCAACACCCGCCGCTCGCTCGACCTGCTGCGCGTCATGGGCAGCACGGGCCCATGGGACGGCGGCTTTCTTACCGGCCACGCCGTGCTGGAAAAGCTCGGCACGTTCGATGACGAAACCAATCACGACTATGACCTGACCGGCTTCCACGCCGGACGCAATTTCGGTTCCGGCGCACGCTCGTCACGGGCGGAAATGCTGTTCGTCGCCTCGGACCGCGCCAGTGTCGCCTTCGACAGCGCGGCGGCGGCGCGGGACCGGCGACGCACGCTTTCCTTGCGCTATGCCGGTAAGGCCAATGCCTGGAGCGTCGATGTCGAGGCGATCCGGCAGTGGGGATCCTTCGGAAATCTCGATATCGACGCTTACTATGTAACCGGAACCGTGGCCCATGGCTGGGCGTCGGGCTGGAAACCCAAGCTGGCCCTTCGCGTGGACGTGGGCTCGGGAGACCGCAATCCGAACGACGGCAAGCTCGGCACCTATGGCCCGCTGTTCCCCAAGCCCCTCACCTACAACGGCGATCTCGGCCCGCATAACCTGACGATCTTCCAGCCGATGCTGACCCTGCAACCGAACGCCCGCCTGACGCTGGACTTCTCGGCGGCGGGCCTCTGGCGCACCTCGATCCATGATGGCGTCTATTCGCTGGGCGGGCAGGTGCTCCGCAGCGCCGACGAAAGCGATTCCCGCTTCTTCGGCAAACGCGCGACGGCGGCCGGGCGCTATGCGCTGAACCCGTTCACCACCCTGGGCTTCTACACGATCTACGGAGACGTTTCGGAGAAGTTCAAGCCGGGCCGCGACCTGTTTTACGCGGCGGCCTATGCAACCTTCCGGTTCTGATACGAAAGCGGCCGCCCGATCCGGGCGGCCGCAAACTATTCCGACATCGATCGAGGTCAGGCCGGTGATTGCTCCGCCAGCAATTCCTTGAGCGGCCTGTCCTTGTCCGCCAGCGCAGCGAGATCGGGCTTGGCGCCTGCCTCCACCAGCTTGCGGCCCTGAACGTAGTCCTTGACCATGTTCACGCAGTCGAGCGCGAGGACTTTGCCTTCCTTGAGGTAGATCACCGAGAAGCTACGATCCTCGGGATTGCCGCGGATCACGGTCTGGTCGAAGCCCAGGTTGATGCCCGCGGTCTGGAGCTTGAGGTCGTACTGGTTGGACCAGAACCACGGGAAGGCCTTGTAGGGCTTCTCGTCGCCGCAGATCGCCTTCGCGACGCAAGTGCCCATGTCGTTGGCGTTCTGCACCGATTCCACCCGCATCACCGTGCCGCCCGCAAAGTCGCAGGCGAAGGCCGCGCAGTCGCCGATGGCGTAGATGTCGGGCAGCGAAGTGCGGCAATATTCGTCGACGTCCACGCCGTTGGCGCCCGCCGCACCGGCGAGGATCAGCGGGCCGACGGCCGGGACGATGCCGATGCCGACGATCACCGCCTCGGCAGCCAGAACTTCGCCGTCCGCCAGCTTCACGCCGGTCACCTTGTGCCCGTCGCCCTCAAGGCATTCCACGGCCACGCCGGTGCGCAGATCGACGCCGTGCGTCCGGTGTTCATCCTGGTAGAATTCGGAAAGCGGCTCACCCGCCACACGCGCCAGCACGCGCGGCAGCGCTTCCAGCAGCGTGACCTTGAGGCCCAGCTTCGACAGCACCGCTGCCGCTTCCAGCCCGATATAGCCGCCGCCGATCACCACCACGTTCTTGGTGCCGGCATCGACTTCGGCCATCAGCGTGTCGCAGTCCTCGCGGGTGCGCACGGCATGGACCCCGGCCAGTTCCGCGCCGGAACACGAAAGCCGGCGCGGATCGCCGCCGGTCGCCCAGACGAGCTTGCCGTAGCCGAAAGCCTCGCCGTTCGATAGCGTGAGTTCACGCGCCTCGGCATCGACTTTGGTGACTTCGGTGCCGAGCAGAAAGGTGATCTCCTTCTCGGCCCAGAACGTCGGCGGGCGGATGTAGAGCCGGTCGAAGGTCTTCTCGCGCGCGAAATATTCCTTGGAGAGCGGCGGCCGCTCGTAAGGATATTCCGGCTCGCGGCCGATCACGGTGATGGTCCCCTCGAAACCGTTCTGGCGAAGAGCGATCGCACACTGCGCTCCCCCGTGCCCGGCTCCCACGATAACGACGTCGGACATCACACGCGCTCCATCAGTACGGCAAGCCCCTGCCCGACGCCGATGCACATGAAGGCCAACGCATGGCGGCCGCCGCCGCGCTGAAGCTCCTCCACCGCCGACATCGCGATGCGCGCGCCCGACATGCCGAGCGGATGGCCCAGCGCAATAGCGCCGCCGTTGGGGTTCACGCGCGGATCGGCGGGATCGATCCCGAGATCGCGCAAGGTGGCGATGGCCTGGCTGGCGAACGCCTCGTTGAGTTCGATGACGTCGAGCTGGTCCACGGTGAGGCCGCTGCGGGCGAGCACCTTGCGCGCTGCCTCGATCGGTCCGGCGCCCATCACGCGTGGGGCGATGCCCGCCGCCGCCATGCCAATCACCCGGGCACGCGGGGTAAGACCGTGGCGTTTCGCGGCCTCCTCGCTGGCGACCAGCATGGCCGCCGCGCCGTCGTTGAGACCGGAGGCATTGCCTGCCGTCACCGTGCCGTCGGGTTTCACCACCGGTTTCAGCTTGGCCAGCGCCTCAAGGCTGGTGGCGCGCAAATGTTCGTCGCGGTCAAACAGGACCGGATCGCCCTTCTTCTGCGGGATCGCCACCGGTACGATCTCTGCGGCGAAGCGCCCGCTCGCCTGTGCCGCCGCTGCCTTTTCCTGGCTGGCGAGGGCGAAGCGGTCCTGCTCCTCGCGGCTCACCTGCCACTGATCGGCCACATTCTCGCCGGTCTGGGGCATGGTATCGACGCCGTAGGCCGCCTTGATCGCCGGATTGACGAAGCGCCAGCCCAGCGTTGTGTCCTCGATCTTCTGGCCGCGTCCGAAGGCGCTGTCCGCCTTGCCCATGACGTAAGGCGCGCGGGTCATGCTTTCGGCTCCGCCCGCAATCAGAAAGTCGGCATCGCCGCTGCGGATCGCCTGCGCCGCCATGCCCAAGGCATTGAGACCCGAAGAACAGAGGCGGTTGACGGTGACGCCAGGCACGCTCTCGCCCATGCCCGCCAGCAGCACGGCCATGCGCGCGACATTGCGATTGTCCTCGCCCGCCTGGTTGGCGCAGCCGAGGATCACGTCGTCGAGCAGGGACCAGTCCGCTTGCGCATTGCGCGCCATCAGCGCCTTGAGCGGCAGTGCGGCAAGGTCGTCGGCCCGCACTGTCGCCAGCGAGCCGCCTAGCTTGCCGATGGGGGTGCGGATGGCGTCGCAGATGAAGGCCTGGGTCACGATGATCAGCTTTCGAGGAAGGAGACGAGCGCGGCGGCGAGCGCCTCAGGGGCTTCGAGCGGGGCGAGATGGGCGGCCTCCAGCGCGACATGGGCCGCTCCGGGAATGCGGGAGACGAGATGCTCGCCGTGCCCTTCGAGCGGGGTAGAAGTGTCGCGGGTGCCGGTGACGACCAGCGTCGGGCAGGCGATGGCGGAAATGCGGCTCTCGAGATCCATATCGCGGATCGCTGCGCCGCAACCGGCATAGCCTTGTGCATCCATGGTCAGGAGCTGGCGGCGCACGGTTTGGTAGATGGCAGGCTCGGCTCTGTCCGAAAGGAAGCGGCCCATCGCCAGATCGGCGATGGCGGCCATGCCCTCGCCGCGTACCTTGGCGATGCGGTCTTTCCAGGATGCGCTGTCCATCGTCGCGGAGGTGCAGACCGGCACGAGCTTTGTCACGCGGCTCGGCGCCCGGAGCGCCAGTTCCATGCCGATCATGCCGCCCAGCGAGACCCCAGCGAGCGCGAAGGTTTCCAGCCCGGCGGCATCGGCCACGGCCAGCACGTCATCGGCCAGCGTGGCCATCGAGAAGTCACCCGGCTCGGCCACCGAGGCGCCGTGGCCGCGCGTGTCGATCCGCAGCAGGGCGAAGCGGTCGCGAAGAAGGGGCAGGACGGCGTCCCACAAGTCCATGTCGGTGCCGATCGAGTTGAGCAGCACCAGTGCTGGAGCGCCATCGCGCCCTTCCAGCTTCCAGTAGAGGCGTGCGCCGGGAACGCTGGTGAACATCAGGCCGCCTCTGCCAGTGCGCTGGCGAAGGGGGCGCCGGTCTTGGCGGTAACCTCGTCCAGCGAGACGCCGGGGGCGAGTTCGATCAGCGTCAGGCCGCCCGCCTTGCGATCAATGGCGAAGACGGCCAGATCGCTGACGATCATGTCCACCACGCGCTTGCCGGTCAGCGGCAGGGTGCAGGCGGGCAGGATCTTGGGATCGCCGTGCTTGGAGACGTGATCCATCACCACGATCACTTTCTTCACCCCGGCGACGAGGTCCATCGCCCCACCCATGCCCTTCACCATCTTGCCCGGGATCGTCCAGTTGGCGAGATCGCCCTCGGCCGAGACTTCCATCGCGCCCAGGACCGCCATGTCGATATGGCCGCCGCGGATCATCGCGAAGCTGTCCGCGCTGGAGAAGAAGCTGCTGGTGGGCAGCGCGGTGATCGTCTGCTTGCCGGCGTTGATCAGGTCGGGATCGACGTCCACGTCATAAGGGAACGGGCCGATGCCGAGCATGCCGTTCTCGCTCTGAAGCGTGACCTTGATACCCTCCGGCACATGGTTCGCCACCAGCGTCGGGATGCCGATGCCCAGGTTCACATAGTACCCGTCGCGCAGTTCCTTCGCGGCGCGGGCGGCCATTTCATCGCGGGTCCAAGCCATTATGCGACCTCCCTTTCACGCACGGTGCGCTTCTCGATGCGCTTCTCGTTGATGGTGGAGAGCACCACGCGATCGACATAGATGCCGGGGGTGTGGATGCAGTCGGGATCGAACGTGCCGGCGGGCACGATCTCTTCCACTTCGGCAACGGTGACCTTGCCGGCGGTGGCCATGTTCGGGTTGAAGTTGCGCGCGGTCTTCCGGAACATCAGGTTGCCCTCCTCGTCCGCGCGCCAGGCCTTGATGATCGACAGGTCCGCGCGCAGCCAGGTTTCGCGCACGTATTCCTCGCCTTCGAACACTTCGACCGGCTTGCCTTCGGCGACCACGGTGCCGACGCCGGTCTTGGTGTAGAACGCCGGAATGCCCGCCCCGCCCGCGCGAATGCGCTCAGCCAGGGTGCCCTGCGGGTTCAGTTCCAGCTCGAGTTCGCCCGAGAGGTACTGGCTTTCGAACAGCTTGTTCTCCCCCACGTAGGAAGAGATCATCTTGCGCACCTGCCGGCTTTCCAGCAGCATCCACAGGCCGAACCCGTCCGCGCCGGCGTTGTTGGAGATGACCGTCAGGTCCTTCACGCCCGCTGCGCGGATTTCGGGGATCAGGCTCTCGGGATTGCCCGAGAGCCCGAACCCGCCCGACATGATCGTCATCCCGTCGAACAGCAGTCCATCGAGGGCGCTGCGGGGGCTGTTGAATATTTTGGACATCTGGTGTCTCCTTAACCGAGATCGCCGCCCGCGACGGGCAACACGGTGCCGGTCACGTAGCTGGCCTCGTCCGAGGCGAGGAACAGGATCGGGGCGATCTGCTCCTCAAGGGTTCCGTAGCGCTTCAGGAAGGCGGAATCGGTCACTTGCTCCACCGCTTCCGCCATCCACGCCTGCTCCTGCACGTTGTCGCCTTCGGCGTTCCGGGCGACACGGCGGGGGGGAGCGCTGGTGCCGCCCGGCGCCGTCGCGACGACACGAATGCCGGCTTCCGCATATTCCATGGCCAGGCTCTGCGTCAGGCCGTTGATCCCGCCCTTCGCCGCCGAATAGGGCACCCGGCGAATGCCGCGCGTGGCGTTGGACGAGAGGTTGACGATCGTGCCAGCACCCTGCCCCAGCATGGTCGGCAGCACCGCATGGCAACAGTAGAGCGTGGGCATCAGCGAACGGCGGATTTCCGCATCGATCTGCGCGGGCTCGAACTCGGCAAAGGGCCGCATCCGGATCGCACCGCCGACATTGTTGATCAGGATGTCGATCCGCCCGAACGCCTCTACCGCCTTGGCCATCGCCATGGCCGCGCCTTCGTAAGTCTCAAGGTCGCAGCAGACGGAGACGGCTGTTCCGCCCGCCGCCACGATGACCTGCTCCACCTCGGTCACGAATTCGGCGCGGTCCACCAGCACCACGCTGGCCCCTTCGGCGGCGGCGCGCGTGGCGACACCGGCGCCGATGCCCTGCGCCGCGCCGGTCACGACCATGACTTTGCCTGCGAAGCGTGCCTTGAAGATCACGGCACCCTCCTCAGACGTGGTAGATGTCGATGACCTGATGAATGTAGTCGTCCTTCAGGACGATCTTCTTCTTCAGGATCGTGGGCGCATCGCCACCAGAAACTCCGGCGGTATCCAGCGTCAGGAACGTGGTTCCGAAGAACTGCTGCGTCTGCTGGTAGCGGTGGCTCATCGTGTGCCAGTTGTAGCGCAGGTCCACCCGCCCCTCCCGACTCTCCAGCACTTCGACATTGCCGATGAAGTGCGCCGAACGCGGCTCGGGCGTGGAGGCGGAAGAGCGCTCGGTATTGAGCCTGTAGACGCGGTCTTCCAGACCCTGCCGGTTGGCGTAGTAGATCAGCGAGATTTCGGTCTGCGGATCGGTGCAGAGTTCATCGTCGTCGGTCCAGGCCGGCATCCAGTATTCGACTTGGGGCGAATAGCATTCCAGCCACTCGTCGAACCGGCGATCGTCCAGCAGGCGCGCCTCGCGGTAGAGGAAGGCGCAGATCTCGCGGTAGGAGAGAACCTCACGGGTCATGTCGAGCGTGCTCATTCCGCCGCCTCCATCATCGGCGGCTGATTGGCCGCGTCCTTCGCCAGACCGTCCAGCATGATCTGCGCCCAGAACTCGTGCTGGCGCACGAACAGCCCCTCGTCCTCGCTGCGCTCGCTGGAGAGCAGCGGGTTCATGCCCATGGCAGCGGCATTGGCGTCCGGCCCGTGGATCCAGCGCTTGGCCCCGCGGCTGAGGTCGTTCCACAGCTCGCCCGCGCCTTCGTAAGCCTTCTGGCAGGACCGGAATTCCTCCAGATCGTCGGGCGTGCCCATGCCGGTGACGTTGAAGAAATCCTCGTACTGGCGGATGCGGTGGGCGCGGTCCTCGGCGCTCTCGCCCTTGGGGGCGTAGCAGTAGATCGTCACTTCGGTGGTGTGCACGTCGATCGGGCGGACGACGCGGATCTGCGTGGAGAACTGGTCCATCAGGAACACGTTGGGATAGAGTGCCAGATTGCGCGTCTGCTCAATGATGAACTTGGCCCGCTCCTCACCCAGCCGAGCGTCGAGTTCCGGCTTGTGGTTCCAGATCGGCCGCACTTCGGGATTGATCACCTGCGTCCAGAGCAGGATGTGGCCATGTTCGAAGCCATAGACGCCGCTGGCGGGTGCCTTGGACCAGCCGTTGGCATCCACCGCCTTGGTGCCGCCCTCCGCGCGGCGGCCCATGGTGGACTGGTAGTTTTCGTGAACGGAGCTGACGTGATAGCCGTCGCAGCCGTTCTCCATCTGCATCTTCCAGTTGCCGTCGAAAGTGTAGGTGGAATTGCCGGTCAGCACTTCCAGCCCCTCGGGCGCCTGATCGACCATCTGATCGATGATGACTTTCGCCTCGCCCAGATGCTGTTCCAGCGGCAGCACGTCGTGGTTCAGCGATCCGAACACGAAGCCCCGATAGCTTTCGACGCGCAGGCGCGTCAGGTCGTGCGAGCCTTCGTGGTCGAAACTTTCCGGATAGGCGCCGGTGCTGGCATCCTTGGCGCGCAGCAACTTGCCGTCGGGCTTGAAGCTCCAGCCGTGGAACGGGCAGACGAACAGCGGCTGGTTGCCCCGTTTGCGGCGGCAGAGCTTGGCGCCGCGATGCGCGCAGGCATTGACCACGCCGTTGATCGCGCCGTCCTTGGCACGGGTCAGGATCACGGGCGTGCGCCCGATCCAGGTCGTGAAGTAATCGTTCTTGTTCGGAAGCTGGCTTTCGTGGGCCAGATAGACCCAGTTGCTTTCGAAGATGTACTTCATTTCCAGTTCGAACAGCGCCGGATCGGTGAAGACGTCCCGGCGGCAGCGGAACTCTCCGGTTTCGACGTCATCGACCACGGCGGTCGAGACCCGGTGCATGAGGCGTTCGTACATGATCCTGTCTCCCGTATTCTTGTGTGGTCAGGCCGTTTCTGTTTTAGGCTGCGGTTCGGCCTCGGCGCGGGCGCGGGACGAGAAGTGCTCGTCGTCCGCATCGGCGGCGCGCTGCATCTGGAAGTCGAACTGGATGTAGGCGCTGTCGCCCTGACGACTGGGCACCGGCAACAGACCCTCGCGGGTGCCGAAGGCGAAATCGTCGGCCGCGAAGGGATCGTCGCCGAAGTTGATCTGCGTGGTCAGCGTGCGATAGCCCGGCGCCTCGATGAAGAAGTGGACGTGGGCCGGGCGATTGCCGTGGCGGCCCAGCGCCTGCATCAACTGGTCGGTCGATCCGCCCGGCGGCACCGAGTAACCGCTCGGCTGCTTGGAATGGAACGCATAGCGCCCGTCCTTGCCCAGCTTGATGCGGCGGCGGTTGTTGAACGGGGTCTGCGTGGCCGTGGGATCGAAGTGCGAATACCAGCCCTTCGAGTTGGCGTGCCAGACGTGGACGATCGCGTTCTCCACCGCCTCACCGTCCGGCCCGGTGACACTGCCGGTCATGTGCAGGACCGTGGTGCCCTCGTCCTCATCGACGGAGAGGTTCACATTGCCTTCCACCAGCGGCGCGCCGGCAACGTAAAGGGGGCCTTCGATGGTGCGCGGGGGCCGCCGGTCAGCCCGGCTTCGGCATCCTTGGCATCCATGTAGAGGTCCAGGAAGTGCTCAAGGCCGGTGCCCGGCACGATCAGACCGATCTCGCCCGCGCTGTCCGAAAGGTACTTCATGGCGAGCCAGAACTCGCTTTCGGAAATGTCGTGGCGGACGATCAGCTCCATCACCGATTCGGTGAGGTCGCGCATGATCGCCTTGAGGCGCGGGCTGCCGCCGCTCTCGTTCACGCCGGCGGCGCGGTCGAGCAGCTGCTGGATTTCCGGGGTCTTTACGAAGCTGACGTCCATTTTGTTCTCTCCCAAGGACTTGATTAATGGCCTCCGGCGATCAGCGATCGTCGTCATGGATGGAGGATGGGTGCCGGCAGAGCGGCGTGATTTTCATGGTCATGAAGGGGTAGAGCGGCAGGCCCATCAGCGTGTCGTGCAGCGCCGCATTGCTCTCGACATCGAAGATCGAGACGTTCGAATAGAGCCCCACCTTGCGCCAGATGTGGCGCCAGGTGCCAGCCTGCTGGAGCTTCTGGAAATAGGCCTTCTCGGCCGCCTTGATCTTCGCGGCTTCTTCCGCGTCGAAATCCAGCGGAATATTGACGTCCATTTCGACCATGAACAGCATGGCTCAGGCTCCTGCGTTTACGGCGTGAAGGCGCGGTCCCGAACGGTCACGCCGGAAGAATTCGACCTTGTCGGGATCGAGCGCGATGCCGAGGCCAGGGCCGGTCGGCACCTTCAGCGAAAAGTCGCCGTAACCGAGCGGCTGCGTGAGAATTTCCTCGGTCTGGAGCAGCGGGCCGAACAGCTCGGTGCCCCAGGCCAGCTCGGGAACGGTGGCGAAGACATGGGCCGAAGCCGCCGTGCCCACGCCGCCTTCCAGCATCGTGCCGCCATAGAGGCCGATGCCCGCCGCCGTGCCGATGGCGGCCACTTCGGCCGTGGCGAAAAGCCCGCCGGATTGCGCGATCTTCAGCGCGAACACGCCCGCCGCACCGGCAGAGGCAATGCGCAGCGCCGTGCGCGGGCCGTGCAGCGCCTCGTCCGCCATCAGCGGCACGCCGCGCGTGGTGGCAAGGCGGGTCATCGCCGCGATATCGTCTCCGGCGATGGGCTGTTCCACCAGATCGCAGCCGACGTCCTGAAGCATCGCCATGCCCAGCTTGGCCTGCGCCTCGCTCCAGTTCTGGTTCACGTCCACGCGCACGCTGGCACGGTCTCCCAGCGCCTTGCAGATCGCGCCGACATGGGCGACGTCCTGTTCCACGCTGCGCTTGCCGATCTTCAGCTTGAAGATGCGGTGGCGGCGGAGCGAGAGCATTTCCTCGCCCTCGGCAATGTCGCGCGCGGTGTCGCCGCTGGCGAGCGTCCAGGCCACCGGCATGTCGTCGCGCACGCGGCCGCCGCCGATCAGTTCGGAAACCGGCACGCCCAGCCGCTTGCCCGCCATGTCCAGCAGCGCCGTTTCCACCGCACACTTGGCGAAGTGGTTGCCGCGCACGCACTTGGCGACTTTGGCCATCGTCGCGCCGACACGGGCGATGTCGCAGGCCTTCAGGACCGGGACGATATAGGTGTCGATGGCGGACTTGATGCTTTCCGGGCTTTCTTCGCCATAGCTGAGGCCGCCGATGGTGGTGCCTTCGCCGATCCCCTCGACACCATCGGTATCGGTGAGGCGCACGATCACCATCGCCTGCGAATGCATCGTGGCCATGGCCAGAACATGCGGGCGGATCGTCGGTACATCGACGATTAAGGTATCGGCGCGATCCAGCATGGCCATTGCGGCGACTCTCCCGACTGGTTAGTGTTGCTGTCACTTATCTAGTGGTCGTCAAAGCGGTCATCAAAGACCAATCGGGTGCAAGCCTGATACCTAGCGGGTATAATGAGCATGGATCTTCGCCTTCTCCGCTACTTCGTCGCCGTGGCGAGCGACGGGAATTTCAACCGCGCGGCGGAACGACTGCACATTGCCCAGCCGCCGCTCTCCCGCGCTATCCAGCAACTGGAGGCCCATGTCGGCGCCGAGCTTCTGGACCGCTCGGTGCGCCCGCTTCGGCTCACCCCGGTCGGCAAGCTGCTCTACGAGCAGGCCACGCAGATCCTGGCGCGGATGGAAGACCTTGAATCGATGGTGAAGTCCGCCGCCGAGAGCAAACGGCGCCGTTTCGTCATCGGCTTCGTGGCATCGACCATCTATGCCCGCCTGCCCGAACTGATCCGTGAGTTCCGCAAGTCCGCGCCGGACGTGGAACTGGTCATGGTGGAAAGCACCACGCTGGACCAGATCGCCGCGCTGAAGGAAGGGCGCATCGATGTTGGCTTCGGTCGAATCCGTTTCGACGACCCGGCGGTGCGGCGCATCATCCTGCGCAACGAGCGGCTGGTGGCCGCCTTCCCGATGCATCATCCCCTGGCGCAGGACGACCAGCCCATTTCCCTGCGGGACCTCGCCAACGAACCACAGATTCTCTACCCCCGCATGCCGCGCCCCAGTTATGCCGACCAGGTCATGTCGCTGTTTCGCGACAACGGCATAGAACCCAGGGTCGTTCACGAGGCCCGCGAACTCCAGATCGCGATCGGCCTTGTCGCCGCCGAGGAAGGCATGGCGATCGTCCCGGAATCGGTGCGGCGGGCTCGCAGCCACGACGTCGCGTTCCGGGACCTTGTCGAACCGGCGACATCGCCGATCATCATGAGCCATCGGCCCGGCGACCATTCCCCGGAACTCGCGCTAATGGCGGCGATCATCGCCCGGCAATATCAGGAGTGGGGCTATGGCGTTCCCGCAGCGCTCGCCGGCGCGGAGTTGACCGAAGAACGATGATCCGATCTCCGTCGCGCACTGTGCTAGCCGCAGCGCCTGTTGCACATTATAGAGGCCCGCTCATGGCCGATCCGCGCGATATCCGATGCTTAACCTGACGACCCTGCAACTCTTCATCCGGGTTGCGGAACTGGGCAGCCTGTCGCGCGCAGCGGATGAGGCGAACTTGGCCATCGGCGCGATCAGCCGCCGCCTGACGCAGCTTGAGCAGGACCTTGGCGTCCAGCTTCTTGTGCGCAACGGACGCGGCGTGACGCCGACCGCGGCGGGCGACGCCCTGCTCGCCCACTCCCACCGGATCATGCGTGAAGTGGGCCTCGCGGTTTCCGACCTTTCGGACTATGCCAAAGGCCTGAAGGGCAGCGTCAGCATTCTGGCCTGCACCGCCGCGATTACCCAGTTCCTGCCCGCCGATCTTGCCGCCTTCGGCCATGCCAACGACAAGATCCGGCTCAACATCCAGGAAGTCTATTCTTCCGAGATCGTCGGACGCCTGCGCGCGGGCGAAGCGCAAGTGGGCGTCATCCTGGAGGAGCCCGGCACGGTCGGCCTCGACACCTGGAAGTACCGCTGCGACCGGCTTGCCGTGGTCGCACCGCCCCATCTGTTGTTCGGCACGCATTCGGTGCGTTTCCAGGACCTTGCCGAGCACGAATTCGTGCAGATGGGTTACGACACCGCCAATACCCGCCTGCTGGCGCGCGCTGCCGAAGAGCAGGGCTGGACCTTCCGCCTGCGCGCTGCCGTGGACAGCTACGACGCGGTCTGCCGCATGATCCAGGCCGGGTTCGGCATCGGCGTCCTGCCGAGCGAGGCCGCGAAGAACTTCATCGTGCCGATGGGCCTCAAGCTGGTCGAACTCGACGAGCCATGGGCCGAGCGCCAGATGCTGCTGACCGCCAATGGCGCAAGCCTGTCCGGTCCGGCGCGGCTGCTGATCGATTTCCTGGTGGAGCGCTCGGAAGGGCGCTGACCTGCACACCCGCTCAGGCGAAGCTTGTCGAAGCCTCATGAAGCGTGGCGCCACGCCTCCCATCCTTCGACAAGCTCAGGATGAGCGGAGTGTGAGGCTTTAAAACAGCCCTAAAGCAAATGCGGACCGCACGCTTTCGCGCGCGATCCGCATTCCCGGTCAGGTAGCTCCTCCTCCCCGACGCGGTTGTAGCTTTTATTTCCCGGCGAGGGCCGCCTGCGCCGCCGCCAGACGCGCGATCGGCACGCGGTAGGGCGAGGCGGAAACGTAATCGAGGCCGATCTTCTCGCAGAACGCGATCGAGGCCGGATCGCCGCCATGCTCGCCGCAGATGCCGAGCTTGATGTCCGGGCGGGTCTTGCGGCCGCGCTCGGCGGCGAGTTCGATCAGTTCGCCGACACCGTCGACATCGAGGCTGACGAAGGGATCGCGGGCGAAGATGCCCTTGTCCACGTACTGCGTCAGGAACTTGCCCGCATCGTCACGGCTGATGCCGATCGTGGTCTGGGTAAGGTCGTTGGTGCCGAACGAGAAGAACTCGCCCAGCTGCGCGATCTCGCCTGCCTTGAGTGCGGCACGCGGCAGTTCGATCATGGTGCCCACGAGATAGTCCACCGTGGCGCCGCGTTCGCTGAAGACTTCGGCGGCGACGCGATCGACGATCGCCTTCATCAGCTCCAGTTCCTTGGCAGTGGCGACCAGCGGGATCATCACTTCCGGGATCGGCGCCTCTCCGGTGCTTTCCTTGACGATGAGCGCCGCCTCGAAAATCGCACGGGCCTGCATCTCGTAGATTTCCGGGTAGGTCACGCCGAGGCGGCAACCACGATGACCGAGCATCGGGTTGACCTCGTGCAGTTCGCCGGCACGGCGCTTGAGCGTCTCGACGCTGACATTGGCGGCGCGGGCCACTTCCTCGAATTCCGCCTCGGCATGGGGCAGGAACTCGTGGAGCGGCGGATCGAGCAGGCGGATCGTCACCGGCAGGCCGGCCATGACCGTGAAGATCTCCGCGAAGTCGTCCCGCTGCTCGGGGAGCAGCTTGGCCAGAGCGGCACGGCGCTCGGCCTCGCCTTCGGCCAGGATCATCTCGCGCACGGCTGTGATGCGGGCAGCGTCGAAGAACATGTGCTCGGTGCGGCACAGGCCCACGCCCTCGGCGCCGAATTCGCGCGCGGTGCGGCAGTCCAGCGGGGTTTCGGCATTGGCGCGGACCTTGAGGCGGCGCACCTTGTCGGCCCATTCCATCAGCGTGCCGAAGTCACCGGCGAGTTCCGGCTGCACGGTGGCCACTTCGCCCGCCATGACTTCGCCGGTGGCGCCGTCGATGGTGACGGTGTCGCCTTCCTTCAGGACGCGGCCGTCGATGCGCATGGTGCGCGCCACGTTGTCGATCTGGAGGCTACCCGCGCCGGAGACGCAGGGACGGCCCATGCCGCGTGCCACCACGGCGGCGTGGCTGGTCATGCCGCCGCGTGCCGTGAGAATGCCGCGCGCCGCGTGCATGCCGTGGATGTCCTCGGGGCTGGTTTCGACGCGAACGAGGATGACGGCCTTGCCCTGCTCGGCCAGCTTCTCGGCGGTGTCGGCATCGAGCACGATCGCGCCCGAAGCCGCACCCGGCGAGGCAGGCAGGCCCTTGGTGAGCACATCGCGCGGCGCCTTGGGATCGAGCGTCGGGTGCAGAAGCTGGTCGAGCGCGGCGGGATCGACGCGGGCGACGGCCTCTTCCTCGCTGATCAGGCCTTCGCGCGCCATGTCGACGGCGATCTTCAGCGCCGCCTTGGCGGTGCGCTTGCCAGAGCGGGTCTGGAGCATCCAGAGCTTGCCCTGCTGCACCGTGAACTCGATGTCCTGCATGTCGCGGTAGTGCTTTTCGAGGATCTCGAACACGCTCGCCAGCTCGGCGTAGGTCTCCGGCATCGCCTCTTCCATCGACAGCGGCTTGGCCCCGGCGCGCTCGCGGGCGCCCTTGGTCAGGTACTGCGGGGTGCGGATGCCGGCGACGACGTCTTCGCCCTGCGCGTTGATGAGATACTCGCCGTAATAGGCGTTCTCGCCGGTGGCCGGGTCACGGGTGAAGGCAACGCCGGTGGCCGAAGTCTCGCCCATGTTGCCGAAGACCATGGCCTGCACGTTGACTGCCGTGCCCCATTCGCCGGGGATGGAGTTCAGGCGACGATAGACCTTGGCGCGGTCCGACTGCCAGGAGCCGAACACGGCGCCGATCGCGCCCCAGAGCTGGTCGTTCACGTCCTGCGGGAACGGCTTGTTCCAGAGCTTTTCGACGATCGCCTTGTACTCGGCAACCAGAACCTTCCAGTCGGCCGCAGTCATCTCGGTATCGAGATCGTAGCCACGATCTTCCTTGGCGATGTCCAGCGCTTCCTCGAAAGCGCCGTGATCGAGTTCGAGCACGACGTCCGAATACATCTGGATGAAACGGCGGTAGCTGTCCCAGGCGAAACGCTCGTCGCCCGAAGTCTGGGCGAGGCCTTCCACCGTCTCGTCGTTAAGGCCGAGGTTGAGCACGGTGTCCATCATGCCCGGCATCGAGATACGCGCGCCCGAGCGGACCGAGACGAGCAGCGGGTCAGCGGTATTGCCGAACTGCTTGCCGGTCACCTGCTGAATATGCGCGATGCCCTGCGCGACTTCCGCCTTCACGCTTTCGGGATAGACGCCGCCGTCATCATAGTAACGTGTGCACATCTCGGTGGTGATAGTGAAGCCCGGGGGAACCGGCAGGCCGATCGCGGCCATGCCATCGAGGTTGGCGCCCTTGCCGCCCAGGAGGTTCTTGTCGCCCTTGCCGCCATCGTCGACGCCGCCGCCGAAGCGATAGACATAGCGCGTTTCAGTCAAAGCCGTCATGGATCGAATACCTCGTTACTGGCAAAGCGTTATCGCCGCCGAAACAAGATTCGGCGTTTTGCTGCGATGCGGCAACCTAGATGGCGGGATTCAAGGTGGGCTTCCATCGATAATTGGCAAAGTCGGTTTTCACATTTTGCGAAATCTGACACTGACCTTACCGAGAAGGCAGTCCGTCGCTCAGACGCTCGGCCGGGTTTCCGGCAAACGCGCGAAAACCGGCAGGACGCAAAGACCGACGACCGCGATCATGACCCCGGGAACCGCCTGCCAGCCGGTCGTCTGGACCAGCACTTGCGCCACGAAAGGTGCAAGACCGCCAAACACCGCCGTTGCTGCCGTCGCGCCGAGGGCGAGGCCGGTCAGGCGTCCCTCGCCGGGAAACTGCTCGGCCGTCGCCACGGCGCCCACCGCGCTCACCGCGCCGCCCAGGGAGGCCAGCAGAAGCGCGCCGACCAGCGCCGCTCCGTAGGAACCCTCGGCCATGGCCGCGAAGGACGCCGCAGGCACCAGCACCGCCAGCACGCCGACGCAAAGCAGCACCGGCCGCCGTCCGATCCGGTCGGACAAGGCGCCAACGAACGGCGTGACGAAAATGACCATGACCGCCGCCGCCGTGGAGAGCCACAAGGCCTGGCTCTCCGCCATGACGCCCGATCCCGTAACGAAAGCGGGGACATAAGTAATGCCGACATAATAGGTGATCGAGCCGAGCGCCGAGATCGCGAAACCGCGCCCGATCGCCGCGCGGTGCTGCGAGAGCACCTGCCGCAGCGGCCGAGCGGGCACGCTCCGCGCCGCCACTTGCCGCTCGAACTCCGGCGATTCCTCAAGAGTGGCGCGCGCCAGCAACACGCCCCCGGCAAGCACCGCACCGAACAGGAAGGGAATGCGCCAGCCCCATGAGTCGAGCGCAGCCGGTGCCAATGTATTGACCACCAGTGCCGAGACACCCGCCGCCAGCAATCCGCCCAGTTCGCTTGCAGCAGCGGCAGAAGAGGTGACGAGGCCGCGCCGATTGCGCCGCGCGCCTTCCATCAGGTAGGCGACCACGCCGGTATATTCGCCGCCCACCGAGAAGGCCATGATGCAGCGCAGGCCCAGCAGCAGCCAGCCCGCAGCGGGACCGATCGCGGCATGGGTGGGCATGGCTGCGGTGCCGAGCATGGCGGCCGTCATCAGCGCCATCGACAGCAGCATCATGCGCCGCCGTCCATAGCGATCGCCGACATGTCCGAAAACCGCCGCGCCCAGCGGCCGCATCAGGTAGGCCACTGCAAAGCCGCCAAGCGTGATCGAAAGCGCATTTCCGCCGCCGCCGAAAAACACCCGCGACAGCACGGTGGCGAGATAAAGATAGAGCGTGAAATCGTACCATTCGACGATCGTGGAAAAGGCGGCGACCACCATAGACCGCTTCGACAGCGGCGCATGTTCGAACGGCGGCCCGGCCGCAATCGAACCGGCCCTCACCGCCCCCTGCCTGCGCACCGCTTCCTGACGATTTCACCTGACGACATGTGCGGATGATAGCCAAGGCTGCGAACTTGGCAAATCTTGCACGTCCTCAGAGCCCGTTTGAAAAATGCCCATTCGGGCATTTTCTTGCGGCACCAGCCCACGCCCCCACCCTACCACCCGCAGGATAATACCGTTGGGTGGTAGGGTGGGGGCGTGGGCTGGTGCCGCAAAATTCGCGTTTCGCGAATTTTCAAACAGCCTCTCAGTCGGATCGCGCCCGCAAGGCCTCGGCAGCGCCAAGGGCCGCTTTCCAGCGCTGCAGCTCGGCACGCGCATCCGGCAGGGCGCGATGGGCGGGCGGATCGGTTTCCGCCGCGCAGACCTCGGCCAGTACCGCCGCTGCTGCCTGCTTTCTCCCTGCCGGCGGAACCGTCTCCCCCAGGATCTCGGCGACGTCCTCCACGATCATGTCCGTAGTCTTGCGCAGGCGCAGATGGTGCTTGGGATAGCCGCAAGTCCGCAGCAGCGCATTGAGCCACTTCGCGTCCCATGACGGCGCGCTGGCATGAAGGGCATGGCCGGAAAGCTGCTCGACCATTCTTGCCGCGACCTGCTCGTGCGCCTCGCCCTCCCGCTCCAGCAGCCTGCGGGGGATGCGGTGGATGGCCTCAGCGGCATCGTCCCAGTCGGTCCAGCCGGGCGCGGGTCGGATCAGGTGGCTTTCGCCCCGGCCGTCCTCGAAGACCCAGGCCACCTCGATCGGATAGCTTCGCTTGCCCAGCGAGGATGCCTCGAAGTCCAGAAACACGCGCATTCCCGGTCCATGGCGCGCTGAGGGCTTCCGGGCAAGCAGCCTTTGCCGATCATGAGACTAGGGCAGCGCCGAACCACAAAGCCGGGAGCCATTCCATCGGGACATACGTTGTGCCGGGCAGGAGAAGGAGCCTTTCGATGTCCCACACCGCCAATCCCCTGACTGCCGTTCGCCGCGAGGTGCTGACCCGTCCGGTGCTTTCGCTCGTGCAATCGGCGCTGCCAGCCCTCTCCGCCACCGAAAACGAAGCGATCGATGCGGGCAATACCTGGTGGGACGCCGCGCTGTTCACCGGCAATCCCGATTGGGAACAGCTGCTGGCCATGCCTCCCGCCAGCCTGACGGACGAGGAACAGGCTTTCCTGGATGGCCCCACCGAAACGCTCTGCGGCATGATCGACGATTGGCGCATGACCTGGGAAACCCACGATCTGCCGCCGGAAGCCTGGGACTTCCTGAAGCGCGAGAAGTTCTTCGGCATCATCATCCCGCGCAAGCACGGCGGCCTAGGCTTTTCGAACTTCGCCCATAGCGAAATCGTCCGCAAGATCGCCACGCGCTCGGTCTCGGGGGCGGTGACGGCCATGGTGCCCAATTCGCTGGGTCCCGGCGAACTGATCCTGCGCTTCGGCACGTCCGCCCAGCAGGAATACTGGCTGCCGCGCCTGGCCGAAGGACGCGAGCTTCCCGCCTTCGGCCTCACCAGCCCGGAAGCAGGCTCCGATGCCGCCGCCATGACCGACGAGGGTGTGGTCTGCCGGGGCGAGTGGAATGGAGAGGACGTGCTGGGCATCCGCCTCAACTGGCACAAGCGCTACATCACGCTGGGGCCGGTGGCGACGATCCTGGGACTAGCCTTCAAGCTGCACGACCCGGACCACCTGCTGGGGCAGGAGGAAGAGATCGGCATCACCGTGGCGCTCGTGCCCACGGACCTGCCCGGCGTCACCATCGGCCGCCGCCACATTCCCTCGATGCAGACCTTCCAGAACGGACCGAACGAAGGGCGCGACGTCTTCATTCCGCTGGAAAACGTGATCGGCGGCCCCGAGCGGGTCGGCCAGGGATGGAAGATGCTGATGAGCGCGCTGGCGGCCGGGCGCGGGATTTCGCTGCCCTCGCTCTCGGCGGCGGCGGGCGCCTTCGCGGCTCATACCACCGGGGCCTATGCCCGGGTGCGCTCCCAGTTCAATCTGCCGATCGGCAAGTTCGAAGGAATCCAGGAACGCCTCGCCCGCATTGCCGCCAATGCCTATCTGCTGGACGGCGCGCGGCGGCTGACCTGCGCCGGGCTGGACCAGGGCAACCACCCCGCCGTCATCTCGTCGATACTCAAGCTCCACGCTACCGAACGCATGCGCGTGGTGATCAACGACGCCATGGACGTCCACGGCGGCAAGGCCGTGATCGAAGGGCCGCGCAACTACCTCGGCAGCCAATACCGCGCCATTCCGGTGGGCATCACCGTGGAGGGCGCGAATATCCTGACGCGCAGCCTCATGGTCTTCGGGCAAGGCGCGATCCGATCGCACCCCTATCTCCTCGAAGAAATCCGGGCCGTGGGCGATGCCGATCGGGGCCGCGCGCTGGCCAATTTCGACCAGGTGCTCTGGAAGCATGTGGGCCATGCACTCAAGACCGCGATCCGCGCTTTCGTGCGCAACTGGAGCGGCGGGCTCTTCGCGCCTGCACCGAAGGCGGGCAAGGCGACGCGCTATTATCGCCAGATGAGCCGCTATGCCGCCGCATTCGCCTTCGCTTCGGACATTTCCTTCCTGACGCTGGGCGGCGAACTCAAGCGGCGGGAACTGCTCTCGGCCCGGCTGGGCGACGTGCTTTCCGAACTCTATCTCCTGTCCGGCGCGCTCAAGCGCTGGGAGGACGAAGGGCGGCAGGACGCGGATCTGCCCCTGCTCGCCTGGTGCATGGAAAGCGGGTTCGCCACCATCGAGCAGCGCTTCGCCGGGATCATCGCCAACTTCCCTGCACGGCCGGTCGGCTGGATGCTGCGCCTGTTCATCCAGCCCTTCGGTCGCCGTCGCAACGGCCCCTCAGACCGCACGATCCGCCGCTGTGCCGAAATCCTGATGGAGCCCTGCCCCGCCCGAGACCGGCTAGTGGAAAACGTCTATATCGGCGGCGCGGACGAAGCGGTCGGCCGCCTTACCGATGCCTTCCGGCAGACCGTGGCCACGCAGCCGGTCCACGACCGTCTGCGCAAGGCCCGCGTGCGGGACTGGGATCGGGCACTGGCAGAGGGGCTTATCACCGCAGAGGAACTGCAAAGCCTGCACGAAGCGGACGAGGCAGTCGCGGACGTCATCGCGGTAGACGATTTCGCAGCGGAGGAACTGAAGCGGCCACCGTCGAAGAATCTGGCCGAGGCTGCCGAATAAGATCGGTCCGTTTCAGGATTTCGGGCGGGTCACAGCGCCCTGGACTTCCGGGAAACATTCGCGCGCGAGGTTCTTCCACATCGGCTCGACGGCGTCCTTCCAGTCGCCGAAGCCGTAGAGCACGAGCGTGCCGTCATGACGCGCCTCGAACGACATCACCGGGCTGGTCGGCGTATCGGTTTCCTTGGCGATGCGGAAATCCACTTTCCGTCCGAACTCGAAGGACAGGTTCTCGCTGACGCCCACGTCATCAAACTCGGTTTCCACGCAGGCCGCCACTTCACCGATAGGCCGGTCGGAATGGGCCTTTATGGAAGAGGAAACCGCAGGCATCGCAGCCGAAAGCAGGATAGCGACAAGAAACATGGCGTGCTTGATACCACGAGTGAACAGATGGCCCAAGAGGCGCCGAGGGCTTGCGGCTGCTTCGTGCGGCTTAAATCAGGCGCGATAGCTGGTACGAGCAGGTGACGACACGCCCTTCCCGATCAGCTTTCGCTTCCGAAGAAGTGGTCGATGACATCGCGCGCCAGGCGGGCGGGTTTCATCGTCGCCGCATCGAGGCAGCACCAGCTGGACTTGACTTCGGCGAGCACTTCCTCACCGCGCCTGATGACCGTTTCGTAGAACGCCCGCGCGCCCTGGACCTTTTCGAGAAGCACCGTGGCGATCACGTCGTCGCCCAGGAAAGTGGGCTTGCGGTAGGTGATCTCGTGCTTGAGCGCGACCCAGAGATGCTGGCCCACCACCTCCGTCGGCGCGATCGCGCGCCAATGGTCGAGAACCGCGTCCTGCACCCACTTGAGGTAGCTGGCGTTGTTCACATGGCCCATGAAATCGATGTCTGCGGCATCGACGCCAATGCGGAAGTCGTGGGGAATCGCTGTGGTCACGCCGTGACTCTAGCAGAAGCGCTGCGCGGGCAGCAGACAAATCTGATGAACTCGGGGAAACCCGGATACGTCCCGAAACGGGACAGAACGCGCCTGCTCAGGGCGATCTGAAGCGCAGGCCGTTCCAGCATTGAGCACGGCCTGCGCTTTCCCGATCTTATTACTCGATTACAGAGACTTGGCCATGTTGAGATGGGCCGTGACAGTGGGGATCAGTTCCTTCGCAAATGCCTGGAGCGGCGCGGAATCGCCGCTTGCGGCATAGTCCTTGAGCTTGGCCAGGGTCGCCTCGTGTCCGTCGACCTGGGCCTTGGCATAGGCCTTGTCGAAGTCCGCACCCTTCAGCGTCTTGAGCGAATCGATCGTCTGCTGCTGGGCCTCGGAAAGTCCGGCGTCGGGCGTGATCGCGGGGGCCAGCTTTTCGGTCACGCCCTTCAGCTTCGCCGTGGACTGGGTGTGCGCATCGACCATCTTTTCGGCAAAACGCTTCACGCCCGCCGATTGCCCCTGGGCGATCGCCAGCTTGGATGCCTCGATCTCGAAGGCATCGCTGGCGGCGGCGGCATTGGCAAAGGCCTGTGCCGGGGTCTGCGTGGCCGTGCCCATCGGCACATCCGCGCCTGGGATCGCGCCGGGAACAACGCCGGTAGCCGGCGCCGTAGCGACGTCGCTGGGGGCAGGCGCTTCCTTCTTGCAGCCCGCCACCGCGAGTGCGGCGATCGACACGGCCAGAACTATCCGATGCTTCATGGTGAATTCCTCTTCCAGACTACATCCTCATCGTGAACCATCGGCGCCCGCAGGCGTTCCCGCACTGACCGTTCCGGTCCACGGCAGGAGCACGACAATGGGAATTCTCGGCAATATCTACGACAAGATCTTCCATCACGGCAAAGCCAAGGCCGCCACGCCGCCCCCCACTTCGGCCGCCACTTCGGCCGCCACTTCGGCCCCCGCGCCTGCTCCGGCCGCCGCTCCGGCACCGGCAGCACCCGCCCCCACGCCTGCGCCCGAACCCGCCGTGGAGGTGGACGTCGGCGCGGTGCTGGCGGAAATGGCCTCGATGAAGCCGGACAACGGCGGAAACTACCGCAGTTCGATCGTCGACCTGCTCAAGCTGCTCGACCTTGATTCCAGCCTTGCCGCACGCAAGGAACTGGCGGGCGAACTGAACGTCCATGCCGGGGCGGATGGTTCGGCCGAGCAGAACATCGCCCTCCACAGGGCGGTCATGGACAGCCTTGCCCAGAACGGCGGCGTCGTGCCGGACAGCCTGCGCCAGTAACCACTTCCTTTCCTTTCGCGGACCGCAGATCCTGAAAAATCGGAGGGGTCGATGCGGTCCGCGATTTTCCGATCAGAATTGCATGCGCACTTGCAGCCCGAGTGCCAGGGCATTCGGCGTCGAACGGAAGCTGAAAGCGCCGGGATCGATGATGTACTGCACGTCCGGCCGCACCACCAGCCAGCGGTTAGCCTGGAAACCGTAGCTTAGTTCGATCGCGGTTTCCCCTGCGGGCAGCGAGGCATAGCTCCCCGGAACCGGCGCGGTATCGACATGGACGCGGCGCAGGCGCGGATCGACCACGGCATGGGTGAACCCCAGCCCGATCGTATCGGCATCGCGGCCCTTGAACGTACCGGTCTTGACCAGCCCGCCCGCATACCAGCGGGTGATCTGCGCCGAGATCTGCGGATTGGCGGTGAACTGCCCGAATATCGATAAGCCGCGGTTGCCGCTGCCCTCCCGGACGATCATCTGGTCCGCCAGGATATAGAAGCCGTAGCGCCCTTTCACGGTGCCCCCGCCGCCCAACCGGTCCACGCGCGAGGTGTCGTAATAGGCGCCCAGCTTGTAATGTCCGGGAAGCGCGCGGCTGCCCGGGCGCGTACCCGGATCGTACTCCAGCTCCAGCGGCAGCACGACGCCAGTGGTCCCGCCCGCGAAAGGATCCCAGGCATTGTCCTCGTCATTGAGACGCGGGTTCACCTGATAGACGCCGCTGCGCAGGACGAGATCGGGCCGCAGCTTGTAACGCACCGCCGCGCCCCAGCGGGCATTGGGATAGTTGTACCACCCGCTGTCGCCAGACATCGAGAGCGGATGGGCGCAGAACGCCGCATTCACGAAGTTGCAGCCGATCGCCATGCCGCCAAGGTCATTGCCCATGGCGAAGTAGCCGAGCCGTAGGTTCAGCCTGCCGCCCATCAGGTTCTGCTCGACACTGGCCTCGGTCAGGCGCGCATAGTAGCCGCCCGCCGCTTCCTGGATCGGCAGGCGATTGCCGACGAAGTCCGAGGAGAGGCCCACGCCGCGCCGATCGTTGAACGTCACATGGACGATCCCGCCCTGCCAGCCGGCCAGACGCTCCATGTCGAAATCGGCGCCGAGGCGCACCTGCTGGACGTAAGTGGTGCCGCGCCGCTGGCCGCCATCCACGGCGGAGAAGGTCTCCGAAACGTAGTCGCCCCGGAAAGTCACACCGGCTTTCTTGAGGTCGCTGCGCAGGCCTCCCCAGTCTCCGGTCAGCGTTTCGCGTTCGGTGGAAGGCGCAGGCGTGACGGGCGGGGCGGCGACTTGCCCCGTAGCCCCTGCCTCAGCCCCGGTCTCAGCCCCGGTCTCAGCCTCTGTCTCAGGCGCTGTTTCAGCATGAGCCCCCGTCGCAGCAAACGACGCGCAAGTTACCAATGTGGCTGTCATTCGGGCGATAGTCTGGATCTGTCGGGCCAAGGCCCCCTCCTCCCCGCCGTCACCTGACGCGGGCTGTTCTATGTCGGATGGAAATGGAGGGCGGACCAGGCCGCCCTCCCAGCCGTTACGGCAGCTTGTAAGCGATCACGTAGTCCCCGCGGTCGGGCGACTGCCGCGCGCCGCCTGCGGTGATCACGACGTATTGCTTGCCGGTCTTCGGCGACTTGTAGCTCATCGGGCCGCCCTGACTGCCAACTGGCAGGCGAGCCTTCCAGACTTCCTTGCCGTTCGCCGAGTCGAAGGCGCGCAAGTAATAGTCCTGGGTGCCCGCAATGAAGACGAGGCCGCCCTGCGTCGCCAGCGTTCCGCCCAGGGTCGGCAGACCGATCGGGATCGGCAGGCCCATCTTCATGCCCATCGGGCCGGTATCGCGCACGGTGCCGACCGGGACCTGCCACTTGATCGTGCGGGTCTTCATGTCTATCGCGGTCAACGTGCCGAAAGGCGGCGCCTGGCAGGGCACGCCCAGCGCGGAAAGGAAGCGGTCCTTCACCACCGAATAGGGCGTGCCCTTCAAGGGAACGCTGCCCATGCCGGTATTGATCGCCTCGCCCGCGGCACCGGCCTTGCCGGCCTGCTCGTTCGTCTGCGCGACCATCTTAACCCAGAGGCCGAGGCGCATGTCGTTGGCGAAGATCGTGCCGCTGGTCGGATCGATCGAGAGGCCGCCCCAATTCATGCCGCCCAGCGAGCCGGGGAAGCTCAGCGACTTGTCGGTGCCGGGCGCGGTATAGAGCCCTTCGTAGCGCATGCCCTTGAAAGCGATGCGGCACATCAGTTGGTCGAACGGCGTGGCGCCCCACATGTCCGCCTCGGTCAGCGGGCCGACGCCGATCTGCGGCATGCCCACCGATCGCGGCTGCGTGCGCGCATAAGGCTCGTTCGGGATATTGGCGGGTTTCACGCCGACATTGGCCACTTCCGTAAGCGGCCTGCCGGTCGCGCGGTCCAGCACGTAGAGCTGCCCGGCCTTGGTGCCGAAGACGAGCGCGGGCACCGTCCTGCCGTCCTTCGCCGCGAAATCGAGGAAAGTCGGCTGCATCGGCAGGTCGAAATCCCAGAGGTCGTTGTGGACGGTCTGGAAGTGCCACTTTTCACGACCCGTCGTCGCGTCGAGCGCCAGCATCGAGGCGCCGTACTTGTGATCCAGCGCGCTGCGGGGGACACCGTAGAGATCCACCGAGGAACTGCCCACCGGCATGAACACGGTGTTGGAGGCCGGATCGTAGGACATCGCCGCCCAGACATTGGGCGTGGAGCGCGTATAGGTCTGGCCCGGCGCGGGCATGCCGGTGATTGCAGGATTGCCGGGATCGAAAGCCCAGCGCAGCTTGCCGGTGACTACGTCGAAGCCGCGCATCACGCCGCCGGGCATGTCCACCTGGACATTGTCCGCCACGCGCCCGCCGACGACCACGGTGGTCCCGGCCATCGTCGGCGCGGAGGTGAGCTGGTACTGCGGGTCGGGCGCATTGCCGAGACCGGCCTTCAGGTCCACGCGGCCGCCGTTGCCGAAGTCGGGACAGAACTTGCCGGTATCGGCATCGAGCGCGATCAGTTCGGCATTGATGGTGTTCATCAGGATGCGGCGCTGACACGGCGCGCCTTCGGGCACGGTAACGGCGGTGACGGGCGTGGCGCCGGGCATGCCGGGCTGCTGGAGCGGGCGCGTCGCATCGAAATAGGCAAGGCCGCGGCAGCGGTTCCACACCGAAGCCCGCGCATCGATCCGCGCCTTCCACTTCTCGCGGCCGCTATCGGCATCCAGCGCGATGACATTGTTGTGCGGCGTGCAGATATAGACGGTGTCGCCGATCTGAAGCGGGGTGTTCTGATCCTCGGCGCCGTTGCCGTCGCTGATCGCGACGTCGCCGGTGCGATAGGTCCAGGCGACCTGGAGGTTCTTCACATTGTCACGCGTGATCTGGTCCAGCGCCACGAAGCGGCTGCCGCCGCCGGTATTGCCGTAAGCTTCCCAATTCTTCTGCTCATGAGCGGGATCGACCGGAGCCAATGCGCCTTCCACACCGGAAAAGGCCACCGTTGCATGGGGTACGAACATCCCCGCGAAACCGGCAGCGGAAGCCAGGCCGACGACGGCGGCGACGACAATCGAGGGCTTCCAGGAAGGCGCTCGCCCCGAAGCCCGGAGCAGCAGCGGATAGGAGAGCGCGATGACGGTGGCGCCCACGCCCATGGCCAGAAGCCGCGAGATCAGCGGCCAGAACGAGAAGCCCGCTTCCCACAGGGCCCAGAGCACCGTCAGCAGGAACGTCGCACCGAACAGCAATGCACCTGCCGGGCGGCGGCGCGCGATCAGGAAGCCGGAGACCAGCAGCGCGATCCCGGCCAGGACGAAGTAGAAACTCCCTCCCACGCTGACGAGCTTGACGCCCCCGATCGTGAAGAAGAGCCCCGCGCCCAGCACCACTACTCCCAGCAGGAGTAGCCATGCCCTGGTCAGCAGACCACTATCGTTCGTCGTGCCCCGCATGCGGCACCTCCTTGCTAGCTTTCGTTCGAAACGGATTCGGATCTGTGCGGCACGGAAAAAGCAAAAGGCACGGCCATGCCCGCTTCGAGCGATACGAAGCGGAACATACGCACAATCAATGCCTTACCCGTATTCCGGGCTGGTCCTGGACCGCACAGACGGAAGCGTCGCGCATAGGCTTTTCGCCACACCCTCGACCAATTTGAATTGCGCAGGGGCAATCGTTTATTGCTTTGTTATTGCTATAGTATTCCAAACCATGAAGGCATGGAAGACTATCTTTTTGTTATGGGACCGCGCAATCGGCATGGCGGCGATGAGGTGCGTCGTATTGTCTATCAATTAAGTTGACAATATGACGCACCCGTTTAATCCCAGAGCAAGCCGCTTTTCGCGTCAGGTTCATGGGCACAGGATACCGTCCACCCCTTGCATGACGGCCCTCAAGCGACGAAATTGAAGGTTCGGCCGGGCCGCATGGCCAGGATGTGAAGGTATAGGAATGTCGAATAACCCGCGCGCCGGTCGGTCGTGGCTTCCCGGTTTTGGAACGCAGGTCATGCTCGGCATGGTCATCGGCCTCGTCGCGGGACTGGTGGTCAGGCAGATCGGGCCGGACAGCGCATTTTCCGTCGGCGCGACCGAGACCTTCCACACCGTGGCCCAGATCTTCGTCCAGCTTCTGCGCACGCTGGTGCCGCCGCTGGTCTTCACGGCGATCATCGCTTCGGTCGCTGCCCTGCGCGGGCTGGACAATGCGGTGAAGCTGGTGGTGCAGACACTGCTCTGGTTCGCCATCACCGCACTGATCGCGGTGCTGATCGGCATCGCCCTGGGCCTCACCATCCAGCCCGGCCTCCACGCCAGCGTCGATGCGGCCGCAGCACAGGCGCCCAAGGCCGTTGGCGGCTGGCTGGACTTCCTCAAGGGTCTGGTCCCGGCCAACTACCTGGGCATCACCGCCTCCACCACCCTGGAAGCAGACGGCCCCGCCACCTCGGTGTCCTTCAACGTCCTCCAGATCATCATCGCCGCCGTCGCCGTGGGCGCAGCCGCCGTGCGCATCGGCACCAAGGCCGAGCCGTTCCTGACGTTCATGACCTCGGCCAACCTCGTGCTGCGCCAGATGCTGCGCTGGCTGATCGCGCTGACCCCGCTGGGCTCCGCCGCACTGATCGCCAATGCCGTGATCAGCTACGGCTGGGACGCCCTTTCCGCGCTGGGCGCTTTCGCGGGCGCGGTCTATATCGGCCTCGCGATCGTATTGCTGGCGGTCTATCCGATCCTGCTGCTGATCCACGGCATCAATCCGCTGCGCTTCTTCTCGGTCGCCTGGCCGGCGATCCAGATCGGCTTCCTCTCGCGCTCCTCGGTGGGCACCATGCCGGTGACCGAGGAAGTGACCGAGCGCCTCGGCGTGCCGCGCTCTTACGCCGCCTTCGCCGTGCCGCTCGGCTCGACCACCAAAATGGACGGCTGCGCCGCGATCTATCCCGCGATCTCGGCCATTTTCGTGGCGCAGTTCTACGGCGTGCCGCTTCAGCTTTCCGACTATGCGCTGATCGTCTTCGTCTCGGTGATCGGCTCGGCCGCCACGGCGGGCCTGACCGGTGCGGTGGTGATGCTTACCCTGACACTGTCCACCCTGCGCCTGCCGCTGGAGGGCGTGGGGCTACTGCTGGCGATCGACCCGATCCTCGACATGGGCCGCACGGCGGTGAACGTTGCCGGGCAGGCGCTCGTGCCCACCATCGTCTCGCAGCGCCTCGGCATGCGCGGCCCGATGCAGACGGAGCCAGCCGAAGAACCGGTGCCCGCCCTCAATTAAAGGGGCGGCGGCCAGACCACCGCCCCTTTCCATTCAGCGCGCATCCTCGGCAAGGAAGCGCTGCATGTCGACGCGCATCTGGTGGAGCGCCTCGGGGTTGAGATAGACCATGTGCCCCGCCGGATAGTAGCGGAACTGCAGGTTCTGCCGCAGACCCGGCTCCAGCATCATGTGCTTCAGGTCGCGCTCGGTGGAGAAGAACGGCGTCGCCATGTCGTAATAGCCGTTGAGCGACAGCACGCGGAGATGCGGGTTGATCCGCATCGCCGTCCCGAGGTCGGCGGTGACGTCGGCGACATTCTGCGGGCGGCCGTTCGGCGGGCGGTGGCTCCAGTCCCAGTCGAAATCGCCGCCTTCGCGCGCGCTCAGGCGGTAGTCGAGGTCGGTCTGATAGCCTAGCCTGGTCGTGAGCTGGTCGAGGAAGCTGCCGACATATAGCCCGCTGATCGCGGTGTCGGAGGGGTCGTACTCGGGGCTTTCGCCTGCCGCGTCCGCATCCAGTCCCTTGTAGCGACCGTCGAAGCGGCCGACCGTCTCACGTCCGCCGCGCAGCAGTTCCTTGCGGAAACGGCCGAGATCGATGCGCAAATTGGCCTGCTTGACGTAGTCCACCGAAAGCCCGGTAAAACGGCTGAGCTTCTGCGCCACCGCGTCTTCCTCGGCCGGCGTGATATCCTGCCCCTTGGCCAGCGCGGCGGCATATTCGCCGTTGGCGAACTGGCGGGCCTGCTCGACGAATTCGTCCACCGTCGCGGGGCGGTCGGCAACGCGATTGTGATACCAGGCGACGGCGGCGTAAGTCGGCAGGTAGCCGATGTGGATCGTGTCGAAGCCGGACTGGCGGATCCCGTAGTTCATGATCGAGGAAAGCAGGATCACGCCGTTCAGCGCCATGCCGCGATCCTCCAACTGATACGCCAGCGCGCCCGAGCGCGTCGTGCCATAGCTTTCGCCGAAGATGTACTTGGGATCGCCCCAGCGCGCGTTCTTGGTGACATAGCGCATGATAGCCTTTGCAAAGGCATCCACGTCCTGATCGACACCGTAGAATTCGGCGCCCTTGGCATCGCCCAGCGGCCGCGAATAGCCCGCGCCCACCGCATCGAGGAACACCATGTCGGTGCTGCCGATCAGGCTGTCCGGGTTGGGGCCGACATCGTAGGGGGCCGGACGCACCGCTTCTGGATTGCCGGTACGCACATGATCCGGCGCGAAGCTGCCCATGCGCAGCCAGAGGCTCGCCGAGCCGGGCCCGCCGTTGTAGAAGAAGGTCACCGGGCGGTGCTTACCGGGCGCCGTATAGGCGGTGTAGAACATGCTCGCGGTCGGCTTGCCCTGCGCATCGCGGATCGTCAGCGTCCCTGCCGTGGCGGTATAACCGATCGACTTGCCGTCCACCCGCGCCGTGCCCTTGCTGGTCCGGGTCACTTCCTCGACCGGCGCGCTCGCCCAGTTGGCGGCAACGGCATCGGCCGTCTTTTCGGCATGCTGCCTGCCGGCGTCAGGCGCATCGTCCTTTTGCGCAAGAACCGGCTGAGACAGGGCGATCAGGGAAGCAAAGGCCAGGAAGGCAGGAAGCCGCATTGAAATTCCTCTGGTTTTGGTGCGAACCGGAGTGGTTTCTTATCGGATTGTGACAGTCTCACAAGATGCCGGATCGCAGTGGCCGTGGAACCGCGTGCCGCGCCAGGGTTTGTCCTCGACTACAGGCGAAAGGAAAAAACCATGCGCTCGGGTCTACTCTGGCTGATAGGCGTTCCCATTCCCATCATTCTGCTGCTCGCTTACTGCACAGGCCATTTCTAGGGCGTAAACTCATAGATGACGCCATTGAGGTTTGAGGCAAAATGGCTCAGCGCAAGGAGGCAGGGCGATGGAATATGTCGATATTTCAAGCCCTGCCGACGCAGCGCTGGGCCATTTTGGTCAAATCCCGAAGGGACGCCCGAAAGGGCGCCTCGATGGTGCCATCTATGAGTTTACGCCCTAAATATCTTTCCCGATCCGCAGCGACGCGAAGGCTGCCACCAGCAGCGTCGCTGCCGCGAAGCCCATCGTCCAGATCGGCTCGCCGGGGAAGAAGGCCTTCATGATCGATCCCATGACGGTTGCCACCAGTAGCTGTGGCAGGACCACGAAGACGTTGAAAAGCCCCATGAACACGCCGAGTTTGGCCTGCGGCAGGCTGCTGGCCAGAATGGCGTAGGGCATCGCCAGGATCGAGGCCCAAGCGATCCCGATGCCGATCTCGCAAACCGTCAGCATGTCGGGGTCGCGCAGCACCATGAAGCCCGCGAAACCTGCCGCGCCCAGTACGAGGCAGGCCGCATGGGTTCTCGCCTTGCCGAGCCGCGCCGCCAGCCAGGGCAGCAGCACCAACGCGGCGATCGCCGCCACACCGTTGTAGACCGAAAACAGCACGCCCACCCAATTGGCAGCCGCCTGATAGGCGGCGCTCGCCGGATCGGCAGAACCGAAGTGATACTGCGCGACGACCGGCGTGGTGTTGATCCACATGATGAACAGCGCCGACCAGCTGAAGAACTGGACGAAGGCCAGCCGCTTCATGATCGGCGGCATGCCCGAGAAATCGCCGACGATCCCCGCCAGCATCGAAGTGCCCCGACCGGCCCGGGCAAGCCGGATCGCACCGAGCACGGCCAGTCCATATCCCGCCAGCAGGCCGCCAAGCAGATAGACCTCCTTTTCGAGCTTCCACACATAAACGCCCAGCGCCACCAGCAGCCCCGCGACGATCCAGGGAAGGCCCGAAACCATGCTGCGCGCGGCGAGGTTTTCGCCCCCCACAGCCGATTCCGCCGCCGCTTCGTCGAACGCGGCCTGCTCTTCGGGCGAATATTCGCGCGTAGTCAGCACGGTCCAGAGCACGGCCGCCAGCAGGGCGGCGCCGCCCGCCCAGAAGCTGAGCCGCACCGTGTCGGGAATGCCGCCCGGCGGCGCGACATTGCTCACGCCTATATGATCCAGCACATAGGGGAACAGCGAACCCACCACGGCTCCCACGCCGATGAAGGCGGTCTGCACCGCATAGCCCGCCGTATGCTGGTCCTTGCGCAGCATGTCTCCCACGAAAGCGCGGAACGGCTCCATCGAGATGTTCAGGCTGGCATCGAGCATCCACAGCAGCATCGCCGCCATCAGCAATCCGCCGCTCTGGGGCATGGCCAGCAGAGCGCTCGCCGCGAGCACGGCTCCGGCCAGAAAGTAGGGACGCCTGCGGCCGAGACGGCCCAGCCACGTGCGGTCGGACAAGTGACCGACGACGGGCTGTACCAGCAGCCCCGTCAAGGGCGCGGCGATCCAGAGCGCGGGAAGATCGTCAATCGAGGAGCCGAGCGACTGGAAGACCCGGCTCATGTTGGCGTTCTGAAGGGCGAAACCGATCTGGATGCCGAAGAAACCGAAGCTGATGTTCCAGAGCCCGGCCCATCCCTGCCGGGGCTTTTCCAGCACTGCGGCTTCCTTCATCGCGTCCCTTCCCATGAAAGCGCCGGTCGCATGCCGGATCGCTTGCCGGTTCCCTTGCACGGCACCCCGAGCGCGGCAATATGCATACGAATACGCAGCTAGCCCAGGGTACTGCGCCGGGCCACAAGCCGCGCGCCCAGCGTGGCTTCTGGAAGCGGGCGGTCCTCGATCAGCGCCACAAGGGTTTCGACCAGCCGCTCACCTGCGCCTTTCAGATCCTGCATGACAGTGGTCAGCGGCGGATTGGTCATGCTGGCGGCGGGCAGATCGTCGAAACCCATGACCGCCACATCGCCCGGAATCGCGCGTCCCGCCGCGACGAGCGCACGCATGGCGCCGATAGCGATAAGATCGCTGGCGGCAAAGACCGCATCGAACGCCAGATCGCTCTCGATCAGATCGCGCATCGCCGCGTAGCCAAGATCCTCGTGGCTGATGGTATCGCGGCGCAGCGCGGGATCGCAGTCCAATCCGGCCTCCGCCATGGCCGCGCAAAGCCCGTGATAGCGCTCCGCGAATTCGGGATAGTGCTCGTCCGCCTGCCCGAGAAAAGCGATTTTCCGCCGCCCCAACCCGATCAAGTGCTCGCCCGCCAGCCGCCCCGCGCCGAAATTGTCGGACCCCACGGTCGCGCCGATATTGTCCTCGTTTACCGACCCCCAGCGCACGAACTGGGTCCCCTGCCCCACCAGCTGCGTCAGCCGGCTTTCGTAGAGCGTATAGTCTCCGTAGCCGAGCAGGATCAGCCCGTCGGCACGGTGGCTGTCCTGATAGCGGACGTGCCAGTCGTCCTCCATCTTCTGGAACGAGATTAGCAGGTCCAGCCCACGATTGGCGCATTGCCGGGTGATCGATCCGAGCATGGCCAGGAAGAAGGGATTGATCTTCGAATCGTCGGGCGTCTGCTCCTCGAAGAACAGCAGGGCGATGGTGTTCGAGCGCTGGGAACGCAGCGACGAAGCGTTCTTGTCGACCGAATAGTTCAGCTCGCGCGCGATTTCCTCGATCCGCGCGCGCGTGGCGGCGCTGACGGACTTGCTGCCTCTGAGGGCACGGCTGACGGTGGGCTGCGACACGCCTGCCCGATAGGCGATGTCGAAACTGGTCGGCCTGTTGCTCGGTTTGCGTCCCATGCTTTCGGCTTCCCGATTATCCTCGTAAAACTCTGTATTTTTGCGGTTTGCCGCCATGCGAGCAACGTTGCAATCCTGCAACGCAACGTGGCCTCGCGGCACTTGCGTATACGTATGCCATATTATGCATTCACCTGTCGCGCCCTAAGCGAGAGTGGAGCGGGAGAGTCGCGGCGCAAAAAACGTCGGACCTTCCACGTTCGTCCCCAGAGCATCCAGGGACGGACGGCAACCACTGGAGGAGGACGGGATGTCGCTTCACAAGGAATTTTCGCGCCTGAGGAATTCGTCCTCGCTGGCTCTCGTCGCCTCTCTCGCTGCCGGAGCCGCGACCCTGCTTCCGGCGCAGGCCTTCGCGCAGGGCTCGGCGGCTTCGGGCGATCAGGCGGACGGCCCCGCGATTATCGTTACCGGCTTCCGGGCCAGCCTGGAATCGGCGGTCAACAACAAGAAGCGCGCCGAAGTGATCGTCGAATCGGTTTCGGCCGAGGACATCGGCAAACTGCCTGACGCCTCGATCGCCGAATCCATCGCCCGCCTACCGGGCCTGACCTCGCAGCGCGTCAACGGCCGCTCGAACGCGATCTCGATCCGCGGCTTCGCGCCGGACTTCTCGACTACGCTGCTGAACGGCCGCGAGCAGACCTCGACCGGCGACAACCGCGCGGTCGAGTACGACCAGTATCCCTCCGAGGTGATCAATGCGGTCAACGTCTACAAGACGCCGATGGCCAGCCTGGTCGGCCAGGGTCTGTCGGGCACGGTCGACATGCGCACGATCCGTCCGCTCGATGCCGGCAAGCGTATCATCACCGTGGGCGCACGCGGCGTCTATGCCGACCTCGGCAAGCTGAACAAGGGGTCCGACGACAAGGGCTACCGCGTCAACGGCATGTACGTGGACCAGTTCGCCAACGACACCCTCGGCATTGCGCTGGGCGCCAGCTATACCGACGAACCCTATCAGGTTCAGGAGTTCAACGCCTGGGGCTATGAAACCGCGCCGGACGGCAACAAGGTCATCGGCGGCTCGAAATCGTACAATACCTCGAGCAAGCTCAAGCGCCTCGGCCTCAACGGCACGCTACAATGGCGCCCGAGCCCGAACTTCACCTCGACGATCGACGCCTTCTATTCCGACTTCAAGGACGACCAGATCAAGCGCGGCATCGAACTGCCGCTCTACTCGTCCTCTGCCACGCTCAATCCGGGCTATACCGTCGAGGACGGGCTGATCACCGACGGCAGCTTCTCCAACGTGAAGGGCATCCTGCGCAACGATGCCTTCCAGCGCCACGCCAAGCTCTACTCGTTCGGCTGGAACAACGAATGGAAGGGCGACGACGGCTGGAGCGCGATGTTCGACGCCAGCTATTCCAAGACCGACCGCAACGAACTCACCGTCGAGAGCTATTCGGGCACCGGCCGCCTCGGCACCGGCGCGACGGACACGATCGGCTTCACCAGCGCCGCCAAGGGAACGACCTTCAGCCACGGCATCGACTACGGTGACTGGAACCAGATCCTGCTCACCAGCCCGCAAGGCTGGGGCGGCACGCAAGTCGGCACGGACGGGGCCGCGATCTACGGCGGCCAGGACGGCTACTACAACGACCGCAAGATCAAGGACGAACTCTGGCAGTTCCGCACCGAAGTGAAGAGGGAGCTGGAATCCTCCTTCTTCAGTTCAATCCAGGCCGGCATGAACTATACCAGCCATGCCAAGACACTCGTGCCCGAGGAGTATTTCCTGGGTCTTGCCGCCAATACCGACGGCACGGTGAGTGTCGCGGTGCCAGAGCAGTACCGCCTGGGCACCACCAACCTCAAGTATCTCGGCCTCGGCAACGTGATCAGCTACGATCCGCTCGCGCTGGTTCGTGACGGCATCTACAACCTGGTGCCCAACCCGACCGGCGATGTGGTTTCCAAGGGCTATGCCATCCGCGAAAAGCTGATGACCGGCTACCTCCAGGCCAATATCAGGTCGCAGATCGGCGCCGCCGAACTGACCGGCAACCTGGGTGTGCAGGCGATCTGGACCGACCAGAACTCCAGCGGCGGCAGTGCCGCGCCCAACCTGGATCCGGTCACGGGCGAGCAGATCCTCAACCCCAACGGCTCGCCGAGCTATCTCTACGCCACCCGCAAATCGAGCACCGACTATCTCGACGTCCTGCCGAGCCTGAACCTCTCGCTGCGCTTCCCCAGCGACTTCGTGATCCGCTTCGCCGCGGCCCGCGAGATCATCCGCCCGCGCCTCGACGACATGCGCGCCTCGCTGGAATACGGCTATACCTTCACGAACGGCGTCGCCGTGGTCACCGGTTCCTCGGGCAACCCGGACCTGCGGCCGTGGCGTGCCAATGCGCTCGACCTGACGTTCGAGAAGTATTTCGCAGGCAAGGGCTATCTCGCCGCGCAGTTCTTCTTCAAGGACCTCAAGAGCTACGTCTACAATCAGGACGTGGCGATCGACAGTTCGACGCTGGCCCTGCCCGATCCCGGCAACGGCTACGCGATCTCGCCGACGGCGCTGATCAACGTTCCGGTCAATGGACAGGGCGGCAAGGTCTACGGCGTCGAGGTGGCGGGCACCGTTCCCTTCGATGCCTTTACTTCCGCGCTTTCCGGCTTCGGCGTGACCGGATCGGTCGCCTATACGCAATCGAAGATTCACCCGACGCCGGGCGAACCCGCCTCGGCACTGCCGGGCTATTCCAAGTGGGTCGCCAACGGCACTGCCTACTTCGAGAAGTGGGGCTTCAACATGCGCGGTTCGGTCCGCTACCGCTCGACCTTCATCGGTGAAGTCTCAGGCTTCGCAGCCAATCGCGAGCGGCGCCGGGCCCAGCCGGAAACGATTGTCGATGCGCAGATCGGCTACGACTTCCAACCGGGCAGCCCGCTGGAAGGGCTCTCGCTCTACATCCAGGGCCAGAACCTGACCAATGCGCCCTTCGTGACGACCAATCCGGGCGATAGCCGCCAGATCATCGACTACCAGCGCTATGGCGCGCGTTATCTGGCCGGCTTCACGTATAAGTTCTGAGGCCAGACTTCGGTGCCGCAAAGGAACCTCCTCCTCCGCTGCGGCACCGTACAAGCGGAACCGGGAAAGTCCCTCTCCCTCCCTTCCCGGTTCCGCCCCCGTCACCCTGAACTTGTTTCAGGGTCCATCGTGCCGCGAAACCGGCGGGTTTGGATGATAAACCGCTCCCTCGGCCCGCGTCCGAAGCGTTCGGGCAAGGCTGACAAATGGACCCTGAAACAAGTTCAGGGTGACGATGACGGGAAACATCGGAGAATTTGAGATGAACCGCCTGCTTCCTTCCCTCGCTGCGCTGGCCGCATCGCTTGTCGCTCCCACCGCGATGGCTGGCCCGCTGGAAGACCTGCGTGCGCGCACGCCGGAGCAGGAAGTGATCTATTTCGTCCTGCCCGACCGGTTCGAGAACGGCGATCCGTCGAACGATGCGGGCGGCCTCAAGGGCGGCAAGCTGGTCACCGGCTTCGATCCGGCGGACAAGGCCTTCTATCACGGCGGCGACCTCAAGGGGTTGACCGCAAGGCTGGGCTATATCCAGAACCTCGGTGCGACGGCGATTTGGGTGGGGCCGATCTTCAGGAACAAGCCCGTGCAGGGGCCGAAGGGCAACGAGAGCGCGGGCTATCACGGCTACTGGATCACCGATTTCACCCATGTCGATCCGCATTTCGGAACGGATGCGGACTTCAAGGCGCTGGTCGATGCCGCCCATGCGCGCGGGCTGAAGGTCTACATGGACATCATCGCCAACCATACGGCGGATGTGATCCAGTACCGCGAGGGCTCTGGCGAGGGGTATCCCTATCGGTCCAAGGCGGACTATCCGTTCTCGCGTAAAGGCGGTGTCGGCGGAGCGCCGATCAATCCCGGCTTTGCGGGCGACAGCGATGCCAGCGCGGCGAACTGGGCGAAGATGACCGTTCCGTCCTTCGCATATACCCCCTACGTGCCGAAGGGCGAGGAGCGGGTGAAAGTGCCCGCCTGGCTGAACGACCCGATCTACTACCACAATCGCGGCAATACCGACTGGAAGGGCGAGAGCGCTCAGTACGGCGATTTCGTCGGGCTGGATGATCTTGCGACCGAGAACCCGCGCGTGGTCGAAGGCATGATCGCGATCTACGGCGATTGGATCGACAAGTACGGCGTCGACGGTTTCCGCATCGATACCGCCAAGCATGTGAACCCCGAATTCTGGCGCGCGTTCGTTCCCGCCATAAAGGCGCGGGCAGCGGCCAAGGGCATCCCGAACTTCCACATCTTCGGCGAAGTGATGAGCGGCGACTACGACCCGGCGCTGCTGGCCAGCTGGACGCGCAATGCCGCCCTGCCCGGCGTGCTGGACTTCGCCTTCATGCACGCGGTTCTGAAGGCGGCGGGCGGCGGTAGTAGCGAGGAACTGGCGCGCCTGCCCGATGATGACGGGCTTTACGAGGGCGGCGCCAGGGCGGCGATGCAATTGCCGACGTTCCTCGGCAACCACGATGCCGGGCGTGCGGCGATGTTCCTGAAGGCCGCAAATCCGGCGATGAGCGCGGACGAACTGCTGAAGCGCGACGAACTGGCCCATGCCATGCTGCTCACGCTGCGCGGCGTGCCGACGATCTATTACGGCGACGAGCAGGGCTTTGCCGGTGCCGGCGGCGACCAGCTATCGCGGCAGGACATGTTCGCCAGCAAAGTGGCGATCTACAATGGCGAAGCGCTGGTCGGCACGGCCAAGACCACCAAGACCGAAAGCTTCGATCCAGCCCATCCGCTCTACCAACTCATCGCGCAGCTTTCCGCCTTGCGCGTGAAGACGCCCGCATTGACCGAGGGCCGTTCGGTCACCCGCGCGGCGTCGGAGAAACCCGGCCTCGTCGCCGTCTCCCGCTTCGATCCCAAGACCGGGCGCGAGGTGCTGCTGGCCTTCAACACCTCCACCGCGCCAGTTTCGGCGCAAGTTGCCGTCGATCCGGCCTCGCTTGCGTTCGAGACGCTGGCGGGCACGGCCTGCGCCGCCACGGCCAGCGCGCCCGGTTCGGTGCGCGTCGAACTGCCGCCGCTGGGCTTTGCGGTCTGCGCGGCCAAACCCTGATCCACTCCCCCCGGAAAAGACCATGACCTTACCTGCCGAATGGTGGCGCGGTGCCGCCATCTACCAGATCTATCCCCGCAGCTTCGCGGACGCCAATGGCGACGGCATCGGCGACTTGCCCGGCATCGCCGCGCGGCTCGGTCATGTCGCCAGCCTTGGCGTGGAGGCGGTGTGGATCTCGCCCTTCTACGCCTCGCCCATGGCCGATTTCGGCTACGACATCGCGGATTACTGCGCCGTCGATCCGATCTTCGGTACGCTGGAAGACTTCGACGCGGTGATCGCGCGGGCCCGTGATCTGGGGCTGAAGATCATCGTCGATCAGGTCTACGCGCATACCTCGGACCAGCATGCATGGTTCGTGGAAAGCCGCCAGAGCCGCGAGAACCCGCGCGCCGACTGGTACGTCTGGGCCGATCCCAAGGAGGACGGCACCCCGCCGAACAACTGGCAGTCGATCTTCGGCGGCCCCGCATGGCGCTGGGACGCGCGGCGCGGGCAGTATTACATGCACAACTTCCTGGCCGAGCAGCCGCAGCTCAATTGCCACAACCCGAACGTGCAGGACGCGCTGCTGGGCGTGGCGAAGTTCTGGCTGGACCGGGGCGTCTCGGGCTTCCGCATCGATGCGCTCAACCATTCGATGCACGACCCGCTGCTGCGCGACAATCCGCCCGCGCCCGAAGATGGGAAAGTCCGCACGCGGCCCTACGATTTCCAGATCCAGCGCTACAACCAGTCGCACCCGGATATTCTGGCCTTCATCGAGCGGCTCCAGGCTCTGATCGCCTCCTATCCCGATACCTATTCGCTGGCCGAAGTCGGCGGCCTCCATGGCGGCGCGACGATGAAGGCCTTCACACTAGGCCCCGCGCGGCTGAACAGCGCCTATGGCTTCGACTTCCTCTATGCCGAGAACCTGACCCCCGCGCGCGTCGCTGCCGCGCAGGAATTCTGGCCTGATGAGCAAGGCATGGGGTGGCCGAGCTGGGCTTTCGAGAACCACGACGCCCCTCGCGCCGTCTCGCGCTGGTGCGCACCTGAGCACCGCGACGCCTTCGCGCGAATGAAGGCGATGCTGCTCCTCTCGCTGCGAGGCAATCCGATCGTGTTTCAGGGCGAGGAACTCGGACTGGAGCAGGACGAGGTGCCGTTCGAACTGCTTCAGGATCCTGAGGCGATTGCCAACTGGCCGCTCACCCTTTCGCGCGACGGCGTGCGCACGCCGCTGCCGTGGAAGGCGCAGGACGAGCATGGTGGCTTCACCGGCGGTAACCCGTGGCTGCCGCTTTCCGAAGCGAACCTTGCCCGCGCCATTGACCGGCAGGAGGCCGATCCCGCCTCACTGCTGCACCTGACGCGGCATCTGATCCACTTACGCCGTGAAGATGCGGCGCTGCGGCGGGGAACTTGCGAAGTGTTGCTCGTCGACGAGACGCGGCTTGTGCTGCGCCGTGCGGCTGAAGGCCGGTCAGTGCTGGCCGTTTTCAACATCGGTGAGCGCGATGCGGCGTGGCCGCAGGAGGTGCCGACAACGGGCAAAGTCCTCGCTACCGTCAACGAGGGCGCGCCCGGCTCGCTCCCCGCATGGGCCGCTATCTGGATTGAAGAAGGAGCCAAGGCTCTGAACGGAGAAGACGCATGAAGCCTTTCCACCTGCTGGCTAAAGCCGGCATCCTCGCCGCCGCCCTCGCGCCGCTTGCCACACATGCGCAGGAGGCCAAGCCCAGCGTCACCGCTGCCTCGCCCGATGGCTCCATCGTGCTCACCGTCAGCACGGACAACGACAGCCGCCCCACGTGGTCGCTGTCGCGCAAAGGCAAGCTGCTGATCGCGCCGAGCAAACTGGGCTTCGTGCTGACCGACGGTGTCAACATGGTGCGCGGCTTCGCCATCTCCGGCAGCGAAAAGGGCGCGCAGGACGATACATGGCAGCAGCCCTGGGGCGAACGCACCAATGTGCGCGATCACTATAACGAGGTGACCGTCCACTTCCGCCAGTCCGCCGCGCAGGGCAGCCGGTTGATGGACGTCCATTTCCGCCTGTTCGATAACGGCGTGGGTTTCCGCTACGAACTGCCCGAGCAGCCGGCGATGAAGACGATGAAGATCGCCGACGAAACCACCGAGTTCGACATCGTGCCCAAGGGCGAGGCATGGTGGATTCCCGGCGGCGAGTGGAACCGGTACGAGCAGGTCTATCAGAAGACCGCGATCGACGCCGTTTCCACCGCGCATACGCCGATCACCATGAAGCTGGAGGACGGCACTCACCTGTCGTTCCACGAAGCGGCGCTGGTCGATTATGCCGGGTACTGGTTCAAGCGGGCTGATGGGCAGACGTTCCGCACCACGCTCTCGCCCTCGTCACGCGGCGCGCGGGTGGAGCGCGATTTGCCGTTTAACACGCCCTGGCGCACGATCCGCATTGCCGACAATGCGGCGGGCCTTGTCGAGAACGATCTGGAACTTAACCTCAACGAACCCAACAAGCTGGGCGATGTCAGCTGGGTGAAGCCGATGCGCTATATCGGCATCTGGTGGGGCATGATCCGCAATGACTGGACCTGGGCGACCGGTCCTCAACACGGCGCCACCACCGCGCGGGCCAAGCAGTACATCGACTATGCCGCGCGCCACAATTTCGGCGGCGTGCTGATCGAAGGCTGGAACAAGGGCTGGGACGGCGACTGGTTCGGCCACGGCGATTTCAGCTTCACCGAAGCGACGCCGGACTTCGATATCAAGGCGGTGACCGACTATGCCCGCAAGAAGGGCGTGGTGCTGATCGGCCACCACGAGACCGGCGGCAATATCGCCATCTACGAAAAGCAGATGGATGCGGGTTTCGCGCTTTATGAGAAGCTGGGCGTCACTTCGGTGAAGACCGGCTACGTCGCCGATGGCGGCGGCATCATTGCCGATACCTGGCATTACGGCGAAAAGCCGGGCGAAACGCATATGGAATGGCATGACGGCCAGCGGCAGGTGAACCACCATCTGGACGTGGTGAAGCTGGCCGCGCAGCACCATATCTCGATCGATGCGCATGAGCCGGTCAAGGACACCGGCCTGCGCCGCACCTATCCGAACTGGGTCAGCCGCGAAGGCGCGCGGGGCATGGAGTACAATGCCTGGGGTGCCTTCGCCAACGGGCCTGACCATGAGCCGACGCTAGTCTATACCCGCATGCTCTCCGGCCCGATGGACTTCACGCCGGGCGTGCTGAGCCTTGAAGGCGCGAAGCACGATCCGCTGGCCTCCACGCTCGCCAAGCAGTTGGGGCTTTACCTCGCGATCTATTCGCCGATCCAGATGGCGGCGGACTTCGTCGAGAACCTCGACAAGCATCCGCGCGAGATGGAGTTTATCAGCCATGTCCCCACCGACTGGGCGGAAAGCCACCTGATCGCCGGCGAAGTGGGCGATTACGCAGTGTTCGCGCGCAAGGATCGCAAGAGCCCCGAATGGTTCGTCGGCGGTGTTAACGATGCGACAGCGCGCACTGTCACGCTTTCGTTCGACTTCCTCGAACCGGGCAAGACCTACAAGGCGACGATCTGGAAGGACGGGGAAGGCGCGACTTACCTGACCGATGCCCGCCACAAGATCGCCTATGACACGCGCACCGTGAAGAAGGGCGATACCTATACCCTCTGGCTCGCGCCGGGCGGCGGCGCGGCGATGCGGCTGGTGCCGGGGAAGTAAGGCAAGACATTCCGGGACGGCGCCATGCCGTCCCGGAATGCGATATCAGTGCGGCGTGGCGCCGGTTTCGAAGCCGGTCTTGTCGTGCAGCGCAAAGCGGTCGACGATGTCCGCGCTGGCCCGGTTGTAGCCGACGATCTCGACGCTGCGCTCCTCGCGGCGCAGGCGGGCCACGATCTTGTCCAGCGCGCCAACGGCGGAGATATCCCAGAAATGCGCGGCCGATACGTCGATCAGGACGTGCGCGGCTTCGCTTTCCGACTGGAACGCCCGCGTGAAGCGCTGGACGGAGGCGAAGAAGATCTGCCCCGTCACCCGGTAGGTCGCTCGCTCGCCGTCGGCAGAGAGATCGCGCTCCACGGCGAACATGCGCTGTACTTTGCCTGCAAAGAACACGCCCGAAAGCAGCACGCCTGCCAGCACGCCCAGCGAAAGGTCGCGCGTCGCCACGACCACGACCACGGTTACCAGCATGACGGCCGAGGACGTCGGCGGATGGCGGCGCAAGTTGGCGATAGAGGCCCAGCTGAACGTTCCGATCGAGACCATGATCATGACCGCGACGAGCGCGGGCATGGGAATGCGTCCGACCCATGGCCCGAGCACGGCGAGCAGGAACAGCAGGAACGCACCCGCCACGAATGTCGAAAGCCGTCCGCGCCCGCCGGAACTGACGTTGATCACCGACTGGCCGATCATGGCGCAGCCGCCCATGCCGCCGAACAGGGCGGCGACGATATTGGCGCTGCCCTGCCCAGCACATTCGCGCCGCTTGTCGCTGTCCGTATCGGTCATGTCGTCCACGATCTGCGACGTCAGCAGCGATTCCAGCAGACCGACCGCCGCCATCGTCAGCGAATAGGGCAGGATGATCCGCAAGGTGTCCAGCGTCAGCGGAACGTGCGGGAAGGCGAAGCTCGGCAGGCCTTCGGGCAGGCGGCCCATGTCGCCCACGGTATGGACCGGCAGTCCCATCGAGATGCTGAGCGCCGAAAGCAACAGGATCGCGACGAGCGGAGACGGGATGGCCCTGGTCACGCGCGGGAACAGGTAGATCACGGCAAGCCCGCCGCCGACCATCGCGTAAGTCTGCCAGCCGACATGGGTGAGCTGGGGAAGCTGGGCCATGAAGATCAGGATGGCGAGAGCATTGACGAAGCCGGTAATGACCGAGCGCGAGACGAACTGCATGACCAGATCGAGCCGCAACAGGCCCGCGACGATCTGGAACAGTCCCATCAGGATCGTTGCCGCGAAGAGATAGTCGAGCCCGTGGTCGCGCACCAGCGGACCGACGAGCACGGCAACGGCGGCCGTCGCGGCGGAGATCATGGCGGGCCTGCCGCCGGTGAAGGAGATCACGATGGCAATCGCCACCGAGGCATAGAGGCCGACGCGCGGGTCTACCCCTGCGATGACCGAAAAACCGATGGCTTCGGGAATGAGCGCCAAGGCGACGACGATGCCCGCGAGCACGTCGCGGCGCGCCGTGGCGGCGTCGCTGAACCACTGCCGCCGGTAGCGGGTGAGTGCGTTTGACATGGATGAAGTCCGCAATTGCACATGACGCCGGAAATACCGGCGCTGGAAAGTAGAAGTCATGTGAGATTGTCCGGCGGATCGGCGGCCGGAATAGCCACCCGGATTCTCACCGGGCTCCTTGCGAATGGCGCGCCCTTACCCGACTTTGCCGTCCTTTTTCAAGTCTGGATGCCCGCTGCGCCCTTATGGCAGGAAAATCTCCGACCCGGTGTTTACCTTTTGCGCCAAGGGCCGTTATGCTTTTCCCATGCAGCAGCAAGCCCTTGTCTTCGCGCTGATCGGCATTCTCGGTATCGGCGCGCAATGGATTGCGTGGCGTACCGGGTGGCCGGCCATTGCCCTTATGCTCGCCGCCGGTGTCCTTGCAGGTCCCGTCACCGGTCTGGTCGTGCCCGAACACACATTCGGGGACCTACTCGAACCGATGGTCTCCGTGGCCGTCGCCCTGATCCTGTTCGAAGGCGGCCTCAGTCTCAATTTCCGCGAACTGCGCAGAACCGAAGGCGCGGTGACGCGCCTCATGGTCATCGGCATTCCCGTGGGCTGGGTGCTGGGAACGCTGGCCTGCTATTACGTCGCGGGACTGGTCTGGCCGGTCGCGGTGCTCTTCGCCGGCATTCTCGTCGTCACCGGGCCCACCGTGGTGATCCCCCTGCTTCGCCAGAGCAACGTCGCACCCCGTCCGCGTGCGATCCTGAAGTGGGAAGCGATCGTCAACGATCCCTTCGGCGCGCTCTGCGCCGTCATCACTTACGAATACTTGCGCCGCGTGGACGAAGGCGGCACCCTGCTTTCGGTGCTCGCGGCCCTGCTCGCGGCGGCCCTTGTCGCGGGGCTGATCGGTTACGGCGTCGCCCGCGCCATCGCCTGGGCCTTCCCGCGCGGCCATGTTCCCGAGTATCTCAAGGCGCCCGTCCTGCTGGTCGCGGTAATCGGCACTTTTGTGCTGTCGAACCTGATCCAGCAGGAAACCGGGCTGCTCGCGGTCACGGTCATGGGCGTGGCCATCGCCAATATGCGGCTGGACAGCCTGCGCGACATTCACCCCTTCAAGGAGAACGTCACGGTTCTTCTGATTTCCGGCGTCTTCGTGCTGCTCTCCGCATCGCTGGACTTCAACGTGCTGCGCCAGTTCGAATGGCGCTTCATCGCCTACCTTCTCGCCCTGCTGTTCCTGGTCCGCCCGGCGACGGTGCTGATCAGCCTGGCCTTCAGCAAGATCCCGTGGAACGAGCGCCTGCTGGTGGCATGGATCGCCCCGCGCGGTGTCGTCGCCGTGGCCATGTCGGGCCTGTTCGCGCTGCGGCTGGACCAGCTGGGCTATGGCGACGGCAGCATCCTGGTGACGCTGTCGTTCTCGGTGGTGGTCGCCACGATCCTCGCCCACGGCTTCAGCATTCGCTACGTCGCCCGCTGGCTGAAAGTGACCGGCGCCCGCAAGAAGGGCCTGCTGGTGGTGGGCAGCACGCCCTGGAGCCTGTCCCTTGCCGAGCAGCTGCGGCAACTCGACGTTCCGGTCATGATCGCCGATACCAGCTGGCAACGCCTTTCCGTGGCGCGGCAGGCGGGCATTCCCACCTATCATGGCGAGATCCTGGCGGAATCGACGGAGGAACGGCTGGACCTCGCACAGTTCCAAGTCCTCGTAGCGACGACCGACAGCGAGGCTTACAATGCGCTGGTGTGCAGCGAGTTCGCGCCCGATATCGGGCGGGATTCGGTCTATCAGCTCGGCGGCATGGGCGACGACGAGGATCATCGCAGCCTGCCCGAAGCCCTGCGCGGCCGCGCCATGTTCGCCTCCGGGCTGGGGGTGGAGGACATCATGGAACGCCAGCGCGCCGGCTGGGCCTTCCGCAAGACCCGCATCAGCGAGCAGTTCGATTTCGCCGATGCCCAGGCCGCCCTGCCAGACGAGGCCGACATGCTGTTCCTGCTGCGCAAGGACGGCAAGATCCGCTTCTTCACCCATGCCTCGCGGCCCGTGCCGCAGCCGGGCGACACCGTCATTTCCTACGGCCCGTCCCGTCACGGCGAGCCTGAAGGATCGCGCGACACCAACGACAAGAAGGAGGCGACAGCATGAAAAGCGCGCCCGTGATCGCATCCTCCATCCTGATCGCAGCCCTTTGCGGCTGCCAGCAGGGCGGCGGAAGCGAGGGAGAAACCACCGAAGCGGCAACGCAGGATGCCGGAGAATCCGACGCGATGGCCAGCGCCGCCCCGGATGAACCCGCTGAAGAGCCCAGGAAGTCGATCATCCGCGCCGACGTCGGCACCGGACCTACGGAAGCGCCGCCGCTGGAGCCGGTCCACATCCTTGTGCCCTATCCCGCCAAGGGCGCGAAGCCCGATGATGCCGGAAAGGCGCTGATCGACGGCATTCTCGCCGCGCCCGCCTTCGAAGCGGGCGGCGCGATCACCATCTGGGGCCACAGCGATTCCAGGGGATCAGACGCAGACAACCTGGCGGCTTCGCGCCGCCGGGCGGAAGCGGCGCGCGCCTATCTCGAAACGAAGGGCGTCGATGGCAAACGCATCACCGTGATCGCGCTGGGCGAAGCGCGGCCAGTCGCCCCCAACCGCAAGCTGGACGGCAGTGACGACCTGGAGGGACGCGCCCGGAACCGAAGGGTCGAGATTGAGGTGCGCCCCCCGGAAACGCCGGCTCCGCAAACGCAGGGCGCTGCAACGGCTCCCCAGGCGCCCGGCAAGAGTTGACGAACTCGCCCGCCAAAACCAGCTGTCGCACCACCGCGCAAAGGTGGTAGACAGGCCGTCATGTCACCGTCGTCGCCCCTATCCCTCGACATGCGCAGTTATGGCGCCGAAAGCACGACCGATCGCCATGGCTTCGCGCAGATCGTCTTGCCGCTAGAAGGCGCACTGGTCATGGAAGTCGGTTCGCGCGGCGGCAGGATCGGGCGCGGCGAACTGGCCTTCGTGGAAACCGACTTGCGCCACGATCAGACAAGCGACCAACCAAACCGCTCGTTCATTCTCGACCTCGACCCCGAAGATCTGTCCCCGCACTTGCGCGAGGAACTCGGCCGACGGCCCTTCTGCGCGCTGTCCCCGGCCGCGAACAAGCTGGTAGACTTCATGGCGCTGATGGCGGCCCAGACGGATACGCGCCCGGAGACGCTCCACCCCATGGTCGAACGCTGGGCGCCGCTCCTGTTCGAGACGCTCGCCGGTTCGCCGCCCCGCGCCCGCCTGCGGCTGGCCGGATTGATGACAGCCGTGGAGGCAGCCCCCGGCCGGAACTGGAGCGCCGCTTCGATGGCAAGCCATGCCGGGCTTGGCGTCAGCCGCCTGCATGAACTGTTCCGCCAGGAACTGGACACCACGCCGCGCGCGTGGCTTTCCGAACTGCGTGTCCAGAAAGTCCGGGAGGAACTGGGCTCCGGGCACGTCTCGATTGCCGAACTGGCCTACCGCTTCGGCTACTGCGACCAGAGCGCCCTGACGCGCGCCATGCGCAAGGCCACGGGCATGCCCCCGGCTGCCTATCGCCGCCGGATGCAGGACGCTCCCTCGCCCCTCACGCCCGGCGATCGGCCGGAGCCTGCGTCAAAACCGGCGTAGACGCAGACAAGACTGCGGCGGAAAACCGATGCAGTCTGCCGCCTCTTCTCGATGGAGCTTGCAGTGTCGGATGGGCGAAACAGGGTTGTCGGCGTCGGGTTTGGAGCGGCGGCGGGCGCAGTATGGGGGCTGGTCTTCCTGGCGCCCGAACTCGCCCACGACTTCGGCCCGCTTTACCTCGCAGCCGGTCGCTATCTCGCTTACGGACTGATCGCCGCCGCCCTGCTGCTGCCGCGCTGGCCCCTGTTGAGGCGCCACCTCGGACGGAAGGACTGGATCGCCCTTGCCTGGCTCAGCCTGCTGGGCAACACGCTCTACTACATCCTGCTGTCGAGCGCCGTGCAAATGGCCGGCGTTACCGTCACCTCGCTCATCATCGGCTTCATTCCGGTCGTCGTGACGGTGATCGGCAGCCGCGATGCGAGTGCTCCCTCGCTTGCGAGATTGGCTTCCTCTCTACTGCTAGGCCTCGGCGCCATGGCCTGCATCGGTTGGCAGACGCTGGGAAGCGTGCGCGCCGAAGCCGGGATCATGCCGCTGGTCGGGCTCCTCTGCGCGGTCGGCGCGCTTGCCTCCTGGGCGACTTTCGCGATCATCAACAGCCGTTGGCTGGTGCGGCTGCAGGATGTCTCGGCCCATGAGTGGAGCCTGCTGCTCGGGATCGTCACCGGTTTCCAGGCCGTGTTGCTGGTGCCGTTCGCGCTTCTTCTCGAACCCGCCGGCCATGACGCAGCCGCATGGTATCGCTTCCTCGCAGTCTCCGCCGGAGTGGCGCTCTTTGCTTCCGTCGTGGGCAATGCCTTCTGGAACACCATGAGCCGCCTGCTGCCGCTGACCATGGTCGGCCAGATGATCCTGTTCGAAACGGCCTTCGCCCTGCTCTACGGTTTCCTCTGGGAAGCGCGCCTGCCCACCCCTGCCGAACTGCTGGCGATCGCCTGCATGGGGGCCAGTGTGGTGACATGCCTTGCCGCACATGCGCCCCGCCGGGTGGCGGCGGCCTGACAGCCGCTGTCCGATCGGACCAGCAGTGAATCCTCGATAATCGAGCATACATCATTCGGATCAACTGACTGTCCTTGAGTCGTATATCAGGACTCGGCGGATCACATCTGCCCACAACCGATGTATCTGCAATCCTGTACCGATATCATGATTGTTGTCGGGGCCCATATATCGACCGATGCTACGACATCTCGCTGATAATGTAGCACCGCGGTCGCGTTGAAGCTGAATCCTGCGCCAATGCCCGAATATTCGACTCATCGCCAGAGAGGCACGGTTCGACCATTATTACCCCCTTTTTGGGCAAAGCATGTCTATGGGACGCCCTCCCCCGCTTGATGCCTCCTTCGGCATCGCACCTTTTCACGGCCGCTCGGCGGCCGCCTCCCGCTCGGCGATAGTGGTGCCCTTTCGCGCGCCTGCCCGAGTGCCAACGGAGACAGACATGCACGATCCCGTTGCGCAGGATGCGCAATTCGGCTGGTTCAAATCCCGCCGGGAAATGGCCATCGACGATATTACCCTGGTCGATCGCTCCCTGCTCAACCGCGCGGTCGGCGCTGCGGCCCTTGGCAATGCCATGGAATGGTTCGATTTCGGCGTTTACGGCTATATTGCCGTCACGCTGGGCCATGTCTTCTTCCCTTCGGGCAATCCGACAGTGCAGCTTATCGCCACGCTGGCCACTTTCGCCGCGGCATTCCTCGTGCGTCCGCTGGGCGGGCTGGTGTTCGGTCCGCTGGGAGATCGCTACGGCCGCCACAAGATCCTGGCGCTGACGATGGTGATGATGGCCGTCGGCACTTTCGCCATCGGTCTCATTCCTTCCTATGAGCGGATCGGCATCGCCGCCCCCATCCTGCTGCTTGTCGCGCGCCTGATCCAGGGCTTTTCGACCGGCGGCGAATACGGCGGCGCGGCCACGTTCATTGCCGAATATTCCACCGACCAGAAGCGCGGCCTGATGGGCAGCTGGCTCGAATTCGGCACGCTCGGCGGTTATATCGCCGGTGCCGGCACGGTCACAGCACTCCAGATGTCGCTGAGCGATGCCGAAATGCTTGCCTGGGGCTGGCGCGTGCCGTTCCTGATTGCCGGACCGCTGGGCCTGCTCGGCCTCTACATGCGCCTCAAGCTGGAGGAAACGCCCGCATTCCAGGCCTATAGCGAACAAGTCGACGCGCGCGAGGCCGATCGCCCCGGCCTGTCGGACATGTTCCGCCTGCACTGGCCGCAACTGCTCAAGTGCGTAGGACTGGTCCTGGTCTTCAACGTGACCGACTACATGCTGCTGACCTACATGCCCAATTACCTCACGGTGACCATGGGCTATGCCGAAAGCAAGGGCCTGCTGCTGATCATCCTGGTAATGCTGGTGATGATGCCGCTCAACATCATCGGCGGCCTGTTCAGCGACCGCCTTGGCCGCCGTCCGATGATCATCGGTGCCTGTGTCGCACTGATGGTGCTGGCGATACCCAGCCTGCTCCTGATCGGTACCGGCAACGACTGGCTGATTTTCCTCGGCCTGATGCTGCTGGGCGTGGCGCTGGTCTGCTTCACGAGTTCGATGCCTTCAACCCTGCCCGCGCTGTTCTACACCCCGGTTCGCTACAGCGCGCTGTCGATCGCCTTCAACCTCTCGGTCTCGCTGTTCGGCGGCACGACACCGCTGATAACGGCATGGCTGGTCAGCCGCACCGGCGATCCGCTGGTTCCGGCCTATTACCTGATGGGCGCTGCCGCGATCGGCATCCTGACCATGCTGACCGTGCGCGAAACCGCAGGCCTTCCCTTGCGCGGCTCGCCCCCGGCGGTCGAAAGCAAGGCCGAGGCGGTCGCGCTTCTCAAGAGCGACGTGCCGGTGACGGTGGACGAGTCGATTCCAGCGATCCCGCAGGCCCAGCCGGAACCAAAGGCAGAGCCCGTCCTGCTGCGCCCCGCCCTGACCTGAGCCGCCTTTCCGGCAAAAGGATCGGCCGGTTGTCCCAAGCGACAACCGGCCGATCGCTTTTACGCCGCAGTGCAACAAAAATATCCCTACCGGCGTTTCGGGGGCATCGTTTGCAGTAACCGGATCGTCTTCTCGCTTCCATGACCATTCATCGCCGCGCCGTCCTGTCCGGCATCCTTGGCAGCGCCGCTGCTTTCGGCCTGCCCCGCATCTCTTTCGCCGCCACTGAAGTGCAGCGCGTGGACGACCTGATCGCGCGCATGACGATCGAGGAGAAGGCTGGGCAGATGACCTGCCTTGCCGACGCCTTCCGCCCGTTCAACCCGCCCAATCCCCAGGCCGGTATCCAGGACGAGAAGCGCCTTTCCGAGGAAATCCGCAAGGGCCGGGTCGGCTGCCTGTTCAACGGCATCGGCGTGACCGGAGCGCGGCGCGCCCAGGAACTGGCCGTCGAGCATAGCCGCCTCGGCATTCCGCTGCTGTTCGCAGGCGACGTTATCCACGGCCTCAAGACGATCTTTCCGGTTCCCCTTGCCGAAGCCTCCACTTTCGACCCGGCATTCGCGGAGCGCACCGCACGGGCCATGGCGGTGGAAGCCACCGCCGCAGGCCTTCACCTGACTTTCGCGCCGATGGCCGATGTCGCGCGCGACCAGCGCTGGGGCCGCGTCGTGGAGGGCTCGGGCGAGGACGTCACCCTGGTGTCGCTGCTCTCGGCCGCACGGGTGCGCGGCTTCCAGGGACGCGACTTGCGACGCAGCGATTCCCTGCTAGCCTGCCCCAAACATTTCGCCGCCTACGGTGCCGTCGCCGGGGGCCTGGAATACGGCAGCGTCGATATCAGCGACGAAACCTTGCGCGAAACCCACCTGCCGCCCTTCTCCGCCTCCTTCGCCGCCGGGGCGCTCAGCACGATGGCTGCGTTCAGCGAGATCAACGGCGTTCCCGCAACCGCCGACCGCGCCTTGCTCACCGATATCCTGCGCGGTGAAATGCAGTTCCGAGGCTTCGTATTCTCCGACTATACCGCCGATGAGGAACTGATCGCCCATGGCTATGCCGAGGACGAGCGCGACGCCGCGCGTCTTGCCGTGCTGGCAGGCGTCGACATGTCGATGCAGAGCGGGCTCTACATCCGCTATCTGCCGGAACTGGTGAAATCGGGCGCCGTACCGATGGGAACGGTCGATGTCGCCGTTCGCCGTATCCTTTACGTGAAGATGGCCATGGGGCTGTTCGACAACCCCTGGCGTTCGCTGGACGAGGACGTCGAACGCACCCGCATCGCCACCCCCGCGCACAGGGAATTGGCGCGCGAAAGCGCGGGACGCTCGATCGTCCTGCTCAAGAACAGCGGCATATTGCCGCTCGACCCTGCACAAAGCCGCAAGATCGCGTTGATCGGCCCGTTCGGCGAGGACAAGGACAATGTCTACGGCCCCTGGGCGTTCTACGGCGATCCCGGCAAGGGCGTGGATATCGCCAGCGGCCTGCGTGCCGCGCTTGCCGATCCGGCAGACCTGACCGTCGTGCCGGGCTGCGGCGCCGACGCTGCGATCGAGGGCGGCATCGCCAAAGCCGTGGAAGCCGCCAAGGCGGCGGACATCGTGCTGCTCGCTCTGGGCGAAACGCAGACGATGTCAGGCGAAGCACAGTCGCGCACCACCATCGAAATTCCCGCAGTGCAGCAGGCTCTCGCAGACGCGGTAACCGCCACCGGCAAGCCGGTGGTCGTGCTGCTTCGCCATGGCCGCGCGCTCGCCCTTCACGATGGCATTGCCAATGCCCAGGCCATTCTGGCAACCTGGTTTCTCGGCTCTGAAGCAGGCCATGCCGTTGCCGACGTACTGTTCGGCAAGGTCAACCCTTCCGGCAAATTGCCGGTCAGCTTCCCTTGGGAATCCGGGCAGGAACCGTTCTTCTACGACCGCAAGTCGACAGGCCGCCCGGTCGTCGACAATCGCACCGAGTATCGCGCCCGCTACACCACCACCGACAACAGCGCCCGGTTCCCGTTCGGGCATGGTCTCAGCTACAGCGACTTCGTGCTCGACAACCTGAAACTGTCCGACACCGCAATGCGGTGGGATGATACTGTCAGCATTGCCGTCAAGGTCGCCAATAAGGGCAGTCGGCGCGGCAGCGAAGTGGTGCAACTATACACCCGCGACCGCGTCGCCAGCCGCACTCGCCCGATCCGCGAGCTGAAGGGCATCGAACGCGTCGCGCTTGATCCGGGCGAGAGCAAGACCCTGCGCTTCTCGCTCACCCGCCGGGATCTGGAGTTCGTCGGAGACGGCAACCGTCGCATTGCCGAACCTGGACTGTTCGACATCTGGGTCGGCCAGTCCTCGACGGGCGGACTTCATGCGCAGATCGAACTCTACGCCGCCGCACCCGCCGCAAACACTCCAAATTGACTAATTGCCCCTAGGGCATTTCCTGTATAGTTACTTCGACTGTGCGAGAGAAAAGCTGGCTGGTTCAACTCGCAAAATCTCCAAGGGAGCCATGTGATGCCCGATAGCGAAAACCCCGACCTTACCCGTCTTACGGTCGATCTGCTGAGCGCCTATCTTTCCAACAACAGCGTGCCCAGCAATGAACTGCCCGATCTGATCGAGCAGACCCGCACTGCGCTCGCCGCCCAACCGAAATCGACTGCCGAAAGCGAACCGGTATACAAGCCTGCTGTCTCGGTAGAGGACAGCACTGCTTCACGCGAGCATATCCTCAGCCTGATCGACGGCAAGCCCTACAAGAGCCTGAAGCGCCACCTCTCCAACAACGGCCTGACGCCTGCGGAATATCGTTCGCGCTACGGCCTTGCGGTGGACTATCCGATGGTCGCGCCCGCTTATTCCGAACACCGCCGTGCGGTAGCCCAGCGCATGGGCCTCGGCGGACGCCCCGGCGCCGTCAAGCGCGACGCAGCACCGACGGCACCCAAGACTGAAGCGCCTGCGGCCAAGGCACCCACAGCAAAGGCAGCCTCCGCAAAGCCCGCTACGGCGGGAAGCGGCGAGTTCAAGGCCGCCCCCGCCAAACCGGCAAAGGCCCCTCGCGCCGCGAAGAAGCGTTTCGCCAGGGAACCGCAAGCAACTACGCCCAAAGCCGACACCGCACCCGCGACGACCAAACCCGCGCCCAAGCAGGAAGTGAGCAAGCCCGCTACTACCAAGGCCGCGACCGCCAAGCCCAAGACCGGTAAACCGAAGACCGGCCAGGCAAAGAGCGCCAAACCCGCCAACACAGCTTCAGCACCCGCCACCAAGCCGGAAGCCGCCGCCGCTCCTGGCGAGGCAAAGCCTACCGCACCTGCCAAGCCCAAGCGTAGCAGGCCGACCGCCGCTAAAGCGGCTAACAAGACCACCCCTGCGAAGGCTGCGGCAAGCTCCCGCAAGGCTCGTCCCAAGGCGGAAGCCGCCAAACCCACCAATCAGCCTGAATGACGTTCGGCTCCCGGCAAGTCGCGTGACTTGCCGGGACTGGCGCTATGGGCCCAAAATCCCGCTAAGACTGCGCCGGACGAGTACCCAAGACCGTGCCATCCGGGTATGATGGGCAGGAAGCTTCCCTCCGGCATGTTCTCGGCAGAATGCCGTGTCGATGCAAATGAAGTCACTGCGAAAGTGGATCAAGAAGCAAGCAGCCACATCCAAAACGGATAATGATCGAATTGCCGCCCGCTGATCGTAACAATAGAAATACGACAGCCCGCTCACCTGTACCGGGTCAGGAGACCGGAAGGCGTGATGGTATCGGCAGCAATCGTCCTTGCGATTTCACTTCGGTTCCATGCTGAACACACCGCTTCAAGCGGACAGTGCCTTTCATGAGCGAAGTGCCGCCGCCGGCGTCCGCAGAATGCGTCATTGTGCTGGGAGGCGGTATCGCCGGAATCAGTGCCGCCGCGACCCTGCAGGCGGCTGGGCACAAAGTTATCGTCATCGATCAGCAGGCACAAATCGGCGGCACTCATCGCAGCCGTCAAATCGGCCCTTATACTTTCGATGCAGGCAGCATCTTCTACGAAGAAACGGCCAGAATTTTCGACCTTGCACCAGCATTGCGCGAATCCTGCCCGGAAGTCCTGAGCATTCAGCGCCGAATAGCGCCGGATGGATCGATCCTACTTTATCCCATAGAGCCCCGTGATCTGCTCAGGCAGCCCGTTCTTCGCCTTGTCCTCGCCGTTCTCGACCTGATCGTCTCGCGCATCTGCCTCAGGCAGGACGGCACGCTGGAAAAGCTCTGCACCAAAAGGCTGGGCCGACGCTTCTTCGATGATACCGGCCTGCGCCATTACCTGACCCGCTTCCACCACGTGCCGCCCCGGCAGATCGATGAGGAGTTCTTCTTCCGCCGCATGGCCATTATCGAGCGCTTCACGCGAACGAAGAACCTTGCACGAAGCGCGCTCCGGGCGGTCCTGCCCCGAAGACCGCAAGCATCCGCAAGACAGTGGCCCATGCGCGTACGGCCCCAGCAAGGCTTCGATGCCCTTTTCGGTCCCATTGCCCGGCACCTCTCGGCGATGGGCGTGGAATTCGCCTTGAGCGAAAGCATCGTATCCCTGGCGCGCGAAGGGGCGTTTTTCATAGTACGAACGGACCAGGGCACACGCCTGGCTTCCGCCATAATCAGCACCATTCCGCTCGACAGGCTTCATCGCGCCCTGTTCTCGCGTCCTTCTGGTCTGGAAAGCCTGGACATGACCACGCTCTACGTTTCGGCAGAATGGCTCCATCCCGATATCGGCAACGTACTCTTCAATTTCCACGCGGACGGCGCGTGGAAGCGCGCAACGATCTACTCACGGATCTATCCCGATCCGGCCATCTCCCGCGAATTCTTCTCGGTAGAGACAACGCTCCCGCCGGGTACGCAGCACGATCCCCAAGGCGCCTTCGCCGCGTTCTGCGCGCATGTGGAAAGCCTCAAGCTCGCGCGCGGGCTCAAGCTGGAAGGGCATGAACTTCTGAAGGAATGCTACCCCCTGCTATCGGTAGGCACCGGCAAGACCCTCGACAGCGTGCTCACCCGGATCGGCAGAACCGGTGTCATCACGGCGGGGCGGCAGGGAAGCTTCGAATATCTGCCGACATCCTCGGGCGTGATCGCGCAAGTCGCCCACCAGATCAGCGGCCTCGCAGCCGCTGCTCCGAAACCCGAGATGGCCGCTTGAGGACATGGCATTCATGCATTCATCCACCGCTCCCCTTCAAGATTTCTCCAACAGCCTTCAAACTGCGCAAGCTGCCCAGGAAGTCGCCCACCGCCCCCGCGTGCGAATATTCAACGTCAAATACAGCCCCAACCTGGGGGACGGTCTCCTATCCGAATGCCTCGAACAGGCACTGGTGGATTGCGGCGCGCATGACGATACCTGGTCGGTGGACCTTGCCGGGCGCACCGCATATGGCCCGGGCGCAGCGGGACGGGGCGCGCTCATTCGTGCATTGCATATGCTGCCTACCCCATTGCGACGGCATTCGGTGCGCCTGCCGCTCGCCGTGCAGTCCCGCCGCCGGTGGCGCCCGCACTATGAAGCCTCTCTTCAAAACGCGGACTGCGTGGTCATCGGCGGCGGCAATCTCATCGTCGATCTCGACCTCAATTTTCCGACCAAGATCGCGCTCACCATAGAAGCCGCTGAAAGGCGCGGTCTGCCCGTCTTCATCTATGGCTGCGGCGTATCGACCGGCTGGAGCCGCCAAGGCCGGACCCTCATCCGCCGCGCACTGGAGCGGGGCGTCGTGCGAAAAGTCTTCGTCAGAGATCTGCGATCCCAGACCTTGTGGGATGCCGAATTCGGCGCGGAGCTTGGCCTTTCGGCCTCTGTAGTGCCGGATCCCGGCCTGCTCGCCCATGCGCGATATGGCCTTTCCTTTTACGCATCCGCGCAAGCCTGCCGCTATGGCCCGATAGGTCTCAATATCACCAGCCCCGTTGCGGTAGGATACCATTCGGGAAGGACAGTCGAAAAGACCGTTCTGGAAGCCTGGTATCGCCAACTTGCCGAAGAACTCGCGAGCGAGGGATACGATGTAGTCCTGTTCACGAATGGCAGCCCCGAAGACCGTGCTTGCGCGGCCCGGCTCGCGAGTGCCCTCTCGGCAGGCCCTTGGTCGGCCAGAATTTCCGCTATCGAACCCAGGAACCCGCAAGAACTCGCAAGGCTGGTAAGCAGGCTGCAAGGCCTCGTCGCCTTTCGCATGCATGCGATCATCGCCGCCTATTCCTGCCGGATCCCCTTCGTTGCTTTGCGCTGGGATCCGAAGCTAGATTCCTTCGTACAATCCGTCGATCTCGCAAATTGGATGCTGGATCCCTTCACAGCATCGCCCGCGATCACCCTGGAATGCATGAAAGAGGCCATCCGCCGGGGAATCGATCCTGATGATCACGCCAGGGTGATCGAGCGAGCGCGATCGGGCGTGGCCGATCTCTACGCCGAAATCGCAAAGACCCGCACGAAGCCAAAATCTTGAAACCATACGCCATCCCTCTGGCCGCAGCGCTATCGCTTGCGAAAAGCAGCCCTCTCGCGGCCCCTTCCCAGAGCATCAACATGGCCAACGATGCTCTTACATCCTCGGCACCTGCGGTTGAGGCGCCGCGCCTTTCCGCCAACGACGTTCAGCCGACCGAACCCATGCGCCTGGGCGCCGCATCAAACTTCTCGCAAGGCTGGAACGAGGCCCTCTTCCAAAGCGCCCTGGCCCTGCCTCTCACGAACTGGCGTGACAGCATCCGCTGGGCCGACGTGGAGAAGACACCGGGGCACTACGAATTCACCACTCCAATGACGAGTTACCCCGCGCGTCTCGCCACCCGTAATGCGCGTCTCACCCTGACGCTCAACTGGGGCAATCCGCTCTACGATGCCGGACAGACGCCGCACTCCACAGAAGCCCTTGCAGCCTTCGCGAACTTCGTGACCGAACTGGTGCGGCGCTATCCGGCGATCGATACGCTGGAGATCGGCAACGAGATCAACGGCAACAACTTCGTCAACGGCGTCGTCAGGGAAAGCAGCCTGGCCCAGCGCAGGCGCTATCATCTGGCCATGGTTCGCGCTGCCGCGGAGGGCGTAAGGGCGGCCGGTTCCAAGGTCCGGGTCATCGGCGGATCGGTCCATTCGCTTCCTGCCGGGTTCCTCTGGCCATTGCTGGATAGCCCGGGGGCCAAGGATCTCGCTGGCTTGGCCCTTCACCCCTACACGACCCCGATCGACCAGCTGCCCAGCCAGATTGGCGTGCTGCGTCGGCATCCACTGTTGCGAAACATGCCCCTCCATGTGACGGAGTTCGGTAGCGTGGATCCCGCTTCGGCCGCGGACGACCTCGTGCGATCTTATGCGACCCTTTCGTCGCTCGGCTTTTCGGAAATGGACTGGTACCCTATGAACGACAGGGGCGACGGCTTCGTCCCCCTGCTTCGCCGTGACGGCAGTATCACCGAAGTCGGCAGAGCCTTTCGCTTTGCGAACGATCGGCTGGCCCGGTTCCGCGCAAGCAATCTCAGCCCGGCCCCTTTCACTTTCATCCATGCCTTCGGGCCCGACCTTTGGGCCTTGTGGGGCGCCCCCCGGAAAGTCTGGATCGACACGGCCGAAGTGACCGCGTTCGACGCTACCGGCCACGCCCTCGCCCCGGAGCAGCTCGCGCTGGATGAAACCCGGGTGCTGATCCTGCAGGGTCGCCGCAAGCTGGCATCCCCGGAAAACGTGAAATTGGGCTGTCTCTCCCTGATTGCTGACAGCTTCCTGGGCTTCTCATACCCGGCCAAAGGCATTCGCTCCGTGCCCACCGGGTTTGCAAGTTTCACGCTGAATGCCCAGCACACGGTGCCGCTCGAAACTCTCCCCGGCCAGCAAGGCGATGGAGTGCCCTGGACGCCCTATCTTGGCAGAACCACCGCCGCCTTCCCGCGCGTATCTGCAGATCTCGCCATTCCGGGGCCATCAGACGATGCCTTGCTGCTGGAGTTTCCAGCCGCTCGCACCGGCATGCTCCGCATCGTGGGTGAGTTCTCGGCCGCCAATCCCGGCGCGCAGCTTCCCTCCATTTCGCTCCAGGTCAATGGCCGTGACATTCAGCCGCTACCAAGCTCGAAGAGCAGCACCATCAATCGACGTGTAGATGTTCAGAAAGGCGGAACGTTGGGTTTTGCCATCAGATGGAACAGAACTGCGCGAGACAGCGCCGTCAAATACCGCATCCGTCTTTTCGATGACGCGGTCTGCCCGGTCTAGCCGGCATTCGCTCGAAGCGAATCTGAGTAAGGCACGGCCCACAGCGCCATAATCGTCGTATCATGCTGCGGATTGGCCGATAAACGCCCTTACGAACCATAGAGCCTCGCCAATTTGCGAAAATCGGCTCCAGTGGCCATTCGGATCCGGTGCCATCATCAAAATATTCGGCTTCTGCCTGCCCAAAACTGCAGATGACGCGTGCGATCGCCGCCGGGACTTATGCGTAAGTCAGGCTGCCGATACTCCTAAAAAGTGCTGCCAAAATGGCCAAGCCCGTCGCCTCATGGTTAATGCAGGGTTTCACACCGAAGCGACAACAGCTTGTTCACACTGAAATATCCAGGTGCTGGCGCTGGAAGGATTCTGAATCATCCGGCAGACCACCTAACAAACAGTCAGAGTGCAGTAATACTTTACGAACGCACAATTTAAATACCATTTACTGCGAACGGAAGGGCAAGATTAGCGCCAATCATCGAAAACGAAACTCGTTGAACGAATTCACCCTCGCCAGAAAACAGCATCGAATGCGGCACTCTGGCGAAAAACAGCGAGTTTCATATCATGAACACTGCAACCACCGCAACTTATTACGGCGATGCACTTGAAAAGCAGCAATGGTATCTCGACGGCTCGACCCGTTCCAAGCTGAGCATCGATGTCTATTCCGTGTGGAAGGAATACACCGGCAAGGGCGTGAAGATCGGCGTGATCGACTCCCAGATCGACTATCGCCATTCCGATCTGAACAAGTCCTACAGCACCGCGCTGGACTTCAATTTCGCCACCGGCACCGACAATGTCACGATCAACGCCGCAGCGCTCCCTGCTTCTCACGGTACGCTCGTGGCCGGCGTGATCTCCGCCGGTGCCGGAAACGGCGTCGGAACCGTTGGCATTGCATCGGGCGCCACGCTGGTCGGCTATGGCGTCGATTACGCCGCCGCCAATGCCGCAAGCCAGATCGACGCGGCACTGCAAAAGTCGGTCGAAGTCGATGTCGCCAACAACAGCTGGAGCTTCGTGGACAACTTCGCAGACAACTTCGCCGTCAATCCCGAATACAAGGCCGCCCTGGTTCGCGCCGTTTCGGAAGGCCGCGGGGGCCTGGGCACCTCCATCGTCTTCGCAGCGGGCAATGCCGGAACTACCGGCACGTCGAACTACCACAACTTCCAGAACTCCCCTTATTCCATCGCGGTCGGCGCCGTCGACAGCGACGGCAAGCCATCCTCGTTCACCAGCCTCGGCGCCAATGTGCTGATTTCCGCCGCCGGACGTGACGTCATGACGACCACGCTGAGCGACCGCTACGAAAGCGTGAATGGAACGTCTTTCGCTGCGCCTGCGGTTTCGGCTGCGGTCGGCCTCATGCTGCAGGCCAATCCCAATCTCGGCTACCGCGATATCCAGGAAATCCTGGCCTATTCCGCCCACCGCACCGGCCTTTCGGACGGCGCCAATTTCGGTGACGGCTGGCGGACCAACGGTGCCGACAATTTCAACGGCGGCGGCCTGCACTTCAGCGATGCCTTCGGATACGGCTTCCTCAACGTCCACGACGCGGTGCGTCTGGCCGAGACATGGACCCAGCAACAGACCTTCGCGAACCTGGCGACCGTCAGCAAGACCGTCTCCTCCGCCCAGACGCTGGTGGCCGGTTCGAACGATCACATTTCGCTCGACATCCTCGTCACCGAGGCGGTCAACCTCGAACATGCGCAGCTTTCGATCGATCTGAACTGGCTGAACAGCGGCGATATCGACGTATACCTGACCTCGCCGGACGGTACCCAGGTCCGCCTCGTCTACGATCTTCCCGAGGAAAGTCGGGTGGGCAGCATCCGCAACTTCACTTTCAGTTCGGTCGCGTCGATGGGCGAGGATTCCGCAGGCATCTGGAAAGTGGACATCTACAATCGCGATCCCGCCGCCGTGGACAAGGCCGGCGCCCCGCTCACCGGAAAGTTCAAGGGCGCAACCCTGACCCTGCTGGGTGACGCCGATATCTCGAAGAACGATACCTATATCTACACCGACGAGTTCGGCCTGCTCTACCAGGGTGAAGACCTTGCCAAGCGCAGCGTGCTGAAGGATGCCAACGGCGGGGTGGACACGATCAATGCCGCTGCAGTTACCCTTGACACGACGATCGACCTTACGGCCGCGAAAGCCAGTTCCATTGCCGGCGTCACCCTGTCGCTTATCGCCAACACCATCGAAAACGCCTATTCTGGTGACGGCAACGACACCCTGATCGGCAGCACCGCCGCCAATATCCTGAATGGTGGCCGCGGCAACGACATGATCTACTTCAGCTTCGGCAACGACAGGATCGATGGCGGACAGGGGCTCGACAGCCTGGTTCTGAACTGCACGCTTTCATCGGTCAGCGCATCGCTATCCGGTGCGGGAGAGGTCCAGATTTCCGTCAAGGCAGGCGAAGTATCGAGCATCTGCAATGTCGAGACGTTCCGCTTCTCGGACGCGGTCTATTCTTACGACCAGCTTGCCAAGCTGCTGGGCGCAGGCGGTGTTTCCACCGGCCAACCGGCGACGCCACCCCCTGCACCCGTTACCGATCCGGTGGACGGCGGAACCGGCACCGTCGTGGAAACGCCGTCATCCGGCGGCGGCGCCACGCAGACCAGCCCTTACGGAGATGCTGGCCATGCCTATGCCGCCAATCTCGGTGGCTCGGCGGCCGACGACAAGCTGACCGGGACCACCCTCGGCGAGCGGATCGACGGCCTCGACGGCATGGATAAACTGCGCGGCATGGGCGGTAACGACGGGATTCACGGCGGCAACGGCGACGACACGATCTATGGCGACGATGGCCATGACTATCTCTATGGCGATGCCGGTATCGACACCATCATGGGCGGCACGGGCAATGACTGGATCTTCGGCGGCAGCGGCGCGGACCGGCTCTACGGCGAGGCGGGAACCGACACTTTCGTCTTCGACGCCTCGGACACCGTGAGCATGGACACGATTTACGATTTCAACGCAGCCGATGGTGACAAGATACTGATCATCGGCGCATCCACCGAGGCCACTTTCGAGATCGTCACCACCGCCGGTGCCACGTATCTCGAAATGCATGACGACGGCGGCGAATTCCTGCTCGCCCGCATCAAGGGAACTGGAATGGACGGCCTCGACATGACTCACACCGACGCGGGCTTGCTCTGGTTATAAGAATCACCCCGAAGAAGGGGACTACACCGGACAGGTTTCAGGGAAAAGGCTCCGACATGTCGGGGCCTTTTCTGCTTTCTGCATCATCCTCGTCCAGAATGGACAATCCGGGCGATCGCATGCCCCAGTTCAGCTTTTGAACGACAAGACATTCACTGGAAGAGACGAATTATCGTCCAAGTATAAATACGCATTATCCGATCCACATTGAACGCATTACCGCAAAATAAAGACGTCCCGTGCATTTATCGGGTTGCAGTGCAATTCACATCCAGAGTATTTGCAATTCACGATTGAGGAAAGGCTGAAGCGCTGCACCAGATCTTGTTATGGGAATTGGGCAACAGGGGAACTTCACCTGGTCTCTTGAGTGGGGTGATTTGCTGAACAGATAACGGGAAGCCGGCACAATCATCGTCGAATTTTATGCGTTTTGAAATTCAACGATCTTCGGAAGGAACATCCCGTGGCAATTATCAGTGGTTCAGCGATTGGCGACATTCTCAGCGGCAGTTCGGCCAACGACGAAATCCTGTCGGGGCAGGGCAACGACACCGTTCACGGTGCCGGGGGCAACGACATCATCCAGGGCGGCGCGAACAGCGACAATCTCTATGGCGACGAAGGCAACGACGTGCTCTGGGGGCAGGGCTCGGCCGACAAGCTGCGCGGCGGCGAGGGTAATGACACACTTAACGGCGGCGGCGGCAACGATCGCCTCTATGGCGGCGCGGGCGATGACGTCATCTTCGGCGGTGCCGACGATGACGTGCTCTTCGGGGACGATCCCAACGACGCCTCCATTACCGGTTCCGACATCTTCGTATTCGACAAGGACGACGGCTCCGACAAGCTCTTCGATTTCGAACAGGGCATCGACAAGGTCAGCCTGATCGAGGGCAGCGGCTATTCGATCGCCTTCTCGGGCGCGAATTCGATCCTGACTTACGGGGGAACCTCGGTCCTAGTCTATGATGTCCACCTGACCGACGCGGACATCATCGTAGCCTGACCCCAGACCGAAGGCATGAGAAAAGCCGGAGAAGGCCCCCCTTCTCCGGCTTTTTTCGTGCGATCCGCGAAAGTTCAGGTAATCAGCGCCGTCAAACCGACCCAAGCGGTAAGGGAGAATGCCGCCGCCATGGCCAATCCCAGTTTCGGCCGCTTTTCCTCGGTGGTCACAAAGATACGCTCCAGTCTGGCAGTAGAGCGGCACGGGATACCTCCCGGCCAGTCGATGCTCCGTCCGAAGGTTTCGGACCAGCGCGACGGCTGCGAAACAGCCTCGATCGCGAAAGTTGCCTGCGGGAACGGGCCATGATCAGACGAACAGGACATCGGCCGCCTCGATCATGATCTCTCCGCGCAGACTGGCCAGAGCGACAGCTTCCCCCATCCCGTTCCCATCGGTATCGAAGTAGAGTGTGCCTGCCGAGGGATCGTAGAACAGCGTCATGTCTCCGCTCGTGGCTCTGCTTCCATAGGCAAGCCCGGTCACACCGGCAAACGCATCCCGGTCGACGGCGATGCGATCGACGCCAAGCTGAAAATCCATGATGGTGTCAGCGCTCGCCGCCGCTTCACGGACATCGAACAGGAAAATGTCCGAACCTCCGCCGCCGTAGAGCTTGTCGGCACCGCCCCCACCGGACAGCACGTTGTCTCCCTCGTTGCCGTAAAGGATATTGGCCAGCCTGTTTCCAGTGCCGCCGATGTTTCCCTCCCCCACAAGGTAGAGACGTTCGATATTCGCGCCCAACACGAAATCCACCTCGGAGCGAACCGTGTCGATCCCGCCACCCGGATCGGTTTCGATCACCTGATCGCGCGCATCGTCCACATAGTAGGTGTCGTCGCCCAAACCGCCCGTCATGCGGTCGGCGCCCGAACCGCCGTCGAGACGATCCGCGCCGCTCCCGCCTTGCAGGAGATCGTCACCGTCCAACCCGAACAGACGATCGTCACCCGCCCCGCCATCAAACCGGTTGGCACTGGCGTCTCCCGACATCACGTCATTGAAACTGGAGCCGATCGCATCCGTAGCAGTCGTCTCCATCCGATTACCATCGACGACCACGCTCGCCTGTGCCACGTCCAACCGGATTCCGGCCTTGGCCCCGGACCAGTCCGCCGCTCCGACCGTCTCGGCAAAAATCTGGATGTGCCGCGAAGTGATGTCACCTGCCGCATTGGCGCCGGAAGATACGACAAACTCCACCCTGTCACCCACGGCGAGCCCGACATGGTTGAGCTGGAAACTAAAGGAATTCCCCTGAGCCGGGTCGTAGACGTGCTGCTGCAGAATCTTCTGATCGTTGACGGTCACCGTCAGGTAGATCCCGTCCCGCGTCTGATCGCCCACATCGTAAGTACCTTCTATCGTGAAGGAACCGGTACTCTGGGACATATAACGCTCAACGATAGCGTAACGCGACGCAGCATCGGTGCCGCCCGAAAAGTCAACCGGCGTCACATGAGTGGCGTTCACCTCCAGAGGACGCAGCCACTGCGACCCGAGATAAGGCGTCCACAGTTCTCCGCCCTTCAGGCCTCCCCCCATGGTCTGCAAGGCCGTCATCTGGCCGTTGCCCGAAAGCGCGAAATAGGACCAGGGACCTTCGAATCCGACGCCCGAACCATCCGTGTTGGTGACATCGAACTGATCGAAGCTATCGGCAACGAGCGCACCGTGATGGAACTGCACCGAAGCCGCCGTCATCTCGCCCTCGGACTTCAGGATGATCGGCTTGTCGGCAGAGATCCGCCCGTCGAACCCGGAGATGGGACGGCCTGCCAGATCGTAGGCCGTGATGCCGGGCGCGAGCGTAACCGAACCCGTCTGTCCCCAGAGCACCGCAGCATGATCGCCGAACGTATAGAAGTACGTGAAATCGTCGGGCGCGACCCGCTCGATCCTGTCCGCATCGCTCAGAATATCATCGAATAGGCGAAACGCTTCGCCCGCCGGGGTGGCTGTTCCGGCGGCGGTGTTCCAAAGTTCCATGTTCGGAAAATATGCCTGACGCGCCAGGGCATACCAACTGGCGCTCTCGATACCGGCATCGCCCATGACGCTGAGCATCTTGGCGAGATAGGCGGGCGCATCGTCAAGGGACGCGAAGTCGCTCCCGAATTCCGTGACCCTTAGATCGACCATGTTACCGACCACGCCGCGCAGAATGGCGATCTGATCCGCAAACTGTTCGGGAGGGGTCGTATAGGGATGGATCGAGATCGCATCGAGCAGGTCGATCGTTCCCAATGCCTTGAGGTCGGCAAAATAATCCACCGGAATGGAGTGTGTCGCCCCGCCGACCAGTTCGACGTCGATCCCCGCCTGCGTGAGCGCTCTATCCACTGCCGAAACCAGCTTGGCATAGTAATCGTCGCGATTGGCCGCCGAAGAAGCGGCGACCGGCCCGGTAACGAACGAATTGGAGTTATACTCGTTGCCGATCTCGATGGCGCCGACGCCGGGATAGCGTTTGAGCGTCTCCACGACAAACTTGGCAAACGCCTCCCGCCCGGCATCGCTGTAGACGGTGTAGCCCTTGTCATAGAGCACATTCGCGTTCGCGAACGTCAGGGTAACATGCAGTTCCTGATCGAGCGCGCGATCAAGCCAGGCAGCTTGCGGCACGGAAAAGTCGTACTTCCCAGCCAATTTTTCCACGGCGCCCCAAGGCACGCTGTCGCGAATGGCCCCTGCGCCAAGCACCTCCGCCGTATCGAGAAGCGAAGGATTCCAGCCCTGACTGAAATGGGTCTGCGCGCCGAGAAGAATACTCATGATCTACCTCATCGAATAACCCCCCTCTGAATGCGCCGAATACGATTACGATTGATGTATCGGCATGGTTATCCAGAACGACATCTCCATGAACAATTGCTGATCATCCTATCAGGTATAATTGCGTATCAAACCCATCCAGTATAACAGGAAATCCATCGAAAATGGCTTCATTTTCCACATAAACGCTATGTCAAGACATCGAGCACGACCGATCTGGAGGCAATTGAACTGCAGTCTATTTTCCGAGCCGATTAGAAGGGGTTGCCGCACAGGAAACTCCCGCCGTGCTGAGCGCGATATCGGAGCTGAAAAGATCGTGATAATTCCATCTGCGAAACGCATCGGCCTGATACTGAATTATCTCAGTCAAGACTGACGACAAGCCGCTCATGAATGCCTTGCCGATCGTGCTGTTCTGGACTCTGGCCTTATGGGCCATGGCGAGCCGTCCGCACATCGCGCTCTATCTCTTCTTTGCAACGATGCCTTTCGGCGCCTGTGCGGCCATCCCCACGAACATCACCGGCGGGCTGACCCTTGTGGCGATGCCGATCATGGCCCTGATCCTGATCGGAAAAGCCTTCCTGACGCGTGGTGGCCCCGCCGCGTTCCTCACTCTTGCCCTCCGCCCGGACCGGCTGTTCTGCCTTTTTGCCTTCTGGATCGTAGCCAGCTTGACGACCCTGTTCATGCCTCGGCTTTTCATGGGCGATATCCTGGTGGTTCCGGTTCGGGGCATTCTGAGCACGCCTTCGCCCTTGCAACCCACCACGCAAAATCTCTCGCAGTGGGTCTACATGACGATCTCGGTATTCGCCGTTTTCGCCATGACCAGACTGCTGCAGAGTCCGGCCATGCGGCAGCACGCACTCCAGGCCATCTGCCTGGGCGCCGCTGTACTGGTACTGACCGGAATAGTGGATTTCGCCAGCCAATACGTACCTATAGGTCCCTTTCTGGCACCGTTCAGGACAGCATCCTACGCCCTGGCGACGGACGTCGAAGTGCTCGGATCGAAACGCGTGGTAGGACTGATGCCGGAAGCATCAGCCTTCGGAAACTATTGCCTCGGCTTCCTCTGCGCGCTCCATTTCTACAGACGCGCCATCATTGATCACAAACTGCGCGATTGCCTGTGCCCGGTTCTTCTTCTGCTGCTGATCCTGCTGTGCTGGCAATCCAAATCCTCGGCCACTTACATAGGACTGGCCATGTTCTTCGGTATGGCCGGTTTTGAGTGGCTGCTTCGGGCCAATATGGAACAGTCCAGTACGGCCTTGTTCAAGCGAGGCCTGCTGGGGGAACTCTCCCTGCTGGTTATCGTACTGGTCACGATAACCCTGGCTCTGCTGTTCAGGCCCGGCCTTCTCGATCCGATACTGGCCATGATTGACCGGATGGTACTGCAAAAGACGTCTTCTCTCTCCTACGAGGAAAGAGGAATGTGGCGGTCGATCGCACTCTCCAGCCTCTTCGCCAGCAACGGCATAGGAATCGGCCTTGGGAGCACGCGATCGTCGAGCAGCATCATCGCCGTGTTGAGTGCCTCCGGCATACTAGGCGCCACGCTGTTCTACGCTTTCGCTGCGCAATCATTCTTCCGATCACCGCGCTACAAGACGCTGGAATCCCAGATCATATTGTCGGCATTCCGGTATTCCTATGTTCCCATGATCGTCGTTTCGCTCATGATTGCCGATGCCAACTTCGAGCCGCTCACCGGGTTCGGGTTCGCCATCACCGCGGCGCTTCACATCACCCTCTCTCGCCGACCGCAAACGGTGCTTTGGTCCGGCAAACCACAGTTGCCGGTTTCCAGCGAGGGTAACACTGCGGCACCGCGGGAATTTCATCCGTTCAGGAAAACTCTTTCACAAGACTCGCCACGATGAGCGACAGCGACATGAGATCTGCAAGCCACCAGCAGGATCGTTTTGACTTCCTCGACGAATTGAGAGGCATAGCCGCGCTCATGGTGCTCGTCTTCCATATCGGAACACGGACCGGGGCGCCGAACCTGGCCCCCCACGGCTATCTCGCCGTCGATTTCTTCTTCATATTGAGCGGGTTTGTCATTGCTGCCGCCTATGGGAAACGCCTCGATAACGGCATGACCTTTCGAGAATTCGCAAGCCGTCGCCTGGCGCGAATGATGCCGATCGTGATCCTGGGCGCCACCTTGGGAACCGCTTACGCCCTCGCCCGCTGGCTGGTCGCACCGAACCGCTCGGACAGCCTGACCGAAATACTCGCCAGCGCCGCGCTCAACGTGATGCTGTTGCCGAAATGGTGGAGCGGTCAGGCCACGGCCTGGGAAGCCTTCCCTGTCAACGGTCCGCTCTGGTCGCTATTTTTCGAAGTGATCATCAACGTCGTCTGGGCCGGTTTGCTGGTGCGCCTGACACGTCCAGTACTGATCGTCCTTGCCATCGCGGCGATGGCCATGCTGATCACATTGGCGATCCGGCACGACACAATGGATCTGGGCTGGAGCATCCCGACAATGTCAGGCGGACTTGCCCGGGTGTCTTACGGGTTCCTGATTGGACTGCTGATCCACGCAATGCGCGGCCGATTGCCTTATCTTGGCCAAAGCGCCGCTTTCATGTCGCTCGCGCTGATCGTGGTCGCTCTGGTCATGCCGCTGCATTCGATCCGGTGGTCATTACCCATGACCATCCTCGTCCTGCCGCTAGCGCTGGTGCTGGCCGTTTCGGCAGGGCACCAGAAGGTTCTGCCCGGCGCCAGCCTCCTTGGCGCCATTTCCTATCCTCTGTACGGCCTCCATGTACCGCTTCTGGCGCTTTATTCAGGCGTCTCAGAGAAGTTAGCCGGCAAGGGAGAAGCCGGATTCGAGGCCTATCTTACGCTGCCGGCCATTCTGATCATCGCCTTGCTGGCAACCAAGTTCTACGATTTGCCGGCGCAGCGCATATTTCGCCGCTTTCTGGAAAATGGCCTTCAAGCCTCCCGCCCACATTCGGAACCAGACGCGTTGGCGACCTCTCCCATCCGGTGGCCTGAACATTCCGAACGGCGCTGAAACTCGAAGCGCACCGGCGCCAAACATCCCCGCCAGTCAGATCGGCCCCGTGCTGCCGCGCAGAACGAGTTCATGCGGCAACATCAAATGAGAGCCCTCGCCCCCCGCCTTTCGCCTGAATTGCGGGTTCACCAAGATATCGACAGCCGCCGCCGCCATTTCGGCCTTGGGCTGGCGAACGGTGGTGACTTGCGGCCAAGCCGCGCGCGAAGAGGGTGCATCGTCGAAACCGCAGACGGACAGCTTTTCCGGCACGGCGATGCCATGCTTCATCGCGGTGATCAGCACCCCGAGGGCCATATCGTCGTTCGAGGCGAAGATCGCGGTGGGGCGATCCGGCAAGGCGAGCAGCTTCTCCCCAAGTTCCATCCCCGTCCGCGAACTGAAATCGCCGCGCACTACGCAGGCTTCGTCCACAGCCACCGCCGCCTTCTCCATGGCCCGGCGAAAACCTTCCTCGCGCCGTGCCGAGGCGCTGTGGCGGATCGGCCCCTGGACGAAGCCGATGCGGCGATGGCCAAGCCCGAGCAAGTATTCTGTCATTTCCTGCGCCGCGAGCCGATCGTCCATGCGCACGGTGCCGGATGTGGGTGGGGCCACGCTCGGCGCGACCAGCACGGTAGGCAGCCCTGCCTCCGCGAATACGGCCATCAATGCCGCTTCGTCACAGATCGGTGGGGCGACGATGGCACCGTCCAGCCGCAGCGCCGAGATGCTGCCGCGCACCTGATTTTCCCAGCCCGGGGCCGCCAGATCCACCGGCTCGACGACAAGGTGATAACTACGCTCGCGGCAGCCGATCAGCGCCCCGTGCTGGACATCGGCGGCATAGCCCGAAACGGGATCGTCGATGAAAAGCCCAAGCAGGTAGGAGCGCGTGCTGGAGAGGCTACGGGCAAAGGCATTGGGGCGATAATCCAGTTCGGCCACCACCTTCTGCACCAATTCCCGCACTTCCGGCCGCACATGCGCTTCGCCGTTTATGACGCGCGAAACGGTCTTGGGGGAAACGCCAGCCCGCGCGGCAACGTCCTTGATCGTGACGATGCTCAAGATTGCGGCTCCCTCATTCCCATGCAATGGCGTGCGAACAGCGCAATCCCGACGTAGCATGCCGCCGGAAGCAGAAGCGCCTTGAGCAGACCGACGGCATCGGCGGCGGCGCCAGTCAGGATCGGCACGACCGCGCCGCCGACGACCGCCATGCAAAGCCACATCGACGCCAGCGGCGCCTTGCTGCTGTCTTCAGGCATCGCCAGGGCATAAATCGTCGGATACATGATCGCGTTGCAGAGACCGACCGCGATAAGCATGCCCGCCCCGATCACGCCGGACACGACAACCGCTGCCACGGTCAGCCCGATCGCCGCCAGCGCCGCGCAGAACAGCAACCGCGTCTCGGCGATCCGCGTCATGAGCCAGGCCCCCACGAACCGCCCCACCATCGCACCTGCCCAATAGAGGCTGACCAGCCGTCCCGCGCTGACAGGTTCCAGTCCCAGCCTGCTCGGCAACATCAGGACATTGGTCATCAGCGTACCGATCGTCACTTCCGCGCCGACATAGAGAAAGATCGCCAGCGCTCCCCAGAGCAACCTGCGCTCGGCCAGCACGGCGACTATCTGCCGTCTCCAGTCCCTCGGCAGGTAATTACCCGTTCCCGACGGCGATCCCGCCAGAAGCTGCCGGTGCGCGGCATAGAGCGTCGCCAGCATCGCCAGGACGGCACCGATTACGATGAAAGGTGCTGAAGCCGCCACATCCGCGCGTGCGCCGGGCGCGATGTCCTGTAGCAGGAACGGCGCGCTCAGCAGCGGGCCGAGCACAGTGCCCAGCGAATTGAACCCCTGCAGCAGGTTGAGCCGGAAAGCGGACCGGCGCGATGGTCCGAAGACGGTGACCACCGTGTTGGCGGCGATCTGAAGGATCGTCTGCCCTCCCGAAAGCAGCAACAGCGCGGCCAGCACCAGCAGGAATTCGCGCATGCCTTGCGCCAGTGCGAGTGCCAGGCAACCCGCGGCCATGATCGTCAACCCGGTCGCAATAGCGCGCATGTAACCGATTCGAACGACCGAAAGCGCGGCGGGCAGTGCAAAGAGCAGATAACTGGAGTGGAAAGCCAGTTGGACGAGCAAGGCGCCCTTGTAGTCCAGCACCAGGACCGACTTGAGCTGAGGCACCAGCAGACCGACGGACGCGCTCAGGAACCCACCGATGAAGAACACCCCGATCGACAGCCAGAACAGGCGTCGGGTCACCGACTCCCGTGTCTCCGGGGACCTGCTGATCGAAGGGGAAAGCGACATCGTGGACATCTATGGCACCCGAACGGCGAAGGCAATCGATTGGTCCCGCACGACCCGCCACGCACGGGGACCATCTTCCGATCACCCCATTGGCCGATGTCTGACATCGATGTCAAATTGATGTTGACATCGATGTCAGACATCGGCCAATGGAGCCTCACAAGTACAAACACATCTGGGAGGATGAAATGACGAGGCACGATCTCGTCGCGAGCACCGCGCTCGCGGCTTGCCTGTTTTCCGTTTCCGCAACAGCGCACGCTCAGGATGCAGCCGCACCGGCGCAGCAGAGCGCGCCCACCGCGTCCAGCGGGGACATCATCGTCACCGCCACGCGCCGCGAAACCACGCTGCAATCGACGCCTATCGCGATCTCTGCGTTCAGCCAGGAAACCCTGACCAAGAACGGCGTGAAAGACGTCACCGATCTGGCGCGCTTCGTTCCCTCGCTGCAGTTCAACCAGCAGGGTGACCAGTCGGCCGTGCTGCTGACCCTGCGCGGCATCGGCAACGACAGCGCCTATACCGAAGTGGCCGACCCTGAAGTCGCCATCTACATCGACGGCGTCTACTCGCCGCGCTCGCAAGGCGCTTCGGTGCTGATGTACGACATGGAGCGCGTCGAAGTGCTGCGCGGCCCGCAGGGCACGCTGTTCGGCCGCAACGCCACTGTCGGCGCACTCAGCCTGATCTCGGCCAAGCCGAAACTCGGCGAATTCTCGGGCAATGTCGAAGTGGTCGGCGGCAATTACGACCGTCTCGGCGTGCGCGGCGCGATCAACATTCCCGTCACCGACGCCCTGGCCTTCCGCGTCGCCTTCGTCAGCGACCGGCATGACGGCTATGCCGACTATCAGCCCGCGCCGGACATCGTCGGTATCAACAAGTCGGCCTTCGTCACGTCGGGCAAGAAGTACTACGCCGCCGACCAGCAATCGGGCCGCGTCTCGATGCTCTGGCAGCCCAGCGACAAGTTCAGCTGGAACCTCTCGGGCGAAGGCTTCCTGGACAACGGCGCACCGGTGATCGGCCTGCTCCAGACCCCGCGCGCGGGCACCAAGCGCTGGTCCACGCTCAGCGATACGGCACCGGAAACCGACCGCTACTCGGTCGCCGTGCGCAGCACGATGAACTACGACATCACCGATGGCGTACAGCTCAGCTACATCGCGGGCTGGTCGCGGATCGGCGGCAGCACTCGCACCGATGCCGACGCGGGCGCCCTGCCCCCGACCGGCCAGGTCGATGCGGACGGCAACGACCTGCCGCTCGGCGCCTTCAACGAGAACGCCACGCTCTCCTCGCGCTATGACTTCCAGAGCCACGAACTCCAGCTCAAGTCCACCGGCGAGAACGATATCGACTGGATCCTCGGCGCCTATTACAGCCACGAGAAGAACAAGATCCGCTTCGATATCGACCAGCGCAACGGCTACCGCGACGGTACCTTCAGCTGGGCGGGCAGCTTCATCCAGGCCAACCGCCAGATCGACAGCCGAGCCGTGTTCGGCCAGGCCGTCTGGCATGCGTCGGACTGGCTTCGCTTCACCGGTGGCCTGCGCTATACCTCGGACAAGAAGGAGGACATCGGCGGCCGCAACGTGACGTTCTCGGGCGAAGGCTGCACCGATGCCGACAAGGCACCCGGCGGCGCCTGCACCGGCGGCATCTTCGGGGCATACCCGAACGCCACGGCCCAGGAACTGGTGGCCCTGCTGCCCGGCTTCTCGATTTCGAACAACGACGTGAAGGGCAAGTGGGACAAGCTGACCTACCTCGCCCGCGTCGATGCCGACCTGGCTGAGGACACGCTGGGCTATGCCAGCATTTCCACCGGCTTCAAGTCGGGCAATATCCAGGACAATGCCGGGCTGACCGATCCCGAGACGCTGACCAACTACGAAGTCGGCCTCAAGACCCGTCTGCTCGACCGCGCGGTGACGCTCAACCTGGCGGCCTACTATTCCGACTTCAAGGGATATCAGGTCAACCAGGCCGTCACCTTCCGCGACGATGAAGGCAACGTGGTACGCAGCCAGATCGTGACCCAGAACGCCAAGGGCGCGAAGGCTTACGGTCTGGAAGGCGAACTCAATGCCACCTTCACGCCCCACGACCGCCTGAACCTTTCGGCCACCGTGCAGAAGACCAAGCTGGACGATCTCGAAAGCGTCGATGGCCGTCTCTACGATGGCGGCAAGGCTTCCTCGATCGTACAGCTCAAGGGCAACGAGCTGGCTCATGCGCCGCGCTTCTCGGCGACGCTGAGCTACGAGCACGACTTCGAGCTGGCAAGCGGCGCGCGCATCACCCCGCGCTTCACCACCCACTACGAGACCCGCAGCTGGCTGAGCTACTTCAACGGCGACGCCAATCCCTTCGTGAATGCCAACGATCCGGCCGAAAACATGCCCGATCGCGGCACCAACGGCACCTCGTGGGACAAGCAGAAGGCCTACTTCCGCTCCGACGCCTCGATCCGCTTCGAGCCCGCCGACGGCAAGTATTCGGTCGAGGCCTTCGTCCAGAACATCGAGAACGGACATATCCGTACCGGTGCCGGTGCCTTCGGCGCGCCGCGCTACGATCCGGTATTCCTCTCGAACCTCCAGCCCCCTCGCACCTGGGGCGTCCGCGCCCGCGCGAGCTTCTAACCGGCTGAAAGGAAAGAACATGACGACCGACTACCCCTCCTCCGGTCGCGTCGTCATCCTGGGCGGCGGCACGGCCGGATGGCTGGCCGCCGCCTACCTTTCCCGCACGCTGAAGATGCGCGACATCTCGCTGGTCGAATCCAGCGAGATCGGCATCATCGGCGTGGGGGAAGGAACGTTTCCGACGATCCGCACCACGCTGGCGGGCCTCGGGATCAGCGAGGCGGAATTTCTGGTCCGGGCCGACGCCACCTTCAAGCAAGGCGTGCTGTTCAACGGCTGGGCCACCGGCAGCGACAGCTATTTCCACCCCTTCAACCTGCCCATCGGCGGCGAGGACGAAGCGCTCCTGCCGCACTGGATCGCTGAGGACAGCGCGGCACGCCTGCCCTGGGCCGACGCGGTCACCGTGCAGGAACAGGTCATCCGCGCAGGGCGCGCGCCGAAACGGGTGGAAGACCCCGATTTCTCCGGCCCGATGAACTATGCCTATCACTTCGACGCGGCCCGCTTTGCGGACTATCTGCGCGACATCTCGGTCGCTGCCGGGGTAACGCGGATCGAAGGCCTGGTCGCGCAAGTCGAACAGGCCGAGGACGGCGATATTGCCGCACTCGTGCTGGCGGACGGTCGCCGCGTGGAGGGCGATTTCTTCCTGGATTGCTCGGGCTTCCGCGCCCTGTTGATCGGCCAGACTCTGGGCGCAGACTTCACCTCCTGCTCGGAAAGCCTGTTCAACGACCGCGCCCTGGCCATGCAGGTCCCTTACGCTCGGCCCGGCGCCCCGGTTCGCCCCTATACGCTGGCAACCGCGCATGACGCAGGCTGGACCTGGGACATCGGCCTCACCGAGCGCCGCGGCGTGGGCTATGTCTATTCCAGCAGCCATTGCTCGGACGACGAGGCGGAAGCGACCCTGCGCCGCTATCTGGGCGATGAAGGCGGCAGCCTGACCCCGCGCCAGCTGCGTTTCGAAACCGGCTACCGCCAGACCCAGTGGATCGGCAACTGCGTCGCGGTGGGCCTTTCCGCCGGGTTCTTCGAGCCGCTGGAATCGACCGGCATCATGCTGATCGAAGCCGCACTCAAGATGATCGGGGAGTTCCTCGTACCCGGCGAGCGCAGCGCCCGCCAAGCCGCCGCGCGCAGCTTCAACCGGCTTATGGCCGCGCGCTTCGAACGCATCGTCCACTTCCTCAAGCTCCACTACTGCATCACCCGCCGCACCGACACCGCCTATTGGCGCGACAATACCGATCCGGCCTCGATACCCGAAGCCTTGCAGGACATGCTGGCCCAGTGGCGCCACCGCCCGCCCTCGCGGTTCGACTTCGTGGTCGATCTGGAGACGTTCCTGCCGCCCAGCTACCACTACATCCTCTATGGCATGGGTTTCGAAACCCGACTGGCCGCGGGAATCCAGCGCTATCCCGGCGCGCAGGAAGCCCGCGATGTCTTCGCCCGCGTCCGCGCCGCCCATGCCGGTGCGCGCGGCGCCCTGCCCGACCACCGCGCGCTGCTCGATCACTATCACGCCCGTTTCGCCCCCCCGCTCGACAAGGTTTCCAGATGACGAAGAAAATTGCCGCCCTGCTTGCCGCGCTGACGCTCGGCAGCAGCATGACCGCGCCTGTCCTGGCGCAGCAGACTGCCAAGACCCAGGCAAGCCAGTCGGCAGAGGCGCGCGCGGATGCACTGGTCAAGGCCATGACGCTGGAAGAGAAGCTCCAGTTCGTCCACGGCTACTTCCCTCCGCTGGCCAAGCCGGTGCCGCCGATCGCGATGATCCCCTCGGCAGGGCACATCCCCGGCATCCCGCGCCTCGGCATCCCCACCTTGCGCGAGAGCGACGCCAGCCTCGGCGTCGCCAACCAGATCGAGCAGCGCAAGGGCGACGTCGCCACCGCGCTTCCCGCCAGCATCGCCACCGCCGCCACCTTCAACCCCAGGCTCGCCTTCGAAGGCGGCGCGATGATCGGCGCCGAAGCGCGCGCCAAGACGTTCAACGTGCTGCTCGCGGGCGGCGTCAACCTTACCCGCGATCCCTGGAACGGGCGCAATTTCGAATATCTCGGCGAAGACCCGCTGCTGGCCGGTGTCATGGTCGGCGAGCACATCAAGGGCGTGCAGAGCAACCACATCGTCTCCACCATCAAGCATTTCGCGCTCAATTCCCAGGAAACCGGCCGCACCGTGCTCGATGCCAGGATCGGCACGGCACAGCTGCGCGAGAGCGACCTGCTTGCCTTCCAGCTCGGCATCGAGGCAGGCCAGCCCGCTTCCGTCATGTGCGCCTACAACAAGGTCAACGGCGACTACGCCTGCGAGAACGACTGGCTGCTGAACAAGGTCCTGAAGCAGGACTGGGCCTACAAGGGGTGGGTCATGTCCGACTGGGGCGCGGTCCACTCGACCGAGAAGGCCGCCATCAACGGTCTCGACCAGGATTCCGGGCAGGAACTGGATGACCGGATGTTCTTCGACACGAAGTTCGCAGAAGCCGTCAAGGCCGGGCGCATACCGATGTCCCGGCTCGACGACATGGTCCGCCGCATCCTCTTCGGCGTGATCGATAGCGGCCTCATGGACAACCCCGTCCCCGAAAGCGCGCAGCCGATCGACTATGCCAGGCACGCCGAAGTCGCCCAGCGTGCGGCGGAAGAAGGCATCGTCCTGCTCAAGAACGAAGGCAACCTGCTGCCGCTGGCCAAGAGCGCGAAGAAGATCGTGCTAATCGGCGCGCATGCCGACGTGGGCGTGCTTTCCGGCGGCGGCTCGTCGCAGGTCCGTTCGGTCGGCGGCGCGCCGGTCGAAATTCCACTGACCAAGGGCGCCGCTGCCTCCTTCGCGCGGATCACGTGGCATGCTTCCTCGCCTCTCAAGGCGATCCAGGCCCTCGCACCGGGTGCCAGCGTGACGTACGTGGACGGCAGCGATCCCAAGGCCGCCGCCGCGGCCGCAAAGGGCGCCGACATGGCCGTGGTCTTCGCCTGGGCCTGGCGCACCGAAGCGCAGGATCCCGAAAGCATGGCCCTGCCCGAAAACCAGGACGCGCTGATCGATGCCGTCGCGGGCGCCAACAAGAAAACCCTGGTCGTCGTCGAGGCTGGCGGGCCGGTGCTGATGCCTTGGGTGAGCCGCGTGCCCGCGATCCTGCAAGCCTGGTATCCCGGCCAGCGCGGCGGCGAGGCGATTGCCAATATCCTGTTCGGCGATGTCGATCCCTCGGGCCGCCTGCCGATCACTTTCCCCGTCGCCGTCAAGCAGGCGCCGCGCCCCGAGCCGCTCGGCCTTGCCGAACTCCACGCCGCCGAGACGCGCCGGGATGCAGGCGACAAGACCGTCTACGGCATGAGCGGCGGCGTCGCCCCCTTCACTGTGGAATACCCGGAGGGAGCCGACGTCGGCTATCGCTGGTACGCCGCTCGGAACCAAAAGCCGCTGTTCCCCTTTGGCTACGGCCTCACCTATACCAGCTTCCGCTATGCCAACCTCAAGGTTTCGGACGGCGCCAGGCTGACCGTCGAGTTCGACGTCACCAACAGCGGCAAGCGCGCGGGCGCCGATGTGCCCCAGCTCTATGTCGAGGCGAAGAGCGCGGCAGGCACCAAGGCCTATCGCCTCGCCGGGTTCGAGAAAGTCCGGCTCCACCCCGGTGAGACTCGCCATGTCGCGCTCACCGTCGATCCGCGCGTCATCGCCCGCTTCGACAACACAGTGCCGGGCTGGATCGTCGATGCCGGCGCCTATCCGCTGCGCGTCGGCCATTTCGCCGGTGACGCCGCACTGGAAGGCTCCGCCCGGCTCGACCGGATGACCGCAAAGCCCTGACCGCCACTTGCGCTCCACAGGAGACCCACCGATGCGCCCCTTCCCGTCCGCTTCCCTGACCATCCTTGCGCTGGCGCTCGCCGGTACGGCCGGGGCGCAATCGGCAGCGCCCTCCCCGGTCGCCAATCCCGCGATCTGGCCCAAGGTTAACGCCCAGCCACAGCGCGATCCGAAAGTCGAGCAGCGGGTGGACAGCCTGATGCGGGCAATGTCCGTGGAGGACAAGGTCGGCCAGCTGATCCAGGTGGACATCGGCTCGATCAAGCCCGCCGACGTGCTGACTTACAAGATCGGCTCTGTCCTCAACGGCGGCAACAGCGGCCCCTATGACGACGAATATGCCCCGCCCGCCAAGTGGCTGAAGCTTGCGGACGCGTTCTACGACGCCTGGATGACCCGCAGCGACGGTCGCCCGAAGATCCCGATCATCTGGGGCACGGACTCGGTCCATGGCAACAACAACATCGTGGGTGCCACGCTCTTTCCCCACAACATCGGCCTGGGCGCCGCGCGCGACCGGGATCTCATTCGCAAGATCGGCGAAGTGACCGCGCTGGAAACCGCCGCCGCAGGACTCGACTGGACATTCGCGCCGACTCTGGCCGTGGTCCAGGACGATCGCTGGGGCCGCACTTACGAAAGCTACGGCGAGGAGCCGGAAATCGCCGCCGACTATGCCGGGGCCATGATCGAAGGCGTGCAGGGCAAAGTCGGCACGAAGACGTTCCTCGCCCCCGATCACCTGATCGCCACCACCAAGCACTTCCTGGGCGACGGCGGCACCGGCGGGCGCGACCAGGGCGACACGCAGGTTTCGGAACAGGTTCTGCGCGATGTCCATCTCGGCGGCTACCCCGCTGCCATCGAGGCCGGCACCCAATCGGTCATGGCCAGCTTCTCCAGCTGGAACGGCGAGAAGATGAGCGGTAACAAATCGCTGCTGACCGGGGTATTGAAGGAGCGCATGGGCTTCGACGGATTCGTGGTCGGCGACTGGAACAGCCACGGCCAGGTCAAGGGCTGCACCAACGAGGACTGCCCGCAGGCGATCAACGCCGGGCTCGACATGTTCATGTATTCGGGGCCGGGCTGGAAGCAGCTCTACGAAAACACCCTGCGCGAGGTGAAGGACGGCACGATTCCGATGGCCCGTCTCGACGATGCCGTGCGCCGCATCCTGCGCGTGAAAGTCCGCGCCGGCACGTTCGACCGAGGCCGCCCGTCGAGCCGCGCGGTGGCGGGCAAGTTCGAGCTGATTTCCAGCCCCGCCAGCAAGGTGATCGCCCGGCAGGCCGTACGGGAATCGCTGGTGCTCCTGAAGAACGAAGGCGTGTTGCCGCTGAAGCCGAACGCCGAGATTCTCGTCGCGGGCAAGGCCGCCGACAGCGTGAGCCAGCAGGCGGGCGGCTGGTCGATCACCTGGCAGGGCGCCGACCTGCCCAACTCCGCCTTTCCCAATGCCACCTCGATCTGGAAGGGCATCGAAGACACGGTGCAAGCCGCCGGAGGCACCGCCACTTACGCACCGGACGGCACATTCGCGAAGAAACCCGACGCCGCTATCGTCGTCTTCGGGGAAACGCCTTATGCCGAGTTCAAGGGCGACATCCCCAATCTGGAATACAGTCCCGGCGACAAGCCCGATCTGGCGATGCTGAAGCGCCTGAAAGCGGCGGGCATTCCGGTGGTCGCCGTGTTCCTCTCCGGCCGTCCGCTCTGGGTCAATGCCGAACTGAACGCCTCGGACGCCTTCGTCGCGGCATTCCTGCCTGGCAGCGAGGGCGGCGGGGTAGCCGACGTGCTGTTCTCCAAACCGGATGGCACGGTCGATCACGACTTCAAGGGCAAGCTCGGCTTCTCATGGCCCAAACGGCCCGACCAATATGTGCTGAACCGCCGCGATCCGAACTACGATCCACTGTTTCCGTACGGCTACGGGCTTTCTTATGCCCAGCCCGGGAAAGTCGCGAAGCTCGACGAGGCGCGCCCCGCAGGCATGGCGGAGGCGACGCCCGGCGTATTCTACGGCACCGGCCGCACCCCGCCGGGATGGCAGATCGATACCGAACTGGTGAAGCAGAGCGGCATCGACCGCCGCGCGCAGGAAGATGCCCGCCTCTTCACCTGGACCGGTAATGCGACCGGCCGCGTCGCCATAGTCGCGCCCCGACCGATCGACCTCTCCCGCGAAAGCAACGGCGAAATCAGCCTGGTGATCGAGTATCGGATCGACGGCCAGCCGACGGGACCGGTGACCCTTGGCGTGGAAAGCGGCGGCAAGGTCACTGGCGTCCCCCTCACGGCCACGCTCGCCAAGGCCACTCCGGGAACCTGGTCGCGTTTCGCGATCCCGCTGCAATGCTTCGCCGGTCGCGGCGCCGACATGCATACCCTCACCGCGCCGCTGGTGATTTCCGCAACCGGACCGCTTTCGCTCGCGATTTCCGACGTGAAGCTGGACTACGTTTCCATCCCGATGAATGCCTGCGGCGACTAGGCCTTGACGTTTCCCGGAGGGGTAGGACTCCTCCGGGATGGACCTTTATACTGCGCCCAGAACCGGCTCACCCGTGCGGTAATCGACGATGGCCGCAACATTGTTCTGGAGAGTGACAAGGTTCTGCGCGGCGATCCTGGCCGGTGCCGGTTTCCCGAACTGATAGCCTTGGGCGAAATCGCATCCCCATTTGCGCAAGGTGGCCGCTTCAGCAATTTCCTCGATACCTTCAGCCACCACGTCGATGTTCAGCTTGTGGCAGATGTCGATCACCCCCTGCACCAGCGTCGCGCTGCGCTTCTCGATCAGGCGTCCCCCGCGCACGAAGCTCTGATCCAGCTTCAGACGGTGGATTTCGAACTCCGAAAGATAGCTCAGGGACGAATATCCGGTCCCGAAATCATCCAGCGCCAGAATGTAACCCCGGTCGCGCAGGCCCTGAAGGTTGGCGTGAACCGTCGGCGACTTGTTGAGCAGGACGCCTTCGGTAATCTCGAAGCCGATCGACTTGGGCGCAACCTCGAAACGCGCACGGTTGAAGTCGATCTGGTCGAGCAGCGCCGGATTTTCCAGCTGGAGCGGCGAAAGGTTGATCGAGGTGCGCAGATCCGGCCAGCGCCGACTGTCGCGAAAAGCCTGCTGGATAATCCAGGCGCCAAGCTGGGGCATAAGGCCCAGCTTTTCGATGACGGGCACGAACACCGCCGGCGTATCCTTGGCCCCGCGCTTCAGGCGGAGCAGTGCTTCGACCCCTGCGGGCTTCATCGTGCCGAGGTTGATGATCGGCTGGTAGAACAGCTCGAACCCCTCGTCCTCGATCGCCTTCTTCATCCGCGCCTCAAGGCCCTTGCGGCTCTTGAAAGCTTCTCCGAGGGCGGGATCGTAGACCACATGCCGCGCCGTGCCCGCCGCCTTGGCGGCGCCCAAGGCGATATCCGCATGGCGCATTAGTTCGCTGGCGGTATGCCCATGTTCGGGCGCGGCGGTGATACCGGCGGAGATCGTCACCGACAGTGTCGCACCCTCCCGGCCGCTGCGGCTGACGACGATCCCGGTCGAACGGGGGCCGAGTTCGAAAACGTCGGAACTGCCCACCACCAGAACCGCGAACTCATCTCCGTCCAGACGCGAAACCAGGCACTGGGAGCCCTGGAATTCCTTGACAAGCTGCCTGCCGAAATCACGAATGATCTCATCCCCGACGCGGTGCCCCAGTTCCTCGTTGATCGCACTGAAATCGTCGATATCGAGCAGGATCAACTGGCAGGCCTGGGAACCGGCGATCTGGTCGAGCTGCCGGATGAACGTCGCGCGGTTCACCAGGTCGGTGATCGGGTCGAAAAGCTCCAGATAGCGTGCCCGCTTCGAATTCGATTCCGCTTCGTCGCGAAGATTGCTGGCGCGCTGGGCAATCATCAGGAACAGGCAAAGCACCGCCGCACCAATCGCCAGGGTTGCGGGAATGACATATTTGCGGATGGCTTCCCCGGGCTTTGCAGGATGCCACGCAAGGCGTCCCAGCGAGGTGCCGTCCGCAGCCGAAAGGCCGACGCTGCGCATGCCGGTCGGCACGGCAGCACGGGGACTCAGCGCCGTAAAGCCATCCAGCATCAAGGTACTGGCCCAGCGATTCAACAGGGCGTCATCGAGATAAGTGACGGTGACGAGTGCGAGCGGCTCTCCCGAAGCCGGAAGCGGTGATACCGCAACGACGACAGGCTCACCGCGCACAGCAGCGATTTCCGCCCTGCTCTTCGGCTCGCTATCGGCTTTTTTCGAACCTGCGGCTCGTTCTTCGCGCAGAGCACCGACAAGACTATTTGCGGCGCCCTGCATCTGTTCGAGATCGTCGGCATCCGCACGTCCGCCCTTGGTGTAGCCGTAGATCGCGCCCGAACGCGTCACGATGGCGACGGCCTTGTTGGTTTCCGTCGATACGGTCGGGCGGCCCAGCTCGTTGTCCAGCCAGGCACCGGCCTCGTCGGGACCTAGGGTGGCGATCTGGCGAGCCGGCTCCAGACGCGCGCTGATCGCCGAAGCCTGCGCAGCTGCCCCGGACAGGGTACGCGAAACCGTCTTTTCGACCTGCTGCTGCTGCCGATTGGCGGCAATCCGATCCATCGACTGCGAGGTAAGAAACAATGCCGCAGAGCCGCCCAGCGTCAGTCCGAGAAGACCGACGACCGCGATCACCCCGCGGTGGCCCGCTAGTTTCTGGCCGTTAAGCATGCGCGATCCCTACCTGGCGTCCCGAGACATTGCCCTTGAACCCATTGCATTAACCTGACTTCGTCAACAAATCGCAACCGAACCGCCAGCGTCGGGAAATATTTTCCAAAGGATGCGCGAGGACCTGCATAGCCCTAATTTAGACGGAATTTCGCGGGAACGGACGCCGAGGCTCAACTCCTTTTTCGGGCCGAGGCCGCTTCGAACACGGCAAGCTGGTCGGCAAAGGCGCGCCGATAAGCGGGCCGCGCCACACCGCGGGAAACATATGCCGTGAGATTGGCCCATTCCGCCAGGAGGTGCGAATTGCCCAGCCGGCTTAACACAGTCACCATCAGCAGGTCTGCAGCACTGAATGCGCCTTCAAGCCATTCACTCTCCCCCAGCCACGCCGACAGCTGTTGCAACCGATCATGTACACGCCCCTCCAACATGGGCAGCCTATCTGCATGCCATGGCTTTTCGCGTTCGAGCACCATGGCCACCATTCGAAGACGGGAGGCTCCACCGTGTTGAGCGCCGCAAACATCCAGGCGACAGCCCGCGCCCGCGCATTCGGATCGACGGGGAACAGGCCCGGCCGATTCTGCGCCAGATGCAGTACGATCGCGCCCGATTCGAACAGTACAAGACCGTCGTCCACATAACTCGGGATCTGTCCGAAAGGCTGGAGCGCCAGATAGTCCGGCCGCTTCATCTCCTCGAAGGAAAGCGGCCGCACATCATAAGCCAGCCCCAATTCCTCCAAGGCCCAGCGAACACGCATGTCGCGGGCGAGGCCCCGCCCACGGTCGGGAGAATCTTCGAACGCTGTGATCGTTATGCTCATGGCAAACCTGCGCCTATCGTAGGGCTGGATAGTATCATGCATCCGAAGATGCCGGGGATGCGATTTTCCAACTTGGCCCACCAAGCGGCGCAGAAAGAATGTTCCATATTTGTTCCAATAATGCTAAACATGATCCATGGCCGATGCATCACAGAGAAAGATCATCCACATCGATATGGACGCCTTTTTTGCGTCGGTCGAACAGCGGGATGATCCGTCGCTCAGAGGCAAGCCGGTTGCCGTCGGCCACGGCGCAGCCAGAGGTGTGGTGGCAGCCGCCAGCTACGAAGCGCGTAAGTTCGGCGTCCGCTCTGCGCTGCCTTCCGTCACAGCCTTGCGGCGCTGCCCGGAACTCATATTCGTCCCGCCCCGATTCGATGTTTACAAGGCGGTGTCGCGGCAGATCCATGCGGTTTTCGCCAACTATACCGATCTTGTTCAACCACTCTCGCTTGACGAAGCCTATCTCGACGTCACAGCCAACCGACGCGGGCTTCCCACAGCCTGGAAAACGGCGAAAGAAATCCGGGGCCGCATTCTGGAAGAAACCGGACTGACCGCTTCGGCCGGCATTTCCTACAACAAGTTCCTCGCCAAGCTCGCCTCCGACCAGCGCAAGCCCAACGGACAATTTGCGGTCACGCCGGAAATGGGCGCAGAATGGGTGGAAACGCTGCCGGTAAAGCGATTCCATGGCGTCGGCCCGGTTACCGCCGCAAAGATGCAGAAACTGGGCATCGAAACCGGCGCAGACTTGCGCGCAAAGTCAATGGATTTCCTGCAACGACATTTCGGCAGTTCCGCCAAATGGTATTTCCGCATCGCCCGGGGTATCGATGAGCGCCCCGTCAACCCGGACCGAGAGCGCAAGTCCTCAGGCTCCGAAACCACTTTCGATCGCGATCTCCTGCTCGACACCGAAATAGAAACCGGAGTGATCGGCCAGGCGGATGACGTCTGGGCATGGTGCGAGAGGGCGCAAGCTTTCGGACGCACGGTAACGCTCAAGGTCAAGTATTCCGACTTTCAGATCGTTACCCGCAGCCGGACAAGCACTTCCGCCATAAGCGGTCAGGAAATCCTGCGCAGAACAAGCCTCGAATTAGTCCGTTCGCTCCTGCCGACGGAGAAGGGCATACGTCTTGTTGGTGTCACGGTATCGAATTTCGATCGGCCTGCGCAAGAAGAGACACTGCCACTTTTTGAGACAGCGACGGCGCAAGAGACTGCCTGATCATCAGACATATGCAGAGGGAATCAGCGCTGCGCTATACCGCCTGTAGAGTTAAATCCAGCGCATGGAAAATCTACAGCGCTCATTACGCGTCGCCGATCGAGAAACCTGCTGCGGGTGGGTTAGGGCCTGCCTGCTCAATCAGTAGGCTCCCTTGGAAAGCAGCACCACCGGCACCGTCTTGGCAAGAAGCCAGACGTCGAACAGCACACTTTTACGCATGACATAAGAAACATCCATCGTGATGCGGCGATCGTAAGATTCATCGCTTCTGCCGCTCGTCTGCCAGACGCCGGTCAGGCTCGGGCGGACACGGCAATAGTGCTCGAAGCAAGCCCCGTATTTCTGTACTTCCTGCTCAACGATGGGTCGTGGGCCGACAATGCTCATTTCACCACGAATAACATTGATGAGTTGCGGAAACTCATCGAGGCTCAACTTGCGCAGCACCGCACCGAGACGTGTAACTCTTGGATCATTCCGCAATTTGCGTGTCGCTTCCCATTCCATTTTTGCCATTACCGACGAACGCAGATGAACCTCAAGCACGGCGTCACTATCGACACGCATGGTTCGAAATTTCAGGCAGTGGAAATACCGTCCTTGATGGCCAATGCGACGATGCCGATACAGTATCGGCCCTGGATCGACGAGATAGATCGCCGCGGCAAGCGCAGTCATAAATGGCAGCATAAAACCCAGGATCACGACGGCTGTGATGATATCGAACAGCCGCCACATCGTCGCTTCCAGCACCGTCACGGTTCGAGGCAAGTTCGCACGCACCACGCCAGCGTCAAATAGCTCAATCCGCGTTGAATAGATCGCGCGCAAACCGGCATTCGATACGTGAGCATTCCCCATGTGCCGTTCCTGTCGTGCCTATGCACGCCCCCATATGATCGTTGCCTGGAAAATACGCCCTACCTTCGGCACTGCAACATGAAGAAATTCCGTTTTGGAGATCATTGCGGTTTGAATTCATAATTACATATTTAACATATACTCAAACATTTCACTCATTCCCTCATCATTAAAACCCGCCATCCTCATGGGAAGATGCATGACAACGCGCGATCATTTTCGATCTATTCGCGCTTTTACATCCAAAACGACCCTATCTATATCCCTTCACAACATACTTAGTGATATCTTCACAGCAAGTATGACGGCATCAGCCATCTCGGCAACGTTGGCCTCGCTTGCGAGAAAGGGCAGATCATTGTCGGAAAGAAGAGAAACGGATTCGGAATTGTTGGCGCAATATCGCGGAGCCATGTTTTTCCACACCAAAGCTCACATGAGCGAAAATATTTTCTTCACCAAATAAAACGCTGATAGCTTGTAATGAACACGGCAATATTGTCGCACAACGCCCTAAGCTATGCCCGATCCCGCGGCGGCCTGGCCCTTTTCGCCTTCACGGCAAGAGCGCTGGAGCAATTTTCGACGCTTGTCATGACCCTCCTCGCCGCACGATTCCTTATTCCAGCAGAGTTTGGGATATTCAGCCTGGCCAATGTCTTTATAATACTCATACAGGCCTTGACTTATACAGGCATATTTCAATTCATTCTCGCATCCAAAGGTGAAGATCCCGAGGTAATTTCAACCAGCTTCTGGATGATATTGCCTCTGGTCGGCGGCGCATCGGCACTTCTGATTCTACTCGCATATCCGCTGGAAATATTGTTTGAGGCGCCGGATCTGGCACTTGTCCTGATCCTGCTCGCCCTGGTCCAACCGGCGGCTGCGCTCGTCGCCTGGTCATCAGCGACTTTGCTGCGCCGCAAGGAAGTGACACGCAATTTCAGGTTCGTCTTTCTCGAGAACCTCGCGGCGCTTGTCAGCGGAGGACTGCTGCTATGGTACTGGCATTCCCTTTTTGCGTTGGTCGCCGCCCGCTATGCCCGCATCGCATTCGGCACCGTACTGTTCATATTTGGCGGTCGCACCTGGCCCCGCCTCGAATTCAGCGCGTCTTTGGCCAAAAGGGCTTTGACCTTCTCCAGCAGCCTCTATGGATCGCGCTTTCTGGCTTTCCTGTCCCGCTATGCGGCTGATCTGCTGCTGGGCCTGTTCCATTCGCCCGCCACCTTGGGGCTCTATCGGTTCGGGAATCGCATTGCCACGGGTGCTACTGACGTCCTAACCCAGCCGATGAGCAATTTCGCCTCCACGCAATTGGGAAGCGCCGCGCGGCATGATCGAGATTTATCACCCATGCTCGCGCAGTTTTCAGGCACGACCGCATTGCTTACGGGCATGGTCGGCGCGGTTATCATCGTATTTAGCGGCGACCTCATTTCGCTACTGTTCCAACCATCCTATCTGGCCGCACTTGTCGTGAGTTATGCCATGGGCCTGCGTGGTATTGCCGGCATAGGCCAGATGCTGATTGAGCCCACTTTCGCAGCTCTGGATCGTACGCATTGGGTGATGATCTATAACTTCGTCACCGCGATCGCCTCGATCGTCGCCATGGCGGCGGCGGCTCCCTTCGGGATCGAGATATTGGCCTGGAGTCAGACAGCCATGGTCCTGTTGAGTACCATGTGGGCCTTCCACCTTATCCGCTGGAAAGGCGGCGTCCAAATCGGTCCGGCACTGCGAAACTTCGTCATAGCCTCCTTACTTGCGCTTGCATTCGGAGTCATGATCTATGCGCTGCGACAAGGCGGCCTGGTGATGCTTGGCTTTTCAGCGAGTATTACGCTGGTGGGTAACCTTCTCGTTTCGGCGCTTCTGGGACTGGCGACACTGGTGATCGGGGCCCATCTGCGGGCTTTCAGCCTCGAAACGTTTTCCGGGTAGCCGCATGCTGGACGTCACTCCTTTCGGAACCGTGCCTCGCCTGGATATCAACGGAAAGTTTCTGGGCGGAAATCTCAACGGTGTTCATCGCACTGCAGCGCATTACTGCGATCAGTTGGTAAAACGAATGGCGGATAGGTGTGGCGTTCGCCTCTTGGCACCGCATGCCACTTATTTTGCCCAGGGATTCTCCCGCCTTATACCTACCCAGGTTCGTGGCCGACTTGGTCATGGGCAAGGATGGGAAATGATCACTTTGCCACGGCACGCACGGGGGAACCTTCTGGTAAATTTCTGCAACCTGGCCCCGCTTCTCCACAATAACAGCGTGGTGATGATCCATGATGCACAGACGTTTCTCTATCCAGAAGACTATTCGGGCAGACAGGCCGCTGCCTATCGCCACCTCCTCCCGTGGATCGGTCGCCGTGCGCGCCGGGTGTTGACCGTATCGGAGTTCGCCCGCCAAACTTTGGTCGCGCACAGCATTGCCAGTCTCGAAAAGATCGACGTCGTGCATAATGGGACGGATCATCTGCTTGATGTCGCGCCGGATCGCAGTGTTCTTGCCCGTCACGCCCTGACACCGCGCAGCTATGTTCTAGTGATCGGAACAGCCAAGGGTTACAAGAATATCCGCCGCGTATTCGAAGCTTTGCAAGACAGGCTGCCGGGCGGTCCTCGTCTAGTCGTTGCCGGGGGGCCGGGCGCAGAAGTCTACCGAAAGAAGGGCTGGGAACCGCCGGAGCACACGATTTTCACTAGCTTCGTATCCGACGCGGAGTTGCGCGCACTCTATGAGAATGCCGCCGTTTTTATCTTTCCGTCTCTGACCGAAGGATTTGGACTGCCTCCAGTGGAAGCTATGCACTGCGGCACCCCGGTTATCGCGGCACGCGCGGGAGCAATGCCAGAGGTCTGCGGCGATGGCGCCCTGCTGGTAAACGCAGGCGATACCCGAGCATTCAGAACCGCGATCGAGGCGGTTCTGCAAGATCGACAACTGCGTGACGAACTAACCGGACGGGGCCGAACGCGCGCTGGCGAATTGACCTGGGATAGAGCGGGAGAACGGTTGGAAACGATCATTTCCGGCCTGCTCAGGACGGGGCGGAAATCGTCACTCTCCGGCCCTTGCGATCAATCGTGAATTGCCAGCCGTCGGCGCGCCACTCCAGCCTGTCCGCTCCCGGCGCTTCCCAGTCCTGAACCGTCATTTCGCCGCCTTGCGCATTGAGCCACTGAAAATCCGGCGAAAGGCGAAGAAACTGCTCCAGATTGGATGAACGCAATGCGGCGAGCATCGCAACATGGTTTTCGAGTTCCTTGTCCCGATTTTCCCAATCGACCCAGGAAATACCGTTATCCTGGCAATAAGCGTTGTTGTTACCCTGTTGCGTGCGACCGAATTCATCCCCGGCCGTCAACATGATCGTGCCAGTCGATGCGAATAGCGTGCCGAGCAAGGCCTTCAGGTCGGCACGGCGCAATGCAACCACTTCGGCGTCATGCGTTGGCCCCTCCACGCCGTTGTTCCAGCTGAAATTTTCGCCGTGACCATCCCGGTTCTGTTCGCCATTGGCCCAGTTGTGGCGATGCTCATAGGAAACCGTGTCCGCGAGTGTGAAGCCGTCGTGGGCGGCCAGAAAATTGACGGAACGACATGCCCCATCCGGTGGAATCTCGCCGAACAGGTCCGTCGATCCCGCGATGCGAGTCGCGAGCATCCCGATGCCCTCTTCGCCTTTCCAGAAGCGGCGGACATCGTCGCGGAAGCGGTCGTTCCATTCGAGCCAGTTCTCCGGGAATTGGCCGAGTTGATACCCGCCCGGCCCGATATCCCACGGCTCGGCGATCATGACCCGGGTGGAGAGCAAGGGATCGGCTGCAATTTCTGCGAAGATCGGCGCCTCTGCATCGAAGCCCGGACCGCGCGCGAGCACGGGCGCAAGGTCGAAGCGGAAGCCATCCACGCCGCAGGATCGGACAAAATGCCGCATCGCGTCCAGTGCCAGCCGCCTTGTCGCGGGATTGGCGAAATCGAGCGTGTTGCCGCAGCCGGTGTCGTTGATGAGACTGCCGTCGGGAGCATGGGCATAGGCCATGTTGTCCAGCCCCCGCAGGGAAATCACGCCGCCGTGGACATCGCTTTCACCGCTATGGTTGAACACCATGTCCAGCAGAACGCCTATGCCTTCCGCGTGAAGGGCAGAGACCGTTTCTCTCAGTTCGGCGACACCGCCCGGACAGAGACCGGGATCGAGCGCCATCATGGCTACCGGATTGTAACCCCAGGCATTCACCAGCCCCAGCGGGGGCAGATGGCGCTCATCGATCCAGGCGACGATCGGCATGAGTTCGATCGCCGTGACGTGCAGTTTCTTCAGGTGAGCTAGGATCGCCGGGTGCGAAAGAGCGCCGATCGTTCCGCGCAAATGCTCCGGCACGTCGGGGTGAAGGCGCGTGAAGGCGCGCGGATTGATTTCGTATATCAGACCGCCCCGCGCGAAATGCGCAGGTTGCAGGGCGACCGGCTCCAACGGCGACTGGACGATAGCTTTCGGCACAAGTTCCGCAGTGTCCGCCCCGAACTCGCCAAGTCGGGGATCCTGCACGAAGCGGTGGTCAAGCTCGGTCGCATAGGGGTCTACGAGCAGTTTCGCGGGGTCGAACCACAGGCCCCGCTCCGGCGCCCAGGTACCCGACGCGCGATAGCCGTAGCACACGCCGATTTGCTCGCCAGGCAGTTCCAGAACCCAGTCGGAGCCATCGCGCGTCATGGCATGGCGCGTTTCCGACGCCCCGTCGAACAGGCAGAGCCAGACCTGATCCGCAAGCGGGCTGCGCACGGCAAACCGCGTACGGCCGTCCCTGAGCGAGACGCCCAAGGGCCTCATGCCATCAGTGCGCGATAGAGATCTGCATAGGCTTGTCCGCTCGCTTTCCAGGAGAAATCGCACTTCATCGCGTTTTTCTGGATCGCTCGCCATTGCTCGGCGCGACCGTAGAGATCGACAGAGCGCGTGAGAACCGCCGAGAAAGCGTCGTAATGCACGCCGTCGAACTGGATGCCCGTGGCGACGCCTGCCGCGAGCGCGGCCGGATTGGCATCGATCACGGTATCGGCCAGCCCCCCGGTTCGCGCCACCACTGGAATGCAGCCGTAGGCTAATCCGTAAAGCTGCGTAAGCCCGCAAGGCTCGAAGCGCGACGGCACGAGAATGGCGTCCCCCCCGCCCTGCATGCGGTGCGAGAGCGCCTCGTCGTAACCGATACGGACCGCGACCCGGCCGGGATGGCGCGCAGCGGCGGCATGAAGAGCCTGTTCGATAGCCGCATCGCCCGATCCCAGCAGCGCCAGTCGCCCGCCGATCCCGACGAGGTGATCGAGCACTTCCAGCAGGACATCCATGCCCTTCTGCCAGGTAAGCCGCGTGACGACGATGAAGAGCGGGCCGTCGTCGGCCTCCAACCCGAACTCCGCCTCCAGCGCGCGCTTGTTGGCCTTGCGCCGTTCCAGCTTGCGAGCGTCGTAAGGAGAAACCAGGGCAGGATCGGAAGCGGGATTCCACTGCGCCGCGTCGATTCCGTTGAGAATGCCGGAGACGGCCCTGCCCCGCGCCACGATCAGGCCTTCCAGCCCCATGCCGAACGCCGCCGAACGTATCTCGCGCGCGTAAGTCGGGCTCACCGTGGTCACGGCATCGGCGCAGGCGAGCCCGGCCTTCAGCATGCCGAGGCCGCCGTGATACTCGACGCCGTCGATCGACCAAGCCTCTTGCGGAAGACCCAGGCGCGGGAAGACCTCGGCGCCGAACCAGCCTTGGAACGCCATGTTGTGGATCGTGACAATCGAAGGGACGCGACCGCCCTCGCCGCCGTAAGGTGCGAAATGGAGGTAGGCCGGTGCCATGGCCGCCTGCCAGTCGTGCGCATGGACCAGATCGAATTTCTGTACCGTGCCGCGACTCGCCACGGCGCCCCCGGCGATATCGGCAGCGGCGCGCCCAAGAGCCGAAAAGCGCTGCCAGTTGTCGGCCCAGTCCTGTCCCGCCGCATCCGCATAAGGCGCACCGTCGCGGGCGTAGAGCGCGGGCGCATCGAGCACCAGCAGCGGGTAACCGCCGATCTTGCCCGCCAGCAGACGCGCCGGAACGCCCAGCAGCGAATCCCAGGCATGAACCGCGCGCAGGCGGCCCAGACCCTTCAGGACCGAAGGATAGCCTGGCAGCAGGGTCGTCATCTCCACGCCGTGCCCGGCCAGAGCAGCGGGCAGCGCGCCGACCACGTCGGCCAGCCCCCCGGTCTTGACCAGCGGCACGGCCTCGGAGGCTACGGACAGGACTTTCAACGGCATTTCCCGCAGTCCCTGCTCACAGGCCCAGCCGATCGATCATGTGCTTGGTGATCAGGCATACGCCGTTATCCGTCCGGCGGAACCGGCGGGCATCGAGTTCGGGGTCTTCCCCCACCACCAGCCCCTCGGGGATTCGCACCCCGGAATCAATCACCACGCGCGAGAGGCGCGCGTGACGGCCGATGTTGCAGTAGGGCAGGATCACGGCCTCGTTGGCGGAGGAATAACTGCCCATCTTCACCCCGGTGAACAGCAGCGAGCGGCGTGCGAGCGCGCCGGAGACGATGCAGTCCTGGCTGATCAGCGAAGATATCGCATGGCCCCGTCGACCTTCCTCGTCATGGACGAACTTGGCAGGCGCCGCCACGACGGTATCGGTCCAGATCGGCCAGTCCCGGTCGTACATGTCGAGCTTGGGCACGGTATCGGTAAGGTCGAGGTTCGCCTCGAAATAGGCGTCCACGGTGCCGACGTCGCGCCAGTATTCCTCGATCTCCTCGGCGGCGCGGATGCAGGAATTGGTGAAGCGGTGGGCCTGCGCCTTCCCGTGCCTGACGATGTAGGGAATGATGTCACCGCCGAAATCGCGCTTGGAATCGGGGTCGGCGGCATCGCGGCGCAGCTGTTCGAACAGGAACTCGGTATCGAAGACATAGATGCCCATCGAGGCGAGCGCGTGTCCGGGATCGCCCGGAATCGACGGCGGATCCTTCGGCTTCTCCAGGAACGAGGTAATCACGTCGTTCTCGTCGACATGCATCACGCCGAAGGCGGTCGCATCCTTGCGCGGCACGACGAGGCACCCCACCGTCACATCCGCTCCCGAGTTGACGTGCTGTTGCAGCATCAGCTCGTAATCCATCTTGTAGATGTGATCGCCCGCCAGGATCACCATGTATTTCGGGCTGTAGGAAGCGATGATGTCGATGTTCTGGAATACGGCGTCGGCGGTGCCTTCGTACCACAGCAGCTCGGAAATGCGCTGGCTGGCGGGAAGGATGTCGAAGCTTTCGTTGCGTTCGGGGCGCATGAAGTTCCAGGCACGCTGCATGTGCCGGATCAGGCTATGCGCCTTGTACTGGGTGGCGACGCCGATGCGGCGGATGCCCGAATTGATCGCGTTGGACAGTGCGAAATCGATGATCCGGCTCATCCCGCCGAAATAGACCGCAGGCTTCGCGCGATTGTCCGTCAATTCGGCGAGGCGGCTACCCCGGCCGCCTGCCAGAACATAAGCCATGGCATCGCGCGCGAGTGGCGATCCGGTTGGCGTCCTCATTGCACACTCTCTCCTTCGTGTCGCCGCTTCAACCGGCGTATTCGAGCATGATCGTCGCCAGGGGCGGCAGCGTTACCACGGCCTGGCCGTTCGCCGCCTTGACCTGCCCCAAATTCCCCTTGCCGGTTCCCCCGTAATGAAGGGAATCGCTGTTGAGAATTTCGTTCCATTTTCCTTCGAGCGGCAGAGGCAGGCTATAGCCCGTGTGCATGGCCGGGGTCATGTTCGCGATCACCGCGATCGGCCTGGCGCCTTCGGCCTTGCGCAGCCAGGCGAATACGGAATTCTGGCTGTCGTCGACGACCAGCCATTCGAAACCGCCGCCGTCGCAATCGCCGCCGTGAAGCGCGGGCTTCTCGCGGTAGACGCGGTTGAGATCCTTCACGAGATTTCGGACGCCCTCATGGGACGGCGCCTCGCGCAGTTCCCAATCCAGCGCGCGCTCCTCGCTCCATTCGCGGCGCTGGGCGAACTCCTGCCCCATGAACAGCAGCTTCTTGCCGGGATAGCCCCACATCATGCCATAATAGGCCCGCAGGTTCGCGAATTTCTGCCAGTCGTCGCCGCTCATCTTGTTCAGCAGCGAGCCCTTGCCGTGGACCACTTCGTCATGGCTGAGCGGCAGGACATAGTTTTCGGAAAAGGCGTACATCAGGCCGAAGGTGATGTCCTCGTGGTGGTAGCGGCGATGCACCGGATCGCGCGCCATGTAGCGCAGCGTGTCGTGCATGAAGCCCATGTTCCACTTGAAGCCGAAGCCCAGCGACGTGGCCTGCCCGCCATCCTTCACGTCATAGGCAGGCTGGGTGACGCCCGGCCAGGCGGTCGATTCCTCGGCAATGGTGAAGACGCCGGGATGCTGGCCATAGAGGGCGCGGTTGGTGGCGCGCAGGAATTCCACCGCTTCCCAGTTCTCCCGCCCGCCCTGGGCATTGGGGATCCATTCGCCCTCCTTGCGCGAATAGTCGCGGTAGAGCATCGAGGCGACCGCATCCACGCGGAGGCCGTCGACATGGTAGCGATCCGCCCAGAACAGGGCATTGTTGACGAGGAAGCTCTGCACCTCGCGCCTGCCGAAGTTGTAGATCAGCGTGTTCCAGTCCGGCTGAAAGCCGAGCCGCGGGTCCTTGTGCTCGTAAAGCGCGGTGCCGTCGAAGCGGACGAGGCCATGCTCGTCGGTCGGGAAATGGGCGGGTACCCAGTCCAGGATCACGCCGATCCCGGCCCGGTGCGCCCCGTCCACGAAGCGGGCGAAACCGGCCGGCTCTCCGAAGCGCGCGCTGGGCGCGTAGAGCCCGGTCGCCTGATAGCCCCAGGACGGATCGTAGGGATGCTCGCTGATCGGCAGGAACTCGATATGGGTGAAGCCCATCTCGACCACATAGGGGATCAGCCGGTCGGCCAGATCGTCCCAGTTCAGGAACCAGTTGAACCGATCCCGCTGCCAGGACCCGGCATGGACCTCGTAGATCGAGACCGGCACCTTGCGCGGATCGACCGAAGCCCAGTGCGCACGGTGTGCCTCATCCCCCCAATCGAGCTTGGCCGGATGCGCCGTCATCGAGGCGGTGGCGGGCCGGATTTCCGACATGAAGGCGAACGGATCGGCCTTGAGCGGCTGGACCATGCCGTCGGCGCCGACGATGTGATACTTGTAGGCGCGGTAGTCGGCGATATCGGGAATGAAGATTTCCCAGACCCCGATGTCCTTGCGGTCGCGCATGACATGGCGGCGCGGGTCCCAGTCGTTGAAGTCTCCCACGACGCTGACCAATCGGGCATTCGGCGCCCAGACCGCGAAATGAACGCCGCTGGCGCCCTCGTGGCGCATGATATGGGCGCCGAGCTTGTCGAACAGGCGGAAATGAGTGCCCTGCGCGATCAGCAGATCGTCCACCGGGCCCAGCACGGGCCCGAACGTATAGGGATCGGTGACCAGCCAGTCGCTATCGCCCGCCGTACAGCGGTAGCGGATCGGCTGCGGCTTGCCCATCAGCTTGCCTTCGAACAGGAAACGCGCGTCCACCTGACCCAGCATGCCGAGGCGGCGGCCGTCCAGACTGAAGGCCTCCACCGTTTCCGCCCCCGGCAGGATCGCACGGGCATAGACCCCGTCCGGGCCGGAATGCACGCCAAGAAGGGAAAACGGATCGGCGTTGAGGCCTTGCAGAAGGGTTTCTATGGCGCTTTCGGGTGGCTTCACGAGACCTTCCAGATGTCTTTGGCATACTCGGAAATCGTCCGATCCGAGGAGAACCAACCGACATTGGCGATGTTCCTGATCGCCGTTGCGCGCCATCCGGCCACGTCTTCCCAGCGCGCGTCGATGGAACGCTGGGCGGCGGCATAGCTGTCGAAATCGGCGGCGCACATGAACCAGTCATGATCGTGGATACCCCCGATCAGGTCCTTGTAGCGATCGGGCTCGTCCGGGGAGAACACGCCCGAGGCGATCGCGGTGAGCGCCTGGCTGAGTTCGCGCGACCCCTCGATCACTTCGCGCGGGTTGTAGCCGCTGGCGCGCTTGTGGGCGACTTCCTCGGCAGTGAGGCCGAAGATCACGATATTGTCGTCACCGACATGCTCCTTGATCTCGACATTGGCGCCGTCGAGCGTACCGATGGTAAGCGCCCCGTTGAGCGCGAACTTCATGTTGCCGGTGCCGGAAGCCTCCATCCCCGCCGTGGAGATTTGCTCGGAAAGATCCGCCGCCGGGAAGATCCGCTCGCCCAGGCTGACGTTGTAGTTGGGCACGAAGACCACCTTGAGCAGCCCGCCTACCGAAGGGTCGGCATTGACGCGCCGGGCGATGTCGTTGGCGAGCTTGATGACGAGCTTGGCGTTATGATAGCTCGGCGCGGCTTTCCCCGCGAAGATCTTCACGCGCGGCACCCAGTCCCGCTCCGGGTGGCTGCGGATCTGGTCGTAGAGCGCCACCGTCTCGATCAGGTTGAGCAGCTGGCGCTTGTATTCGTGGATGCGCTTGATCTGCACGTCGAACAGGGCATCGGGATCGAGGCGGACGCCCATCGTTTTCTTGATGTAGTCCGATAGCGCGAGCTTGTTGGCCCGCTTCACTTCGGCCACGCGCTCCGCGAACTGCCCGTCTCCGGCGAAGGCGTTGAGATCGGACAGCTTCCCGGCATCGTCCAGGAAACCATCCCCGATCGCTTCCCGGATCACGCGGGTAAGGCCGGGATTGCACTGCTGGAGCCAACGGCGCGGCGTGACGCCGTTGGTTTTGTTGTTGATCCGGTCCGGGTAGAGCTTGTGAAGGTCGGCGAAGACCGTCTTCTTCATCAGATCGGTGTGGAGCGCGGCGACGCCGTTGACCGAATGGGCGCCCACGAAAGCCAGGTTGGCCATGCGCACCCGCCGCTCACCGCCCTCGTCGATCAGCGAGATCGCGGCGATTTCGGAATCGCTGCACCCTGCCTTGCGCGCTTCGCGCAGGACGCGGCTGTTGATCGCATAGATGATCTGCATATGGCGCGGCAGCAGACGCTCGAACAGCGGCAGCGGCCAGGATTCCAGCGCCTCGGGCAGGAGCGTGTGATTGGTATAGGACACCGTGCGGCGGCAGAGGTCCCAGGCCTCGTTGAATTCAAGGCCCAGCGTATCGACCAGCAGCCGCATCAGTTCGGCCACGGCGACCGAGGGATGGGTGTCGTTGAGCTGGATCGCCGCCTTGTCCGGCAGGGTGCGGATATCGCCTTCGTATTGGACGTGGCGGCGCACGATGTCCTGGATCGAGGCGGCGGTGAAGAAGTACTCCTGCCGCAGCCGCAGTTCCTGCCCGGCGGGGCTGGAATCGGCGGGATAGAGCACGCGCACCAGGCTGTCCGCCCGCACCTGCCCCGCCAGCGCGCCGAAATGGTCGCCCGCGTTGAAGGCGTCCAGCCGAAGCGGGTCGATCGGGCTCGCCGTCCAGAGGCGCAGGGTATTCACCCGCTTGCCGCGCCAGCCCACCACCGGCGTATCCATCGCGGTTGCATCGACCTGCTCGGCCGGATGCCAGAACACCCCGTCGCCCTCGGCCACGACCTCGCCGCCGAAGCCAATGCGATAGGTGCTTTCCAGACGCTCGAATTCCCACGGATTGCCGTGGGCGAGCCAGGTTTCGGGCAGTTCCACCTGCCAGCCGTCATCGATGCGCTGGCGGAACATGCCGTTCACGTAGCGGATGCCGTAGCCGTAGGCCGGAATGTCGAGCGTAGCGAGGCTTTCCATGAAGCAGGCCGCAAGCCGCCCAAGGCCACCGTTACCCAGCGCCGCGTCGGGTTCCAGTTCCTCCAGCGCGGCAAGATCCAGGCCATGGGCGCGCAAGGCCGCCTCGAACTCACGGGTCATGCCCATGTTCGAAAGGGCATCGCGCAGCAGGCGCCCGATCAGGAACTCCATCGAGAGGTAATAGACCCGCTTGCCGCCGGAATCGTAAGTGCGACGGGTGGAATCGATCCACTTCTCGATGATCTCGTCGCGCAGGGCGAGGATCGAGGCGGTGTACCAGTCATGCTGCTTGGCCGCGCGTTCGTCCTTGCCGACGCGCTGGCGCAGCACCCGCACGATATGCTTGTCCATTTCCGAGGGAACCGCAGCCGTGCTGCTGGAAACAGGATCGCTAGCCACGGGCACACTCCTGGTCTTGCCGCCGCCTGTACCTTGGAAAAAAGCCGAGCGATCAGCGTAGTTTAGAGCCGGGACAGTGCGAAGCGGGCTTCGTGCTTTCCCGTGCTTGGCCATCATGGCTAGCACAGCATCGCCTTGCGGCAAGCACCATTGTGCAGCGCCGCAAAAAATTCGCGCGGCGACCACGGCAATGGTATGCATGGGTCGAACCGCTTCGCAGAAGGTACGCATGAGCCTGACCGAAACCCAAGACGGCCCGCTTCCCTCCACATCGTTTGCAGGCGCGTCCGGCGAATGCGGCACGCCTTGGTGGAAGGGCGCCGCGATCTACCAGATCTATCCGCGCAGCTTTCAGGACAGCAATGGCGACGGCGTGGGCGACCTTGCCGGAATCACCCGACGCCTGCATCATGTGGCGCGTCTCGGCGTGGACGCGATCTGGATATCGCCCTTCTTCACCTCGCCGATGCGCGATTTCGGCTACGATGTGGCCGACTACTGCGGGGTGGACCCGATATTCGGCACTATGGCGGACTTCGACGCGCTGGTGGCCCATGCCCATGCCCTGGGCCTCAAGGTCATCATCGACCAGGTCTACGCCCATACCTCGGACCTCCACCCCTGGTTCGCGGAAAGCCGCTCCGATCGCGGCAATCCCAGGGCGGACTGGTATGTCTGGCACGATCCCAAGGAAGACGGCACGCCGCCCTGCAACTGGCAATCGGTATTCGGCGGCCCAGCCTGGACCTGGGACGCCCGCCGCCGCCAGTACTACATGCATACGTTTCTGAAAGAGCAGCCGCAGCTCAACATGCACAATCCCGCCGTGCAGGACGCGGTGCTCGGCGCGGCGCGGTTCTGGCTGGAGCGCGGGGTGGACGGCTTCCGCCTCGATGCGCTCAACCATGCCATGCACGATCCCCTGCTGCGCGACAATCCGCCCGCCCCCACCGACGGTCGGGTCCGCACCCGGCCGTTCGATTTCCAGCTCAAGACCTACAGCCAGTCCCACCCGGACATGACCGGCTTCGTCGAACGGCTGCGCACGCTTTGCGACCAGTTCGGCGCGGTCCATACCGTCGCGGAGATCGGCGGCGATCACCCGCAGGCAGACCGCCGGGCCTATACCGCCGGAGACCACCGCCTGAACAGCGCCTACGGCTTCGACTTTCTCTACGCCCCCGCCCTCACCGCCGACTTCGTGGCCGAGACGCTCCAGCGCTGGGAACTCGCGCCCCATGAGACCGGAGGCTGGCCGAGCTGGGCCTTCGAGAACCACGACGCCCCGCGCGCCGTCTCGCGCTGGGGCCCGTCCGATCCCCGGCAGCGCGACCTTTTCGCGCGCGTGAAGATGGCCCTGCTCATGGCCCTGCGCGGCAATGTGATCCTCTATCAGGGCGAGGAACTCGGCCTCGGCCAGGACGAGATCCCTTTCGAACAGCTGCAGGACCCCGAAGCGATTGCCAACTGGCCGCTCACGCTCTCTCGCGACGGTGCCCGCACGCCCCTGCCGTGGGACGACGCCCCCCTTGGCGGTTTTACCGCAGGCTCGCCTTGGTTGCCGCTTTCGTCCGGCAATCTTGCCCGTGCGGTGGCCGTCCAGGAGAGCGATCCCGCCTCGCTGCTCCATTTCACGCGAGAACTGCTGGCCATGCGCAAGGGCCATCCCGCCCTTCGTCATGGCCCGCTCACGGACTGCAAGGCCGAAGGCGCCCTGCTGTCCTTCGAGCGCGCGCAAGGCGGTCAGCGCCTGCGCTGCCTGTTCAACCTCTCGCCCGATCCGATTGCTCTTACCGAGCCGCTCACCGGCGAGGTAGTGCTGGCAGTCAATAACGCGACGCTCTCCGCCTTGCCCGCCTATGGCGCGCTCTGGATTTCGTCCTGACGTTCGCTTTCTGGCGTTTTTGCTGGCCGCAGGGGACCGATGGTGGCTAGAGGCGCGCCATGAACCGTGCTTTCGCTCTTGCCGCCTCCCTCGGGGCCGCCCTGCTCCCCGCCTCTGCCCTGGCCGACGCGCGCGTCGTCACCTCACCCGAGGCGCTTCCCGCAGGTCACGAGCGTCCGCGCGTATTCCTGGGCGGCAGCATCGACATGGGCTCGGCTCCCGACTGGCAGAAGCAGGTGATCGAGGCGCTGCACAGTGAAGATGTCGTCCTGCTCAACCCTCGCCGCGCCGACTGGAATCCCGCCTGGAAGCCGGAAGCGAACGAGCCGGAATTTCGCCGCCAGGTCGAATGGGAACTGGCTGCGCTCGATAGCGCCGACGTCATCGTCCTGTACCTGGCGCCCGGTTCGCAAAGCCCGGTGAGCCTGCTCGAACTGGGCCTTCATGCCCGCTCCGGCAAAGTCGTGCTGCTCTGCCCGCCCGGCTTCTGGCGCAAAGGCAATGTCGACATCACCGGCGAACGCTACGGCGTGAAGCAGGTCCGCAGCCTCGACGAACTGATCGCCGAGACGCGGCGGCGCGTGGCAGACCTCGCCCGAAAGTAACCTTCACAACTCCGCTCAGCCTGAGCTTGTCGAAGGCCGCTCAGGATGAGCGGGCCTTGAGAGGCTTGAAACGGGCGGGACGGCGGAACTCCTACTGCTGCGTCCATTCCACCCGGTAGAGGTCGAAGCGCCGGTCCTTGAGGTTCTGCACCGCGCCGGACTGGCGCGCCGTCAGCAGGGCGTCCAGGCTGAGGTCGGCAATCGCGATTGTCTCGGTATTGGGCGCGGTGTCCGCCGCCACGCCGTCGCGCGCGAAGGGGAAATCGGAAGGCGTCAGGATCGCGCTTTCGGCATAGTGGACGTCCATGTTCTCGACGTTCGGCAGGTTGCCCACCACGCCAGAGGTCACCACGTAGCACTGGTTCTCCACCGCGCGGGCCTGGCAACAATAGCGCACGCGCAGGAACCCGCGCCGCTCGTCGGTGCAGAACGGCACGAACAGCATCAGCGCCCCCTGGTTGACGAGATGGCGCGAGAGTTCGGGGAACTCGCTGTCATAACAGATCATCACCCCGATCGGTCCGCAATCGGTGGGGATGACATTGGCACCGTAGCCGCCCTTGATGTTCCACCAGCGCCGCTCGGAAGGCGTGGGGTGGAGCTTCTGCGTCTCGTGAACGGCGCCGTCGCGCAGGAAAGTATAGGCGATGTTGCGGATCTCGCTCTTACCCCCGCCCAGCTTCACGCGCGTGGGGTGCGAACCGCCGATGATGTTGATGTTATAACTCACCGCCATGCGCTGCATGAATTCCACGAAGCGCTCGGTATAGTCCGCGATCTTCTCGATGGCGGCCGCAGGCTCCAGCTTGGTCTCCTCGATCGAGAGCAGCTCCAGCGTGAAGAGTTCGGGGAAAACCACGAAGTCGCTTTCGTAATCGGCCGCCACGTCGATCCAGTATTCGACCTGCTCCTCGAACTGGTCGATCTTCTCGATCTTGCGCATCATGAACTGGACGGTGGCGACGCGCACGTTCGAGGGCACGCGTTCCTTGAGGCCCGGCACTGCCTTGCCCGTATCGCGCGGGGCGAGCGGGTTGGTCCAGTACATCAGGACCGCATTGCCGCCGCTTTCCTTGTCATTGGGGATGTAGTCAGGCAGGATCTCGCGCGGTTCGTATCCCTCGTTCATCTGGAACTGGATCACCTGGTCGCGGACCTTCTTGTCGCGCACCGCCTGGAGATAGTCCGCCGGATCGGGATACTGGCGCCTGCGGCGTGAATAGCCGGGCATCCGTCCCGCGAAGGCGATCCCCTTCAGTTCGAAATACTGGCAGACTTCCTTGCGCTTGCGATAGAGTCGCTGGCCGATCCGCAGGCGGCGATAGTCCGGGTCCACGCAGACCTCGAACCCATAGAGCACGTCGCCGTCGTCGGCGGGAGGACGGCCATAGCCGCCGTTGCTGATTTCTTCCCAGGTATGGGGCCGGAAGGCCTGGCCGGCGGTGACGATCATCGTCGCGCAGTGCCCCACGACCTTGCCGTCGTACTCGGCGACGAATTGGCCTTCCGGGAAATTGATGATCTGCCCCCGGATCTCGGCACGGGTGAAAGCATCGGCCTTGCCGTAGACCTTCACCGAAAGGCGCGCGATGGCCGGAGCATCGGCGACGACGGCGGGGCGGATGATGAGCTTGGCTTTGGTCTGGTCCATGGGGCAGATTTACGCATGGCGCGGCCAAGGGTTCCAGCCCTGAAAATGACTCTTTTCCGCCGCTTGCGGGATATTTTCGGCAGGGCGCTCGTTATCTCCCTCGAAAGGAGAGAAGAATGAGCGCCACACTCATCGCCCTCGCCCTGTTTGGTTGCAGCGACGATGGATCAGCCTGCGAAAGGCTGTCCGCGCCCGTCCAGACCTACGAATCCCGCGCGGCCTGCACGGCCCGCCTCGAAGATGCCCTGAGCACCGAGGCGGCGATGAAGGCGGAAGCGCCGACGGTCTACGCACAGTGCCTTTCGAACCGCCAGCTTGCCTCGCTCGGCAAGGGCACGGTCGACCTCAGGCGCGTCAACGGAATCCAGTTCGCGGCGAATTGACGAGATACGTATCCCGGCACGGACTTCGGGAAGGCGGGTTTCGCGCCTGCCATCGCCTGAAGGAAAGTCCGGGGGCACAGGGGCGTCGGCACAAACCGGCGCCCCTGCTTATTGGAGTCCGTTTGAAAAATGCCCGAAAGGGCATTTTAGCGCGGCACCGGCCCTCTCCCCCACCCTACCACCCGCAGCATAATACCGCCCGTGTGGTAGGGTGGGGGAGAGGGCCGGTGCCGCAAAATTCGCGCTCCGCGAATTTTTAAACGGTCTCTTAGATCAGCCGCGGCCGCGGTAGCCCTGGACGCCCTGGTCAGGGACCCAGAGGCCTTCCGGTGCGGCGCCGGACTGCCAAAACACGTCGATGGGGATACCGCCGCGCGGATACCAGTAGCCGCCGATGCGCAGCCAGTGCGGCTTCATCTCGTCGAACAGGCGCTGGCCGATGCCGACGGTAACGTCTTCGTGGAAGCCATTATGATTGCGGAAGGAACCGAGAAAGAGCTTGAGGCTCTTCGATTCCACGATCGTCTCGCCGGGCGCATAGTCGATCACCAGATGCGCGAAGTCGGGCTGGCCGGTAACCGGGCAGAGCGAGGTGAATTCGGGCGCGGCGAAACGCACGAGATAGAGGCTGCCCTGGCGCGGATTGGGAACGTAGTCCAGCACGGCAGCTTCAGGCGAAGCCGGCAGGGCGCTGTTCTGGCCGAGATGCAGCGGAGTCATGGAAGTGTCAGTCATGACCGCCTTGATAGGTGGCCGATGTGCAAGCTTCAAGCAAAGAGGCTGCTCGCCCTGCGGGAAAGCGGCTGCGGCGACATTGCCCGAAGGGCATGATTTCGGCTATGATCGCCCACGTCTCGCCGCGCGGACCTTCGGCATTAACGCCGGGTTCAGCGCGTAGTCCATTGGGGATCAGATCAGAGGCTGGGAGCTTGATGCGGGGCATTGTGACGAAATACGCGACACCACTTTCACGCGCAGCGCTTGTTATCGGCCTTCTGGCGGGACCGACGACGGCTTTTGCGCAATCGACCTGGAGCCTGCCGCCCGGCCAGCAGGAAGGCCAGAGCCCGCCGCGATCGCAAGGCCCGGTCGATCCGCAGAACCCCACCGTCAATTCCCGCGACACCGGGGCTGCTCCGGCGCCTGACGCCCCGGCTGCCACGCCTTCTACCCGTCCGGCCCCGGTTCAGATCCCCGCTCCGACCATCGCGGCACCCCCTCCGCCGCCTCGGGCCGCCGAACGCCCGGAGCCTCGCGCCGCCGCGCCGGTCCCGGCTCCCTCGGCCACGCCGACCCGTCCCGCGCAGGCTCCGGTTCAGGAGGCGACGGTCGCCGCGCCCTCATCCGCAGCGACGCCATCGCCCGAGCCGATGCCATCCCTTCCGGCGCCCAGTGAGACGGCCTCGTCCCAACCTGCGCCTTCCGCGCAACCCGAGATTAGCCAGCCCGAAATCGGCCAGCCCGCAAGCGCCGCACATTGGCCGGAATGGTGGCTCGCCATCCCCGCTGCGCTGGTCGCGGTAGGTATTGGCGTCCTCGCCCTGCTGCGGCGCCGCCGCGCCCCGGCCACCGCCTGGGAAGAAGCCGGCCTGGAACCCGAAGCCGAGCCGGAGGACGAACTTGTCGATGACGCGGCAGACGCCACGCTTACCGCCGAAGCCGTCGCCGCACTCGATCCGGTTCCGGCCGTCTCGCCGATCCCGCGCGTGCAGCCGCCCCGTAATCCCGACCACGAACGTAATCCCGGGCGGCAACCTGCGCCGCAGCCCGTTCCGACACCCGCGCCTTCCGGCCCCGGCGTCATCGCCGTCCATTTCGAGCCAGTCAGCCTGCGACTTTCGCTGGTCTATGCCACGCTGCAATATCGCCTCACGCTCTCGGCGCCGGAAGCGGGAATCTCGCAGCCCTGGAGCGTGCTGGGCGACATGATTTCCGCCCACGCCTCTCTGTCTCAGGCAGAGCAACTCGCGCCCGATCCGTCGAGCCTGCCGCTGCGCCACAGCCTCGACGGCCTTGCCCCCGGCGAAACCCGCGCATTCAAGGGCGAACTGCAATTGCCGCTGAACGCCATTCGCGTCATGCGCCAGGGTCAGGCCAGTCTGTTCGTGCCGCTGGTGCGCCTCTGCCTCGCCGACGGACAGGGCCATCTGGAACGCCGCGTCTTCACGCTCGGGGTTCCGGGCGAGGGCTCGGGCCTTGCCCCGATCCGCCTCGACACCGGCCCGCGCGACCACGCCGAACTGGCCGTGCGCGAAATCGAAGCCGCCCGAACCATCGGACACGGCCCCAATTCGCCCATCGCGGCGTAGAAGGCGCCCCGTTCTTTCCTCATTGCCAAAGTCAGGACCTTAAGGGGGAAAAAGCATTCGACCCTGCCCCCCCACCGCGTTAGGTCTACCCGCTCAGGAGCGGAGAGCACTTTGAGCGATTTGGACAATTTTGACGACCTTGCCCCCCTTACCAAGCTGGTAGGCGGGGGACGCCGCAAGGAATGGACCGGCGCGGTCGTCAACCCACCGGTCTGGCGCGCCAGCACCCACCTTTACGAGAATACCGCCGCGCTGGCCGAAGGGCCGAGCCGCAACGAGGACGGGCGGTTCTTCTACGGCCGCCGCGGCGCACCCACGCAATGGGCGCTCTGCGATGCCCTGACCGGGATCGAGCCCGGAGCCCACGGCACCGTCATATATCCTTCGGGCGTCGCCGCCATCGCCGGTGTCATGCTCGCCCTGCTGCGGCCGGGCGACGTCGTGCTCATCACCGACAACGCCTATGACCCGACCCGCTCGATGGGCACGGGAATGCTTGCCGATTTCGGCATCGAGACGCGCTTCTACGATCCGCTGGACCTCACCGCCTACGAAACGCTGTTCTGCGAACGTACCCGCGCCGTCCTGATCGAAGCGCCCGGCAGCCTTTCGATGGAAGTCTGCGACGTACCCGAACTCGCCCGCATCGCCCGTGAGAAGGGCGCCGTCTCGGTGCTCGACAATACCTGGGCCAGCCCGCTCGGCTTCGCCGGACTGGAAAAGGGCGTAGACGTGACGGTCATGGCGCTCACGAAGCACGTCGGCGGCCATTCGGACCTGATGATGGGCAGCGCCAGCGCGAGGGAGGAACTCTACGGCAAGCTACGGCGGCGCGCGCAGGACCTCGGCATCGTGGTCTCTCCCGATGACGCCGCCCTCGCCCTGCGCGGCCTTCGCACTCTGGGCGTGCGGCTGCGGCAGGAAGCCGAATCCGCGCTGAAGATCGCCCGCTGGCTGGAGACCCGGCCCGAAGTGGCGCAAGTGCTTTGCCCGATGCTGCCCGGTTCGCCCGGTCACGAGATCTGGAGCCGGGACTTCACGGGCGGCTGCGGCCTGTTCAGCTTCGTGTTCAAGGGCGGCACCATGGCCGACCGCAACCGCTTCATCGATGCCCTTCGCCTTTTCGCCATCGGCTATTCCTGGGGCGGCTTCGAGAGCCTCGTCGTGCCGATCGAGCCGACCCGCCACCGCGACATCATGCCCTGGCCTCCGGGCGCGCGCGATCCCGCCGACCGCTACGGCGTGCGCCTGGCCGTCGGACTGGAAGACGCGGACGACCTCATCGCCGACATCGAACAGGCGCTCGCTGCCATGAAGCGGGGCTGATCGGCGAAATGAGCAACCCGGTCGCCCGCATGGTCATGGCCAGCCCGACGCCGTCCGCCACAGCGGATTCGGCGGCGCATCGCGCCGGCCATGCGGCCGACCAGCCCCTAGCGGGCGCCGACGGCCTGAAGAACGCCGTCACCTCGCGCGGCGGCTTCCTCAGCGATCTCGTCGATACGCTGGACCGTCTGGCGGTGCAGGTCGGATCGAGCCGGGTTTCGGTGTGGGACTTCGTGGTCCTGCTCTTCGTGCTGGCGCTCGTCGTCTCGGTGGCCTGGGGTGCCAGCAGGCTGTCCAGCCGGATCCTGCGCTCCACCGGCCTCGACCAGACCCAGCGCTTGCTGACGGAAAAGATCGTCAGCCTGCTGATCTGGACGATCGCGATCCTCGTCGGCATCGATGTCCTGGGCATCGACCTGACCGCGCTGACGGTATTCTCCGGCGCCTTCGGCCTTGCCATCGGCTTCGGCCTGCAGAAGACCTTCGGCAACCTGATCGCCGGGATCATCCTGCTGATGGACAAGTCGATCAAGCCCGGCGACGTCATCACCATCACCGATGCGGGCGGCATGTCCACTTTCGGGCAGATCCGCAGGATCGGCATCCGCGCCGTTTCGCTGACCACGCGGGACCAGAAGGAATATCTGATCCCGAACGAGAACCTGATGATCAATCAGGTCGAGAACTGGTCATACTCGAGCAAGAACGTGCGTATCCAGGTGCCGGTCGTGATGCCCTACGCAACCGATATCGAGCGCGTGGAACAATTGATGCTGGAGGCAGCCCGGTCCGTAAAACGGGTCCTGACCGCACCTCCCCCGACAGTCTGGCTCGACAGTTTCGCCGAGCGCGGCGTCAGCTTCGTCATCCACGTCTGGATCACCGATCCCGAGGAAGGCGTAGGAAACGTGCGCTCCGACGTGCTCAAGACCCTCTGGCGCCTCATGCGCGATCAAGGCATCGAAGTCCCCTACCCCCAGCGCGACCTCAATCTTCGAGATACCGAAACGATGCGCCATGTGATCGCGGCGCTGCGTGGAACACATCAAGCGCACATCCCAACCGACCCTCCGATTTCAACCTGATCTCGGGCCTTCAGGCAAGCAACTCTTTGTATCCTATCCTGAATGTTGAGCGGATCAGGATCCAATCAGGATACCCTTTTTATGGCGAACAAACCGGAGCTTGCAGAAAGTCGCAGCCCCGACATGACGAGCTTGGACCGCTATCGGCAGCAACACGGACGTCAGGGACATGAGAGGCGCGCCTAGAGAGCGGAGGGAAGACTCCTAGCGATCGAGGGAGAGGCCATCTCATAGGCACGCCCGACTTGCAGCACCGCCATATCCGCATGACGCCTGCCGATGATCTGTAGCCCGATCGGCAGCTTGTGCGCGCCGCCGAAGCCGGCCGGGACCGCAAGTGCGGGTAGCCCGGCCATCGTCGCAGGGAGGGTGACTTCCATCCAGCGATGATAGCTGTCCATGGTTTTTCCGGCGATCTCGGTCGGCCAATGCTCGCTGACATCGAACGGGAAGACCTGCGCGCTCGGAAGCACGAGGAAATCGAACTTCTCGAAAGCGGCGGCAAAGGCATTGTAGATGCGGGTGCGGCCCTCGGATGCCTTGGCGAGCTGTGGCCCGGTCAGCTTCATGCCGCCTTCCACTTCCCAGATCGCTTCAGGCTTCATCAGCGCACGCTTGACGGGATCGTCGTAGAACGCCTGGAGATCGGCGCCCACCGACCAGTGTCGCAGCGCCACTGCCGTGCGCCACATCTCCGATGCGGGCTCAGCCAGCGTCGCTTCGCCAACGTGCATGCCTGCGGCCTCGAACGCCTTGAGCGCCCTGGTGCAGGTCTCCATCACCCCCGCTTCCATCGGCAGCGCTCCGCCAAGATCGCCGAGCCAGCCGATCCTCGCGCCCTTCCAGTCCCTTTCCAGCGAACCCGCGAACATCGCCGGATCGTCGCCGAGGGAGAACGGCGAGCGGGGATCTTCTCCCGCCTGGACCGACAGCAGCATCGCGAGGTCCGCCACGGTGCGGCCGAGCGGCCCGGAAGTGGCGAAGTTCTGCCAGAACAGATCGCTGTTGGGCACCGAAGGCACCCGGCCGAAGGATGGGCGCAGGCCGAAGACGTTGTTCCAGCCGGGCGGGTTGCGCAGCGATCCGCCGAAATCGCTGCCGTCCGCCACCGGCACCATGCGCAGCGCCAGCGCGACCGCGCCGCCGCCGGTGCTGCCCCCCGCCGCGCGGCCATAAGCATAGGCATTGTGCGTCGTGCCGAAAACCGGGTTGTAGCTGTGCGAGCCCAGTGCGAATTCGGGGACGTTGCTCTTGCCGATGAAGATCGCGCCCGCATTGCGCATTCGCGACACGACGAGGCTGTCGGCGGTGGGAATGTTGTTACGCAGGATAGGCGAGCCCTGGGTGCTGGCGATTCCCTTGACCGGGGCCGTATCCTTCACCGCATGGGGAAAGCCGTGGAGCGGGCCGTGGAAGCGCCCCGCTGCGGCGTCCTCGTCCATCGCTGCCGCCTGCCGCATGAGCGCATCGCCGTCCACGCGCGAGACGATGGCGTTGAAACGTGTGTTCAGCCGGTCGATCTGCTTCAGGTGGGCCGTCATCACCTCGCGGCTGGACAAGTCGCGGCGATGGATCGCGGCAGACAGGTCGGTTGCATTCATCATGACGATGTCGCTCGACGCCGCACCGCGCGTGGCGGCCCGGGCAAGGCCCGGTGCGGCGGCAGAACCCAGCGCGGCGGATGCGGCGGCCAGCACCGTGCGGCGGCTCGTGGTGACGCGGCCCGTGTTCATGCCTTCGCAGGTCGGTACGCCCATCGTCTTTGATCTCCTGTTTGGAATGCGGACCGCTTCTTCACTGCGCCCGCTCGATGGTAAAGATCCAAGTTCACTTGCGGCGCGGGACCACTCCCGCGCCGCATCTCGTCAGGCGGCGCGCTGCAACATGCCGAACAGGTCGCGCGGATCGTCGGGATCGGCGATGATGTCGAGCTGCTGGAAGAACTGGGTCCCCTCGAGCTTGCCCACCAGGTAACGCAGCGCCGAGAAATCCTCGATCGCGAAGCCGACGCTATCGAACAGCGTGATCTGGCGGACATCGGTGCGCCCTTCGGCCTCGCCGCTCAGCACCTTCCAGAACTCGGTGACCGGATAGGCGGGGTCCATCTGCTGGATCTCGCCTTCGATGCGGGTCTGCGGCTCGAATTCCACGAAGGTGGCCGCTCGGTCGAGAATGTCGCGGTGCAGCTCGGTCTTGCCCGGGCAGTCGCCGCCGATCGCGTTGATGTGAATGCCGGAGCCGACCATGTTGTCCGACAGGATCGTCGCATAGGCCTTGTCGGCGGTGCAGGTCGTGATGATCTGCGCGCCCTCGATCGCATCCTGCGAAGTTTCGCAGGCAACGACCCGAAGGCCGCAGCCCTGCAGGTTGCGCGCGGCCTTGCGGGTAGCCTCTGGGTCGATGTCGTAGAGGCGCACTTCCTCGATACCGACGATGGCCTTCATGGCGATCGCCTGGAATTCCGCCTGCGCGCCATTGCCGATCATCGCCATGATGCGCGCGTCCTTCGGGGCAAGCCGCCGCGCCACCATCGCCGAGGTCGCGGCGGTACGCAGGGCGGTCAGCAGCGTCATCTCGGTAAGCAGCAGCGGATAGCCGGTGTCCACCCGCGCCAGCAGCCCGAAGGCCGCGACCGTCTGCAGGCCCTTCGCGGTGTTGCTGGGGTGGCCATTGACGTACTTGAAGGCATAGGCCTCCCCGTCCGAGGTGGGCATCAGTTCGATCACGCCCTCCTGCGAGTGCGAGGCCAGCCGGGGTGCTTTCTCGAACAGGGACCAGCGCAAGTAGTCGGCCTCGATCGCATCGGTCAGCTCATGCAGCACCGTCTCGATCCCGAAATGATGGACGAGGCGCATCATGTTCTCGACGCTGACGAAAGGAATGAAGGCAAGCGGGGAAGGCGGTGGCGGCATGGTCTGGTGTCCTGATGGTGAATGAACCAGGCGATCGTAGAGCGACGTCCCGCTGGTAAAAATTGCCATACCGCCTTGCAAATAGACTAACTTTGGACAATTTTTACAGAGCGTTTGCACAATCTGCTCAGATAATGGTCACCTTCGATGTCCTCGTCCGCCAAGTTCATCCCTGACGACCTCGACCGCCGGATCATCGCTCATCTTCGGGCAGACGGGCGTGCTTCGCTGTCGAAACTCGCCGACGCGCTGAGTGTGGCGCGCGGCACGGTGCAGAGCCGGCTGGACCGCCTGATCGACACCGGGACGCTGCTGGGTTTCACGATCCGGGTCCGCGACGATTACGAAGATCTGTCGGTACGCGCCGTGATGATGATCGAGATCACCGGCAAATCCACCACGCAAGTGATCCAGAAACTGCGCGGCATGGTCGAGATCCAGACACTCCACACCACCAACGGCAACTGGGACCTAGTCGCCGACATTCGCACGCGCAGTCTCTCCGAATTCGACCGCGTGCTGCGGCAGGTGCGCATGATCGACGGTGTGCTGAACAGCGAAACCAGCCTGCTGCTCAGCACCGTTTGAGCGGCACTTCGAGGATCATCGGCGCAGTGGACCCGTCCAGCTGCGCAAAACTGGATGTTTCGTCCCGGAGGGCGACGCACGATGCATCCTTCATGGATAATTGCGAAAAGGTGACGCAGTGAGCAAGTGGCTGGCAGGTTCGGCGGTTCTGGCATGTGCGGCAATGGCCATGGCGCCTTCGGCCTGGGCGGACACCCTGCCGCCCCTGACGGGCCGGGTCATCGAATACGACACCCGCGAAGTCACCTGGCCGGCGTTGGACGTCTCGCCGGACGGGAAGACCATCCTCTTCGACCTGCTTGGCGACATCTACGCCCTGCCCTCTGGCGGCGGCAAGGCGCAGCCGGTGATGACCGGCGCGGCGTTCGACACCCAGCCGGTGTTCTCCCCCGACGGCCGCCACATCGCTTTCGTCAGCGACCGTGACGGGCGTGAGAACCTGTGGATCGCCGATGCTGACGGCGGCAATGCCCGCCGCGTCTCGCAGGAGACTGGCGGCGCACCGCACTATGGGTCGCCGGCATGGTCGCCGGATGGCAGGACGCTCTATGTCTCGCGCATGATCTGGGGTGTGCTGGCCTTCGAACTGTGGTCCTTCGACGTCGCGAGCGGCAAGGCTGACGTACTGGTCAAGGCCCAGCCCCATGGCGACGATCCGCATCCCCAGCGGCGCAATGCGATGGGCGTGGTCGCCTCCCCCGACGGCAAGAGCCTGTACTACGCGACCAAGGCAGGCACGACCTGGACCAGCGGTGCCCTGCCGCACTGGACGATCGCACGCTTCGATCTCGCCAGCCGCACCCAGCATGACGTCGTGACCACGCCGGGCGGCGGGATGCGGCCGGTGCTCTCGCACGATGGACGCCTGATGGCCTATGTGACGCGGGAAAACGAGCGAACGGTGCTGCGCCTGCACGACCTGACCGACGGTACGGACCGCCTGCTGCACGGCCCGCTCGACCCGGATGGCCAGTCTGGCGGGTACTACGTGGACCTGATGCCGCGCATGGTCTTTTCCGCCGATGACCGCAGCATCGTGCTCGGCCTGGAAGGTGGCCTCAAGCGCATCGCCGTCTCTGATGGCACCGTCACCGATATCCCGTTCGAGGCGCATGTGCGGCACGAAATGCCGCTGCCGCTGCGCAGCCAGCACCGGGTCGATACCGGCCCGGTCCACGTCCGCGTGATCCAGACCCCGCGCCTGTCGCCGGACGGCAAGCAAGTGGTCTTCGGCGCGGTGGGGCGTCTCTATCTGGCCGCCAACCGCAAGGGCGTGAAGCCGCGCCGCCTCGACGTGCCGGGCGCCGCATGGCAGCCTAGCTGGTCGGACGACGGGCGCTTCATCACTTATGTCACGTGGACCGCGAAGGACGGCGGCCACGTCTGGGTCGCGGCGGCGGACGGCAAGACCGCCCCGCGCCGCATCACGACGCAGGCGGCGTTCTATTCCGAGCCTTTGTTCCTTGCCGGCGGCAAGGACGTGGTGGCCTTCTCCGCCAACCAGCACGACCGGCTCTACCGCTCAGCCGAGAGCCTTGGGCCGATGCCCTCGACGCTGGTGCGCGTTCCCGTGGACGGCGGCGAGATGCGCGCGCTTGGCGATGTCGGCGCGGCCATGGACCTGCGGCGCGATCCCGATCCGGCGCGCGTGCGCTATTACGCCGATGGCTGGATTTCCTCGCAGGCCGTCGATGCCGAGGAACCCGCGAGGCACCTGGTCAAACTGATCGCCCGGCCCGACAGCCAGTACTTCGATACGCCCGCCCCGCTGAAGAACGCGCAACTGAGCGCCGATGGCCGCACTGCGCTGGTGCGGTTGGCTTCGCAGCTCTACCTTGTGCCTGTACCCGGTGCGAAGGACGGCGCGGCGCCGACAATCACCGTCACCGATCCTGCGGCGAACGCCCGGCGGATCACCGCGATCGGTGCGGACTACATGGACTGGGCGCCGGATATGCGCTCGCTCCTGTGGTCGGTCGGCTCGACGGTGCGGCAGTTGGCGGTGACGTCCGCGCAGAACGGTGCTCCGGCCGCGATCGAGAAGCGGGCGGGTGGGATCGCCATGGACGTCGTGCTCCCGCGCGACGTACCCAAGGGCAGCCTGCTGCTGCGCGGGGCCAGGGTCGTGACCATGAAGGCCGATCAGGTCATCGACGATGCCGACGTCCTGATCGTCAATAATCGCATCGCCGGGGTCGGTCCGCGCGGCTCGTTCAAGATACCGCCAGGCACGCAAGTGCGCGACATGACCGGCAAGTTCATCCTGCCCGGCTTCATCGATGCCCATGCGCACTGGTTCGAGACGCGCCGCCGCATTCTCGACATCGGGCACTGGGATTTCTCCGCCAACCTCGCCTACGGGGTGACCGCCGGGCTCGACGTGCAGACGTTCGATCCCGACGTGTTCGGCTATGCCGACATGATCGACGCCGGACTGATGGTGGGCGAACGTGCCTTCTCCACCGGCGAGGGGGTGTTCCGCAACAGCCCGATGGCCAGCCGCGAGGAAGCGATCGCCACGCTGCGGCGCTATTCCGACTTCTACCGGACGCCGAACATCAAGCAGTACATGGTCGGCGACCGGGCCGAACGGCGCCACCTGATCGAAGGCGCCCAGGCGCTGGGGCTAATGCCCACGACGGAAGGCGCCAGCGACTACCGACTGGACCTGACCCAGATGCTCGACGGCTATGCGGGCAACGAGCATAGCCTGCCGATCGCGCCGATCCACGACGACCTGAAGCAGATGCTGGTGCGATCGCGCATCTCGACAGTGCCGACGATGCTGGTGCTTTACGGCGCGCCGGGGCCGCTGGGCGCGATGGCGGTCGGCCATCAGGAGGACTTCGACGCAAAGCTCAGCCGTTTCGTTCCCGAAGCGGTCTTCGCCGGCAAGCGCGATTCCGCGCAGTGGAACCGCGCCGACGGGCAAGGCTTCGCGCTATTCGCCAGGCAGGCGAGCGACGTGGGCAAGACAGGCGGTCTGCTGGGCGTCGGCTCGCACAGCGTCGTGCAGGGACTGTCCTACCACTGGGAGCTGGAAGCCATGGCATCGGGCGGGGCCGGCGCCGCGCAGATCCTGCAGGCGGCGACGATCGGCTCAGCAGAGGTGATCGGCCGGGCGCTCGACCTCGGTTCGATCGAGCCGGGCAAGCTGGCCGACCTGCTGGTGCTGGACCGCGACCCGCTGGCGGATATCCGCAACACCCGTTCGCTCTCGCTGGTGATGCAGAACGGCCGCCTCTACGAGGCCGCAACGCTGAACGAACAGTGGCCGCGCGTGCAGCGCCGCGAGGCGCAGTGGTTCGAGGGCATGTCGAAGCGCGAGGTCGCCCGTGCGATCAGCACGGCGGCCGCGTTCGAGGAAAAGCAGGGCAACGCCGCGTCCTTCGAGTACTAACGCGGCGCCGCACTTCACTGCGGACATGAAAAAGGCGGCGGGTGCGAAACCCGCCGCCTTTTTGTTTGCGCCCTCGGGCTCCGCGTCAGAATTCCAGACGCGCGCCCACGGTCATGTAGCGACCGATGACATCGTAGTACGGCGAGAAGTTCGAATAGAGCGGCGGGCCCTTGTCGAACAGGTTCGACACGTTCCCGTACAGTTCGAAGTGCTTGCCGTCACCGAAGGGCACCTTCTGGCTGAGCTGCAGATCGATATAGGTATAGGCCGGGATGCGGCCGTTGGTGATCGTCGGCCGCGTGCCGTCCCACAGGCCCGAAGACGTGTAGCGCGCGCGCACGAGGCCGCTGAAGCCGTCGCTGGCGTAGCCGACCGAGGCATTGGCACGGATGCGCGGCACGCCGTTGACGAAGGCATAACCTTGCGACTTCACGTAATCGACCTTGGTGACGCCGTCGTCGGTCGAGAAGCGGTTCACCCAGGTGCCGACGAAGCGGAAGGTGACCCGGCCGTTGGCGTCGTTCTCGACCGGCATCGTATAGGCCACTTCGGCATCGATGCCGTCGGTCTTGAACTCGGACAGGTTGACCGAGGACGAGGCCACGCTCTCGATCCTGCCGTCGCTGCCGCGGGTGATGTAGTTGCACAGGCTGGCGTTGCCCCCGTTGCAGCGATCCACCAGGACCTGTGCGCCGATGCTGGTGATGACGTCCTTGATCGAGATGTTGAAGTAATCGATCGAAGCCGTCAGGCCGCGCAGCGGAGCGGCGGTGATGCCCGCCGTCCAGGTATCGGCCTTCTCCGGTCGGAGCGAGGCATTGCCGCCGCCGTAGACCAGCACGTTGCGGCTGCCGTCACCGGTGTACAGCGGATCGATCACGCCGACATAGCTTACCGTCCGGTTGGAATAGAGTTCGCTGATGTTTGGCGCGCGGATGTCCCGCGAACGGGTGACGCGGCCGATAACGCCGGGCAGGAACTCGTTGGTGGCGCCAAGCTTCCACGACCAGACGCTGCCGGTGGTGCTGTAGTCCGACACGCGCACGGCGCCGTTCAGCTCCAGCTTGCGCAGCAGCGGCACGTCGCGGATCACCGGCACGACGACTTCGCCGAAGGCCTCCTTCACGTCGTACTTGCCCTGAAGCGAGGTGAAGTAAAACGTCGAAAAGGCACGGGCGGCGTCCAGTTCGCCGATCGTCGAGCTGGTTTCCAGATTGCGCCCTTCCGCACCGATCGCGATCGAGACGGGGCCAGCGGGCAGCTCGAACGGCTCGCCGCGCAGAGAGACGCCGTAAGTGTCGAGCCGGTTCACGCTGTTGGACCGCGGGGTGCCGGTGACGTAGTCGATCGCCTCCTGAGAGGGCGCACCTTCGCCGAACAGGTTGAGCGGCACGCAGCCCGCCGCGCCCGAACGGCACACCGCCTGACCCGTCGCCGGATCGATCACCGCGTCCACCGCATTGGCGAAGTTGCTGGCGATCAGGAAGCCGGGGGTATCCATCTTGTTGCGGTACTGGCCGTGGCTGTAATAGGCCGTGTAGCGCCAGCGCCCGTCACCGAAGCTGCCGTCGAGGGCCAGCGTGCCCTGGATGCTGCGGCGGTCGAGGTTGATCGTGCTATACGAAAGATCCGCGTTGTAGCGCGCCATCGTGAAGCTGCTGGCATTCGCACCGGCAAGGATCTGCCTGACCTCGTCGTTGAGGAAGGCATTGTCGGCCTGGATCGTCACGCTGCTGGTGTGATCGCCGAACCAGGTATAGCTGTTGTAGTACCGCGAGTAGCGCAGGTCCGCGCTCAGCTTGAGCGTGTCGGTCAGTTCGTAGGAAGCCTTGGCCATCGCAGCATAGCGCTTCTGCGGCGTGATCAGCGGGCTGCGGTCGTCGTCCGAGGTGCCTTCGCCGCCGATCATGTTGGTGCCGACCACAGTGCCGATGTCGGGCGTGCGCAGACTGCCGTCAGGGTTGAAGCCCATGCCGCGCAGCCCTGCCGGGCCGGAGGTGACGTAACCGCCGACAAGGCGCGTGGCCGAACCGACGTCCGAAGTCAGCGTATTGTTGATGATCGCGAAGCGGCCGGTGTTCTTGCGGTCGGTCTTGCGGAGGATGCCCTTGTTGTCGAGGTATTCGCCGCCGATCACGAAGTGGCCTCGGCCGTCCGCGAAGCTGGTGCCGTACTTGCCCTCGAACCTGACCTGCCCGGCGTCACCGCGCGACGAGATGCCGCCCTCCGCACCGAGGCGCACGCCTTCGTACTCGCTGTCGACGATCATGTTGACCACGCCGGCAACCGCATCCGAACCCCAGGCCGCCGATGCGCCGCCGGTGACGATGTCCACGCTCTTGACCATGATCGAGGGCACCGTGTTGAGGTCGTTGTCGCTGACCAGGCGGCGGCCGTCGACGAGGACCAGCGAGCGGGTCTCGCCAAGGCCGCGGATATTGACGGGGAAACGGCCCGCCTGCGCATTGGTGCCCGAGGTCTGCGGCGACTGCGAAGCCTTGAACTGAGGCAGGTCCGCCAGTGCCGCGCCGATGTTGGGGCGGCTCACGATCTGCAGGTCGTCCTGCGACATGTGCAGCAGCGGCGTCGGCGATTCGTAGCCGGGGCGATCGATGCGCGAGCCGGTGACCACGATGTCGCCCTGGGGCGATGCAGCGCGGTCTTCGCCCGCCTGCGCGTCCGTCTGGGAAAACGCCGGACTGGCCGACATGCTCAATGCGATGAGCGCAGTGCCCGTCAGTATCGACCGGCGGCGTGCTCGGAGAAGCTGTTGCATCAATGTATCCCTGTTCGCGGTCGCCCTCGGGAGCGATCTGTCAATGCTGCGACGTTGGGTCTCGCGGCAGAAAAGGGTGAAGCGTACGCGCGGCCCCGGCGGAACATCCACTTTGAGGAAGCCGAGGGGTCCAATGCGCTAGGCGGGAGGCGGCAGCACTGAACGGCACCTTGCGCGCATTGGTCCCTTGCTTGTGTGTGCGATTGGATGTTGGCGGGACCGGGCGGGCGGGCGAATGGGGTATCTGCACGCATAGGCAAAGGGAGCGTCATGTTCGATCGTCGTCTATTTCTGGGTTCGGGCGCGGCGCTGCTCGGAACGGCCGCGTTTGCGCGTCATGCCTTCGCGAGTTCGGCGCCGCTTGACGTTGCGCTGATCGGCGGCTCGGTCTGGACCGGGGCCGGGCTCGGAGGTGGGGGCGCGCGCGCCGACGCCATCGGTATCGTCGGAGACCGCATCGTCGCGGTGGGAGCAGGCGCGGTCAAGGCGCGCACGGCTCGCTCGACGCGGGTGGTCGATCTGAAGGGCGCCTTCGCCCTGCCCGCCTTCATCGACAACCACACCCACTTCCTGATGGGCTCCAACGCCCTCACCCGGCCCGACCTGCTCAGCGTGAAGAACCGCGCCGAGTTCGTCGCCCGGATCGCCGCCGCCGTGAAGGCCGAGCCCGACCATTGGCTGCTCGGCGGATCGTGGGACGAACAGCGCCTTGGCGGCCAGCTCCCCACGCGCGAGTGGATCGACGCGGTCAGCCCCAACACCCCGGTCGCGGTGCCGCGCACCGACCTGCACAGCTACTTGTGCAACTCGGTTGCGCTCAAGCTCGCCGGCATCACCCGCGACACGCCCGACCCGGAGGGCGGCGTCATCGTGCGCGACGACAAGGGCGAGCCGACCGGCGTGGTCAAGGACAACGCCAAGGAACTGGTAAACCGGGTGATCCCGCCGCTGACGTCCGCGCAACTGGAAGCGTCGCTGCGCGGCGGCATCGCCCACGGGCTCAAGCACGGCTTTGCGCAAGTCCACGTCCCCGATCCCTTCGACTGGGACTGTTTCGACGCCCTGCGCCGCCTGCGCGCCAAGGGTGAGACGGACATGCGCTTCTACAATTTCGTGCCGCTGCGCGACTGGGACAAGATGGCGGCGCTGATAAAGGCCGAAGGGCGCGGTGACGACTGGCTGCGCTGGGGCGGCGTCAAGGCGCTGGTCGATGGCTCGCTGGGCGCGCGCACGGCGCTGTTCCACGATCCCTACACCGACGATCCGCACACGCGCGGCGTGCGCGTGATGCCGCTGGCCGAACTGCGCGAGAAGGTGATCGCCGCCGACCGCGCCGGTCTGCACGTCACCGTCCACGCCATCGGCGACGAAGCGAACGATGATATCCTCGACCTCTACGCCGAGGTGGAGCAACTACACGGCAAGCGCGACCGCCGCTTCCGCGTGGAGCACGCGCAGCACATCGCGCCTGCCACGATCCCGCGTTTCGCCAAGCAGAACGTGATCGCCTCGGTCCAGCCCTATCACGCGGTCGACGATGGCCGCTGGGCCGTCAAGCGCATCGGCGAGACGCGGCTGAACGGTACTTATGCCTTCGGCTCGCTGATCCGCAGCGGCGCCACGGTGACCTTCGGCTCGGACTGGCCGGTCGCGCCGTTGAGCGCGATGGAAGGCATCTACGCCGCCGTCATGCGCGAGACCATCGACGGCGCGAACCCGCAAGGCTGGCTGCCCGACCAGAAGGTGACGGTGGAGCAGTCGCTGCACGCCTATACGGTCGCCAATGCCTATGCCGGCTTCCAGGAGGACAGGCTGGGCCGGATCGCGCCCGGTTTCCTCGCGGATATTACCGTGCTGGACGCCGACCCCACCGCGATCGATCCCGAAAAGCTGCCCAAGGTCGAAGTGCTGCGCACTTTCGTGGCCGGACGCGAGCGCTTCACGGCGGGTTCGGCGTGAGCGTCTGGTCCCCGCGCCATCCGGCGGAAGTCGCAACGCTCGTCGCGCGCCATCCGCTTGCCTGGGTGGTTTCCAGAGCGCCCGCGTTCCACGCGACACCACTTCCGCTGGTCGCCGATCTCGACGAAGAGCGCGCCGTCACCGCGCTCGTCGGCCACTTCGCACTGCATAATGCGCAAGTCGAGGCGCTGAAGGCGCAGCCGCGCGCGCTGATCCTGTTCCAGGGTGCCGAGGGTTACATCTCGCCAGAACTCGTTACCCAGCCGCAGTGGGCACCAACCTGGAACTACGCCGTCGCCCGCTTCGAGGTGGAAGTGGAATTCGCGCCGGAAGAGAACGGGGCGGCACTCGAACGCCTGATCGCGCATGTGGAAGGCGAACGCCCGGACCGTTGGACCGTGGCCAGGATGGGCGAACGCTACGAACCGATGAGCCGCCACATCATCGCCTTCAGGGCCAGGGTTCTATCCTGCAACGCGACGTTCAAGCTGGGTCAGGACGAGCGGCCCGAAAGCCTTGCGCAGATCCTCGCCGGACACCCCGACGCCGAGCTGACGGCGGCGATGCGCGAGGCCAACGAGGCGCGTTAATTCAACAGCACCCCCGCGCGCTTCTCGCCCGTTCAGGTGATCCGGGGCTCTCTTTGTGGGAGAGGCAACGGTTCGGGTCGATCTGACGGACGCGGAACGGGATGTTATCGCGGGGCTGCTACCTTCGGAGCGAGGCCGAAAATCTCGGCCTCGCTGATGCTCCACTTCAATAGTTCACGTAGACCGGATTGGTCATGAACAGGCGCTGCTTTCCGTCACGCAGTTCGAAACGGATCCAGTGCCGCGCGCCGTCCGAAGTCCAGTTCAGGGTGACGGCATCCTTGTCGGACAGACCGTCACGGGAAAGTCCGGGCATGGGTTGGCCGTCGAGGAAGCCCACCAGGCTCCGGCCTTTCGCGCCCGAAACCGTCAGCGACATCCGCAGGTTCTGTCCCTGACCGAGGCGGAAAGTATCGCCGACGGTGCCACTTCCCGCTTCGCCTTGCGCTTCGAGTTCGAAACCGAGGCCCGGCTTGCCGGTCATGTCGATCATGACGTGACCTGCTTTCACCGCGTCCAGAATCGCGCGCTCCGAAAGCTGCGGGGCGCGAACCAGCGTTGTCGGGAAGCCTACGCCCAGGCGGCCGAGATTGACGTCATGATTGTCGCTTCCGCCGATCGCGGTGATGCGCCGGCCCTGTGCGAGCTGTTTCTCCCAGATCGCCACGTCGTCCCCGGCATCACCCCCGCCAAGCTGCTTCCAGAGATTGCCGCTGTTCATCACTTCCATCGCGTCGGTCATGGCGTAAGTCGCCTCGGGCGCGGACCAGCCGCAGCCGCGGCAGCGGAAATCCGTAGGCGATCCGGGATGATTGATCGAGAACAGTCCTCCCGCGGCATGGGACTGTTCGATCATCGTCGCCATGTCGGGCATGGACTTCTCGCCGAGGCGATGATCGATATATTCGGTCGTGCCGAAGACATTGGCATGTCCCTGCTCGGTCGTCATCTCGCGGCCGGGGATCAGCAGGATATCGTCGTAGAAGGGCTGGAGTTCGCGCATCGAACCGTAGAGCGCGACATTGTTGTGGTCGGTGATCGCCGCGAAATCGAGATGCGCGGCCAGCGCGGCATCGACGGTGCGGTAGAGCGGGCAAGGCACGTTGCGCCCCTTCCGGCTAGTACAGAAACCGTCGCTATGCCCGGTATGGAGATGGAAATCGCCGCGATACCATTTGTCGGCCACTTCCAGCGGCTCGGGCGAGAATGTCGAGACGGCAGGCATCTCGCCCGGCCGCCAGAACCAGATGCGGGCGGTGTAGCGCGAGGTCACGCCCTCGCCGATGTACGACACGCCCAGATCGAGCGACCAGCGCCGTCCGCCCACCGGACCGGCGATGAAGGAGGGCGTGGCATTGTTCTCGTCGATCACCACCGTGTGCTTGTTGCTGCCGCTCCAGCCGCGGAAGGTCTTGCCGTCGAACAGGCCGAGGTTGATCACGGTCTTCCCGTCCGGGCGGGTATATTCGTACTCCACGCCGATGCGGGTAACCCCTCCGGGGACGTCGAACGAGACCGGGACATTGCGCTGATAGTCGGAACGATCGACGGTTCCGGTCAGCACGAGGTCCGGCTTCTCATGCCCTTTCGCCAGAGGCACCTTGTCCCATTCCGGCAGGTCCTGCGCGATTGCCTGGTGCGACCCGAGGGCAGAAGCGAGAAGGATGGCGAGCGAGGCGAGGCGGGAAAAGGTCTTGGACATGTCGGAAATCCCCGGAGGAGAGTGTTCCGGCAGGCGCGGCCGTGCCGCGCCTGCCGGTTGGGAGAGGATCGAAGGCGGGTAATCAGAACCTGAACGTCACCGCGCCGCGCACACTGCGGCCGAAGATCGAACGGGCGATGTAGACGAGATCGCCCACTTCCTCGTTGTCGATCGATCCGGCGCGCGGGTTTCCTTCGGTCAGGCCGATCGTGTTGGTGAGGTTGTTGACGTAGAGGTTGAAGGTCAGCCTGTCGTTGACGTCGAACTTCGCGTTGAGATCGATCGTCGAATAGGCGGGCAGGCTGATCTGGTTGGCCACTTCCGCATAACGCTGGCCGTAGTAGGCGAAGTCGGCCTCCACGCGCAGGCGGTTGTCCATCAGGTTGATGCCCGGGGTGATGCGGAAGCTGTGCTCGGGCACGCGGATCAGGCGGTTCTTCGAGTAATCGACGACCTGCCCGCTGGAATTCGTATAGACGAAGTCGGTGAAGCGCGCGTCCTGCCATGTCCAGTTGGCGTGGATGTCGAACCACTTGACCGGGCGCCAGGTCGCCTCCAGTTCCGTGCCCCAGGTCTTGGTATCGCCGTAGACCGTGTTGAGCACATATTGTCCGGCCGCGTTCTGCCGGTAGTCACTGATCTCGTAGCTCTTGTAGACCGAGTTGAAGCCGGTGAGATAGACGTCAAACGTGGGCGATGCGTACTTCAGGCCCACTTCGTAGAAGTCCATTTTCTGCGTGACCGGGCTGGCCGCCGCATTGCCGAGGAAGCTGGAGACGCTGGGCAGGCGGAACGTGGAAGTGAAGCGGGCGAAGGCGCCCATGCGCGGATGGAGCTGGTAATTGGCGCCCAGGGTCCAGGCCATGTGATCGTACTTGCGCGAGAACGGCGCGAACATACCCGAGCCGACGAGTACCGCATCGTCCGCCGCCGTGTCCGACTGGTTCAGGTTGACGGTGCTTTTGCCCTCGACCTGACCGCTGGTCTTGATCTGCTCCCAGCGCACGCCGCCGTCGATGCGAAGGCGGTCAGTCAGCTTCCACTCATCGCTGGCATAAAGGGCGATAGTGTCGGACTTGCCGAAGGCGTTGTTGAATTCCGAACCGTAGCTGGCGATGCCGTCGTTGGTGAACTGATAGAGCGTGTTGCCCGCCGCATCGCGCAGGACGGCATCGAGCAGTGCGGCATTGTCCTTCACGTCGGTGAAGATCGCCGCCGAGTTCGAACGGTAGGTTTCCTTGACGTGGGCATAGTAGAAGCCCAGCGCCAGATCGTGATGGCCGCCCAGTTCCAGGTCCTGGAGGAAGCGGGTGTCGGAGACAAACTCGTCCTCGGGAATGGTGAAGGAGCGGGCGAGGTTGAGCAGGGCGAGACCGTTACCATTGGCATTGGCAAGGTCCATGGCCCCGCTGCCGTTGGTATAGTTGAAGCCGAGCGACTGCCCGGCGGCGGTGTCCACGTACCTGCCGTAAGTCGATGACAGCAGGTCGGCAGCCGAGGCCACGGTGCGCGGGGTGATCGAGTTGCGCTTGGTATAGCTGTCGCGGTAGCGCATCTTGTGCTCGACGCGCAGACCATCGGTCAGTTCGTAGTCGAATTCGCCGGTCAGCTGGGTCAGCTTGATGGTGGTGCCGATGCGGTTGTCGAACTTCTCCACGCCGTCCGGCGTCAGGAAATCGAAGTAGCGGGTTTCCTTGCCGGCGATGATGTCACGCTTGGCATTGAAACCGGGAACGCCCACCGGATCGCCGTTGCTGTCGTTGACGAAGGGCGTGACCATGGCGTTGCCGATGCGCTCGTCGATACGCTTGACGCCCAGCATGAGCGAACCGCGCTCGAACTCGCGCGAGATCGTGGCGCGCACCTGGCCGCCTTCGTCCTGGCGATAGCCGGTGTGGCGCTGGCCGTCCGAGAGGCGATAGTAGCCGCCGACAAGGAAGCGCCAGTCGCTATTGCCGATCGGGCCGCCGATCCAGCCGTCGACGCGGTGCGAGTTGTAGCTTGCGCCTTCGTAGCGCACCGAGCCTTCGAGGTGGTCGCCGCCGCGCCGGGTGATGAAGTTCACGACCGCGCCGGGCGCGTTCGAATAGAAGATCGAGGACGGGCCGCCGCGCACCACTTCGATGCCCTGGATGGTCTGGTCCATGCGCAAGGCCTGATCGCCGTTCAGCCAGCCGAGGCCCGCATCGTGCTGGATGGTGATGCCGTCTTCCAGCAGCGAAAGTGCAGAAAATCCGTCAGTCGGGATGCCGCGCACGCGGATATTGCCGCTGGCCTCGCCCGAGGAGCTTTCGACCCAGAAGCCGGGCACGTTCTTCAGCGCCTCGCCCACGCCGATCGGCGCCTTCATCTGGAGTTCCGCTTCGGAAATGGTCGAAATGGCATAGCTCGCCTCGACCTTCTTCTGTGCGCTGCCCGCGCGGGCGGTGACGATGATGTCGTCGCCGGAACCGGCAGCGGGATTGGGCGATGCTTCGTCGGCATGGGCGATGCCCGAAGCGCAGGCGAACATGGCCATCGCGCAGGCCGAGGCCTGCACGCGGAAACGGGACTTGATCATGGAAGCGACCCCTGTATTGGCTGTGCGGGCCGCATATGGTAGCGATAATTATCATTTTTATGACACCGCGTTGAATTCGCGGTGTCAGGAGTACGAGTTGGACGCCGAGAAGCCCCCCTACCGCAAGCCTGTGCAGGAAAGATCACGCAAGACTTTCAATGCCTTGCTGGATGCGGCGGCCCATCTTCTGGGGGATGTCGGGATCGAGCGGATTTCCACCAACCTGATCTGCGAACGGGCGGGAATGACCCCGCCCGCCTTCTATCGCTATTTCGACGACAAATACGCGATTCTCCATGCCTTGGCCGAACGCTTCATGGAGCGGCAGAACGTGGCGCTACAGGCGTGGCTGACGAACTATCGCGATGCCGGGCTGGATGTGATCGAGGGGAAAGTCGTCGAACTGATCCGCACCATGCACGAGATCACCGCCAACGAACCCGGCGCGCTCTGGATCATGCGCGCGCTTCGGGCGATTCCCAGCCTCACGCCGATCCGCCTGTTCTCACACAATTACGTCTCCGACCTGCTGACGGACATGTACATGCCCTATCTGTCGCACGTCCCGCGCGCGCTGGTGCTGAGGCGCACGCGCATGTCCGTAGAGATCGCCTACTCGCTCGACGAGATGCTGAAGGAAAAGGAAATGGACGCCGAAGCCTTGTTCGCCGATGCGGGCCACGTCTTCAGCGCCATGTTCCATTACCCAGAATACATTCGGCCGGAATAAACCGGTCAGTTCACCTTTTCGAAGGCAGCCGTGATCCTGATCGCCACTTCGTCGCTGACGACGGGCACGTACTTGGAAACGCCGAAGTCGGAACGCTTGAGCGTGCCGGTCGCGGAGAAACCGATCGTATAGGCCTTGTCCATCGGATTGACCCCGGCCCCGCCGAAAGTCGCGTCCAGCACCATGGGTTTGCTGACGCCGTGCATCGTCACTGTGCCCGAAATACGCGCCGTGCGCGGGCCGGTCTGCTCCACTTTCTGCGAGACGAAGCGGATCGTGGGATAAGTGGCGGCATCGAACCAGTCGGCGCTCACCAGTTCGGCGTCGAGCGTGTCATTGGTGGTGGAGATGCGCGAAACAGGCAGCGACACGTCGAGCTTCACCGCGCCTAGCGCCTTGGGGTCGATCGAGAGCGAGCCGGTGGCGCCGGGAATGGTGCCGAAATAGTCGTTGAAGCCGAAATGGTTGACGGCGAACTGGGCCAGCGTGTGGTTGCTCTCCACCTCGTAGGTCCCGGCCTGCACGCTCTCGGGCGCGGCGGGTGCCTGGGCCACGAGGAAAGAAGGAGCGGCCACAGCGGAGGCGAGCAGTACGGCGGCGAAGGAAAGTGCTTTCAAGGGAAACTCCAGTCGGAACGTTCGTCACGCCTATATCCTCCGGCAAGTGACCGGATAATCGCCATTTTTATTGGATGACTTTCAACTCCGGGTTGCAAATGGGACGGGCCTGCGCCCGCTCTTTTCCCAGCCAAACCGCCTGTGCCAGTCGATGAAGATTACGCCCGACCCCGCGTCCTCGATCTAATTGGAAATTATTTATCGTAATTGTACGATAAATATGTTGCCTCTCCGAAAAATCACAAATACGAAGACTTCAAAGCTTCGCTAAGCAGCTGAAAAGGGGGATTATGCAAAAGGTACTCTGGGCCACGACTGCGTCTGTCGTGAGCTTGATCTCGGCTTCCGCCGTGGCGCAAACCCAACCTCAAGCCGGAGAAACCACCAGTCTCCAGGGCACCGCCACCCCGGAGGACGGCGCGGGCGCCGACGCGGTTTCGCTTCAGGAGGACATCATCGTCACCGGGTTCCGGCGCAGCCTGGAAAGCGCGCAGGACCTCAAGCGCAACTCCGAGGGAATCGTCGATTCCATCGTCGCCGAAGACATCGGCAAGTTGCCCGATACTTTCGCCTCTTCCGCCCTTGCGAGGATCAGCGGCGTGCAAGTGACGCGCGGCGGCGGCGAAGCGGCGAACGTGCGCATCCGCGGCCTCCCCGATCTCAGCACGACCTACAACGGGCGCGAGATCTTCAGCGCCGAAGGCCGCTCCGTAGCGATCCAGGATTTCCCGGCCGGAACCGTGGCGGCACTGGAAGTCTACAAGTCCGGTCTGGCCAACATGATCGAAGGCGGGATCGGCGGACAGGTCAACGTTCGCGGTCGCAAGCCATTCGACTTCAAGGGCCTCAACGTGTCCGGCTCGTTCAACGGGGTCAACTGGGAGCAGTCGGACGGGCTGACGTGGAACGGCAACCTTCTGGTCAGCGACCGTTGGGACACCGGGATCGGAGAGATGGGCTTCCTCGTCAACGCATCCTATACCGGCATCGACTTCTTCGACGCCACGCGCGAACAGTCCACGGTCATTGCCACAACGACACCGACCAACGCGCCGGGCACGGCCGGCGGCGTTCGCTATCCCGACGCCCAGGGCCTGTTCCATGCGCGCGGCAAGCGCTGGCGTCCTTCGGTCAACATGGCGTTCCAGTGGCGGCCCAGCCCGGATCTCGAAATCTACGCCGACGGCCTGTTCCAGGGCTACCGGGGACGCGGGCGGGAACGCTACATGTTCTTCCCGATCTATGGCAACGGCATGCAGTTGACCGACCTTACACTGCGGGACGGCACCAATGTCGCCCAGAGCGCCACCGTTACCGGCGCATCCGCACCCAACGGCAACTGGCGCACCTCGAAGGCCGAGACCAATACCTACCAGTTCGGCGCCGGTGCGATCTGGCACCGGGACCGTCTGAAGATCTCGGCCGACGTGGCCTATACGAACAGCAAGTTCACCTCCGAAGTGGTCAACATCGACTTCGCGCTGAAGGATTCCCCCGTACGCAACGTCGTGTTCGAGGCGCCCGGCAGCGTCGGCGGCCCGACCTGGTCGGTGGAGGACTACGATCTCACGGATCCGTCGAACTATCTCAGCCGGGGCCTGTTCCAGGAATATCTGAAAGTCGGCGGCAAGGACATCCAGTCGCGCTTGGACCTGGAATATACCCTGGGCCAGGGGTTCCTGGAGCGCATCCAGATCGGCGTGCGCTACAACGATCGTGACGCCAACCGCGATCGCGGCGCGCCCTATATCGACAATCTGTCCGCCCGCATTCCGGTCACCGCGCTGCCGGTGGAATTCGAATCCACCCGCCCCGGCTTCGTCTTCGACAACGTGTTCCCGATCAGGACCTTCGCGGCGATCCCTTACGGCAGCATCCGCGAGAACCTGGACGCCCTGCGCGCCTTCTACGGCGCCCCGGAAGGCCTGCCCGCCTTCAACCCCACCGAGAACTTCCGCGCCAACGAAAAGGCCCTCGCGGGTTATGGCCAACTGAAGTACCGCTTCGACCTTAACGACACTATGGCCATCGACGGCGTAGTGGGTCTTCGCGCCGTACGCACATGGTCGCGCATCAGCGGGTTCCTGCGGGACGACAGCGTCGCCGGCAGTCCCAGCTACTCGCCGATAACCGCGCGCAAGGCCTATACCGACTTCCTGCCCAACGCCAGCGCGCGGCTGATGTTCAATCCGCAGCTGCAACTGCGCCTCGCCTATACCAAGACGCGCACCCGCCCCAATTTCTTCGACCTCAACCCGACGCTGACGGTCGGCCCGCCGCCGGTGATCGATCCGAACAATCCGCCCAACCCGAACAATCCCAACAGCAACCTCCGCAACATCAGCGGCGGCAACCCGGATCTCGATCCGCTGACCTCGAACAATTTCGATATCGGCCTGGAATGGTACTTCTCGCGCACGGGCTCTCTGACCGGCGGCCTGTTCCGCCGCGATGCGAAGGGCTTCATCGCGCGGCCAACGGTGACGGTTGACGATCCGGTCTACGGCCCGGTGCGGCTGACCCGGCCGGAGAACATCGGCGACAGCCGCTTCCAGGGCGCCGAGATCGCCTTCACCAGCTTCCTCGATATCGAAGGCCTGCCGGAATGGGCCAAGGGCTTCGGCTTCCAGGCTAACCTGACTTATACCGACGCCATGGGCGATCTTGCCGGTCCCATTGCGGTATCGGCCAATGTCGCGGGACGGCAGCAGCGGTTCAACGGCGTGTCGAAGTGGTCCTACAACCTCGTCGCCCTTTACGAGCGGCCGTTCTTCTCGACCCGACTGGCCTACAACTACCGCTCGGACTTCGTGACTTCCTACAGCATCGAGGCGCTCGACCTCGACAGCAATGGGCAGGCCCGTACCGGCGGGGTCATCGAGAAGGGACGCGGGCAGCTGGACTTCGCCGCTTCGGTTACGCCGATGCCGAACGTCACCATCGCCTTCGACGTGGCCAACCTGCTCGGCAATCCGATCCGCCGCTATCGCGAGTTCGGAGACGGTGGCGATAGTTTCTCTCGCCAGTACATATACAACGACCGCGTCTATTCGCTGGGCGTGCGCTTCCGGCTCTGACCGGCAGCACATCGGGCAAGCCCCGCCACGGAACAGGCCCACGGGAAAGGAAACAGATGACACGCAGCACATGGCGCTATCGCAACCGGGCCCTCGCCCCGATCCTGGGCGGGGCCTTGGCGGGCCTTTCGGTGGGCGCTGCACTGCTCATGCCGGTCTCCACCGCAGAGGCACGCACCGCGGGGAAATTCACGCTGGCCGCTGCCGGAAAGGCCCCGCCGATCTACGTCGATGCGAACGACGCCAAAGTCGTGGCGATCGCCGCCAGAGCCTTCGCCGCCGACGTGCAGTCGGTCAGCGGCGCGCTGCCCAGCGTGGAAACCGGCAGCCCCACGGGCGAAACCGCGATCGTCGCGGGAACCCTGGGCCAGTCCGCAGCGATCGACCGGCTGGTGGCCGAGGGCAAGCTTTCGGTCGCGGCGATAAAGGGCCAGTCCGAGGGCTATGTCGTCGCCGTGGTGGAGAACGGCGTGCCCGGCGTCGCGCGGGCGCTGGTGATTGCGGGGGCGGACCGGCGCGGCACGGCCTATGGCATCTTCCACCTCTCGCGCATGATCGGCGTTTCGCCCTGGACCTGGTGGGCGGACGTGAAGCCGCAGCAGCGCTCCGAACTGGAAGTGTCGACCGACCGGATCGAGCAGAAGTCCCCCTCGGTCAAGTACCGCGGCTTCTTCATCAATGACGAGGACTGGTCGATCCGGCCCTGGGCGGAAGAGCACGATCCGACCGGCACGATCGGCCCGCAGACTTATGCGCGCGTCTGCGAGCTTCTGCTGCGCCTGCGCGCCAACCTGCTCTGGCCGGCGATGCACAAGGTGACTGTCGCGTTCAACCTGGATGCCGACAATGCGAGGGTCGCGGACGACTATGCCATCGTCATGGGGGCCAGCCATGCCGAACCCATGCTGCGCAACAATGTGGGCGAGTGGAACCATGCCCAGCGCGGCGAATACAACTACGATTCCAACGGCCCCAGCGTGCTGCAATACTGGCGCGAGCGGGTGAGGACGAACGGCCGCTACGAAAACCTCTATACCATCGGCATGCGCGGACTGCACGACAGCGCGATCGTTGCCGGACACGAAGCGGACGGCGTGAAGCTGCTGGAAAAGGTCGTGGCAGACCAGCGCGCGCTGTTCCGGGACGAACTCGGCCGCGATCCCGCCACGGTGCCGCAAGTCTTCGTGCCCTACAAGGAAGTGCTGGACGTCTACCGCAAGGGCATGACCGTGCCGCAGGACGCGATCCTCGGCTGGGTGGACGACAACCACGGCTATATCCGCCAGCTCTCCACCCGTGCCGAACAGAAGCGCCCTGGCGGCGGCGGCGTCTATTACCATATCTCCTACTGGGGCAGACCGAACGACTATCTCTGGCTGGACAGCACCCCGCCCGCACTGATCGGCGAAGAGATGGGCAAGGCCTTCGCCACCAATTCCCGCGCGATGTGGATGCTCAACGTGGGCGATATCAAGCCCGGCGAGAAAGGCACCGAATACTTCCTGGATCTCGCCTACGATTTCGACGGCACCAGCAAGCTTTCCCAGCGCGAATGGCTGAAAGCGTGGGCGGCGCGCACTTTCGATCCGGCCCAGGCCGATGCCATCGCCGACCTGCTCAGTGCGTATTATCGCCTGAACTTCGCCCGCAAGCCCGAGCATATGGGTTATAACGACGAGGAACTGGGGATCGAGGGAACGGACATGTCGCCGGTTTCCTATGGCGACGAGGCCGGACGGCGACTGGCCGCCTATCTGGCGCTCGATCACAAGGCCGCACAGATCGCCGCCGACCTGCCCGCCGGCAAGCGCGACGGCTTCTTCCATCTGGTGCAATATCCCGTTCGCGGCAGCGCGAAGATGAACGAGAAGATCCTCAGCGCCGACCGCAGCTTCCTTTACGCCTGGCAGGGCCGCGCGAGCGCCAATCTTTACGCGCAGGAGGCCGTGAACGCCTTCCGCGAAGTGAAGGGTGCCACCGCCACTTACAACGCGATCGGCAACGGCAAGTGGGCCCGCTTCATGGACGACGCCCCCCGCTATCAGTCGGTATTCAGCGCGCCGCCCGTCGGCCGGGTAAAGCCCTCCGCCACGCCTTCGCTCGGCGTCGCGGTGGAAGGATCGGTGGACGCCCTCGTCACCTCTCCGGCGATCGCCGCCGAGGACTACGGCCTGCGCCTAAACCCCTGGCGCAACGAGGGTGCGGCCAAGGATCGCCTGCCCGTTTTCGTGAAGGCGACCGACCGGCGCCACTTCATCGACGTCTTCTCCACCGGCGCGGCGCCTGCGGACTTTACCGCGACGGCGTCCGAGCCCTGGATCCGCATCGACCGTTCCGACGTGCGCCTGGGCGGCGACGTGCGCCTGTGGGTCTCGATCGACTGGGCCCGGTTCAGCCGGAACAGGCCGCGCGAAGGCAGGATCGTGATCGCCGGAATGGGCGTGGAGCAGACGATCACCGTGGTCGCCGATCCCGCCACCGCTTCGTCCGGCACGCTGGTCGAGGACAACGGCGTGATCGCGGCGGACCCGCACCGCTATGCCGCCCTGCGCGATGTCGGCGCGGGCGGCTGGCGCCATGTTCCCGGCCTCGGCCGCAGCGGCCATGCCCTTGAAAGCGGCGCCCGGACCGCCAGCGCTGCGGACGCGGCATCGGCCCCTTATGCGGAGTACCGGTTCCTCGCCCGCAGCTCGGGCAAGGCGCAGCTCCGGCTCGGTTTCGTGCCCACTTTCCCGCTGAACGGCGAGCACAACCTGCGCTATGCCGTGTCGATCGACGGTGCCCCGCCTCAGGTCGTCGATGTAGAGGCCAACAAGAACTGGAACGACGCGGTACAGCGCGCCACTAGCGTGACCGCTACCGACTGGACGCTGGCCAAGCCCGGCCGCCATGTCCTGCGCGTCTATGCGATGGACCCGGGCCTCGTGCTCGATTCCATCGTTCTCGATCTCGGCGGCCTCCAGAAATCCTACATGCCGCCGCCGGAAACCCTGGCGGGCACCCTCCCGCGCTGAACCATAACACCCTGTTCCCGGCCTCTTCCCCCCGACTTTGCAACAAGGATACGATGCGCGTGCGCAACCTGAAGCTCCTCGCCTCCACGCTGCTGCTTTCCGGCATGACCGCTCCGCCTGCGCTCGCCCAGATCCAGGGCGATCTCGACCAGACCGGCCCGGTCATTCACGAAACCGACCTCATGACCAGTTGGGGCCGGGCGGTCACCGCGCAGAACGCCTGGCGCAGCTATCCCCGCCCGCAGATGGTCCGTTCGCAGTGGCTGAACCTCAACGGTCAGTGGGACTATGCCATCGCCAAGGATGCCGCCGGCAAACCGAGCGCGGCGCAAGGCAAGATCCTGGTGCCTTTCGCGGTGGAATCCCGCCTTTCGGGCGTGCGCAAGCCGCTGATGCCGGACGATCGCCTGTGGTATTCGCGCAGCTTTACCGTGCCGTCCGACTGGTCCGGCCAGAACGTGCTCCTCCATTTCGGCGCCGTGGACTATGCTGCCGAAGTCTGGGTGAACGGCGCTCTCGTCGGTTCGCACAAGGGCGGTTTCACGCCCTTCAAATTCGACGTGACGCACTACCTGAAGCCCAGTGACAACACGCTGGAAGTGCGCGTGGCGGACCCGACTTCGGAAGGGAGCCAGGCGCGCGGCAAGCAGGCCCTCAACCCCCACGGCATCTGGTACACGCCGGTCAGCGGCATCTGGCAGACCGTATGGCTCGAACCGGTGCCCGCGCTCCATATCGCCGAAGTGCGCGCGGTGCCCGATATCGACAAGGGCCGCCTCGATGTGGAAGTGGCGCTCAGCGGAGAGGCGCGCGACGGAGACGCCGTCCGCCTTACCGCCCGAGCGGGCGGCAAAGTGATCGCCACCCGGATCGTGCGCGCAGGCCGCCACGCCGCGCTCGACATTCCCGATGCCCACTTGTGGTCGCCGGACGATCCCTATCTCTACGATCTGGTGGCCGAACTGGTCACCGTCGAGCCTCCGCTGGGCGGCGAAGACAAGGAAGCTGCAGCGCAGCGGCGCAAGATCCGCTTCACAGGAAAGGAAGCACAGGCCTATGCCGCGCTGACGCCGCGCGGCGGCGCGCGCGATACGGTCAAATCCTACTTCGCGATGCGCAAGATCTCGATCGGGCGCGGCCCGGTCGAAGGGCAACCGGCCATGCTGCTTAACAACAAGCCGCTGTTCCAGAACGGCGTGCTGGACCAGGGCTGGTGGCCCGACGGACTGCTGACCCCGCCTTCGGAAGAAGCCATGCGCAGCGACATCGTCTTCCTCAAGAAGGCGGGCTTCAACATGCTGCGCAAACATATCAAGATCGAACCCGCGCAGTACTATGCCGATGCCGACCGGCTGGGCATCCTCATCTGGCAGGACATGCCGATGGCGGGCCGCGAGGGCCAGTTCGTGGTCGGCGCCAGCCAGTCTCAGGCGGTCTTCTCCAGCGAGGACATGGCGCAACAGCAGTTCGAACTCTCCAGCATGATCGGCCACTTGCGCGCCTTCCCCTCGATCGTCACCTGGGTGGTCGATAACGAGGGCTGGGGGCAGTACGACAGCCGCACCCTCGCCCGCTTCGTCAAGGGCATGGATCCCAGCCGCCTGGTCGATGCCGACAGCGGCTGGCTGGACGTTGCCGCGGATTCCTCGGACCTGCGCGATATCCATACTTACGAGGAAGTGCCCAATCGTCCGGGCCGCGATTCCGCCCGGGCCATTGCCATCGGCGAATATGGAGGCATCGGCCTGCCCATGCGCGAGCACCTCTGGCGTCCGGGCGAGCGCAACTGGGGCTACCAGTCCGCTACCGACGCCGCCGACTATCAGGCGCGCTATCGCCAGAAATTCGCCGAGATCGTCCGCCAGGCCAAGGAGGAAGGGCTCAGCGCCGCCGTCTATACCCAGACCACCGATGTCGAGGACGAAATCAACGGGCTGCTGACCTACGACCGCGCAAAATCCAAGATCCCCGCCGAGGAATTCGCAAAACTGGCCGCCCCGCTCTACGCTCCGCAGAAGCGTTAGAAGTCCGTTTGGAAATTCGC
>NZ_MSQB01000001.1:0-224045 GCF_002149965.1 Novosphingobium panipatense | reverse complement strand
GGGGGCGCGGGCCGGCGCCGCAACAAAAGAGGCGGGACGGTAGGAACCGTCCCGCCTTTAGGCCGGCAGAGCATGGGAGGGGTTCAGCCGCTTGCGCACGGCCTGCCCGCCGGAGATCGCAGCCTATCAACGGCGCTATAGTCATACAAGACGTATTTGTAAGATAATTAGATTGCCAGTGAAAATGCCCGATGCTAGCGGCTATGGCGTAATGCTCCCGCGACGATGCCTTGAGGCCGACGACGGGATGGAGCGCGGATCTGGGAGACGGCGAATCCTTCTGACGACAGCCATCGGGGCGAAGCCCACCCTGCCCCGCGCGAACGCGACGCCCGCCGACGAAACCCGGCACAACTCATTCCTTGCCGCAGAACAAGAGGGAAATCCTTTGAAAGCTCTCGCAACCGCCCTGCTCGCAACGGTCGCTGCCCTGGCCGCCGTTCCCGCAGAAGCCCGCCCGCAGTGGACGCCCGCACAGGCCAAGACCTGGTACGACAAGCAGCCTTGGCTGGTCGGCTCCAACTTCATGCCTGCCAACGCGATCAACCAGCTGGAGATGTGGCAGGAAGCCACCTGGGATCCCAAGCGCATCGACTATGAGCTGGGACTTGCCGAAAGCACCGGCATGAACACCATGCGCGTGTTTCTGCACGACCAGCTCTGGCAGCAGGACCCCGAAGGCTTCAAGAAGCGCATCGACGAATTCCTGACTCTCGCCGCGAAGCACAAGATCAAGCCGCTGCTGGTGCTGTTCGACAGCTGCTGGGACCCGAACCCGGTGCTCGGCCCGCAGCATCCGCCGATCCCCGGCGTCCACAACTCCGGCTGGGTGCAGGGCCCCGGCCTTCCCGCTATGCGCGATCCCTCTCAGGAGCCGCGCTTCAAGGCCTATGTTCAGGGCGTGATCGGCGCTTTCGCCAAGGACGACCGCGTGCTGGGCTGGGACTTGTGGAACGAGCCCGACAACGGCGCGGACCAGTACAAAGGCCAGGAAGGCAAGACCGAACTGGTGCTCGGCCTCCTCACCAAGGTCTATGGCTGGGCGCGCGAGGCCGAGCCCATGCAGCCGCTGACCTCGGGCGTGTGGCAGCATGACGACTGGAAGACCCAGAGCGCGCTGACGCCGATGGAGAAGCTGCAGCTCACCCAGTCTGACGTGATCTCGTTCCACGACTACAGCTGGCCCGAGAAGTTCCTCGAGCGCGTGAACCAGCTCAAGACCTATGGCCGCCCGATCCTCTGCACCGAATATATGGCGCGCGGCAACGGTTCGACTTTCGACGGCTCGCTCCCCATCGGCAAGCGCGAAAACGTGGCGATGATGAACTGGGGCTTCGTCGACGGCAAGACGCAGACCCGCATGCCGTGGGACTCGTGGAAGAAGCCCTATGTGCTCGAAGAGCCCACGATCTGGTTCCACGACGTGTTCCACACCGACGGAACCCCCTACCGCCAGGCCGAAGTGGACCTGATCCGCTCGCTGGCCAAGGCGCCTAAGGGCGTGGTTCCCGCGCCGAAGAAGTAGGACTGGACAAGAGCGGGACTACTCCGACAAGAAGGACGGCATATGCGTCATCTCATCTTTCTTGCCGCGTTCGGCGGTCTCGCTCTTTCCGCCCCGGCTCACGCGGCACCGACATGGGCCGGTGCCTGGGGCTATGCCCCGGCCGACAGCGGCGCGAACGAGCCGGAACAGCCCGCCGGAACCTACCGCTACCGCGTCCGCCTGACCCAGGCCGGGGACGCGATGCAGCTTACCCTCAGCAATGCGGAAGGCGACAAGCCGCTCGGCGTCGCGGGCGTGACCATTGCTAGTCCCACCGGTCCGCTGGGAACCGAGATCGGCACCAACCCCGTCCATGCCATCCGCTTCTCCGGCCTCCAGTCGGTAGCGCTGCCGAAGGGCGGCACGGTGCTGAGCGACCCGATCAACGCGCCGTTCCATATCGGGCAGGACGTGATCGTCAGCGTCAGCTTCTCCACGCCGACGCGGCCCGGAAGGACCAATCTCGGCATGGAGATGGCCTTCGCGCCGACCACGCCGGGTGCAAGCTTCACGCCGATCAAGGCGCGGCCCTATCTTTCGCTGGTCTCGATCCGCGCGGCGCAGGCGCCCTGCACCGTGGTCGCCTTCGGGGATTCGATCACGGACGGCTTTCTCGGCCTTTCCCCGCAGACCCGCGGCTGGCCGGGCCGCCTGGCCGAACGCCTCGCGACTCTTCCCGCCGCGCAGCGCTGCGGCGTCGTCAACATGGGTATCAGCGGCAACCGCGTGCTCAAGGCGGGCCGGGCGACCTCTGCCCTCGACCGTTTCTGGCGCGATGTCGCCAGCGTGCCCAACGTCACGCACGTGATCTTCCTGGAAGGCATCAACGATATCGGCGCGGGCAGCGAAAGCGGCCCCGGTGCCGTTACGGCCGACCAGTTGCTTTACGGCTACCGCCAGTTCGTGGCCCGCGCCCATGCCCTGGGCATCAAGGTGATCGGCGGTACCATGACCCCTGCGCTGCACGCCGGCTACATGTCACCCGCCAAAGAGCAGACGCGCCAGACGGTGAACGCGGCAATCCGCGGCCGCACGATCTTCGACGGCGTGATCGATTTCGACGCCGCCGTGCGCAATCCTTCGGCTCCCGGCGATCTCCGGCCGGAATTCGATCCCGGCGATCATCTCCACCCCAACGACGCGGGCCTGCGCGCCATGGGCGATGCCGTGAACCTCTCGCTGCTGAGGCCCTGACACCGATCTAAGGCCATCCCTCTCTCCCGGCGGGAGAGAGGGATGGCTTGATTACGGTTTCGGCGCCGGAACCGGATCGCCCGCGCGGGCGGGAACCGGGAACACCGGCTTGCCGTCCTTGCTCCATTCCATGCGCTGCACGCGCGGCGAGCGGGCACCGGTACACTTGCGGTCGGCCCCGTCGTTGGCATGGTAGACGATCCAGGTCTGCCGTCCGCCGTCGGTTGTGAAGAAGCCGTTGTGCCCGGTCGCATAGACGTTGTTCTCAGGCGACTTGGCCAGCACAGGGCGCGGCGACTTGGTCCAGCTCGCCGGATCCAGCGGGTCGCTGCCCGGCCGGGCATGAAGCAGGCCCAGCGCGTAGTCGTCGGACCAGCAGGCGCTGGCCGAGTAGGCCAGAAACAGATCGCCTCGGGGGCCTTCCAGAAACTCCGGCCCTTCCAGAATCTGCCTGCCGCCCTGCCGCTCGAAAGGCTGGTCGGGCCGCGCGATCACCGTTTCTCCGGGGCCAAGAGTCCAGGGGTTCGTCATCGGCGCAATGGCCAATACGCTGTCGGGGCCGTCATAGGCGGAATAGACGAACCAGCGCTTGCCGCCGTGCTCGAAGACCGTGCCGTCAAGGCCGGTCATGCGCGTATTGACGCGGCCACGGTCGATCCACTCGCCCTTGAGCGGGTCGGCACCGGCATTCTCCAGCACGAAGACGCCGCGATGGGCATCATCGTTGTGACCGTCCTGCGCGGCGGTATAGTAGACGTACCACTTCCCATCGAGACGGTGCAGTTCCGGCGCCCAGATGCCCTCGGCATTGGGGCCGCTCGCTGGTGGCGTCCAGATCGTATGCTCGGGCGCTTCGGCCAGCTTCGACAGGTCGTCGGTCTGCCGGATGGCGATCCGGTCGCCCTTGGTGCCGAGGAAGTAGAAGGTCTTGCCGTGATGGACGATCCACGGATCCGGCCCGCTGGCCAGCAGCGGATTCGTCAGCGTGGCGGCGCCCTGCGGACCAGTGGCCGCGCAGCCGCCGAGCGCCATCGCCATCGCCAGACAGGCGGTAGAGACCAGTGCGCGGATCATGCCCGCCCCTCCATCTCCGCCCAGGCCTGCGCGAAGGCGCGAGCATTGGCGGCGATTTTCTGCGTCGTCAGCCCCGCCTTGTAGAGCGCCGAGCCCAGGCCGAAGCCGTCCGCCCCGGCCTGCCGCCACGGGGCCATGTTGTCGGGCGCGATACCGCCCACCGCCAGCAGCGGCACGTCCTTGGGCAGGACCGCGCGCTGCGCCTTGACCACGGCAGGGCTGGCGGCTTCCGCCGGGAACAGCTTGAGGCCGCTCGCCCCCGCCGCCAGTGCGGCGAAGGCCTCGCTCGGCGTGAAATAGCCCGGCAAGGACACCAGGCCGCGCTTCGCGCTTTCCGTGATGACGGCCAGATCGGTGTTGGGCGAGACGATCATCGCCCCGCCCGCATCCTCAACTTGTGCCACTTGCGTGGTCGTCAGCACCGTGCCCGCGCCGACGATGGCACTGTCCCCCACGCGGCTTGCCAGCTTCTCGATGCTGGCAAGCGGGTCCGGCGAATTGAGCGGCACCTCGATCAGGCGAAAGCCCGCCTCCACGAGGACGTCGGCAGCGGCTTCGATCTCGTCGGGGCGAATGCCCCGCAGGATGGCCACGAGCGGAAGCTGTGCCAGCGCGGTAGAAAGGTCGATCATGATGTCATGTCCCATATGCGGGTGATGCCGGCGACGAAGGAGGCATGGCTGTCGACGACGACGGCCTCTCCTCCGACAATGGCGATGGCGGTGGAATAGAGCCTTGCAAGCAGGCCGTCGGCGAGGAGATGCACGATCCGGCCCGACACGATGCGGGCACGGCAGTCGCTGCCGAGCAGGAGGCCGCTGACATAGGCTCCGGCCGTTCCCGGTGCCCGCCTGCCGAGTACGGCGGCGGCGCGCACACCGAACAGCGCGGCCAGCAGATCCTGATCGGCGCTCGCTTCGACGCCCTGGCGGAAGTGCTCCGTGGCATCGACCTCGCCTGTCATCTCCGGGCCGATCAGGGCATGGGCCTTGAGCAGGGCGAACATCTCTCCGGTCATGGCGGTGGTAAAGTCGGCTAGACTGCCGCCGCGCATCTCCGCCCACTTGGCATGAGTGCCGGGCTGACAGAGCAGCGCGTCCGCAGGCGCCAGCCCTGCGGCAACGGCGCCCAGCAGCTGCACTTCCTCGCCCCGCATGACATCCTGGCGGTGCTCGTCGTTCCGGCAGACGCCCGGCACGATGGCGACGCCCGGTTCGGGTGTGGCCAGTCCTGCCGCAAGGTCCGCGATCCCGGCCGGTGCCGCAACATAGCCCGCATCGTGCCAGCCCCGATTGGACCCGACCATGCCCGCCAGAAGCATCGGCAACCCGCCATGCCTTTCGCGCAGCGCCGCGACGGCAGCCGGAAAGCCGCCTGACGGGACGGAGAGGATGCCCATGTCATCCCGCTCCGTGGCAACGACCTCGCCGCCATCCACCACATAGGCACGGCGGTTGGTGGTGCCCCAGTCGACCGCGATGAAGGCGCCGCTCACTGGGGTCCCATGATTTTCAGCTGCGCGTCGCAGCTGGGGCGGGCCTTGTTCGGCACAAGGCAGTGCAGACCGATTGTCGCCAGTTTCATCTCGTCTCCCCGGTTCACGGCTTCGCGATGCTGGAGCCACGTCTTTTTCGCGGCCCGCGAATCATCAAGGGTCACCTCTTAGCGACTGCCAGGCCTATTTATAATATCAATCATCATAATAAGGGGTCTATGAGGCCCCCAGGCACGAAAGCGGCCGCACGCAAGGTGAGAGGCCAGGTGGCACGATCCGCGCTCCGCCGAATAGTATACTCAGATAAAGGTTATCACGGTCGAGCAATTATCATATCAAAGGCCACTGCCGGGCGGGACAGGGTGCGACACCTCTAGCTTTGCATAAGCAATAAAACGAAAAGGATATCCAGGTTGGTGGCACGGTCATCGCATCTCATCGTTGAGGAACCCGTTGCACAACTGGGCCGGAATCTGACGTACGGCTTGCTCGATACGATCGGCCGCGCCATCGTGACCGGCAAGTACGAGAATGCGGTCTTCCCGACGGAGGCGGAACTGGCCAGCATTCACGGCGTCAGTCGTTCCGTCACCCGGGAAGCCGTGAAAATGCTGACCGCCAAGGGCCTTCTGAGCGCCCGGCCGCGACAGGGCACTACCGTCCAGCCCACCTCCTCGTGGAACCTCTTCGATACCGACGTCCTGCGCTGGATGCTGGAACGCAAGCTCTCGGTCGATCTGCTGCGGCAATTCAACGAACTGCGAGTCGCCGTCGAACCGGAAGCTGCCGCTCTGGCTGCCCAGGTCGCCAGCGAGGAGGACATCAAGCGCATCGACGAAGGCCTGCAGCGCATGGTCGCCGCCGAACGCGGGCTCGACGATCCGCTGGAAGCGGATATCGCCTTCCATGTCGCCGTGCTGCGCGCCTCGAAGAACCCGTTCTACATCCAGCTACGCGAAATCGTCAGCACGGCGCTGCGCACGTCGATCCGCTTCACCAATCGCATCAAGGGCCGCACGGCCGACGTTTCCGAGCACTCCAAGGTGCGGACCGCCATCGCCTCCCGCGACGTCGAAGCCGCGCGCATCGCCATGCGCCGGATCATCGGGGACGTGCTGGTACTGATCGAGGAACGCGAACCCGAAGCCGAATAGACCCTGATTCCCGATTGATAATCATCACATCACGCCATAAGAATGATAAATATTATAAAAGGGAGCGCGATGTGAAAACGGTCGGTTCGCGGGCATCCGTATCGGCGCCCTGGCGCCTTGCCTCGGCTATTCCCGCTGCCGTGCTCCTGGCACTGGCGACCAGCGCGCCCGCCCAGGCGCCGTGGCCCAAGGCAGATCCCGCACCGACATTCCATTTCGCGCCGCAGCGCAACTGGATGAACGACCCGAACGGGCTGGTCTATTACGACGGCGAGTATCACCTGTTCTTCCAGTACAATCCGCATGGCGACCGCTGGGGCCATATAAGCTGGGGTCATGCGGTAAGCCGCGATCTGGTGAACTGGCAGGAATTGCCGGTCGCCATTCCCGAAACCGAGGTCATGGCGTTTTCCGGCAGCGCCGTGATCGACTGGAAGAACAGTTCCGGTTTCGGGAAAGATGGCAAACCGGCCATGGTGGCGATCTACACCGGCTTCGATCCCAAGACGCGCAACCAGTCGCAATTCGTCGCCTACAGCAACGATCGCGGCCGCACTTTCACGCCTTTCGGCAAAGTGCTGGATATCGGGTCCACCGAATTCCGGGACCCCAAGGTCTTCTGGCACGAACCGACGCAGCGCTGGGTCATGGTCGTGGCGAAAGCGACCGAGAAGAAAGCCTCGATCTACAGTTCCGCAGACCTGAAGGACTGGCAGCACGAAAGCGATTTCGGGCCGACGCCGTCCAGTCGAGGGATCAACTGGGAATGTCCCGACCTGTTCGAACTGCCCGTAGAGGGCGGAAAGGCGGGCGAGAAGAAATGGGTTCTCAGCGTCAGCCAGGGCAACGATGCTCCCAATGGCTCGGGCGGACAATGGTTCGTGGGCAGTTTCGACGGCCACCGGTTCTCGCTGGAACCCGGCTGGACGGACGCACCGGTCTGGACCGATCAGGGCGCCGATTTCTACGCCTCCGCATCCTGGAACGGCGTTCCCGACGGTCGCCGGGTCTGGATCGGCTGGGCAACCAATCTGCGCTATGCCCATGCCATTCCTACCTATCCCGCGCGCGGCCTGATGACGGTTGCGAGAACCCTGTCGCTGCGGCGGGAAGGAACCGCATGGCGGCTCGCACAGGCGCCGGTGCGGGAACTCGAAAAGTATCGCGGCGCCGTCCACCGCGTCACGAACCTCAAGGTCACGCAGGAACCGAAAGCCCTTCCCCTCGGCGAAAGCCTGGATATGCGCCTCACGCTGGATCCGATGATGGCGCAGCAGGTGGCGCTGAACCTGACCGACGTAAAGGGCTATCAGTTGGTGATCGGCTATACGCCCGCAACGCGCGAGATCTTCATCGACCGCACCCGTTCTGGTCCCCATGTCCATGACGCTTTCGCCGGACGGCATATCGCGGTCCTGCCGCCGGGCGAGCGCGAGATATCGTTCAGGTTGATCGTGGATCGGTCGATCGTCGAGCTTTACGCGGAAGGCGGAACCCGGACGATAACCGACCGGTTCTTCAGAGGCGAAGGCGCCCTCACCTGGAGCGTCAGTGCCTTGGGAGGCGAAGCGATGATCCGCAGTCTGGAAGCATGGCCGATCGAGATAAAAAGGCCTCTGCCGCAGCAGTAGAACGCTTTCCGAAGCACAGATCTCGCGCGTTTTCGAGAACTTGCCGCGTTGTCTCTGAGCCCTTCCGTCGCGCCTTTACAATCGATTTCCAACCACTCGGCGGCACTCGCGGTCAACTCACCTCAAATCGCTACATTCGGATAAATAAGATAATTAGTTGCAACGCCGCACGGGTTCGGACTAGAGACCCGCCGGCAAGCCCCGCAGCGTCGCTGCGACCGGGCGAGAAAAGGGAGAAGATCTGTGAAGCGCCGTTCGGCAATCCTCTTGAGCTCGGTTTCGCTCCTGTTCGTGTTGCCCGCGCAGGCACAGGACTCGCAATCGGCCCCGGCAGACGACAGCGCGGCCGACGCCGCGCCGGCGCCGGGCAACGAAGCACCGGGCAACGAAATCGTGGTGACCGGCATTCGCGCCAGCCTTTCGCGCGCGGCCGACATCAAGCGGGACGCGCCGCAGGTGGTCGAATCGATCGTCGCGCAGGATATCGGCAAGTTCCCGGATCCCACCACTGCCGCCGCGCTCCAGCGCGTTCCCGGCGTCCAGGTGACGGTCGGCGGCAACAACGAGATCGTCAACCCGCTGATCCGCGGCCTTGGCGACATCATGACGACGCTGGACGGACGCGAGATCTTCACGGCGGAAGGCCGCGGCTTCGCTTTCCAGGACCTGCCCGCCGAAGCGCTTTCCCGCGTGGACGTGTACAAGTCCAACACCGCCAACCTGATCGAAGGCGGCGTGGCCGGCACGATCGACCTGAAGCTCAACAAGGCCTTCAACTACAAGGACCCCACGCTCGCGATCAGCGGCAAGCTGAACTACGCATCCAATGCGGAGAAGCTGGGCCCGCAGGTCAGCGCGCTCTGGACCGATCGCTGGGATACCGGCATCGGCGAAATCGGGCTGCTGGTGAACGCCTCGTGGTACAACATCAAGTTCAACCGCCCGACCAACTACGTGGCGGAACGCCGCGCCGGTAACGTGCTGGGCGGCGAAGCCACCGGCATGGCGATCCCGATCTCGACCGGCGGTCTCAACGAATATGGCAGCTATTCGCGTCCGCAGCTCAATGCCTCGTTGCAGTGGCAGGCCGCGCCGAACCTGGAAGTCTATGTAGACGGGCTCTATTCGGCCTATCGCGGCAAGACCGCCACGGCATTCTACGAATACCAGCTCTTCAATTCCGACAGCGTCACCGGCGTGACCACGGACGGCAACTGCTTCACCGCCAACCTCGGGACCGACGGCTTCAAGGGCGATGCCTCGCAGCAGGAACTGTGCAACCTGACCGGCGGCACGTTCAACAACGTCAGCTCCTTCACCTCGATGCAGGCGCGGAACAACAAGACCGACAGCTTCGTCATCGCGGGCGGCACGAAGTACGACGGCGATCGCCTGAAGCTGGGCCTCGACGTGTCGTACCAGGAATCGCTGGTCCGCAACGAGACCTTCATCGTCGATACCGGCAAGAAGGTCGGCCAGGTCAATGTCGACTTCGACAATCCCGACCACACGGCGCGGGTCACCGTTCCCGGCAATCCCATGGCGTTCCCGGACGACTTCACGTTTGTCAACGGCCTCTATCAGGAATACACCCGCTCCAAGGGCGATCTCTTCGCGGTCAAGCTCGACGGCTCCTATGAGACCGACACTTTCCTCAGGACGATCGAATTCGGCGGCCGCTACGCCGATCGCGGTGCGCTGTTCCAGCAGGTCCAGCTGAGCGTCGCGCCTCCGGGCGGATCGGGCAACACGCCGGTCAGCGCCGCAGGCCTGCCGGACGACTTCTTCATCCTGGCGCCGGGCATTCCGCAGATCAACAAGGGCGCACCGTTCGCGGTGGCCGATCGCGGCTACCTGCTCTCCGACGAAGGCCAGGAAAACCTGCGCGCCTTCTTCGGCGCGCCTGCCGGCCGTCCACCCTTCGATCCGACCCGCCGCTTCGAAGCGAACGAGAAGACCTATGCCGCCTATATCCAGGGCGGCTACGAGATCCCGCTCGGCTCGCTCACGCTCGACGGCAAGGTGGGCGTCCGTTACAGCCGGACCGACCGCACGATCAGCGGCACCGGCAATGTCGACGGCCAGCCGGTCCTCAGCACGTCCGACACCAGCGACACCGACTGGCTGCCCAACGCCAGCGCCCGCCTCCAGTTCGGCGGCGGCCTCCAGGCCCGCGCGACTTATGCCAAGACGCTGGCGCGCCCGGCATTCGGCTCGCTCAATCCGGGCCTGAACTACATCGTCTCGACCAACCCCAACATTCGCAACGGCGGCTCGGGCGGTAACCCGAACCTCAAGCCGCAGATGTCGGACAGCTTCGACGCGACGCTGGAATACTACTGGAAGTCGGGCTACTTCGCCGTAGGCGCCTACTACCGCGACATCAGCAACCGCGTGGTCAACGACGTGGCGGCGGAAACGATCGACGGCGTCGTCTACAACATCTCCCGCCCGCGCAACGTGGGGCAGGCGAAGCTCAAGGGCATCGAGGTCAGCGGCCAGACGTTCTTCGACTTCCTGCCCGGCGATCTCGCAGGCTTCGGTGTCTTCGGGAACTTCACCATTGCCGACAGCGAGATCGGCGGCAGCGATCCGCTGGCAGGCTACACCCTGCAGGGCGTCTCGAAGTACAACTTCAACGCGGGCCTGCTCTACGACCGCAAGGGCCTGTCGGCACGCGTGGTCTATACCTACCGCTCGAAGTACTTCGACGAAAACCGCACCGGCGCGGGCGACGTCCGCCCGGTCGAAGATCCGGTCTGGCTCAACTACGTGCGCCCCAACGGCCGTCTCGACTTCAGCCTTTCCTACGACGTGACGCCGAACCTGACCTTCACGGTGGACGGCACCAACGTGCTGCGCTCGCGCTATCGCAGCTATATCAACGACAGCTACTTCATCCGCGACACCCGCACGGATGACAGCACCTACTCTGTCGGCTTCCGGGCGCGCTTCTGATGAAGGGTCGGCTTCTCCTCGCCAGTTCCCTCGCCATGGCGGCGCTTGGCTTGGGCGCTCCCCTGCTTGCGGACAATCCGCAGTTCGAGGGCGCCGACCCCCATGCCGTCGTCATCGGCGACGCGCTATGGGTGTTCCCCACGGGCGGTCCCGGCGGAAGCTGGTCCGCCGACCGCTTCGGCGCCTTCTCGACCACCGACCTCAAGACCTGGCAGGATCGCGGCACCGTGATCCGGCGCGACGCGATCAAGTGGATCGGAGACGACGGCGCGAAGGATCACTTCCTCTGGGCGCCGGGCGTCGCCCAGGCGAACGGCAAGTGGTATCTCTACTACTCGGTCGGCCCGCAGAACCCCACGCCGAGCCGGATCGGCGTGGCCGTGGCGGACAAGCCGGAAGGCCCCTACCAGGACGTGGGCAAGCCGCTGCTGACCGGCGGCAACGGCTTCGAGGCGATCGATCCGATGGTCTTCATCGATCCCAAGACGAAGAAGCCCTATTTCTACGCTGGCGGCAGCGCGGGTTCGACCCTGCGGGTCTTCGAACTGAACAAGGACATGACCTCGATCCGCCGCGAAGTGAAAGTGCAGCAGCCGCCGCACTTCACCGAAGGCGCGTTCATGCATGAACGCGGCGGCATCTACTACCTCTCGTACAGCCATGGGAAGTTCAACGGTTCGAGCTACTCGGTCCACTACGCCACGGCATCCTCGCCCACCGGCCCCTGGACCTATCGCGGCGCGATCCTGACCAGCGATGCCACGCATCAGGGGCCGGGCCATCACAGCTTCGTCCAGCACAAGGACGGACGATGGTTCATCGTCTACCACCGCTGGGACCGCGCAGCGGGCAAGGAGCCCTTCGACGGCGAGCGCCAGATCGCCATCGAGGAGATCCAGTACGACGCCAAGGGCGACATAATGCCTATCACGATGACCGACGGAGCATCGGCGAAGCCCTGGTAACCGTCATCGGCACTTTCCCCTCCCTGTCGAAATGGGGCGGGGAAAGTGCAGGTGGTTTCAGAAAGCCGCCCGCGCGGTGATCTTCACGGTCCTCGGCCTCAGCGGCGTCCACTGGTTGCCCTGCCCGACACCCACTGGATTGCCGTAGCTGAACGTATTGCCGCGGGAATCGAGCAGGTTGTAGACATCCAGCGAGAGGCCCAGCCCCCGCCGCTCCACGCCCGCGGAAAAGTCGCAAACGAGATAGTCGCCCTGCGGGATGTCGAGATAGGATCCCACACCCAGCCGCGACGGGCCGACATAGCGAAGCGCGGCATCGAGCCGAAAGCGAGCATCGCGGCCGACCGCCTGTTCCCAGGCCGATGACAGCCTTGCCCCCCGGCGCGGAACGTTCGGAAGAGCATAGGCCGTGCCCCCTTCGGCTTCGTCAAACACGGTCACGCTCGCATCTCTCAGACGGCTGCGATTGAAGAAGCCGGACGCCTTGAACGTCAGCGAAGCCAGCGGGCGAACGACGATTTCCGTATCCAGCCCGTGGATCACGCCCCGGCCGATGTTGGTCGTGTAAGGGATGGCATATGGTCCGACGAGGTCCGCCTGGATGTTCCGCCAATCCACCAGGAACATCGTCGCCTGAAGCTGGACGGGGCCGGATGCTCCCCAGCGCAGGCCCCACTCGATCATCCTGAGATCGTCGGGTGCATATTGCCTAGTCTGAACGGTATTGCCGGAAACGGCAAAGCCCAGTCCGCCGGGTCGGTAGCCCTGCCGGAAATCGGCGAAAAGGCTCGCCTGGGGAATCGGTTTCCAGACCAGACCCAAGGTCCCGGAAAGGCGCCGGGTATTGCCGGTCCTGCCTTCCAGACCCTCGACGTCGATATGGAATGCCCGGCGCTTGCTGTGCGAAGTGGTCAGGCGCAGACCGGCCGTTGCGGTGAGGTTGGCAAGGAGCGGGCTTGACGCCTGCGCGAAGACCGCCGTTTCCAGCTGGTCGTCCTGCAAGCCCGCGCTGTCCGTCCAGTCCGTGGGCGTGCCGATCGACAGGTCGCGCCGGTTGGTACTGCGGGCCAGCGCGAAACCCGCCACCCAGGGTGCGGCCCCGCGCCCTCCCGAAATCCGCATTTCCTGCGAAATGAGCGTGACCGTCTGATCCTCTCCCAGCCGGTAGGCATTGTCCGAACCGTCATAGCCGGTGGCGTCGAACACGGTCGAAAGGTCCTGCCGCACTGCCGATGTCACGCTCGTCAGGTCGACCGCCCCGAATCTACGTGTCGCGGTGACGAAAGCGAGGCGATAGTTGTTCTCGTAAGGCTGCGGCACGGTGCCGGACCGGGTCAGGGCTGGCTCTCCGCGCAAGAGGTACTGTCCGTCGCCGCTGCGGAAATTCTGGAACACCGTGCCAAGGTCGATCGTCCAGCCGCCAAGGTCTTCGAAGCGCAGTGTCGTGCGCTGACCGTAGTTCACGGTGGCGTTGACGTTCCTGCGCCCCTGCTGCGGCGCATCGATGTAGCCCCCCGCCCGCCCGCCGAACAGGACCACGCGAAGCGCCTTGTCCGCATCGACCGGGACATTGGCCATGACCGCGCCTTCGAAGCTGGCCCCGCCGTGGCGCGTGAAGCCGAGGCCCGTGCTGGCGCTAAGGGAGAGCGCCTGCACACTCGGCCTGTTGGGCTCCAGCCGCAGAATGCCGCCAAGGGAGCTGGGTCCGTAAAGCGTGCCCTGCGGCCCGGCCAGGACTTCTATACGCTCCATGTCATAGAGATTGAGATCTGGATCCGGTGCGTTGTAGGTGAGCCTGACATCGCCCAGATACTGTCCGGTGGTGGTCTGGGTCGGCCCGCTGAAGCTGCTGTCGGCAATGCCGCGAATGAACAGCTTGTTGCGCCCCCGCCCCAGGTTGGTCGCACCCAGCGTCGGTGAAAGCCGCGTGATCGCCGCACTGCCCTCCCCAGTCTGCGAGGCAAAGCCACCTTCGTCGAGCCGGATCACCTTGGCGGATCCTGGATAGGTGTCGAGGGCCAGTCCCTGCTTGCTGGCGGTCACGAGGATGTCGGCGCCGACGGGTGCTGGAACGAGCGCTGTACGCCCGGCCTGTCGAGGCTCGCCCTTGCCCGTTTCGGCACGGATCCGAATGACCGAAGGCGTGATGAACACAGCTTCGGCACCGGTCCCGCGCAAGGCCTGCCGCAGCGCCGCGCGCAAGGGCAGCATGCCGGAAACGCCCGGAGACCGGCGGCCCGCGACTTGCGGGTCCGCGAGCACGATCGTCGCCCCCGCCTGCCGCCCGATCTGCGTTATCACTTCGCCCAGCGGGCCGGGCGCAACCCGGAATGTCTCGGCGCGAGCCGGTGCGGATCCACCTGCCACCAGAGCGGGCAATGCGATGAACGGGGCGATGAACGGGGCGATGGACAGGCACAGGACCCGGCTGCGGCGGCTAAGGTATTCCATCGCCATGGGGCTTCATGGTGATCCCGTTCCCATCGGAAACCGCCTCGACATCGAGCGCCGCCATCAGCGCCTGCAACTGCGTGGCATCGCCCCGCCGCAGCACGATGGTCCCGAAATAGGGCCGCGCCGCGATTGCCGGATCCACCCGCACCGCCACGCCGAGCAGGCGGGAAAGGTCTGCGGCCACCGTGGACAGTGGCTCGCCCTGATAAGTCAGTTCGCCCTGCCGCCAACCGCCCACCGACTCCTTGCGGACGGCGCCGATGACGACGGTCGTTCCGTCCGCCGAAGTCTCGAGGCCCTCCCCGGCTTCCAGTTCGGTCTGGCCCGCTCCCGGAGCATAGATGACCTTGCCCTCGGCAACGGCCAGGCGAAGGGAGCTGCCCTCGTAGGCCAGATTGAAAACCGTACCGGCGTCCTCGACGACCCTGCGGCCGACAAGGACACGGAAGGGACGGCGGGCATCATGGCGCACTTCGAACAGCGCCTCTCCCGAGGTCAGTTCCGCAAAGCGTGGATCTTTCCGGTCGAGGATGATCCGGCTGTTTCCATTGAGTGTCACCCGCGTGCCGCCTTCCAGCAAGACGATCCGGGTTTCGCCGTTGCCGCTACGCACTTCGTAGCGATCATGCAGAAACTGCGGAACGATCGCCAGGGCCGCCAGCACCATCGCCGCCAACGCGCCGCCACCGACAAGCCATCGGCGCCGGATCAGGCCCGGCCGCCCGGCAAGCGCGTCGTCATTGGCCGCACCGTGGAAATCGACCCGGTCCAGCAAGGGACCGATATCGATATCGAGGTCCTCGATCTCCCGATAGGCGGCGGCATGGCCGGGATTCTGGGCCAGCCATTGCTCGAAATGCAGCCAGTCGGCATCTTCCGCGTCGCGCAGACGGACGAGCCAACCGATTGCTTCGCGCCGCATGGCAAGGTCGATATCACTGTCCATGGCGGCCCTCCTTGCTCATGAGATGCCGCGCACTCCATGCCGCCCCATCGATTTTCCGCCCCCGCACGGCGATCGCCTCGTAGGCCTTGGCCAGATGCTTCTCCACGGCGCTGAGACTGATCCCCAGTTCCGCCGCGATCTGCCGCTGCGGCACGCCTTCCAGGCGGAAGCGCCGAAAGATCGTCCTGGTCCGTTCGGGAAGCGCGCTGATCGCACTTTGCAGGATGGCCAGTTGCTCGCGCGCGATCAGCCCCGCTTCGGCCGAAGGCGTCTCGTCCATTTCCGGCGGATCGCCGCTATGAACGCCTGCCCAGGCTTCGTCCCGCCGCGTTCGGCGGCTGGCGGTGCGCCGGTGCAGGACAAATAGATTGTGAACCATCCGATAGAGATAGGCGCGCGGGTTCTCGATGGATGACAGCGATTTCTCGGCCAGTTTCACACCGGCCTCCTGCAGGATATCCTCCGCCTCGTCCGGCGATGCGCCCTGTAAGGACAGATATCTGTGCAAGGCCGCCCGAAGGGCCAGAAAGGCCTCGAGAAGACCGCTGCTTTCCATGACTTCTGCTTGCTCAATCCCCGAGGTGCGGCCGCCGGGACGCTAGCCATGCACACGCCGTCGAACAACCGCTTTCGCGCGCTACCGCTGGCAGGGTTTCCGCCTATGCAACTTTTCGATGAGGAAGCAGGCCCTTGCGGCATCTCATCAAGAGAGGGGCGGAAGTCTGCCTCCGCCGACACGCAACCAGAATGGATCAGTATCAGGATGAAGTTTCACAACGGCGCCAGCGGCCTTGCCATCGGCCTGGCCGCAGCCTTGTTCAGTAACGCCGCGCATGCCCAGAACAGCAATGACGACGCCCCGCAGGTCAGCGCCGATCGCGTGATCATCGGCATGGGCGCCGCCGTAGTCCCCGTCTACCAGGGCGCCGACGACTACCGCGTCCTGCCCCTGCCCGCTCTCGATATCGTCTCCGGCCCGTTCTTCGCCAACTTGCGGGACGGTATCGGCGCCAAGGCCATCGAGACGCGCGACTTCACGATCGGCGCCAGCATCGCCCTGACCCCGGGCTACCGCCGCCGCGACGTTCCCGACGGCGTCAGAGGCGTGGACTTCGGCGCGGGCGCGCGCATCTTCGGTTCCTTCAGGGCGGGCGGCGCCATGGCGACCATCGGCGGAACCCAGGGCTTCGTGGGCGGAACCGGGGGCGTCACCGTGGACGCAAGCCTGGCCTATCCCGTCCCCGTCTCGCCGCGCCTGACCCTCGTGCCCGCCGCCGTGGTGACTTGGGGCGACCGCAAGAACAACGACCGCTATTTCGGCATTACCGCCCGCGAGGCGCAGGCATCCGGTCTTTCGCAGTTCCGCGCCGGCAGCGGCTTCAAGGATGCCTCCGCCAATGTCACGCTCGTCTACCGCCTGACAAACCGCCTCTCCGCCAGCGCCACGGCCGGGGTCACGACCCTGCTGGGCGACGTGAAGGACAGCCCGCTGGTGGAAAAGAAAACCCAGCCCACGGGATTTTTCTCGCTGACGTATCGCATGGGCAAGTTCTGGTAATGCCGGTGGGGGAGGCGAAAGATCGATAAAATCGCTTCCTCCGTGATTTTCCGATGAGGGTTTGCACCTAACCCGGCGTCTCAGCGTCGAAGGTGCGCGAGCCTTGTGGACAGCCTGGTCTTCTTTCGTATCCCGAAGAGCCCCCGGGTCGCCCCCGGCTGATCCTGATCGGCGCTTCGACGAACCCGCGCGCAATGCGGGGCGCCGAACGCTGGCATCGCTCGCGCATCTTCACCCCGGCAAAAGGTGCGCCGGGGCTTGCGCCCGCCTGCCGGGAGCATTGGCAAGGCAATGGGCGATCAGCAGAACGACCGAGCCGGCCATCGGTATGCCCACGCTTGCCAGCAGCGCCGCTTGCGCGCTTTCTCCCGCACCATGCATCGGGTCGATGCCCGCCGCCGCCAGCAAGGCCGAAAGAACCATCGTTCCCATGCCGGAAGCCACTTTCAGCGTCGCCAGGAACAGGCCGACAGGCAAAGCCTCTCCCCCGTCATGCCCCGGGCCGTGCGATCTGATGCTCGATGCCAGCATGGCCCAGACAGCCATGCCCATTCCCGCCTGGCTGACACCCAGAAGCGCGAGGAACCCGGTCGCTGTGGCATGCCCGAACGTGAGCGCGAAACCGGCTAGCGCCAGCAGCAGTCCGACGTGCGCGAAAGCCATCAGATCCCGCGAACCACGCCGCCGTGCTGCCAGCATCCAGAGCGGAAGCGACAGGCTCTGTCCCAGCGTGATCACGCTCAGCGCCCATCCCGGCCAGGCAGGATCGGCCATGATCGCACGGCCCAGGAACGGCAAGGCGCGCGTGAAGAACGGAATCAGCGCACTCTGGACCGCGATGATGCCCAGCACCGCGCGGTAGTCGCGGTTGCTCCACAAGTTGCGGGCCATCTGCAAGGCGGATCCGCGCACAGGTTCGCTGGACGTAGCCGGTAGATGACGGGTCACGCCCCGCGCGACGAGCAGGGTTACGAGATAGAGCCCGCCTCCCGTCAGCCCGAATGCAATGAAGGCGCGGCCCTGGCCGGCCATGTCCTCAAGCGACAGAACCCGTGCCAGCGCCAGTCCCGCGCAGCCGGCGCCCAGAGCGCTGAAAATCAGCCGAAGCGCCGAGACGCCTGCGGCATTGCGATCCGCCGCCGCGACCCGCACCAGCAAGGTGTTATGCCCGACATCGCAGAGCGTATAGCCGACCCTGCTGGCGACGACCGCCATCACGGCAAGCACGGTGCCGACAGTACCGCTTCCCGCCAGCAAAGGCGCCGCGTAGACCAGCACGAAGAAACCGCCGCACAACGGCGCACCGGTCAGGATCAGCCGCGCCAGCCCGTCACGCCGCCCGGTTCGATCCGTGCGATAGGAAACCGCAAGGTCGGCAAGTCCGTCCCACACCATCAGAACTGTCAGCAGGCCTCCCGCGAATACCACCGGAACGCCCACGTGCAGAACCAGGAAATAGAGCAGTACGCTTTCGAAGCTGGTCCAGACGAAACTCTTGCCGAGATTTCCCGAACTGTAGCCGATCCGTACCACATGGGTCAGGCCACTTTCGGGCCTGATCTCATGCGGGGATTGGGGCGAGCGGTACATGGGAAAGCCCCTAGCTCCGGTTGCCTTCATTTTTTTGACGCAATGAAAATATATGGGCCGCGGCATGCCGGTCCCGCCACATTCCCAGCTCCAGCTCAGCGATACCCAGCGCCGGGTGGTGCAGCATCTGCGCATCCACGGTCCCACCGCCCGCGTCCATCTCGCCCAGGCCCTGGATATCAATGCCGCCACGCTGACGCGCCTGACGCAGCAGCTTGGCGTGCTCGGGCTGATCGAGGAAAATCCCGCGAACCCGCTGACCGTCCGAGGTCGCCCGACAATCCCGGTTGCCATCGCCGGACATGGTGGATGGTCGGTCGGCGCCACGATCCACCCCGGCTGGATGGAGCTTGTCGTCATAGACTTCCGGGGCGAGATCCTCTTCGAGGATTCCCGCCCTTTCGCGCAAGGCGACCCGAAAGTATTCGCCCGCACCCTCGATGAGCGGCTGCGCGCCCTGGCCGCCGAACGCGGGTTCATGCGCGGCCGGTTCCTCGGTTTGGGCGTCGCCGTCGCGGGATATGCCATCGGCGGCGATCGTAACCGGCGCAGCGTGGTCGACTGGATCGCGCCGTGGAACGACATTCCCTTGCAGGACGTGCTGGAAGGCGTCCTCGACATGCCGGTCTGGATCGAGAACGACGCCGCGGCGGCTGCACTGGCCGAATATTACCGCCCGGAGATCATGCGTCGCCACCGCTCCATCCTGGTCTTTTTCCTGGGCCACGGCGTCGGCGGCGGGCTCATCGCCGAACGGGACCTCTTCGCGGGCGAATTCCACAATGCCGGGGAGGTCGGCCGCCTGTTCCCCGGCGATATGCCCCGCCCTTCCGGCATCGATCTGCTGGCAACCTTGCGCAAAGCCGGAGCGAGGGCGGATTCGATGGCCGACCTTGAAGGGTTGATGGAAAGCCACCACGGCGTTTTCGAAGCCTGGATCGAGCGCGCCTCCGCGCAATTGGCGATGGCCGTCCACAGCGGCGTCGCCTGGCTCGATCCGGGCGCCGTGGTCATATCCGGCGCCCTTCCCAAAACGGTGCTGGCCCAGCTTGCCGCGCAAGTCGATGCCCACTGCAACCGGCTCTTTTCGGGGTATCAGGCACCGGTCCCCCGCATCTGCGCCTCGTCTCTCGGCAGCAAGGCCGTGGTCTTGGGCGCGGCGCTTACCCCACTGCACGACGTTCTGGGATCCCGGGGCGGAGAGTCCGCGCGGCATTCCATTTAATTTCATGAAAGCAATTAAAACCGTCACGAAACGCGCCGAGAGCGCCCCTCACGAACGAAAGCTCATGAGGGTCTCCATGCATATCAAGTCATTCTTGCTGATGAATGCCGCTGCCACCGCACTGCTTTCCAGCGGTGCCGCATTCGCCCAATCGGAAACGACCGTCGCCGCGAACGGGGAAGCGCAGCCCACCGACATCATCGTCACCGGCTCCGCCCGCGCACAGCGCCGCTTCGACGTGTCTTACGCCGTCAACACCCTTGCCGAAGACGACATCAAGAAGCTGGCCCCGCAGAGCATGGCGCAGCTTCTCAGCGTCGTTCCCGGCGTCCAGGTCGAATCGACCGGCGGCGAAGTGCAGAACATCACGCGCGTCCGCGGCATTCCCACCGACCGCGGCTACCTCTACTTCCAGCAGGACGGCCTGCCGCTGTTCCATGATCTGGACGGTTACTTCTTCAATTCCGGCGACGGCATGAACCGCAACGACCTGATGACGCAGCGGGTCGAAGTGGTGCGCGGCGGCCCGGCGCCGATCTATGCCAGCGGCGCGGCGGCGATTGCCAACGTCATCACCCGCACCGGCAGCGACACGCCGCAGGGCCAGGCGCAAGTGACACTGGGGACCAGTGGTCTCTACCGCCTCGACGCCTATCAGTCAGGCCCGCTGGGCAACGACACCTATTACGCCGTCGGCGGCTTCCTTCGCCAGAACGACGGCTACCGCGACCCCGGTTTCCCCTCGGACAAGGGCGGCCAGATCCGGGCAAACCTGACGCACGATTTCGAGAACGGATCTATCAAGGTTTCGGGCCAGTACACCAACGATCACAATATCTTCTATCTCTCACTGCCCACAGCCGACCCGCGCGATCCTTCGGTCAGCCTGAACCCCTACCTCAATTCGCTGACCGGCACGCTCGACACCCCGGCACTGCGCGCCGCCAATATCGCCTATCGCGACGGCAGCGGACAGATCCAGAGCGACACCTACGACCTCGCCAATGGCCGTCACATGCGCTTCGGCAATGTGCAGGTCGATTACGAAGGCGATTTCGGCGAGTGGCATGTCTCCGCCAAGGCCGGATATACGCAGGGCCGCTCGACTTTCGATGCACTCTACACGACATCCAACCCGGTGGACGCGGACACATTCGCCGCCGGCTATCTCTCGGCAGCGCAGTCCGCATTCGGAAATGTCGCGTCTCTAGGCTATGCCATCGCCGGCACAAACGGCGCGACCGTCTACGATCCCAACAGCCAATCGGGCCTCGTGCTGTCGGCGCAGTATCGCCATACCGACGCAAAATTCTATTCCGGCCAAGGTGATCTGAGCGTCACCCGCAAGTTCGAGACCGGCCTCGGCAGCCACGATATTCGCGTGGGCGTCTATGGCGCGGCCTGGGGCAGCACGATCTTCGGGGTTTATCAGAATTACCTGATGCAAGTGGCCCACCAGCCGCAAGTGCTCGACCTTGTCGCTTATGGTTCGACCGGCTCAGTCAGCGGTTACGTTACCGACAATGGCGCCTTGACCAATGCCGCCTCGCTCATCGGCGGCAAGTACGACGCCAGGATGATCGCGGTCTACGGCACCGACAGCTGGGGCGTGACCGACAGGCTGCGCATCGATCTGGGCCTGCGCCAGGAATGGTACGATTACACCGGCTTTTCACGCAACACGGCAGCCTATGACCTGGGCGATGCCACCACGCTGGCAGACAACGCCACGCGCGGCTTTACCGGCACGATCGTCAACACCACGTTCAAGCCCAAGGCGACCAACTGGACGGTCGGCGCGAACTATGACCTGACGGACAATTTCGGCCTCTACGCCCGCGCCTCGCAGTTGCAGGTGCCTGCAAACGGATCCGTGGTGGGCTCGGCAGGGGCTTCGTACACGGCATCGAAGGCGAAGCTCTACGAGGCCGGTTTCAAGGTGGTGTTCGGTCGCTCCTACCTCTACCTCACGGGTTTCTATACCAGGTTCGACCCGCTCAACGCCAGCTTCGCCACGTACAATCCGGTGACCGGCCGCAGCGATCAGCCGATCCAGTTCCTCGGTTCCGCCGAGGACAAGGGCGTCGAGGCCGACGGCCTGCTGCGTGTGGCGGGGCCGTTCTCGATCGCGGGCGCGGTCACGGTGCAGGATCCGAAATACATCAACTTCACCAGCAGCACCGGTGCCGACGCCGGGGATGTGCTGGGCAAGCAGATCGTGCGCCAGCCCAAGATCTACGGCAACATCCGCCCGAGCCTGGACTTCGACTTCTCCAGCGGCGACCGGCTGAGCCTCTACGGCCGCTACGACTATATCGGCAAGCGCTACGTCGATGTCACCAATACCACGGCCCTGCCCGCCTACGGCTATTTCAGCGCGGGCGTGACTTTCGACCACGGACCGTGGAGCCTTCAGGTCGTGGGCGACAACATCACCAATGCCCATGGCTTCACCGAAGGCAATACCGCCGGAGACACATTGACCGGCCAGGGCACGCCCGAGGCGATCTTCGGTCGCCCGCTATGGGGCCGCAACGTGCGCTTCGTCCTTGGCCTGAAGTGGTGATCGCCGCCCGCTGACTTTCCCGGCCCGAACATTCGCGTCCGGGCCGCTCCATGCCGCGCCCTCGGTAGGTGGCGGCTCCCTTTCGATCATGGAATTGACCGATGAAGATCATGCCAATCGCCGTGGCAGCCCTCGCGCTCGCCTCCAGCACTGCCGCCCTGGCCGCCTCCCGCCCCGACGAGACGATAGCCGAGATCCGCAAGCCCCGGGGCCGCCTGATCGTCGTCGCCCATCGTGGTTGCCACGAAGCGGCGCCGCGTCACGGCCTGCCCGCCGCCGCCGAAAATTCGGTACAGGCGCTGGAACACTGCGTGACCATGGGTGCCGACATGATGGAAACCGACGTCCGCCTGTCGAAGGACGGTTATCTCGTCATCATGCATGACGAAAGCGTCGATCGCACCACGACCGGCACCGGCCGCGTCGCCGACCTCACGCTGGCCCAGCTCAAGACCCTGCGCCTCCGCGAAAACGAGGGCGGCGAGAACGCGGCGGCGACCGACCAGCACGTCCTGACGCTGGACGAGATGCTGGCGCTGGCCCGGGACCGGATCGCGCTCAACATCGACGTCAAGGACCCGATCTACCCGCAAGTCATCGATGCCGTGCGCAGGGCCGGAGTCCAGAACCAGGTCACGCTGAAGACCCGCGTCGGCATCGGCTCGCAGCCGCTGGCGTCGATGGCGCCTTACGATCAGGTGCCGTTCCTGGTCATCACGCAGGACGGTGACGACAGCGGCAAGGGTATACCCGCAATGATCTCCGCGCAAATGGCCGGGAACACCAAACCCGTCGGCATAGAACTTCCCTACCGCCTCCCGCGCGAAGCCCTGCCTGCCATTGCCAGGCGCGCGCAATCGCTGGGCGTTCGCCTCTGGGTCAACATGCTGGACGGCAACTTCGTCGTCGGTGCGGGCAGCGACCGGGACGGGTTACGCGCGCCGGATGCCGTCTGGGGCGGCCTGGTGCGCAGCGGCGTTTCGATGCTCCTGACCGATGAGCCCGAAGCCATGCTCGCCATGCGCGACAGGAACTGAAGGCGTCTTCGTTCAGGCGGCGAGCGCTTCCGCCCGTGCATCCAGAACGACCCGATTGCGGCCGTCGCGCTTGGCACGGTAGAGCGCGGCGTCGGCGGCCTTGACGAGCGTGGAGCCATCGCGCTCCATGCTCTCTTCCCAAGTCGCGATGCCGAAAGACATCGTGGTCGATCCCAGCGTGCGACCGCCCTGGCTGACCATCAATTCGCTGATCGCCTGACGCACGGCTTCCACCCGCTTGGCGAGAACCCCCGCCGACGAGCCGGGCGCGATGATGGTGAATTCCTCGCCGCCGAACCGGCAGACCAAATCGCCGTCCCGGAAGCGGCTGCGCATCTCGGCCGCAACGGCCTGCAACACGGCATCGCCTGCCTCGTGGCCGAACTCGTCGTTGAAGCGCTTGAAGTGATCGACATCGCACATGACGACGCTGAGCGGACTGCCAGTGCGCGTGGCCCGGGCGATCTCAAGCGCGAGCGTTTCCTCCATGTAGCGCCGGTTGAACAGGCCGGTGAGCGGATCGCGGATGGTCTGTTCGCGCAGGCCCCGCTGCAACCGGTGATTGACCAGGGCGGAGGCGATATTCTCGGTGAGCACCGTCAGGCGGAAACGATTTTCGGCGCCGACCACGCCCCGCAGATAGAGCACGCCGATCACTTCGCCGCCTGCCAGCAGAGGCTCGCAGTGATAGTGGTCGGCCTCGGCGCCAACGTGCGCGCAGACGATGTCGGAACCCGGCTCGACGACGAAATGGCTCTGCCCCCGGCGCAGCGCCCAGCACTGGTCCGGCGCAAAGCCCGCCGTCTCCACCTCGATCCCCGCCCATGCCGCGATCGGCACGAGGAGATTGCGCGAGTTGTTGTGCGCATAGAGCGCGCCGGGAATCTCGGGCAGGACGCGCGGCACGAAGACGCGGATGATCGAGGCGAGTTCCTCGTCGGTGCGGGCGGCCTGCATGCGGTGGGCCATGCCGCCGAGCAGCTCGATCACCTCGCCGCGCTCACGCAGGACATCGGCGTTGGTGCTGAGTTCGAGGTTGGCCAAGCGCAGGCGTTCTTCACTGACCACCTGGTCGGCCACAGCGGCCTGGAGTTCCTCGGCCATGGCATTGTAACCGCCGGCCAGACGCTCGAACTCGCTGGATTCCATGACGGCATCGATCCGGGCGCTGCGGTCTCCCGCGCCCAGCTGGCCCATCACCGTCATCATCGCATCGACGGGACGGCGAATGCGGCGGATAAGGGCCGCCGCCATCAGGGCGATGGCGACCACCGCAAGGGGCGTGCCGATCATCACCAGCCAGCGAATGTAGTTGAGCCGGCGCTCTACCGCCGCCATCCGCGACACCGAAAGCGCCCGCTCCTCGTTCAGGAGATCGCCCACGCGGGCCTCGACCAGCACCATGAGATTGCGGCCCCGCCCGCTGGCGGTGAGCGCCTGGGCGCCTGCAAAATCCCCGGCGCGCGTGAGTTCGGCCGATTCCGCCAGGTGGGCGCCGCGATCCTCGATCAGCATGCGGATCTGGCGCGAGCGCTCCGATTGCGCGGGATTGTCGGCAGTCAGGCGCACGAGTTCGGCGGCATCCCGCTTGGAAGCCGCGATTTCGGCAGCTACGGCCTTTCCGAATTCGGGATCACGCGTCAGCACGAAGCCGCGCTGGCCGGATTCCGCCTGTTGGAGATGTCCGAGCGCGCGGTTGGCGGTCTTGAGCACTTGCGCGGAATGGGTCACCCAGGTCAGGCTGCCGCGCATCTGCGCCGATCCGTCGAGCAGCAGCCCGGCCAGCACCGCCAGCATCAGACAAAGGATGCTGCACAGCACCACGATCCGGTTGGACAATGATCCGACCAAGGGAAACTCCGTAAATCCGCCAGAGGCACGCCTTTGGCCAATCAGGGAGGCGATGCAACCAAAAACGTTTGTTTTTACAGGATCTCACAGCCTGTCGCGGCAAGAGCATATCGTCCGCTTGGCCCAAGCGTGACCGTTTTGTCACCCGAGGCCGAGAAAATCGCGCCCATATCTCGCAGATAATGCGAATCTCTTGCAACAGTGTCGCGGATTGTTACAGAGCGCCGAAAAATGAGGGAAGCCATGCACCTTACCATTCGTCGCTCCATCTTGGTCCTGCCCCTCCTGGCAGGCGCTGTACCTGCCCTGGCCCAGGATATCGATCCCGACGCACCGATCGTGGTTACGGCGGCCCGCACCGCCCTGCCGGTGAACGCCCTGCCGCTCACCGTCGATGTGATCGATAACCAGACGCTCAACCAGCAGGTCGCCATCGGCGGATCGGTGGTCGATGCGGTCTCGGCCCTCACGCCGTCCTTCTCGCCGACCCGCCAGAAACTTTCCGGCGCGGGCGAGACCCTGCGCGGACGTTCGCCGCTCTATGCCATCAACGGCATCCCGCAGACCGCACCGCTGCGCGATGGCGCGCGCGACGGGTTCACTATCGACCCGTTCTTCGTGGACCGCGTGGAAGTGATCTACGGCTCGAACGCCTTGCAGGGGATCGGCGGCACCGGCGGCATCGTCAACCAGGTCACCGCTGGTCCGCCCAGGCAGGACGGCATTTCGGGCCGCGTGCTGGTGCAGGGCAACGCGGACACCGGCTTCCATGGCGACGGAATCGGCGGCAAAGCGGCAGGTCTTCTCGGTTGGCGCGGCGGTCGTTTCGACGCCATGGTCGGCGCGGCCTTCGAAAAGCGCGGGGTGTTCTACGACGGCCACGGCGACCGGGTGGGCACCGACCTCACCCAGGGCGAAACCCAGGACAGCCGCTCCTGGTCGCTGTTCGGCCGCTTCGGCTATGCGGTTTCCGACACGGCCCGGCTCGACCTGATGTTGAGCCGCTTCGAGCTAAAGGGCGACGGCGATTTCGTTGCCGCCAACGGCGATTACACGAAGGACATTCCGACCACTTCGGTTCGCGGCACGCCACCCGGCGTACCCGCCACCAATCGTACCGAAAGCGCCGCGCTGACCTATACCGACAGCGCGCTCTGGGGCGGCAACCTCATGCTCCAGGCGTTCTTCAACCGTTCGCGCGACACTTACGGCGGTGAAATCGCCCCGATCGCCACGTTCCAGGATGCCTCGATCGCGCCGATCGGGACCCTGTTCGACCAGTCGCAGAACCGCAGCCGCAAATTTGGCAGCAAGTTCTCCTACGAACGCCAGATCCCCGGCTTCGAGGCGCTGACGGCAACGGTCGGCCTCGACCTGCTGTTCGACAAGACCGAGCAGCGCCTGATTGCGACCGACCGGACCTGGGTGCCGCCTGCCGATTACCGTAGCCTGGCGCCGTTCGCCCAGTTCAACCTTGCGCTGCTGGGCGACAAGCTGCGCCTTGCGGGCGGCCTTCGCCACGAGGACGTGCGCATCAAGGTGCCGGACTATCACACCCTCGCCAGCTACGGCGGCGGCTTCGATGTGGACGGCGGCACCCCGCGCTTCAACGATACGCTGTTCAACGGCGGCGTGATCGTGGAACCCGTTCCCGGCATCCGCGCCTATGCCAGCTATGCCGAAGGCTACACCGTGCCCGACGTCGGCCGCATCGCGCGCGCCGTCAACAAGCCCGGCGTGGACATCGACAACTACGTGAACATCGAACCGATCGTCTCCAACAACCGCGAAATCGGCGTGGAAGTGAAGCGCGGCCCGCTTGACGCCAGCGCCGCCTACTTCTGGTCGACCAGCAAGAACGGATCGCTGCTGGTGCAGACCGGCGGCGTGTTCGAAGTGCAGCGCCAGCGCGTCGAGATCCAGGGCCTGGAACTCAACCTTTCGGCCAAGACCCCCATCCCGGGACTGGTGCTTTCCACCGGCTATGCACACCTGATCGGACGCACCGACGGTTCGGACGACGACGTCTTCTCGGTCGATCGCGATCTCGACGGCGCGAACATTTCGCCCGACCGCCTCAACCTAGCCGCCAGCTACCAGCACGGACCGGTTTCCGCGCGGGTGCAGACGCAGTTCTATCTTTCCCGCAAGTTCGAACGCTCGCCCGGAAACTGGGACAATACCTATAGCTTCGGCGGCTACAACGTCACCGATCTCAGCCTGCGTTACGATACCGGCTACGGCGCACTCACGCTGGCGGCGCAGAACATCTTCGACAAGTTCTACATCGACTATTACACCCAGACCGTTCGCCCGACCGACAACGCGCATTTCTTCGCCGGACGCGGCCGCAACTTCACGCTGGGCTGGGACTACCGTTTCTGATGAAGCTGCTGGATACCCTGCATCGCTGGACGGGGGGCCTGATCGGCCTCCTCCTGGCGACGCTGGGACTGACCGGAACCGTGCTAATCCATCGCGATGCCTGGATCATGCTGCCCCATGCAGGCGACGTGCAGGCACAGCAGACCGACCTGCTGGCGCGCACGACCCAGGCAATCATGGCGGATCCGGCAGCGCGCCCCCAGTCGATCACGTATGCGGGCGCCGACTTCGGGCTGGACCGGCTCGCCTTCAAGGACGGTGCGGGTGCCTACGTCAGCCAGACCGGCATGCCGGTCGAAAGCTGGGACAGCCAGTGGCAACGCCCGGAGCTTTGGCTTTCGGACCTCCACCAACACCTCTTCGCTGCCGAAACCGGCGAGACGCTGATCGGCATCGCCGGTCTCTGCGGTCTGTTCTTCGTCATCAGCGGCACGATACTCTGGTGGCGCACCCGGCGGACTTTCGAATGGCGGCTCTGGCCCGCGCGCATGACCCGGCCTTCGATCGTGCGCCACCACCGCGATCTCGGCGTGATAGCGGCGCCACTTCTGGCCCTGTCGCTGGTGACGGGATCGGTTCTGGTGTTTCGCCCGCTGGCCTCCGTGCTGTTCGGTCCCGGCGCGCCGCAGGAAATCGACCATGCCCTGGCGGCGCCCAAGGCTGCATCGTCCGAACTCGGTGCCCACCTCGACTGGGGCGCGATGATCCGGCAGGCCAGAGCCCGCTTTCCCGATGCGGAAGTGCGCAGCCTTTCCTTACCGCGCGGCAAGAGCGGCCTCATCACCTTACGCATGCGCGGGTCCGGCGAATGGCTTCCCAACGGCCGCACCACCGTCTGGTTCGCCGCCGACAGCGGACGGATGGTGGCATCGCGCGATGCCGCGCAGCTATCGCGCACCGTCACCGGATACAACATGCTCTACCCCCTTCACGCCGCGAAAGTCGGGCAGCTGCCTTTTCGCCTGCTGATGTCGGTATCGGGGCTGGCCATGGGCCTGCTGGGCACACTGGCGGTATGGACTTTCTGGTTCAAGCGGCCGAAGATTCGCCGTAGCTGAAAAGCCGGGCTGGAGAATGTGTGAGCGATCCCGATCGAACCCGGCATATCACGATCGAAGGCAGCGCCATCCGCGACATTCCCTCGTTCTATGACGAGATCAACCGCGTTTTCATGGCCGATGAGGACTGGCGCCTCGGCCCGAGCCTGGATGCCCTGAACGACATGCTCTACGGCGGCCACGGCGCGCTCATGGGCGCAGACGCGGCGTTCATCACCTGGCATAATATCGAAATGAGCCGCGCCGCGCTGGGCATCGAAACCACGCTCCGCTTCCTGCGCGCCCGCGCTGCGGAGCGAAGCCAGTTCAACGGCAGCCCGATCGCCGGGCAGATCGCCGCACTGGAAGGCCTCGGTGGAACGACCTATTTCGATGTGGTGATGGAGATCTTCGCCGATCATCCGAACATTGCGCTCATCCACGCATAACGCCACAAGTGCCGTCAAGCGGCAGCGAAAGTGAGAGCCTCGATCTTGTTGCCATCGGGATCGCGCACGAAGGCGGCATAATAGTGGGCATCATATTCGGGCCTCAGACCGGGAGCACCCTCGGCCAGCCCGCCCTGCGCGATCGCCACTCTGAAAAACGCATCGACGGCAGCCCGCGTTTCGACCTCGAATGCCGCATGAACGCCGTTACCGGGCGAAGCGGCATTCCCGTCTGACGGAAGATTGAGGCTGAACACCGTGATCCCGGCGCCATAGCCCACCGCATCCGCCACATCGAGCGTCCTGCGCATGCCCAGCTCCCGCATGACCGGGTCATAGAAGGCGCCGGCGCGTTTCAGGTCGCGCGTGCCCAGGGAAATGTGATGCAGCATCGAGCGGAAACGGCGTGCCTGACGGGAAAGTTCCGGGCTCAACCGTGATTTCACAAGAACCCTCGCTCTGGCCTTGCAAAGTGGTAGAACAGAAATTATGACCACATGTAAATACCAATTGGAGAGGATTGGATGGCATCCACTAAGTGGGCCTTGGCAGCAGGCAGCGTCCTGGCGGGTATCGTCCCGGCCGTTATGGCCCCTGCGGCGAGCGCGGCTGACTACCTTGTGCGGGATATGCCCGGCTACGAAGCAGCGATGCGCAAGGTGCAGCCGGGCGACTCGATCGTTCTGGCCGACGGAACCTGGCGCGATGCCCAACTTCTTTTCCAGGCAGACGGCACCTCGACGCACCCCATAACGCTCACGGCCCAGACCAAGGGCAAAGTCGTCCTCTCCGGCGCATCCTCCCTGAAACTCGCAGGCCGATATCTGGTCGTGTCCGGGCTGGTCTTTCGTGACGGTCATGCGCCGGGTGAAGAAGTGATCAGTTTCCGGCGCGATTCCCGCAATGTCGCCGTGCATTCGCGCCTGACCGAAGTGGTGATCGACCATTACAACCAGCCCGATCGTCGCAAGGAAGACCGCTGGGTCTCACTCTACGGGCAGGACAACCGCGTCGATCACAGCTGGTTTGCAGGTAAGGGCAATGCCGGGGTGACGCTGGCCGTCATCCGGCCCAAGGGGCAGCCGGAAGCCAATCGCCACCGCATCGATCACAACTACTTCGGCCCGCGCCCGCCCCTCGGATCCAACGGCGGCGAGACGATCCGCATCGGCACGAGCGATGAATCGCTCTCGGATTCCGCCACACTGTTGGAAAGCAACATGTTCGACCGCTGCGACGGCGAGGTGGAGATCGTCTCGATCAAATCGGGGGCGAACGTGGTGCGGGGCAATCTGGTGTACCAGTCGCAAGGCGCGATCGTGCTGCGGCATGGCGACGGCAACCTCGTGGAACGCAACGTCTTCATCGGCGGCGGCAAGGCCCATACCGGCGGCGTTCGGGTCATCAACCGGCGACAGGTGGTGCGCGGCAACTACATGGAAAGGCTGGCGGGCACGGATTTTACCAGCGCACTCGCCGTGATGAACGGCGTGCCCGGCTCCACCATCAACCGCTATCATCCGGTTTCCGAGGCTGAAATAACGCACAACTCGATGTTCGCGATTGCGCGGGTGACCCTGGGCGCAGGCGCCGATGCCGAAAGGACCGCACCGCCTACAGGCAGTTCCCTGCGCGGCAACCTCTTCACGGCCGCCGATCCCGGCCCCCTGTTCCAGGTGGAAGCTGACACGAAGGGCATCGCCGCCACAGACAACGTGGCCGACCGACCCGCTCCGGCCGGACTCGCCGCCGGTATCCGGCACGCCCCCATTGCCTTGCGACGCGCGGAGAACGGCCTGCTCTATCCCGTGGATCCCGCGCTGGCGAAACTGGGAGCCCCGCGCGACCTTGCTCCGCTGCGCCCCGAAGATGTCGGCCCGGCGTGGTATGCAAAACCGGCAGGCACGAAGGCTTTTCCGGCAGGCCGCACCCTTTCGGTCTCGCCAGCCGGTCTGGTGCAGGCCATGGCACAGGCGCAATCCGGCGATGTCCTGCGCCTTGCCCCCGGCCATTATGAGCTGGCCTCCACCCAGCATATCGCCGTACCTCTCACCCTGAGCGGCCCTGCCGAAGCCGAGATTTCCTTCTCCGCACCCACTCTCTTCACACTGGACGAAGGCGGCCGCCTTCGCCTCGAAGGACTGACCATTCGCGGCGGACGGGCACCCCGGCAGCCCGGCAATGCCGTCGTCCGGTCGTCCGCCGCATCGACCGTCGCCAACTACACCGTCGAGCTGGACGGAACGCGCTTCGCCGAGATGGATGCAGCCCCCGATTTCAACCTGATCGCCACCACGGCGGGCACTTTCGCCGACCGCATCGTGCTAAGAAACGTGGCGGTGTCCGGCCTTTCCGGCACGGTACTGGCCGCCGCCGCCGAAACCGGCGGAAAGGGATACTATGCCGCCGAACATATCGAAATCGACGGCTCCCGCTTCGACAGGATCGGCAGCCTGGCCGATATCCTGCGCGGCGGCACGGACGAGAGCACCTTCGGTCCCGAATTCACCTTGCGAAACAGCCGGATCACCGGAAGCGGGCCAGTGCTGCTGACGCTGTCCGGGGTTCAGTCCACTCGGATAGAAAACAACGACCTCATCCGCAGCGGCGAGGTCCGCGTGGCGCACAGCGTTGGCGCGCCGGACACGCGCATTCTGGGCAACCGGTTCGATGCGACGCCGGAACCGAAGATCACGCGGCTCTATCCGCAAGGCACGCCGAGCGTTCAGATATCCGGCAATACCCGTTCGGGAGAGACCTCATGATGCTCCGCTCGCTTCTGCTTGGCGCTGCAATGGCCGCGATGACGCCGCTGCCTGCACATGCCGCCACATCCGATGACGGACATCCGGTCCTGATGAACGCAGCCGCCCTTTCCGGCTTGGGCGCCCAGGCAGCCCGCTATCCGCTCTATGCCGAGGAACTCGCGCGGGTCCGCAAGGAGGTGGAAGCGGCCATGCGCGCGGGCGTGAACGTGCCGGTGCCGAAGGACGCGGGCGGCGGCTTCAGCCACGAACAGCACAAGCGCAACTACATGGCGCTCTACGGCGCGGGCCTGCTCTACCGCCTCACCGGCGAACGCCGTTACGCCGACTATGCCCGCGACATGCTGATGGCCTATGCCGGGCTCTACCCGACGCTTGGCCCGCACCCCGCCGCCTCGAACCAGGCTGCGGGGCGACTCTTCTGGCAGAGCCTCAACGACAGTGTCTGGCTGGTCTACGGCGTGCAGGGTTACGACGCGGTGCGCGACGCGCTGACACCGCAGGAGCGCAAGACGATCGACGACAAGGTCTTCCGCAAGATGGCGGAGTTCCTGTCCACCGGATCGCCCAAGGTCTTCGACCGCATCCACAACCACGCCACCTGGGCCAATGCGGGCGTGGGCATGACCGGCTATGTGCTGCGCGATGCCGACCTTGTCGAGAAGGCGTTGAAAGGCCTCGACAAGAGCGGCAAGGCCGGGTTCCTGCGCCAGCTGGACCTGTTGTTCTCGCCGGACGGCTATTACGCCGAGGGGCCCTATTATCAGCGCTACGCGCTTCAGCCATTCGTCATTTTCGCGGCCGCGATCGAGGCGAACGAACCGCAGCGCCATATCTTCGCCTATCGTGACGGGATCGTGCTCAAGGCCATTCGCACCACGATCCAGTTGACCTACGGCGGCTACTTCTTCCCCCTCAACGACGCCATGCCCGACAAGAGCCTCAAGACCGAGGAACTCTACCAGGCCGTGGCGATCGGCTACGGCATGACCCGCGATCCGGCGCTGCTTTCGATCGCGCAGTGGCAGGATCGCACGGTCCTTTCGCCGCAGGGGCTGGAGGTCGCGCGCGATCTGGCGGCGGGCAAGGCACGGCCCTTCCCCTTCGCCTCGATGCTGCTGCGTGACGGGCCGCAAGGCGACCGGGGCGGCTTGGCGATCCTGCGCGACGGCCCCGGCAACGAGGATCAGGTCCTGCTTGCCAAGAACACCGCCCAGGGCATGGGGCACGGCCATTTCGACAAGCTGAACTGGCTGCTCTACGACAACGGGCAGGCCGTGATCACCGACTACGGCGCCGCGCGCTTCCTCAATATCGAGGCCAAGGACGGCGGCCGCTATCTGCCCGAGAACGAGACCTGGGCCAAGCAGACGGTCGCGCACAACACCCTGGTGGCAGACGAGACCAGCCATTTCGGCGGCGACGAGAAGCGTGCGGACGCGCTCGCGCCGCGCCAGCTGTTCTTTTCGGCGGAAGGCGAAACCCGCGCCTCGATCGCGGAAATGGCAGAGGCCTGGCCCGGCGTGACGTTCCGCCGCGCGCTCTTGCAGGTTAAGGTCGAGGGCCTGAAGAGCCCGATGATCGTCGACCTGCTCAAGGTCACCGGAGGAAAGGCGGCACGCTACGACCTGCCGCTGCACTATGCGGGCCAGTTGATCGATACCGGCTTTCCCCTGCAATCGAACGTGACGACTAGGCCGGTGCTCGGAAAGGCCGACGGCTATCAGCACCTCTGGGTCGACGCGACGGGCAAGCCGGATGCCGCAAACGGCGTGGTGACGTGGATCCAGGCCGGGCGCTTCTACAGCTACCGTGTCGCGACGCCCGGGGTGACGATGATCCTGGGCGAAAGCGGCGCCAACGACCCGCGCTTCAACTTGCGCCGCGAGCCGTTCGTGATGCAGCGGCTGGACGGCGCGAAGGACGCCGCTTTCGTCAGCCTGCTCGAACCGCACGGCCGTTACGATGCCGCGGCGGAAACCACGACCGGCAGCGATAGTGCCGTGTCCGCGTTCACGCATGCCCGGCAGGATGGGGTCGATTTCGTCAGCATAACCTTGCGCGACGGCAGGCGCGTGATCCTTGCAGTGGCGGACGACGTTGCCCCTGACGCGGCCCATTCGCTCGTGGTGACGGGAACGCCCCTGAAATGGAAGGGCCCGGTCGGGCGTCTCGATCTGGCCGCGACGAAAGCCGGGGAGACGGCGAAGTGAAGAACTTGCGTTGGATGGTCATCGGCCTGATCGGGCTGGCCACCGTCATCAACTATATCGACCGCAACGCGCTCGCCGTGATGTGGCCCGCCGTTTCCCGGGAAATCGGCGCGGACAAGTCCGACTACGCGCTCCTGGTGACGATCTTCATGCTGGCCTATGCCGTGGGCCAATCCGCGTTCGGGCGGATATTCGACGTGATCGGCACGCGCATGGGCTTTGCCGTGTCGATCCTGTTCTGGTCGCTTTCCATCGGTCTCCACTCGCTGGTCCGCTCGCTTGGTCTGCTGGGCCTTCTGAGAGTGACGCTCGGCTTCAGCGAGGCCGGGAACTGGCCGGGCGCGGCCAAGGCCAATGCCCTCTGGTTCCCCCAGAAGGAACGCGCCCTGGCACAGGGGATCTTCAATGCGGGGGCCTCGCTCGGCGCGATCGTCTCGGCCCCGCTGGTCGCACTGCTGTTTACCGGCTTCGGCTGGCGGGTCACGTTCCTGCTGATCGGCGTGCTCGGCTTTCTATGGCTACTGCCCTGGCTGTTCCTCTACCGTGCCGATTCGGCCGCACATCCCTGGCTGACGCAGGCGGAGCGCGATCACATCGCGGGTGACGGCAAAGATCGTGCCGAGGCGGCAGGCTATTCCCCCGGCTGGACCGAAATGCTGCGCCACCGCGAAAGCTGGGCGATCATTCTCAGCCGCTTCTTCCTCGATCCGGTCTGGTGGCTCTTCGTGTCCTGGCTGCCGATCTACCTTGCCGAGACCTTCGGGTTCGACGTGCAGCAAATCGGCCTGTTCGCCTGGGTTCCCTTCGTGGGCGCCATGGCGGGCAGCCTGACCGGCGGCTGGCTTTCCGGCGCGCTGATCGCAAGGGGGCGCGGCGTGAACTTCGCCCGCAAGACCGCGATCACGCTGGGCTGCGCGATCATGCTGCCGCCCCTGCTGCTGACCATGCATGCCGCGACGCCGCTCTATGCCGTTCTGCTGATCGCGGTGATCCTGTTCGGCTTCCAGATGGCGATCAACAACATCCAGACCCTGCCCGCCGACTACTTCGGCGGCGGCACGGTCGGCTCGCTGGCAGGTCTCGGCGGCACGGCGGCGGTGGCGGGAACGCTCGTCACCACCTGGCTGGTGCCGGTCATGACCAAGGCCAGCTACGCCCCGATCTTCGCGCTCGCGGCAGCGCTGGTTCCGGCATCGCTCCTCTGCATCTGGCTGCTCGGCGGCCGGATCGCTCCACTTTCCTCCTCAAAGAACAAGGGCTAACCCATGCGTTTCAAGGACAAGATCGCCATCGTCACCGGCGGCGGGCGCGACATCGGCAAGTCGGTGTCGCAGGCACTGGCGCGCGAAGGCGCGAAAGTCGTCATCAACTATCGCAGCAACCGCGAGGAAGCCGCCCATACGCTCGCGCAGATCGAAGCCGAGGGCGGCACGGCGATCCTGCACCAGGCCGATGTCAGCAAGGCCGAAGACGTGGCGGGCCTGATCGCCGCCTCGATCGCCGCCTTCGGTGAGGGCATCGACTATCTGGTCAACCTTGCCGGCGGCATGGTGGCGCGCAAGACCCTGGCGGAAATGGACGAGGCCTTCTTCGACCATGTGATGGACCTGAACCTCAAATCCGCCTTCCTCGTCACCAAGGCCGCGCTGCCGCACTTCGCCAAGGGCAGCGCGATCGTCAACGTCGCCTCGCTGGCCGGGCGTGACGGCGGTGGCCCCGGCGCGAGCGTCTATGCCACTTCCAAGGGCGCCCTGATGACGCTGACGCGGGGCTGGGCCAAGGAACTCGGGCCTCAGGGCATTCGCGTGAACGCGGTCTGCCCCGGCCTGATCGGAACCAGCTTCCACGACACCTTCTCCAAGCCCGGGGGCCGCGCCGCGACCGCCGGCAACACGCCGCTGCGCCGCGAAGGCCATCCCGACGAAGTGGCCGGTGCGATCGCCTTCCTGCTTTCCGAGGAAGCCGCCTTCCTCACCGGCGTCAATCTCGACATCAACGGCGGCCTCTCCTTCTCCTGAAGCCGCGCCTTTCCAGGGAAATACGACATGATGCGACAGGCATGGATGGGCGCCGCCGCGGCACTCGCCCTACTCGCTCCGGCCCTCCAGGCGCAGGAGAACGACAGCAGCCAGGGCCGAACCATTCGTAAGGATGCGGAGAAACTCGCGCCCTACAAGATCATCCTCGTCGGCGATTCCACGATGGCGCCGATGAGCGGCTGGGGTTCGCTGTTCTGCGCGCATCATGTCAAATCGTCGGTCGCCTGCCTCAATCTGGGGCGCGGGGGCCGCTCGACGCGCAGCTATCGGCAGGAAGGCTCGTGGGACATCGCCCTGGCCGAAGCGCGGGTGCCGGGATATCGGCGTACCTACGTTCTGATCCAGTTCGCCCACAACGACCAGTCCTCCGTAGCGGAGCGCTGGACCGACATGGAAACCGAATTTCCCGCCAACCTGAAGCGCATGGTCGGCGAAGTCCGCGCGGCGGGCGCCCTGCCCGTCCTGCTCACCCCGCTCACCCGCCGCGAGTTCCGGCAAGGTACGCTCGACAACAGCCTTGCCCCTTGGTCCGCCAAGATCCGTGAAGTGGCGCAGGCGCTGTCGGTGCCGCTCGTGGATCTCAACCGCAGCAGCGCTGCCGCGGTTCAGGCGATGGGGCCGGAAAAGGCCATGGAACTCGCTCAGGCGGGACCGAATGCGCAGGAACGGGCCGCCGCCCAGGCAGGCACCACGCTGAAACCGCGCGCCGCCGCCGAGGCCCGCCTGCCCGATGTCCCCACGCAGCCGGACGGCCCTCGCGCCCAGTTCCAGCGCAAGTTCGACTATACCCACGTCGGCGATGCCGGCGCAGAGCTCTTCGCCGGTCTCGTCGCCGGAGATCTGGTCCGCGCCGTCCCCGAACTGGGAAGCCAGGTCGCACCCTAACGCAGCAGCGACAGGTTCACGACGGTCCCCGACGCAAGCTCGCGTGACGCCGCCGTGCGCGCGCGATCTCAGCGCGATACGATGTTCATACCAATTATAAAATTATCGTTAGGCCATATTGGTATGTTAATATGGATTGACAATATAGGCCTTAAAGGTCAGCACATAACAAAATACCCATAAGGGAGAGGAATCATGACGCTGCCTATCCAGCGAACCCTGCCGCGCGGCGCCGTCCGCCGCTGGCTGCTCACCAGCGCTGCCATCACCGCCGTTACCGGCGCCGCTTCGGCCGCCGCGCAGGAAGGACAGCCGACGTCGGACAGCGATGCGCCCAGCGCCCCCGAGATCATCGTCACGGGCCTTCGCGAAACGCTTCAGACGTCCATCAATGCGAAGCGCAAGGAAACCGCCATCGTCGACACCCTCTCCTCCAAGGAGATCGGCGACCTTCCCGCGCTTTCCGTAGGCGAAGCGATCCAGACCATAACCGGCGCCACCACGCACCGCGAAAAGGGCGGCGCTTCGGAAATTTCCCTGCGCGGCCTGGGCTCGTTCCTCAGCAACACCACTTTCAACGGCCGCGAAGCGTCCAACGGCAGCGGCGACCGGGCCGTGAACTTCAACCAGTTCCCGTCGGAACTCATCAACGACATCAAGATCTACAAGTCGCAGCAGGCCGATCTCGTGGAAGGCGGCGTGGCGGGCACCATCGAATTGGGAACGCTGAAACCGCTCGATTTCAAGAAGCGCCGCCTCCAGCTGGAGATGAAGGGCAGCTACAGCCCCTATCAGGACCGCATCACCGGATCGAGCGCCTGGGGCTGGCGCGGGACGGCCAGTTTCGTAGACCAGTTCGACGCCGGATCGCTGGGCGAATTCGGCATCGCCATCGGCGTCCAGCGCAACAAGACCAACAACCCGGAAGAAACCTACGCGGCCAGCTCCACCTGGGTGGCCTGCAACCCGAACGTCACGGTGGCGAACGGCAATTGCTCGGAAGTCAGCCGCGATCAGGCGGCGGCGGGAACGCCCTTCGTGCTGGTTCCGAACGCGGCGACCTATCGCCAGATCAGCGAGAGCGACAAGCGTGATGCCCTGTTCGGCGCGATCCAGTGGCAGCCCAGTCCGACCCTGGATATCAACCTGGACGTCCAGTATTCCAAGCGCGACTATGCGGAAGACCGCCGCGACCTCAACCTCTCGGAACTGCGTTATGGCCTGACCGATATTGCCTACGACGAAAACGGGGTGCTCACCCACATGGCGGGCAAGACCTCGCTGGAAGCCGTCGGCACCCTACTGGAGCGTGACGAGGAATATCTCGGCGGCGGGCTCAACATGGCATGGCAGGCCAGCGACCGCCTTACCCTGAAGGCCGATGCCTCCTATTCGCGCACGATCCGCACCGACGTGGAACGCTCCGTCCGCCTGCGCACCGACCCGCTGGATATCTACGGCAACCGCACCCCCGTGAACAATCAGCGCGTCGGCTATGTCTACGACCTCGCGCCGGGCAGCTATGCGCCGACGCTCACGCTCGACCCGGCCTTCGACGTCAACGACCATGCCCTGTTCAGCGACGACGCCCGGTTGCGGCGGGACGAATTGCAGCGCCGCAACGAGATCATCGCCGGGCGTTTCGATGCCGCTTACGAGATGGACGGCTTCCTGCGCAGCATCGCCGCCGGCCTGCGCGTCTCGAAGCTGACTTATTCGGACTACGACGACCGGGTGGAGATCACCCAGGACGATCGCAACCTCGACCGCGACGTCAACCTGTCCTGCCGCACGATCTTTCCGCAGCGCGACTATCTGTCGAACGCGCCGGGCAACCAGCTATCGAGCTGGGCCACTTTCGACCCGATCTGCCAGTTCCAGGCCTACCTTGGCACCGAGGATCCCGGTCGCAATGCCGACGTGCGTTCGGTGGCCAATCGCGACGTGACCGAAAGGACTTTCGCCGCCTACCTCATGGCCAACTACGAAAGCACCATCGGCGACATGCCGGTACGCGGCAATTTCGGCGTCCGCGCGGTGCAGACGCGCGTCACGTCGGACGGGTTGCGCAGCGACCTGCAGGTAGTGACCAATTCCGACGGTTCGATCCGGCTCGTGGACAGCGGCGTGTTCGATACGGTCTCCATCAAGAACAAAACCACGCGCTTCCTGCCCAGCATCAACGCGATCTTCGAACTGAAGCCCGACCTGCTGCTGCGCGTCGCCGGTTACCGCGCGATGTCTCGCCCGGCTCCCAGCGCGCTGGGCGCGGGGCGCACCATCCAGCTTGAGGACGGCACCAATTTCGGTTCGGTGGAGGACGCCATCAGCCTGATCACGGCAAACGGCTCTCCCCGTCTCAAGCCGCTGATGTCCTGGAATGCCGATGCCGCGCTGGAATACTACCTCAACCGGGACTCGCTCTTCGCAGCGACGGTCTACTACAAGCAGTTCACCGGCGGCTTCATCCCGGTGGTGATCGACGAGGACTTCTCGATCGGCGGTCAGAACTACACGATCCCCGTGGTCCAGACCCAGAACAGCTCGGACAAGAGCCGCGTCTACGGCCTGGAAGTGACCCTTGCCAACCGCTTCTCCTGGCTTCCCAAGCCCTTGGACGGCCTCGGCGGCAAGCTCAGCTACAGCTATGCGAACTCCAATTTCCGCAACGAGGATATCCGCCTGGGCGCTGTCTTCGACCCGACGACCGGCGTGACCACGCCGGGCATGATTCCGGCGGCGAACCTTTCCGGCTACTCCGAACATGTCGCGTCCGGGCAGCTCTACTACCAGCTTGGCGGATTGAACCTCCAGGCCATCTACAACTACCGGTCGAGCTATTATCAGGACTTCGTCGGCGGCAATTCGCAGCTTCGCTACGTGCGCGGCAACCAGACCCTGGACCTTCGCGCCTCCTTCGACATCAACCGCAACATGCAGTTGCAGTTCCAGGCGGTGAACGTCTTCGACGAACCCAAGATCACCGACATGCCGGTGCCGGGAAGCATCCGCCAGTACCACTACTATGGCTCGCGTTACTTCATGGGCCTGCGCGTCAAACTGTAAAATCGACCCGGCGTTTTGAAAATGCCCAAAAGGGCATTTTATCCGGCACCGGCCCACGCCCCCACCCTACCACCCGCAGAATAATACCGTTGGGTGGTAGGGTGGGGGCGCCTGAAAAACTTGGGGGCCGGTGCCGCTAAATCCGCCTGCGGCGGATTTTCAGACAGTCTCGCCGGTCGCGAAATTGGTCAGGCAATTGCTTCGTTTTGGCATGGAAGCTATGAGGCGGACATGACAGCAGGAAAGAAGAATCGTCATGGCTGACAGGTTGTTCCAGGGCATCGCAGACCAGATCGTCGCCCTGATAGACGAAGGCGTGTTTCCGCCCGGAACGCGCCTTCCCGGCGAACGCGAACTGGCCGAGCGCTTCAACGTCAGCCGCGTGACGATCCGTGAGGCGGAAATCGCCCTTCAGGCGGTCGGCGTCATCAAGATCAAGACCGGCTCCGGCGTCTATGTGGCCGATCGCGGCGCGCGCGGCGACGATGCCCTGCCCAAGGTGAGCGCTCTCGAACTGACCGAGGCGCGTTCTCTGTTCGAATCCGAAGCTGCCGCGCTGGCCGCTCCGGTCATCTCGGACGAAGCGCTGGACCGGCTCGACGAACTTCTGGCGGCCATGGCGACGGAAGAGGATGACGAGAAGTCGACCGAGATCGACCGCGAGTTCCATATGCTGATCGCATCGGGATCGGGCAATGCGGCGATCACGCATGTCATCCGCACGCTCTGGCGCCTGCGCACGGAATTGCCGGAAATCCGCCACACCCACGAAAGCGTCTGCCACCATGACGGCATGACCCGGCAGGACGAGCATGCCTCGATCGTCGAGGCCCTGCGCGGCCGCGATCCCCAGGCGGCGCGGCTGGCGATGCGGCGGCACTTCAACCGCCTGCTGGGATCGATGCTCGATGCCACCGAGGAACAGGCCATTTCCGAACTTAAGCGCAAGGCGCGGGAAAGCCGCGAGCGTTTCCTGATGAGCGCCAAGATCGGATGAGCGGGGCTGCCGGTTCCCATCCACCCGTGGAAGTCGTGAACCTTCTCGCCATGAGGTCCGGCGCGCAGGAGCCGGAGCGTTTCGACGACCTCCTGCTGCGCCCCGGCATTCGCATCGAGCGGATCGAGTCCCACGGCCACACCACGCCGCCGGACGAGCCCTATGTTCAGGGCTGGGACGAATGGGTTCTGGTCGTGTCCGGCGAAGCGGAACTGGAGATCGACGGCGAAGGCAGGCGTCGTCTTGCGACAGGCGAGGCGCTATTGATTCCGGCAGGCACCGCGCACCGCGTGACTTATACCGCCGATCCCACGGTCTGGCTGGCCATTCACCTCGGTGAGGCGGAGACCGACTAGAACTTCAATCCGACACCCTGTTCGGCGATGACATAGCGGACCGGCGGGCCATTTCCTTCGGCAAGTTGCCGGGTGATCGTCCCGACCGTTTCCGCCTTGCCATCGATCGCCGGCTTGATGTGGCCGATCACCACGGGAAGGCCTTTCACCTTCTCGCCGCCGCCCGCCAGTCCGGTCAGCCGGGACAGTTCACGGTGCAGCCAGGCGGGTGTCAGATGCCCGAAGAGTTCCGCATCCTTGCGCGGATCGGGGTAGGATGTCTCGATGATGATGGCGCGCAAGTGCCCGGCGCTTACCAGCGGCGCCACGGCCTGCCAGAGCACTTCGAGGCGCGTCGATCGCTCCACCGCGTCCGGCCCGGTATCGCCCATGCAGAGCACGGCTTCCTTGCCCGCACGGATCAGGAATGCCGTGGACAGGGCGCCGCTGTGCGAAAGCGGAAGGGCGGTGACCGTCAGCCCGGTTTCCCCGACCGGCACCGGATCGCTCCCTGCTGTCAGATCCTGATAGCGATAGCGCGCCAGCAGCGGCGGTTTTCCGCGATCGCCCATATTGGGCCAGGCGCTCCAGTTGAAATAGTCCGCCGCCAGCGCCGCATTCACTTCCGGTAGCGCGAAGATCGGCTTGGCACTGTCATCAGGCGAGACCATGACCAGTCCGGCGACATGGTCCAGATGAGGATGGGTGATCAGATAGGCGCCGATGCGCCGATGCAGCACGTCGCTTGCCTGCGTCCCCGCCGGAAACCCGCCCTTGGCGATGGCCGCCCTGATGCCAGGCACCAGCGTTCCGGCATCGCAGGCCAATCCCTGCTCCCGCCCATGCGCCGCGATGAACCAGGCCGAGGTCGATCCCTCTACCACGCCGCCCTCCACGCCCAATGGCACGATATCGAAAGCGGGATCCTTGGCAGCCGCCGACAGAGGCGCGGCGAGAATTGTTGCGGCCAGGACGGCGCTCAGCGGGCCAGACTGTCGCAAAAATGTCATCATTTCAGTAAGCACATGGCCGGATTACGATTTCTTGTGGAGCGGCGAAAGAAATTTATCGGAAATGTCACAAACCGCCGCTAAGGGCCGCCGCATTCGTAAAGGAACACCGGTGCTGCGCCAATCCCGCCAGCCTCGCCAGCGACAAGCGCGAGGCGGCATTGCATGCACCGGTCACGCGCAAGGGGTGCAACGATGAAGATGAAGACTTACTGGCTGGCCAGCGTGCCGGCGCTTCTTGCCGGTGCCGCACCGGCCCTGGCCCAGGAAGCTCCCGCCGATACACTGGATGCCTCTGCCGACATCGTCGTCACCGCCCAGCGCCGTCCCGAGAACATCCGCGACGTGCCGATCGCCGTTTCGGTGCTCAGCGGGGACAAGATCGCCGCCATCTCCGAAGGCGGCGCGGACATTCTCTCGCTGGCCGGTCGCACCCCCAGCCTCTACGTCGAAAGCTCGAACGGCCGCTATGCCCCGCGCCTCTACATTCGCGGCCTCGGCAACGTGGACTTCGACTTCAACGCTTCGCAGCCCGTTTCCGTCGTGCTCGACGACGTGGTGCTGGAGAACGTCTACCTCAAGGGCTTCCCGCTCTTCGATCTCGATAGCGTCGAAGTGCTCAAGGGCCCGCAGGGCACCCTGTTCGGCCGCAATACCCCGGCCGGCGTCGTCAAGATGGACACCCGCCGCCCCGGCGACCACGCCGAGGGTCAGGCGCAGTTCACCGTCGGCGAACTCGGCACGATCCGTGCCGAAGTAGGCGCGACCATCCCGGTTTCCAACACGCTGTCGCTTCGCGTCGCGGGCCTCGCCAACCACCGCGAGGACTGGGTAAACAACGCCTATGACGCCTCGTTCACCAAGCGCGGCAAGGACCTTGGCGGCTTCGACGATATCGCCGGGCGCATCCACGCCCTGTGGAAGCCCGACGATCGGCTCTCGGTACTGCTGACCCTTCAGGCCCGTTCCTATCGCGGCACCGGCACGCTCAACCGCGCCAATGTGCTGACGACCGGCTCGAACAAGCTCAACGACCGCTACGACCGTGACACCGTCTACTACGACGGCGGCCGCAACAACCCGCAGGCGCAGGACACGACTTCCGAAGCGCTGCATATCGACTACGACCTCGGCGGCGCCACTCTTACCGCCATCGTCTCGGCCTATCAGGGCAGCAGCTCGGGCCGCGGCGACATCGACGGCGGCGTGCTGGGCACCACCGCGGGTAGCGGCACGATCCCGTTCAATTCAGAAACCGGCACGCTTTCGAGCGACCTCGACCAGCAGACTTACGAAGTCCGCCTCGCCAGCAACGGCGATACCCGCTTCGGCTGGCAGGTCGGCGCGTTCTACTGGCGCGAGAAGTTCGAACTGATCTCGGCCTCGTGGAATGGCACCGGCGGCATCGCCCCCACCGTGATCTCCGAACTGCGCCAGAAGAGCGACAGCTGGTCGGTCTTCGGCCAGGTCCACTACGACGTGACCGATAGCCTGCGCCTGACCGGCGGTGCCCGCTGGACCCGCGACCAGCGCGACCTCGACGCCGCCCGCACGCTGGGCGCGCCCTTCGCGGATTCGCGCCATGTGGGTGACAAGCAGCCGAGCTGGGACGTCAGCGCGCTCTATAAAGTCAGCCCGCAGGTCAGCCTGTTCGGCCGCATCGCCCACGGCTATCGCGGTCCCTCGATCCAGGGCCGTATCGCCACTTCGAACATCCTGACCACGGCGGATTCCGAGACGATCACCTCCTATGAGGCAGGCATCAAGGCCGCCACGCCGGACAACCGCTTCCGCGTGGATCTGACCGGCTACATCTACGACATCAAGGACCCGCAGTTCACCGCCATCGGCGGCCAGGGCAACTTCAACCAGCTGATCAACGCCCGGCGCGGCAAGGGTCGCGGAGTCGAGTTCGAGGCCACCGCCAACCCGGTTCGCGGCCTCCAGTTCAACGGCGGCGTCTCATACAACTTCACCAAGATCGACGATCCCGACCTGCTCGTCGCGTTCTGCGGCGCTGCCTGCACCGTGCGCGATCCGATCGTGAACGTTGGCACCACCCGCCGCGCTGCGATCAACGGCAACCCCTTCCCGCAGGCACCGCGCTGGCTGTTCAACTTCAACGCCTCGTATACTTACGAGCTGGCGAGTGGCAGCAAGCTCTATGCCCAGACCGACTGGGTCGCGCAGAAGGACTTCAACCTGTTCCTTTACGATGCGACCGAATTCCACGTCGGCACCAATTTCGAAGGCGGCGTGCGCGCGGGCTGGCGCTCGCCTTCCGACGCGGTGGACGTCTTCGTGTTCGGCCGCAACATCACCAACGAATCGAACGTGATCGGCGCGATCGACTTCAACAACCTGACGGCCTTCGTGAACGACCCGCGCGTGATCGGCGCGGGCGTCGGCTTCCGGTTCTGACCCTTCCCGGCGGCCTTGCGCCGCCGGTATTATTCGAAAGGCCGGAGGCTCCTAGCCTCCGGCCTTTCCTTTATCTCGCCACGAAGCCCCCGATTCCGGCGACCGCAAGGTTCCCGGCAGGCAAAGCCGTTTCCGCAAAAGTGAGACGCAGGAAGCGAGCGGTTGCCGCCTTGGCAAACGTGATCCGCTGGGTGGCGAGCGCATAGGCGATATTGCCGAACTCTCCCGCGCCGCTGCGCGTCCAGGTCTTACCGTCCAGACTGGTTTCGGCGAGATAGCCCTTGGGCGGCGCGGCATCGGCCATGACCTGGCGCGACGGCGTGAGCGTGAAACCGGCAAGGGCAACGCCGCCGCCCAGATCCACCGTCACGCTGGCAGGCTTACCGGGCTGCGGCGCGGGCTGCTTCCAGATCGTCGCCGCGTCGTTGTCGAGCAGGCGTTCCGCCGAGGGCGCGCTGGCCGTGACGATCGACCATTTCGCCGTGTCCAGCACCGTGGGATCGGTCGAAACGATCGGCGGCACGTCCACCGGCGCCACCGCCGCGAAGAGCGCAAACTCGGAGATTGCCGGGGCCTCGCTGCCCTCCAGAACCACCAGCCGCACCCGGCGCGGTGCGATCTGCCCCGGCAGGCGGATGATGCGCTGGGCGCCGATGCATTCCTTTTCGGCCAGCCGCTGCCACTGCCCGTCGATCTCCGCCTCCACCGCGAAACGGGTCACGCGCACGCCGAGTGGCAGATATTCGCGCAGGCGCACGACATCGAAGCGCGTGCCCGGTGCGAGGTCGAGCGTCAGCGTCGGCGTAAGCACGGCGTCAGGCGTGGACCAGTAGGTCTCGCGCTGTCCGTCCAGCACATGGGTCGGCGCGAAGCGCCCCCCGCGCGAGGCGCTGGCATGGGCGACGCTGCCTTGTGCAAGGTCCTTCGCGAAAGTCGCGCGGATCGCATCGCCGAACGACTTCAGGATCTTTACGTCCTGATCGGCGATCCGGCCCCGGCGGTCGGGCGGGAGGTTCAGGTTGAGGTTGGTGCCACGGCCCACGGATTCGTCATAGAGGCGGATCAGGCGCGCCGGGCTCTTGACCTTGGAGTCCTCGTCCGCGTGGTAGAACCAGCCGGGCCGGATCGAAACGTCGGTTTCCGCCGGCCACCAGATCTCACCGCCGCGCAGGCCCGCGTTGCCCACGTCCTGCTCGTAGGGGACGTTCGGCATCGTCGGCCAGCAGGGATCGCCCGCCACGCCGTCCTCATTGCCGACCCAGCGCACGTCGGCGCCGAGCGGGTCGAAGGTGCAGGCGTCGGGCTGGAGTTCGTGGACCAGCTTCACGATCGAGGGCCAGTTGTAATACTTCGGCGCGTCGATCTTGCGCGCCTCGCGGGCGCCGCCGTAATAGCCGTCGCCGCCGTTGGCGCCGTCGAACCAGACCTCGAACAGCTTGCCGTAGCGCGTGCAGAGTTCGGTGAGCTGCTTGCGGTAATAGTCGATATAGGCCGGGCGGCCGTATTCGGCGTGATTGCGATCCCACGGCGAGAGGTAGAGACCGAACAGCATGTCGGCCTTGCGGCAGGCTTCCGACATTTCAGCGACGATATCGCCCTTGCCCTGCTTGTAGGGGCTGTTGCGGATCGAGTGCTCGGTCAGCTGGGTCTGCCAGAGGCAGAAGCCGTCGTGGTGCTTGGCGGTCAGGATGACGCCGCGCATCCCCGCCACTTTCGCCGCCGCGACGATCTGGTCGGCATCGAAATCGGTCGGGTTGAACCACTTCGGGTCCTCGTCGCCGTAGCCCCATTCCTTGTCGGTGAAAGTGTTCATGGCGAAATGCACGAAGGCGTACATTTCGTGAGCGTGCCAGTTCCACTGCCGCGCCGAAGGGACGGCGCCCGAAGGCTGGGGCGCGGCGGCCTCACCGGCGGCGCGGCGCGCGGCCTGCGCGGCGTCGGCGCCGAGCGCAGTCGCCGCGACGGCGGAAGCGGAGAGGAAACGGCGGCGGGAGAAATCCATCGGTGAGTCCTTGAAACGCGCGCGCGTCAGAGCGGCGCGGAGAGCAGTTCGGGCCGGGTATCGGCCAGCTTGACCAGCAGTTCGCCGAACAGGCCGTTGGCCCAGGCGAACCAGTCGCGCGTGAATTTCGACGGGTCGTTGCTGTCCACCGCCTCGTGGATGAAGCCGGTGCCCGCATCGCTGTCGCGCAGCATGCGCAGCATGGCCCGGATCACCTGCGGGTCGCTGCTCGACAGTGCGCGCACGATCAGGCTCATCGGCCAGACCTGCCCAAGGCCGACATGCGGCCCGCCGATGCCCTCGATTCTCGAGCCCCGGAAGAAGTAGGGGTTCGCATCCGACCAGCAGGCATCCGCCGTGGTTTTCCAGAGCGGGTCGGTAACGTCCACGCATTCCAGGAAGGCGAGGCCGAGCAGCGAGGGGACGTTGGCATCGTCCATGAACATCGCGTTGCCGAAGCCGTCCACTTCGTAGGCCCAGACCCGGCGCCCATCCGGCAGCAGCATCGTGCCCCACTGGCGCAGCGCCGCTTCCACTTCGTCCGCCAGCGCGCGAGCATCGGCGGCAAGCGCCGTGTCGCCGCGCGCCTGCTCGGCCACGCTGGCCATCTCGCGCAGCGATGTCACCGCAAAGAGGTTGGCGGGAATAAGGAAAGGATAAGTGCAGGAATCGTCCGAGGGGCGGAAACCGCAGTGGATCAGCCCGACCGACCGGCTGGGCGCGCCCCAGCCGTCGAGCTGCATGGTCTCGGTCGGCCGGTTGCTGGTGCGCAGGAAGCGATAGGGTCCGGGCGAGCCCTTGCGCTGCTGTTCGCGCAAGGTGCGCACGCAGGCGCGCGAGGCTTCCGCCCAGGTCTGGTCGAAAGGCAGCTTGTCCTGCGTCTGGCGCCAGTAGCGGAAGCCGAGCCGCATCGCGTAGCAGAGCGAGTCGATCTCCCATTTGCGCTCGGCCACGCCGGGCTTCATCTCGGTCTGGTCCTTCAGCGCCCAGGACAGGTTCGTCTTCGCAGACGGATCGCGCATGAAGGCGTTGGCGTAAGGATCGATCAGGATCGAGCGCGACTGGCGGGCGATCAGCCCCCGGAACAGCGCCGTCAGCGCCGGGTCCTTGTTCACCAGATGAAGGTAGGGCAGGATCTGCGCCGTGCTGTCGCGCAGCCAGAGGCAGGGGATGTCTCCGGTGATGACAAAGGCATCGGGCCGGCCGTCCACCGTGTCCATGTAGACCGTGGTGTCGAGCGTGTTGGGATAGCAGCCCACGAACATCGCGCGCAGCTTGGGATCGGCGATCTTGCGCGAGACGCGGTCGATCTCGGCCTCCACCGCGCGGCTGACGTAGCGGCGATCCGACACGGCCGGGCGGCCGCCGCCTGCGGGCATCGGAATGGTCGCCGCACGAACCGCGGCCGGAATGGCGAGCGCGGCGGCACCCGTCATGGCGCCTGCCAGAGTGCTGCGGCGGTCGAGGTTCGTCTTAGTCATCACTTCGGCAGCTCCTGTGCCTCTCCGGTCAGGGTGAACGAGACCCAAGCGCCCGCGCCGTCACCCGGCTGTCCGCCGCCGATCCACACTTTGTAGTCGCCCGGAACGACCTTGCGCGTGCCCCGGCGGTCCACCACAGAGAGGCTACGCGGGTCGATGGTCAGCGTGACCTCCCGCGACTTGCCCGCCGCCAGCGGAACGCGCGTGAATGCGGCAAGCTGGCGCTGCAACACGCCCTGCGTCATGATCGGGCGCGGCTCGATGACCGGCGGCACGACATAGGCCTGCACCACTTCCTCGCCCGCCATGCTGCCTAGGTTGCGCAAGGTCGCCGTGACGGTCACCGGCTGGCCCAGCGCGGGCGCCGAGACCTTGGCGCCTTCGTAGCCGTAAGTCGTATAGCTCAGGCCGTGCCCGAAGCCCCAGAGCGGTTTGCCGGTGAAGTAGCGATAGGTGCGCTCCTTCATCGCATAGTCGACGAAGGCGGGCAGATCGCTGGTAGACTTGTAGAACGTCACCGGCAGACGGCCCGAGGGATTGTTGGTCCCGGCCAGAGTCTCGGCAATGGCGGTGCCGCCCGCCTCGCCTGGATACCATGCGGTCAGGACGGCATCCGCCATGGCCGGATCGATCGAGACCGCGCTGCCGTTCGTCAGCACGACGATCACCGGCTTGCCGGTGGCGTGGAGCGCCGCCAGCAGCTCGGCCTGCGGTTCGGGCAGCGCGATATCGCTGCGATCGCCGCCGACGAAGCCCGGCACCTGTACCTGAAGCGCCTCGCCTTCGAGATCGGGCGAGAGGCCGAGTACGGCGACAATCGCGTCGGCCTGCGAAGCCGCTTTCACTGCCTCGGCACGCTGGGCGTCGGCGGGCGGCAGCCACATGAGGCGCAGGCCCTCGTCCTCGCCGTAATGGTCGAGTTCCAGGCTGATCGGCTGCGGCGTGCCGTCGAAGGTAACATCGAATTCGACCCGCTGCTTGCCGAGCACGCCGTTGTGCAGTGGATTGCCGCCGATGCTCAAGCGCACGTCGTCATGGCGCGTGCAGTCCTTCCAGCAGGCCGGAATGTCGAGCGCGAGGCGATAGGTGCCCGCTCCCGGCGGCACCAGCGAGCCGCTCCAGCGCACCTTGAAGCCCTTGGCGTCGAGGCCCTTCGGCGCGGTACGGGTTAGGTTGAAGTCCACGCGGCGATCCTGCCGCACGAACACGCGCTTGCCGGACATGTCGAGATATTCGGCGCGCAGGCCCGGCTTGCCGTCCGCGACCAGCGCGGTTTCCGGCACGACTACGGGCGCGCCCTCGGCCAGCACCGAGCCTTGCGCATAAGCGACGTTCGCCGCGCCGAACTGGCGGCGGATGCCTTCCAGCGGCGTCACCGGATCGGCGGCGGTGCCGTGGTAGTTGGCCTCGATCACCGAGAGATCGTCGGCATTGGTGCCGATCACGGCGAGGCGGGTTCCGGCCTTGAGCGGCAGGCGACCGTTCTCGTTCTGGAGCAGGACCACCGACTTGCGCGCGGCTTCGAGCGCAAGAGCGCGGTGCGCGGGGGTGTTGACCTCGCTTGGCTTGACCTTGCCCCACGGATTCTTCGCGCCGAACGCGATGCCGAGCTTGTAGCGGGCCTCCAGCGAGCGCGCGAGCGCGCGATCGACCTCGGCCTCGGTCAGCAGTCCGCGCGCGACCGACTGGGTGAGCGCGGCATAGGTCGTGCCGCAGTCGAAGTCGGTGCCCGCCTTGATCGCCGCAGCCGAAGCCTCGGCGGCGTCGTAGCGGTAATTGTGGAACATCCAGATGTTCGCCACCGCATCGCAGTCCGACACGACGAAGCCCTTGAAGCCCCAGTCGCCGCGCAGCGTATCGTTCAGTAGCGCGCTATCGGCGCAGACCGGCACGCCATGCGTCGAGTTGTAGGCGCACATCAGCGAGAGCGGCTTCCCCTCGGTCACGGCCTTGCGGAAAGCGGGCAGATAGGTCGCCTCGCGGTCCTGCGGGCTGACGTCCACGTCGAAACTGTCGCGCCCGGCTTCGGGGCCGGAGTGGACCGCGAGGTGCTTGGGCGTCGCGATCACGCGGGGATGAAGCGGATCGGGCCCTTGCAGCCCCCTGATGAAGCCCACCGCCAGCGAGCCGGTGAGGAACGGGTCCTCGCCGTAAGTCTCCTGCCCCCGGCCCCAGCGCGGGTCGCGAAAGATGTTGATGTTGGGCGACCAGATCGTCAGGCCCTCGTAGATGCGCCGGTCGGCATTCACGGGCTTGGCGTTGAACTTGGCGCGCGCCTCGGTTGAGACGACAGTTCCGACTTTCTCCATCAGCGCCGGATCGAACGTCGCGGCAAGGCCGACTGCCTGAGGGAACACCGTAGCAACGCCGTTGCGGGCGAGGCCGTGAAGGCCCTCGTTCCACCAGTCGTAGGCGGGCAGGCCCATAGCCTTGGCGGCGGGCGCGGTGCTCTGGAGCTGGTCGGCCTTCTCGGCGAGATCCGCCTTGGCGATGGCCGCCAACACGGCGGGATCGACCTCGCCCGACAAGTCCTGCGCAGCGGCGGGCGCCGCCAGAACCATGGCGAGAGTGATCGGGAACAGCGCCTTCATCACTTGTCTCCCGCGAGGGTACGCAGCACCAGCGCCTTGCGCAGCACCGCCGCATCGGCCTTCGAGGTGATCTCGATCCGCACACTCTCGCCCGGGAGCAGGTCAAAGCCGTTGTCCGAAGCCTGCGCATCCACCGCACCGAAATCGAGCATGACCGCGCGGGCCAGAGCCTTGGCGGTGATCGTCACCGCCTTGCCGTCCCAGCTCATGGAAAGGCCCGGCACGGGATAGGCCATGGCCTTGGGCAAGGCGCGCTCGACGATCTGGCGCGAGACGGTCTTGCCGCCGATCACCAGTTCCGCCACCGCGTAGCTCGCCTCTGCAGGAGCACTCGCGAATACCGCAGCGTCCGACACATCGGGAACGGTCGTCGCCGTCGTCGGAGCGAGCGTCACCGCCCCGCCCGCTTCGCCCAGCTTGGTGCCGTCCATGGCGTAGCCGGTCAGGCGCCACTCTGCCGCAATCGGGTTGGTTGCGTCCGAAGCGAAGGTGACCTTGGTGGCACCCTGCTTGTGCTCGGCCACCGCGGCCTGCGGGGCGAAAAAGCGCCGCGCGGCATAGTGCAGCAACTTCCAGCGCCCGTCGTAATCGACGCTCGCCCACGAGATCGAGGGCCAGACATCGTTGAGCTGCCAGTAGAGCGAGCCCAGCGTCACCGGCGCGCAGGCGCGGTGATGACGCGCGGCCATGTCGATCGCCTGCGCCTGGTTGACTTGCGTCAGGTACACAAAGTCCGCCAGATCCTTCGCCGGACGCAGCCTTGCGTCGAGGTAGAACTTCAGGCGCTCGTTGCCCTCGCCTGCGAGGAACTTCTGGTGCGCCTTCATCACCGGGCTGTCCGGCGCCTGCGCGGCATCCCCCGCGAAGCCACGGATCGTCGCCATGACCGGCATCGCCTGGAAGCCGTATTCCGACATGAAGCGCGGGCAGGAAAGCGTATAGTTCTCGACCGGCTTGGAGCCGGACCAGACGTCCCAGAAATGGCGGTCGCCTGCGGCATCGGTATCGACCGGACCTTCGTAATCGGTCGAGGGCGAACCGGGCCAGTAGGGCGTCGTCGGCGCATGGTCGGCCACGGCCTTCCGCAGCACGCGGTCGAACAGGACGGTCATCGAGATCGCCATGCGCTCGTGCTCGTCGGGACCGACGGCTTTCTTCCACGCCTTGCGGTCGCTCCAAGTCTCCCAGCCAGAGATCACTTCGTTGCCGCCCGCCCAGATCACGATCGAGGGATGCGAGCCTAGCCGTTCGACCTGCTGCTCCGCTTCGACGCGCACGTTCTCGCGGTAGGCTACGTCGGCCGGCGGCACCGCGCCGCCGAACATGAAGTCCTGCCAGACCATCAGGCCCATGCGGTCCGCCATGTCGTAGAAGCTGTCCGGCAGATAATAGCCGCCGCCCCAGACGCGGATCATGTTCATGTTCGCCGCGCGGGAATCCTCCAGCAGCGACTGCATCTTCGCGTCCGTGACGCGCGAGGGGAACATGTCGAAGGGAATGAGGTTCGCGCCCTTGGCGAAGACCGTCACGCCATTGACGCGGAAGCCGAACGCGCCGCCTCCGCGCACGATTTCAACCTCGCGCAGGCCGATATTGCGCGCGGCCTTGGCTCCGGCGCCCGCGCCGGAAGCGATCTCACCCGAGACCTTGTAGAGCGGCTGATCGCCATAGCCGACCGGCCACCAGCGCTTCGGCGCGGCAACCGTCAGCGGTACGGTAACGACGCTCTCGCCCGCATCGAACGAGGCCTCGCGGGAGACCGGGGCGAGCGCCTGCCCGTCCGGTCCGGTCACGCGCGCGGTGAATTGCGCCTTGCCCGGTCTGTCGGCCACGACGCGGAACTTCGCTACCAGCCGCGCCTCGTCCTTGCCGAGCGCTTCCTGCACCACCTCGAAGGCGCCGAGCCGCGCCTCGTCCCAGGCCTCCAGACGCACCGGCCCGGAAATGCCCTGGTTGACGATGCGCGGACCCCAGTCCCAGCCGTAATGGTACTTGGCCTTGCGGATGTAAGCAGAGGTCTGCTTGCCCTTGGGCTCGTCCCCGAAGGCGGAATCGTACTCGGCCGGTAGCGGATGCGCCTCTGCCAGCACCATCGGCTGCAAGGTGCGGATCGGCGAGGCAAAGCGCACGAGGATTTCGTTGCGGCCCTGCTTCAGCAGCGACTTGGCGGCGACGCGCCACTGCCGGTGCCCGTTGTCGGCCTTGAGCACCTGCTGGCCGTTGACGAACACGGTGGCGAAGGTATCCAGCCCGTCGAAAACCAGGTCGAGATGCCCGCGGCCCATGGCCTGAGCGCTCACGTCCAGCGAGCGGCGCAGTTCCCAATCGGTCAGGCCCGCCCACTGGATCGCCGCCTCGTTGGTGCCGAGGAAAGGATCGGGTACCTGCCGCGCGGCGATCAGGTCCTGCTGCACCGTGCCCGGCACTTGCGCACGGAACCAGCGCGCCGCCTTGGGATGCGCCTTTGCGGCAGCGGCATCGCTCGGCGCGATGCGAACCTGCCAACCTTCATCCAGAGCGGTCTGCGTGGGCGGGGCCGCCAGTGCGGCCCCCGAAACACCTGCCAACGCGGCGATTGCAAGCGCGCCGGCAAATCTCACTGCGCCTTCTCCCCATAGACGACCTTTTCGACCGCATAGAACGGATCGGACAGCGGCGAGGTGAACTGGAAGCAGACGTCCGCCTCGTCCTTGAGTTCCGGCCGGTCGGGCAGGTTAGCGGTAAAGGTGTACTGCTGCGGCGCCGTCTTCGGATCGGGCAGCGGGAACGAGGCGAGCACGGTCGCGCCCGGCATCGGCGCATGTTCCTTCTGCTTGCGATTGGCGTTCTTCTCGGCCGCACGGCAGCCCGCGCTGATGACCAGTTCACCGTGGGTGGTAACCGCGAAATGCTCGATCAGTGCCGATGCCTCATGCGCAAGGCCATAGTTGCGCGGCAAGCGGGCGACCGAAACGGTGATCGACTTCGCATGGGCCAGCGGCGCGTGATCGTCCGCCTGGCAGGTATCGAAGATATTGGCGTTATAGGCCGGGCCGTTGCTGGTCGCATCGGCGGTAAGCGGCACGCGCAGGCCCTGCGCACCGCGCGGGCAGGCGGCGAGCGTGGAGGCGGTGGAGGTCAGCAGCGTCTCGCGCGCCGTATCGTAACGACGCGGCGCGGAAAGCCGGGTGCCGTCCGGCGCGAAGCTTGCGGCGGTAACCACCGTCCCCGGCTTTACGGCAAGCGCCTTGGTATAAGCCGCAGACTTCGCGCCCGGCTCCTTGCCGTCCAGCGTATAGCGGATCGTGCCATAGGCGGCCTGGTTCGCCAGCGTCACGCCGATGCTCTTCGCCTCAAGCTGCGCGCCGCGCGTCTGGGTGGGGGTGAAGGCAACGCCGAAAGCGCTGTCCGATACTTCGAAACCGCCCTGCTTCCAGCGCTGGATCTGCGGCGTCAGCCGCGCAAGGAAACCGGGATAGTCCTTCGTGCCGGTGACCTGCGGCGACCATGCGGTTTCGGCGATCGCGCCCACGCGCGGGAACAGCTTGTGCTGCAACTGCCAGGGGGTGACGATATATTCGCTCCAGGCATTGCCCTGCACGCCCAGCACATGCTTCGCCTTGGCCGCGTCGATGCCCTTGGGCATCGGATCGTAGCGATAGACCGCCTCCATCGACTGGATGGAGATACGCCCCGGCGCCTCGTCCGGCAGGGTCGATTCCAGATTGTCGAGATAGAGATTGGGCGCGGGCGAGAGCACCACGTCGTGCCCGGCATTGGCCGCGTCCACCGCGCCCTGCTCGCCCCGCCAACTCATCACCGAGGCCGAGGCGGGCAGCCCGCCTTCGAGGATCTCGTCCCAGCCGATCAGGCGGCGTCCGTGCTGCGCGAGATATTCGCCGAACCGGTCGATCATCCAGCTCTGCATCTCGTTCTCGGTCTTGATGCCCAACTTGCGCATCTGCGACTGGACTTCGGGCGAACGTTCCCACTGGTCCTTGACCGCCTCGTCACCGCCGACATGGATGAACTGCGAAGGGAATACCTCCATCAGTTCGTCCAGGATGTTGCGCACGAAGGTCATGCCCGCCTCGTTCGGATTGAACAGCCAGGGATTGACGCCCCAGTCGTGCGACACGGCCGGACGGTCGCCCAGCACGCCGAATTCGGGATAGGAGGCGACCAGCGCCTGCGCGTGGCCCGGCAGGTCGATCTCCGGCACGACGGTAATGCCGCGCTCGGCGGCATAGGCGACCAGCGCCTTGAGCTGTTCCTGCGTATAGAAACCGCCGTGCTTCGGGCCGGGGCCACCGCCGGTATCGGGCGGCAGGCGCCAGGCGCCGATACGGGTGAGTTCGGGGTAGCGCTTGGATTCGAAACGCCAGCCCTGGTCGTCGGACAAATGGAAATGCAGCGTGTTGAGCTTCACCTCGACCATGCGGTCGACGATCGCATATACCGATTCCATCGGCTGGAAATGCCGCGAGGGATCGACCATCACCCCGCGCCATGCGAAGCGCGGCGAGTCCTGAATGGTCAGCACCGGCACCGAAACGCCCTTCCCCGCCGCACCGCCTTCGGCCGTCAGCAGTTGCAGCAGAGTCATCGCGCCATAGATGAAGCCCGATTTGCCCGAAGCCGAGATCACCGCGCTGCCAGAAGTCACCGTCAGCCGGTAGGCTTCCGCGCCGGAGATGGCGGCATCGCGTTCGAAGCGGATCGGGGCAGCGGAAGCCGCGCCTGGAGCGGCGGAAAGCACAAGGCCGTTGGCGCGCTTCACATGGTCGGCAAGCAGCCTGGCTGCTTCTGCAGCGTCCGCGTCACCGGCAGGCAGGGCGATCGCCGATCCCGGCGCGACCAGCAGCTTGCCATTGCCCTGCTGGACCGAGGCAGGCCAGGGCGTGAGCGGAAGAGAGGAGGATTGCGCGGCGGCAGGCGCCGAAAGAACTGCCGAGAGGCCCAGTGCGGCAAGGATCGCGCCGGTCACGACGCCTCCGCTGCGAAGCTGCCGATATCCCTTGACCGTCATTGCCGTCTTGCCCCTCATGTCCTTGCCCTCGTTGTTTATTGGTGCCGGAGCAGAAAGGTAACCAAAATATATCCTTTCTCGCAATAGGTCTTATTCCATTCCTGCGAATTGGGCTTGAATTGCGACCATTTGCTGCGATTGTCAGGCCAACCTTACCAATGTAAGCCATTCGCATAGAATGGATCGAAGGGGGATCGAATGTCATTTTCCGACCGGATTGGTCGTCTGCGCGAAGACAACGCTGCGCCGCTGTACATCCAGCTCCAGCAGCTCATCCGCGATGCCATATCCGAAGGCGTGCTCGATCAGGCCGAAGCGATCCCGCCCGAGCGTAACCTGGCGATCGAATACGACGTTTCGCGCATCACCGTCCGCAAGGCGATCGCCGGTCTGGTCGAGGAAGGCCTGCTGACCCGGCGACGCGGCGCGGGAACGTTCGTCGCCTCGCGCGTGGAAAAGAGCTTTTCGCGGCTGACCTCCTTCAGCGAAGACATGGCCGCACGCGGCAAGCGCGCTTCCAGCACCTGGGTCTCGCGCATGAGCGGGCCGGTAAATCCCGAGGAATCCATGGCGCTGGGCCTCGCCCCCGGCAGCACGGTCCTGCGCTTCACCCGCATCCGCCTTGCCGACGACGAACCTCTGGCCCTCGAAATCTCGACGATCGCCGGACATTGTCTCGCCAGCCTGGATGTCGTCGAGGATTCGCTTTACGCGGCGCTCGAAAAGAGCGGCAATCGCCCGGTCCGCGCGCTCCAGCGCCTGCGCGCCGTGCCTTTCGGGGCCGAGCACGCCAAGATGCTTGGCGTCGAATCCGGCCACGCGGGGCTGCTGATCGAACGCCACGGCTTCCTGCGCGACGGCCGCACCGTCGAATTCACCCGTTCCTATTATCGGGGCGATTCCTACGACATCGTCGCCGAACTGATCGAGGGTTCATGAAACGCCGCGAATTGCTGCTGCGCGGCGCCTCCACCGGCGCCGTCGCGACCCTGCTCCCTGCCTTCTCGGCGCCCGCATTCGCCGCCCCCGCAAAGGCCTTCGGGCCGGGAATGCCGGACGGGCTGCCGATGCCCGCCGCCCTCCCCGGCCCTTCGCCGCGCCTTCCTGAAACGGACCCCTCGCGCACCCTGCTCGAACACGGCTGGCGCTTCCACGAGGGTGAGGTTCCAGTCCCGGAACCGACCGACCACAACGCCACCTACCTTTCGGTCAAGGCCGGCAACGCGCGCGGCGCGGCAGCCCTGGCCTTCGACGATTCCGACTGGCAGGCCGTCGATCTCCCCCATGACTGGGCCATCGCCCAGGATGTGAACGAAAACGCCAATGTCTCGCAAGGTTACCGTCCGCGCGGGATCGGCTGGTATCGCCGCCTGCTGCGGCTGGACGAGAGCCAGAAGGGCCGCCGCCTCGAACTGCATTTCGACGGCATCGCCACCCATGCCACGATCTGGGTAAACGGCAGCGAAGTCGCCCATTCCTGGTCCGGTTACAGCAGCGTCATCGTCGACCTGACGCCCTTCGCCCGCTTCGGAGACGAAGTGAACTGGATCGCCGTGCGCGTCGATGCCACCGCGCGCGAGGGCTGGTGGTACGAAGGCGCCGGTCTCTATCGCCACGTCTGGCTGGTCAGCCGCCCGGCCGTGTCGATCGAGACGGACGGTGTCTACTGCGATCCGGTCGCGCAGGACGACGGCACCTGGCATGTCCCGGTCGCGGTCAGCCTGTCGAATGTCGGTGAGAGCATGGCCCAGGCGGAAATATCTACCCGCCTGCTCGATCCCGAGGGCCGTGAAATCCATCGCACGGGGGGAACGATCACGGTTCCCCCGCTCGAACAGGCTCAGGTCGTCAACACCTTCGATCCCGGCAAAGTCCGCCTCTGGTCGCCCGACAGCCCGACGCTCTACTGCGTCGAGGTGGATCTGCTGCACGAAGGCAAGGCCGTCGATACCCGGCGCCAGTTCATCGGCTTCCGCACGGTGCGTTTCGATCCCGCGCGGGGCATGATCCTCAACGGTGTGGAGACCAAGCTCAAGGGCGTGTGCATCCATCAGGACCACACCGGCGTCGGCACCGCCATCCCCGATGCGCTGGCGCTCTGGCGCCTGCAACGCCTGAAGGCGATGGGCTGCAACGCCATCCGCATGTCGCACAATGCCCCCGCCAAGGAAGTGCTGGACTGGTGCGACCGGCTGGGCTTCGTGGTCATGGGCGAGAACCGCCTGTTCAACCCCGCGCCGGACTATCTGGCGCAGCTTGAATGGATGGTGCGGAGAGACCGCAACCACCCCTCGATCGTGCTCTGGTCCGTGTTCAACGAGGAACCGATGCAGGGGACGCATGCCGGCGTCGAGATGGTGCGCCGCATGCGCAAGGCCGTGCGCAAGCTCGACACCCAGCGGCCGGTGACGGCGGCGATGAACGGCTCGTTCTACAATCCCGAGAACGTCTCCACCGTCGTCGATGTCATGGGCTTCAACTATTACCAGGGCGACTACGACAAGTTCCACGCCCTCCACCCGGACAAGCCGATCACCAGTTCGGAAGACACCAGCGCCTACGAGACGCGCGGCGCTTTCGAGAGCATCCCGGCCCAGCAGGTCATCACCTCGTTCGACAAGGAAGCCGCCTCCTGGGGCGCGACCCACCGCGATACCTGGAAGATGATCGCCGAGCGGCCTTTCGTGGCGGGCGGTTTCGTCTGGACCGGTTTCGACTATCACGGCGAGCCGACGCCTTATGCCTGGCCCTCGACCAGCAGCTTCTTCGGCGTGATGGACATCTGCGGCTTTCCCAAGACCGCCTTCGGCATCCACTCCGCCCACTGGCGCGACGATGCTCCCGTGATCTGGCTCGCCCCGCACTGGAACTGGTTGGGGCGTGAAGGACAGACATTGGAAGTCTTCGCGATCACCAATGCCGAAGCCATCGAACTGCGCCTCAATGGCGAAGTGATCGAGCGGGTGCCCGCCGCCGACCAGATCATGGGCCACACCTTCCAGGTGCCCTATCGCCCCGGCCGGATCGAGGCGCTGGCGCTGCGCGGCGGCAAAGTCGTCGTCAGCGCCGTCCATGAAACCACAGGCGAACCGGTCGCGCTGCGACTTACGCCTGCCCGGCAGGCACTGGCCAGCGACGGCGAGGACGTGCAGGCCATCACGGTGGACTGCGTGGATGCGCGGGGCCGCCACGTGCCCACAGCCAACATCCCGGTGGATTTCACGGTGTCGGGCGGCCGGATCATCGGCCTGGGCAACGGCAATCCGAACGACCATTCCAGCGAGAAGGGCAACAAGCGCGCGCTGTTCAACGGCCTGGCGCAAGTCATCGTCGAAGGCGATGCGAGCGGCCAGCGACTGACCTTGGAGGCCAGGACGCAGGGCCTGCGTTCCGCGCGCCTAAGCCTCGCCCGTGCGCCGCGCGAACCGCGTGCGCAAGTCCCGGTGGTCCCGGCGGAAATGCCGATCGCCGACTGGCGCCGCTCGGCCCTGTTCCCGCAGAGGCCCGATCCGGCGCTCGGCCCCGTGGACGGCGACAACAATTCCTGGGACTTCGTCCGCTCGGGTATTGCCGCCCCCGCCGGAAATGCCGGATGGCGCAGCTATCGCACGCGCTTCACGCCGTGGAAGAAAGTCGCGGCCGCAGGCGGCGCGCTGCACTTCGCCGAGATCACCGGCGCCGCGGAAGTCTGGCTCGACGGCAAGCTGGCCGCGCGCAAGACCGACGCTGCGGTGGGCGCCCTCACCGCAACGATCCCTCCGGGCAGCGGCGTGCGCACACTCGTGGTTCTGGTGCAGGCGGCGGAGGGCAAGCCCAGCGGGCTGACCGGCAGGGTCTACGTCTCGGCCTGAATGACTGGATAACCGAGAGCGGATGCCGTAACCTCCTTTGCACATAAGGAGAACCGGCATGAACGCCCTTCTCGGCGGCCTCCTGGCCGCCGCCGCTCTCGTCCCGATCCCCGATCAGGCCCTGGCCGCCTCCAGCCAGACCGGAACCGCCTCCGCAGACTCTGGCATAACGACCGACCGTGCGCGCCGTTTCGTGGCGCAACTCACGATCCCTGGGGCGAACGACGAGCCATTCGCCCGCTTCGCTTATCCGGTCTGCGTGGGAAGTGCCGGACTGCCGCCCGAAGCAGGCGAAGTCGTGGCCGAGCGGATCACCGCCATCGCTGCCTCCAGCGGGCTGCCGATCGCCGAGTCAGGTTGCGCGCCGAACCTGATGGTCGTCTTCGTGGAGGACGGCCGGGCGGCGGTCCGCGCCTTGTCGCGCGCAGGTTCCGGCGCGCTCGTCGGCCAGTCGCGCGCGGACATCGGGCGCATCCTCGACCGATCCGGCCCGGTACGGGCATGGCTGCAAACGCAAGTCCGCAGCCGCGACGGCGATCGTCCGAGCTACTCGCCTACCGGTTTGACGACCTTGACCGCCCAGGCCTCCACGCGGCTATCCGCGTCGATACGCCGCGAGATCGTCAGTTCCGTAGTGCTGATCGCCCGCGAGGCGATTGCGGACCGGGACTTGCGGCAGGTGGCCGACTATGCGGCGATGCGGGGGCTTACCGGCGCACGGCTCGATGAATCGCCAGCCATGGAGCCGACCATCCTCACGCTGTTCACGCCGCACGGGGATGCCGCCGCACCGGCCGGGCTGACCGCTGAAGACAGGGCATTCCTCAGCGCGTTCCACATCGTGCGTGATGACATGGCCGAAACGCTTCAGCGCCCGCGCATCGTTGATCGGATGGCCCGTGTAAGCCTCGCCGTTTTCGAAGAAACGCAGGCGCCCTGACAGGCTCAGACCGCGATCCGGTCGAGATCGGCCATCGCAAACAGCAGGTGGACCACGCCGCCTTCTGCCCTACCGGCAGCGCGCACGCCTGCCACGGCAAGCGCCGCTTCGTCGATCGCTGCCGGATCGGCCAGTTCTACCCGGAGACGGTTGCCATAGCGCACTACGCCGCACACGTTTCCTTCGCCGCCAAGCGCCCGTACTAGGTTCGCCGGAAGCTGCATCTTCGCCGCGTTTTCGGCGGCCGCCGATACCGAGGCGGCAGGCGGAGTGGCGGCAGCAGGACCCGCCGCGATGGCCTCGCGGATTTCCACCGAGACGATGTCCGCAACCGGGCCGAGGATCACCTGAAGCGCCTTGTCCGAAGGGCGCACGATACCCCGCGCACCGAGTGCCTTCAGCCGCGCTTCGTCCACCCCGCCGTGATCGACGATGATGAGGCGCAGGCGCGTGGTGCAGGCTGAGACTTCCACGAGGTTGCCGCTGCCGCCCAGCGCAGAGAGATAGGCATGCCCGCGCGTCTCCTCGACAGACGCCTCTGCCTGCGCGGGTGCGGCGAGATCGTCGTCCTCGCGGCCGGGGGTCTTGAGGTTCAGCTTGCGGATCGCGAAGGCGAAGACGGCGTAGTAGACAGCGAAGTACAGCAGTCCCACAGGCACCAGCAGCAGCGGGCGCGTCGCCTTGCCGAAGTTCAGCACATAGTCGAACAGGCCTGCCGAGAACCCGAAGCCAAGGTGCATGCCCAGCGCATCGGTCAGCCACATCGCCCCACCGGTCAGCACCGCATGGATCGCGTAGAGCACCGGGGCGAGGAACATGAAGCTGAACTCGATCGGTTCGGTCACGCCGGTCAGCAGCGAGGTCAGCGCAAGGCTGAAGAACATGCCGCCCACGGCCTTGCGCCGCTCTGGCCGGGCCGCCCGGTACATCGCGAGGCAGGCGGCGGGGAGGCCGAACATCATCACCGGGAAGAAGCCCGTCATGAACGGTCCGGCCGTCGGATCGCCTGCGAAGAAGCGGCGGATGTCGCCGTGGGCGCCGTTGTAGTCGCCGAAGACGAACCAGAAGAGGTTGTTGAAGACGTGGTGCAAGCCGGTCACCAGCAGCAGGCGGTTGATCAGGCCGAACAGGAACAGGCCGAACCCGCCGAGCCCGGTAATCCCCTGGCTCACCCCGTCGATGCCGATGACGATGGGCTGGAAACCAAAGCCCACGACGCAGGCGATGGCGAGGCCCGCCACGCCGGAAACGATGGGAACGAAACGGCGTCCGCCGAAGAAGGCGAGGTATTCCGGCAGCTTCATCGCCGCGTAGCGATTGTAGAAATTGCCGCCGACAAGGCCCGAAATGATGCCGATCGGCACGTCGAGCCGGCCGATGGCCTGGCTCTTGGCGGCTGCAACGGCCACCGCGAAGGCCTCTTTCGAAAGCGCGGGATCGATCCCCGGCGGCACCGGCATCAGCACTTTGGCGCCTTCGGTGGCGACCAGGAAACAGACGATGCCCGCCAGACAGGCCGCACCATTGCCGTCGCGCGCATAACCGGTCGCGACGCCGATCGAGAACAACAGGCCGAGGTGCGAGAACAGCGCATCGCCCGCCGCGCTGAGCAGCGCGATGTCGAGCAGGTCCGGCTGACCGAGGCGAAGCAGCAGCCCCGCCACGGGAAGAACCGCGATCGGCAGCATGAGCGCACGGCCCAGCGGCTGCAACGTTTCGAGAACCCGCCTCATGCCCCGTGCTCCTTCAGAAATTCCCTCGCCAATTCGCGGACCTCAGCGGCCGAAGCGCATTCGAGCGCGCGCGCGGCAAGATGGCGGCAGCTCTCGATATCGAGACCCGTGACCAGTGCCTTGATATCCGGCACTTGCGCAGGGGTCGCGGAAAGCTCCGCCACGCCCAGGCCCAGCAGGAGAGGCACCGCCAGCGGGTCCGATGCCAGCGAACCGCACACGCCGGTCCAGCGCCCATGCCGCGCACTGCCCTCGCACGTGAGCGCGATCAGGCGCAGGACCGAGGGGTGCAGTCCATCGATGGCAGCAGCGACGGCCGCGTTGCCGCGATCCATGGCCAGCGCATATTGCGTGAGATCGTTGGTGCCCACCGACAGGAAGTCCGCCTCGCGCGCAAGGATGTCCGCCGTCGCGGCAGCGGCAGGCGTCTCCACCATGATGCCCAGCGAAACCGGCTCGGCCAGGCCCAGCCGCGCTGCCACGCTCTCCACGACCGCGCGCACGGCACGCAGTTCCGAAAGGCTGGCGACCATCGGCACCATGATCCGGCATTGCCCCGAAGGTCGAACGCGCAGGATCGCCTCGACCTGGGCTTCGAGCAGTTCGGGATGGGCAAGGCCCACGCGAATACCCCGCAGGCCCAATGCCGGGTTTTCCTCCGCGGCCATCGGCAGGAACGGCGCAGGCTTGTCGCCGCCGATATCGAGCAGACGCACGATCAGCGGACGGCCCTCCAGCGCATCGGCGATGGCCTGATAGGTTTCCGTCTGCTCCGCCGCGCCGGGCGCCTGCGCCCGCTCGACAAAGAGGAATTCGCTGCGCAGCAATCCGCAGCCTTCCGCGCCGTTCGCCATGGCCTGACGGGCATCGGCCAGCGAGCCGAGATTGGCGAAGATCTCAATCCGGCTGCCGTCCGCCGTATGGCACGGCCCTTTCGCTTCCAGCGCGGCGGCGCGGCGGGCCGCCTGCGCGGCAAGCTGCCCACGAACCCCTTCGATCCGCTCCTGCGATGCCCCGGTTTCCAGACGCGCGGCAGCGGCATCGACAACCACTGTCGCGCCCTCCGCCACCGTATCGAGCCCCGTTCCCATCGCCACCAGCATCGGGACGCCCAGCCCGGCAGCCAGAATGGCAACATGCGAAGTCGGCCCGCCGTTGACCAGGCAGATCGCCGCCAGCCGCTGCGGATCGAGCGCCATGAGCTGCGAGGGCAGGAGGTCCTCGGCAAGGACCACTGCGTCCTCCGGCAATGCAAGACCGGAGGCTTCGTCGCCGGTCAGCGCGCAAAGCACCTGCCGTTCGAGATCGCGCATGTCGTCCACACGCTCGGCAAGCCGCGCATCGCCGGAGCGCAGCAGCAGTTCCACTTGCGCCTCGATGGCCCGCCGCCAGGCAGCGCCTGCGCTTTCGCCGCCCGCGATCGCCTCATGCGCCGCAGCGAGCAGGTCTTCGTCTTCCAGCATGACCGCATGGGCCGCCAGGATCGAGGCGGCATGATCGGGCGCACCTTCGCTCTCTCGCGCGATCCTTGCCCGAAGCTGCGCCAGGGTCTCGTCCAGGAGCGCACGCTCGGTCACGGCATCGCCGGAACCGTCGGAGATCGCCACTTCGGCCTGTCGGTAGCGGACAGCCTGCCCCACCGCCACACCGGGCGCGGCGATCACGCCCGCAAGCGTACCGTCCGCGGCAATGGCCGTAACGCGGCGCATCGCCGGAGCGGAGACGGCTTCCCGCACGGGCGGCGCGGGTTGTTCGCCGTCTTGGGCCAGCTCGCCCATACCACTTGCAATCAACGCTTCCAGTGCATCGAGCACTTCGGCCGCCTGCGGCCCGCGCGCGTGAAGCGAAATGCGGTCTGCCAGCTTGATGCCGAGCGCCAGAACGCCGACCGGGCTGCGCAGGCTTGCGGACTTCCCTGCAATCTCGATACGCACTGCCGCATCAAATGCAGTCGCGACCTGTCGCAGGCGCGCAGCCGGACGGGCGTGAATGCCGTGCCGCAAGGGCACCGGCACCTCGCGGACCAGTTCCGCCCCCGTCGATGACGCAGATCCCGTCGCTACCGCGCCCTGCCCACTAACCCGGCACAAGGTCATGACCGTCTCGCCGACCTTGACCGGGCCGGGATCGCGCTTCGATTCCAGGTTCCACGCCTCGCTGGAGAGGAGCAATACCGGCGTCATCGCGCTCGCCGCGCCGGTCACTACAGCGTCGATATCGAAGCGCACGAGGGGATCGCCCATGGCTACCTGCTCGTCCTGCACCACCAGCGGCGTGAAACCGCGTCCGCCCATGGCAACGGTATCGACGCCGAGGTGAACCAACAGTTCCGCCCCGCCTTCGAGGCGCAGCGTGACCGCATGTCCGGTCGCGGCGATCGAGGCGACCGTGCCCGCGCAAGGCGCGTGAAGGACCGAGCCGGTGGGATCGATCGCCACACCGTCGCCCAGCATGCCTCCGGCGAAAACCGGATCGGGAATTTCCTCAAGCGGCGCCAGCCAGCCTTCGAGCGGGGCGGCGATCACGACCACATCTTGTTCGGTCGTGAGCGGCTGATCGGCGGTCATGGTAGGGGAAACGGAGGCAGTCATCGGATTGGCTTGTCCCCAGTAATTCGCTGTCAAAACACCCGTTCGCCGGCAATCCAGGTGGCCTGGGGTGCCATGGCACGATCGAGCTGGACGAAATCGGCGGTATGCCCGGCTGCTATCGTGCCGCGCTCCGAGGCCAGCTCCAGGAATTCCGCAGGCTGCACCGTCGCCATGTCCACCGCCTGCGCCACCGAAAGCCCGGCCATGTCCACGGCATTGCGCACGGCGCCCGCCATGTCGAGCGAAGCCCCTGCCAATGTGCCGTCAGCACCGACGCAGCGCCCTTCGGCGACGGTAATCTCGCGGCCGTCGAGTTCGAAACGCGCAAGGTCGGAACCCACGCAGGGCATGGCGTCGGTGACCAATATGAATCGGTCGAGCGGACGGCTCGCCAGGGCGACGCGCATCACGGCGGGATGGACGTGGTAGCCGTCGGCGATCAGTCCGCACCAGGCCGAACGGTTTTCGAGCGCCGCACCGACCATGCCGGGATCACGATGATGCAGCGCCGACATGGCGTTGAACAAGTGCGTCACGCCGGTCACGCCCATCTCGAAAGCGGCGCGCGCGGTTTCGTAGTCGGCGTCGGAATGGCCCATCGCCAGCACGACCCCGGCCTCGATGAGCGCGCGGGCCTGATCGGCGTCGAGATATTCGGGCGCGATGGTGAAGAGCACCCGACCCGCCCGCGGGCGGATCAGCAGGTCGACAAGGGCGTCGTCCAGCTTGCGCAAGTTGCCCTCGGAATGGATGCCGCGCCGCCGCACATTGAGCACGGGGCCTTCGACGTGGATGCCGATGCAGCCGGGCACGTTCCTGGCAATGGCCTCGTCGGTAGCATCAAGCCCCGCCGCGATCACGTCGGGCGTGGCGCTGATCAGGGTCGGCAGCATGGCAGTAGTGCCGAAACGCGCGTGGGCCGCGGCGATCGTCGCTATGCCTTCCGGGCTGGGCGCGTCGTTGAGCAAGACGCCGCCACCGCCGTTCACCTGCACGTCGATGAAACCCGGGACCAGCCAGCCGCCTTCGAGATCGACGATCTCATCGGCGTCAACGCCGCGCTCGATGCGTACGATCCGGCCGTTTTCCACGGTCACCACGGCACCGCGCGACCATGCGCGCGCCAGATAGACGTTGCCGTTGACGAAGGCGATTTTCATCAGAGAGTCTCGGTAACCTTGCGCAAGTGGGCTGGATTGTCCGGGTCGAGACCGCGCGCAAGCGAAAGTGCATTCACTTGCGGATAGAAGGCCTGGATCATCAGCAGCGGTTCCAGCGCGGCATGGCCGGCAAGCGCGGCCAGCGTGGCGTTCCCGAAGGGCTCGGCGGCATCCAGCATGAGGATCTGCGCGCCGCGCCCGGCGAACTCCCGGGCCGCCGCGCGCACACTCTCGCCGCTGGCATCCGATGTCGCGAAAGCCACGATCGGAAAGCCCTCGTCGATGATCGTCATCGGGCCGTGGCGCACTTCGGCAGCGCTATAGGCCTCGGCATGGAGCGCGCAGGTTTCCTTGAGCTTGAGCGCCCCCTCCTGCGCCACCGCAAAGCCATAGCCCCGCGCGATGACGAAAAGATTGTTCGCGGCCGACAGGCCCGCAACCAGATCAAACGGCGCTGTACTCGCCGCCACTTCCAGCGTTTCCGGCAGGCCCGCCAGGGCGGACCCCAGTTCGGCATCGTCCGTCCAGTGCGCAACCAGCGCCGCGACACCGGCCAGCGAGGCAATGTAGGACTTGGTCGCGGCTACTGACTTTTCGGCGCCGGCGCTGAGCGGAAGCACCCATTGCGCCAGATCGGCAAGCGGAGCGGTTTCGTCATTGACCAGCGCCACGACGCGGGCACCAGCCCGCCGATGCGCTTCCACGGCGGCGAGCAGGTCGGGGCTGCGACCACTTTGCGAGATGGCCAGCACGAGAACGCGGCCCGGCTGCATCTCAGCGCCGAACACCGACGACACGCTGAGCGCGGAAGACGATACCGGAACGCCCGCCAGGGTCTCGATCAGGTACTTCGCGTAAGTCGCCGCATTGTCGGACGATCCGCGCGCGCACGTCACCACCACCGAGGGCGGATTGTCGCGCAAGTCCTGCGCGAGAGAGGCCAGCGCATCGTGGTTGCGCGACAGGAAGGCGCGCACAGCCTGAGGCGCTTCGGCGGCCTCGCGGGCCATCAGGGAAGCCATCGGCGGCGTGGAATTCGCGGCTTCGGACATTGCGGCAGGATCTCCTTCGCACCGCTCCTGCGGCGAACACGCGCCGGGCGGGAGCATCTGCTTACCAATATCGAATAAGTTCTATATTGGTATTCCCGAACTCCGGGCAATGCGCAATTGGTTTCGCACTTTCGCTGCGTTTTAATTCGCAGACCCAGCAGCCTCCACCGAAAACAAGCCTATCGATCCGTAATGGCCGCCTTCAGTCTCGCCACTTCGGAGGCATCCGTTATCGGCCGCAGGCCTTTCTGAAAACCCAGTTCCTCAAGCCGCCCCGATTCGCCCGTCCGCACACCGGGAAGGCGGCAGGAGGCATGAAACTCCTCGATCCCGGCCTTGCGCAAGACCGGAACGGCCTCTGCCGAGACGCCGGACCCCGCCAGGATCACGATGCGCCCCGCCGCCAGTTCATTGAGGTGTGCCAGCATGCCCGCACCATCGGGGGCGCGAACGGCTCCGCCCGAGGTCAGAACACGGTCGAACCCCATGGCCACGGCCTGCTCCAGCCCGTTTTCCATATCGTCGAGCAAATCGAAGACACGGTGCAAGGTGAGCGACAGACGCGAGCCGCGCGCCGCACCTGCGCGCTGGGCATGTGCCAGCCATGTCCCGAGGGCCGAGAGATCGAGCCCGCCCGCACCTCCCGCGCCGATGACCACCCCGGCCAGCCCGGCTTCTGCCGCGAGATCGATGTCATCGCAGACCAGCGCGACTTCCCGCGCGTCGTAGAGAAAATCGCCCTCTCGCGGACGGCAGAGCATGTGAACCGGGATCGGCGCCTCCGCCGCAATGCGAACGAGCGAACGGGGCGGGGTCAGGCCGCCGAGCGCCAGCGCGCTGCAAAGCTCGATCCGGTCGCCGCCCCCTGAAACGGCGGCAGCAATTCCAGCAGCATCTTCAACACAGACTTCGAGCACATCCGCCCCTTTTCAAGCAGTCCCTCAATCCACACCGATGATTCGCCCTGGCAGTGGACTGCTGCGAATTGGACATATTTTGGCTTGTCATGCCATCCCGTTCTGCCGGACGCATCATTGGTGCTGAACACAGCCGGACCGATCAAACATCCGGTTTTCTCCCGAAATCCCTACGAACGCGCACACCGATCGCGGCCAAGAAAAAATTTACGGTGGACATGCGGATCTATTTTGGTGACATTTAACCGAGACATTGGAATTTTATTGGCATTGTCCTCGCAGGGTTTCGAGCACGCATTCCGCAAAGCCTGAAGCGCGCTCACGGGTTCGGGTCATGAGGTAAAAGATAATGAAAATTGTACGCGCCATGCTGTTGGCGACCAGCGCCAGCCTGGGCTTCGCCGCCCCCGCCCTTGCGCAGGATAATTCCCAGGACAATTCACAGCAGACCGCGCAGAACGACCAGAACGCGATCGTCGTCAGCGGTATCCGCGGCGCACTGACCAACGCGATCAACGTCAAGCGCGATGCGGACGCAGTGGTGGATGTCATCACCGCCGAAGGCATCGGCAAGTTCCCGGACCGCAACGTCGCCGAATCCCTCTCCCACATTCCGGGCGTCAGCGTCGATCGCCAGTTCGGCATCGGCGAGCGCGTTTCCATCCAGGGCACCGATCCGGCGCTCAACCGCGTGCTGATCGACAACCATTCGATCGCTTCCGCCGACTGGGGCGGCAATGCGGGCGACGTGACCGGCCGCACCTTCAACTATTCGCTGCTGGCGCCCGAAATCGTCTCGCAGATCGAAGTGTTCAAGTCGCCCGAACCGCGCATCGACGAAGGTTCGCTGGGCGGCACGGTGATCGTGCGCACGCGCAAGCCGCTCGATCTCGACAAGAACACGATCAACGGCTCGATCGGCTACGGCTACAACGACCGCTCCGAAATCGGCAATCCGCGTGGTTCGCTGCTCTATAGCTGGAAGAACGACAGCGCCACTTTCGGCATCCTCGTCGCCGGTACTTACGACAGGGATTCGCTGGCCCGCGCCGGTGTGGAATACTTCGGCTACAACAGCGGCTCGGATTTCACCTCGACCGACGCCGCCGGCAACGTCACGCTGAACAACCCCGATGCCGTGCTCACCGGCGGAACCGCCGCCGACCTGGCCAATGCCCGCTATCCCTACGGCATCAACCACGCCTACTTCAAGCAGACCCGCGAGCGTATCGGCGGCCAGTTCGCCGTGCAGTGGGCGCCGAGCGACCGGCTTGAGTTCAACCTCACCGGGCTGCACATCGAAGGCACTTACAACAACTTCAGCCAGTCGCTCTATGTCGTGCCGACCTGGGCTGCCGGTTCGCTGGAATCGGCCACGATCGCGAACGGCCTGGTCACCGATGCCGCGTTCGGCGCTACCGACCTGCCTTCCACCAGTTCGCAGCTGGACATGAACTACCGCAAGACCAAGGTGCGGACGGACAGCTACAACCTCGCCTCAAGCTGGAAGGCTACCGACAGCCTGACCCTTTCGGGCAATGTGGGCTGGACCAAGGCGACGGGCGGCACCAACCCCGAATACCTGATGAACATGCAGTCCAACATGCCCTTCAGCTACAGCTACGGGCAGAACCGGACTTCGGTGAACTTCTCCACCCCGCCGACCGACCCCAACGCGTTCTTCCGTTCCGATCTTCGCGACGTCACCCTGCCCGACGGCAGCACCGTGCGCGCCTACCAGATCGGCGGCATCGCCACCTCGCGCCAGCTGGACAAGGAATACTACGGCCAGTTCGACGCCAAGTGGGAAGTCGAGGACGGCTTCTTCAAGGCCGTGCGCATGGGCGTGAAGGCATCCGACCACGTCAACAGCCTGAGGGCCACGGGTTCGCAGGTCTACCTGACCGATCCGGTCAGCATGGCGGACTACGACTACACCCTGACCCCCTCGGGCCTGTTCAACGGCCTGGGTTCGGGCGGCAACGCCAACCAGTTCGCGACCCTGCGCAGCGGCGACGTGATCGACACGCTGGAGAACGGCCTCTACGTCGACACCGGCCTTGACGAGGGCACCTCGTTCAAGGTGCGCGAAAAGTCCGCAGCGGCCTATGTCCAGCTGGACTTCGAGACCGGCCCGATCCGCGGTAACGTGGGCTACCGCGCGGTCTATACGCAGGACGTATCGGACTATTTCCTCTACACGGCCGAGACCGACAGCTATTCGCCAACCCGGGCGAAGAACGACTATCTCAAGGGCCTGCCCAGCATCAACGTAAGCTGGGACGTCAACGACCAGATCAAGGTTCGCGGCTCGGTCGCCAAGGTCATCGCCCGCCCGCGCTACGGCCAGCTGGCCGGCGCTTTCAGCCGCAACGACACCCAGCTGACGGCAGGCGGCGGCAACCCCGACCTCAAGCCCTATGCCTCGACGAACTACGAACTGTCGGCAGAATGGTACTTCGGCCATAGCGCCCTGCTGTCGGCCGAGTATTTCCGCCGCGAGATCTCGTCCTACATCGTCACGACCACCAACCAGCAGGTCCTGTTCAACAACCTGACCCAGCAGAACGAGACCTACATCGTCTCCAGCCCGGTCAATGCCTCGAACGCGACCGTCAACGGGGTGTCGCTGGGCTTCCAGACCCCGATCTGGGGCGGCTTCGGCATTCTGACCAACTACACTTTCGCCGATGCGAGCGGCGGCCGCGATGCGGACGGCAACGTCCTCAACCTGCCCTACCTCTCGAAGCACACGATCAACGTGATCCCCTACTTCGAGAAGGGTCCGTTCCAGGCCCGCGTGAGCTGGAACTGGCGCAGCCACTACTTCACCGGCATCGGCCGCCTGAACTCGGTGGATTCCACCGACGGATACCACCAGTTGGATGCGTCGATCTCCTACAAGATCAACGACCACTTCACGGTCCAGGCCAACGCCCAGAACCTGCTCGATTCCACCTATTACTCGTATAGCGGCAGCAAGAGCGCGCCGACGGCCTTTTACAAGAACGGCCGCGTCTTCGCCGCGACCGCTCAGTTCAGCTTCTAAGTCCCGTGCAAAAGCGTGTAGGTCCCTCTCCTCCTCACCAATGATCTGCATGCACACGGGCCGGCGTCCGTCCTCAGGGTCTTCCTGCGGGACGGGCGCCGTCCTTTTACATATAAGGGGATGCCTGAGATGACCGATCTGAGTCGCCGCCACCTGATGTCGGGCACCTGCCGCCTAGCGCTGCTGGCCGCCGCCGTGCCCGCCGGCGCGACGCGCGCGCTGGCCGCCCAGGCCGATCCGGCCGTGAAGGTCGATCCGTTCATCGGCACCGGCGGCGATGGGCACACGTTCCCCGGCGCGACACTGCCGTTCGGCATGGTCCAGCTCAGCCCCGACACCGACACCGCGCGCTGGGACACCTGCTCTGGCTACCATCACGGCGACGCCTCGCTGCTGGGCTTCTCCCACACCCATCTTTCCGGCACCGGCATCGGCGACATGCTGGACGTCCTCGTCGTTCCCTGCCGTGGCGAAGTACGGCTCCAGCCGGGGCCGCTCGACCGGCCGGACGAAGGCTATCGCCTGCGCTACGGAAATGAGGCGGCGGAGCCCGGTTACTACCGCGTCCAGCTTGAAAACGGCGTCACCAGCGAACTGACCGCGACACTGCGCAGCGGCATCCAGCGCCATGCTTATCCGGCAGGCGACGGGCACCTGCTGATCGACTTGTCCCACCTCGTCCTGGACTCCTCGGACAAGTATCCCCTGATCGACGACGCGCAGCTCACGCTGGAAGCCGACGGCACGCTTACCGGCCAGCGCCGGGTGTTCCGCTGGGCCAAGGGCCGCCATATCTATTTCGCGATGCAGTTCTCGCGCCCGCCGAGCCGCATCGATTTCTTCGGTGACGACGATGCCGCGCAGCCCGCTGGCAGCACGCAGGTCAAAGGCCGCCGCCTGAAGGCGGCAGTCCACTTCGACGATGCCGGAAGCGCGCCGATCGTGGTGCGCACCGCCGTTTCGGCCGTCGATGTCGCAGGCGCCCTCGCCAATCTGGCAGCAGAGGCGACCCATTTCGATTTCGATACCTACCGCCAGGCCGCCGCGAAAGCATGGGCCGACGAAATGAGGCATGTCTCGGTGACGGGCGGCAGCGCCGAACAGCGCACGATCATGGCGACCGCGCTCTATCACGCCGCCATCGGTCCGACGCTGTTCTCCGACGTGGACGGCCGCACCATAGGCCTCGACCGCAAGGTCCACCAGCTTGCGCCCGGCGAGAAGGCCTATAGCGCCTATTCGCTCTGGGATACCTACCGGGCATTCCATCCCTTGCAGACGCTGCTGCGGCCCGCGCTGGTCGAACAGTTCGTGGCCGATCTCATCCGCCAGACCAGGCAAAGCCCCTATGGCCCGCCCGTCTGGCCGCTTCAGGGCGTCGAGACCGGGTGCATGATGGGCTGGCACTCCGTACCCGTACTGGCGGAAGCCATGGCCAAGGGTATCCCCGGCAACTACGCAGAAGCCTGGCCCAATATCCGCAGGCGCTCGTTCGACTTCACGATGCCCGTGCAGGACAATGCGCGCGGCATTCCGGCCTACGACGCCAAGGGCTACGTTCCGGCCGACAAGGTCTTCGAAAGCGTGAGCCGCACGCTGGAATATGCCTATGACGACTACGCCGCCGCAAAGATCGCGAAAGCGGCGGGGGCCACCGACGACGCCGCAAGGCTGAAGGCCCGCTCGGGCAACTGGAAGAACGTCTTCGACACCGCCACCGGCTTTGCTCGGCCCCGCCTGGACGACGGTTCCTGGACGGAGCCCTACGATCCGGTCGAACTCGGCCATTCCGACAAGTGGCGCGACTTTACCGAAAGCAACGGCTGGCAGGCGACTTTCCTCAACCAGCACGACGTGTACGGCCTGGCCGAGGCCATGGGCGGCCCCGAAGCGCTGGAAGCCAAGCTCGACGCACTGTTCAATGCGCCCTCGACGCTGCCGAAGAACGCCCCGCCGGACATCAGCGGCATGGTGGGCCAATATGCCCACGGCAACGAACCCTCGCATCACGTCGCCTACCTCTACGCCTGGACCGGCGCGCACTGGAAGACGCAGGCCATGGTCCGCCGCCTCCTGGCGCTCATGTACCGCGCCCGTCCGGCAGGCGTGATCGGAAATGACGACTGCGGGCAGATGAGCGCCTGGTACGTACTCTCGGCGCTGGGCTTCTATCCGGTCGATCCGGTCAGCGGGATCTACATCTTCGGCAGTCCGCTGTTCGAAGAGGCGCGCGTCCGGCTCGGCAACGGCCGCGAACTGATCGTGAGCGCTCCGGGCAACCGTTCCGACCGGCCCTATTACGGCCGCGTCGAATGGAACGGCCAGCGCCATGACCGCTGCTGGATCAGCCATGAAGAGCTGATGAAGGGCGGGCGCCTGACCTTCCACATGCAGAACGTGCCCGAACTCTCCTTCGGTCAGGACCCGCGCAACCGCCCGCCGCGGCAGGGCTGAGGATCCGCAGGACCGGGAAGGCCATGGCCGCCCGGTCCGCCGAAACTCGCCGCGTCAGGACCGCATGAGACCAATTAGCGACATATTCCGACGAATGGCGCAAAAATGTAATGCCAATTTGATTTTTTGAATTGTATTTATTTAATACCTATGACAGCTTTGTTGCAGGGCAGGCTTTGGGAAGGGCATGCCGGTCATGAAAATCGACGGGACCTTCGGGTCGGGGAACAATGGGCATGGGAATCTCGCGTCGTGATACCTTGGGACTTGCCTTGGCCGGAACGGTCGCAGCTGGAACGGCGCGCGCCGCGCCGCTAGCAGCAAGCAGTACCGCCGATACCGCTCTTGTCGTTTCGACATGGGACTTCGGCGCCGCGGCTAATGCCGCTGCCTACGCCGCCTGGAAAGCAGGCGGAACGCTGATCGATGCGGTAGAAGCAGGCGCGAAAGTGCCTGAAGCCGATCTCTCCAATCACTCGGTCGGCCTGGGCGGCTACCCGGACCGCGACGGCCACGTCACGCTCGACGCCATCATCATGGACGACCGTGGACATGCCGGTGCGGTCGCCGGCCTGGAAGGCTATGTCCACGCCATCTCCGTGGCCCGCCGGGTGATGGACCGCACTCCGCACACCATGCTGGTAGGCGAAGGCGCTGCCCAGTTCGCGCGGGAACAGGGCTTTCCATCGCAGAACCTGCTCACGCCGGAAGCCGAAGCGGCCTGGCGGGAATGGCTCAAGAAGGCCGAGTACAAGCCCGTCGCCAATATCGAGAACCAGCGCGGCACGGCGCTCGATCATGATACCATTGGTATTCTCGCCCGCAGCCCGGACGGAAGGCTGGCAGGCGCCTGCACCACCTCAGGCATGGCCTTCAAGCTGCGGGGCCGCGTCGGGGATTCGCCCCAGGCAGGCTGCGGACTGCTGGTCGAGCCGGGTGTCGGCGCGGCCACTGCGACCGGCGTGGGAGAGGAAGTCACCCGTATCGCAGGCGCGGCGCGCGTGGTCGGCTCCATGCGCATGGGCATGTCCGCCATGGCGGCCTGCCGCGAAGCGGTGGAGCATATCGTCGCCTTGCGCGGCGAAGCGGTGAAGGACGCCCAGGTGGCCTTCCTGGCGATCGACCGGAACGGCAAGGTCGGCGCCTTCTCCATCCTGCCGGGCTTCACTTACGCCGTGACCGACGCGAACGGCCGCACCCGCGTGCAACCGGCCGGCAGCCTGCGCCGCGCCTGATCGCGCCTGATCGAGGCTGACGGAAAAGACCAGTTTCCCGGCGCTACCGGCGCCGGAAGCGGGACGCGTGCGTCCTGATTGACCAGTTCAATACCAAGTCAAAACCATCACCAGGGAAGTAAGGGGTCAATGAATGAGGAATATCACGAAGTTGTTGTTGGCGACGACCTGTATCAGCGGGCTCGCCACCCCGGCTCTGGCGCAGGACAATGCGCCGGATGATGCTGCAGGCGCCGCCAGCGCTTCCGGCGGCTCGATCGTCGTCACCGGCTCGCGCATCAACCGTCCGAACTCGACGGCAGCTGCGCCGATCGTCTCGGTCACCAACGATGCCATCCGCGCGCAGGCTGCGGTGAACATTGAGGAAGTGCTCAACCGCATTCCCCAGATCGCACCGGACAGCCAGCAGAACTACCAGGATTCCGACGGTCGCCAACGCATCAAGCTGCGCAACCTCGGCTTCGAACGCACGCTCGTCCTGGTGGACGGCAAGCGCGTGGGCACCATGAACGGCATCGACGCCAACATGATCCCGACGTCGCTGATCAAGCGCGTGGACGTGCTGACCGGCGGCGCCTCGGCGGTCTACGGTTCGGACGCGGTTGCCGGTGTCGTCAACTTCATCATGGATGACGATTTCGAAGGCCTGCAGCTCAACGGCAACTACAATTTCTACCTGCACAAGAACAAGCGCACGCTGATTTCGGACGTCACCAGCCAGTACGGGTTCGATCAGCCCGCACGCGGTACCAGCGCCGACGGCGGCCGCGCCGACCTGTCACTGACCTTCGGCAAGAAGCTGTTCGACGACCGCTTCCACATCAGCGGCTACGTCAACTACCGCGAAGCGGCGCTGGTCCCCTATTCCGCCCGCGAAACCGCAGGCTGCCAGCTCGTCGAAGCGGTCAAGGACGGCCCGCTCACCTGCACGACTTCCACCTACACGCCCTACGGCTATATCTCGCCCCGCGCGGGAGCAGCCAGCGGCAACCAGTACGTCAACAACCCCGACGGCTCGCGCACGCTCGTCCCCTACAGCGACGCCATGGCCGCCAACCCCTATGACGGCTACTCGTTCCAGCGTGAGGACAAGCGCTGGAATGCCGGCGGCTTCACCTCTTTCGAGCTGTCCGACGCCGCCGAGCTCTACGGCAGCGTCATGTGGTTCCGCGACCGTTCGACCAACCCCTATCCGGCCCGCGTCTTCGCGCCGAGTTCCTATGGCGACGGCAATTCGCCCTACTACGTCAACTGCAACAATCCGCTCATGTCGGCTTCGCAGGCGCAGACCATCTGCGGCGCCGATGCCGGTACTTCGACGCTGGCACCGGTCGACGTGCGCTATCGCTTCAGCAACGTGAAGGATATCGAGGACGTCTACCTCAACAAGGGCCTGCGCGCGACCGCAGGCGTGCGCGGCCAGTTCGCGCAGGGGTGGAGCTATGACGTCGGCGGCGTCTACGCCCGCAACCGCATGGACATGACCTGGGGCCAGCCCGACTACGACCGCGTCAACAACGCGCTCAACGTGGTCAGCGTGAACGGCCAGCTGCAATGCGCCAGCGGCACCGCGGACGGCTGCCTTCCCTTCGACGCCTTCAGCGCCAATTCGACCACCAACAGCCAGGCGCTCTACGACTACCTGACCGACGGCGGCTTCGGCACCTCCACCACGATCAACACCCTCTATAACGCGGTGGCGACCGTTCAGGGCGATCTCGGCACTTACGGGATCCAGTCCCCCTGGGCCGAACAGGGCGTGGCGATCGCGCTGGGTGCGGAATTCCGTCAGGACAAGCTGAAGAGCTATGCCGACGACGTCTGGCGCACCAACAACGGCGGATCGGACAGCAACCTTTCGCAGCATGTCTGGGAAGGCAACGTAGAGCTTCAGGTTCCGATCATCGAACATAAGCCCTTCGCGGATCTGCTTCAGTTCAACGGCGCATTCCGACTGTCGAAGTACAGCTCCAACCCCGATACCTTCTCGACCTGGAAGGCCGAGGCGATCTGGGCGCCGATTTCGGACATCACGTTCCGCGGCTCGATCAACAAGGCCCAGCGCGCACCGACGGTGGTGGAAGCCTATCAGGGCTCCAACATCAGCTACGACCGTATCAACACGACCTACAACGACATCTGCGCACCGACGGTAACCTATACCACGGGTGCCAACGGCCAGCAGATCCCGGTCTACGGCGCTCCGGCGGCCTCGCGCGAAGTCTGCGCCGCCACGGGTCTGGCAGACAGCCTCTACGGCAGCCCGACCCTCGTCTGCCCGACCGACATCGGCTGCACGGTTCGCCGCGGCGGCTATACGGTCAACCCGGAGACGGCCTATACCAAGACCTTCGGCGTCGTGCTGAAGCCCTCTTTCCTCCCCGGCCTCGTGGTCTCGGTCGACCGCTTCCTGATCGATCTCGACGATTCGATCGGATACAACGACTACGACTACTTCTCGAACGGTTGTCTCCAGACCGGCAGCGACTTCTTCTGCTCGATGTTCGTGCGCAATGCCGACGGCACGCTTTCCAGCAACCCCGGCACCAACCCGACCACGGGCTATATCCGCGGCGGCACCACCAACTACTACAAGAGCAAGTCGCACGGCTGGGACTTCCAGGGTCAGTACACGACCGGTCTCGGCAAGTACGGCAATCTGTCTCTCGACTTCGCGGGTTCGCTCACCACGCTGGCGGGCGGTCAGGATTCGCCGATCCTGGCGAAGTACAACTGTGCCGGTTACTACGGCGGCCCCTGCGGCCAGCTGATCCCCAAGTGGACCCACAGCCTTCGCGCCACCTACACGACCGACAATCGCTTCTTCAACGCCTCGTTCAACTGGCGCTATGTCGGCCCGCTGACCAACGTCAGCAACTCGGGCGATCCGGCACTGGGCTGGAGCGAAACCAGCGAGCGCGAGACGTTCTACCGCATCGGCGCGCAGAACTACTTCGATCTCGCCCTGACCTTCCGCGTCGACGAGGCCTATTCGTTCCGCATCTCGGCCAACAATATCTTCGACAAGCTGCCGCCGTTGCTGCCGAACTCCTACAACTACGGCCTGTCGCGGAGCAACACGCTCTCGGCGCGCTACGACTCGCTGGGCCGCCAGATCGCGGTGGGCGCAACGGTCAACTTCTAGTTATGAAGAAAGCGGCTGATCCGGTTCGGATCAGCCGCTCCAGTTCGTTTCGGACTGGCGGGGCGGCTCAAAGGCCGCCCCCTTTTTTTTCCTCAGAGACCGTCCAGGCCCTTGCTGACCAGGATGTTCACGGCGACGCGGCGGTTCTGCGCCTTGCCCTCGTAAGTATCGTTATCCGCTACCGGATCCGCCTCGGACATGCCGGTGGGGGTCAGCATGCGATAGGGCTTCCAGTGGCAGGCCTGCTGGAGATAGTTCACCACGCTGCCCGCGCGCTTCTCGCTGAGCACCTGGTTGATTTCGGGGGTGCCCGTCGAGTCCGTGTAACCCACGACGAGCAGCAGGGCGTTGTCCATGCCTTCCGCCGAAGTCGCGGCGGCGCAGAGGTCCTGCTTGGCCTGCGGCGAAAGCACGGCCTTGCCGGTGTCGAAGTTCACGTTCGTCGTGCTCTTCACGTTGTACTGGTCGATATCGCCCATGCGGCCGCGCAGGGCTTCGGTAGCGGCGGTCTGCTCCGCGAAGCGCTGGTCGGTGCCGTTGTGGATCATCGACGCGGTCTTCAGATCCTTGTTCTGAAGATTGATCTGGCTGGCGAGCAGGCCGTCACCCGATTGCAGGGTCTTGACGGTAACCGGCAGGCCGTTGAGCAGCTGGGTTGCGGCCAGCTTGTTGCTGGCAAGGCCGAACAGCCCGCCGCTGGCCTTGATCTTGGTGGCGTCGTTGATGGCGACGACCGACTTGCTGCCATCCGCCGCGGTGACCTGCATCCTGTCGCCGCTGCGTGCGGAGATGATGCCCTTGACCTCGGGGCCCTCGGTCATCTCGGCCTGATCGGCCGGGCGCGAGCCATATACGGTGGCCGAAACGTCTGCTTCCGGCGGCTGTTCTTCCGTCTGCGCGGCAACTGTGCCCGAAGCGGTTCCGCCGATCAGGGCCAAAAGCAGGAGAACTTTGGATTTTTTGGAATTGATCTTCATCGCGTTACTCCTCCAAACTTGACCAATAGGGCCTGCGTAATCGCAGTTTTTCATTAGACCGCCGCGCCGAATTTGGCGTCTTCAGCGATCCAAGCCCCCTTGTCTCGTCTTGCATGATGTGCTGCATCTCTGCTGCATTTGAACACTAGGGATGACATGGGTGTTCAGATCTACCTTTCGGCTACATGAACACCCTTGTTAGTGCCCTTGCCGCTGCCGTTAGTTCGAGCGCTTCTTGCGGCGAACCGATGTTTACTGCGCTGCACAACAAGCTTCGCGGTCGCCGCGGGAGACCGGCTCAAACTGCCGTGAAGGCGTGAAGGCCCCATACCAACGCCTATACCAACGGTTGATTCCCGCGCCGCTGCTCCGCAGGCACAATGCAGGCGCGCGAGCCTGATCGCCTCACCGGCCAGCTTTTCAACTTCATCGAACAATTTTCTCCATTTTATCCAGCTACACCGATGCACGAATTGGCGCAAAAACAGCTTCAACAGACAACGACAGGAGCTTACCGATGACCGCCACCACGATCCCCACCGCCACTGCAACCCCCGGCAAGTCGCTGATCTCGCCTGACAATCATGCCCTTGTCCTGATCGACTTCCAGTCGCAGATGGCCTTTGCCACCAAGTCGATCTCGGCGGAGCTGCTGCGCAACAATGCCGCCCTGATCTCGCGCGGCGCCAAGTCCTTCAATGTCCCCACCATCCTCACCACGGTTGCCGAGAAGAGCTTCTCCGGCCCGATGTTCGACGAGATCACCGAGGCCTTCGAAGGTCAGGCCATGCTCGACCGTACCAGCATGAACACCTGGGAAGACGCCGCGGTGATCGAGGAAATCAACCGCATCGCCAAGCCGCGCATCGTCTTTGCAGGCCTGTGGACCTCGGTCTGCATCGTCGGCCCGGTCGCCTCGGCCATCGACCAAGGCTTCGAGGCCTATGTCATCACCGATGCCTGCGGCGACATCTCCACCGAAGCCCATGAGCGCGCCGTGGAGCGCATGATCCAGCTCGGCGCCGTGCCGATGACCTCGCTCCAGTACCTGCTCGAACTCCAGCGTGACTGGGCCCGCACCGAAACTTACGACAGCACCACCGGAATCGCCAAGAAGTGGGGCGGCGCCTACGGTATCGGCATCAATTACGCCAAGACCATGTTTGGCGCATCCGAGGGCGGTCACTGAGCCCGCCTTAGATCCTTCGACAGGCTCAGGATGACCCTTCGACAAGCTCAGGGTGAGCGGAAGGTGAGACTGGAGCACTAATATCCGCCCAGGCTGAGCCTGTCGAAGCTCCCAACGAGTACCAAGGAAACCTCAGATGAAGCCCTACCTTCTCTCGATTGCCGCCGGGTTGCTGGTAGGCGTGGTCTACAGTCTCCTCGGCGTCCGTTCGCCGGCCCCGCCGATGATTGCCCTGATCGGGCTTCTCGGTATCCTCCTGGGCGAACAGATCGTTCCGCTGGCGAAGAAAATCATGGCCCACGAGGAAGTCGCCCAGTTCGTGCAGACCGACTGCCGCAAGCACGTCCTGGGACGGCTTCCTGGGGACAAGTTCCCCTGCCGCACTTCCGAAGAGAAGGCGGAAGCGTGATCACCCGGCGCAACACTTTGCTGGGAGCGGCGGCAACTTCGCTCCTGCCCTCACTCATTTCCAGTCAAACCGCACGTTCCAGGGAAACTTCCATGTCCGACACGATCATCGTCAACGCCAAGGTCACCACGCTCGACCGAGAAAACCCGCAGGCCGAAGCCGTGGTCATCCGTGACGGCAAGTTCCTGACCGTGGGCAGCGAACAGGAAGCGCGCGAAGCCGCCGCGCCCGGCGCCGTGGTGATCGACGCCAAGGGCCACCGCCTGATCCCCGGCCTGATCGACAGCCACATGCACATCATCCGCGGCGGCCTGAACTTCAACATGGAGCTGCGGTGGGATGGCGTGACCTCGCTGGCAGAGGCCATGGCGATGCTGAAGAGGCAGGTCGACAATACCCCCGCCCCGCAGTGGGTCCGCGTCGTCGGCGGCTTTACCGAGCACCAGTTCGCCGAAAAGCGCCTGCCGACGATCGCGGAGCTGAACGCCGTCGCCCCCGATACGCCGGTCTTCATCCTTCACCTCTACGACCGCGCGCTGCTCAATGCCGCCGCCCTGCGCGTCGTCGGCTATACCAAGGACACGCCGAACCCGCCGGGCGGCGAGATCGTGCGCGATGCCGCCGGCAACCCGACCGGCCTGCTGCTGGCCCAGCCCAATGCGACGATCCTCTATTCCACGCTCGCCAAGGGCCCCAAGCTGCCGCCCGAATACCAGCTCAACTCCACCCGCCACTTCATGCGCGAAGTCAACGCGCTGGGCGTGACCGGCGTGATCGACGCGGGCGGCGGCTTCCAGAATTATCCCGACGACTACGATATCATCGAGAAGCTGCACGCCGAAGACCAGCTGACCGTGCGCATCAGCTACAACCTCTTCACGCAGAAGCCGAAGGAAGAACTGGCGGACTTCGCGGGCTGGGCCAAGCAGGTCACGCCGGGACAGGGCGACGACACCTATCGCCACAACGGCGCGGGCGAGATGCTGGTCTATTCCGCCGCCGACTTCGAGGACTTCCGCCAGCCTCGCCCGGACATGGCGCCCAGCATGGAAGGCGATCTCGAGCCCGTCATCCGCCTGCTCGCCGAGAACCGCTGGCCCTGGCGCCTTCACGCCACTTATGACGAGACGATCGGCCGCGCGCTCGACGTCTACGAAAAGGTCAACCGCGACATCGCGCTCGAAGGCATCAACTGGTTCTTCGACCACGCCGAGACCATTTCGGACCGCAATATCGACCGTATCGCCGCGCTTGGCGGCGGCATCGCCGTGCAGCACCGCATGGCCTATCAGGGCGAATATTTCGTCGAGCGCTACGGCGCGAAGGCCGCCGAACGCACGCCGCCGATCGCCCGCATGATCGCTGCCGGTATCCCCGTGGGCGGCGGTACCGACGCCACCCGCGTTGCCAGCTACAACCCCTGGGTCTCGCTCTCGTGGCTGGTCACCGGGCGCACCGTGGGCGGCCTTTCGCTCTATCGCGGCGACAACCGCGTCAGCCGCGAGAAGGCACTGCGCATGTGGACGCATGAGAACACCTGGTTCTCGAACGAAGTGGGCAAGAAGGGCCAGATCAAAGCGGGCCAGCTGGCCGACCTCGCGCTGCTTTCCGACGACTACTTCAGCGTGCCGGACAATGAGATCGTCCACATCCGCTCGATCCTGACCCTGCTGGGCGGCAAGGTGGTGCATGGCGAGGGCGACTATCGCCCGCTCGCCCCGGAACTGCCGCGCCCGATGCCCGACTGGTCGCCGGTCGCGACGTTCGGCGGCTATTACCAGACGCCCGAAGCCAAGCAGAAGCTGGCCTCTGCCTGCGGCTGCGCCAGCTCCTGCGGCGTCCATGGGCATGATCATGCCGCTGCACTCGGCGCCAATGTTCCCGCCGCCGATGTCCAGACCTTCTGGGGATCGCTCGGCTGCGGCTGCTGGGCCGTCTGACCCGGCGCGGCCCTTCCCGATGAGGAAGGGCCGCATTTCATTCTATAATCTCGAACATATCGAACGATATTATTCGGATCGATAGCGGTTCGTTCGCGCCCTAAACCGCTCTCGGAAGCTCCGTCCCCCGCCCAGAACGCGGAAGCCGGACATGTCCGAGACGACGATGAAACTCGCCCCAATACCTCTCCCAAGGAGACCTTCGATGAAGCGCCTCGCCTTCCTTTTCGCCACTGCCGTGATCGCCGCCAGCCCGATCGCCGTTCCCGCCGCCATCGCCAAGCCTGCTGCCACCGCCGACTACGCGGTCGGCGCGCAATACGACACCACCCACGTCTACGTGCCGCAAGACCAGTTCGACACCTTCGTTGCCAGCTTCGTCGCCACCTTCGGTGGCACCACCAGCAAGCAGGGCGAATTCCAGGTGACGCCGACCAAGAGCCTCACAAAATCGCAGCTCGTGCTGACCCCCGCAGGCACCGTCTCGGTCTTCGGCTTCAAGACGCCGATCCCCTATCCCTTCGGCGACGAGCGCACCGGCTATCTGGTCACCGATCTCGACGCCGCCGTGAAGTCTGCGGTCAGCTACGGCGCGGTCCGCCGTCTGGAGACTTTCCCCGATCCGATCGGCCGGGACTCGGTGATCCAGTGGCCGGGCGGCGTGAACATGCAGCTCTACTGGCACACCGCCAAGCCGAGCTACACCGCGCTCGAAACCGTGCCGGAGAACCGCATCTACCTGACCGTCGATGCCGCCGATACGTTCATCAAGAGCTGGACCGGCTTCGCGCACGCCAAGATCACCGCCGATGACAAGGCCGCCAATGGCGCCGAGATCGGCGAACCCGGCAAGGCCATCCGCCGCGTTGCGATCACCAGCGGCTACGGCAAGATGGTGGTCTACGTCTCGGACGGGCAACTGCCCTGGCCTTATGGCCGCGACATGACCGGCTATGCGGTTAACGATCTCAACGCGACGCTGGCCAAAGCCTCGGCGGCAGGTGTGGAGACGCTGGTCGCACCTTACACGACGGGCAAGCGTCAAGCTGCCATGGTGCGCTTCCCCGGCGGTTACATCGCCGAGATCCACTCTGGCGAAGTCAACGCGAACGAGGTCAACTGAGCCATGTCCGGCACCGGTACGCCCAAATTCGTCGCATCGGTGCTGGACTTCGCACCGACCGGGTTCCTCGCCCGCCTCCTGCTGGTGGGCGCCTACCTCGTCGGCGGGCTCACCAAGCTCACCGACTGGCAGGGCGCCGTGGCGGAACAGACCCACTTCGGCCTGACCCCGCCCGCGCTGTGGGCAGCGCTCACCATCGCAGTGGAACTGATCGGCCCGCTGCTCATCCTTACGAACCGTTTAGTCTGGCTCGGCGCGGGAATGCTTGGCGTGTTCACCTTCTTCGCCGCGCTGATCGCCAATGCCTTCTGGGCCATGCCCACAGGCCCCGAGCGCTTCGGCGCGACCAATGCCTTCTTCGAGCACATGGGTCTTGTCGGCGGGTTCATTCTCGTGGCGATCCTGGCTTACCGGGAGAAGAACAGTGCCTGATTTCGTCGTCCCGGACTTGCTCCGGGACCGCTGGCCGGGCCGCGCCCCGCTCGCGAGCACGCGCCTAAAGACAGACAGCGGTCCCGGATCAAGTCCGGGACGACGGTTCGCCGCATTGGCTCTCTTCCTCGCAGCCGTCCTGTCCACCAGCGCCAAGGCCGAACCCACCGAAGCCTGGCAAGCCCCCACCCTCTCGATCACCCGCTACGACGAGGACTGGTCGGACCTTGCCGACGCCGAAAAGCGCGGCCACCACTGGACCGGCCCGTTCAAGTACATATCCATCGGCGACGACGCCTGGCTCTCCACCGGCATCGAACTGCGCGCGCGTAACGAGAACCTGGAGAACAACCTCTGGGGCGATGCCGAGGCGCCGAACGACAGCTACCTCTGGCTGCGCGCCCTGCCTTATGCCGATCTCCATGTCGGAGGCTTGCGCGCCTTCGTGCAACCGATCGCCTCGACTTCGGTCGGTGTCGCCCCTTCGCCCGGCCCGGTGGATGGAAGCGGCGTGGACCTGCTGCAAGGCTTCGTCGAGGCCGACCTCGGCCCAGTCACCCTGCGCGGCGGGCGGCAGATGCTCTCGCTCGGCACCGAGCGGCTGATCGGCACGCGCTACGGCCCCAACGTGCCGATCGCGTTCGACGGCGTGCGCGCGAACGTGAAGCTGGGCGCGGGCACCCTCAGCCTGCTGGCGGTAAAGCCCGTGCAGGCCCGCAAGGGTGATTTCAACGACCGCACTTCGCCCGACAAGGCGCTGTGGGGTGCCTATGCCGCAATGCCGAACCTTGATCTCTATTACCTCGGCTATCGCAACGATGCCGCGCGCTGGGGCATGCGCGAAGGCACGGAAACCCGCCACAGCCTCGGCGCACGCTGGCACGGCACAGGCGGTGACTGGCACTGGAACGTCGAAGGTGTCTATCAGTTCGGCCGCTTCGCAGGCGGTCCGATCTCGGCCTGGACGCTCGGCACCGAGCTTGGCCACGCCTTCCCGGACGCCCCGCTCGCGCCCGATCTCACCGTGCGGGTCAATATCGTGAGCGGCGACGGCAAGCGCGGCGACAACCGCCTCGGCACTTTCAACGCGCTGTTTCCCAAGGGCAAGTACTTCGGCGAGCTTTCGCCGGTCGGTCCCTACAACATCGTCAACGCCTATTCTTCGCTGGGCCTGCAACTGGCGCCGGATGTCTCCACCAGCCTCGCCGCCATGGCCTACTGGCGCGCTTCCAACGCGGACGGGATCTACGACATTCCCGGCAACCTGATCCGCGACGCGGGAGACAGCCGTGCGAAATTCGTCGGCAAGGAAGTGGAGGCCACCCTGGCCTGGCAGGCGACCGCCGAACTCGAACTTTCCGCCTCGCTCTCCGCCTTCGCACCGGGCGCCTTCATCAGGCAGACCGGCTCGGCAAAGACCATCCACATGCTCGGCCTCGAAAGCAATTTCCGCTTCTGACTGAGCCAAGTCCTTGAGATTTTGGCAGTTGCGGGACGGGCGATTCCCATGCAAGCCATGCCGGACTATCACTTCCAAAGGATCGATCATGCCGACGATGCAGGACAAACGACATGATTTTCTCTGGCTCGTCCAGCTCTGGATCCAGCGCGAACGGGACATCGCGGGCTGGACCGCAACTTGCGGAGACGCCGTGGCTGCAAGCTACCGCATCCCCGCGAACATGACGGCGCGCGATGCCGCATCCGATTTCATGGCGTTCAACAGCCAGGGATTCCGGGGCGATGCCGAGAACGGGTGCCCCGAGTGGATGAACCGGCTCGAAGATCCCGTCTACGAATGATGGCCTGTCTACGCATGACCGCGGACCGCTAAAGTGCAGCGGGAACGACCGTCTGTGCGATGACTCCGAACGGCGCAAAGCCTTCGGCCGTCCTGCCTTCCATGCGGATCCTGTCGCCATAGGACATGAACGGCGTGCTAGGCCTGCCGTCACGGATGATTTCGATGGCCCGCACTTCCGAAATGCAGCTGGAACCTACTTCGCCGTAATTCGCATTGGACACCGTGCCGGAGCCGATCACCGTACCGGCCACGAGTTCGCGCGTGCGCGCGGCGTGGGCGACAAGTTCAGGAAACGAGAAGTCCATCGCCCCGCCGTCGGCCCGTCCGAACCGCTCTCCGTTCCAGTCCACATGCAGGTCCATGCACACCCGCCCGTCATGCCAGGCATCGCCGAGAGCGTCCGGGGTGACGGCAAAGGGCGCCATCGAACAGGGCGGCTTGGCCTGCACCCAGCCAAACCCGGTCTTCATCTCGACCGGCGCGATCGCCCGCAAGGACCAGTCGTTGATCTGGACCACCAGCTTGATGTGGCCGAGTGCCTGTTCCGGGGTCACCCCCATCGGCACCTCATCGACGATCACGCCGAACTCCCCCTCGAAATCGATGCCGTCGGCCTCGCTTGGAAAGGGCACAGGATCGGTGGGGCCGTAGAAACGATCGGACATGCCCTGATACATCAGCGGACGATCGGTCTCGACGGGAGGCAGGCCGAAAGCGATCTGCATGAGTTCGCCGTGGGTGCCGAACGCGGAACCGTCGAGCCATTGCCACGAACGCGGCAAGGGCGCGCGCAATCGGGCTGCATCGAGCGGCGCCCCTTCCCCCGCTGCAAGTCGGGCCGCCAGATCGCGCAATTCCGCTTCGCAGGCAGCCCAGCTCTCCAGCGCGCCGAGCAGATTGGGCAACGACGCAGCAAGGCAACGCGTGCCGTCCTGCGAAACCACTACCAGCCTGCCGTCGGGCGTGCCATCGGCCAGTGTTCCCAGACGCATGCCGAAATCAGCCCTCTATGATGGCGACGGCGCGGGTCCAGCCTGCCGACGCGCCCTTGATCTTGTGGGGAAAGCAACTGACGGTGAAGCCGTGCGGTGGCAGCACCTCCAGATTGTGCAGCTTTTCGAGATGGCAATAGCCGATGTCCCGCCCCGCCTTGTGGCCTTCCCAGATCAGCGAAGTATCGCCGGTTTCCTGCACTTTCCTGGCCGTATGCGAGAATGGCGCATCCCATGACCAGGCATCGGTGCCGGTCACGCGCACCCCCCGCTCGGTAAGGTACATAGTCGCCTCATACCCCATGCCGCAGCCGACGTTCACGAAGTCCGGCCGCCCAAGCGCCTTGCCCGCGGCCGTATTGACGAGAACGATGTCGAGCGGTTGCAGGTCATGCCCTATCCGCGCCAATTCGGCCTCGACCTCGGCGGCGGTCACCACGTGGCCATCGGGCAGGTGCCGGAAGTCCAGCTTGACGCCGGGCTGGAAACACCATTCCAGCGGTACTTCATCGATGGTGATCGAACGTTCGGGCTCGCCGTCCCGGCCGTTCATCGTCGGGTGGAAATGATAGGGCGCGTCGAGATGCGTGCCGCTGTGGGTGGTCAGCCTGACCCATTCCGAGGCGGCGAACCCGGCGCCGTCCGGGGTATCCTCGGCGGTGACGCCAGGGAAGAACATGTCCAGTTCGCCCGCCGTGTCCATGTGGTTCTGGTAAGTGATCTCGGGCTTCAGGAACGGCGGATCGCTCACCACGTCGTTGCACAGCGTGATCGAGAGATCGATGAAGCGCCGCCTTGAGGAATGGGTGATCATGCGGTTGCTCCTCCAAGCGTTTCGGCGAACCAGTCGGAGATCAGGTCGCGGCCGTAAGCCATGTTATCGGCGCCGACATGCTCCACGCCGCCTTCGCGGAGCGTGAAGATCACCTTCTCGCGCCGGGGTGAATTGACGAGCTGGTCATAGAGGTCATCGGCATAGCCTGCGCTGATCTGGCGGTCTTCGGCACCATGGGTGACGAGGAACGGCACACGGATCGAATCCATGTGACCATTGAGGTTCATCGCCTCCGACCTGGCGAGGAAATCGTCCTGATCCTTCGCGCCGAAGGCCCAGTGAACGTGCCCCCAGTAGTGCGGCACCGGGTTCTCGCCCTCTCGCGCCATGCGCTTGTCCTGTACTTCGCGCCAGTTGTGATTGGCGCCCCAGACCGCGCCGCTTGCGAAGCGGGGTTCGTAGGCCACCGCGCGCGGTGCGAAATGGCCGCCGAGCGAGATTCCGGTCATCCCGATGCGCATCGGATCGACGTTTGGCTGCTGCTCCAGCCAGTCGACCGCCTTGCTTGCCCAGTTTTCCGAATGCGGATCGACCGGCAGGCCCTGAAGACGCAGCGCCTCGCCGGAGCCGGGCTGGTCGACGCAGAGCGTGGAGATGCCCCGGCGCGCCAGTTCCTGCGGCAGGCGGGTCCAGTAGAGCAGTTCCTTGCAGCTATCGAGGCCGTTGCAGAACACCACCACCGGCTTGCGGCCCGCTCCGGGCGCGCGGGTGAACAGCGCGGGCATGGTGCCCTCTTCCAACGGGATTTCCACGCGTTCACGGTTGAGCTTGCCCAGTTCGGTCGAGCGGTCGAAGGCTTCGCGCGCCTTGGCGTAAGTCTCGGTGCGGCCGGGATGACCGTGGCCCTGCATGCGCTCGGCGGTGATCAGGTAGAGCGCGGCGCGCTCCAGCTTGTTCGAGGCGGAGAACTTACGGCCCTTCGCCTCGTCCTCGGCAGCGAGGTCCAGCAGCTTGTCGCCCATCGCCGCCCAGGCCTTCATGAACTGCGGCGTGCCGGCATCGGCGCCGTTCGCCGCCGCGTCGCGGATCGGCTGGCACATGTCGATGATCTCGCCGAGCTGGGCGCCCGATTCCATCGCGATCGAGACCGAGAGGTTCCAGATGTAGTTCGGGAAGTATTCGAAGAGGGCCATCGATCAGATCTCCGATGCCTGGAACAGGCGCGCGTCGGGAGCGGGATGCGGCATCGTCTGCGGACCGCCGACGCCGGTGCCCCACTGGTCCATCACCTGCGGGCCGGGAATGTGCACCTTGTGCTGGTGCGTCTCGAAATCGACCTCTTCCAGCTCCGAGGTATATTCCACCGCGAAACCGCCCGGCGTCGTGAAGTAGCTGAAAGTGTTGTTGCCCGCCGTGTGGCGCCCCGGCCCCCAGCGGATGTCGGTGCCGCGCTGCTTGAGGCGATGCACGCCGCGCATCATGTCGTCCACCGTCAGCATGTCATAGGCGACGTGGTTGAGGCAGGGCGGTCCGGGCAGGATGGCGACGCGGTGATGCGCCTCGTTGCAGCGCAGGAAGCACATGAAGTCCCCCAGCCAGTCGCTGATCCTGAAGCCCAGCACATCGGTGAAGAACCTCACCAGCGCCTGATGGTCCGGCGAATGGACGACGATGTGGCTGATCTTGACCGGCATGCCTTCCCAGCGCGCCATCGCCCGCTTGGTCGAACGCGCGACCTCGGCGGAGATCTCGAAAGGCAGGCCGTCCGGCGAGAAGAAGCGAAAGCCATAGCCGCCGCCGGGCGCTTCGAGGGCACGGGGGGCATGAACGATCCTGCATCCCGCCGCCACGACCTTTTCGTGCAGCGCATCGACATCGGCGCGGGTATCGGCAGCGAAGGCGATCACCTCGACATGGTTGGCGTCCGATTCATGAAGGCGCACCGCGTGATGCTCGTCATGGCCGTGGGTCTTGAACCAGGCAAGGCCGTCCTCCGCCGCCACTTCGACGAGGCCCCAATCGTTCACATAGAAGGCTCGTTCGGCGTCGAAATTCTCGACGCCATATCCGACGTAGCGGATCTCGGTCACTCGGGTCATGGGTCTGTCCTTAAAAGTCGAATATCTGCACGGATGGCTGTCAGATGGGTTGCGAGACCACCGCGAACATTTCCGCAGTGGCCTTGTGATTGTCGACCTGCGGCCCCTTGCCGATCTGGCCGTGGCAGATCTCCAGCGATTTCTCGACGATGTAGCGGCAGCGCTCGTAGCGGCGGCCGTGATAGGCGGCGAAAGCGGCTTCGGGATCGTCGTGGCGGCCGAGTTCCTCGGCCAGAACGATCGCATCCTCGATGGCCATGCCCGCGCCCTGCCCCAGATGCGGCGTGGTCGCATGGACCGCATCGCCCAGCAGGACCACGCGGCCCTTGTGCCAGGGGCCGCCGACCATCAGCCCTTCGAGCGGACGATAGACGACGCCTGCATCGTCGGTAATCTGTTCCGCTAGCGCCTGGATCCGGGGCGCGGCATGGGCCAGTTTTGCGCGCATTACAGCGGCCAGCCCATCGCGGGGATAGTGCGGGTTTCCGGGCTCCGGGCTAGTCGCGAAAAGGTACATCCCCTCGGCGCTCATCGGCACCAGGCCGACTCCTACCGGGCCGTTGTAGACGTGCAGCGCGTCGAGATCGCCGGGACGCGGGAAGTTGTAGCGCCAGACGCCCTGCCCGGTGAATTCCGGTTTTGCAGCATCGGGCAGGATCGTCTCGCGCGTCTGCGAATAGACTCCGTCCGCGCCGACGACGATATCGAAACGCGCCGTGCTGCCGTCCGAGAAGCGCACCGACACGCCCCGGCCGTCGTCATCGAGGTCCAGAACCGTCACGCCCAGCCTGATAACCGCACCAAGCGCCCTGGCACTGTCGCCCAGCACCTTCTGGAGTGCGCGGCGACCGATGCCGACATTGGCGGGCCTCCCCGGCACCAGGCTTGGCGCGGGCACCCTTGCGACGCGCTCGCCGGAGGGAATGTAGATCTCCACCGCATCGAACCCGCAAGCCGCATCCAGGAACGCGTCGAGCACGCCAAGCTCGTCCATCGCCCGCACGACATTGGCCTGCTGAATGATGCCCACGCCGTAGACCGACCATTCGGGATCGCGCTCGATCACCGTGACCCGGTGCCCCGCGCGGCCCAGTGCGATCGCGGCGGAGAGACCTCCGATGCCGCCGCCCACGACAAGAACGTTCAGGTCATCCACGCCGGGCACTCCTCATCCCTGCAATCTGATGGAAACGCCGCATGCTTCTCTCCCGGACTCATGGCCCAAACCGCACGACTTTGCGTCATGCGCAAACATATTAGAACGAAATTTCTAATTATGGATTTGCCCGCCGTCAAGAGATTGACAGCGCCCCCATCCGAGTCCAGATAAGAATTTCTATTCTAATATAGACGGCCGCAACGCCGCGTATCCGGGAGAAGCGACAGGCCCTGGCCAGAGCGCTTTCGTATGCCGCTGCGAACGGCCCCTTCGAAAAGGGTCACTATGTCCAAGATCCAGCGAGGCGTGAGCCTCTACAGTTTCCAGGAAGAGATGTTCCTGGGGCGGATGAACGTGGAAGACGTCGTCGCCTTCGCCGCGTCGATCGGTGCCCCCGGCATCGAGATCCTGCCCGAACAGAACATGCCGACGTTCCCCGACATCACCGATGCCCAGGTCCGCCAATGGCAGGACATGCTGGCCCGTCACGATGCGCACTTCACCTGCTACGACATGTTCCTGGACACCAAGCTGCGCAAGGGTGAGGTCCTGTCGGACGAGGAGCAGGTGAACAGCATCCGGCGCGACCTGGCCTTGTGCAACCGCCTCGGCATTCGCAACATGCGCGTGCTGATCTTCGTGCGCCCCGATATCCTGGAAAAGTGCGTGCCTTATGCCGAGCAGCTCGACATCCACATGGGGGTCGAGGTTCACGCACCCTGGCATCTGGAACACGCGTGGATCCTGCGCACGATCGAGGTCGCCGACCGTCTTGGCACGAAGCATCTCGGCATCCTGCCCGACATGGGCGTGTTCATGAAGCATTATCCGCCCGAATTCCGCGCCCGGTTCGAACGGCAAGGCGCTCGCCCCGAAGTCACGCAGTTCATCGTCGACCAGCACGAGCAGAAGATCATGTGCGAATACACGATCTATGAGGTCGCGGTGAAGATGGGGGGCAACAAGGCCGAGATCGCCATGGCCGAAACGCTGCGCCATGCGCCTTATGCCAACCCGAAGCGCATCAAGGACTATGCCCCCTACTTCCGCCACATCCAGGCCAAGTTCTACGGCATGACCGAGGACTGCACCGACCCGACCATCGCCTATGACGAGGTGATCCCCGAACTGGTCAAGTGCGGCTGGGAAGGCACGCTTTCCAGCGAATACGAAGGCAACCGCTGGATCCAGGACGTGGAGGAAGTCAACAGCCGCGAACAGGTGCGCCGCCAGCACGTCATGTTCGAGAACCTCATCGCCAAGGCCGAAGCCGCGCTGGAGACCGCCTGATGTTCGACAAGTACCTCATCGACGCCGCCAGTCTGCGCAATACCGGCCCGGCCGACGCACCCACCGGCTTCGCCTTCGAAGCCAAGCTGGGCTACTATCGCGGCCTCGGCCTCTCGATGATCGAAAAGCTGGACGTTGCCATCGACGGCGAACCTGTCGCCCGCGATGCCGTGCGTTTCGACGAAGGCGCCGGGCCATTGACGCTCGACGAGATGGAACTGGCCTACGACCGGCGCTGGCCTTTCGGTACGCCCGCGACGATCCTCGTGGATCATCCGGGCGGCTTTCCCGCGGGCGAGCACGAACTCTCGCTGCTGCAACAACTCCGTGTCTCCTACCTGCCGTTCCCTTCGATCAATACCGACAGCAAGACCGTGGCGGTGCCCGCATGATCGACCGGCGCGGCGCCTTGCACCTCGGTGCCCTCGCCAGTGCAGGTCTTGCCGGGGCTGCGGGGAGCGTCGCGCCGGCCTTGGGCGCTACAACGGAACAGCCTCCCGCAGGCATCGAGGGCCAGCGACGCCCTGATCTTGGCAACGGGACCTATCTGAACCCGGTCCTGGCGGGCGACTTCCCGGATCCGACGATCCTGAAGGACGGAGAGGACTACTACCTCACCCACTCCTCCTTCGAGGCGGCCCCCGGCCTGCTGATCTGGCATTCACGCGATCTTGTGAACTGGACGCCTGTGGGCCCTGCACTGCAGAACCCTCTGGGCATCGTATTCGCCGTCGATCTCGTGAAGCATGATGGGCGCTATTACATCTACATCCCGTTCATGGCGGCGCCGTGGTCGAAGGGATTGAAGAGCTTCGCCAACATCTACGTCATCCACGCCGACGACATCCGCGGCCCGTGGAGCGAGCCTGTTGACCTCGGCATCGGCGGTCTCATCGATCCCGGGCATGTCGTGGGAGAGGATGGCAAGCGCTATCTCTTCCTCAGCGGCGTCAACCGCGTTCGCCTGAGCGACGACGGCCTCGCCACCGACGGCCCGGTTGAGAAAGTCTACGACGGCTGGAAATACCCCGACGACTGGATAACCGAAGCCTATTCGCTCGAAGGCCCGAAACTGATGCGGCGTGGGGACTGGTTCTATCTCATCACCGCCGTGGGCGGTACTGCCGGCCCGCCGACCGGCCACATGGTCACCGTCGCGCGCTCCCGCTCGATCGACGGGCCATGGCAGGATTGTCCGCACAATCCCATCGTCCGTACATGGAACCCGGCGGACAAATGGCTGTCGCGCGGACATGCCAGCTTCGTCGAAGGTCCGGGCGGGGACTGGTGGGCCGTCTATCACGGATATGAGAACGGCTTCCACACGCTCGGCCGCCAGACCCTGCTGGAGCCGATCCGCTGGGATGCGGAAGGCTGGCCCCGCGCCATGGGCGGCGACCTTGCAAAACCGCTCCCTTCACCGCGCGGCGGCAAGGCGGAAGCGCACGGCATGGCATGGTCGGACGACTTCACTACGCCGGCACTGGGCACCCGCTGGCGGTTCTACAATCAGGCTCCGACCGAAGGCGCACGGGCACGGATCGGCGACGGCGTGCTGGAACTCACCGCGAAGGGTGGCGGCCCGAACGATGCTTCGCCGCTTACGCACCTCACCGGCGACCGGGCTTACGAATGCTCGGTATCGCTGGAACTGCAAGGCGAGGCGCAGGGCGGACTCCTGCTGTTCTTCAACGACCGGCTGTTCCTCGGCATGGGCTGCGACGGCGAACGCATGATCAGCTATCGCGGCGGCAAGGCGAGCTACTGGCAGGAACCCGTCGCGAAGAACCGGAAGATCGACCTGCGCATCGTCAACGCACGCAATATCGTGACGATGTACCACCGGGTGCCCGGCGGCGAATGGATACGTCACGCCGTGCGCAGCGAAGTCTCGGGCTACCACGCGAACACCATGGACGATCTCGCCAGCCTGCGCCCGGCGCTGTTCGCCAGCGGCACGGGCGTGGCGCGTTTTCGCGACTACCGCTACCGTGCCCTGAACCGGGGATGAGGGAGGGCTGAGGCATGACGATCGACAGGCGCGGCATACTGGCGGCTACGATGGGGGCGGGCGCGATGCTTGCCCTGCGAGGCACGGCCTCGGCAGCGGACTTCAAGCCTATCCCGCAGCGACCCTCGGTGCGGGTGATCGCCGACAACGACTATGCGGGCGACCCCGACTCGCTCGTGGCGTTGGCCCATCAGGTGCTCAGCCCCAAGGCACGCACGGTGCTCGTCACCGGGACCGCGCTGGATCGCAGGTTTCCCTCGCAAGTCCCCGCCGACCAGACGGCGCGGATCGGTGCCGGCGTCGCCACCGAACTGGTCGCGCGACTTGGACTGCCTGCCATCCCGACCGTCGCGGGTTCCGAGACCCTGGGCGACCTCGGCCCCTCGCCCGCCGCAAGGGCGATCGTCGCCGAGGCCATGCGTGAGGACAAGCTGCCGCTCGTCTTCACTTGCGGCGGGCCGCTCACGAACCTGGCGGCGGCGCTGGAACTGGAGCCCCGCATCGCCGGACGCCTCAAGGTGTTCTGGATCGGCGGCGGCGATTATTCCTCGGGAGGATGGGAATACAACCTGATGGCCGACCTGCCCGCTGCACGGCGCGTGCTTGGCGATCCAGCGCTCGAACTCACGCAAGTACCGCAATCGACCTATCGGCAGATGCAGATGTCGATCGCCGACATGCAGGTCCGGTTGCGCCCGATATCGCCTTTCACCCAGTGGCTCTACGACCGCTTCACCTCGCCGCCGGATTTCGTCGATGTCGGCGGTGCCTGGCCGATGGGCGATACGCCGACCGTCGTGCTGGGCACGCTGTCACCGGAAAGTTCCACGTTCGAGACAGTCTCAGCGCACGAGATCAAGGACGACGGCAGCTACGGTGCCGTCATTCCCGGTCGCCGTCTGCGGGTCTGCACCCGCATCGACGCACGGCTGGCGTTCGACGACTTCCTCGCCCTGCTGATGCTTCACGCACGGAAAAGCTAGAAGCGCGAGGAGGTCTCGCGCTTCCCATCTATGCCGCTTCCGCACGCCGCAGTTGCATCAGCCGCCGCCGCGCGCGGATCGCACCCGCGTCGGTTTCGAGGATCGCCGGACGCGCCTCCCAGAAGTCCATTGCGCCAAGCGCCTCCTGCGCGGCCTCGATCATCGGCTCGTCCTCCTCCACGAAGACCTGACGCGCCAGTGCCTCTGCCTCGGGCGTGGCTTCGTGGTCGTAGAAGTAGTGCGAGGTCGTCTGCGTCTCGGGCGTTATGATATGCGGGTTGACCATCTGCGGCACGACAAGATCCGCGCGCTGCGTTCCCGCCCGGGCAAGACCCACGGTCAGAGCCATCGATGCCGGGGCATGCCAGCGCATGTGCAGCCACTGGTCCACCCGATCCCCCTCGGCCAGCATGGCCGCGGCCCAGATCGGCGGCGTGACGCCCTGCATGTCCCAGTTGTTCCAGATCGCGCCGTCCCGTTCGTTCAGCACCGACTGCGCGCCCTGGAATATCGAACCGTTGACGCCGAAGCTGGTGACATGAAGGAATTCGGCATGGGTCAGATCCATGAGGTTGTCGCTCACCAGCTCGTAATTGCCCCGGATCGTCAGCGAACTGCGCTGCATTCCAGCGCGGTCGACAAAGGCGAAGTCGGGGATCAGGGCCGGATCGGCCTTCGCCGGATCGCCCGGCCAGAACCACAGTCCGCGATGGGCATGCACCACCGGCATCGTGCCCACCCTCACATGGGACGGCGGTGCAGCCGGGAATGGATTGTGGGCGCAGGCTCCCGTACGATCGAAGCCAAGCCCGTGATAGGGGCAATGGACAAGGTCGTTCTCCAGCCTCCCCCGACTGAGCGGCACGAAGCGGTGGGGGCACCGGTCGGCCAGCATGGCATAAGCGCCGTCCGAAAGGCGCACGATCAGCCACTTTTCGTCCAGCAAGGTGCGCGAAAGCATGCCGCTTTCGGGAATTTCGTGATCCCAGGCGGCCATGTACCACAGATTGCGCACGTATTCCGACATCGCTCTCACTTTCCGTCATCGATCGGTGGAGAGCGCGCCCTGAGCGCTGCATTGCCCCATCCCGATCAGGATCGTCCCGAAGGACATGGGGCCTGCAGCCGACGGCGAGATCACGCCGCCTTCCCAAACGATCGCAGGGATCGTTACCAGGCTCGGCATCGAGAATAATTGGAATCAAAATTCCAGTCAAGCATCATTCGCTGTCGGGAAACAGGCTCTCCGGCAGGAGGACGGCAAGCACCAGGCAGACCGCCAGAAGCGCCTCGATCATGGCGACCGCAGGCCATATGGCACCGCCTTCGCCATGCGGCGCACCGGCAAAGAAGGCCGTGCCGACCATCGCTATGCCCAGCGCCATGCCGAGTTCCTGCACGGTCTTGATCAACCCGCTGGCTGCACCCGCGTGCCGCGTGTCGACGCGGGCGAGGATCACCGGAGTCAACGGCCCGCTGGTCATGCCCATACCCGTTCCCGCCAGCGCCAGACAGGGCAGGACCCAGAACCAGGAACCGCCCACCGCGATCCATGCCAGAGAACCGCCCGCGAACAAGGCCATGCACCCGGCTCCCAGTACCAGCACCCATTTGCCCCGGCTCATCACCAGCTTGCGTCCCAGAAAGGCTATGCCCAGCATCACGCCCGCACTGAACGGGATATGCAGCAGGCCCGTCTGCAAGGGCGAATAGCCCAGCAGCTTCTGCGCTCCGAAAGCGAAGACGAAGAGGAAGCCGCCGGTCGCCGCGCCGAACCCCAGGGCAATGGCCAGGCCGAGTGCGAACTGCGGCTCCGCGAAAAGCTCCGGCGCGAAAAGCCTTGCGGCGCCGTTATCCGATCTCGTCCGCGTGCGCCGCCAGACCAGTGCCAGCAGAAGGGGAGCAGCGGCCAGTAGCGCGAAATGCCACGGCCGCCAGCCGAAGTCCGCGCCCCGAACCAGGGGTATTAGCAGAGCGGCCATCGCACTCGCGAAGAGCACGGTGCCGCCGAAGTCGATTCCGCGCGCGTTTGGGGAACTTGCATCGGGCAGCAGCCGCCAGCCGATCGCCATGGCGAAGAGACCTACCGGACCATTGATCAGGAACACGCTGCGCCACCCCAGGCCGAACAGGTCGGCATGGATGAGGATGCCCCCCAGGATCGGTCCGCAGATCGCGGAGAGACCACCGATCACGCCCACCCATGCCAGCTTGGCCACCCGTTCCCGAGGTTCGAACAGAACTTGCACCAGCGCCATGACTTGCGGCGCCATCATTGCCCCCGCCGCGCCCTGAAACACCCGCGCGGCGATGAGTTGCGCCGGGTTCTCCGACAGGCCGCAGAGCACCGAAGCCAGCGTGAAGCCGCCCACCCCTCCCACGAAGAGCCGCCGATAACCCAGCGAATCTCCCAGCCGTCCGCCCAACATCAGCAACAGGGCGAAAGCCAGCGAATACCCCGCCGCCACCCATTGCGCCTGCGCCGCAGCCGCGCCGAAATCCCGCTCTATCACCGGCAGTGCCGTGTTCACGATCGTCACGTCGACGATCTCCAGAACCAGCGCCACCATCAGGGTGAGATAGGCGATCGACTTTCGGCGTGCGGTCAGCCCTGCTCCATATCGTGTGGCTGGTTGAAGCGAGACGCCGGGCGTCAAATCACGCCTTCCTGCAACATCGAAACTGCCGTCGCGCAAGCCCGCGCGGTAAGCGCCATGTAAGTAAGCGAAGGGTTCTGGCAGGCCGACGAACTCATCTGCGCGCCATCGGTGACGAACAGGTTCGGAATGTCGTGGGCCTGGCTCAACCGGTTGAGCACGGAGGTTTTCGGATCCCACCCCATCCGCGCGCCGCCCATTTCGTGGATCGAAGTGCCGCCGTGGCCCGGCCGGTCGAAGCCCATGATGACGTGCCCGCCGGCTTCGGTGAGCATCGCGGTGGCCTCGCGGTGGGCATCGGCCAGCGCGGCCATTTCTTCCTTGCCGTGCGCGAAGGCGATCTCGAGCTGGCGCACGCCGCGCGGGTCGGTGCGCTTGCTCAGGGTCAGGCGGTTGCTGGCGCGGGGCATCGAATCCGCGAAGACCACCAGCACCATCGTCCAGGGGCCGATCTTGTGCAGTTCCTCCTTGTACGCCTTGCCGATGCCGCCCATCCGCTTGCCGCGCGTCCAGGTGCCCTGCAATGCGCCGCCCTGGAACGAATAGCCGCGCGTGAAGCCTTCGCCGTCCAGAGTTTCGAGATTGCGGAAGCGCGGGATGACGATGCCCGTCGGCCGGTTGCCGAAACTGGTACGCCCTTCGAAACCGGGCATCACTGCCATGGCCGCCATCGTGTTGGCATGATCCATGATATGCGTGCCGAGCACACCGCTGGAATTGGCAAGCCCCTGCGGCATGGCTTCGCTGGCCGAATTCAGCATGAGGTGAACCGAATTGAAGGCGCCTGCATTGAGAAACACGACACGGGCGAAAGCCACCTTGTGCTCGCCGGTCTTCGTGTCGATCCAGCGCACGCCGGTAACGCGGCCGGTCTTCGCGTCGTAGTCCACCTTGTGGACCTGGGCATCGGTGACGACCTTCAGCCGCCCGGTCTTCTTCGCGGCCGGCAGCGTTGCCGATTGGGTGGAGAAATAAGCGCCGTAGGAACAGCCGCGCGCGCAGATGCTGCGATATTGGCAATGCGCGCGGCCCTGTTCCGGGCGCGCTTCGGTGAGATTGGCGGTGCGACCAATGGTCATGACCCGGTCCGGGTACTTGGCACGGATGCGTTCGCGCGCGGCCTGCTCGACGCAGTTAAGCTCCATCGGCGGCAGGAATCGCCCGTCGGGAAGCTGCGCCAATCCCTCCGCCGCACCCGAAACGCCGACGAATTCCTCGACCTTGTCGTACCATGGGGCGAGATCGGCATAACGGATCGGCCAGTCCGTGCCGAAACCGTCGCGCTTGTTGGCGCCGAAATCGTAGTCCGACCAGCGATAGCATTGCCGCCCCCAGGTCAGCGAACGGCCGCCCAATTGATAGGACCGAAACCAGTCGAAGTCCTTGCCCAGTGCCTTCTGGTATGGCTGCTCGGCATCGTTGACGAAGTGGCTTTCGGTGAATTCGTTGAAATGCCGGTTGAGCATCTGCACCGGATATTCACGGGCATAGAGCGCGGCATCGCCCTGACCTCGGAAAGGCATTTCCCATGGGGCCTTGAGTTCGGTTTCATAGCCGGTCTGGTGCTCGATATTGCGCCCGCGCTCTACCATCAGCACGGTCAGCCCCGCCTCGGTCAGTTCCTTTGCCGCCCAGCCTCCGGTGATGCCGGAGCCAACGACGATGGCGTCGAACCGGGGCGCGTCGAACCGGGGAGCGTCGAATTGGGTGTCGTTTTTCATTGTCAGCCGAAATCCACTGCGGTCCAGTCGCTGGAGAAAGCGCGCATGTCCGGGGTGAGCGGGATGTCCCATTCCCACTTGCCGGGGACGAGTTCGTAGCGAAGCTCCTGCGAACCACCCGCTTCGCTGGTGTAATACCCGGTTAAGATCAGACCCTTGACGGCCGTCCACGGCGAAGGCGGCGCCCCTTGTGCGAATGCCGCCTCGTCGAGCGCGGCCAGCAGGCGCGCGCGTTCGGCAGGCTCGTACCGCAGGAAGTCGCCGCCCGCGGCATGGTCCAGCGCGCGTTCCAGCCAGGGCAGATGACGTATCGAACCGTCGCGCCGACGGAAGGGTTCGATGGCAGCCGTCACCGCGCCAGAGGCCATCGGCGCGCGCGTACCGGACAGGCCGTGAGCCAGGGCCAGCACCACGAAATCGCCCACACCGAGGTCCATCGCGCCAGGCGTATCGGTGCGCGGGATGACGAGGTCGGATACCTCCGCGATCAGCCTACGCTGGCGCTCGCTCGGCTGATCTTCGGCATCCAGATTCGTGAGCTTCACGCCCGCCGCTGGAATACCCAGCGCCAGCGCCAGCAGTGCCGCTCCGGCACCGAATTCGCGGCGATTCCAGCCGGACTTCGCCCCGATCATGTGCCGATTTCCAAATGCATCGAGTCGGCCCTAGTTCTGTCGAGCCTTATGAGGGAGCCCGGATTTCCGCCGATCATACCCATCTGCAATCGCCGTTTCATCCGCATCCTCGCCATTTTTATAACTATCATTCTAATTTTTGAATCTTCGCCTCGTCAAGCCTCTCCGCAGGAAACAAGTGCATTGACCGAAAGCTCGGGGATCGATACCAAACGAGAATACAAATTCTAATATGCGCCGCTCGCAGAGCGCAGTTGGGAGTAGCATGAACCCGGTATCCCGTTTCTTCAGCAGGCTGACGATGCGACCTCAGGGCGTGACCCTGGTAGCAGCGGCGTTTCTGCCCATTTTCGCCATCGTCTCGATGTTTCCGATCGTCGCATCGATGATCCGGCATTTCGCCGCAGACCCTGCCGCAGCGTCGAAAGTGCCGCTCATGGTCACCGCGCCCGGCCTTACGGTGGCCGTCCTTGCGCCATTCGCCGGATTCTTCGTGGACAAGTTCGGACGGCGCAGACTGCTGCTGGGCTGTACGTTCTTCTATGGCCTGTTCGGCACCGCACCGTTCTTCCTCGACGATCTGGACCAGATCTTCGCAACCCGCCTGATGCTGGGCGTATGCGAGGCGGGAATTCTCACCATCGTCAACACGCTGATCGCGGACTACTGGGACGATACCGGGCGCCGCGACTGGCTTTTCCTGCAAGGCGTGGTCGGGCCGTTCCTGGCTTCGGGCGTGATCCTGCTGTCGGGAACCGTCGCATCGCTACGCTGGAACGGGGGCTTTCTGGTCTATCTGGTAGCCTTCCCGATTTTCCTTTCCATGCTGGCGTTCATGTTCGAACCCGGCGGAGCGCGGTCGAAGCAGAACGTTGCTTCTGCCGATCTCCAAAGGTCCAGCAGCGCGAAAACGGTATTTCCCCTGGCAGCCGCTGCCGCAGTGGCAGTCGTCACCCTGTTTTCCTCGGCGCTCTACTATGTGTTCATCGTCAATGGCAGCATCGCCTTCGGTGAAGTGGGCGTGACGGACCCTGCAGCGGTGGGACGCATGAGCTTTCTGCCCAGCCTTTTCGTGATCCTTGGCGCGCTACTGTTCCGGGTCCTGTCAGGACGGTCCAACGCAGCCCAACTGGCGGCCTTTTTCGGGATCCTGGGCACAGGCCTAGCCGTTATCGGCCTCGCGCGCACGCCGGGAGAGATGGTCGTGGGACTGTGCATCCAGCAGACCGGGGCCGGAATGGCAGTGCCGATGCTGGTCGCCTGGGCCCAGACCAAATTTCCCTTCGAACATCGCGGACGCGGCATGGGCATCTGGACCGGCGCCTTCTTCTTCGGTCAGTTCACTTCGCCCTGGATCGTTCATCAGCTCAATCTGGCCAGCGGCTCCATGCAGGGTGCCTTCCTTGCCAGCGGCTGCGCTGCGGTGGGCGCCATGGTGGCCGCGCTCGTGATCGCCCTGCGCGCCAGTCCCGCGCTTCCCCGCACCGCCTGAAACCGGGACGCCAACAGAAAAGGGCCGGCAGGACAACATCCTGCCGGCCCTTTTCCTTGCGGGGTCCTCAGAAGAGATCGGAAACGTTGAACGCGACAGGATGGCCGGCATCCTCACAATGCCTGGCGAGACGCAAGGTCAGACGATCCGCGACCGGCTTCCACCCCACATCGCTCCAGAAACGCAGTGCCTTGGGCTCAAGGGGAACCCGCACCCGGCGGCTCTCGCCCGGCGTCAGGATGGCCCGCGCGAAACCCACCAGCGCGCATTCCGGCTCGTCGCGATAGACCTGTACGACCTCGCAAGTCTCGCGATTGCCGGTGTTGGTGAGGACGATGGAAAGCGCCCCCTCCCCGCCCTCGGGCTCCGACCATTCGACCCGCGCATAGCCCTGGCCGCTGCCGAAGGGATGGTGCGCCGGACGTCCTGCCGCCACGAGCCCGCGATAACCGAACCGGGTGCCTTCGGAATAAGTCAGCGTGCCATCGTCCGCCGGTGCAAGAGCATAAGCCGGATAGTCCGCCTCCTGCGCCGCGATCGTGACCGGAAGACGGCCACGAGGTTCGCTGCGGCCGGACAGGACATTCGCAAGCGCCTGGGCAAAACCCTGTCCGGGATACCAGGCGGAGAGAACGGCAGCGGCGCCCTGCTCCCAGCTGCAGTCGAACGCATGGCCGACATTGACGATCACCGCCGTGCGCGGATTGACCGCGCAGACTTGCGCGATCAGGCGCTCCTGCAATTCCGGCAGCCTGGTATCGGCGCGATCCTTGCTCTCGACGCTGGAGTCCGAGGTTTCCCCGACCACCAGCAGCACCGCATCGGCACCGCGCGCCGCCTCGACGGCGCGGTGGAGCATGGCCTCGGCGCTGTCGGGCCTGCGCAACCCGTACCAGAGCCCCTGTACGCGGCCGCCCACCCAGTCGAACTCCACGGTAACGACCACTTCCTGCCCTTCGGCAAGTTCGATCGTCGCCACGTCCGCATCGCCGCGCTTGAGCACGCCCATGATCTCGGAAGCCGGTACTTCACCTCCCGCGGTCAACACTTCGCGCCCATCCACCAGAATGCGCGCCTTGCCGGTGGAGCCGAGATAGACCGCGTGTGGTCCACCACTCTCGGCAGTGAACCTGCCGGAGGCGCGCAGCGAGCCGGGCCGGGTAAATATCGCCTGCTCATGGACACCGACGAACCACACCAGCGAATTGGTGTCCCGGGTTTCCCGCATCAGGAGTTCGCCGCTGCAACCCGGCTGCGCGAAATACGCGACCGTCATGCCCCGCGTGCAGCCGTCTCCGATATCCTGCGCCGGAACCACCGGCATTGCCGGTAGACGGGGCTGCGGATCCACGCCCGGTTCGAACACCAGATCGCAGTTCGCTCCGTAGGTTTCGCGCAGGGTATCCAGCGGCGTCGGCACGTCGGGAGAGATCGAGATCTTCGCGAACGTCCCGCCCTGGAAGCACGGGGCGTAGGCATTGGGCCCGATCACCGCCAGCCGTCCGATCGTGCCCGGCACCAGCGGGAGCATGGCGCCTTCGTTGCGTAACAGGGTGAACCCCGCTGCGGCGGCCTCTACCAGCAAAGCCTCGGCCTCCTCCGCCGGGGGCGGCGGCGACTTCGCGGCATTGAGCCCCCTTGCGACGGCCGTGACACGGGCGGCCGCATCCTCCACGCGGCTGCGCAGGACCGATCCCGCCTCCACGGCCGCCTCGACTTTCGAACCCAGGAACCGCGCGGGTCCGGGCATCTCCAGATCGAGCCCGGCATTGATCGAGCCTTCGGTCGAATGCGTGCCGAACCAGTCGCTCATCACGAGACCACCGAAGGCCCACTCGCCCTTGACGATATTCGTCAGCACTTCCGCCTGCTCCGCGCACCACGCGCCGTTCACGCGGTTGTAGGCAGCCAGGAGACCGACACACCCGGCATCCACCGCATATTCGAAAGGCAGCAGATAGACTTCGCGAAGCGTCCTCTCATCGACGCGCACGTCGACTTCATCGCGCGCCGTCTCGCTATCGTTGCACACGAGGTGCTTGGCGACCGAGCCGGTGCCGGTCGACTGCAGGCCCGCCGCCCATTCCGCACCGAGGACCCCGGCCAATACCGGATCCTCGGAAAAATACTCGAAGGCGCGCCCTGCCAGCGGGCTTCGTGCCAGATTGAGATTGGGCGCCAGCACCGCATCGACGCCGCGCGCCACGGCCTCGTGCCCGACGAGTTCCCCCAGCCGGCGGCACAAGTCGCGGTCCCACGTCGCACCGAGCAGCGTCGCACAGGGACTGAGCAGCGCGATGTCGCGCTCGTCCACCCGGCCGCTGGCGATGCCGAGCGGGCCATCAGACATCGTGAAGGCCGGAATATCGGCTTCCGGCAAAGCCACGGAAGACCACATCGCCCCGCCCGCCGTAAGCGCACTGGCCTGGGAAAGCGTAATGTCCGTCATGCCGAAGATCCGAATGCAAAGCCCATGATCTGGCGCGCCTGCGCCTGCACGGCGCTGGCGATGCCTTCATCGGCGACAACGCCGTCCGCTCCGAACGGCCTCTGCTCCACCGAGTTGACGGCGATGCCCACCGGCGTCGGCCAGCCTCGCATCGCGTGGACGACGTCGCGCAGGGCGGACAGCGTCGTGCCGCAGGCCTGCCAGCCCGCCGCCGTCACCACGAGGCCTACCGGCATGCCGTCGAAATAGACCCGCGTATCGGCTCGCAAGTCTTCCAGCAGATCGACCGCGTTCTTCACGAGCCCCGAATAACCGCCGTGATAACCGGGACTGCCGATCACCAGAGCATCGCAGGCCCGCACGGCATCGACCAGTTCACGTTCTTCCACGGTTCGCTCGGCATGTTCCGGGTTGAAATGCGGCAGGCGCGCGAGGGCAGGACCGTCGAACATCGCCGTTTCGGCGCCCAGCGCCTCGCACGCGGCCAGCACGGCGCGGACGAGGCGTTCGCTGGACGACGCCTGGCGGAAGGTTCCGCCAAGGCCGACCACCCGCTTTCGGCGTGGCCTTGGATCTGCTGTCATTGCACTCTCCCTGATCGGCCCGCCCTGTACGTCTGGGGCCTCTATCGTTTCCATCCGTCCGCACTCATCCCTTGAGAGCAGGCATGACCCGTTCCGAAAGGAGGTTCAGCGTCTGGTTGCCCAGCCTCAGACGTTCTTCGGTCAGCGGGCCGGTCGTGGTTCCGCACAGGATGTTGCCGATACCCAGATCGCGATAGGGCGTGAGGTGCTCGATCACCGTGTCGGGCGAGCCATAAAGACACCAGGTGCCGATCCAGTCCTCGGTGAGGGCGTTCGGCGTACGATCCGTCTTGCGATTGGCATCGTCGCTTTCCGCGCGGGCGTTGAATTCCGCCTCACGCTCCACGGCTTCCTGGTAGGAGCGCAGGATCACCTCAAGCTCATCGCGCGCCTGCTCGTCGGTTTCGGCGACATGGACCACCTGATAGGTGTGGGTCGTCCAGTCGAGCGCGGCAGCGACAACTTCGTTGCTGTGGCCCGCTTCCAGCAGGAAACCCTTGTAGATGTCGAACCACTTCTTGACGTGGACGAACGGCTCTGTGCCGCCGATCTTGGGCGGCGTGAACGCCGGGATGAAAGCCGGCCATCCGTTCTCCGCCGCGCGGCGCGAACTGGCTTCCTTCATCGCCACCGGCATCAGCCGCGCATGGCCCGGCGTGTAGGCCGCCGGCGTGATGCGCTGGAGGACGCGGCCGTTGTAAGGGCCGTTCGCGATGGTTACGGCCGCATCCTCCATCTTCTTCGCCCAGAGCTGTTCGGCAATGGCAAGATTGTTTTCCGAGATCGCGCCCGCGTCGCGATAGTCCACGGCGAAGCCGATCATCTCTTCGGGCGTGGTGCCTGACCCTACGCCTACAAGCAGCTTACCGTCGGTCAGCTGGTCGAGGAGATTGATCCGCTCCGCGAAACGCACGGGATGATGCAGCGGCACCGATACGACCGAGAAGCCGAAATGCATGTGAGGCATCTGGGCGGCCAGATAGGCGGCGAAGATGAAGCTGTCGCTTGCCAGCGGCATGTAGCCGTTGAAATGATGGTCTGGCAGAAAGATCGCGTCGTAATCGAGCGTCGCGGCAAGGCGCGCATGCGCCTCCAGATCCTTCATCAGCTTGCGGTCCTGATCGGGACCGAGCGAGCGGGCGTTCAGAAAGACGGAAAAGCGCATGTAACCCTCCCAGGGAATCATCGCGGCACGGATATGCCGACAAATTAGAATTGACGTTCTTATTTCGATAATGTGTTTATTGCTGCTATGTCAACTCGTCCAAGGCCTCGCGCCTCCGAAAAAAAACTGGCCGTCGATACGGTCAGCCGCACCCCGCAGCAGGGGCGCAGCAAGGCTTCCTTCGAACGGATGCTGGTCGCTGCGGAAAAGCTCATGCTCGAACGCGGGAGCGAAGAATTCACGCTTCAGGACGTCAGCCAATCGGGCAATGTCTCGATCGGCTCGATCTACTTGCGCTTCAAAAGCAAGGAGAACCTGGTCAGGGCGGTGATCGCCAACCACCTCGAACGCATGGCCGCAGACGAGGACGCGATGATGGCCTCGGTAAAGGCGAAAGCGACATCGCTCGACACTTTCGTCCCCCGCTACGTCCAGGCATTTGCGGAAGTTCTGCGCGACCACGCCCCGCTGCTGCGCCTCAGCATGCAGCGCGCCTCGTTCGATCCGCTGGTGTCCGAACCCGGCAAACAGAGCGCCAATCGCGCCGCCGCGATGGGTACGACAGCGATGCTCGAATACCGCGACGAATTCGGCGGCGAAGATCACGAACTCAAGGCCGATGCCGCCTACCAGATCATCTTCGCCACCCTGGCCCGCCAGTTGAGCCTCGGCTCCACAGCCGAATCCGCCTATTCCCATGATTGGCAACAGCTGAACAAGGAACTCGGCCGGATGTGCCTGGCCTACCTGAAGGCGGACGTCTGACCGAAGACTGACGACAGCGTCGCTCCAACATAGAGGTCGCTCCAACATAGAGGGGCGCGGCAGGAATGCCGCGCCCCTTCAGTTTGCCGCATGGCCGCAAGGAGGAGAAAGCGCGGCCATGCGGTTGGACTTGCCCCTGCGTCAGAAATTGACGCTCGCACGCACGCCATAGGTGCGCGGAGGCTGGAACTGGTAGTTGTTGGTGTGCGAAACGAAGTTCTGCTGCGCATAGGACAGCACGTTCTTGTCGAAAATGTTGCGCACGAAGGCGATCACCTTCCAACCGCCATGGTTCGGTTCGTAACCCAGCGAAGCATTGGCGATGGCGAAGCTGCCGGTCGAGATGTCGTCCAGGTTGAAGGCGGAGAAGTAGTACTTCGACGAATATTTGGCATCGGCATGCGCGGTGATCTTGCCGGAACCCAGAACGAAGTCCTGGTCGATCGACCCTGTCAGCGTGAACGATGGGGCATTGGGCAGGCGATTTCCGCTGATATCCGCCGGATTGCCGTCACCATCGTTGACGACGATGCCGTCCCCGAACTTGGTGTGCAGGTAGGCCGCGTTCAGCCCGAGACGCGTGTTCTGCCCCAGCAGCGCCTTCACCTCACCCTCGACACCGAAGATCTTCGCCGAACCCACGTTGAAGATACCGCTGCCCTGGAGGACATCGGAAGTCTGCGAAGCCTGGTAACCGCGATAGTTCGAGTAGAACACGTCCCCGTTGAGCTGAAGCGTATTGCCCAGCAATGAGTTCTTGGTGCCGATTTCGAAGGCATCGAGCTGTTCAGGATCGTAGGGCACCGGTGCCGAGCTGCCGTTGGAGTTGAAACCGCCCGACTTGTAGCCGCGATCGTACTTGGCATAGATCAGCGTATCGGGTGCCGGCCGATAGTTGAGGCCGGCGTGCCAGGTCGGCTGGCTGTCGCTCAGCCTGCCGTTGCCTTCGACCGGGAAGGTCGAGGCAGGCGCGAAGGGGCTGGCCAGCGCCTGAAGATCCAGCAGGGCTTGCCCGCTGCGGACTTTCTTGTCCCATGTATAGCGGCCGCCCAGACTGATCTCCAACTGATCCGTCAGGTCATAATCGACTTGCGCGAAGACCGCCTGGGAGCGGGTACGGATCTTGTAGTCGAACTTGATACCGTACTGATCGGGCTGCCCCAGCGCCTCAAGCGGACCGCCAACCGCGAAAGGTCCGGTCATTTCGCGGTTGTAAAGCCCGGAGTCGACCGTGTTGTTTTCGCTGAACCGGAAGTATCCGGCCTGGAAGAACAGACGTGAACTATTGTCGTTGCTTACGCGGAACTCGTGGTTCCAGGTCTTCGGCCGCTCATTCTGCCGGAACTGGCGATTGGCGGGATATTCCGGGCCGGTCGCGTCGAGCACGTTGACCCAGTTCTGGCTGTCGTAGCCGCCCGCGTAGATGAAGTTGAGATTGCTGTCGGTCGTATAGGACAGTTCCCAGCGAATGCGATCGCCTTCAAGGGTGGTCTTCTGCGGCGAATTCCCGGGAAAAGCGCCCAGATCGCTGAAGCTCGGCTTCGGTCCGCCCAGCGTGCCGCGCAGGATCGCGTCGCCGTTCACCACGCGGGAATCGTGCTGATAGGAAACCCACGCCGAAAGCCCCCCTGAGTTGTAGAGCGCCTGGATACGGCCAGAGGCAAAATCCTCGTCGTCGCCACTCCTGGTGGGGCCGTCGATCTTGCGATAGCCGTTGTGGCTGAGATAGGTCCCCGATGCGCGGATCGCGAAAGTGTCGCTGATCGCCAGGTTGGCACCCATCTCACCATTGAAAGTGCCGAAATTGGCGACTTCCACCGAACTGTAGCCGCCATTCTCGAACTTGGGACGATTGGTGATGATACTGACCAGACCGCCGGTTGAATTGCGTCCGTTCAAAGTACCCTGCGGTCCTTTCAATACTTCGATACGCGCAAGATCGTACATCGAGGAGTTCAGCGAGAACGAGCGGTTGGTGTAGAAACCGTCACGCGCGACCGGAACCGAAGGATCGCCGATCTCGGTCACATCGGTAGAGGCGATGCCGCGAACGGCGACATAGGCCGCGCCCGCCGAGGGCGAGATGTTCACGCTGGCGTCGATCGAGGCAAGGTCACGAACCGAGGCGATACCCGCATCGCGCAGCGCATCGCCGGAATAGACATTGAGCGCGGTAGGCGTGTCCTGCGCATTCGATGCAGTGCGGTTTGCCGTGACGATGATGTCGCCAAGCCCACCCGCCTGCTCCTGCGATTCGTCGGCCGCGTTCTGCGCCAGAGCCATTGTCGGCATGGCGAACACGGACACGGAAACAAGCAGGAAATTCAATTTCATGGAATCCTCCCCAATGCGTCTGCTGGCCCTTATGGGCATTCGTTATAAAACCAGAATACGCATTCTAATTAATGGGGGCGCAATCGGTCGTCAAGCAGATCGTTCGATGCGAATTTGCGGGGTAGGGAGGCCGCAAACGCCTTCCACACCTGTTCCATCCCGCCCCCTGCTAGGGCACTTCCCATTTTAGAATATAGATTCTAACCATGAGCCATCGAATCGCATCGCGGTTACGAAACAGGGGAGAGAACAATGATCGACCGACGCTCCATTCTGGCAGGCGCCGCCATCTCCGGCCTGACTGCATTGGCACCTGCAACGACATCTGCGCTGGCGCGCACGGCCAGGCCCGTGGCCCCGGCATTCCCAAAAGGCTTCCTCTGGGGTGCCGCCACAGCGGCCTATCAGGTCGAAGGCAACAACGTGAACAGCGATGTATGGGCCATGGAACACGCCAAGCCCACGGTCTATGCCGAACCTTCAGGAGATGCGGCGAACAGTTTCGCACTGTGGCGCACCGACCTCGATCTCGTGAAGGGACTGGGCCTCAACAGTTATCGCTTCAGCCTGGAATGGGCCAGGATCGAGCCTGCCAAGGGCGATTTCTCGATCGCGATGCTGGAACACTACAAGGCAATGATCGAAGGGTGCCGGGAACGCGGCCTGAACCCGATGGTGACCTTCAACCACTTCACCACGCCCTCCTGGTTCGCCGCGCAAGGCGGCTGGTCGAACGCCGAGGCCCCCGCGCTTTTCGCGCGGTACTGCGACCGGGCAGCACGCCATCTGTCAGCCGGGATCGGACAGGCTTTGACACTGAACGAACCCAACCTCAGCGGTCTGCTGGACGTGGTGCTGCCTGGCGACATCGGGCAAAGGCTGCTCGGTGCGGACCAGGCCATGCAGGAAGCGGCTGCCAGGGAACACGGCGTGGCACGATACCTGCCGGGCAACCCGCTCTATGTCGCAGATCCGCAAGTCGTGCAGACCAACCTTCTCGCCGGCCACAAGGCCGGGCGCGAGGCGATCAAGGCGGTCCGTCCCGATCTTCCCGTTGGCGTCAGCCTGGCCATCATCGACGATCAGGAAGCGGGCAGGAACAGCCTGCGCGACGCGATGCGGGCAAAACTCTACCAGCCCTGGCTGGAGGCCGCACGCGGCAACGACTTCGTGGGCGTCCAGAACTACGAACGCTCGGTGTGGAACGACAAGGGACGCCTGCCGGCTCCCAAGGGTGCCGAAACCAACGATGCGGGTTCGGAAGTGTATCCCCCCTCTCTCGCCGGAGCGGTGCGCTATGCCCATCAGGTCAGCGGCGTACCGGTCATCGTCACCGAGCACGGCATAAATTCATCCGATGACGGGAAACGTGCCCGCCTGATCCCGGCCGCTCTCACGGAGTTGAAGCGGGCCATGGACGAAGGCGTGCCGGTGCTCGGTTACATGCATTGGTCGCTGGTGGACAATTATGAATGGGTTTTCGGATACAAGCCCCAGTTCGGCTTGCACACGCTGGACCGCAAGACTTTCGCCCGGACGGCCAAGCCATCCGCGCGAGTGTTGGGGGGCATTGCCGCCCGCAATTCGCTCTAGGAACTGCGCAGCGAGATCACGGCCAGACTGTCGGCAGAGGTCAGGAACAGGGACTTGCCCCCCTGCCCGATCGCGCAATTGGCCACGGCCTTGCCGGTCTCGATCACGCCCAGCGCCTGCCCTGCGGCCGTGCAGACATGGACACCGCCGGGGCCGGTGGCGAAGACAGTTCCCGAGGCGCCGGTCTTGATGCCGTCCGGCAGGCCCGGCTTGCCGGCGGCGAGATCGGCGCGCAAATCGAGGAACAGGCGCCGATCTCCCGGCATGCCGTCCGCGTCCAGGGCATAGGCCAGGACTTCAGGCTGTTTTTCGTCCGACAGCGAGAGGTAGAGCGTGCGCTCGTCCGGCGACAGGGCGACGCCGTTGGGGCGGCGATGGCTGCGGTCCAGCAGGTCGACCTTGCCGCCGGGCGAAAGGCGGTAGAGTCCGCACCAGGGCAGTTCGCGCAGCGGCGATTCGTCCCCTTCGGCAAAACCGTAAGTCGGGTCGGTGAAGTAGACGGCACCGGATCTGGCCACGCAGAGATCGTTGGGGCTGTTGAAGCGCTTGCCTTCGAAACGGTCAGCCAGTGTCTCGCGCGCGCGGGACTTGAGATCGATGCGCACGATCGCGCGTGATCCGCTGTCCGCCGCGATCAGCCTGCCCTGCCCATCCAGCGACAGGCCGTTGAGACCGGCCTCGCGGATCGCGGGCGGGACCGGCGACTGAAGCCCGGAAGGACGCAGGAACACTTCGACACCGCTCTTCGCCGACCAGCGATGCACGGTGTTGCTGGGCGGATCGCCGAACAGCAGGCAGTTTTCGCGCGGGACCCAGACCGGCCCTTCCGCCCAGCGGAATCCCGATGCCAGGCGCCTGACAGATGCCCCCGACGCAACGATACGGTCGAGACCGGGATCCAGACGGCGCACGGCCCCGAATGCAGGCTCCCCCGCTACGGCCCGTGCGGCATCCAGAAAAGGCGCGGCAGAAAGTGCGGCCAACAGGCTGCGCCGGTTCATCATGCCGTCATCTCGATATGTCGGCGCTCTGCGGCCGAACGGTAAATGGCCTCGATCACACGCATGTCGGCAAGACCTTCCTCGCCCGCGACGATCGGCGTCGTCCCCTTCAGAATGCACTCGGCCAGATGATCGAGCTGCCCTGCGAACTGGTTGCGCGCTGGCGGCGGCAGCGTTCTCGGGGCGGTAACCCCGTCCTTGCGGATCGTCATCGTCTGCCCGACATAAGGCGTGGCCGGTTCCATCGCGATCCAGCCTTGCGTGCCGATCACCCGGTAGCCGTTGTGCGCCGAACTATAGCTTGAAATGCAGTTCGCCTCGATGCCGGAGGGGAAGCGGAGCACGAAGCTGATACGGTCCTCCACGGTGCGGAAACGCGGATCGCTGCGGTCCGTCGATTCCACCGCGCTCACTTCGACCGGTTCTTCCCCGGTCAGGTAACGCGCCGCGTTGAGGCTGTAGATGCCGATATCCATCATCGATCCGCCGCCGGACAGCGCTTTGTCGAGCCGCCATTGTCCCGGCTGGATCGGAAAGCCATGCTCCGCCGTGATGAGCCGGGTAGGACCGACATGGCCGCCGCGCGCGAGTTCTATCGCCAGCCGGTTGTAGGGCTCGAACCGCGAGCGATAGCCGATCATCAGCTTCTTGCCCGCCTTGCGGGAGGCCGCGATCATCGCCTGGCATTCGGCCACGGAAGTGGCCATCGGCTTTTCGCAGAGGACGTGCTTGCCCGCCTGCGCGGCGCGAATGCTGTACTCGGCATGCAGGCTGTTGGGCAGTACGATGTAGACGGCGTCAATATCGGGATTGTCGCGAATGCGGTCGAACTGATCGTAACTGTAGCGATAACTGGGTGGAATACCGTATTCACTGCCGTACTGCTCCAGCTTGGCAGGCGTACCGCTGACAAGGGCGACAAGCCGCGCGTTTTCGCAACCGGCAAAGTTGGGCATGATCTGGCGCGTGGCGTAATAGCCCAGCCCCACGATGGCATAGCCGATCTTGCGATCGGCCGCGGCATCGCCGATCTTGCGATCGGCCGCGAAAGCCCGGGACGCAAGACCGGGGGCAAGCCCCAGAGCCGCCATACCCGCGCCGATGCCGAGAACTTCGCGCCGAGATCCCATATTCCCGGACCCCATATTCCCGAACCTAAGCCAGACGCCCGGCCGCGATGGCGACCTGGGTGCGGTTGCGCACGTTGAACTTGCGCATCAGCGCCGTCATGTGAACTTTCACCGTCGCCTCCGCCATGCCCAGCTCATAGGCGATCTGCTTGTTGAGCAGGCCCGAGCGCACGCAGCGCAGCACCTTGAGCTGGGTCGGGGTGAAATGGAGCGTCTCGACCGGTGCCGCGCGCGCGGCGACATCCTGGCTGACGGGAACCGTACACAGATCTGCAACGAGGTGCATATCTCTCTCCCTTGGTGACTCGATTCTATGGCGCCGCACAAGGGATGAAAGCCCCGCCGCACCGGAGTTCGTTGATCATGGTGATACTGGAATCAGTCAGACAGGTTCAAGCAAAATCGTACCGCTAACACTAAAATATCTAGAATAAGCCGATCTTGCAGCTATAACCTGTCCAACAGATTTGGGCAGCAACGCCAGCCCGACCACAAAGCAAGGATAAGGGAGAGGCGAGGAATGACGCCGTCATTTCGTCGAGCGCGGCCGCTGGGCCCATGCAGCAATATCCGGTCTTCCTCATACGAATCGGTCAAGTCATGACTGGCGAGGATATCAGGCTCATCCTGTCGGCCGTCATCGGCATCGCGCTCTCCATCGCGCTGATCGTGCGCGGACGGCTTCACCCGTTCGTGGGTCTGCTTTGCGGCGCCTTCACGGTCGGCATCCTTGCCGGAATCCCGCTGGAGGAAACCGCCAAGTCCGTCGAGAAAGGCGCAGGCACGATCCTGGGCGGCACCGGACTGGTCGTGGCGCTGGGACTGGGGCTGGGCGCCATGCTGCAACTGTCGAACGGCGCTGCCGGGCTGGCCCATGCCGCCTTGCGCGTATCGGGCGTCAAAGGCGCGCCATGGGCAAGCCTCTTCACCGCGCTGCTGATCGGCCTGCCGCTGTTCTTCGAGACCGGCCTGGTGCTGCTGCTGCCGATCGTCGCCTCCGCCGCCGCCGCCCTGCCCAAGGGCATGGACGACGACGAATCCAAGCTGCGGCTGATGCTGCCCGCGCTGTCTGGCCTTTCGGTTGTACATGCGCTCGTACCGCCCCATCCGGGGCCGCTGCTGGCGGTGAACGCCCTCGGCGCGAATCTCGGGCTGACGCTGGCTTATGGGCTGTTGGTCGGCATTCCCACGGCCATCATCGCGGGCCCCGTGCTCGCCCGGTTCACCGCGCGCGGGGTCAAGCTCAGCCCGCCGCTCCTCGCACCCGAAACCATCGACGTGGCGACGCCCTCGGTTGTGCGGGCCCTGACCGCGGTGCTGCTACCGGTCGTGCTGATCGCGGCGGGACAGGCGGTCGCGATCGCCCCGCCTGCGGTTGCCGCCCATTTCGCCTGGCTCACCTGGGTCAGCGATCCGGTCATCGCCCTGCTGCTGGCCAATCTCTTCGCCCTGCCCCTGCTGTTCGGCGGACGCCTTGGCGAGCGCCGCATCCAGGACGCGATCTGGCTGGAGGCCATGGCGCCCGCAGGGGGCATCCTTCTGGCCATCGGCGCGGGCGGTGCGCTCAAGCAAGTGCTGGTGACCGCGGGCCTTTCCGACATGCTGGTGCGCCTCGCGGGCGACGGCGCGATTTCTCCCCTGCTGCTGGCCTGGGGCGTCTCGGTCTGTATCCGCCTCGCCACCGGCTCCGCCACGGTCGCCACGATCACCACGGCGGGCGTGATGGAAGGCCTGGTCGCCACATCGGGCGTCGAACCCGAGTGGATGGTGCTCGCCATTGGCGCAGGATCGCTGTTCTTCTCCCACGTCAACGATCCCGGCTTCTGGCTGGTGAAGAGCTACCTCGGCACCGACATGCCCGGCACGTTCCGTACATGGTCGATCATGGAAACCGTCGTGGCCGTGGTCGGCCTGCTGCTGGTGCTTGCGGCGAGCAGCGTCATCTAATTAGGGCGTAAACTTATGAACGCCACCATCGAGGTTTGAGGCAAAATGGCTCAGCGCAAGGAGGCAGGGCGAAGGAATATGTCGATATTTCAAGTCCTGCCGACGCAGCGTTGGGCCATTTTGGTCAAATCCCGAAGGGACGCCCGAATGGCTTCCATCTCGAACCGAAGCGACCTTGGACGGGCAACCAGCCCGCCCGGCGGCCACTTCGGCCCGAGCTGTTCGCCATTCGGGCGCCTCGATGGTGGCGTTCATAAGTTTACGCCCTTAGGAGGAGGCATGACGACGGGCAGGCAGCACGAGCGATGAACCAGGCACGGCTTTCCGACCATGCCTATGCGGGCATCGTCGAGATCATCAAGTCGAAGGATCTGGAAGTAGGCGCGCGCCTGCCTTCGGAAGCGCGGCTGGCGGAGATGTTCGGCGTATCCCGCGCCATCGTTCGTGAGGCCCTGGTGCGGCTCGCCTCCGACGGCATTACCGAGGCGCGGCGCGGGGCGGGATCCTTCGTCAAGAGCCGCCCCTCGGAACGGCTGGCCGCCTTCATGCCGATGACCGAGCTTCCGGTGACGCTCGGCAGCTACGAAGTGCGCTTCGTGCTGGAGGCGGAAGCGGCCCGGCTCGCTGCGACCCGGCGCACCGCGCTGGAAATGGCCCATGTCGAGGAAGGCATGGAGATGCTGCGCGACGCCCTTCTCTCCAATGCGCCCGCCCATACCGAAGACATGGAACTGCATCGCCGTATCGCCGTGGCCACCGGCAATCCCGCCTTCCTGGTTGCCTTCGACGCGCTCTGGTCGGATGTGGACAAGATCATGCGCGCGGGCGTCGATATCTCGCGCTCGCGCCCGCCCGAGGTCATCGCCGCAATGCTGCGGGAGCACGAGGTGATAGTCGAGGCGATCCGCGCGCAGGATACCGAAGGCGCGGCACTGGCGATGCGCTGGCACTTGTGGGAAGGCCGCCGCCGCTTGATGCCCTGAAAGCCTGCCGCCATGCAGTCCAGGTGGAGCCGAGAAGCGCGATTTCTTGCGCTTCGGTGCTCACGGACCGAAAGTCCGCTGCGCTCCGATGCTCGGAAATCACACTTCTCGGCTCCACCTGGACTGCATGGCGACAGGCTTTCGCAGGAAATCAATCCGGGCGAAGCGCTCTCAGCACGGTATCGCGCAGGATTTCCGGCGGTGCATCGCTTGCCAATACCAGTGCCTGCTCGCAGTCCTGTGGCGTTTCCAGGGTGGCGAGCTGGCTGTCGAGCAGGCTGGCGGGCATGTAATGTCCCGGCCGGTTCTCCAGCCGGGCGAAGAGGTTCTCCCGGCTCGTTTCCAGCAGGACGAAATGCGTGCCCGCGCCGATCGCCGCGCGGAGGCGGTCACGATAGGCAAGCCGCAGCGCCGAGCAGGCGAGGACGACGCGTCCCTTTTCCGAGACGGCTTCGGCGGCCGCCGCGCCCAGCCTGTCCAGCCAGGGCCAGCGGTCCTCGTCGGTCAGGGGTTGCCCGGCCCGCATCTTGTCGACCGCCTCGGGCGCATGGAATGCGTCGCCTTCGAGAAAGGAGCAGTCCAGCGCCTCGGCCAGCAATGCGCCGAGGGTCGACTTGCCACAGCCGCTGACGCCCATGACGATGATCGCGCCCTGATAGAAGGCGGCGCTTCCTGAGTATCCTGGCAAAACGGGGTCCTTGCAGCCCGGCGATGGCAAAGCGCACCGCGATGATGGGGCGATATAGAAGCGCGACCCCCCGGCTGGGAACTACGACCTTTGTCGCAAGTGCCAAGCCCGCCCGCTCCGGTTAGCACAATGCGCGAGAGAGAACCGACAGGGAGGCGGCAATGATCGGACGCAGCGAAATGGTAGCGGCCTTGCTGGCGGCAAGCGCACTCGTTCCCATGGCCGGTGTTCCCATGGCCAGTGTTCCCATAGGTAGCGCCCACGCTGCCGAAACCGCGCCCGGCCCTTCCGTATTCCCTGTCGCCCCGAGCGAACCCCGCGCCGTCACCGTCAAGGGCGTGGGCGACGGGCGGACCGACGATACCGCCGCGATCCAGCAGGCCCTGGACAATGCCAGCGCCATGGCCCGTGACGCAGGCGGCCACGGCATGGTCTTCCTGCCTACCGGCCGTTACCGCATCACCCGCTCGCTGGTGGTGCCTGCGGGCGTGCGGATCTACGGCGTGGGACAGCAGCGCCCGACCATATTCCTGGCGCCGCGCACGCCGGGCTTCCAGAAGGGCGTCTCGACGATGATCGTCTTCGCCGGGGACGATCAATACGCCGTCGGCAAGGTACCCGTCCCGGTGCCAACCGTCGTCCCCCGCGACAAGACGGTGCGGGACGCCAATTCCGGCACGTTCTATTCCGCCATGAGCAATCTCGACATCGAGATCGGCGAAGGCAACCCGGCCGCTGCCGGCGTGCGCTTCCGCATGGCCCAGCACGCCTTCCTCAGCCACATGGACTTTCGCCTCGGCTCGGCCTTCGCCGGGGTCTATCAGGCCGGAAACGTCATCGAGAACGTCCACTTCCACGGCGGCCGCTACGGCATCGTCACCGAGAAGACGTCTCCCGCCTGGCAGTTCACCCTGCTCGATTCCAGCTTCGACGGGCAGCGCGATGCCGCCGTCCGCGAACACGAGGTGGGGCTGACCATGGTCAATGTCCTCATCCGCGACACGCCGGTCGGAATCGAGGTCGATCGCGGTTACGGCGACAGCCTCTGGGGCAAGGACGTCCGGTTCGAGAACGTCAGCAAGGCAGGCGTCGTCATCTCGAACGAGAACAATGTCTTCACCCAGATCGGCTTCGAGAATGCCCTCGCCAGCGGCACGCCGGTCTTCGCCCGCTTCCGGGACAGCGGGCGAACGGTTGCAGGCAAGGGCCCCGCCTACAAGGTTTCGGACTTTTCCTACGGCCTCGCCGTCCCCGCGCTCGGCAGCGACGGGGCCTATGCGACGAAAGCGGAGATCGAGAGCCTTTCCGCCCTGCCCGCACCACGCAAGGGTGCGATCCGCGATCTGCCGCCGATGAACGAATGGGTCGACGTGCGCAGCCAGGGCGCAATGGGCGACGGCAAGGCCGACGATACCGCCGCGATCCAGCGCGCCATCGACGCGAACCGCGTGCTCTATTTCCCCGCGGGCTTCTACAAGGTGACCAACCGCCTGACCCTGCGGCCGGACAGCGTGCTGATCGGCCTCCATCCGGCAATGACGCAGCTCTACATCCCCATCCCGGACGGCAATGCCGCCCATGCCGGTCTCGGCGCGGTTCTGCCGATCCTCGAAAGCCCGCGCGGCGGCGACAATATCGTCTCGGGCCTCGGCCTGTTCACCGGCCGCGTCAATCCGCGCGCTGCCGCCCTCCTCTGGCGCTCGGGCGAGAACAGCCTGGTCGAGGACGTGAAGATCATGGGCGGCGGCGGCACTCCAACCGCCGACGGCAAGCCGCTGGGTTCGCTTTCCGCCCGCAGCGGGGATCCCGTCGCGGACGGGCGCTGGGACGCGCAATATCCCAGCATCTGGGTGACCGACGGCGGCGGCGGCACTTTTGCGGACGTGTGGAGCCCGAATACCTTCGCGCAGGCCGGTCTCATGGTGACGGATACCAGCACCCCCGGCCATGTCTACGAGATGTCGGTAGAGCATCACGCCCGCAACGAGATCGTGCTCGACAACGTGCAGAACTGGGAATTCCTGGCCCCCCAGACCGAACAGGAAGTGGGCGACGGCCCGGACGCCGTCTCGCTGGAGATCCGCAATTCGCGCAATCTCCTTTTCGCCAACTACCATGCCTATCGCGTGACCCGCAGCTACCACCCGGCACGCAGCGCCGCGAAGCTGTTCAATTCCGGCGAGATCCGCTTCCGCAACGTCCACGTCAATGCCGAGAGCGGCTATGCCACCTGCGACGACGAAGGCTGCGGCACCTTCCTGCGCGCCAGCAAGTACCCGTTCGACAACGCCATTGAGGACGTGACCGGCAAGAGCGTCGTGCGCGAGCGCGAGTTCGCCAGCCTCGACGTCGCAAAAAGCGGCACCGCTGCCGCCGCTGCGGCATCGTCCGTGCCCGTGGAGAAGCTGGCCAACGGCTTCTGGTCGATCTCCGGCGCGGCGACCGACGCCAAGGGCGCGCTCTACTTCATCGACCGCCGCTTCCAGCGCATCCATCGCTGGACAGGCGAGCGCGGGCTGGAAGTGGTGCGCGACAATGCGCTCGACCCGGTGAACCTGGCCGTCGATGCATCCGGCCACCTGCTGGTGCTGTCCTCGCTCGGCGCAAAGGCCGGTGTCTATTCGATAGATCCGGCCGGTCCCAAGGACCAGATGACCGTGATCGCCCCGACCCCGGTGCGCGGCAGGGCTGGGTCCGCCGCCCGGACGCTGGTTCCGGTCAACTGGTGGGTCAACGGCGAGTTCCGCGACCAGCTCGATCACAAGACCTACCAGTTCACCACCCTGGCCGAACTGTTCGCGCAGGATGCCGGTGCGGCCAAGGCGCAGGAATATGTCTCGCCCGACGGCAGCCTGGCGCTGCCCGCCTTCCGCGTCTGGCAGCAGGGCCCTACCGATCATGTCGGCTGGCGCTGGTCCCACAGCCTCAACGCGAACGGTCTGATCTCCGGTCGTGCGAACGAGCGGATCTTCGTCACCAACGGTTCCGAGAACAGGACCTACAGCGCCGCGGTCGGCCAGGGTGGGGCCCTGCAGGACCTCAAGCCATTCGCCGATCGCGGCGGCGAGAGCGTCGCGGTGGACCGGCAGGGCCGGGTCTACGTCGCGAACGGCCAGATCTACGTCTACGCGCCCGACGGCAGGCAGCAGGGCCGGATCGATGTGCCCGACCGCCCGCTGCAGATCCTGTTCGGCGGCGCCGACGGCGCCACGCTGTTCATCCTGACGCACAATGCACTTTACGCCGCGCATCCGTGACCGCGCCGCACCAGATCACACGAATAGTACGGCCGCCCTGGGAAGAGACGGCCGGGAAGGAAGAGGGGAAGGATCGATGAAAATGAGGACCATCATGCACCACCAGCGCGCCGGGGCCAGCCTCGTCGCGCTCGTCGCCGTATCGCTTGCAGGCGCGGCTCACGCTCAGGAACAGAGCCCACAGCCGCCTGCTCCGGCAGAGACCCCGGCCGAACCCGTTTCCGAGCGTCAGGCCTCGGAAATCGTGGTCACCGGTTCGCGCATCACCACCAGCGGCTTCAACGCGCCGACGCCCACGACGGTGATCGGCGAAGAGCAGATCACCGCCAATGCGCAGCCCAACATCTTCACCACGATCGCGCAGCTGCCCTCGCTCCAGGGCTCTACCGGCGCCTCCACCGGCACCTTCAGCACATCGAGCGGACAGCAGGGCCTCAGCTCTTTCTCCCTGCGCGGCCTCCAGCCGATCCGCACCCTGACCCTGCTCGATGGGCAGCGCGTGGTCGGCGCCAACGTGACCGGCGTGCCCGACATTTCCATGTTTCCGCAGTTGCTGGTCAAGCGCGTGGACGTGGTAACGGGCGGCGCCTCCGCCTCCTACGGTTCCGATGCCGTGGGCGGTGTCGTCAACTTCATCACCGACACCCGGTTCGAAGGGTTCAAGGGCAATATCCTCGGCAGCATCACCAAGTACGGCGATGACGAGACCGCGCTGGTGCAGGCGGCCTGGGGCAAGTCGTTCCTCGACGACCGCCTCCATGTCGTCGTCAGCGGCGAGTACGACCATGAAGGCGGCGTCGGCGCGGGCGATTTCGGCACCGACCTTGCAGGCAGCCGCGACTGGTATCGCGCGACCACGCTGATGAACACCGGTCAGACCAACAATGGCCTGCCCCAGTTCAACTACCGCGACTATGCGCAGCCCTACCAATATGCCCGCTACGGCCTCATCAACAACGGCCCGCTCCAGGGCATTGCCTTCGACGCCAACGGCACGCCCTACAATTTCGACTACGGCTCGAACGGACAGCCGCTGGGCAACGGGCAGGTCAGCAACTGCTTCCGCGGCAACAGCTTCTGCGAAGGCGGGGATCTTTCCGGCGCGCCGGGATCGGGCGCCTCGCTCAAGTCCGCACTGGAGCGCATCAACGGCTATGGCCGCATCGGCTACGACTTCGCAGACAACAACGAAGCCTACGTCACCGTCAACATCGCGCAAGTGAAGACCAACAACCAGCCCAGCCCCGGATACAACCGGGGTTCGCTGACGGTACAGTGCGCCAATCCGTTCCTGCCGCAGCTCGTGCGCGACCGCTGCGCAACCGCCGGGATCACCAGTTTCGGATTCGGGAGTGCCAATGCCTCGTTCCCCGATCCCCGCGTCTATACCAACCGCAAGCAGTACCGCTTCGTCGGCGGCCTGAAGGGTGCCTTCGATCTGGTGGGCACGAACTGGAACTACGACGCCTATTACGAACACGGCATCACCATCTCGGACATCAACGTCCGCGACATCGTGCTCCAGAACCGCTACGTGGCCGGGACCAATGCGATCGCGCTGGACGGCGCCATCGTCTGTGCCGATCCGGTGGCGCGGGCCAATGGCTGCCAGCCGATCAACATCTTCGGCAACTTCGCACCTTCCGCTTCCGCCCTCGCCTATGTCGCGCCGCACGAAAACGGCCCGTTCCAGCATACCAAGCTGACGCAGGACGTTCTCAGCGCCAACTTCTCGGGCAATCCCTTCGATTCCTGGGCAGGTCCGGTTTCGGTAGCGTTCGGCGGCGAATACCGCCGCGAATTCTACCGCGTGAACGCCGACCCCTATGGCGCGGGCGTTTCCGATATCAGCCCCAACAGCCCGGACTATCCGGCCGATCCGCTGCTCAATTCCACGCTGGGCAGCAACTGGGCGGCAGGCAACTACAAGAACGGTCGCGGCAAGTACGATGTCTACGAAGGCTACCTGGAAGTCGACCTGCCGCTGCTCAAAAGCGACGACTTCGGCCGCGCCAACCTGAACGGCGCCGCCCGTGCCACGCACTACAGCACTTCGGGTACCGTCTGGACCTGGAAGGTCGGCGGCACCTGGGACACCCCGCTCGACGGCATCCGCCTGCGCGCGGTCACCTCGCGCGACGTACGCGCGCCCAACCTCTCCGAACTGTTCGCCGCGCCCACCGTCACCACGGTGCCGAACTTCAACGACCCGTTCAGCAACCAGGCGGTGCAGATCTTCCAGAACACGATCGGCAACCCCGACCTGAAGCCGGAAGTGGCGCGCAACACCGAACTGGGCATCGTGCTCTCGCGTCCCTCGTGGCTGCCGGGCCTCAGCCTCTCGTTCGACTACTACCACATCAAGCTGGACGGCGTGGTCTCCACCCTCTCCGCCGACCAGATCGTGCGTTTCTGCTTCGACGGCAACCAGGCCTTCTGCGGCGGCTTCCAGCTGGACGGGCCACAGGGCACCAACTTCGTCAACGTCCAGCCGTTCAACCTCGCCTCGTGGAAGACCAGCGGCTTCGATATCGAGGCCAGCTACCAGTGGCAGCAGCCGCTGGGCCTGCCGGGCAACTTCACCGTCCGCGCACTGGCCACGCACATCCAGAAGTTCATCGTTAGCGCCGGTATCGCCGGGGTCGATCCGATCGACCAGGCCGGCAACAACGCCGGTGCCACGCCCGACTGGAAGTGGCTGGCCGTGCAGACTTACGACAGCGACCGCTTCAGCTTCACCGTACAGGAACGCTGGATCAGCGACGGTACTTTCGGCAACCAGTACGTGGTCTGCCAGACGTCCTGCCCGGCCTCCACCGGTAACCACCCGACCATCGACTACAACACGATGAAGGGCGCTTTCTATGTGGACATCGGTGCTACCTTCAAGTTCAACGAGAACCTGCAGCTCTACGGAAAGATCGACAACCTGTTCGACAAGGATCCCACTGCTTCGCCGCAGACCAATACCGGGCTGGACGTCAACCCGGCGCTCTACGACACCCTGGGGCGGATCTACCGCGCGGGCATCCGCTTCAATTTCTAAGCCTGCATTGCCGTCGGCGTCGTCCCGGACTTGCTCCGGGACCGCTGGCGGTGACAGCCCACCTTGCGGGCTGGCGCCAATGTGATAGCGCTATCATACTGAGCGAGGCCGTTTCCGGCCAGCGGTCCCGGAGCAAGTCCGGGACGACGATAATAATACCGCCGATACTACGGAGAAAACTACCGATGCGCGCGATCCTGGGAGCCTCGACGGCGATACTGGCCCTTATGGCGGCCGTGCCGATTGCCGCATCCCCTTCCGTCTATACCGCCATGCCGGACGATCCCTCCGCCGTCACCGTGACGGCCAAGGGCGACGGACGCACGGACGATACCGCCGCGATCCAGCAGGCGATCGACAAGGCCGCGCAAGGCCCTGCAGGCAAAGGCGTAGGCGGCGGCATCGTGTTCCTGCCGCAGGGCACCTACCGCATCAGCCGCACCCTGTTCCTCTGGCCCGGCGTGCGCATCTTCGGCATCGGGGAAAAACGCCCGGTCATCGTGCTCGGCGCGAAGACGCCCGGTTTCCAGCGCGGGGTGGGCCACATGCTCGTCTTCGCTGGCTCCGCGCGGGAACGCGATCCCAAGGACGCGCGCGAAGTGGCCTTCCCGCCGCCCGGCTCCGTGCCGTTCAACAAGGACGTGGCCGACGCCAATCCCGGCACGTTCTACTCCGCGCTCGGCAATATCGATTTCCGCATCCTCGACGGCAATCCCGCCGCCACCGCCATTCGCTTCCACTCGGCCCAGCACAGCTTCGTCAGCCATGCCGATTTCGACATCGGATCCGGTCTGGCCGGGCTCTACCATGTCGCCAACGAGGCCGAAGACCTGCACTTTCGCGGCGGCCGCTACGGCATCCTCGCGGAGAAGCCTTCCCCCGCTTGGCCCTTCGCCCTGGTCGATTCCACATTCGAAGGCCAGCGCGACGCCGCCATTCGCGAGCATGAAGCCGGGCTGACCCTGCTCAACGTCTCGATCCGCGACACGCCCGTCGGCATCGAGATAGACAAGGGCTACGGCGACTGGCTCTGGGGCCAGGACGTGCGGTTCGAAAACGTCTCGAAGGCGGGCGTGATCGTCTCCAACGAGAACAACGTCTATACCCAGGTCGGCTTCCAGAATGCGCTGGCCTCGCGCACGCCGGTTTTCGCCCGCTTCCGCGAAAGCGGCAAAACGGTTCCCGGCACGGGACAGAGCTACAAGGTCGCCTCGTTCACGCACGGACTGACGCTGCCGGCATTCGGCAAGATGGGCGAGTATCGCACGCAGATGGACGCGGCACCAATATCGGCCCTGCCCGCCGCCGCAACCTCGGCCATCCGCGCGCTGCCGCCGGTCTCCGACTGGGTGAACGTCCGCAGCCTCGGCGCCAGGGGCGACAACAGGAGCGACGACACCGCCGCCCTCCAGAAAGCGATCGACACGCACCGCGTGGTCTACCTTCCTTCCGGGTTCTACAGGGTCAGCGAGACATTGCGCCTGCGCCCCGATAGCGTACTGATCGGCCTCCATCCCAGCCTCACCCAGATCGTCCTGCCCGACGGTTCGCCTGCCTATGCCGGGATCGGCGCGCCGAAAGCGCTGGTGGAAAGCGCGGCCGGCGGGGAAGCGATCGTCGCCGGGATCGGGCTCGATACCAATGGCAACAACCCCCGCGCCACGGCCCTGCTGTGGAAGGCGGGCGCCCGTTCGATGGTGAATGACGTCAAGTTCCAGGGCGGCCACGGCACCAATCGTTTCGACGGCACCCGCACCGATCCCTACAACAACAATGCCACCGCCGACCCCGACGCCTCCCGCCGCTGGGACGGCCAATATGCCAGCCTCTGGGTCACCCAGGGCGGCGGCGGTACTTTTGCCAATATCTGGAGCCCCAGTACCTTTGCCCATCCCGGCATCCTGATTTCCGACACCGCGACCCCCGGCCGGATCATCCAGGCTTCCGTCGAGCATCACGTCCGCACCGAGATCGGGCTCAACCGCGTCTCCAACTGGGAACTGCTCGCCCCGCAGACCGAAGGCGAAGCCGGGGAGAGCGGCGATGCGGTCGCGCTGGAGATCCGCGATTCCAGCAATATCCTGGTCGCCAATCTCCACGCCTACCGCGTCACCCGCACCCGCAAGGCCGCGCCCGCCGCGGTCACGCTCTACAATTCGCAGGACATCCGCTTCCGCAACGTCCACGTGAACGCCGAAAGCGGGCTCGGCACTTGCGATGAGAACGGCTGCGCCACCTTCCTGCGCCTGACCAAGTTCCCGTTCGAGAACGCACTTCGCGACGTGACGCACGGCCTGGACGTGCGCGAACGCGAGTTCGCCGTGCTGGACGTCAAGGCCGCGCCGGAGCCCGTCGCGCCCGTCACCTTCGAAGGCGCGCGCGTCGACAAGCTGGCCGATGGCTTCCATTCCATCGGCGGCGGCGCCGTGGATGCGCAAGGCAAGCTCTACTTCATCGACCGTCAGTTCCAGCGGATCTGGAGCTGGTCGGAAAGCGGCAAGCTGGAGATCGTGCGCGATGCCGCGCTCGATCCGGTGAACCTGACGGTGGACCGCTCGGGCAATCTTCTCGTCCTGTCCTCCTTCGGGCGCAACGGAACGGCCTACAGCCTCAAGCCCGGATCGCCCGATACCGAACTGACGATAATCGCGCCCCGCCCGGCCGGGAAACCGGGCAGTGCCGTCACGGTGCTTCCGGTAAACTGGTGGATCAATGGCGAATTCAAGGACCAGATCGATCCCCGAACTTACGAGTTCACCACGCTGGCAGAGATGTTCACCCGCAACATGGCCAGGCCCCAGGCCCAGGAATATGCCTCGCCGGACGGCAGCGTGATCCTTCCCGCCTGGCGCGTCTTCGCACAGGGCCCCTCCGATCATCGCGGCCTGCGTTTCTCGGACTCGCTGGACAGCTACGGTTTCATCCAGGGCAAGCCGGGCGAACGCGTGTTCGTGACCAATGCCTCGGAAAACCGGACCTATAGCGGCGTGGTCGGTGCGGGTGGAACCCTGACCGGGCTCAAGCCCTTCGCGGAGCGCGGCGGCGAAGGCGTGGCCAAGGATGCCCGGGGCCGGGTCTATGTCGCCAATGGACAAGTCTTCGTCTATTCGCCGGAGGGACAGGAAATCGGACGGATCGACGTGCCCGAACGTCCCCTTCAGCTGGTGCTGGGCGGCGCGGATCGTGGGACGCTCTACATCCTGACGCACCACGCGCTCTATGCCGCAAGGATCGGCCAGTGAGGCGCGCCCTCCGCGCGCTGCTGGTGCTGCTGGCACTCCTGTGCCCGGCAAGCGCCTGGGCAGACCCGCAGTACCGGCTGCTCGTGCTCGCCATCGCGAACAAGTACCACTACGAATATATTCCGATCGCGCGCGACAGCCTGGAACATCTGGCCCGGATCCACGACTTCGACCTGACTTTCACCAACGATCCGACCAAGTTCGAGGGCGACCTGCGGCAATATGCCGCCGTGATGTTCCTCAACACCCCCGGAGAGGAACTGAACGCGGCGCAGCGGCGGAACTTCGAACGCTACATGCAGGGCGGCGGCAATGCGATCGTCGTTCACCGCGCACTGATAATGCCGCCGGACAACTGGCCCTGGTACGAGAAACTGGTCGGCCGCAGCTTCGTGATACATCCGATGCTCCAGACCGGGGTGGTAACCACGGTCGATCCCCGCTTCCCGGCCACTTTCGGCCTGCCGCAGCGCTGGATCTGGAGCGACGAGTTCTACGTCACCTCCAATCCGCACGGCGTGAGGATCGAAACCGTGCTGGGCATCGACGAGACAAGCTACGACCCGACCCGCATCTGGCCCGGACAAGTCGCCAGGCCAATGGGCAAGGACCATCCCGTCGCCTGGTTCCATCGCTATGAAAAGGGCCGCGTCTTCGTCACCACGCTGGGCCACAACGGCGAAGCCTACCGCGATCCGCAGTATCTTTCCCACCTCATGGGCGGAATCTACTGGGCGGCCACCGGCCTCGGCCAGGGGCGCTGATCGGCCGGAGCCTTGATCAGCCTTTGCCGGACGTCTGTTGCTGAAGGGAGAAGATGCGCGTAGCCGCCGTCCACTTGCTCTCGGCGCTGCCCCAGGAGAGCGGGCGCTGGACGCTGTCCATCAGTGTCTCCCATTCCTGCACCGCAGGATCGGCCGCATCCGCCGCAGCCTTCGCAGCCGGATCGAAGCCCGGATCGGTTTCCATCACCATGACCAGCCGGTTTCCGCTGCGATAGATCTCCATGTCGGAGATCCCGGCGGCGCATATGCTGCCCACCACCGCACCCGGTACGGCGCCGGCAGCATGCCAGGCCTCATAGCGCGCAATGGCCTCGGCTTCGTCCTCCAGATCTATGAGCAGAACCTCTCGCATGGCACTCTTTCTCACACTTCGCCTGCTACCGGCATGTTCGTAGCGGTAGCAGGCGAAGTCGTCACCGCAAGGCAGATCAGTAAGTCAGACGCGCCGTCAGGCTGATGCGGCGATCGTTCAGAACGTTGGACTGCGGCCTGCTTGCAATGCCGTAGTAGGTCCGGTTCTCGGTATTCGTCAGGTTCACGCCGTCCAGCGTCAGCGCGAAGTTGGGCGTCACGGTATACGTGATCGATGCGTCGAGCTGGCCGCGTGCGTCGTTGAAGATCGGCAGATTGCCGCTGCCGTTGCCGCGCGTGGTCACGACATACTTGCTGCGCCAGTTGTAGGCGACACGCGCCGAGAGCGGCCCGCGGTCGTAGAAGCCGATCAGGTTGTAGCTGTATTTGGAAAGCAGTTCGAGCGGCACCGACAGCTTGTTGCCCTCGTTGTCGGCTGCATCGGGGCTTGGCGCCTTGCTATCGACGTAAGTGAAGTTCGCCTGGACGCCGAAGCCGGACAGCCAGCCGGGCAGGAAATCGAAGAAGGTATTGCCGCCGATCTCGAAGCCCTTGATCTTGCCGTTGTCACCGTTCAGCGGGCGTGTCACGTCGACGTTGAACGGACCGTTGCCGAAATCGTAAGTCTCGGTGCTGGTGATGTTGGCGATGAAGCCGTCCACCTTCTTGTAGAAGGCCGCGCCGTAGAGCGAGCCCGTCTGCGAGAAGTACCATTCCAGCGAAGCGTCGAACTGATTGGCCTCGAGCGGCTTCAGGAACGGATTGCCGCTTGAAGCGGTACGCAGCCCGCTGCCGGAATTGAATTCGACGATATTGATGTTGGGATTGAGCTGCGAGAAGTCCGGCCGGGTCAGCCCCTTCGACGCGGCCAGGCGCAATTGCAGCTTGTCGTTGAAGTGATAGCGCAAGTTGAGGCTGGGCAAGGCCTTGGTGTAGCTGGAATTGACGCCGAGCGGCACATAGGAGATCGGGCCGTTGCCCGGCTGTCCATCGATGATGGCTTGCGGCGTCTGGACGATAAACCCGTCGGTCGAGACTTTGGTCTTGATCACCCGCACGCCGATATTGCCGTCCAGCGGGAAGCCGGAATCCGCAAAATCGAACTTGGCGAGGCCGTAGGCCGTGTAGGTCTTCTCACCCTGCGTATTACGGTCGCTGGGGACGTAGCTGACACCGTCGAGCAAGGCCTGCCGCTGTGAATCGCTGACATAGGGTGCCAGGGCCTGGCGCGTCGCATCGTAGTCCAGCACGATGCCGCGGCTGAAGAAGACGCCGCCGTCCGGCACGCCCTGATAACCGCGATAGAGGTCTCCACGGAACGGATGGACTTCGTAGAGATTGTCGGCCAGCGCCGTCGTGCCGTAATAGGCATATGTGCTGGAATCGGTGACGGCGGAGCGATCGGTATAGCGAAGTCCCGCCGAGATCGAGCGAAGGAATCCGCCGTCGAAGCGGTACTCCGCATCCAGCCGGCCTGCATATTCCTTGCCTACCGAACGTTCGATGTGATCGAGGTAACCGCCGCCGAGCGGCGCGTAATTGGCCACGTCGGTCACCGAGCCGTTGCCGTTGGTCGGATCGTTGTCCGGCAGGATGTCCATGGTCGGCACCCCGCTGCCGACCACCTGGTAGAGTCGCTCGGCATTGGAATGAAGGATCACGATCGAACGCTGGCCGTCCGTCGTGCCGCGAATATACTGGAAATCGCCGTTTACCGTAAGGTTGTTGGTCGGGGTCCACTTCATGTTGAGCGAGAAGTCGTTGGTCACCGACTTGCGCCGTTCGAGACTGGTGTTGGAATCGATCGGCACGTTCACGAAAGTGCCGCTGCGAAAATTGCCGTCGTCATCGAAGCTGAAGGGCTGGGTGTAGTCCGGCGTGATCGGATTGTCGCCGGTATAGGCGAAGAAGCTGTAGTCGCCGTACTGGAACTTGTAATCGGAACGAACATACTCGCCGGTGAACAGCAGGGTATCGGTCGGCTTCCACTGCACCGCCGCGTCGATCCCAAGGCGCCGACGGTCACCCAGATACTGTCCTATGCCCACGCCGTGGGGCATGTAGGTGTCCTTGCCGAGACGGCCTAGACCGGCGGCCACCGCATAGTCTGTCGCGTCGTTGGGATTGCCGTTCGCGTCGAGCGACTGGTCGAGTTCGTAGAAGGGCTGGCTGGAGATCTGGTCTTGCCGGAATGCGGTCTTCTGATAGGCGAAGTCCACCATTACGCCGATTTCACCGATACCGGTATCCCAGCGATCCGACAGCAGCAGGTTGGCCTGCGGCGTCGATTTTCCGTAAAGGTCGTAATAGTTGATGCTGGCGCTGGCCGAAGCCTTGAAACCGTCGAAATCGAAGGGCTTGCGCGTGCGCAGGTTGATGAGACCGCCGATGCCACCTTCGATCTGGTCGGCAGACGGGTTCTTGTAGACATCCACCCCCGCCAGCAGTTCGGAAGGCACGTCCTCCAGGCTCAGCGTGCGGCCGCCGTTGGCGGTGAACACGTCGCGGCCGTTCACTTCGGTGCGCACCTGGCTGAGGCCGCGGATGGAGACCGAGCTGCCCTCACCGAAACTGCGCTGGATCTGGATGCCGGTAATGCGCTGAAGCGCTTCTGCGACGTTGCGATCCGGCAGCTTGCCGATGTCCTCGGCCACGATGGAATCGACGATGACATCGGAATTGCGCTTGATGGACTGCGCGCTGCTGAGGCTGGCACGCACACCGGTGACGATGATGTCCTGCGCCTCGGCCTCGCCCACTTGCGCGGTGCCAGCGCCGCTTCCCTGATCCGGTGCGGTCTCTTGCGCACTCGCCGGTGCGATCATTGCCAGCGCCGCAGTCGCGGCAGAAATGCCGGCGAGCAGACGCGCGCGGCGCGATGCCTGAACAATCGTCCTCATGGACTTCCTCTCCCTGGCTCCTGACCGGAGCGCATCCTCACAATCCATATCGCCCGCCCGGCGTGACGCTTTGCCCGGCCTTTGCAGCTAGCGGGTCTTTCCGTGCAGCTCGAATGCGAACGATGTCCGACTCATTACTCCCAATCGAAATATTGTGAAATATAAAAATTGCTTTCATAGGTGGATTATGTTGGATGAGGCATGGCAATTCCGAAACCGGTCGGCAAAGAACATCGGAGCGGAAATCGGAGAGGATCGATGGACCGTTCATGCCGACTGTTGTTCGCCCCTGACCGACGCCAAGGGGTAATGGCTGCGCATTTCACGGAAGACGGTGTCCATCCTCTCGACAACGGCTACGCCGTCATGGCACCCATTGCGGAGCGGGCCATGGAACAGGCTTTCGGAAAGAGGCTGTAAAGGCCCAGTACTTTCTTACTCTCATTATCGATCGACAGGCGCCGACTGCTCCTGAACACTGCAATCAAACAGGGATGAGACGAATGATGGCAGGAAACTTCAAGGCCCGTATCCTGGCCGGTGTGGCGGGAGCATGTTGCCTCGGCCTGGCATCACCCGCATTCGCGGCGCCGATGGCCCTGCTGGACCGCAACGGCACCCGCGTGGCCGTGGAGCCTTACGCGCCCAATATCGTGCGGGTTACCATCGCGCTCGACCCCGAACTGGCCGAAGCGGCTCCGGGTGAAGGCCCCAATGCCAAACCCGACGACACCGGCTGGAATCACAGCAGCACCTCCGAAGGCGATGTCTTCTCCTCCGCCGCGCTCAGCCTGACCGTCGATACCAAGCCCTGGCCCAAGGCGCCCACGCAGATGGAGCGCTACTTCGCGCCCTCTCTGCCGCCGGTCAGCCTTGCCATCCGTGACGGTCAGGGCGAGCTGCTGACCAGGATGTCCGGCTGGGAAATGGCCCCCGTCACCGTCAACGGCGAGAAGACCTTCAAGGTCGGAGCCTCTTTCGAAGCCGCTACCGACGAGCACTACTTCGGACTTGGCCAGAACCAGGAAGGCACTCTGGACCTGAAGGGCCGCCAGATCGACTGCGCCCATTACTATGACGCGCCTGCCGGAGAAACCGTCTGCGTGCCGTTCATGGTCACCCGCAAGGGCAATGGCAAAGTCTGGGGCATCGTTTGGGACAACCCGTCCCGAACCCTGGTCTGGCCCGGCCTTCACTCGGCCACCCGCTGGCAATCGCAAGTGGGCGAGCGGGTCTCCTTCTTCGTCATCACCGGCAATACCAGCGACGATCTCTATGCCGGTTACGCCCGGCTGACGGGCGCCACGCCCCTGCCGCCAAAGGCGGGTTTCGGCCTTATCCAGAGCAAGGCCCGATACGAAACCCAGCAGGAACTGCTCGGCATCGCCGACGGCTATCGCCAGCGCGGCTATCCGCTCGACGTGATGGTGCTGGACTGGTTCTACTGGACGCGCATGGGCCAGATCGACATCGACCGCACCTTCTTCCCCGATCCCAAGGGCATGAACGACCGCCTCAAATCGCTGGGAATGCGCTCGATCATCAGCGTCTGGCCGCGTTTCGAACGGGAATCGCGCTATTTCGACACGCTGGAGGGCAAAGGCTGGTTCCTCAAGGACAAGGAGGGCAAGCCGGTGGACGGTCTGCCGATGCGGTTCGACCGTGCCGGTGCGTTGATCGACAGCACCAATCCCGATGCACGCGCATGGTTCTGGAATACGGTGCGCGACAACATCCTGAGCCAGGGTTTCGACTGGCTTTGGCTGGACGAGACCGAGCCCGACCTGATCCCCGACGGATACTTCTACTCCATCGGTTCCGGCGACCGCTATCACAATCTCTTCCCGCTCGTGCATACGACCGGTGCAGCGGAAGGCTCGGCACGGGACCGGCCCAACTTGCGCAACATGATCCTTTCGCGCGCTGCCTATCTCGGCTCCCAGCGGACCGGGAGCCTGTTCTGGTCGTCCGACGTCAAATCGACCTGGGAAGCGCTGCGCCGTCAGGTTCCGACCGGGCTGAACTTCACGGCTTCGGGGCTGGCCTACTGGGGCAGCGACATCGGCGGCTGGCAATGGCCGAGCGGCCCCAAGGCGGAGCATCCCGTGCTGGTGGACCCCGCCGGGGCGACGGCGATGGCACCGGACTATCCCGACTATCCCGAACTCTTCGTGCGCTGGTTCCAGTACAGCGTCTTCACGCCGACACTGCGCATCCACGGCCAGCGCCCCGCCACCGCGATCTGGGAATACGGCACCGCGGCCGAGCCGATCCTGGCGGACTACCTGCGCCTTCGTTACGCGCTCATGCCCTATATCTATTCCTTGGGGCGGCATACCTACGAAACCGGCACGCCGTTCATGCGGGCACTGTTCATGGACTTCCCGAACGACCCCAAGGCCGCGACGCTGGGCGACGAATACATGTTCGGCCCCGCCTTCCTGGTGGCGCCGGTGACCGAGCAGGGACAGACCCGCAAGACGGTCTACCTTCCCGTCGGCACCGCCTGGTATGACTACTGGACGAACCAGCGCTACGAAGGCGGGCAAAGCGTGGAAGTCGATGCCTCGATTGCGCGCATTCCCCTGTTCGTGAAGGCCGGATCGATCGTGCCCATGGGCGCTGCCGTAAAGTCCACCGCCGAAACCCAGGCGATCGAGAGCATCCGCGTCTATCCCGGCGCGGACGGTCGCTTCACGCTCTATGACGATGACGGCACGACCAACGGTTATCGCAAGAACGACGGCCGCAAGGCGGAACTGGTGTGGAACCAGGCCGCAGGAACCTTGACCAGCAAGAGCAAATTGCCCACCGGGCAATCGGTTTCCGGTCTGGTCCGTGTGATGAGCCCGAACGAAACGACACGAGGAGCAGGACAATGACGGGCATCAATCGCCGCGAACTGGGGCTGGGACTGGGCGCCGCCACGCTGAGCGCGGCCCTCGGCGGGCGGGCGGCTGCGGCACAGGCGCCTGGGACCGGAACCGGGCCTGGAACCGCAGCGGCGTACGCGAAAGACGCGCTCTCCTTCCCGGCTGACTTCCTGTGGGGCTGCGCCACGGCTTCCTACCAGATCGAAGGTGCCGTGAAGGAAGACGGGCGCGGCGAGACTGTCTGGGACGCCTATGCCCATACCCCGGGCAAGATCGCGGACGGCAGCAACGGCGATGTCGCCTGCGACAGCTACCATCGCTATGCCGAGGATATCGCGCTGCTGAAGGCGCTGGGCGTAAAGGCCTATCGCTTCTCCGTCGCATGGTCGCGCATCTTCCCCAGCGGCAGCGGCAAGCCGAACCAGAATGGCCTCGACTATTACAACCGCCTGATCGACGGCCTGCTCGCAGCGGGTATCGAACCTCACATGACCCTGTTCCACTGGGACCTTCCGACCGGCCTCAAGGGGGGCTGGCAATCGCGCGACACCGCGCTGGCCTTTGCCGACTATGCCGGTTTCATGGCAGGAAAGACGTCCGACCGCGTGAAGCATTTCATGACGGTGAACGAACTGCGCTGCTTCACCGATCTCGCCTATTGGAACGGCAACAAGGCGCCGGCGCTCAGGCTGCCGATGGACCAGGTAAACCAGGTGCGGCACCACGGCGTACTGGCGCACGGTCTCGGCGTACAGGCGATCCGCGCGCAGGCGAAAGCCGGAACCCAGGTCGGCCTTGCCGACAACGCCACGATCTTCGTACCCGCCATCGAGACGCCAGAACATATCGACGCGACCCGGAAAGCCATGCGCGAGGAGAACGCCATGTTCCTCACCGCGATCATGGAAGGCCGCTATATCGACAGTTACCTTGCCGCGCAGGGCAAGGATGCGCCCAAGGTCCAGGCCGGAGACATGGCGGCCATCGGCAGCGCGCTGGATTTCGTCTCGCTCAATGTCTACACCGCCAACACCGTCCGCGCAGCGGATACGCCGGGCGGCTACGAGATCCTGCCCCACCTCGCCAACTCCCCGCGCATGGCCTCTCCCTGGCTGAACGTCAGCCCGGAGGCACTGTACTGGTCGATCCGGCTGGTCAGCGAGTTGTGGAAGCCCAGGAAGCTCTACATCTCCGAAAACGGATGCTCGGCAGACGATCCGGTGGCGAAGGACGGCAAGGTCTATGACGCCGACCGCGTCATGTACTTGCGCAACTATATCACCCACATGCACCGCGCAGCGCGCGAAGGTTATCCGATCGCCGGCTACTTCCTCTGGAGCCTGATGGACAATTTCGAGTGGGAAGACGGCTATACCAAGCTGTTCGGCATCCACCACGTCGACTTCAAGACCCAGAAGCGCACGCCCAAGCTCAGCGCCGACTGGTATCGGGAACTGATCCGCACGAACCGTCTGGTCTGACGTCGTCTGGAGCGGCCGATCCGATTGCATCGGCTCGGCCGCTCCAGGCCTTTTAGTCTGTCACATTTCCCGATTGCGGCAGCCACCCCAGCCCTTCCGAAATGCGCCGGGCCGCCTCACCCAGCATCCGGCGCGTTTCATCGAGGTCGCTGCGCTGCGATCCGTCGATGGTGGTAAGGAACGGCAGGGTCAGTGCCGCGCTCACCTGGCCGTCGAACCCGAAGACGGGGAAGCTGATATCGGTGACGCCGGCCGCGCGGGCGCTGGGCTGCATTTCATAGCCCTGCCCGCGCACCTCTTCGAGGCGCTTTTCCAAACGGCGAAGCGTCGCGCTGGCCGCGCCCGGCAATTCCGCGATCACGGATGCGCGGCGCTCCACCGGGGTAAAGGCAAGCAGGACATGCCCCGAGCAGCTCGTCATCATGTCGACGCTGGTGCCGAGCCTGATCCCGAAACTGACCGGCCCCATGTTTTCCTGCCGGTGGATCACCGTGGCGTTGCCGCCGGTACGGACCACGAGATGGCAGGACTGGTTGGTATCGACCGACAGGCGGTGCATGATCGGCGCCGCGACATTGCTGAGCGTATGGGCAGGTGTGGCCCGAAAAGCCACGTCCAGCACGCGGTAGGACACCGTGTAGCGGTCGTTCGCCGGATCCTTGCGCAGCCATCCGAGCCGCTCCATCACGATGATGATGCGGAAGACTTCGCTGATCGAGCGCTTCAGCCGCTGCGCGATCTCGCTGATGGTAAGGCCGCCGGGATCGCGCGCGAAGAGTTCGAGTATCTCGATCCCCTTCTCCAAGGCAGGCGCCGCATAACTACGCTTGCCGCTTTCCGCTTTCGCATCGGACGTTCGACCGGACCGACTGCCACCCACTATTTTCGTCCTTCCTGCATCACGTCAACACGCGGTCGAGATGCGTATAGCCCCCATCGGGGAATATCCATTGCCCGGTCGTATGTCCGGCCCGCGCCGAAAGCAGGAAAACCACGCTGTCGGCAACTTCCGCCGCGGTCGTCATGCGGCGACCCAGCGGAACCCGCTCGGTGATTTCAGCCAGCTTGGCCTGCGGATCGTCGAAACTCTCGATCCAGCGGGCATAGAGGGGGGTCATGACTTCGGCGGGAACCACGGCGTTGACGCGAATTCCATCCTTCAGCAGCGCCGCCGCCCACTCGCGCGTGAGGCCGAGCTGCGCCGCCTTGGCCGCGACATAGCCGCTGGTATTGCCCTGCCCGGTCAGCGCGGTCTTGGACGATACGTTGACGATGGCCCCGCGGCTCTCGCGCAAGTGCGGCAGGCAATGATGGGCCAGGCCGTAGTAATGCCCAAGGTTCGCCTGGACCGAGGCCATGAAGGCTTCCGTTCCGGCCTCCAGCCCGACACCGTCGTTCGCGCCGGCATTGTTGACGAGACCGTGGATGCCGCGTCCCAGCGCCGCGACCTGATCGATCGCGTCTCGGCAGGCGGCATCGTCCGACACGTCGAGCAGGTGGAAGACGGCGTCCGGCTGCACGCTGCGCAGTTCCTCCTCGAAACCGGCGGCCAGGGGGCTGCGTCCCAGGATCGCGGGAACCGCGCCTTCCCGTGCGAGCGCGAGGGATACCGCGCCGCCGATACCGGCGCCGCCCCCACTCACGACCACCACTTTGCCTTTCAGTTCAAGGTCCATCAGTCCATCCGATATCGTGCTATGGATTGCGCCTTCATCTCGATCGAGAAGCCGGGCCGGACAGGTGGCATATAGGCCGCGTCACGGATCACGCAGGGATCCACGAAATGCTCGTGGAGATGGTCGACATATTCGATCACCCGATCTTCCATCGTTCCCGAAAAGCACAAATAATCGATCATCGAAAGATGCTGCACATATTCGCAGAGACCCACGCCCCCCGCATGAGGCCATACCGGCAGATCGTACTTCGCGGCCATGAGCAGCACGCCGAGTATCTCGTTGACCCCGCCGATCCGGCAGGCGTCGATCTGCACCACGTCTATCGCCTCGCGCATGATGAACTGTTTGAACAGCATACGATTCTGGCACATCTCTCCCGTGGCGACGCGGATCGGACGGATCTGCTCGCGAATGGCGCGATGCGCCTCGACATCGTCGGGACTGGTCGGTTCCTCGATGAACCACGGCTCGGCGAAGGCCAGTGCCTTGATCCAGTCGATCGCCTGCCCGCGCTCCCAGATCTGGTTCGCGTCGATAAGCAGCCTGCGATTCGGGCCGATCACTTCGCGCGCGATGCGGACGCGGCGAATGTCGTCGTCGAGATCGCGGCCTACCTTGAGCTTGATATGATCGAACCCCGCATCGACCGCTTCCTGCGCCAGTCGGCGCAGCTTGTCGTCGGGATAGCCCAGCCAACCGGCGGACGTAGTGTAGCAGGGGAAACCGTTCTCAAGCAGATGCTCGGTCCGCCCCGCCTTGCCCTCAGAACGCAGCGTCAGCAGATCGAGCGCTTCCTGCGGATCGATGCAATCCGTCATGTAACGAAAATCGATGACGCGGACGATTTCCTCCGGGCTCATGTCCGCCACCAGCCGCCAGAGCGGCTTGCCTTCCACTTTCGCCCACCAGTCCCAGACCGCATTCACGACCGCCCCGGCAGCCATGTGCATCGCGCCCTTGTCCGGGCCGATCCAACGCAACTGGCTGTCGCCCGTGATGCGGCGCCAGAAACGGCCGGGGTTTTCCCTTACCCAGTCGAGTTCGATACCCACCACGATGGGGCGCAGCGCCTCTATCGCCGCCACGCAGATCTCGTTGCCGCGCCCGATCGTGAACGTCAGGCCGTGCCCCTCGATTCCCGGATGGTCCGTTTCCAGGGTCACATAGGCCGCCGAGTAATCGGGATCGGGGTTCATTGCGTCCGACCCATCCAGCGCAAGACTGGTGGGGAAACGGATGTCGGCCGTGCGCAGGCCCGTTATTCGGCTCATTCTACCGTCCACCCGCCATCGATCACGGCTGTCGTGCCCGTCGTGAAGGCGCTCTCGTCGGAGGCGAGATAGACCGCCAGCGCCGCGATCTCGGGCGGTTGCCCCAGCCTGCCCATCGGTTGCCGTGCGGCAAAGGCGCCGACCGTTTCCTCGAAGCTCGTGCCGGTGGCTTCCGCCTGCGCCCGCATGCGGCCCAGCAGGGAGGGGCTCTCCACGGTTCCCGGGCAGATGGCATTGCAGCGGACTCCCGCCTCCACGAAGTCGGCCGCGACGGACTTGGTCAGCCCGATCACCGCCGCCTTGCTGGCGCCATAGGCGAACCGGTTGCGCACACCGATGATCGAGGAGGCGACCGAGGCGATGTTGACGATGGAACCGCTGCCGCTGCGCACCATCGCGGGCAGATAGGCCCGCGTCATCCGAAAGGCGGACGTAACGTTCAGTTCGAAGGACTGCGCCCATTGCTCGTCGGTACAGTCGAGCAGGGTGCCGGGGTGAACGATCCCCGCGCAGTTCACCAGGATGTCGCACGGACCCGTAGTACGCGCCAGCACGGAGATCGCCTCGGGATCGGTCAGATCGAGAACGTGAGCCTGCACGCCCGCCAGTGTCGTCAGCCCCTCTCCGTCCCGGTCGACCGCGTGTACGACGGCGCCTTCGGCCAGAAACCTTTCGGCGATCGCCCGGCCAATCCCCGCGGCCGCAGCGGTAACCACCGCGCTTTTACCGGCAAGTCTCATCAGTTACCTCGCATGAATGAAATCGTATTCTGTCGGCGGCGCAGGGTTACGAAGCCCCGCCCGGCGCCGTTTCCCGGTAGATCGACGGATCGTTGTGGCGGGATGCCGGCTCCAGACGATAGGCGCGCCGCGCGTTACCGCCCATGATCGCGTCACGATCGCCGCGATCGAGCGGCTCCATCAACCGCAGCGCCAGCGCATGAACTTCGCGGTAGGAGGCCGCGAGATTGCACACAGGCCAGTCCGAGCCGTAGATCAGGCGTGTCGGGCCGAAGCAGCGGAGCAGGTGCTCCATGTAGCGCAGGATGGGCGGCTCGTTCCCATCCGATCGCCCATCCCGGCGCTGCACCTGGGTCACGAGCCCGGACAGTTTGCAGAATACCGGGTAAGTGCTCGCGACCTGAGCAATAAGACTGGCCCACGGCTCCCATGCATCGGGCGCGATCAGGGGCTTGGCGCCATGATCGATGATCAGGGTTCCCGGCCCCACGGCATCCAGAAACGCCGGGACTTCGGCAAGCTGCGCTGCGTGGATCAGCAGGTCATAGGCATAGCCCGCTTCCAGGACTTGCCGCACTCCCCGCCGGAAAACCGGGTTCCTCAGAAAATCGGGATCGGGCTCGTCCTGCACATGGTGCCGAAAACCCACGAGCTTGGGCTCGCAGGCCAAGGCCTCCAGTCGATCGGCCAGATCGGAGGCCATGAGATCGACCCAACCGACCACGCCGACGATCCCGTCATCGTCCGCCGCCAGGTCCAGCAGGCGGCGGGTTTCCGCCTCGCTCTGCCGGGCCTCGACCGCCACCGTACCGACGATACCACAGGCCGAGAGATCGTCCCGCACATCCTGCGGCGCGAAATCCCTGTCGAGCCCGGAGCCCTTTCCGATCCATGGGAAATCGGCAGGTCGGTAAGCCCAGAAATGCTGGTGCGCATCGATATCGCCCGATGTCATCGATCGGCGGTCCTCTTATCCACTGCCGTATTTGACAGCTTATTCTATATGTGAAAATCTAACGAGCGATCGCACCATGCGCAAGCCGCAATCTTTCCGATAACGGTTGCACACAATAAGGTGTCGGCGCCAAGGTCCCTGAAGCGGGACGGAGAGGATGAGAATGGAGACGATCCCGGCGGCAGCCTTGTCGACGTCCCTGTCGATGGACCAATCGAACAGACGGCCGCCGACTTCCGGCGCATCCGATAGCCGCGCCCGGTTCGTATTCGCCGGGTTCTGGCCGGGGTTCCTGCTGGTAACCAGCGTCTTCTTCGCCTGGGCTCTGGCGAACAACCTGAACGACATCCTCATCCGCCAGTTCCAGAAGGCACTCGCCCTCACGCGCGGAGAAGCGGGGTTCATCCAGTTCGTGTTCTACCTCGCCTATTTCGTCTGGGCGCTGCCGGCTGGTCTCCTGCTCAGGCGCTTCGGCTACCGCGCGGGTCTGCTGACGGGACTTTGCCTCTATGCCCTGGGGGCCTTGCTGTTCTTTCCGGCTGCGACGCTGCACCGATACGAGGCCTTTCTTCTGGCTCTTTTCGTTCTCGCCTCCGGTGCGGCGTTCCTGGAGACTTCGGCCAACCCTTACGTCGCGCGCTTCGGCGACCCTTCGCGCGCCCCGCAGCGCCTCACTTTCGCACAGGCGTTCAACGGTCTCGGCGCGGTCGTCGCCCCGATCCTGGGCGGATTGTTCATCTTTTCGGGGGTGGAACATACCGCCGCCGATCTCTCCGCCATGAGCCATGCCCAGCTTGAGGCCTGGCGCGTCTCCGAGGCTGCCATGGTGAAGATACCCTACCTTTGCCTGGCAGGCTTCGTCCTGCTCCTTGGTGTCGGTCTTGCCCGCGTGCGCCTTCCGCATATCGAGAAGAGCCTTGGCGAGGGAACCGGCTCCCTGCGCTCCGTGCTTTCCAATCAGCTGCTGCGGGGCGCCGTCTTCGCCCAGTTCTTCTATGTCGGCGCGCAAGTCGGCATCTGGAGTTTCTTCGTCGATTTCACCAAGCATCTGGCGCCGCAAACCCGTGAGCGCACCGCCGCCTTCCTGCTTTCCGCCAGTCTCTTTCTCTTCATGGCAGGACGCTTCGCCGGAGCCGCATTGATGCACCGGGTATCTCCTCCCCGGCTTCTGCTGGTCTTCGCGCTCGCCAATATCGTCATGGTCGCGCTGGCAATGTCCCTCAGCGGACCTGCCGCCATCGCCTGTCTGGCATTCACCAGCTTTTTCATGTCGATCATGTTTCCGACAATCTTCGCCCTCGGCATCCGCGACCTTGGCGAAGGAACCGCGATGGGCTCGTCGCTCGTGGTCATGGCGGTGATGGGCGGCGCGGTCTTTCCGCCGATCATGGGGCTTCTGAGCGAGAAGACCGACTTGCAGGTGGCCATGGCATTGCCGCTCGCCTGCTTCCTGGCGGTAGCGTTCTTTGCGCGCCTCGCTGCCAGAGAGGGCAGCGGGATCGCCTGACCCTTCCCTTGGCGGATCCCGCGTCAAGGTGTTACAGGCGCGCGCCCCACGAACTCAGGAAGATCCCGCAAGATGCTATCGACGATACAACCAGGCCCGGCGTTCAAGGACAATCTCCAGCAATTGCCCTCCATCGCAGACCTCCAACGCATCGACCTCGTCGACGAGACGGGCGCCGTGGTTGCCGAGATCGAGAACAAGCCCGGCAAACAGGGCTCGCTGGCGGTCTATCATTACCTCAAGCGGTGCTTTCCCGCACTGGACGCCGCTGCTGCGGAGCACGGCCTGGCCGTGTTCGGCGAACATACCGCCGATGCCCGCCAACGCCCCGGCGCCCATCCCAACATAGACCTGCTGATCGCGATCGCGGAGGGCGGCGCTACCCTGCGTATCGAGACCATCGCAGCGCATTGAGGCTCTTGGCCAGGCAGGGGGCAAACCGATCCTCGATCGGCAACCTCCTGCCCGCCATCCCGTATTCGTCCCTATCAAAGCGATCCATTTCGCGAAGCGTGAACCGAACGGACCGCGCAATTCCGCGCCATTCACGTAGCCGACCATCGACGTTACGGATTTGCAGTTGTCTGCAAGCCGCAATCCTTCAGCACGAGCCGGAACGCATCAAGCGGCACTCGGAAGGACGGCTTCTTTGGCAATCGTACGCAATCTCCTGGCGGTCACCGCCGTGCTCGGCAGTCTTCCCGCCTGCACGCAAGCGCCCCTGCCCAACCCGGAAGGCCCCTCGGCGGAAACCGGCCTGAAAATCGGACGGCAGGAGATATCGACCGTGCCCACGCCCGAAGGCATGATCGTGCGATCGGCCACCTACACACCCTCGGGCAAAGTGCTGGTAAGCTATGCGAAGCAAGCAGATGCGCCCGAGCGGGACATCACGCTGGCGACCATGAACGACGACGGCACGCGGCTCCATGTCTTCTTCACCGGAAAGATCCCCGAACGCCCGAAAGACAACGGCCTGCGCTACATGGTCTTTCCAGACAATCGCCGCATCTTCATGGGCGACTTCGTAATCGAATGCACGGCGCCGCTGGAAGCCTGCACGGATGCCCGGCTGCTCCCGGTGCAATACCCCGCCGAAATAGCCGACGGCGATCATGTCGGACATCGCTGGTCGGAACCGATTGTGGCGCCGGACAACCGCCACATCGCCTGGACCTCGCTTCTGGCCAACTACGCCGCCCTCGTCTTCACGGGCGAATTGCAGCACGGCGGTGCGGGCTATGTGATCGTCAACCCCCAGATCGTCAGCACGCTCGACCCGTTCCGCCCTGATCCCGCCCATGCGGACGGCGTCCTGCCCTCCCCGATCCGGGGCGGCGAGGTCAAACAGTTCGTCGGCGGCGGCACCGCGATATCGGCGGTGGGGGCCGTCCGCCGCGATCTGCCCGGATCGGTGGTGCTGGACCTGCCCTCCGGCCGGAACGAGGCCATTACCGATACCCCCGGTTATACGGAAACGACCATCTTTTCGCCCGACGAGAAGCTCGGCATCACGATGACGACCCGCTTCTCGGCCGGATCGGACCTGGCAGTGCTGGGCCTGCTGCCGCGCCCATATCCCGACAGCCTCAACATGGCGCTCAGCATGTTCGCCTATACTTACTCCGTCACCGGCGTCAGGCGTGAGCGGCCCGGCAACGTAGGCCCTGCCCTCATCGACATCGCCGCATCGAAATCCACGGCAGGCTATCTCGGCGCGAACCTGAACACCGACCCGGACTGGGTCTACTATTCTCCGATGTCCTGGCACCCCGACGGCCGACGGGCGATGTGGATGGAGGGCCGCCGGGACGGGGGCACACAGCGCATCCAGATCGTACGCCTTCCCGACTACCGCCCCGGACCGTCCATTCCGGCAAGGCGCACCCCTCCGAAGGTTTCCTACGGCATCACCGATCTCTCTGCGGTGAAGGCCTATGCGCATTCCAGCCGCGACATCCATGTCAGGGTCTACGGCCGGACCTCCGGGCATATCGACTACGATCGCACGCCGGAGAAAGTCGAAAAAGTCTATACCAACTTCAGCAACGACGGTCTGAATGTCTTCTCGGGGCGCGAAGTGACCCTGCCCAATCCCCGTGGAAACTCGACATATATGGCCAGGATAGACCTTGCAGGGCCTCGACCGGGCCGCATGGACCTGAAGCTGACATTCGGGCCGCTGGGCGGCAGCATGCCGGCACGGATCGTCTTCGATCAGGGCGCCGACGGCCAGCCACTTTCCCAGGGCTACGCCGAATATGCCGGACAGAGGAAGGAGGTGTCGAAGCTGAACCGATGACCCTTTCCGGGCCGGTTCGGGATTGCCAGTTCGCGCTCGGTGAACCTATTCCCTCTGACCATCGACTCGCCTGACCGGAAATCCTCATCATGCTGCGCTGCTTCATCCCCGTCTTCCTCGCGGCCGCGAGCATCGCAGTTCCGGCCAGAGCAGAGGATCCCGTGAGCATCGACATCTATGCGATACCCTCGCCCCCGGTCGTGGAGGCCGTGGCCAAGGCCAGCCGGGACCTGGCGAAACACGGCATGACGACTTTCCATGCCAAGGGACAGGCCGCCCATGTGACGCTCTATCTCACCCGGTTTCCCGCCGATGCCGAAGCGCGCCTGAAGGCCGCTGTCGCCGATGCGGTGAAGGACTGCCGCGCCATTCCCCTGACCGTCGAGGGCACGCAGCGCACCGCCTCCAACTGGCTGTTCCTGCGCGTGGATCGCAGCCCGGCTCTGCAACGACTTGCCGATCTGGTCACCCTTACCGCCGAACCGTTTCGAGATCATGCCGTCTCCGCGCCCATCTGGATGCGCGACTACCCGGAAAAGCTGCCCGCTTTCGAGCGCTATGGTTCGCCCAACGTCTTCATGCAGTTCGACCCGCACCTCACCTTGCTGGCGAACGAGACCAGCCCCGGTCTTGCGGCATTCATGGCAGAGGCCGAGAAGAACCCGCCCAAGGCGACCGGACAGGTCGCAGGTATCGGGATCGGCGTGGTCGATGCCAACGGCCAGATGGTGAAAACCCTGGCCGAGTTCCCCTGCGCGAAACAGCCCTGACGGCCCCTCCGCCGAAGATCCGATCCGTCAGGCGTTTCTCGCCGGGAACTACCTTGCCCTGACATGCTTGTCTAAGGCGAGGAAGGAACCGTCCATGCCTGCACGCGCCTATTGGAAAGGCCAGATCCGGCTGGCCCTCGTGTCGATCCCCATTGAGGTCTACCCCGCCACGCGATCCGGCGCGACGATCTCCTTCCACCAGATCCACGAACCCAGCGGCAAACGCATCCGTTACGAGAAGGTCGCCCCCGGTGTCGGCCCGGTGGACCGGGACGAGATCATGAAGGGCTTCGAGGTTTCCAAGGGCAGCTATGTCCTGCTCGACGAGGAAGAGATCGAGGCGGTCAAGATCGAGAGCCGCAAGACGCTGGAACTCGTCCAGTTCGTCGATGCCGACGAGATCGACGTACTCTACTACGAAAAGCCCTATTTCGTCGTCCCCGCCGACGATCTGGCCGAGGAAGCCTATACCGTGCTGCGCGAAGCCTTGCGCAAGACGCGCAAGGTGGGGCTTGGCCAGTTGGCGGTGCGCGGACGCGAGCAACTCGTCTCCATCAAGCCGTGCGGACGGGGGCTGGTTCTGGAAGTGCTGCGTTACGCCGACGAAGTACACAAGGCGCAGGGCTATTTCCGCGATATAGAGGACGCAAGGCCCGATACCGACTTGCTCGACCTGGCGACGACCCTGATCGAAAAGAAGTCGGCACCGTTCAAACCGGCGGAGTTCCATGATCGCTACGTCGATGCCCTCCACCGTCTGATCGACAAGAAAGCCAAGTCGAAGACCAACAAGCGCATCCTGGAGGATGTCGGGGAACCCGCCTCGGGCAAGGGCAACGTGATCGACCTGATGGCAGCGCTGAAGAAGTCCGTCGGGGAAGGAAAGGCGGCGCCGAAATCCACCGCTACACGCAAGCCCCCAGCGAAGAAGACCCCAGCCTCAGGCGGCACCCGTGCCCGCAAGCGCGCGTAAACGGCCGGCCAAGCGGGGCGATGCCGACCTGCTGGCGGAGTACAACCGCAAGCGCGATTTCGCAAAAACGGCGGAACCGGCGGGAAGGCGCGAAAAAAGCGGTGGCAACAGTTTCGTCGTCCAGAAACATGCGGCTACGCGGTTGCACTGGGATTTCCGGTTGGAAATAGACGGCGTCCTCAAGTCCTGGGCGGTGACACGCGGCCCGAGCGCGGATCCCGACGACAAGCGTCTCGCCGTGCGCACGGAAGATCACCCCCTCTCCTACGGCGCGTTCGAGGGCGGCATTCCCAAGGGCGAATACGGCGGCGGAACGGTGATGCTCTGGGATCGCGGCACTTGGGCGCCGATACCGGGCAAAAACGCGAAAGACCTTGAAGAGGGCCACCTCCACTTCGTTCTGGCCGGTGAGCGCATGAAAGGCGAATGGCTTCTCGTGCGCATGAAAGGCAAGCCGGGCGAAAAGCGCGAGAACTGGCTGCTGCGCAAAGTGCAGGACGCCTATGCCGAAAATGGCGACGTACTGGTGGAGCGGAACCTGACCAGCGTGCTGACCGACCGCACGATGGCCGAGATCGGGGCAGACCGACAAGGTGCCCACTCGCTCAAGGGCGCCAAGGGCGACACGTTCACCCGGATCATGGAGAAAGCCGCCAGGCACAACGCCAAAAAGGCGCCGCCAAAGCGCAAGCGAACGGAAAAGCCGCCCCCATTCCGCCCACCCCAACTCGCCACGCTTGTCGATGCAGTTCCCACCGGGAACCTCTGGATGCACGAGATCAAGTTCGACGGCTACCGCGCACTCGTGGCAGCGGCCGGAAACCGGGTCGTCATCCATACCCGCAGCGGTCAGGACTGGACCGAAAAGTTCGCGCCTCTCGCCGCCCATATCGCAGCCCTCGACCTGCCATCCTGTCTGCTCGACGGGGAAATCATCGCCCGCGGCAAGAATGGGAACCCCGATTTCTCCGCGCTACAGACCGTCCTCAAACGTGGGCACGGTAGCCAGTCCGAAACGGACGCGCTGGAACTTCATGCCTTCGACCTGCTCGAACTGGGCGGCGAAGACCTGGCCCGCCTGCCCAACATCGAACGCAAGGAGCGGCTGGAAGCCTTGCTGGCAGACACCTCGCCGCCGCTGTTCATCGCCGATCACGTCATCGGCGCGGGGGAGAAGCTCTACGCGGCGATGTGCGATGCCGCGCAGGAGGGGATCATCTCGAAGCGGGTCGATGCGCCCTATGCGGGCCGCCGCAGCAAGAACTGGGTCAAGGTCAAATGCACCCGCCGACAGGAGTTCGTGGTAGTCGGGTGGTCGCGCTCAACGGCAAGGAACCGGGCGTTTTCCTCGTTGCTCCTGGGACAGTACGAAGGCGATAATCTGGTCTATCGCGGGAAAGTAGGCACCGGTTTCGACAGCGACAGTCTGGCCGATCTTGCGGCAAGGATGGAAAAACTCTCCCGCAAGACCGCCCCCGTGGAGGTCGATCGCGCGGAAGCACGCGGCGCCGTGTGGGTCACGCCGAAACTGGTTGCCGAAATCGCCTTTGCCGAACTGACCGCCGAAGGGCGCGTCCGCCACGCGAGCTTCCTGGGTCTCAGGACCGACAAGAAGCCCAAATCGGTGTCGCCCGAAAAGCCGCAAGCCTTGCCAATCGCCGAGGATGCCATGGAGATCAGCAACCGCGACCGCGTGATCTTTCCCGAAACCGGCCAGACCAAGGGCGATCTGGCCGACTACTACGCAGCCGTCGCGCCGCTCATGCTGCCCTTCCTGGCCCATCGTCCGATCAGCCTGGTGCGATGTCCGCAGGGGCGCGCGAAGAAGTGCTTCTTCCAGAAGCACGACAGCGGCTCTTTCGGCGATCACGTTCATCATGTGCCCATCCGGGAGAAGAGCGGCGGTTCGGAAGACTACATCTACGTCGAGGATCCAGCCGGGCTGCTCGCCTGCGTGCAGATGGGGACCATCGAGTTCCATGGCTGGGCCGCGAAAGCCGATGCGGTCGAACAGCCGGACCGGATGATCTTCGATCTCGACCCCGACGAGGGGCTGCCTTTCAGCGAATGCGTAAAGGCCGCAAGGGATATCCGCGCAAGACTTGCCGATCTCGGGCTGGTTTCGTTCGCAATGCTGTCCGGCGGCAAGGGGGTACACGTCATGGTACCTCTAAGGCCCGGCCATGACTGGGAAACGCACAAGGATTTCGCGCGCCGCTTTGCCGAGGCGATGAGCCTTGCCGAGCCCGAACGCTACGTCGCGACGATGAGCAAGGCCAGGCGCAAGGGCCGTATCTTCATCGACTGGTTGCGCAACCAGCGCGGCGCGACGGCGGTATTGCCCTATTCGGCCCGCGCCCGCGAAGGCGCTCCCGTGGCCGTGCCGATCTCATGGGACGAACTGGACGCCATGAAGGATGCGCACCCGTTCTCGATCGGAGACGGGGACGCGCTCATCAAGCGAGCGCAAGGGCTGCGAGGCTGGGGCTTCGCAGAACAGGTCCTGCCGCGCCACTAGAGGCCGAGAGCCCCGGAGTCCCCTGACGCAGCAGCCAGATCGGCGCTCGCCGCGATCCGTTTCAGGCGCACGTCGAGCAGGCCGAGTGCCACGTTGGCGGCGGTCTCTTCGCGCGTGTTGACCAGGAACAGGTCGCTGGCGCCCATGTCGAACCGGCGACGTTCCGCCACGGCCATGGCATCGGCGCGCTGCTTTTCCTGTTCGGACAGCGCAATGAGCTGGACGGCAGCATCGAGGGCGATGCCGATCCCGTCCACTTCGGCGCGGATCTGCTCGTCCAGCCACTGCGCGCGGGTGCGGTTGGCATCGAGTTCGGCCTCGGTCTGCATCAGCTTGCCCCGCGCGGCGCGCTGTTCGAGCGGGACCGAGAACTTGATGCCGAAGCGCACATCGTTGCCGCTGCGCGAGGCGCCGCCGGGGCCGATCTCGCCGATGTCGCGCGCCACTTCCATGTTGAGGTCGAGGCGCGGCAGCAGCGCGTTGCGGTCGAGCGCGAGACGGTCCTGCACCAGCCGGGTCTTGAGTTCGGCCACCAGCAGGTCCGGGCGCTGCACGTCCTGCGGCATCGCGGTCAGGACCGGCGCGGGCAGCGCGGCAGGCAATTGCTCGCGCCGGGGAATGGTCGGCCTCCCTTCCGCATCGCGCCAGTAGAGCGAGAGCACGTTGGCGGCCGAGGCCATGGCCTGTTCGGACTGGACGACCATGGCCTGACGGCGCAGCACCATCTGGTCGTTCTCGGTCAGCACGATGCGGGGGCGCAGACCCGCCTTGTAGGCGCGATCGAGGCCGCGCTGACGTTCCTGCGCAAGGTCCAGGAGATGGCGGTAGACCTTGAGCCGCTCACCCGTCGCCACCCAGTTCAGGTAGGCGTCGAGCGCCTTGCGCTGGACGCCGATGGCCACCATCTGCCGCTCGGCATCGGCCACGGCGCGATCCGCATCGGCCGTAACCCGGCCGAAGCGGCGATCGTCGATCATCCGGTCGCGCAGCAGGGCGAAGACCGCGCCCGCGCGGATCTCACCGAATTCGTTGGTGTATTTTTTGTCCTCATAGACCGGGAAGCGGGCGCTCGATACGCGGTAGCCGCCGTAGAGGCGCCCTCCCCAGTTCTCGAGCGGGCGCGATACCTCGCTATCGGCATAAGTGCCGCCATAGTAACCGATCAGCCGCGACCCGCCCTCGGCGGAGAACACCGTATCGAACGCACCTTCGGCGGTGAGCCGCTTCGCGTCGGCGGCACGAGTACGCGCCAGCGCCTCGATGATCTGTGGCGATTGCCGTGCAGAATTGGCCAACAGATCGTCCAGCTGCAATTCCGGCGCATCGACCGGCGCGGGCCGGGGCAGCGGCGCGATCTGCTGCGCGGCCGCCGGAGCGAGCGGGGCGCAGAGCACAGCCCCCAGCACCGGCCCCAGCAGCAGCGAGGCGAACAGGCGCTTACTTCGCATTGCCGCCTTCCTTGCCGCCGGAGCCCGACTTCTCGCCGCCCTTTGCGCTCGCGGTATCCGTATAAGTGGCGGGTTCCAGCGCGTTCACCGGGTATTGCAGCGGGAAGTCGTTGAGCAGACGCCACAGTTCGTAGCCGCTCGATACGGTATCCATCATCACCCAGCCGCGCACTTTGGCGCCGAGGCGCACGAACGGCTCCTTCGGCCAGGGCCGCGCGCCCGGCTTCTGCTCCACGAGCACGCGGAACAGCCCGTTGGTGGAGGCGGCAACGTCGATCGCGCGCACCTGTCCATCGAACATGCCCACCGCCACCGAAGGCCAGCCACTGAACTGCACGGCAGGCCAGCCTTCGAATTCCAGGCGCACCGGGCGGCCCGGATGGATCAGCGGCACGTCGCGCCCATCGACATAGAGCTCCACCACGCGCACCGCCTGCTCCGGCGCGAACGTGGCGACCACGTCGCCTTCCTTGACCATGGTGGCGCTGTCACCGCCCAGGATGCGCAGGATACGGCCATCGCGCGGCGCATGGATCATCTGCACCGACTGCCGGTTGATATTGATGTCCAGCCGGTTGCGGTCGGCCAGGCTCTTGGCGACCTTGGCGCCGTAATCGGCCACCTTGATCTGCGCGAGTTCGAGATCGCGGCGCGGCGCCAGCCCTTCACCGTAGAGCTGCTGCATGCGCCCGACATCGCGCTGGGCCACGCCCATGGCCTGGCGCGTCGCCTCGATCTCGGCATCGACTTGCGCGCGCTCGGCCTGGAGGCGGGCGATCAGGTTGGGATCGTTGTCGGCGATGCGGGCGATCCTGTCGCCTTTCTTCACCAGTTCGCCGTCGGTCACGTACCACTGCTCGACTCGGCCGGGCACGAGCGCGGTGATGTTCTGCACCCGGTCACGCGGGTCGAGCGCGATGACCGAGCCGGTGCCGGTCGAAGTCTGCACCCAGGGCACCAGCAGCAGGAAGGCCACGGCAATGGCCATCGCGATCAGCAGCATCCAGCCGAGCACGGGCGCGGGGCGCGGCGGGCGCAGGCTCTGGAGCGTCTTGAAATGGACGATGTGATCATCGCGGAAGGGCATGGAAACCTCCCTTTGCGGCGTCGCGGGCGGCGGCGAAGGCCGCGCGGTCCTGTGTCAGCAATTGGGTTTCCCGTCCAAGCCAGAGCATGTGGTCGAATGCGAATGCGTCGGGGCGGCAGGTGAAGACGATGATCGTCGTCTCCCGGTCGTCCAGGCGCCCGAGCGCGGGGCGCAGCTCTTCCACCGGCACCATGTCGAACAGCCCGGAAAGGATCAGCACGCGGGGACGCGCCAGCAGCGCGCCTGCCAGCTTGAGCCGCATGGTCTCGGCGCGCGTCAGCGGCCAGCCGGTGGAGGACAGCAGACAGTCCATGCCGCCTTCGAGGCTGACGATCCGGTCGCCCAAACCCACCACATCCAGCACCTCCAGCACCTGGGCCGGGTCCGCCTGCGGATTGGCGAGGCGCAAGTAGTCGCGGATCGTGCTTTCGACGATGTCCGGCCGGTCGAGCACGATCACGTCGCTACGCAGGCGGTAGATATTGAGCGCGGCAATATCGGCACCGCCCAGCGTGATGAGCCCCTCGTTCGCCCGGTAATGGCGCTTGAGCAGGCGGGTGAGCAGGCGGTCCACCCCCGGATCGCTCGCCGCCACGGCATGAGTGCCCGAGGGAATGTCGAGGTCGAGGCGCGCACGGTCTCCCCCGGCGGCGATTGCCACCCGGCGCAGCGACAGGCCGCCGTCGCGGGGGCGCGCGTCACCTTCGCCGCGCGGGGCCAGATCTTCGACGGGAATGGCGTGGAACAGCGAAAGTTCTTCCACGGCGGCAACCAGGTCGTAGAAAGTATCGAGATAGGGGCCGAGCTGCGCGGCGCCGTAGAACACGCTCGACAGGATCAGCTCCGCCGCCACCAGCTGCCCGATCGAAAGCTGGCCGCGAATGACCAGCCAGCCGCCCAGCGCCAGCAGCGCCGCGCTGGCCAGGGCATAGAGCAGCAGCAGCGCCACGCTCTGCGGGAAAGTCGCGCCGAAATGCTTGCGGTGCGCTTCGACATAGGCGGCCGTGCGCATTTCCGACATGTCCATCGCATAGTCGAGGTGGCGGCTGGACTTGTAGAAACCGTTGGAGGCACCGACGCTTTCCAGCCAGTGGGCGGTCTCGTACTTGCGGTGGCTCAGCGCCACGCCGCTTTCCATCGCGCTGCGCGCCCAGATCTTCCAGATGATCCAGACTGCCAGCACGAAGAGCAGGTTGAAGGCCAGGAACACCGGGTGATAGAACGAGGTGACGATGAAGCCGATCATCGCCTGAAAGAAGATCGTGAAACCGCCGACCAGCAGCGAAGGCACGGATTTCTGCACGGTCGCCACTTCGAAGAAGCGATTGAACAGGTCTCCCCTGCGCTCGTCCTGGAAGAACGGGTTCTGCGCATGGACCGCCTGCAAGGTGATCTCTGCCACGGAGCGCGCGAAGATGCGACGGCGGAAGATCTCCATCACGTAAGTGCGCATCGCGCCGAGCAGCGACCATAGCACCAGCAGGCCGAACAGCACCGCCGCCAGGGTGAACAGCGGCACCGGCAACGCGGTGTTCGCCACCGAATTGATCAGCATCTGCACCGAGATCGGCGTCGCCAGCGAGAGCAGGCCGATCGCGGCGCCGTAGATCATCGCCATCGTCATGAAAGCGCGATCGGGCGCCAGCACGCCGCGCGCCCAGCTCAGGAAAGTTCCCCAGTCAATCCGCTCGGGGGAATGGCCTGCCATCGGTGATCGTCCCTTCTCGACTGCGCGTCAATCTGCCCGCCCAAGCATGGCGCAGCGGGCGGGGGCTCTACCGAAGGGCTTGTAAAAATGGATGGATTGAAAGTTACATTTGGTTGCGGAGATAGGTCCGACAGGCTGCGCGCCCACGCTTGCACCGCCGGTCGCGCTTCCTATGTGTAATCGGCAACTGTGTTACGGCAACGGCAAACGGAGAACGTCATGGGCTTCACGGGACGCGAACTGAGATCGACCATCGATGACGGCAAACTGACCCTCTCGCTGGAACCGGTCCACATCGACGACCCTGCGGAGGACGAGATCGTCGTGCGCGTGGAAGCCGCGCCGATCAACCCGAGCGACCTCGGCCTGTTGCTCGGCCCAGCCGATCCGGCGACGCTAGAAAGGACCGGCGGCGATGCGCCCAATCTGACCCCCAGCCTGACTTTCGCCATTCCTCCGGCCCGGATGGGCGCGGTAGCGGCGCGGCTCGGCCAGTCGATGGCGGTCGGCAACGAGGGCGCCGGAACCGTCGTCGCCGCCGGGCGCAATGCAAAGGCGCTGGAAGGCAAGTTGGTCGGCATGATCGGCGGCGCCATGTATGCCGACTATCGCCGCATCAAGGCGAGCGAGGTGATCCCCCTGCCCGCAGGTGCGAGCACGGCCGACGGCGCATCGATGTTCGTCAATCCGCTCACGGCCCTCGGCTTCGTGGAGACCGCGCGCCGCGAAGGCCACAAGGCCCTAGTTCACACCGCCGCGGCCTCAAATCTCGGCCAGATGCTCCAGAGAATATGCCTTCGCGACGGCATACCGCTGGTCAATATTGTCCGCTCCCAGCAGCAGGCCGATATTCTGAGGGAGATCGGTGCGCGCCATATCGTCAACCGCAAGGACGACGATTTCTCCGAAAAGCTGGCGCAGGCCATCGAGGAAACCGGGGCCACCATCGCCTTCGATGCCGTCGGCGGCGGCACGCTGGGCAGCGAGATCCTGCACGCCATGGAGAAGGCGCAGGTCCGGGCGATGGCCGAATACAATCGCTATGGCTCGTCCGTATTTAAGCAGCTCTACATCTACGGCGCGCTCGATCCCGCGCCGACGGTGCTCAACAGGCTGGCCTTCGGTTTCCAGTGGGGCGTTTCCGGCTGGCTGCTGTTCCCGTTCCTCCAGAAGGCAGGTCCCGAAGTCGCCGAGAGGCTGCGCGGCCGGGTGGTCGACGAGCTGACGACGACATTCGCCAGCCACTATATCCGCGTGATCGGCTTGGCCGAGGCCCTGGAACCGGACGTGCTGCGCGCTTACGAGCGCAAGGCGACGGGCGAGAAGTTCCTCATCGATCCGACTGCCGGTTAAGGTCTGGCGGTTAAGGTCTGGCGGTTAGGGTTTGGGGGGTTTCGAAGCGGTTGCCAGCCCGGCGCATAGCGGCACCAGGATCAGCATCGCCGCCAGGATCCAGAAGGCGTTCGGCAGGCCGATCGCCTTGGCCAGGAAGCCCACGCCCGCCGGTCCCGCCAGAATTCCCGCGTAGCCCACCGTCGTTACCGAGGCGATGGCGAGGCCCGCGGGCATGACGGTCTGCGCGCCGGCCTGGCGGAACAGCACCGGCACCGTGTTCGATGCACCGAGGCCGATCAGCAGGAAACCGAGGAAAGCCATCGCCGCGAAAGGCGCCGTCAGCAGCACGACGTAACCGGCGATGGCAAGCAGGCCGCCCCACAGCATGGTCCGCCGATCGCCGAGCCGCGCGACCACGGCATCGCCGGTAAGGCGGCCGAAGGTCATGGCGATCGCAAACACGCTGTAGCCCAGGCCCGCCTGCGCCGTGGGCATGAGGCCCTTGCCGCTCAGCAGCAGTGCCCCCCAGTCCAGAATGGCGCCTTCCGTCAGGAAGGTCAGCGCCGCCAGCAGTGCCAGGAGCACGACGATGCCGCGCGGCACCACGAAAAGCGGCGCCTCATCGGCCTTCGGCGTCGTGATGAAGCGCGGCGCCGCCACGATCAGGGTCACGACCATCAGGATCGCGGCAATGACCGTCCCCGCCACCGGCCCGACTCCCGCCGAAAGCGCCAGTGTCATCATCGAAGCGCCGATGAAACCGCCGACGCTGAAAAGGCCGTGAAACCCGGACATCAGCGGCCGACCCGCGCGCTTCTCCACTTCCACCGCATGCACGTTCATGCCGACTTCGATCACGCCGAGAAAGCCCCCGAACAGCATGAGCGCGATCGCCATCGTCCAGACATCGGGCGCAAAGGCCAGGAACGGCAGCAGCACTGCCTGACCCACCCCGCCCGCGACTACGGCAGGCCGCGCGCCGATGCGCGATGTGAGAGGCCCGGCAAGCTGCATGGCCGCGACGGACCCGAGGCCCAGGCAAAGCAGAAGCAGCCCCAGCGTACCATCGTCCACGCCCAGTCTCGCCTTGGCGAGCGGGACCAGCGGCGCCCAGCAGGCCAGCCCGAACCCCGCCACGAGGAAGGCGGCCCGCGTTGCGAACCGCGCGTGGGAATCCTGAGTGATCATCGATAAATCCCGTCAATTGTCCTGGGGCGGCAGCGCGCGCACCACATTGGTTCCGGCGAGCACGAGGGTGGAAATGAGGTCCTCCGGGCAATCCTGCGCCACCACCACATGATCGATGCCCGCCATGTCGACGATCCGGTGCGGCGCCCGCCCGCCGAGCTTCGCATTCGAAACAAGCACAACCGTGCATCTGCTTCGGGCAACGAGCGCGCGCTTGAAGGCAGCGTCGGCCGCGTCGTAGGCACCCGCGCCGTCCTCGACGGAAAGCGTGCAGGTGCCCAGCAGGCAGACGTCGATATTCAGGCGCGATAGCGCCTCGATCGCGGTGCCGTCCGTGCAGCCGCCGATGGCCGGATCGATACCGCCGCCCACCATGACGGTCGGCAGGTCCTGCCGGGTGGCGAGCGCAGCGGCGGCCGCTATCGAATTGGTGCCGACCAGCAGACCGGTATCCTCCGGCAGGACTTCGGCCGCCGCCACATTGGTGCTGCCATTGTCCAGGAAAACGAAGCTTCCCGGCGGAATGAGCGCCAACGCGGCGCTTGCCAGCGCGCGTTTTTCCGCGCCTCCGTCGATCATCCGCGCCGCCATCGGCAAGCCGCCGCCAAGGATCGGCACCGCCCCGCCATAGACGCGCCGGCAGGATCCCGCTGCCGCCAGCGCCCGCAAATCGCGCCGGATCGCGTCTTCGGAAACCGAAAATTCGCGCGCAAGAGCCGTGCTGCTGACGGGCTCTCCGGCCAGCAACCGGGCAGCGATGGCATCGCGCCGCGCGGAAGGAATCTTAATGGACATTAGTGCCGAATAGGCAAGCCCGCGACCACAAACAAGCATAATCGTGCATCATCATGCACAATCATGAAAATCGATCGCACAGGCTTGCACGAATGCGTTACTCGCGATCATCTGCGGACATGCAGCCCTCACCCATTTCCGCCCAATGAGCCGCAGACGCGACGAACGCAGCCGGCCGACTCTTCATGCCGTTGCCGCGCGCGCGGGGGTTTCCGCCATGACCGTATCCAACGTCATCAACCGAACCGGCCGCGCCGGTTCCGAAACCCGTGAACGCGTCCTCGCCGCCGTCAGCGAACTCGGCTATGTACCCAACCAGTCGGCGCGCAGGCTCACTGGCGCGGGTGTCGCCCGCGTGGGCCTGGTCTGTGCCGATCTCGACAGCGTCTTCATCGAGATGGCACTGGCGGCCGTGGCCGTGGTAGCCGCCGAATGCGGCGTACAATTGCAGATACGATCATTGGAAAGCAGGCCGCTCACGGCGACCATCGCGGTTGCGCGGAAACTGGTGGACAAGGGTGCCCAGGCACTGCTTCTGCTCCCGCCTTATGCCGAGGACCTGGGGAACGATCCGCGGGCGGCAACCCTGGGCATTCCGATCGCGGCCATCGCGACCGCGCAGCCCTTGCCCTATATCGCGACGATCCGCATAGACAACCGCTCGGCGGCACAGGCCGTGACCCGGCGCGTCATCGCCGCCGGTCGCCGCAGGATCGCGGTCGTGACCGGTCCGATGCTGCATTCGGACAGCGCCGCGCGGCTGGAAGGCTATCGCGACGCCCTGCGGGAGCACGGCCTTCCCATCGATCCCGCACATTGCATCGAGGGCCACTTCACGTTCCAGTCGGGCATCGAGGCTGCCCGGCATCTGCTGCAGGGAAGCACGCCACCCGATGCCATCATCGCCGGCAACGACGATATGGCTGCCGGAGTGCTATGGGCGGCCCACCATCTGGGCCTTGCACTGCCCGCTGACCTTTCCGTCACGGGTTTCGACGACACCATGCTTGCGACACGCGTATGGCCGCCGCTGACGACGATCCGCCAGCCAATACGCGCCATGGCTGCAGCCGCCATGGAATATCTCGCGGACGCGGCACGCCTGCCCTCGATCTCCACCGACGGCTTCGATGCCGTTCTGCCCTTCGAACTCGTCGAGCGGGGATCGATATGAAAATAGCGCTTGTGGTTTAACGATAAATCACCCAGCCCCTGCCCCACAGATATTCAACACGACCTTGGGAGCGATACGTGGAGCAAGCTGGACGGCTGGAGGCCGCAGGCACTTCGATCAGACCGGACCATGCCGGTGCGGCCGCAGCAATCGACACGACGAGCACCGGGAAGCAGCATTTCGAAGTGCTGGACGGGCTGCGTGGATCGGCGGCGATGCTGGTGGTGCTGTTCCACATCCAGGGCATCACCGTCGCCTGGGAGGGCGCGCGCGTCATCCTTCACCATGCCGTGCTCGCCGTGGACTTCTTCTTCATGCTTTCGGGCTTCGTGATCGGCTATGCCTATGACGACCGCTGGCACCGGATGCGCGCCCGCGACTTCCTCAAGCTCCGCCTGATCCGGCTCCATCCGCTGGTCGTGCTCGGCGTGCTGCTCGGCTTCGCCAGCTATCTGGTCGATCCTTTCGCCGGAACCGCACAGAACGTGCCCGTTCGCGACCTGCTTGTCGCCCTTGCCCTGGGCCTGCTGCTGCTGCCCTCGCCGATGCTGCCCAACCGCTGGGGAGACACCCATCCCTTCAACGGCCCATGTTGGAGCCTGCTTCAGGAGTACATCGGCAACATTGCCTATGCCTTCGCACTGCGGCACATGCGTCCGCGAATCCTGGGCGTACTGGCCGTACTGAGCGGCGCGGTTCTGATCGGCTGCACGGCCATGCTGGACAGCATCGACCAGGGATCGGCCTGGCCCTCGTTCTGGATGGCGCCGGTCCGCCTGTGTTTCCCCTTCGTGACCGGGCTCTGGCTCTACCGCGTCAGGGACCGTCTGCCCTCTATCCGCCTGGGCTGGTTGACGCTGACCCTGCTGATGACGGGCATTGCCGCCTTCCCCACGGTTCCCCCGGTCGCGGGCATTCCCCTCAACGGCCTGTTCGAGGCGCTTTGCGTGGTCCTCGTGTTTCCCCTCATCGTCCACGCCGGCAGCCATTCGGACGCGGGGGCCGGCATGATGCGCCTGTGCAGGGCCAGCGGGCGCATCTCCTACCCGATCTACATCACGCATTTCCCGTTTCTCTATATCTGGATGAACTACGTCGCCAACGAGGCGCCCTCCACGGCCAGAATGACGGGCATCGGCCTGGCCCTGGTTCCGTTCCTTATATTGGTGGCATGGGCGGCGTACAAATTCTGGGACGAGCCCGTCCGGCGCCGGTTGCGGATCGCACTCGCACCGCGTCCGTAGACAGAAAGCTGTTCTGAAGATTGGATTTTTCTCTCCTTCCTCCTATCCTTGCGGCAAGAAGGAGAGAAACCGGATGTCTTTCGCAAACAGGGTCGTTCTCGTCACCGGCGGCGCGCGCGGGCTGGGTCTGGCCTATGCCCGCTGCCTTGCCGAACTGGGCGCGACGGTGCTGATCCACGACGCGGGCGCCGGCTCCGACGGCCAGGGAAAGGATGCCCGCCCCGCCGAGGAGGCCGCCGCTCTCCTGCGTAGCGAAGGCGGCGATGCGATGGCCATTGCCGGTTCGATCGAATCCCGGAACGGCTGCCATGCCCTGATCGCGGCCGGTATAGCCGCCAAGGGACGGCTGGACGGCCTGATCCACAACGCCGGTTGGGTCGCCTATCAGCAAGTCGAGGACATCGATGAAGAAGCCTTCGATCATGTGATGGCGATTGCCGCCAAGGCGCCGCTCTGGCTTGCGCAGGCGGCCTGGCCAGTCATGAAAGAGGCGGGATACGGGCGGATCGTGCTGACCACCTCATGCCGCGCGCTCTATCCGCAGTATGTCCACAAGGGCCTTGCCGCTTATGCCGCCGCGAAGATGGCGGCTGTCGGCATCGTCAACGTTCTGGCGGCGGAAGGCGCGCCGCACGGGATCGTGGTCAACGCCGTGTCGCCGGTCGCCAAGACGCGGATGTGGGGCATAGACGGCGAACCGGACGAACTGTTCCCGGCCGCCGTGGCCCCCGGCGTCGCCTATCTGGCCTCCGAAGCCTGCACAGAGGGCGGCTGGATATTGAGAGCCGCAAACGGCCAGTTCCACGCCGCGCGAGCCGTCGAAGCCCTAGACGTGGACTATCCCCGCGACCTTCGCGCAGTGAAGGCATCGACGGCCGAAGAAGTCGCCGCGCAGTGGCCGCGCATCGCCGCAGCCTCGGTGGAGGCTCGCGGATAGGCGCTCAGGCCCGATCCACGCTGCCAACCATCCAGAGTTGCCCTCAGAATGCGGGGACGACCGCGCCCGAATACTTGCGCTCGATGAAGGCTTTCACCTCCGGGCTGCGCAGCGCGGCGATCAGCTTTTCCACGCGCTTGTCGGTCCGCGCCTGTTCCGTGCCCACCACGAAATTGACGTAGGGGCTGTCCTTGTCCTCGATCAACAGGGCATCGCGCATGGGGTTCAATCCGGCATCCAGCGCGTAGTTGGTGTTGATCAGGGCCATGTCGACCTCTCCCAGGACGCGCGGCAGGGTGGCCGCTTCGATCTCCCGGAACTGCAGGTTCCTGCGGTTCTCGACGATATCCTTCGGCGTCGCCGTCATGCTCTTGGGATCCTTGAGCCTGATCAGCCCGCCCTTCGCCAGAAGCTGCAAGGCGCGGCCGCTGTTGCTGGGCTCGTTGGGGATCGCCACCGTTGCGCCGACCGGCAGTTCGCCGACCTTCTTCCACTTGCGCGAATAGGCGCCGAAAGGCTCGATGTGAATGCCCGCCAGCGGCACCAGATGCGTGCCCTTGGCCTTGTTGAACTCTTCCAGATAAGGCCCGGTCTCGAAGTAGTTCACATCGATCCGGCCTTCCGAAACCTGCACGTTCGGCTGGACGTAGTCGTTGAACACCCGCACATCGAGCTTCAGGCCCTGCTTGGCGAGCGTCGGCTTGACGAACTCCAGGATCTCCGCATGCGGGATCGCAGTGGCGGCCACCGTCAGGACGTTCGGATCGCCCGCCCCGCCCGACTTGCCGCAACCGGCAATGAACAGCGTGGCGATAGCGGCAAGAAGCAAGCGTCGTTGCATCGAAAATCCTATTTGCGTGTAAAATGCCGGACCAGACGGTCCCCGGCTACCTGAAGAAGCTGGACCAGTGCAAGCAGCAGGACCACGGTTACCAGCATGACGTCGGTCTGGAAACGCTGATAGCCGAAACGGATCGCCAGATCGCCGAGACCTCCCGCGCCGACTGCCCCGGCCATGGCCGTGAACGAGATCAGCGTGATGGCGGTCACCGTGGTCGCAGCCAGGATGCCCGGCAGGGCTTCCGGCAGCAGCGCGCGGAACACCAGATCGCGCGTGGTGGCCCCCATGGCCTGTACCGCCTCGACCGTGTTGCGGTCCACTTCCCGCAGGGCCGTCTCCACAAGGCGCGCGAAGAACGGCGCCGCGCCGACGACCAGCGGCGGGATCGCGCCCGCAACGCCCAGCGAAGTGCCGACAAGCACGATGGTCAGCGGGATCATCACGATCAGCAGGATGATGAACGGCATCGAGCGCACGAGATTGACCAGCAGCGCGAGCGCGCCGTTGCCCCAGCGGTTCTCCCAGGGCTGACCCTTTCCGGTCAAAAACAGCAGCACGCCGAGCGGCAGGCCCAGAAGCACCGTGAGCAGCAAGGATCCGCCCAGCATGGCCAGCGTATCGAGGCAGGCCTGGAGGATCTCGCTCCAGTCGACATTGCTGAAAAAGCCGCTCATTCGACCTCTCCTTCCAGGCGCAGCGCCGCGATGGCACGCTCGGTATCGCCGCCGACAAGACCCAGCGTGAGCCTGCCGAAGCTGGTGTTCTTCAGGCGGCCGATCCGGCCGTCGAGAATGATGAAATCGGTCCCGGTATCCCGCGCGATGCGGGTGAGCACCGGATCGAGCACGGCCTTGCCATGCAGGGTGAGCCGCACGACGGGACCGTCGAAACCGATCGGATCGACATGTTCGTCGGCTTCCGCGATCAATGCTTGGGTTTCGCTGGCCCGGGGGTGGAGGAAGACATCCGCAACGTCTCCGGTTTCCACGGCGCGGCCTGCGTGTAGCACGACGACCCGGTCGCAGACCTGCCGCACCACTTCCATCTCGTGCGTGATCAGAACGATCGTGAGCCCCAGTTCGCGGTTCAGGTCGGCGAGGAGATCGAGGATATTGCGTGTCGTCTCGGGATCGAGCGCGCTGGTCGCCTCGTCGCAGAGCAGGATTTCCGGGTTGGTGGCAAGGGCGCGGGCGATGCCGACGCGTTGCTTCTGGCCGCCGGAAAGCTGGGCGGGATATTTCGCGCCGTGCTCGGACAGGCCCACGCGCTCCAGCAGGGCCGGCACTTTTGCGGCGATCTCCGCACGCGAAGCGCCGCCGATCCTGAGCGGCAGCGCGACATTGTCGAACACCGTGCGGGACCAGAGCAGGCCGAAATTCTGGAAGATCATGCCCACCCGCGAACGCAAGGCACGCAGGCCGTCGGCGGACAGGGTCGCAACGTCGGTCCCGTCGATCAGCACGCGCCCCGAACTGGGCCGCTCAAGCCCGTTGAGCAGCCTGACGAGCGTGGATTTGCCCGCCCCGGAACGACCGATGATCCCGAAAACTTCGCCCCGGCCGATCTCCAGATCGACCCCCGCCAGCGCGGCATGGGTATCGCCGAACGCCTTGTGTACGCCTTCCAGGCGGATCATACTCTATACCTTCTTCGCGCAGACCCGGCACGTCCATGCCGGAGGGCGTCCCTTCACCATTCTCCAGCAGATTTCTAGACAAAATGAATCGCGGGCCGGGAAGCAGAGCTTTGCGGATTTTCCAGATGATCAAAAAATGCCCATCCGGGCATTTTTTAGCGGCACCGGCCTCCAAGTCTCCTAGGCGCCCCCACCCTACCACCAGCCAGGATAATACCTTGGGTGGTAGGGTGGGGGCGTGGGCCGGTGCCGCCAAAATCCGCCTTCGGCGGATTTTCATACCTCACGCCATCGCGCTGATCGTCGAGCGGAACCGCGCCAGGGCGACCGCGAAGAACACCACACCGATCGCGAAAGTGGCGGCAAATTGCGGCCAGACCACATCGAACCCGGCGCCGCGGAAGAGGATCGCCTGCCCCAGCTCCACGAAATGGGTGGTCGGTGCGAAGAGCATCACGTCCTGCACCAGCTGCGGCATCGATTCGCGCGGCGTGCTTCCTCCCGAAAGCATCTGGAGCGGCAGCAGCACCAGGATCATCAGCATGCCGAACTGCGGCATGTTGCGGGCGATCGTCGCGAGGAAAATACCCATCGAAGTAGTCGAGAACAGCACCAGGGCCGCGCCCGCGAAGAACAGCGGCAGCGATCCCGCGATCGGCACATGCATCAGCGCCCGCACCACCAGATTGACCGAGAGCGCAGAGGCAAGCAGCACCACCAGCCCCATCGACCAGACTTTCGACATCATGATCTCGAACGGCGTCACCGGCATGACCAGGAGGTGCTCGATGGTCCCGTGCTCGCGCTCGCGGATCAGTGCGGCGCCGGTCAGGATGATCGAGAGCATCGCGATCTGGTTGATGATCTGCGCCAGAGCGCCGAACCATGACTTGTTGAGCGTGGGATTGAACCGCGCGCGGATGGCAAGGTCCACTTGCGGCACCGTATTCGCGCGGTAGCGGTTGACGAATTCGTTCACCTCTCCGTTCACGATCTGCTGGATATAGCCGCTGCCGGTGAAGGCCTGGCTCATGCGCGTGGCATCGGTGTTGAGCTGGATCTCGGCGCCCCGCCCTGCCAGCACGTCACGCTGGAAGCCGTAGGGAATGTGCAGCACGAAAGTGAAGTCGCCCGCATCCATGCCGGGATCGATCTGCTGCGGCACGATCATCCGGGGCACCACGAACTGCGGCGGATAAAACGACGAGACGATACGCTGCGACAGCGGGGAATCGTCCTCGTCGACGATGGCGATGGCGGCATTATGCAGCGTTTCGGGCGTCGAATTGGCAGATGTATAAACGGACACCGTGAAGACGAAGGCGATCAGCACCAGCATGATCGGATCGCGCCACAGGCTCCACAGCTCCTTCACGCCCAGCCTGTAGATGTTGGAAAGCCTGGTCAGCATGTCAGGCCTCCTGTTTCTTGAGCAGCATGATCGCCACCCCCACGATCACCGGGGCGGAGATCGCCAGCGGCAGGAACGATCCGGCAAGGTCGGAAAAGCCCAGCGCCTTGGCGAAGACGCCCCGGCTGATCGTGAACATGTGGCTGGCGGGATAGATCTCTCCCATGAACCGCGCGCCGCCTTCCATGGAGGAGACCGGATCGGTCATGCCGCCCAAGGTCGTCGCCGGGATCATCGTGCCGATCATCGCCAGGAACATCGCCGCGATCTGGCTGCGGGTGAGCGCCGAGGCAAGCAGCCCCATGCCCGTGGCGGAAATGCAGTAGATCGTCGCCGCCAGCAGCAGCGTCGGGAAACTGCCTTTCACGGGCACGCCGAAGATGAAGATCGCCATCAGCACCATCAGCAGGAAGTTGATCAGCGCCAGCCCTACATAAGGCGCCTGCTTGCCCAGCATGAACTCGCTGCGGGTGACGGGGGTGACGTAGAGATTGATGATCGAGCCGATCTCCTTCTCGCGCACGACGGCCAGCGCCGTCAGCATGGCGGGCAGCATCAGCAGCAGGAGCGGGATCACCAGCGGCACCATGGCCGGCAGGCTCTGCACGTCGGGATTGTAGCGATAGCGGTTCTCCAGCGAGAACGTGCCCGCTGAAGACCCGGTGCGCCGGCGCACCTGCTCGGTCAGCCAGTGCTGGTGCAGCCCCTGGATATAGCCCTGCACCGTTTCGGCGCGGCTGGGATTGGCGCCGTCGAACCAGGTTCCGATCGAGACCTGCCGCCCGGCGCTGACGTCCCGCCCGAAGCCTGGCGGGATCTCGATGCCCAGCGCCAGTTCGCCGTCCTTCAGCCGCAAGTCGAGATCATCGTAGTCGCGGATCGGGGCATGTTCGACGAAGTAGTCCGACCCCGAGATATCAAGCGCATAGTTCTGGCTGAGCAGGCTGCCGTCGCGGTCCAGGACGGCGTAGGACAGTTCGTTGATGTCGGTCGTCATGCCGAAGCCGATCACCAGCATCAGGATCAGCGATCCCGCCAGTGCCAGCGTCGCTCTTACCGGATCGCGCTGAAGCTCCAGCGTCTCGCGCCAGGCGTACGTCAGGCAGCGCTGGAGGCTGAAGGCACCGCCGGTATCCGGGTGAGACGGCTCTCCTGACATTGCCGGTGCGCCCTCCTGCAGGGAATGGGCCTGCGGACTGCGCGTATCGCCTCCCGCGTCCACCAGATAGCCGATGAAGGCCTCTTCCAGGTCCTTCGCGCCGCGCTTGTCGATCAGGCGCTGCGGCACGTCGCTGTCCAGCACTTTGCCCGCGTGCATCATCGACATCCGGTCGCAGCGCATGGCCTCATTCATGAAATGGGTGGAGATGAAGATCGTCACCTTGTCCCGCCGCGACAGTTCCACCAGCAGGCGCCAGAAACCGTCGCGCGCCACGGGGTCCACGCCCGAAGTCGGCTCGTCCAGGATCAGCAAGTCCGGCTTGTGGACCATGGCCACGGCAAGGCTGAGGCGCTGGCGCATGCCCAGCGGCAGGCTTTCGGGCAGTTCCTCCAGCACATGGGTGAGATCGAACCGCTCGACCATTTCGGTGACGCGCGCAGGGATCTCCTCGCGCGGGACATGGAACAGCCGGGCGTGGAGTTCCAGGTTCTGCCGCACCGTCAGCTCGCCATAGAGCGAAAAGGCTTGGCTCATGTAGCCAACGCGGCGGCGGGTGGAGATATCGCTGGAATCGACTTCCTTGCCGAACAGCCAGGCCTTTCCTTCGCTGGCGGGCAGAAGGCCGGTCAGCATCTTCATTGTCGTCGACTTGCCGCAGCCGTTGGAGCCCAGAAAGCCGAAAATCTCGCCGCGCCGGATGCGGAAGCTGACGTGATCGACGGCGGTGAAATCGCCGAAACGCATGGTCAGGCCCTGCGCCTCAATGGCGATGTCGTTCTCCTCGGCTTCCAGCGGGGGGATCACCACCGCCCTATGTCCGCGCTTCTTCTCCTCGGGCAGGAGGGCGATGAAGGCTTCCTCCAGCGATGTCGTGCCGGTGCGGTCGAACACTTCCTGCGGCGTGCCGGTGTCCAGCACATTGCCGTCATCCATCGCCACCAGCCAGTCGAAGCGCTGCGCCTCGTCCATGTAGGCGGTGGCGACGATCACGCTCATCTGCCCTTGCGTCTTGCGGATATCCGCGATCAGATCCCAGAACTGCGCGCGGGCGAGCGGATCGACGCCGGTCGTCGGCTCGTCCAGGATCAGCAGGTCGGGGTCATGGATCAGCGCGCAGCACAGGCCGAGTTTCTGCTTCATCCCGCCCGAGAGCTTGCCCGCCGGACGCGACAGGAACGGATCGAGCCCGGTCGCGCGCGTGAGTTCGTCGATCCGGCGGCGGCGTTCGGGGCCGTCATGCCCGAACAGGCGGCCGAAGAACTGGAGGTTCTCCTCCACCGAAAGCGTGGGATAAAGGTTCTTGCCCAGCCCCTGCGGCATATAGGCGATGCGCGGACAGACATCGAGCCGGTGCCTGCGATCGCGCATATCACCGCCCAGCACGCGCACATCGCCCTCCTGCACCACCCGCGCGCCGGATATGAGCGAGAGCAGGCTGGACTTGCCGACGCCGTCCGGGCCGATCATGCCGATCATCAGTCCGGCCGGAATATCGAGGTCGATCCCCCGCAGCGCCTCGGTCTTGCCGTAACGGGTCCATACGCCCCGGACGCTGACGACCGGAGTGGACGGCGGAGACGCCAGCGGAGAAGGGGGCGAGGCGGCGGTCACCGTCACCCTGCCCTCACTGACCCTTGGTCTGCGGCGGCCCCTTGAGTTCCAGCGCGGCCGGCCACTGCGCGCCGGGATCCACCTTCACATAGGCCATGCCCGGCAGACCGGTCTTCACCAGGCTCATGTAGCGGCGCAGCAGGGCGGGATCGATGCGCGCCTTGACGCGAAACATCATCTTCTCGCGCTCGCTCTGGGTCTCGACGGTCTTGGGGGTGAACTGGGCAACGTCCGCCACGAAACTGATCTTTGCCGGGATCGGCGTATCGGGAATGGCGTCGAGCACGATGCGCGCCTCGCTGCCTATGCCCAGCCTGCCGGCGGCCGTAGCGGGCAGGAAGAAGCTCATGGTCACGTCGGTCAGGTCGACCAGGCTGACCACCCGGCCGCCGCCCGCCACCACTTCGCCGGGCTGCGCCAGGCGGTACTGCACGCGCCCATCGCGCGGCGAGCGCAGCGTGGCATCGCTCAGATCCGCCTCGATACGCTGGATCGTCGCCCGCGTGGCCTCCACGCGCGATCGCGAACCGATCACCTGGTTGCGCGCATTGGTAACCGCCACTTGCGCCGAGGCCACTTGCGCCCGCGCCGCCTCCACCGCCGCCGAAGCGCCTTCGACTTGCGCGGAATCGTCGTCCCGCTCCTGCGCCGAAGTCGCGCCTTCGCGCGCCAGCGTGTCCGAACGGCCGAGCCGCTTGCGCGAGGCGTTGAGTTCGGCCAGCCGCTGGCGCACCACGGCTTCGGCGGCGGCCTTCTCCGCTTCCCGCTGGGCGACTTGCGTCTGCGAGACCAGCACCGCGTTCTGCGCCTCCGCCAGTTGCGCCTCGGCCTCGGTCTTCTGGGCGGCGAGCACGTCCACATCCATGTGCGCGATCACATCGCCCGCCTTCACCGTCTGCCCTTCATCGACAGCGATGTCGCGGATGCGCCCGGCCGATTTCGAAGCGACATCGATCTCCGTCGCCTCCAGCCGCCCGTTGCCGCCGACGATCCCCTCCGGCAGGCCGGACGGCGTGAGCAGCTTGTAGAGCGCGAAAGCCACGGCGATCAGCGCCGCGACGATCAGCCCCCTGACGATCCAGGTCTTGTTCATCGCCACTGCCCTTCCGTGAGATTACCCGGATTACCGACCGGAAAACCGCCGCCCAGCGCGGAATAGAGCGCCACCACGCTGGCCAGCTCGGCGCGTCGCAACTGCACCAGCGCCTGTTCGGCATCGAACAGGTCGCGCTGCGCATCGAGCACTTCGAGATAGGTGGAGCGGCCGTTGTCGAAGCGAAGCTGCGCCAACCGGGCGCGTTCGCGCTGCGCCTCCACCAGCGCGCGCGTGGTCACGATCTGCTTTGCCAGCTGCCCGCGCCGCAACAGGGCATCGGAAACATCGCGGAAGGCAGACTGGATGGCCTTCTCGTAACTGGCCACCGCCTGATCGCGACGCGCTTCCGCGACGTCCAGATTGCCCTTGAGCCGTCCCGCGTTGAAGATCGGCAGCACGATCTGCGGCGTGAAGTTCCAGGCCTCGCTGCCGCCCGAGAACAGCCCGTCGAGATCCGAACTGGACGTGCCGAAGGCACCGGTCAGGCTGATATTGGGGAAGAACGCCGCGCGCGCCGCGCCGATATTGGCATTGGCGGCGCGCAGCTGATGTTCGGCGGAAACGATGTCCGGGCGATTGACGAGGAGTTCCGACGGCAGGCCCGTCGGCAGGGTGAAATCGGGAAAGTCCCCGGTCAGCCCCAGCGATCCCGGCGGGATTTCGACCGGAGCCCCCACCAGCAGGGCCAGCGCATTGCGATTGACGCCGCGTTCCTGCTCCAGCGCGTCGAAAGTGGTCTGCGCCTGCGCCAGCAGCACTTGCGACTGCGCCATGTCCAGCTTGTTGCCCGAGCCGACCTCGAACCTGCGCCGCATGATCCGCAAGGTGTCTTCACGCGTGGCGATCGATTGACGGGCGAGCGCGGCGCGTTCCTCGTACTCGCGTTCGAGCAGATAGCCGAGCGCCACCTGCGACACGAGATCCGTGGCCACGGCCCGGCGCGACTCCTCGGTCGCGAGATATTGCTCGCGCGCCGCCTCCCGCAAGTTGCGCAGGCGTCCCCAGAAATCGATCTCCCAGCTTGCGCTGAGCTGCGCGGTGATCTGCTTGAGATCGACCGCCTGATCGGTGCCCGTCACCAGCGTGTGACCGCGCGTGCCCGAGACGACGCCGTCAAGCTGCGGATAGAGAGAAGCCCCTTCGATCCGCCAGGCGCCGCGCGCTTCGGCGACGCGGGCGGCGGCAAGGCGAATATCGCGGTTGTTCTCCAGAGCCTGCGTTATCAGCGCCTGCAACTGCGGCTCCCGGAAGAAATCGCGCCATCCCAGTGCGGCGATCGTCCGCCCTTCCGGGACGCCCGGATACCGTTCCGGCACGGGTAGCGGCGGCTGCGTATAGTTGGGAGCGAATGAGCAACTGGAAAGCGCCCAGCCTGAAACCACAACGAATGGCGCAAGCAAGGCCCGGGCCGAGCGTGTCCATGGCAAGATTCGGCAGTCCACCAACCTCAACAGCACCAAAATCCCCTTCGCACGCGACGGATCGTGACGCCGGGATGACTGGCGCCCACGGGACTTCTGACTTGTCGATTATTGTTATGAGCACGGGCAGGAAGCCCGGCGACCGCGTTACTCTTTGGAGTGTCTGGTATTTTTCGTCAAATTACAAGCCCGGACAGGCGGTCGCTACCGATCCGGGCTTAGGGTGAAACAGGAAGTCCGCCCTATTGGCCGAGCTTGCCCGCCCAGTCCCGCATGTCTGCCGCGAAACGGGCCAGTTCGCCCTCGTCCTCGAAGACCGAGTGCCCCGCCGCATAAGTTTTCGAGGTGCGGCGATCCGGGCCGATCCCGGCATGATCCAGCGCGAACTGTCCGGCGGCGACCGGCGTGGTGATGTCGTAGTAGCCGCCCACCGTCATCAGCTTCATCCCCGGCTTCTCGGCCAGGGCCTTGCTCAGGAACGGCGCGAAGCGGACGGTGCGATAGACTTCGCCGCGCCCCCAGTCCCACTTGAAGTTGATGCCCAAGTTGAGCGTGCGATAGGCACTCGGCAGCGCATAGCCGAGGTCCTTGCCGATATAGTCGGCGATCAGGTGGCCGGTTTCCGCGCCGAGCGTCATCGAGGGATCGTCGAACGGCGGATGCATGTTCGATTCCGCGGTGGCGCGAGTCGCGCGGCCGTCCAACTGGCCGGTACGCAGTCCTTTCGCGGAAAGCAGCCCGAGCATGAAGGACTGCCGGTCAAGTTGCAGCCCATCCTTCTCCAACCCCGCCGCGGGAAGTCCGATCAGCTCGGACATCCGCGCGGCGACTTTCGCCCGCTCGCCTCCGGGAAGCGAGGCACCGGCGATCAGCGCGCGGGCATAGTCGTTCTCGGCAAAGGCGCGCGCTTCGGCGAAGTGCTGCTCGACCGACTTGCCCTTGCGGTCGACGGCCTGATGATACCAGGCGACAGCCGCCAGTGTCGGCAGCAGCGATACGTCCGAGATCACCGGGCCGTCGTTATCGCCCAGCGAGAGCGAGAACAGCGCCACCCCGTCGGGCAGCGGCAGCTTCGCCTTGCCCTCGGCATCCAGCATCGCCAGCGCGCGCGCCGTGCCATAGCTCTCGCCCACCAGCGCGAAAGGCCCATCGGTGCGGCCATTGGCCTGCCGCCAGCGCTGCACCACGTCGGCCACCGCCGCTGCGTCACCGGACACCGAGAACAGGCTGGAGGCATCGGCGCCCTTGACCGGCATGGAGGCGCCCGTGCCGGGAGGATCGATGAACACCAGATCGGCCACGTCGAGCAGGCTGTTCGGATTGTTCTCCAGCCGCGCGGTATCGCCCTTGCCGACGATCCGGCGCGGCCCGAAGGCATTCATGTGCAGCGGCGAGGACGAGGCGCCCGGACCGCCGTTGAAGAAGAACAGCACCGGCCGCCTGGCGCCAGTCGAGCCGCGCGCGACATAGGCGTAAGTGACGACGACCGCCGCCGTCTGACCCTTGGCATTGGCGACCGGGCTTTCGGTGACGATAGCGTCGTAGGAAAGCTTCCTGCCGCCGAACGTGCCCGAATGGCGCGTCAGCACGACCTTGTCGCTGGCGGCCGCGCGCTCCACCATCGGCTCCATGGCCTTGAGGAACACCGGCGGCATCGGCAGGCTGTCATCCTGCGCCAGGAGCGGCGCCGATGACAGGAGCGCCGCCGATGGTAGGAGCCCCGCGAGGGCAAGCAGGCTGGAACGCACGAAAACGGTCTTCTTGGCGGACATTGCGTCTGGTTCCGATCAGGAGGAAGTGGGCTCAGGATAGAGTCGGCAGGGCTGCGATCAGGTGTTCGATATCGTCCATCGAGTTGAACCAAGAGGGACAGATGCGGAACCGGTTGCGGCTGAGCGTGATCGCCACGCCCGCCCGGTTCAGCGGTTCGGAGAGCGTCTTGTAGGCGTCGGGCAATACGCAGGTGAGCAGCGGGCTGCGGCAGTCCCGCGGCGTCACCACTTCATAGCCTTTGGCGGGCAGCGCTTCGTGCAGGCGGCGCAGCATGGGCTGGCGGTGCGCCATGATATTGTCCACGCCGAGTTCGAGCAGCCTGGCCAGTGACCAGTCGAGCTGCGCCATCACCGCATGGGAATGGGTGCCCATTGCGAACAGGCCCTCGGCATCGGCGCGCGGCGTCATGTCCGCGATCGTCTGTCCCGGCGCGTCGTAGGGGTAGACGTGCGGCCTGAAGCCATCGAGCTGGTAATAGCCGTAGCGCTTGCGCTTCAGGCGCGGCAGCCGGTCCGGCCGGACATAGAGAAAGCCCAGGCCGAAATCGCCCATCAGCCATTTGTAGCTGGCGGTCGCGGCGAAATCGACGCCGCTGGCCCGGACGTCGATCGGCACGGTGCCCGCCGCATGGATGATATCCGCATAAACCAGCGCACCATGGGCATGGGCGATCTCGCAGATGCGCTTCAGCTCGTGCTCGAAGCCGTTGTAGGTCGAAACCAGCGAGAGGCTGACCAGCCGCGTGTCCGGCCCGATCGCCTTCTCGTAGGCATCGGGGTCGATGCGCCCGGCGGTCGGGCGGATCCAGCGCACGTCGACGCCCTGCTTCGCAAGCTGGTCGTAGAGCCAGAACGAGCCGAAGAAGTGCAGCGTATCGGTGACGACGCTGCCTTTCGCCGCGGGCAGGTCGAGCGCATCGACGATGGACTGCTCTCCTGCGGTGGTGCTCTGGACGAAGGCCAGATCTTCCGGCGCGGCACCGATCAGCCGGCCGAAAGCAGCCTTGATCCGCACTTCGGTATCGTGGCTGGACCATTCGCGCATTTCCCCGCGCGACTGGAAATAGGCATCGACCGCCGCTTTCGCGGGCAGCGGCACCGGGTGCATCGTCCCGGAATCGAGATAGACCTTCGCCATCGGCGCGAAATCGCCAGCGCGCGCCAGCGATGCCGCCGCAGTTGCGGGAGCGGCCAGCGCCTCTCCCGCCAGGCCCGGCACGAGCGGCAGCAGCGCCGATCCGCGCAGCAGCGTGCGACGGGAGAGCACAGGTTCGGGAGACGAATCGGATCGCTGGATCATTTACGCATCCTAGGCAAAGGCTTGCGCATAAGAATTGCGCATTTTGAAGGTCGGGACTTCTTCAGCTCCGGTTTGACGTGAGGTGCGTACCCGCGACCGCCCCCGTTCGCGCATAAACTTGCCTTCGCAACTCGGCTAGGCTGGGCGCAAAGCAGAACTCGTGAAAGGCCGATCATGCCCTCCAAGACCCACCGCCTGCTCGGCGCCGCGCTGGCTCTCGCCGCTTTCGGTGCCGCACCGCAGGTTCATGCTCAAGCGGCGGCGGAGCGGTTCTGCAATCCCGATGAATCCGGCACTTCCCTCAGGCTTGGCGAGCTGGACTATGCAGCCTGCGCCGGGACAATGCCGATAAACGATCTCGACGGCGCCAGACAGGCCGACCTCTTCTACACCGCCTATTTCGCCAGGGCCGCGCACCAGGAAACCCGGCCCATCGCCTTCATCTGGAACGGCGGGCCCGGTGCGGATTCACGCCTGCTCCAGTTCCACGCACTCGGCCCGCGCACGCTGCGGGGAAGCGCATTGGCGGACAATCCGAACAGCCCGCTACCCGCCGCCGACCTGGTCTTTCTCGACCCCGCCGGAACCGGCTTCAGCCGGGCGACTTCGCCGGAGGCGGCCAAGAAGCTCTATGCCACCAAGGCCGACAGCGAGGCCACTGCCGCCTTCATCCTCACGTTCCTGCGAAATCAGGGACGGCAAGGCGCGCCCGTCTACCTTGTCGGCGAAAGCTTCGGCACCTGGCGCGCGGCAAGCGTGGCGGAAATCCTGATCGACAAGGGCCAGTCGGTCGCGGGGATCGCGCTCGTTTCGGGCGGCATCCCGATGGGCGAAGAGCGCGACCAGGCACTCTCGCGCGCGCTGACCCTGCCCAATCGCACCGCCACGGCGCTTGCCCTCGGCAAGCTCGACCCGGCCCTCTCGGCCAGCCCGGCCGGAACGCTCGCCGCTGCCGAGAAATGGGCGCGTGACGTCTGGTATCCCGCCCTTTCCCATCCCGAAACGCTGGATGACGCGGCGCGTGCCCGCGTGCTGGCGGGACTCGCCCGTTATACCGGCCTCCCACCGGCCGCAATCGATGCGAAGACGCTCTGGGTCTCGCCCCGCGACTTCCGCACGAAACTGCTGGCTGGCGAGGGCAAGACGCTGGGCGTCTTCGACATGCGCCGAACCGCGCCGCCTGCCGACGAAAAAGCGGGAGACGCCACCATTCTCGATTTCTACCGCAAGACGCTGGGCTATGGTCAGGGGCACTATGCCGGGATCGAGGTCCCCGAACTGCCGGTAGGCAATGACTGGCAATACGACCAGTCGCCGATCACCAAGGAATCTCTTGCCCGCGCCATGGCGGGCGAGGGCCCGCCCAGCCCCTCCCAGCCTTGGGTCCTGCGCGCCATGGAGAAGGCGCCTGCCCTGCGCGTTCTGGTGGCAACCGGCCTTTACGATTCCCTCAACGGCTGCGCCGCCAACCGGCAGGCCGCCTCCGATTTCCCGAAGGCGCTTGCCACGCGGATTTCCGCCCACTGCTATCACGGCGGGCACATGATGTACGAGGAACCGGCAGAGGCCGTGCAATTCACGAAAGACCTTTCCGCCTTCTTTCGCAATTCACACTCCAAGGCAAAATGAGGCTAGAAATTTCCCCGCACTGCCTTGCCGAGAAATTTCAATTCAATTGCCAGCCCCCGCGCTTCCCACAACGCAACCCCCTCGCCGCCCGCCTGCGCTAATTTCCCTCCCAGGGATTGAAAATCGCATAGCGACATGAGGGGTAGTTCGATGAAGCAGTCATGCATGGAAAGGGCCAGAAACGGGGCTGGCAGCGGGGCAGCTAGCGTGAGGACCGGCTTGGCGGCGCTGATGGTTTCCACCGCCGCCGCCGCGCTGTTTGCCGCACCGGCCTTCGCGCAGGACACCGCGCCTGCCGCAGAAGATGCCGCGCCGGTCACGGACATCGTGGTCACCGGATCGCGCATCCGCCGCGACGCATCGGACGAGACCGCCCCGCTGAATGTCGTGGACAGCCAGACGATCGCGGATCGCGGCTATATCAGCGCCTCGGAAGCGCTGAACCAGCTCACCTCGAACAGCCCGATGCTGAATCAGGCCGACGGCAGCGGCGAAGGCAGCGGTTCGGGACAGCAGTTCCCCAATCTCTTCGGCCTGGGCGCCGGACGCACGCTGACGCTGCTCAACGGGCGCCGCATGGTCACCAGCTCGTCGGGCCTCGGCGATGCGCAAGTGGATGCCAACATCATCCCGCTCGGCCTGCTGGAACGCGTCGAAGTCTTCCAGGGCGGCGGCGCGGCGGTCTACGGTTCCGACGCCATCGCCGGTGTCGTCAACTACGTGCTCAAGGAAAGCTTCGAAGGCCTCGAACTCGACGGCCAGAACGGCATTTCCTCGCGCGGGGACTATCACACCTACAGCCTGCGCGGCACGGCGGGTAAGAACTTCTCGGACGGGCGCGGCAATGTCGCCATCGACCTCAACTATGCGCAGTCGCCGACGCTGATGTTCGCCGCGCGTCCGCTCTCCGCACTCGGCCGCCTGACGGTGAGCAACCCCGACGACACCGGACCCAGCGACGGCATCCCCTCGGTCAAGGAACTGCTCGACGCGCATTTCTGGGAATTCAATACGAACGGCATCCTGTTCAACAGCCCTGCACCCTTCACGCGCTTCCTGACCCAGTCGAACGGCACCCCGCTCCAGTTCGATTCCAGCGGCAATCTGGTGCCCTACGATCCCGGCACCCAGGTGGGCATTCCGTTCTCCAGCGGCGGTCAGGGCTTCGCCTATCGCGACCTGGCAGGCCTGCGCACCGGCGTGCAGCGCTTCACCGGCAACCTGATCGCACACTACGACCTGACCGACGCGATCACCCTGCGCACCGAGCTGCTCTATGCCCATACCGAAGGCACCGAGATCCCGCAGGGCCAGAGCCGCACGATCCTGAACTACGGCACTTACGCCGGGCCGGTGATCTTCACGATCGACAACCCCTACCTCACCGATCAGGCCAAGGCGACGCTTTCGGCCGCCCGCCCGGCATTTGCCGCCGGGGCGCCGCTGTTCCTGTCCAAGTACTTCAACGACCTGACGCCCGATAACCTCCAGCGCTACAAGACCGATACCTATCGCGCGCTTCTGGGGGTCGACGGCGAGTTCTCGGCAGGCAGCCGGAACTTCTACTGGTCGGTTTCTGGAAGCTATGCCCGCGTGGACGGATCACAGCGCCGCTGGGAAGTGGACAACGTCAAGTACGCGAACGCCATCGACGCGGTGCTTTCGGGCGGCCAGATCGTCTGCGGCATCAATGCCGATGCCGATGCCGCCAATGACGATGCCTCCTGCGCGCCGATCAATCCGTTCGGCAACGGCAATGTCTCCAAGGCCGCGCAGAAGTACGTCAGCGTTCGCGCCGGTCTGGACTACCGCAACGAGCAGACCGACTTCCTCGCCACGCTCGGCGGCGACGTGGTCCACCTGCCCGGCGGTACCGTGAAGTTCAGCCTCGCCTACGAACACCGCGACGAGCAGGTTTCCTACACCCCGCTCGCAGCCAACCGGCAGGGCCTGTTCGGCGGCGGCACCCTGGAAGTCGCCCAGTCGGCCGGTTACAATACTGACGAACTCTCGGGCGAATTGCTGATCCCGCTGATCGACAGCGCGATGAACGTGCCGATCGTGCGCATGCTGGAAGCCAGCGCGGCAGGCCGCCTGGTCGATAACTCGATTGCCGGCAAGGAGCAGGTCTGGGATCTCGGCCTGCGCTGGCAGCCGGTGGACGGCGTGACCCTGCGCGCCAGCCGCAGCCGCAACTTCCGTGCGCCGACACTGGCGATGCTGTTTGCCCCGACGACGACCTCGCTCGGTTCGGTGGGCTACGACCCCTGCGATGCCGACCGCATCAACAGCGGCGCCAACCCTTCGGTCCGCTACGCAAACTGCCTGGCAGCCTTCACCGCGAACGCGAACTACGGCGTCGAAGCGGACGGCACCAATGCCGGGCTCAGCCCCGCCGAACGCCTCGCCCGCTTCCAGGATCCGGCCGAAAACTTCGAGCGCGCCACCATCACCACAGGCGGCAACCCGAACCTGCGCAACGAGATCTCGGACACCTTCACTTACGGTATCGTGCTCCAGCCGAAGTTCATCCCCGGCCTGACGATCAGTGCGGACCGCATCGAGATCGACCTCAAGGACGGCCTATCGGCCTTCACCACCGAGGACTTCACCGCCACCTGCTACGACAATACCAACCCCGATCCGGCAGTCTGCAATGCATTCTCGCGCATTGCCTCCTCGGACGGCGTGAGCCCCGGCGGCACGATCCTGACAGGCACGACGACCACCTTCAACGCCGGTGTCGTCAAGTATCGCGGCGAAGTCTACGCCATCGACTACAGCTTCGAACCGGGCCGCATCGGCGCGTTCCATGTGGGCGTGAACGCCACGCACAACACGCTGCTGACCACCTCGGTCACCGGCGAGAACTACATCCGCACCGACAACACTTACGAGAAGCCCACCTGGGAAGGCCGCTTCAACCTCGACTGGACCAAGGGCCCGGTGCGGGTGAGCTACCAGGCCTACTACCTCGACAAGACGCGCGCCGCCTACGACGCCACGATCGAAACCAACCCCAACCCGATGCTGGACAGCAACCTGACGCACTCGATCTCGGCACAGGTCGAAGCGGGCGCCATCACCTTCCGGGCCGGCATCGACAACTTCACCGACGAAGCACCTTCCTACCCGCAGATCGCCTATGGCGACATCCTCGGCCGCCGGTTCTGGATCGGCGCCAAGCTGAAGATGTGACGGGGTACGGCGGCGCCGGGGAACATTCCCTTCCCGGCGCCGCCGCCACCCACCGCACTCGGCATAATCCGGCAGATACGAGACAATGGCTTCCCGCCCAGACGACCAGACTTCGAAGTCCTATGCCCAATGGGTAAGGCGCTCGATCCTCCGGAACAGCAATTCCCGCAGCCTCCTCGTCAGCCTGTTCGAAAGCTCGGTGCCCGAGCCGCAGGACCTGCTTCGCGAGGTGCTCATGGAAGGCTTCGCGGACGGGGTGACATCCCGCTACGCCAGCACTTTCGTGAAGGGCAATCCGTATCTCGTCGCCGCGCTGGCCCGCGACTACGGCGTGCGCGAGGAGCAGGTGCTCACCACCACCGGCGCCACCGGCGCGCTTTCGCTGATCTACCGCGCGCTGCTATCGCCGGGCGACCGCGTGCTGGTGGAGAATCCCAGCTTCGAACTGTTCGCCAGCCTGGCGCAGGCCAGCGGCGTCGGCGTGGACACCTTCGAACGCCCGGCTCCGCGCTTCACGATCGATCCCGCCGAGGTAGAGGCCAGCCTCCATCCCGACACCCGAATGATCGTGATCTCCAACCTCCACAACCCGTCCGGCATGGCGGTGGACGATGCCACGATCGTCGCCCTGGGCGAGATCGCGGACAGGCACAACCTGATCGTCGTCGTCGACGAGGTCTATGCGCCCTACGCCGGGAACCGCCTTCGCCCGGCTGCCTCGCTGGGCGCATCCAGACGCCTCGTCTCGGTCAACAGCCTGACCAAGATCTTCGGACTGAGCACCCTGCGATGCGGCTGGATCGTCGGAGACGAAAGCGTCGTGACCCCGGTCCGCGAACTGGCGCAGGAGGTGGATTTCGCGATCTCCAACCTCGCCCATGCGGTGTCCGCGCTGATCGTCGAGAACCCCGCGCGCTTTCGGGACAACACTTTCTCCGTGCTCACCAAGGCGCGGCCGATCATCGAATCCTATCACGCCTACTGGCTTGCCGAAGGACTGGTCGAAGGCGATCTTCCGGACGGCGGCTGCATCGCCTTCCCCCGTCTGGTTGGAATCGGGGATAGCGAGCGCTTCTCCGGCTGGCTTTCCGACCGCTGCGGCGTACTGGTGGCGCCGGGGGAATATTTCGGCGCACCCGGACATGTCCGCCTCGGCTTCGCGATGGAGCCGTCGCGCCTCGATTATGGCCTCCAGGCCCTGACCGACGGCCTCCTTACCTATCGGGAAAACCAAAGGAAGCTGGAAACCTCATGAATTTCACGCCGCTGCAGCCCTTCGGTCGCAAACAGAAGTCCTCGCTCCACCTACGGGTGCTGACGGGGATCGCGCTTGTCGCGGCGTCAACCGGGCCCCTTCAGACACGTGCGGGCGAACCGCCGGCAGGACGGGTGCTCATCGATGTGCGGGTTTCGAAACCCGATCCCGCGCATCCTGTCCGCGCCGAGCTGGGACTTGTCCCTGTCTCGGCCGGCGCGGACAGTTCCCCGGCCAGTGCCGGCTATCTTTCCTATACCCGCAAGGACGCCGCGCCCGACCGGCCGGTGATCTTCGCCTTCAACGGCGGCCCCGGCGCCTCGGCCGCCTACCTGCACATGGGCCTGCTCGGCCCCGAGCTTGCTCATGTGCCGCAGGATCCGGCTGACACGGGCGGCAAGAGCAGCGCCGTGTCCGGCCCCCGCCGGATCTACGATCTTGCCGACGTGGTCTTCATCGATCCGCCGGGCACCGGCTTTTCCGAGCGCCCTACAGGCCCCGCCGCCGCGCCCTACAGCACCGTCGAAGGCGATGCGAACGCAGCCGCCGATCTCGTCCGCCAATGGCTCTCCGCCCACAAGCGACTTGCCGCGCCCGTCTATATCCTGGGTGAGAGCTACGGCACGATCCGCGCCGTCGCCATGCTGGATGCGCTGGAGAAGCAGGGCCTGGCCGCGAACGTGCGCGGGGTCGTCCTGCTCGGACAGGCGCTCAACATGATCGAGACCTCGCAGCGGCCGGACAATGTAGTGACTTACGCCGTCTCGCTGCCGACGCTGGCGGCCATCGCCTGCTATCACGGCATGGTGAAGGCGCCCTGCGCCGCCGAAAGCGTGACCGAGGAAGCCGCTAGATTCGCCCGCGAAGACTATCTTCCCGCCCTCTATCGCGGCCGCGACCTGTCCCAGCCGGAACGCGCGCGTCTCGCCGCGCGCCTTGCGGAACTGACCGGCATCTCCGCCGCATTCTACCTCGCCAACGATCTGCGCATTTCCAAGGAGCGCTTCCGCGTCGAACTGCTGCGGGTGAAAGGCAAGGTCATGGGCCGCTACGATGCCCGCTATCTGGCCGACCGCCCGGAAAACGTGACGACGATGATGCCCGGCGATCCCTCGTCGTCGATCTCCGATGCCTTCGGCAAGGCCATGACCGACTACCTCGCCACCACGCTCAAGGTGCCCGGCGCCGATGCCTACAAAGTGATCGCCCGCTTCGACGGCACCTGGAGCTACGGCGCCGAGGATTCGCCCTTTGCCGACTGGCCCTTCATGGCCACGGTGGAGCGCCACGCGGCCAGCAACGCCTGCCTGCGGTTGTTCGTCGGCACCGGCATCTACGACACGACGACCACGATCGGCGCGGCGGACTACCTCTTCGCGCAGTCCAGCCTGCCGAAGGACCGCTACCGCAACGAGCGCTATGTCGGCGGCCATGTGTTCTATTCCGACGACGGCAGCCGCGCGCGCTTCCAGTCGGACCTGGCGGAATTCATCAAGGCAGACAGCTGCCGGAGGACCGGCAAGTGAGCGAAGCGGAACAGAACCTGCGCGAACAGGAGCTGCGCAAGGGCATCGGCCTTTGGGGCGTCGTCTCGCTGGGGCTGGGTACGGCGGTGGGGGTCTCGATCTTCTCGGCCGTATCCCCTGCCACCGCGCTGGCAGGGCCGGGCATGCTGCTTTCGGTCGTGATCGCGGCGCTGCCGATGTACCTGATCGCGGTGAGCTATGCCTATCTCGGCTCCGCCGATCCGGTTTCCGGCGCCAGCTTCGTCTGGCCTTCGCGCTACCTCCATCCGACACTGGGCTTCTTCATCGCCTGGATGCGCATCATCGCCAACATGGGGGCCATGGTGGTGCTGGCGCTGGTGCTGGTGCGCTACGTCTCGATGCTCGTCCCCCTTCCGGTCAAGCCGACGATGCTGGCGGTGCTGTTGCTGGCGCTGATCGCCAATCTCGTCGGCGTGGGCGTGGCGTCTCGCGCGCAGACGGTGATGGTCGGCGCACTGATCCTGCTGTTCGGGCTCTTTGCGATCTGGGGCGGGTTCAGCATGTCCGATCCGGCCCGCCTCGAACCGTTCCTGCCGCAGGGCCTGCATGGCGCCTTCGCCGCTGCGCCGCTGCTGATGGGCCTGTTCTTCGGCATCGAGGCGGCAACCGAAGCAGGCGGTGAAGTGGCGAACAGCCGCCGCAACATCCCGGTCGGCATTGCCGTCGCCATCGGCTCGGCCACCGTGCTCTACGTCGCCGTGGCCTTCGTGGCGCTGACCGTGCTCGGCCCCGAGACACTGGCAGGCAGCGAGGCGCCTATTCTGGAGGCAGCCAAGCGCTTCATGGGGCCACTTGCCGTGCCGGTGATCGTTCTGGCCGCCATCGCCGCGATCGGCACCAGCCTCAACGCGATCTTCACGATGTTCAGCCGCAGCCTCTTCGCCATGGCCGAGGCGGGCGTGCTGCCTCGGTTCATCGCGCGCGTGCACCCGCGCTCGCATGTCCCGCACATGGCGCTGTTCACGGTCTTCGGCATCGGCTGCGTGGGCCTGCTGATGCCGATGGAACTGACGTTCCTGTTCCTCGCGGTGAACATCCCGAACCTGGTGAAATACGGCAGCATCTGCCTCTCCGCCGCCCGCGTCGCCCATGGACATCCGCAGCTGCATGAGGGTGCCGGTTTCCGTCCGGCACAAGGGACGATGATCGCGCTGGGCATTGCCGGAGCGGTCTGCGCACTGGGCCTGATCGCGATCGGGCTTGAGGCGGACTGGCGGCCCTACGTCCTGCTGCTGGTCTGGGGCGGCCTGGGCGCAGTCTGGTACTTCGTCCGCCGAAACAGGTGAGTTGAGGAGAAGGCAGGGGGCAGACGCCCCTGCCTTCTCCTCTTGTTCAGAACGCCAGATCATCGTGCGCTTCGGCGCCTGCTCCCTCGATCAGCGCCACCGGCTTCGGCTGGTCCTTGGGAGCCGTGATTTCAGGCGCATTCGCGAAAGGCTTCACCCCTACCTCGCTCCAGATCTCCGACGGGAAATAGACCGTTCCTCCCTTCACCACCATCGCCATGCGGTGGAGCGCCGCCATGTCTTCCAGCGGGTTGCCGTCAAGCAGCACGAAGTCGGCATACTTGCCCTTCTCCACCGAACCGTAGGACTGGTCGCGGTGCATGTAGCGTTCCGGCCCGAGCGTGCCGATCTTCAGCACATCCGCCCTGGGCAGCCCGGCCTCCGCATAGATCTGCAATTCGCGGTGGACCGAAAGGCCGGTTGCATCGTCGGTGCCGGGCAGCAGCGTGATGCCGCGCCTGTGCATGTCCAACAGCAGCGCCTTGATCGTCGCGAAGGCGCCGTCGTAACCGGCAGCATCCTCGGGCGTTTTGATCGGCGCAATGCCCTGGCGGCGGTTGCGCTGCACGCCGACCGGCAGATGATCGAAATAGCCCGCCACGGCCGGGCTGATCCGTCCGTCGCGGCTCATCATCAGCAGTTCCAGCGTCACCGCCGTGGGATCGAGCGCGATATGTTTCGCCTGCATCGTATCGAGCGTTGCAGCGACGCGCGGCGAAGCGAGGTCCAGGCCCGCCGTCCGCCGCATGGCCGTGAGGCGCAGCGGCGTGCGGGTATCCTCCTTGGGGTCGAGCACCCAGCCCAGCATGAGCTGGTTGATATGGGTCACTTCGTCATAGCCTGCCGCGATCATCGCATCGGCATTGGTGAAGGCCGGGATATGGCCCGTCACGCCCATGCCGAGACGCTTCGCTTCACGGACCACGCTCGGCACCCATGCCGGATTGAAGCTGTTGTAGATCTTCACCTGCCAATAGCCGCGCGCACCGTACCAGCGCACCGCGTCCAGCGCCTCCGCCTCGCTCCCGGCGATGAAGCCGTTGCGCGAGCTATAGGGGCTGCGTCCTTCGAGGAAACCGTTGCGCACGATGCGCGGCCCGGCCACTTCCCCGGCATCGATGCGGCGCGTGAGGTCGATCAGGAAGGCGTTCTCGTTGCCCATGTCGCGCACGCTGGTCACGCCCGAGGCGATGTAGAGCAGCGCGGACTGGAGAGAGACATGGGCATGCATGTCGTGCAGCCCCGGAATGACCACCCGTCCCGCGCCATCCACCGTGACCTCGCCGGGCGAAGCCGGGCTGTCCAGCGGTTCGACCGAGGCGATCCTGTCTCCGAAGACCACCAGCGAAACCGGATCGCCCAGCTTGCCGCCTGCCGGATCGAAGACGCGCACGTTGCGGATGCGGATCGGCGCGTCGTAAGTGTGCGCCACTTTCTTCTGGATCGCAGCAAAGCGCTCCGCCGATCGGGTCGCGGCGATTTTCGCCAGTTCGCCGGCATGGGACGCCAGATCCTCGCGCACCGTGGCGCTGGTGGGCGAATAGGCGGCGACCAGCGCGCCCTTGTCGTCCAGCAGGATCGCGCTCGGCGTCAGGCCGATGCCCTTGACCAGGAATGCGCGGTAGGCCGTGCCGCCCAGCGTGACGGGCGCTTCCTCTTCCAGCGAAAGCGTTCCGCCCGGCGCGGCGGCCAGCACATGGCCGGGCTGGGCCAGCAGCGCGCGGGCATAGATGCCGAGCGAGAACGGGCTGCCTTCCTGCGCCACATAGAGCGTCGGCGCCTTGGCCTGCAGGGCGCCCTTGCCGGTGGTGTCGAACCAGGAGAGCCGCTTGCCCCGGGCCGTGAAGCGCTCATCCACCTTGTTGCCGAAAGTCGAAGTGCCTTGCAGGGTCCAGTCCGTCGGCAGTCCCTTCGCATCGAGCACGATCGCCTCGTGCATCGTCGGTCCCCGGCCGTTGCTCTTGACGTCGTGATCGATGGCGACCTTCTGCCCATCCACATCCGCCTGGACGTGCCCGACGTTCTCGCCATTGTCGATCACCGCGAAGCGCTGGGTTTCCGCGTGAAGCGTGGCCGCGGTCAGGGCGAGCGCGGAACAGGCCAGCATGCGCAGCGCCATGGTCTTCTTCATCGTCATCAGTTCCGCGCCCCCTGCGCTTCGTAGATATGCGCCGCCGCAGCGAGATCCTGCACCGCGTGTCCGAGCGACTTGTAGACCGTGATCTCCCCGGCATCGCGGCGTCCGGGAACCCGCCCGAGCAGGACCTCTCCGATCTCCGCGACGATGTGGTCGTCCTCCACCAGTCCAGCCGCCTTGGCGACGAGGAATTCGGCGGCGGCATCGCGGGCCGAAGCCTTGCTGTCGGCAATGAAGCGGGATGCCAGGACCAGGGCATTGTCCACTTCCACCGGGCCCGGACCGCTCGATCCCACCAGATTGACGTGCGTTCCCGGCCGCAGCCATTCGCCCAGCAGGATCGGCTGGCGCGCACCGGTCAGCGTGCAGATCACATCGGCCTCTCCCGCCGCGATCCGCGCGTCCGGGGCGGCCTCCACCGGCAGGCGATCGCGCCACGCCGCCACGACGGCGTCGATCCTCGCGGGAACACGCCCCCAGATCAGGATGCGTTCGAAACGCCGCACCAGCGGCAGGGCTTCGAGATGCGAATGGACCTGTCCGCCAGTCCCCATCAGCAGAAGCACTTTAGCATCCTCGCGCGCGAGTGCCTCGGTGGCGACGGCGGTGGCGGCGGCGGTGCGGATATGCGTGATCTCTTCGGCATCGGCCACGCAGACGGGGCGTCCCTCGATGGGTTCGAACAGGGTCACGACACCGCGATGACGGCGCACGCCGGGATTGTCGGGCTCGGCAAAGACGCTGATCAGCTTGGCCCCGAACATGCCGCGATCGGACAAGGCGCCCGGCATCAGCCCGAACGTGCGCCCTTCCCCCATGTGGATCATGGTGCGCAGCAACTGCCGCGTCTCTCCCGACGAGAGCGCCTTCATCGCCTCGCGAACGACCGCGATGCAGGAAGGATAGTCGAGCAGCGCGCGCACGTCCTCCGCTTCGAAGATCGCCAGTTCGCTCCGTTTCATAATGCTGACCCGTCCCTGTTGCCGTTCGTCGGTTTTTCGAAGCATCAGTGATAGCGCGATGCGGGGAAATATCTCCGCCTTTATTGCGCTCGATCGCAATTCCATGGCATGTTCAAACCAACAAACAAGAACAGGGAGCATAATCTTGCCCGCCGAATTGGACCGGCTCGACATGAAAATCCTCGATCGCCTGCAGATCGATGCCTCGGAATCCTCCAGCGAGATCGCCGATCGCGTGGGCCTTTCGCAGTCCCCGTGCTGGCGCCGCATGCAGCGCCTGAAGGAAGAGGGATATGTACGCCATACCGTGGCCGTTCTCGACCGCGAGAAGTTCGGCGAAAGCATGTTCATCTTCGCGCAGCTCAAGATGTCGAGGCTGTCCGACGAGGAGCGCGAACGCTTCGTACACGCCGTGGAGGCCACGCCCGAGATCCTGGAAGCCTATACGCTGTTCGGCGAGATGGACGTCATGCTCAAGGTTCTGGCGCCCAATATCGCCTGGTATCAGAACTTCACGTTCCGCACGCTCCTGCGCCTGCCGGGCGTGGAGGACGTGCGCTCCACCGCGACCCTGTCCGAACTGAAATGCACGCACCGCCTGCCGCTGCCGTCGCTGCCCGGCTGATCGGCGGGAGGGGTGCCGCATATTTGATGCACGCGGCCCCTGCGCGGCGCTGCTCTTTGCACATTCTGCTTCGGGACGGACTGATAGCGTAAGCCCCATGACATCGCCCAAGATCTCTTCCGCGCGCGCGTGCCGCGCCGTTCTGGCCGCCCTCTCGCTTTCCGCGTCGTTCACGGCCGCGCGGGCCGCCGATGCGCCGGATCTCGACGTCAGCCTTGCCCCGGTAGCCGACGCCCGCGGCGCGCTCACCCGGCTGGACGTGGCGGTTCGTTTCGAGGCACCGCCGCAGGGCGAAGCACTGGCCACGATAGCCGTGACCGCCAACACCGTGGAAACCTCGGCAAGGCACATGAGCGGCCTGGTCTTCTCCGACGCGAAAGGCATCCTGCCGGTGGAAGCGCGGGACACCGCGCGTGACGGAGACAATCTGGAACGATCGTGGAAACCCCTGCGCCCCGCCCAAGGTGCGGTGACGCTGGCCTACCATGTCTCGATCGACCCCGCACAGCCGGAACTGGCGAAACCCCAGTACGAACTGCGCGCCAGCGACGGCGGATTGTCCGGCGCGGGCAATGCCTTCCTGATCCTGCCCGCCGACGACCTGCCGCGCGACATCTCGGTTCATTGGGACCTCTCCCGCGCCGGGGAAGGCGCGCGCGGCATCTCCAGCGTCGGCACCGGCAACGCCCGGAGCAGCCACCCCCTGCGCCCCGAGCAGATCGGCGGCAGCTATTACATGGCGGGGCATATCGGCACTTTTGCCAAGGGCACCTTCTTCGGTGCGTGGCAGGGGCGTTTCGGCTTCGACGGGCCGGAACTGATGGATTGGGCCGCCCGGCTCCAGGGATATTACGGCAGGTTCTTCGACCAGCGCCCGGCCAGTTTCGGCGTCTTCGCGCGAACCAACCACCTCAACCCCGGCAGCGGTATCGGCCTTACCGACAGTTTCGCCTTCACGTTCAGCAAAAAGACGCCGATCGCCGATCTGGAAAGCCTGCTGGCGCACGAGATGGTCCACGCCTGGATCAATTCCCTGAGCAACTCCATGGACGCACCCGGCGGACTGGGCCTGTCGTGGTTCGGCGAGGGGCTGGCCGTCCACTACCAGCGCCTGCTGCCCTGGCGCGCAGGGCTGATTTCCCGCGAGGCGTTCCTGGACGATCTCAACTCCACCGCCGGGCGCTATTACACCAATGCCCTGATCGCGACGCCGAACGACCGGATCGCCGAGGGGTTCTGGAAAGACACGCGGATCCGCGTGCTGCCTTACGATCGCGGATCGCTTTATTTCGCTTCGGTGGATGCCCAGATCCGCAAGGCCTCAGAAGGCAGGCGTTCGCTCGACGATCTCGTTCGGCAGATGCTGGCGGAGCGCCGTGCGGGGCATCCGATGGACCTTGCTCTATGGAAACGCCTCCTCGGCGCGGAACTGGGCGCGAAGGGTCTCGCGGACTTCGACACCATGCTGGCGGGCGGCACCGTGCTGCCGCCCTCGGCAGCCTTCGGCCCCTGTTTCGAACGCGTCACCAAGCCGCTCCGGCGGTTCGACCTGGGCTTCGACCCGCTGATCCTCGTCACGCCGGATCGGATCGTGAAAGGCCTGAAGCCGGAGTCTGCCGCCGCTGCTGCCGGACTGCGAGAGGGCGACCGCATTCTCAATCGCTTCCCGCAGGACGCCTTGCAGGGCGATCAGGAGGCGACGTTGACGCTGGATATCGATCGCGGCGGCGAGAAACTTTCCATCACCTACAAGCCGCGCGGCGAGACCATCGATGCCTATCAGTGGCAGACCGCCGCCAACGGCCTTTCCTGCCCGTAGCGACCGACCAACCCCGCTGCCGCGTTCCGTGAAGTAATGCACGCTTTGGACGCTTCCAAAGGCCCTGAAATCTTGCCGCCTGCGGCGAATGCGCCCGCCTGAGCGCCGGACGGTGGATCGTCCGAATGCCTTGCCTCGTTCCCTATACAGCCGATGCAGAGCGCGCCCGGCAAGCCGGCCGGGTCGGTCTCGGCATATCAGAACGACACCAAGGAGAGCATCGATGAATCGGCGTGATTCCAACCTCGGCGGACAGCAGCCGGGCGGCTATCGCAATGAAGACTCCGATTGGGAATCGCCGCGCCAGGCGAACCAGTGGCAGGGTGACACCCCGCGACAGGCCGGCGGCGGTTGGGGCAACGAGGATGCGGGGCGTTCGCTCCATGCGGACGAAACCCGTCGTCGCCGCTTTCAACGCAGCGATAACGAAGGGCGCTATCGCCCGGATCCTCGCGAAGATGCGGAATACGGAGCCCGTGCGCGTTACGGGCGGGATACGAGCTACGGCGAGCGGTCCTATGACGACGACTATCGCAGCCGCCGCGCCGAGCGGGATTACCGGTTCTCCGGCGATCGGCGCCTGTCGCGCGATCAGCCGGTCTATCCCATCCGGGAATACGACGCCAGCGGCGGCAACGACTTTGCCGACTTCACCAGCGAGGACTACGGCGGCAGGGACTTCTACGCAAGGCGCGGCGGCGGTGGCGGGTTGAGCCCCAGTTTCAGCTATCGTCCCACGTTCGATACGTTCGGACGGGGCTACTACGCCACCCGCGACGAGACGCGGGATGACCGCAGCAGCCGCGACTATGGCGACTGGCGCGAATATGGAGAGGAGCGCGGCTTCCTGCGACGGGCAGGCGACGAGATCGCCAGCTGGTTCGGCGATGAGGACGCGGCCCGCCGCCGCGAACAGGATCATCGCGGTCGGGGTCCCACGGACTATACCCGATCGGACGAACGTATCCGCGAAGACGTGAACGACCGCCTGACCCAGGACTGGCGCGTCGATGCCACCAACATTCGCGTTCTTGCCAAGGACGGTGAAGTGACGCTGGACGGCACGGTCGGGAGCCGTCACGCCAAGCGCCGCGCGGAGGACCTTGCCGACGAGGTATCCGGGGTCAAGCATGTGCAGAACAACCTGCGCGTGATCGGCGGGACCAACTGGACCGACACCGGCAGGACCGATACTGAGCGGGGCGCTTCCGTACCGACCAGTGGCCGCACCACCGGTTCGGTTACGGGCGGCTCCGCAACGGCCAGCACCGCGGGCAGCACTTCCTCATCGGGCTCGACGATCACGGGCTCGACGAGCGGAAGTTCTTCCTGAGCTAGTCCTCCGGGACGAGAACGGCCGCGAATTCCCCGGAAGTCGCGGCCGTTTTTACATGTGCGCGGGCCTCACTCCGACTCGCCGGTTTCCCCCTTGCCGCCGATCCGGCGATCACGGCTCCATCCGCCCTCCACGAAATGAAGCAGCGTCAACATGACCACGCTGACGAGCGTGCAGATCGCGACGAGCGGCCACTGACCGGCGCCGCAGGCCACTCCGATCACGGCCGTCAGCCAGAGATTGGCGGCCGTCGTCAGATTATGCAGACGCCCGCGCGCAAAGACGATCAGACCGGCGCCCAGAAACCCGACGAAGGCGCCGGTCGCCTCGAAGATACGGAGGGGGTCCATGCGGGAGTTCGGCCCGTTGCCGAACTGGAAATAGAGCGCGATGACCGAGACCGTCATCGCCGCCGCCGAAACGCAGATCAGGCCGTGGGTGCGCAGCCCTGCGGCATGTCCCCGCAGCTCGCGGTCCAACCCCAGCAATGTTCCCAGCAGCGCGGCCGTGCCCAGCCGGAAGAGCAGTTCCACATCGATCGCATGGATAGGGGTGGCGGGATTGAGTTCCATCGGAACGCTGCTCCTCGTTTCGTCGGAAAGCGCTCCGAACCGGCGTAAGTTCCTTTCCGGGACAGCCGCGCGGAACATTATCGCCTTCACATCATTCACAATGCGCAGCCGATGAATGTTTCTGGAGTGTTAAAGATGCGATCCTCAAGCCTGAAGCGTCAGATATCGTCTCCGGCTCCATTCATTCTCGGCATCGTCATCGCGGCGATCGGCGCGGTATTGACGATCGGCGGCATCTGGCTCGCAGGGCTTGGCGGTTCGCTCTATTACATCCTTGCGGGGATTGCGCTGCTGGCTTCGGGGGCCTTGCTGATCCGCCGTAGAATTCTGGGCGGCTGGCTCTATTGCCTGGTTTTCGTGCTGACCGTGATCTGGGCCTTCGGCGAAGTCGGGGCCAACAACTGGGCCCTGGTCCCGCGCGTGGTGGCGCCGCTGGTCCTGCTGGTCGCATGCTTCCTGGTCATGCCGGTGCTATCCGCCCATCCGGCGCGCTGGAAGCTGGGCATCGGCGCCAGCGTGGTCGCGATCGCGCTGACAGCCGTGACGGCCACGATGTTCGCCCGCATGACCGATACAGGGCCCATGTCGGGGCTGCCCGACTTGCGCTTCGAAATGACCGACCCCTCGCTGGCCTCTGCCGGAGACGATTGGCCTGCCTATGGCGGCAGCGAGGCGGCGCGCCGTTTCTCTCCGCTCGGCCAGATCACCGCCGCCAACGTGAAGAACCTCAAGCGGGCATGGCTCATCCACACCGGCGACACGCCATCCTCCGCAAAGATCGCCAAGACCTACGGCGGCGAGAACACGCCGCTCAAGGTCGGCGACATGCTTTATGTCTGCACGCCGAAGAACATGGTGCTTGCGCTCGATCCGGCCACCGGCAAGCAGCGCTGGAAGTTCGACCCCAAGGTCCCCGATGACGCCATTCCCTATACGGCGGCTTGCCGCGGCGTCAGCTATTTCGCGGTTCCGGGCGCGCCGGTCGATCAGCCCTGCGCGCGGCGGATCATCTACGGAACGCTCGATGCGCGTCTCTTCGCAATCGATGCCCGCACTGGCGCGCGCTGCGGCGGTTTCGGCACGAACGGCGAAGTCGATACCAAGATCGGCATGGGCGACACGCCCGCCGGCTACGTTTCCATCAACTCGCCGCCCACGATCGTTCGCGGCGTCGTGGTAACCGGCCACCAGGTTCTGGACGGGCAGGATCGCTGGGCGCCTTCGGGCGTGATCCGGGGTTACGATGCCGTGACCGGCAAGCTGCGCTGGGCCTGGGACATGATGCACCCGGACTGGAACGGCTATCCGCCGCAGGGCCAGACCTGGGCGCGGGGCACGCCGAACATGTGGACGATCGCCAGCGGTGACGAGCAGCTCGGCCTCGTCTACCTGCCGATGGGCAATGCGGCGGCCGATTACTATTCCAGCCTGCGCCGCCCGCAGGAGCGGGATTTCGCAACCTCGCTGGTGGCGCTCGACGTGGCGACCGGCAAGCCGCGCTGGAAGTTCCAGGCCGTGCGCGACGACGTGTGGGACTACGATTTCGGTGCCCAGGCCACCCTTGTCGACTTCAAGGGCACGCCTGCACTGATCCTGCCTTCGAAGCAGGGTGACATCTACGTGCTGGATCGTCGCACCGGCCAGCCGCTCACCCCGGTCGGTTCGATCAAGGCCCCCGGCGGCGGCGTGGAACCGGCACAGCGCGCGCCCGTGCAGAAGGTTTCCCTGTGGCACACCTTGCGCAAGCCCGACCTCACCGAACGGGACATGTGGGGCATGTCGCCGATCGACCAGATGATCTGCCGCATCCAGTTCCGCAAGGCGAGCTACAAGGGCTTCTTCACGCCGCCCGAAAGCGATCGCCGTTCGATCGAGTATCCCGGCTATAACGGTGGCACCGACTGGGGCGGCATCGCGGTGGATCCGCGCCGGGGCGTGATCGTGGCCAACTACAACGACATGCCCAACTACGTGCGCCTCGTCCCGCGCGCCGAGGCCGACAAGAAGGGCTGGGCGCCGCGCGATCAGGCACGCGGCGAGATCGGCGGTGCCGAGGGCGCGGGCGACCCGCAGGCCCACACGCCTTACGCCATCGACGTCAACGCGGGGTGGCGCCTTCCCCTCACCGGCATGCTCTGCAAGCAGCCTCCCTATGGCGGCATCCGGGCGATCGACATGGCCACCGGCAAGACGATCTGGGACCGTCCCCTGGGCGAAGCCCGCACCAACGGGCCTTTCGGCATTCCCTCGATGCTGCCGTGGACGATCGGTACGCCCAACAACGGCGGCGCCGTCGTCACGGCAGGCGGCGTGATCTTCATCGCCGCCGCCACGGACAACCTGATCCGGGCGATCGACCTGAAGACCGGCAAGGTCCTGTGGAAGGACGTGCTGCCCGCCGGCGGCCAGGCCACGCCGATGACCTACATGATAAACGGCAAGCAGTATCTGGTGATCGCACCGGGCGGCCATCACTTCATGGAGACGCCCATCGGCGACCAGGTCGTAGCCTACGCCCTGCCCTGAACCGCCTCCGTTTCAATGAACGTGGATTACCCCGCAGCACCGCGACGGGGTAATCCACGATCAGCGAACCAGGGCCACGCCCACGCGAAGGCGGGTCACGCGCCGGTTATAGTCCAGCAGGTTCTCGCCGTAGCCCGCGAAGCTCTGGGCGAACAGGTAGAAGTCCGGCCCACCGCCCAGCAGGCGGCGCAGGGGATAGGAAACATCGGCCGAGATCGATCCCTTGCCGCTGCCGAAATTGAACCTGCTGGAAGACGAGAGGCGCAGCCCGTCGTCCTCGCCGATTTCCACGAAAAGGCCGGTATTGCCGCGGTATCGGCGGATATCGGGGTTGTCCGAAAGGTCTCCGGCATAGAGCCAGACGCGCGGCGCAACCGTCAGGCGGGTGTCCTCGCCGAGCGAGAAGGCCGCGGCCGGTGCGACGTAGATCGTGTTGAGGCTGCGCGAATCGACACCGTCCCGCCCGTTGGACTCATGCCTCATGCCGATCTGGGCACTGACGGTGGCCTTCTCCGAAAGCGCCTTGCCCGGCGTGACGTAGAAGACTTCGGGCTGGAAATCGATGTTGCGGAACGGCGAGGATTTCGCGCCCAGATCCCAGAACATGCGCTGCGTATAGGCGAAGAACAGCCCGTCGCCGAGTGCGCGTCCGTTCACGCTGGCCCGGCTACCGAACAGCTGATACTTGAAGCTGAGCTGGATCCGCGCCTCGGCGTCTGTTCCGGGGCCATAGACCGCGTAGATCGGCTCGTAGGCGCTCATGTTCTCCAGAAAGGCATTGCCGACGGTGCGATCGCTCGGCGGCGGGGTTGCGGGAACCTGCGGCGGCGCTGGCACGACGATCCCATCGATCCCGGCAATTTGCGCCCGATCGGTCGGGGCACCCGTTTTCATCCGCTCGGGTTTCGGCCCGGCCGCCAGCGTTACGGACTGTCCGCTCCAACCGGGTACGGAGAGAACGGCGCCGTCCTCGAAATCCTTTTCGGCAAGCCGGTAGCACGCCGTGGCAAAACTGCCCGGCGCCACGGCGACCTCGGCGGGCGTAGCGGTGTCGCGGCGCAAGACGACGGTCCGCCCCCTGCCGAATGCCCCCGGACGGGAAATCCGCGCCTCGACGGTTTCGGACATTGCGGCGGTAGCAGCTTCCGTTCCGGTATTGAGCACGCGCAGATCCACGAACCCGCCGCCGTTCTCGTCGGGCGTAACGTGGCCGATCAGCGTTTCGACACTTTCTTGCGCCAAGGCGGAGCCGGGTAAAGCGGAAAGGGACAGCGCCGATATCAGCGCCGCCGTTGCTAGGGACCCAAGCCTTTTCGTCACGCGAAGCGAACCGGGGTATCGTAGGCAGTTGTCATGCTTCCATTTTAGCCCCCGTGTCATTGCTGGCAAGCTTCTCTATCCCGCCCGACTGCGAATGAGATCAATGAAGGCCCGCAGTTTCGCCGGAACGTGGCGGCGGCCCGGGTAGTAAAGGCACAAGGGCGGCTCTTCGCGCGGCATCCAGCCTGCCATGAGCTGGACCAGCTGCCCGTCGCGAACATGGGGGGCAACCGTCTCCTCGGCCAGATAGCCCAGCCCCATTCCCTTGAGCGCCGCATCGAGCATAAGCCCACTGTCATCGAGCGTCAGGCGTCCCGGCACCTCCAGTTCAAGCCGCTCGTCGCCGCGCTCGAACTCCCAGCGATAGATGCGCCCGCTGCCCAGGCGATAGCGGATGCATTCGTGCGCCAGCAGGTCGCGCGGGACGATCGGAATCGGGCGGTCCTGCAGATAGGCGGGCGAACCGACGACGGCGAGGCGGACCTGCGGTATGATCGGAACCGCGATCATGTCCGGCGGCACGGCGTCCAGCAGCCGCACACCGGCGTCGAAACCCTTGCCGATGACGTCGACCAGCGCCGCTTCGCTGACGATTTCCACTTCCATTCGGGGATAGCGATCAAGGTAGTCACGGATCAGCGGTGCCATGACGAACCGCGCTGCGCCTGCCGCCATGTTGAGGCGTAGCACGCCCATGGGTTCGCCCTGACGCTCTCCGGCGTTTTCGATCGCGCCGTCGATCGCCGCCAGGGCCGGGATGATGTCCTCCAGGAACTGCTCGCCCGCTGCAGTCAGCACGACGCTGCGTGTTGTGCGGTTGAACAGCCGCAGGTTCATGCGCGCTTCCAGAGCTGCAATCGCATGGCTCAAGCCTGACGACGATACCCCCAGTTCCCGCGCGGCGGCACGAAACCCGCCCTGGCGCGCGACAGTGGCGAAAGCTTCCAGTTCGGCAAGGCTCGTCCGGGGCATTGCGCGATATTCCTCATCAGATCGTCCCGAATTGCCTTACTAATTGGGACAGCCACCGCAATCCATATCGTCCGGGACGAATGGAGACGACAATGCGGAACATCGACAGGATCTACATCGACGGCGCTTTCGTGACGCCCCACGGCAGCGCGCACTTCGATCTCTTCAATCCGGCCACCGAAGACAGGATCGGCTCCGTTCGCCTGGGCGATGCCGAGGACGTGCGACTGGCCGTGGCGGCGGCAAAGCGCGCATTTCCCGCCATGGCCCGCACCTCGAAGGCGGAACGGATCGCCATGCTCCATAGGCTGCGCGACGCCGTGAAGGCTCGCGCCGCGGATCTCGTCGCCGCGATGACCGAGGAATATGGCGCGCCTGCCTACTTCACCGGATTTTCGGTTCAGAACACGGCCTCGGTATTCGACGTCATGGCGACTTCGGTGGAGAACTATGCCTTCGAGCGGGTCGCCGGTTCCAGCGCGGTGACGATGCTGCCACTGGGCGTAGTGGGCGCTATCACGCCCTGGAACAGCAATTTCGGCTTCATCGCCACCAAGTTGGCCCATGCGATCGGCTCGGGATCGACCATCGTCATCAAGCCCGCCGAACAGAGCGCGATCCAGACCCAGGTCCTGCTCGAATGCCTGCACGAAGCGAAGCTGCCGAAGGGCGTGCTCAATGTGGTGAACGGCACCGGGCCCGAAGTCGGCGCGGCGCTGACGACACATCCCGACGTGGCGCTGATCAGCTTCACCGGATCGACGCCCGCGGCCAGGATCGTCCAGCGCGCCGCCCTGGAAACGATGAAGCGCCTCGTGCTGGAACTGGGCGGAAAGAGCCCGACGATCATTCTGGACGATGCCGATCTCGATGCCGCGATCCCCATCGCCCTGATGAGCGGCTTTGCCAACAGCGGCCAGGCCTGCGTCGCGGGTTCGCGCATCCTGATACCGCGTTCGCGCCGGGAAGAGATTCTCGCGCGGCTGAAGGACGAGACCGAGCGGCTCAGGATCGGCAACCCCGCCGATCCCGACGTGCGGATCGGCCCGCTCGCCAATGCCGCACACTGGGAACGCGTGCAAGGCTGGATCCGGCTCGGGCAGGAGGAAGGCGCGACGCTGCTGACCGGCGGCGAGGGCCGTCCCGAAGGGCTGGACCACGGCTGGTTCGCCCGCCCGACGATCTTCACCGACGTTACGGGCACCATGCGCATCGCCCGTGAGGAAATCTTCGGCCCGGTCCTTTCCGTGATCACCTATGACGATGAGGCCGAAGCCGTTGCCATCGCCAACGATTCCGACTTCGGGCTCCAGGCCTATGTCCTGTCCTCCGATGAGCCCCGCGCACTGCGCGTGGCCCGGCAGCTCATGGCCGGACGCGTCGTCATCAACGGCGCGCCGCACGATCCCCACGCACCGTTCGGCGGCTTCCGCCAGTCCGGCCTCGGCCGCGAGATCGGGGCCTATGGCCTCGATGCCTTCCTCGAACCGCGCGCGATCCTGACGCCCGCCGCGTGATCCCTTCCCCCCCTGCAGAAAGCCGCAGACATGACAAAGACTCTTCCCAAAACCTGGATCATCACCGGAAGTGCCCGCGGCCTCGGCCGTGCCATCCTTACCGCCGCGCTCGAAAACGGCGACAACGTGCTCGCCGCCGCGCGCGACGTTTCGCAGCTTGCCGATCTCAAGGCGCTTCATGGCGCGCGCCTGGAACCCTTTGCACTGGACGTCACCGACGAGGCCCGCACCGCAGAGGCAGCAACCGCGGCCATTGCCGCCTTCGGGCGCATCGATGTGCTGGTGAACAATGCCGGTTACGGTCATTTCGAGGCTTTCGAACAGAAGTCTCCCACCGATTTTCGTGCCGAAGTCGAAACCAACCTGTTCGGCGTCGTCAACATGACACGCGCCGTTCTGCCGTTCATGCGAAAGAAGCGTGCAGGGCATATCCTCAATGTCTCTTCTGTCGGCGGACGGGTCGGTACGCCGGGACTCGCGGCCTATCAGGCTGCGAAATGGGCGGTCGGCGGATTCACCGAAGTCCTGCGCGGCGAAGTAGCGCATCTCGGCATCCGCATCGTATCGCTGGAACCCGGCGGGATGCGCACGGACTGGGCCGATACTGCCGGGAACAGCGCGCCGAACACGGTCCTGCCGGACTATGCCGAAACGGTGGGCGCCACTCTGGCGCGTATCAGGGCCTATGCAGGCAACGAGGTGGGTGACCCGGCACGGATCGCGCAACTCGTGCTGGCTTTGGCAAAGCGCAGCGATCTACCCGCCCATCTCGTGCTGGGCACCGATGCGCTGGCCTCGTTCGACGCGGCCGAGGCCACGCGGCTGAGCGACCATGCCCGCTGGCTCGACATCAGCCGCGCCACTGTATTCGGCGGTCCCGAGGGTGAGGCGCTTACCGCGCTCCTGCCCCCGGACTGACGGCATGGGCAAGCAGGCCCGCACGATCGGCGGCCACGCGCATCTCCCAGGCGCGTGCGCCCTGTTCGCGGGCGACTGACCCGGCCTGTTCCAGCGCGGCGAAAGCGTCTTCCGCCGCGCCCGAGGTTCCGGCGATGGCCGCTTTCACGCGCAGCAGTTCGGGCAAGGCGATCCGTTCGCCCGTCTCCATGCAGCGCGCGAGCGTGCTCTCCACCAGGCGGCGGGCTTCGTCCGCCCTCCCGCCTGCCGCCAAGGCCCGCGCGAGCGCGATCGAGAACGGCGTGGTCAGCAATTCGTAACGCGCGCCGCGCAGCCGTGCGAGGCTGTCCGCCAGCGCCGCCGCGCCTTCGGCATGGCGCCCCTCGTCGATGGCCAGCTCGCCCGCGAAACCCTGCGCCACCGCGATATAGGGGCCCAGCGCATTGATCTGCGCGCAATCGCGAAACGTGCGCAGCGCCTGTTCAGCCCGCAGCCTGTCCCCCATCCACAAGTGGATCGAGAGCGACCAGATCAGCGCGATGCAATGCGTGACCGGATGATCGAGCGCCGCCGCCTCCGCCACCGTCTCGGCAGCCAGCCGCTGCGCCGCGTCCGCGTCGCCCGTCAGCCACAGCACCCGTGCCAGCGCGATCCCGGAGCGGTTGCGATGATCGAAGCCATAGGCAATCGTCCGGTGGCGCTGCGAAGGCGCGGCATTCTCCAGCGCCCGCTCCAGATCGCCGCGCGCGCGGATCTGGTCCCCGGCGAGATGATGGGAAATGCCCGAGAGCGAAAAGGCCACGGCCAGCGCTTCCGGCTCGCCGATCTCTTGCGCCACCATGATCGCCTGCCCGGCATATTCCATGGCGACGGCATATTCACCGATCCGCTCGTGGAAGATATGGAGCCTGCCGAGCATGCAAAGGCGGCTCCAGCGATCCTCCACCACGGCGGCGACCTCCAGCGCACGGGCCAGCGCCTCCCCCGCCTCGGCACTGTTGCCCCGCGTGAACATCAGCGCGATGCCGAGCGCGCCCTGGAGTTCCAGTTCCATCGCCGTTCCGCGCTGCCCCGGCTCCAGCGCGGCGATCGCGCGGGCGGCCCAGGTGCGGCACTCAACGAGGTGCGAGAGATTGAGGAACACCCGCATGCTCGCCGTTGCCAGACGCACGGCCAGGCGGATGTCGCCCTCCGGCCCGAAGCTCCAGTCGAGCGCGCTGCGGATATTGCCCAGTTGCGGGCGCAGCGAGCGGGTGTCCTGGAACGCGGCGCTGTCCTGCGCGGCCAGGGCTTCCAGTTCGGACAGGAAGAACATCGCATGGCGGCGCCGCGCGGCGCGGTGTTCCTCGTCCCCGCGCGCGGCCAGCTTTTCGCGCGCATAGGCGCGGGTCATTTCGAGCAGGCGATAGGTGCCCGACCCGCGCGCGCGATTGGGAGAGACCAGCGACTTGGCCGCCAGATCGTCCAGCGCCGTCGCCGCTTCGTCCGACCCCAGGTCGGCGCCGGTAACGACATCGAGCGCGGCATCCACCGAGAACGGCCCGACGAATACGGCCAGCCGGTCCAGCACCGTACGCTCGGCCGGTGAGAGCAGGTCGTAGCTCCAGTCCAGCGCCGCGCGCAGGGTCTGCTGGCGCGGCTGCGCAGTGCGGCGGCCGGACCAGGCGAGGCTGAAACGCTCCCCGATCTGGCGCGCGGTGGCGGCGATCCCATGGGTGGCGACGCGCACGGCGGCCAGTTCCATGGGGAGCGCCATGCCGTCCAGCCTGCCGCACATCTGGGCGATCAGGCGCAAGTCTGCGTCGTCGATCTCCAGCGTGCTGTCGGCGGCGCGGGCGCGTTCGCAGAACAGTTCCACGGCGGGATAGCCGAGCAGGTCCTCGCGCGTGAGCCCTTGCATGTCCTGCGGATAGTCCAGCGCATCCAGCCGGTGGACATGCTCGCCCCGCGCCCGCAGCGGCTCGCGCGAGGTGGTGACGATGCGGGCCTGCGGCGCGGCCTCGATGATGCGCTCGACGATTTCGGCCGCCTGCTCGATCACATGCTCGCAATTGTCGAGCAGGAGCAGGAAAGGCCCGCCGCGCAAGTGGCCGAGGATGACGGCGGCGGGATCGCCGCTCTGCACCGAAATGCCCATGGCGCCCGCGACCATCGGCGGCACCAGCGCGGGATTTTCCAGCATGCCGAAATCGACGAAGGCCGCCTGCCCTTCGAAATGCGCGGTCAGCCTGTGGCCAAGCTCGATCATCAGCGAGGTCTTGCCGACGCCTGCCGGGCCGGCGACGGTGAACAGCGGCGTATCGACCACGCGGGCCATGAGCAGGTCAAGATCGCGCGCGCGGCCGATCAGGTTCGGCAGCGGCGGGGGAATATTGGTGGTGAAACCCACTGCGGGCGAGGCAGGCTTTACCGCAACGGGATCCTCCTGCCGCTGCGTTTCCAGCCGCTCCACGGGCGCAACGAAGGCATAGCCCACGCCGACCTGCGTGGCGATGAAACGGCTGCCGTCCCCCTCGCCCAGCAGCTTACGCAGACCCGCCATGTGAAAACGCAGGCTACCGTCCTCGACGACGACATCCGGCCAGACCCGCTTCAGCAGTTCGCGCTTGGACAGCACCCTGCCCGGCTGTTCGGCCAGCGCGACGAGCAGGTCGAACGAACGCCCGCCGATCTCCACCGGCTGCCCGTCCCGCGTGAGCAGGCGCTCGGCCGGATGGAGACAGAAGCGCCCGAAGGCCATCCTGTCGCCCAGTTCGTGCCCACCGGCCTGCCGATTTTCGCTCTGCGTCACTTTAGCCGTCCTGCCCCAGTTACAACGCCACCATGCCGCAGCGCTGCCTGATGCGGCTACCTATACGATGGTTTCCGCTTGCGGGAGGGGGATCGACGGAATTGAGGCCGAGTAGCGGGGGCCTTTCGGATCATCCGAAAGTGAAGGAATAGGCTCGCACGCCGGGGCGCGAGAACTCTATGCGCACAGTGCGATCGGTGACGGGTCCCGTGCTGGCGCACCAGTTGATAGAGCCGGTCCTGCCGCAACTCGCCCCATCCGGCCGCATCCGTGTCGGTTCCGTGATCGGCACCGGGGGCCTTTCCGTCGATGGTCACCCGGAAGCGGACCGGCTGCCCGTCGGCAGGGGCGCCGAGCACGGCATGGGCATCGCGCGCATGGAAATGAAAGCCTATCGCGCCGCCTGCCTTGTCGAGCCGGGCGAATTCGCGGGAGACCCGCCAGCTTCCGGCAAGGTCCCAGCGGTTCAGCGGCAGTAAGGATGCCGGGGCGTAAGTCTTCGACGCATCGCGCGCCAGTCCGCCCGGAGAAGCCATGCCCTGCGCCTTGGCATAGCCGATATAGGCCTCGGGCGAGCGCAGGCTGGCCCAGTCCGCCTGCGCCTCCACGCCTGTAGCTTCCACCGGCGCGATCGGCAAACGGGAAGTATCGTGCCCGGCTTCGTCCAGCAGCTTGCGGATCAGCCGCTCCGCTTCGGCATAGTTGCCTTCGCCGACCGTGTAGCCGCGCAGGCGACCGTGGGCGTCGATGAAGAAGAACCCCGGCCAGCCCTCGTTTCCGAACGCGCGCCAGGCGGCAAAGGCGTTGTCCTGAAGGTTGGGATAGGCGACGCCCAGCGCCTGCGTGGCCGCGCGCACTTTGGCCGGGTCGTGCTCGAAATCGAACTCCGGCGCATGGACGCCGATGACGGCAAGGCCCTTGTCGCCATAGCGCGCTTCCCAGGCGCGCAAGTACGGCAGGGCGCGTAGCGAGTTGATGCAGGAATAGGTCCAGAAATTGACCACCACCACTTTGCCGCGCAGCGACGGCGCGGGGCCGGTCAGCCAGGGACGCGCATCGGCCAGGACCTGCAAGGGGCGCGGCGGTGCATCGGTGCTTGCCGAGGCGGCGGGCTCGCCCTGCGCGGGGCCCTGCGCGGGGCCACGCGCCAGCGCCTCGCGGCAGCACAGTGCGGTCGTGGTGCCCGCCGCCATGAGCGCGGCGGCGATGAAACCTATCGAACGGTTCGTGGTCATGATCTCTCCGATTGAGCCTCTGTCGATCGCTCGGGATCTAGGGCGCACGAGGGCGCCCATCACGCCAGTTTCCGAAGGGCGGCGTTAGGCTTCGATAGGGCGGCAGGCAGGCGCTAACGCGGCATGACGGCAGCTAACGGGCGCCCGGCCGACGCGCCTTCTATCTTCCCGCCATCGGATCGAACGATCGGCGGAAGGATAGAAAGATGTTTGCAGACTGTTCCACATCGCGGCGGGGCTTCGTCGCACGGATCGGAGAAGGCGCGGCACTTGCAGGCTTGGCTGCGGGACTGACGGGCGCCATGCCCGCCGCAGCCCACGCGGCCATGGCGCAGGGCAGTGTCCGGCCCTTCCGCATCGCCGTTCCCGCCGCCGAGATCGCCGCCATGAAGCGCCGGATCGCCGAGACCCGCTGGGCCGATCCGCAGCCGGTCAGCGATGACAGCCAGGGCGTGCGCCGACAGACCCTGCAACCGCTGATGCAGTACTGGGCCGGCGCCTACGACTGGCGCAAGGTGGAAGCGCGGCTCAATGCCCTGCCTATGTTCATGACCGAGATCGACGGGCTGGACATCCACTTCATCCACGTCCGTTCCCGCCATGAAAACGCCATGCCCATGATCCTGACCCATGGCTGGCCGGGCTCTGTGCTGGAGTTCCTGAACGTGATCGCCCCGCTCACCGACCCCACCGCCCACGGCGGCCGGGCGGAGGACGCCTTCCACCTCGTCATCCCCTCGATCCCCGGCTTCGGCTTCTCCGCCAGACCGACCGAGCCGGGCTGGGGTTCGGACCGGATCGGACGGGCCTGGTCGGCGCTGATGCTGCGCCTCGGCTATGACCGTTATGTCAGCCAGGGCGGAGACTGCGGCTCGGTGATCTCGCAGCGCATGGCCTTGCAGAAAGTGCCGGGATTGCTGGGCATCCACCTCAACATGCCCGCCGTGGTGCCTGCCGATGTGGCCCGCACCCTTGCCGCCGGAGATCCCGCCCCGGCCAGCCTTTCGCCCAGGGAACGCGCCGCCTTCGACCAGTTGGAAGCCTTCTACCGCGACAATGCCGCCTATGCCGCGATGATGAACACGCGGCCCCAGACCATCGGCTATTCGCTGGTGGACTCGCCCGTCGGCATGGCGGCCTGGATGTACGAGAAGATCGCGCAGTGGACCCTGAGCGACGGCCAGCCCGAGCGCGTGCTGGGCCGCGATGCGATCCTCGACGACATCTCGCTCTACTGGCTCACCGCCACCGGCGCTTCCGCCGCGCGGATCTACTGGGAGGACCACAGCAACAACTTCAATGCGCGCGGGGTGATCGACCTGCCCGTCGCCGTCAGCGTCTTTCCCGGCGAGATCTTCCGCGCGCCCAGGACTTGGGCGGAGCGCTGCTACACCAACCTTTTCTACTTCAACGAGGCGACAGGCGGCGGCCACTTCGCCGCCTGGGAGCAGCCCACGCTTTTCGCGCAGGAAGTGCGCGCCGCCTTCCGTTCCCTGCGCTGATTTCTTTCAAGGAGACCTGCCATGTCCGACAGCAAGACCCTGTACACCGCCCATGTCCTCGTGACCGGAGGCCGCGAAGGCGCCGCCCGCAGTTCCGATGGACGCCTCGACGTGAAGCTTTCCACGCCCGGAACGTCCGGCGCGGGCACCAACCCGGAGCAACTGTTCGCCGCCGGTTGGTCCGCCTGCTTCGAAGGGGCGATGGCGATCGCCGCGAAGGCGCGCGGCGTGGACCTGCCCGATGCCCTCGCGATCGATGCCCAGGTGGAACTGCGCCTGGGCGAAGACGGCTATGCGCTCGCCGCCCGCCTCGACGTCCACGTTCCCGGCCTCGATGCGGACATTGCCCGCCAGATCATCGAGGCCGCCCATCGCACCTGCCCTTATTCGAAGGCGGTGAAGGGCAACATCGACACGGTCGTCGCGCTCGTCTGAACTGGAGCACATCCCATGAAGAAAACGCTCATCGCGGCCAGCCTTGTCGCCCTTACCCCCATTGCCGCCGGTTTTCTCGCGCCTGCCGCAGAGGCGCAGGAAAAGCGCACCGTCGTGCTCGTCCACGGCGCTTTTGCGGATTCCTCGAGCTGGAACGGCGTGATCGCCGCGCTCCAGCATGACGGCTACCGCGTCGTCGCCGCCCCGGACAATTTGCGCGGCGTCCGCGCCGACGCCGATGTCGTGGCCGACGTGGTGAAGGGCATCGCCGGCCCGGTGGTACTGGTCGGCCATTCCTACGGCGGATCGGTGATCAGCGAGGCGGCCGAGGGCGCGCCCAACGTCAAGGCGCTGGTCTATGTCGCCGCTTTCGCCCCCGAGGCGGGCGAGACCGCGCTGGGGCTGACCGGCAAGTTCCCCGGCAGCACCCTGGCACCAACGCTGGCGCCGCCCGTGCCGCTCGCCGGTGGCGGAAACGACCTCTACATCCGGCAGGACCGCTTCCCCGCCCAGTTCGCCGCCGACGTGCCGGAAGCGCAGGCGCGGCTCATGGCCGCCGGACAGCGCCCGGTCGCGGAGGCCGCCCTGTCGGAACCCTCGACCGCCCCGGCCTGGAAGCATGTGCCTTCGTGGTTCGTCTATGGCGATGCCGACCGCAATATCCCCCCGGCGGCCATGAAATTCATGGCCCAGCGGGCCGGCGCACGCGAAACGCTGGTGGTGAAGGGCGCCTCCCATGTCGTCATGGTTTCGCACCCGGCCCACGTGGCGGAACTCATCGAGCGCGCGGCCAAGGCCTTATAAGACGCAGAGGCCGATGCCGCTTCCCCTATAGGTTGATGCATCGGCCTCTCCCATGGCCACAATCTTTGAAACGCCCTCAATCCTTACGGTACAGTACTTCGCCCGCACGGAACGTCATCGCCACTTTTGCGAAGGCAGCCAAGTCTGCGGCGGGATCTCCATCCAGCAGCACCATGTCGGCCGCCAGCCCCGGTTCGATCCGGCCACGTTCACCGGATTGACCGAAACGTCGCGCAGGGGTCAGGGTGAGCGCCGCCAATACGTGGCGCCAGTCCATCGCCTGCGCCATAAGGCGGTATTCCGCACTCGGATCGAACACATCCATGAAACCGGCATCGGTGCCGAAAAGCACGTCTCCCCCTGCTGCGCTCAGCGCCCGGACCTGCTGCACGACCGTGGAAACCGGCGTGCTTTCCGCCGGATAGACTTCGAACAGCATCATCGTCGGCACCAATGCGACATCGGCGTCGATCAACTTGCGCACTTGCGCCGCATCCCAATCCCCGGCGATCGGCGTGGCATGGGCAAGGACGTCCACGCCGTTTTCCACCGCAGCGGCCATGCCTTCGCGATTGGTGGGATGGGCGAAGACCGGCAGGTGATGGCGATGCGCTTCGGCCACCAGCGCGCCGATCTGATCGGCGGGCATGACCATAACGTCCTCGGCCCCGAGAATCGCACCCGTGAACAGTTTGACCCCATTCACACCCGCCTGCGCCTGCCGATCCAGCCGCGTCACGGCTTCCGAGGTCGTGCGGATTTCAGGGCTTGCGATATGCTCCGCCTCGTAGATCGGCCGCGCGTAAATCGGCATTCCGTCCTTCGGAAAGAAAGGATCGCCTACCGTCAGTATCTGCGGCCCCAGCAGGGCCCGCTTCGCGATCATCTGCCGCAGCGTCACGGCGCTGGCGGTGGTGGAGGTGAGATCGAACACGGTGGTGAAGCCCCACCGCGTGAACATGTCGCGCAGCCCCGCTTCCAGCTTGAGCGGATCCGCTGCCTCCGGGTGCAACAGATCGTGCGTCATCAGGTGAACATGACTGTTCCAGAAGCCTGCAACGAGCGTGCGCCCCTTGCCGGAAATGACCTTCATGCCTGGCGGGATGGCCAGTTTTTCAGACGTTCCCACCGCGGAGATCCGGCCGTTGCGCACGATCACGAGGCCGTCATCGAGCGCTGCCGCCGCCGGATCGGCATAGACGCGCGCTCCAACGATCGCGAAGTCCCGGCCCGGCAAATCGTCCGCAGCAGCCGGTTTACCCACACCGAAGGCGGCAAGACATGCCGCAACCAATGCCAGCCTTTTCATGCATATCCCCCATCGACCGCTGCGGTCCGTCCACAATGGAAGACCAACTTGACGATCCGCGCAAGAGACCAAGCCGCCTCTTCAAAAGCGCCATGACGATATGACCGCCACCAAACTTTGCCCTCCGTCGATGTAATGTGAAACAGCAGTTCAGCATCCGATCGCAGAATCGGGCGGGCGAACAACGGGAGGGAACAATGTCTATCGATTTCTGGCGTCACGCCTCTTCCACGGCAGTACTGGCCGCTGCATTCCTGGCGCATGATGCGGCCGCACAGGAAACCGCAGGCGTGCCCCAGACTGTCGATGCGCAGACGTCCGAACCTCAAACGGCCGACTCCGTTATATATGTTACCGCCCAGCGCCGGTCCGAACGCTCGCTGGACGTGCCGATCACGATCACTTCGGTCAGCGATCAGGCCCTGACCGATGCCGGTGTCCGTCAGCTTTCCGATCTGTCGAAAGTCGTTCCCGCGCTTCGCTTCGATAAATCGGGCGTCTACACGCAGCCTACCATTCGCGGCGTCGGCACCGCGATCGCGACGTCTGGCGGCGGCCCCAACGTCGCCACTTATGTCGACGGCTTCTTCTCGCCCAGCGCCGCTGCAACCGACTTCCAGCTCATGAAAGTCCAGTCGGTCGAAGTCCTGAAAGGGCCGCAGGGGACGCTGTTCGGACGCAATACCACCGGCGGCGCGATTCTCGTGACCACCGCCGACCCCAGCGAAACGCCAGGCGGCGAAATGCGCATTGGCTATGGCCGGTTCAATACCGTGGAGGTGCAGGGATACGCCACTTCCGGCATCGCGCCGGGCGTGGCTTTCGACGTAGAGGGGCTTTATCGCCGCAGCGACAGTTTCCAGACCAATATCATCGACGACAACGACAAGGTCGGCAAGTACAACCGCTGGTCGGTGCGCACCGGGCTGAAGGTGGATGTTTCACCCGATGTCAGCTTCCTGCTGCGCTACGTCCATTCGAAAACCGACGATCCCTCGGCGCTGATGCATAATGCTTTCGTTGACGAGGAAGGCACGCGCTGGGTCTACCAGTACACGCCTACCGGCTTCTACGCCACGAAGCCCGACGAGGTGGCCCTGCAACCGGGTGACCATATCGGTGCCACAAGCAATTCGGACATCGTACAGGGCACGATCAAGGCCGATCTCGGCTTTGCAAACCTCACATCCTACACCCAGTATCGCAACGAGCGGGTAAAGAGCGTTCAGGATCTGGACGCAACCGCGCTGCCGATCTTCACCATCGGCATCGGATCCAACAGCGAAACCTTCACCCAGGAACTGCTGCTGAATTCCAAGGCCGGCTCTCCGCTGCAATGGACCACGGGCGTCTACTACTTCCGCAACCGGGACACCTGGCCCACCGACGCCAAGCTCGGTACCGCACCGTTCGTACGCAACGGCGAATCCGGTACGCTGACCCAGTCCATCGCTGTCTTCGCCGATGCGACTTACGAGATCACACCGCAGTTTTTCGTGACCGCGGGCGCCCGCTACAGCCACGACTGGGTGAGCGATGCCCATTTCCAGAGGGCCCTGACGGCATCGGTATACGAAGATGCCAATGGCAATCCGGTGCCTTTCCCCGCCAACGTGCCGCTCTACACCCGCTATGACGTGCCCAACCTCACCAACGACCGGGTGACGCCGCGCTTCGTGATCCGCTACAAGCCGACCGAGGAGATGAGCCTCTATGCCTCCTTCACGCAGGGTTACAAGGCGGGCCTGCTCAATGTCGGCGGCTATTCCTATCGTCCGGTGAAACCGGAAACGATCAATGCCTACGAACTGGGCTACAAATACGCGCAAGGCGGTATTTCGGCGGAACTGTCCGGGTTCTATTACGATTACAAGAACCTCCAGGTCTCCAGCTTCCAGGCGGGCACCGCGCGAATCACCAATGCCGCCAGTTCCGAGATCTACGGCATCGAAGGCCAAGTCAGCGCCAAAGTGACGTCGGACCTGACGTTTTCCGCCGGCGCGGCCTGGACGCATGCGCGCTACAAGAAGTTCCCCAACGCCCCGTTCTACCAGTTCTGCGATCCGGGGGCAGTGTTCGGCAGTTCGCCCGTGGCCTGCGTACCGACCAGCCTCGGCGGTCTTGGTCCCGGTTCGCTGGTCGAGACGACGACCGACGCCAGCGGGTTCGAAATGCAGCGCTCACCGGCATTCACGGCCAGCCTTGCCGCGTCCTACGGCATCGACGTGGCCAAGGGGCGGCTCAATCTTTCCGGCAATCTCTATTACACGTCCGCGTTCTACTTCGGCATTGCGGAACAGTTCAGGCAAGGCGATTACGCCTTGCTCGGGTTGCGGGCCGAATGGACCGACGCGCGCGAGAAGTTCACATTGGCGATCTTCGGCGAGAACGTGACCGACCATCGTTATCGCTCGGCCGTGAACTATGCGTCGCTCGGCATCGGTAGCGTCTGGGCCGGACCCGCAACCTGGGGTGTTTCATTTGGCGTGAAATATTGAATCCGCTGAGAGCCCGTTTGAAAAATGCCCATTCGGGCATTTTCTTGCGGCACCAGCCCCAAGTCTCTTAGGCGCCCCCACCCTACCACCCGCAGGATAATACCGTTGGGTGGTAGGGTGGGGGCGCCTGAGTCAAAATGGGCTGGTGCCGCAAAATTCGCGTTTCGCGAATTTTCAAACAGCCTCTGAAGCCGGGTTCGCGAAAGCCGCATCATCCCATGATTTCACGGATGCGCTGAGCGAGAGCCTCCATCGCGAAAGGCTTGGTGATCAGCGCCATGTTGGGGGCCAGTTGCCCGTTTCCGATGACGGCGTTCTCGGCATAACCGGTGATGAAAAGCACATTCAGGTCCGGCATCAGGGCCAGCGCCGCGTCCGCGACCTGCCGTCCGTTCATGCCCCCGGGAAGGCCGACATCGGTAATGAGAAGATCCAGGTCTGAACCGACCTGGAGCAGGCGCATGGCGGAGGGACCGTCGAACGCCTCCATTACCGAGTAGCCCAGCTCCTGCGCGACTTCGGCAACCAGCATGCGGACCGTGGGTTCATCGTCGACGACCATGACGCGCCCGGTCCTCGCCTCCGCCATATGCTCGAGCCCGGCGACGAGCGCCGCGTCGGTGGCACCTTCCCGGCAATCTTCATCGGCGAGGTATCTCGGGAGGTAGATGGACATGGTCGTTCCCATGCCCACTTCACTCTGGATGCGCACATGTCCGCCCGACTGGCGGGCGAACCCGTAGATCATCGACAGGCCGAGGCCGGTTCCCTCGCCGATGGGCTTGGTGGTGAAGAATGGGTCGAAAGCGCGCGAGATTACCTCGGGCGACATGCCGCTTCCCGTATCGGTAACGCTAATGGATATGTACTGCCCCGGCTCCAGGTCGCGTTCACGCGAAGCGGCGTGATCGAGCCACCTGTTCGCCGTCTCGATGGTGATGCGCCCGCCGTCCGGCATGGCATCTCGCGCATTGATGCACAAGTTCAGCAAGGCGTTTTCAAGCTGGTTGGGATCGACGAGCGTCATCCAGAGCCCGGCCTTGCCGACGGTCTCCACCTCGATCTGCGGGCCGACCGTGCGCCTGACCAGTTCTTCCAGGTCGAATATGAGCCGGTTCACGCTGGTAGGCTTGGGATCGAGCGTCTGTCTTCGGGAAAATGCCAGCAATCGATGCGTGAGCGCGGCAGCGCGGCGCACGGCGCCTTGCGCGGCCACCGAATACTTGTCGATTTCCGCAACGCGGCCCTGGGCGATCCGCACCTGCATCATTTCCAGCGCGCCGGAGATGCCGGTCAGCAGGTTGTTGAAGTCATGCGCGAGGCCGCCGGTCAGCTGCCCCACGGCCTCCATCTTCTGCGACTGGCGCAAGGCTTCCTCTGCCTTGTCCCGTTCCGCGGTGGTCACTTGCACTTCCTCGGTCAACCGCTGCCGATCGCTTTCCAGCTGCCGCTCGATGGCCTTGCGATCGGATACGTCGAGCATCGCGCCCACCATGCGCAGCGGTGTTCCCGCCATGTCGCGCAGGACATAGCCGCGATCGAGAACATCGGCGTAACGGCCGTCTGCCCGGCGAAAACGATATTCGTCGCTCCAGTCCGTACCGGAACCGTCGATCACGGCGTGGATGCTGTCGTCCACGCGCTGGCGGTCCTCCGGGTGGATATGTTCGAGCCACCATTCGCCGGTAGGCGCGACGGCCTCCGGTTCGTGCAGGTAGATATCCCGCAGCGCGTCGTTCCAGGTGACGTGATTATGGCGAAAATCCCAGTCCCATACGGCATCATTGGTGGCGCGGCCCGCCAGTCTCAGGCGTTCCTCCACTTCGCGCAAAGCCGTTTGCCGGGCGCGATCCGCCGTGACATCCTGCACCGTACCGATCAGGCGGATGGGCCGGCCGTCCTTGAAAAAGGCAAGCCCCTGGGCATGGACATGGCGCTCGATGCCGTCCTCGATGCCGATCGTCCTGTATTCGGTATCGAAGATCCCCGTTCCCTGCGGATCAAGCGCAATCCGCACCGCCTCATCCGCGTTCTCGCGGTCATCAGGGTGAAGCCCTGCAAGATAGGCGCTTTCATAAGTTACCGCAGCACCGGGACTGAGCCCGAACAGCTCGCGGCAACGATCGTCCCATTCCAGCCTGCCATCCTGCGGCCAGAAGTCGAACTGGCCAAGGCGGGCCGCACGCGTGGCCAGTTCCAGCTTCTCCCGGCTGGTGGCCAGGGCATCGCGGGCCTCGTGCGCCTGTGTCACATCCGTGGCAGTGCCGAACCATTCGAGAATCCCGCCATCGGCATCGAGGATCGGCACGGCATGCGAAGCGGTCCACCCGATCTCGCCATCCGCCTGCACCACGCGGTGTTCGAGAATGAACGGCGACTTGGTGCGAACGGCTTCGTCTATGGCTGCGAGCACGACCGCGCGTTCGTCTTCGGGCAGGTAGACATCGATCCAGGATCGCCGCGATTCCAGCGTGTCGAGCAGGAAACCGCGACCATCGAGCTGGTGCATTTCCTGCCAGTCGGCGCTCATCCGATAGATCGCATCCGACGTAGCCTCGACCAGAGCACCGAAGCGGCTTTCGCTCTCCGCCCGCTTCTCGCCTTCGAGGGCGATCCTTCGGGAATCGATGAATTTCTGCGTGGTGTCCACCGCGATGTCGAGAACGCCGCCGATTTCCCCGGCGTCGTCTCGCAAGGGGCTGTAGCAGAAGGTCCACCAGGTATCCTCGTCCGCGCCATTGCGCGTCATGACGAGATGCATGTCCTCTACCGATATCGTCTCCCCGGCGCGCGTACGATCGATGAGGGGTTCGAGTTCGTCCCAGATTTCGGGCCAGACCTCCCGCATCGGCTTGCCGAGCGCTGCAGGGTGCCGTGCGCCCAGAAACGGCGCGTAGGCATCGTTGTAGAGGAAGGTATGCTCGTCACCCCACGCCACGAACATGGCGAAATGCGAAGCAGTGGCCATGTCAACCGCCGTCCGCAGGGACACCGGCCAGTCCTGCCGTTCGCCAAGCGCGGTTCCACCCCAGTCGAAGCGGCGGATTCGCTCGCTCATCGGCTCCGATCCGGGCGACGCTACGGTAAACAGGCTGGCCATTCGATCAGAATAGGGCGGCTTCGCCGCGGAGTCATCGCGCAAGAGGAAGAGCTTTCGAAGAATTCCGCGTAAAAACGCGTCAGTGCGACCGAAGCTCCCACCGATCTTCCAGACTTTGAAGCGTTCTCCGGCAAGACGACGCCGAACGCATTGCGCGCAAAATTGTTTGCGCTACCATAGCGACACAAACGGAGGGGAAAGATGCTCAAGATAGGCCTCACGGCTCTTGTAACAGCCGTTCTGGCGCAGCCGGCCATGGCTGCCGAAACACGCGAAATCGCCATCGACGCCGCCGCGCCGACCGGGCCGGTGGATCGGTTCTTCGACCTCTCGGTCGGTTCGGACTATCCCGGGACGCTGATCCGCGAAGACAGCCAGGCACAGCTCAAGCTGGCGTCCGACGAACTGGGCTTCCGCTACATCCGCTTCCACGACATCTTCCATGACGTGCTGGGCACGGTGCGCAAGGTTGACGGCAAGATCGTCTACGACTGGACGAAGATCGACCAGCTCTACGACGGGCTTCTGGCCAAGCGTATCCGGCCGTTCATCGAACTCGGCTGGACCCCGGCGGTCATGCGCACCTCAGACCAGCAGCTGTTCTACTGGAAGGGCAATACCTCCCACCCCGAGCCCAAGATGTGGCGGGACCTGATCCAGGCCTTCGTCACCCACCTGCGCGCGCGCTACGGCGCCGAGGAAGTGCGCAGCTGGTACTTCGAGCTGTGGAACGAGCCCAACCTCGACGGTTTCTGGGAAAAGGCGGACCAGCAGGCCTACTTCGAACTTTACGCGAATACGGCAGCCACCATCAAGGCGATCGATCCCAGGCTGCGCGTCGGCGGCCCTGCCACCGCAGGCGCGGCTTGGGTGCCCGAGTTCCTGAAGTATGCCTCGGACAACAAGCTGCCGGTCGACTTCGTGGCGACGCATACATACGGCGTCGACGGCGGCTTTCTGGACGAGCAGGGCAAGCAGGACACCAAGCTCTCACCCTCGCCCGATGCCATCACCGGCGACGTGCGCAAGGTGCGCGGCGAGATCGAGGCGTCGGCCTTCCCCGGCATCCCGCTGTTCTTCACCGAATGGAGCACCAGCTATACCCCGCGTGACTTCGTTCACGACAGCTACGTCAGCGCGCCCTACATCCTCAGCAAGCTGAAGGCGACGCAGGGCATGGTCCAGGGCATGAGCTACTGGGCCTATACCGACCTGTTCGAGGAACCCGGTCCGCCGCCCACCCCGTTCCACGGTGGCTTCGGCCTGATGAACCGGGAGGGCATCCGCAAGCCCGCGTGGTTCGCCTACAAGTACTTGAATGCGGTTCGCGGGCAGGCCCTTGCCACCGGTGATACGCAGGCGATGGCGGCGCGCGACGGCAAGCGCATCGCCGCGCTCGTCTGGGATTTCCAGCAGCCGGTGCAGACCGTCAGCAACAAGCCGTTCTACACCCGGCAAGTGCCCGCCACACCCAGCAAACCGGTGACGTTCCGGTTCAGTCACGTGGCCAAGGGCAATTACCGCCTGCAGGTCCACAAGACCGGCTATCGGCTGAACGACCCGCTTTCGTCCTATATCGACATGGGCATGCCTGCCGCGCTTTCGCCGGCAGAGCTGGCGCAGCTTCAGCAGGAAACCGCCGACCGGCCCGAGCAGGACCGGCTGGTCCGCGTCGGCAAGGACGCCGCCGTAACGGTCGAAGTGGCGATGCGCAGCAACGACGTGGCGCTCGTCACGCTCGAACCTGTCTCGAAGTAAGGAAAGCGCGATGGACGTTACCCGCCGCACGATGTTCGGGGGCGCCTTGGCCGGGACGGCCCTGCCCGCCCTTGCGCCCTCGCTGGCAAATGCCCTGACCGGTGCCAAGCCCGCTACCCCGCAATGGGGCACCGGCGCCGAAGGCCAGCGCAAGGCCGATCTCGGCAATGGTCTCTATCGCAATCCGATCATCTCGGGCGATCACGCCGATCCGACGATCCTGAAGGACGGCAGCGTCTATTACATGACGCATTCATCGTTCGATTCCTATCCGGGGCTGGTGATCTGGCGCTCGACCGATCTGGTCAACTGGGCACCGGTGGGACCGGCACTGCACCGCAATCTCGGCACCATCTGGGCAGTCGATCTGGTGAAGCACGAGGGCCGCTACTTCATCTACATCCCCGCCGATCCCAAGGGCGAAGGCTGGTCGATCTACGTGATCTGGGCCGATGACATCGCCGGGCCGTGGAGCGAACCGGTCGACCTCGGCATTCGCGGCGCCATCGATCCGGGCCATGTGGTCGGCGAGGACGGCAAGCGCTATCTCTTCACCAACGGCATCCGCCGGGTTCGCCTGACTGACGACGGCCTCGCCACCGACGGCACGCTGGAGCAGGCCTACAACCCCTGGCGCTACCCGGACGACTGGGTGGTGGAGAACTTCGCGCCCGAAGGCCCCAAACTGCTGCGCAAGGGCGAATGGTTCTATCTCGTCACCGCCATCGGCGGCACAGCCGGGCCGGTGACCGGGCACATGGTGATCGCCGCCCGTTCCCGCTCGATCAACGGGCCATGGGAGCACTGCCCCCGCAACCCGCTGGTGCGCACGGTCAGCGTGGACGAACCATGGTGGTCGCGCGGCCATGCCACGCTTGTCGAGGGACCAGGGGGCGACTGGTGGATGGTCTATCACGGCTATGAAAACGGCATGCGCACGCTGGGACGCCAGACCCTGCTGGAGCCGATCGAATGGACGGCTGACGGCTGGTTCCGCGCAAAAGGCGGCGACCTTTCGCTGCCCTTGCCGAAGCCGAAGGGCGGCATTCCCAGCGCCTCGACGCCGGGCCTGTCTGACGATTTCGCGAAAGACCGCTTCGGCGTGCAATGGAGCTTTCACGCTCCCAAGCGCGGCGAAGCCGAGCGCGCGCGCTACGAAACGGGCGGACTGATGATCGCGGGCAGCGGCACGTCGCCTGCGGATTCCTCACCGCTGACCTGCCTCGTGGGCGACCGCAGCTACGAAGCCGAAGTCTCGATCGACCTGACCGGAGACGGCGAGGCGGGCATCCTGCAGTTCTACAATCACAAGGCTTTCGTCGGCCTGGGCTTCACGCCCGAAAAGCTGAAGATCTACGAATACTCGGAAGACCTGCCCTGGGCGGGGGTGCCGCACAAGGCCCGCAGCCTGCGCCTGCGTGTCACCAACCACGAGAATGTGGTGACGTGGTACTATTCGTATGACGAGGGCAAGAACTGGCAGCGCCATGGCACTCGCATGGAAGTATCGGGCATCCATCACAATGTCTTCGGCGGCTTCCTCAGCCTGCGTTTCGGCATCTATGCGGCGGGCAGCGGTCAGGCCCGGCTGCGCGACTTCCGCTATCGGGCGGTGAACGGTTGATCTTGGGCAGCGCGGCGGTTCGACTGGCGCGCTGCTCCTGTCTCATGGCCTCTAGCGGATCGGATAGGTCGCCAGCTTCACATGCAGCACTTGCGGGGCGGCAGTGAAGTTCAGGCCCCAGTCCACTTGATCGCCGTTCCACACGCGCTGGAACTGCCACTTGCCTGCGGCATCGTAAGTGCCCTCCTCCACCCGGTCGAAGATCACGTTGGCGGTCTTCGGATTGGAGAGCGCGAATTCCACCCGGGCGAAGTAGCCGGTGACGAGGTATTCGTCCGGGCCGATCTGCGCGATGGCGACACCGCCCGAGAGTTTGGCATTGCCCTTGGGGTCGGTGGGGCCGAAGTCTCCGTTGCCGAAATTGGCGGTGGCGACGTACTTGCCCAGCGGGATCACCTGCTTGTGGCCATCGGCGGGGTCTTCGGGTTCGGACGCGCCCCAGACTTTGCCTTCGAAGGCCAGCTTTGCCCAGATGCGGGCCATCGGCGCGAACAGGGCGTAATCGGCCGCGAAGGGGGCGATCGCCTCTTCATCCAGCTTCGATGCCAGCGGCAGGTTGGGGCGATAGCGTAGCGGATCGATGCCGAAGGGCGACCAGCCGATCGCGCCGCCGCCCAGCGCCGCGAAGAAGTGGCGCGCATATTCGGGCGCGTGGCCGGTCTCGGGCACGAACAGCGGATTGTCGGCGCGGCGATAGGCGTCGAGGAAGCCGAGATAGGCCTTGTGCTTCGGGTTGTAGATGTCCGGCGCCACCAGATCGAGGTGCGGTGCGGCGGCCTTGTAGACGTCGATCACCGTATTGGCCGGGCCGCCGCTGGCGTACGTGTTCGGGTCCTGCCAGGTAAAGGGATCGCCCGGCAGTGCGGCGTTGACGTACATCGGCAGCGGCTTCACCGCCTTGCCCGCCGCCGCCACCTTGTCGATGTAGCTGGCGACCTGCCAGGCGTGGAAATAGAGTTCGGCATCGCGACCGAACAGCGCGGTCCAGTTGCCGGCGGGTTTGCCAAGGCGCTTGCGCAAGGCTTCGGGCACGGGCGCGGCGAAGGCGGCATTGGCTTCGGGCGAGTGGTCGCGGGCGAGGCCGTAGGAGCCGGCCTCGTTCTCCACCTGCATCATGATGACGGTGTTCTGCCGGTCCACCTCTGCCAGATGCGTCATCAGCGCGGCGAAGGCCTTGCTGTCCGCCGCCAGGGTCGCCTTGCCGAAGGGGGAGAGCGCGTAATGCAGGGTGCCGTCCGCGCGGCGCATGCGCGGGAAGCGGGCATTGTCCAGCTTCACCCAGCGCGGCGCATATTGCGGGTTGGTGTTCTTCCAGGTGCCGAACCACAGCAGCACCAGCCGCACATTCTGCGCACGCGCCTGTTGGAGCAACTGGTCGACGAACGTGAAATCGAAGCGGCCTTCCTCGGGCTCGATCTGCTCCCAGCCGATCGGCACCTCGACGGTGTTGACGTGCATAGCCGCCATCGTCGGCCAGACTTTGGGCAGCGTCGCCGGCCATGCGCTGGAGTTGTTGATCTGAGCGCCCAGCATCAGAAAGGGAGCGCTATCAACGATCAGCGCATGACGGCCTTCACGGGTGACGATATGGGGCACCTCGTCGGATGCAGCCGACGCCGGCAAGGGGGCACCGGCAAGCGCGGCGCAGAGGGCCGTGCCAAAGATCGTGGCGGTCTTCCAGGTGCCTCTCATGTCGCGTTAGAATCCTTTAAGGGTACGTTTAGGTTCAGGCGATCCCGCGCCCTTCGATCTTCACAACCGGCACCGTGCCCAGCCCTTGCGGCAGGTCGATTTCCATTGCCTCAGCCCCCTGTCGGAACGGCACCGCGCCGCCGCCCAACAGCGTGACTTTTGCCACTTGCCCCTTGCCCGCCTGCGCCATCGCGCGGCGACCCAGCGCCTTCACGGAAAGCGGCTTCTTCGGCGCGGCCAGTACGAACAGGTAGAGCGCGTCGTCCTTGACGGTGAAGCGCACGTCGCCCTCGACGAAGCCCTTGAATCCGCCCTCGTTCTGCATCCCGACCGAGAGCACTGTCGGCCCCTCGCCATAGGTATGCCAGGGGCGCGATCCGAAGACGGCCTGCCCGTTCACCGCCATCCAGCGGGCGAGGTCGTCGAGGATTTTCTCCTCCTCGCTATCGATGGTGCCGTCGCCGCGCTGGGGGATCGAGAGCAGCAGGTTGCCGTTCTTCGAGATCACATCGGCCAGCCGCTGGAGCACGCCCTGCGCCCCGACATAGCTCTTCTGCGTGAAACGATCGCGGTTGTAGAACCAGTCGCCGATGCAGGTATCGGTCTGCCAGGGCTCGTCCCAGAGATGGTCGGTAAAGCCGCGCTCCACGTCCTGCACCAAGCCGAAGCGGGCGTAGGATTTGAGCTGCTTGGCGGTCAGCACCACGTCGATCTTGCCATGCCATTCGATCGAGCGGTTGTAATAGTCCGCCGCCGCCGCAAGGCCGTACTGGCCGAAGGGCAGTTCGTAATTGTCGAAATAGCAGAAATCCGGGCGATACTTGGCCACGAGGTCCATCTGCCGCAGCAGCCACTGGCGCGCGAACGTCTCGTCCCCCGGCGGGGCGGTTTCGATCCACTGGCCGTCATTCTTGTCGTGCCAGGCGTTCATCGCCGCGATGGAATCGATGCCGTCAGGGGCGACCATGTGGGGGCCGGTGTAGAGTTCCTGCGGGTCCAGCCCGTCCCACCACTTGCCCGCGCCATCGGCCTTGGTCAGTCGATAGGCGTCGTAGCGCTCGCCCTTGCGCGGGCCTTCGGGATCATAGGCATAGGCCGGCTGATACCAGTGCCAGGCGTGCGAGATATGGTTGGAAACACCGAACTTCAGCCCCGCCGCGCGCGCCGCCTTCTCCCATGTGCCGACGATATCGCGGCCCGGCCCCACGCGCTGCGAGTTCCAGGCGTGATGCGAACTGTCGAAACAGTCGAGATTGTCGTGATGGCAGGCGAGCGAGACGAAGTACCTGGCGCCCGCCTTCACATAGCGCTGCATCAGCGCTTCCGGATCCCAGGCTTCCGCCTTCCAGCGATTCTGGATCTCCATCATGCCGGTATCGGCCGGATGGCCATAAGTCTTCAGGTGATGTTCGTACATCGGATGCCCCTGCATGTAGAGGAAGCGTCCGTACCAATCGCCCTGCTCGGGCACGGCCTGCGGGCCCCAGTGCGACCAGATGCCGAACTTGGCATCGCGGAACCAGTCGGGATAGCGATAATGCTCAACCAGCGAGGCCCAGCTGGCCTGCACCGGGCCGGCAGCCGCGCCGGTCGTGACGGCAGCAGCGGCGAGCGGCCGGGCCGAGGCCCCTGCGGCAAGCGCGCCCGCCAGAAAGCGGCGACGATCCGGCCTCAGCCCCTTCACGGGTTGCACCTGCTGCGAAGGACTGCACCGACCATCGTGATTATCCCCTTCCTGATTCCATTGGATTATTCCCCGACCCTGCCCGTTTCAGGCAGGGTCGGGAGCATATCACTCAGCGCTTTGGGCGCTTCACCTGCAGCGCCTTGCCGGTCCAGCGCACTTCGCTGTCGAAGCCGTTCTGGTCGGTGACAGCGGTGCCGGGGACGATCCACTTGATCCGCACGGTGCGGGTCTGCGGCATGCCGGCATAGCCCTTGCCCTCACGCGCGCCGATGGAGACGGTGCCGGTGGCATCGTCATAGCGCACGGGCATGCGTTCCCACGCGCCGGTGCGGTACTGCTGCGAGCGGCCATCGTCGTTGTAGACCGAGAAGGAACCGTCCGCACCGGTGTAGACGACCAGCGTGATCGGGGCATCGGGCTTCTCGTCGGTGTACTGCATGACCGGGCCCATCGGCACGATCGAGCCTGCGCGCACGAACAGCGGCATGCGTTCGGCCGGGGCCGAAACCGCGATGCTGGTGCCGCCCTGATAGGCCTTGCCGCTGGCGAAGTCATACCAGGTCAGGCCCGCATCGCCGGGGAAATAGACCTCACGCTCGCGCGCCTTGTAGGTGGTGACCGGGGCGACCAGGAAGGCCTTGCCGAACAGGAACTGGTCGTTGGCCTTGCGGGCCTTCGCATCGTTGGGGAAGTCCATCACGAGGCCGCGCATGATCGAACCGTCGTTCTGGTACGTGTCCGCGCCCAGCGTGTAGATGTAGGGCATCAGGCGGTAACGCAGTTCGTCATACCACACCATCGAGGCGCGCATGGGCGAACCTTCGGGCGAGATTTCGTAGATCTCGCGCCAGGGCTGCTCGCCATGGCTGCGGAACAGCGGGCTGAACGCGCCGAACTGGAACCAGCGCAAGTTCAGTTCGCGCCACTCGTCGAGGTCCTCCGCCTTGGGCTTTTCGGCGGCAAAGCGCGGTTCGACCGAGAAACCGCCGATGTCGTGCGTCCAGTTGGGCAGGCCCGACAGCGCGGTGTTCACGCCGGCAGAGATCTGCGCGTGCAGATCGTACCAGCGCGTCGCCACGTCGCCCGACCACACCGCCGCGCCATAGCGCTGGAGGCCGCCGAAGCCCGAACGGGTCAGCAGGAACGGCCGCACGTCCGGCTTGAAGGCGCGCCAGCCGTCGAAGAACGACCGCGCGTTCATCAGCGGGTAGGAGTTGAAGAACTCGGTGGCCGGCCCCATCGCCGTCGGGCCCATGGTGTCGATGCGCTTTTCGATCGACAGGTTCGAATGCATGTCGGGCTCGCTGGCGTCCGCCCACCATGCGTCGAAGCCGAACTTGGCGATGCGGTCTTCCACCTGACGCCAGAAGATCTGGCGGCCCTTGGCCGAATAGGGATCGTAGAAGGTGTTGGCAAAGCCCGGGCCGACCCAGTCCTTGTTCCCCTGGCGCAGATTGCCGTGATAGATCGCCCCCGCCGCATCCAGTTCCTTGAACGTGTCGGTGGTCGGATAGAACTTCGGCCAGACGGAGATCATGATGTTGGCATGATCGCCGTGAACCGTGCTGACCATCGCGGCGGGATCGGGGAAGCGGCTGGGGTCGAACTTGTGGCTGCCCCAGGAATCGTCGGTCCAATAGCGCCAGTCGAGCACGATATTGTCCAGCGGGTACTGCCGCTTGCGGTATTCCTGCACAACGCCGGTCAGTTCCTTCGCGGTGTCATAACGCTGGCGCGACTGCCAGAAACCGTAGACCCACTTGGGCATCATTTCCGACTTGCCGGTCAGCTGGCGATAGCCCGCCACCGCGCCATCCATGTCGCCACCGGCGATGAACCAATAGTCTTTGTCACGCGCGACTTCGCTGGTGAACCACACCGAATGGCGGTCCGCTTCGGGCAGCGGATCGTTGTGGAGCAGCGCCATATAGCCGGCATTGGGATCCCATTCGATGCGGATATGCGCAGGCTTGCCCGAGGTCATCGGCACTTCGAAATTGGCGTACCAGGGGTTCCAGTTCTGGCGCCAGCGGTCCAGCTTCAGCTCACCGTCTACATAGACCTTGTAATAGCTGGAGCCGTAGAGCTGGAACTTGTGTGTGCCGGTCTTGTCGGGCTGGAGATCGCCTTCCCACACCACCTTCTGCGTCTGCACGGCGTTGCCGGCGGTGTTCTGGCCCTGCTCCGACGCGACGGTCTTGGCCTTGGCCGCTTCCGGCCACTTCGCCTGATCGTCCAGGTACTGGTAGTCGATCTTCGTTTCCTGGCGTTCCACCGCCAGCTTGTCGTCAAGGTAATAGCGCGCGGTGAAGCCGGGCTTGCCGCCGCTCGTCACCTTCATGCCGCTCTTGTCGCCGACCAGCGTGTAGGGCGCCGGATTGCCGACGCGGGTGATGCTCTCGTTATCCCAGAGCAGGCCGTAACCCTTGCTGGAGACCAGGAAAGGAACGCCGATGTCCATGTTGTGCTGGGCGAGTTCAACGTCCTCGCCGTTGTAGTCCATCACCGCCTGCTGGTGCTGGCCAAGGCCGTAGAGGCCTTCGCTGGTGCCGCGGTTGAACTGCTGCGAAACGGTGACGTAGGGGGTGCCGTCCGCCTTGGTCTGGGTGAAGACGGTGGAGGCCGCCTCGCCCAGCAGTTCCTTGCCCGCCGCATCCAGGAAACGCACCTGCCCGCTGGCAAGATCGATGTCGGCGGTTGCCTTCGCCGCCTTTACCAGCACGTGGCCGCCGGTCTGGCTGACGGTGTACTTGCCCGAGGCCGGTGGGTTCGGCGCCATCAGGCTGGCGCGGGCGGTCGGGGCCTGAAGGCCGCGCGGATGGGCGACGACGTGGAAGATCCCGTCGCCGTGCAGCGTCACTTCGACGCGGTCCGAAGGGCCGCTCTGCGGCGTGACCGCCACGCCGCCGGGCACGTTGTCCACGCCGCCGTCGGCAGCCAGTGCCACCACCGGAATCAGGCCGATTGCCGAGCCCGCCAGCAGTGCGGCCATTGTGAATTGCTTCATGTCTAGATCCTCTGCCCGTTCAGGCGATTACTTCGAAGAATAGAAACCGGTGGTGATCTTCAGCACCTGCGGCCGGTCGATCAGGTTGATGCCGTAGTCGGTCTGGTCGCCGTTCCAGACGCGCGTGGTCACCCACTTGCCGTCCTTGAACGTGCCTTCCTCCACGGCGACGATCACGCCATTGCTCTCCCCCTTCGCGGGCGAGAAATTGACGCGGACGTGATCGCCCATGACAAGGTATTCGGTGTCCGAAAGCTGGGCCACGGCCACGCCGCCCACCGGCTGATCGGCCCAGGGTGCGGGCTTGGTGGGAATCCAGGTCCAGTCCTTCTGGCCGAACTGCCACTGGCCCCAGTCGGCCGAAATCTTCCACTTGCCCATCACGGTTTCGCGCACCGCGCCGTCATCCGGCTTGGCGGCGCCCCAGGTGGGACGGTCATAGGCGATCTTCGCCCAGTCGCTGGCGATCGGCGCCAGCGTGCCATAGGGCAAAGCGAAAGCGGCCATCGTCTCCTTGTCCAGCGCGGTCGCGCCGAGCGGGTAGTTGAAGTAGCCGGTGTCATCCATGCCGAAGGGCGCGAAACCGATGCCGCCACGCCCGATGGTGGCCCAGAAGAAGCGCGCGAACTCCTTCGCATTGCCGATCTCCGGCACCATCAGCGCATTGTCCGGGCGGGCATACTGGTCGAGATACTTGACGGCGTTGGCGCTGTTGCGATCGTAGATATCGGGCGCGGCGAAGTCGATCGCCGGGGCGCCCGCCTTCCAGATGTCCAGCACGTCCCACTGCGGGCCGCCGCTGGCGACGCCGGTGGGATCGGGCACGTTGGACGGCCCGGCGAGCGAGGCGTTGACGTACATCGGCAGCGGCTTCACCGCCTTGCCCGCCTCTGCCAGGGCATTGACGAACTGGGCGACGTACCAGGTATTGAACGCACGCGGGGCCTGCTTGCCGAAGGCGGCGTCCCACGAACCGGACTTGCCGACCTTCTTCGCCAGCGCCGCCGGGATCGGCTTGGCGAACAGCGCGTTCGCCTCTGCGGAGAAATCGCGCGGCACGCGGTAGGATCCGGTCTCGTTCTCCGGCTGGACCATGATCACGGTGTTCTGCCGGTCATGATCGCGCAGGTATTCCATCACTTTCACGAAGGCGCGGCGGTCCGCCGCCATGGTATTCTGCGACAACGGCGTCAATACGTAGTGGTCCGAGCCGTCGGGCGCCTTCATCCGGGGAAAGCGCTTGTTGTCCAGCTTCACCCACGACGGCGTGTAGCTGGGGCTGGTGTTCTTCCAGGTGCCGAACCACAGCAGCACCACCCGCTTGTCATGCGCGCGGGCGGCATCGAGCAGGGTTTGCAGGTAGCTGAAATCGAACTTGCCCTCGACCGGCTCCACTTGTTCCCAGGCGACCGGGATTTCCAGCGTATTGGCGTGCATCGCATCGAGCACCGGCCAGACCGCATCGAGCATGGCGGGATAGTTGCTGGAATTGTTCGCCTGCGCGCCCAGCATCAGGAACGGCTTGCCGTCGACGATCAGCGCGTGGCGGCCGTTCCTGCTTTCCAGACGCGGCACTTGCGTTGCGGCATCCTGCGCCTGAACCGGCGCGGCCACGCCGAGGGCGGCCGCGAGCATGAGCGATGCGATGAAGTCTTTGCTTTTCATTCTGTCCCCTCCGCAGGCGCGATTTTGGGATCGCCATAGACGATCCCCCGGCCATCGGTTCCTATGTAAATGCGCCCGAACTGGCGCGGGTCGCCCGAAATCACGCGGATGCGCAGGCCCCACTGGTGGGCTTCGTCATTGATCCGCTGCCATGTCGCGCCGCCGTCGATGGAGCGCCACACCGCGCGCAGCCCGCCGACCGTGCCCAGCGCATAGAGCGCCGCGTCCTTACGTCCGGGCGCGGATTTTCCAAGCCCGTAGCGCTCGATGGCGATGGTCTGTCCGGTGCGCTGCCAAGTGTTCCCGAAGTCGGTCGAACAATAGAGCGCGCCGCCCAGATTGAGCCACAGGGCCCCGGCGCGGTTCGGATCGGCCAGAATCGGCGCGGGTGCTTCGCGGTTGGCGCTCTGGGCGGCGGAAAGGTCTGCGGGCAGGCCCTTGCCCACGAGCGCGCGGAACCGCGCACCGCCGTCGTCACTGCGCACCACGCGGTTGTTCGCGAAGTCGATGGCGTAGAAGCGCTTGGCGTCCTGCTTGTCAGACGTGACGCGGGTGCGGCTGGGCAACCCGCTCACCGCCTGCCATGTCGCGCCGCGGTCACGGGTCAGGCGGGGCTGGTCGGTCTCGACAAGGAACGTCTTGCCATCGGCTGAGACCGTGATCGCCGCATTGCCGGTCTCTTCGGGCAGCGGCGTGCCATCGGCATGCGGCGCGCCCTTGGGCACGTACAGCGGCTGCCACGTCGCGCCGCCATCGGCCGACCATGCCAGTGAGGTATCGGGCACGACGCGGGCATGGGTATTGCCGCTGCGCACCATCACCAGCGGCGCGCGGCCGCCGTAATCGAGCGTGTTGGTGTTCGACAGGAACGGGTTGATATGCTGGTGTTCGGGCGAGACGGTGAAGTCGTCATGGCGGAAGCCGCCGATGTCGCCGAAGCCCGAAACCAGATGCGCGCCGCCGGTGGGGCTGACCAGGGTGATGATCGCGGTCTGCTCGATCCCCTGTGTCCACGGTGCCCATTGCATGGTGCCCGGCTTCTGCAGTTCGCCCGTCGCATAGACCGTCGCACCGGTCACATAGGCCGCGTGGTTCGCGTCGAAGGGATCGATGGCAAGCCCCGCGATCCAGTGGCCGAAGTTCGCTTTGCCGCCGAAATCGAGGAAGGGCGTTGCCGAAACGTCGCGCACCGAACGCTTCCAGAGCTCGTCCCAATGCACGCCGCCGTCATGGCTCAGCCAGACGGTGTCGACCGGATTGCCCCGGTCCACCGTGCTGACCGCGATGGTCTGCGGATCGCTCGCGGCCACCGCCACGCCCATGTAGCCGCCAATGGGCGCCTGCGCGCCCTTGATCGGCGTGACATCAAGCCATGCCCCGCGCGCCGGATCGAAGCGCCAGACCGCACCGCGCGTGATCCCATTGGGGCCGATGCCGTCGCAGTAGGTGATCGTCAGCACGCCATCGCTGCCGATGACGGCCTTCACCGGCAGCATGTCGGCCGCCGGCCCGCCCGCAACCGCGCTCCAAGTCTCGCCTCCGTCGTCCGAGCGGAACAGATGCCGCTCGCCCGGATCGGCGCTGCCCACAAAGACGCGGCCGCGCAGTTTGGCGTCGAAGACCACGAACGACAGCCCGCCATGCGTCTCGCGCCGGTTGCTCGGCAGCCCCAGCCCGGCGAGCGGGAAAGCATCCAGCTTGCGCCAGTTCGCGCCGGCATCGTCGCTGGTCCAGAGCCCCTGATGGCGCGATCCGAACAGCAGCCGGTCATGCGCGAAAGGATCGATGGCGAGCCGCTCGCCCAGCCCGCGTCCGTTCTCGTTGCCACCCATCGCGAAAGGCACACGCGTCTCGCGCCAGGTCTTGCCGTAGTCTGCAGAACGGAAGATCGCGGCAGGGGCGGACCAGCTCATGCCGGCGGCAAGATAGACCGTGCCTGCATCGACCGGATCGGCAGCAATGCTCTCGATCCCCATGAAGCTGCCTTCGGACACGCGATCCTGCAGCGGCACCCACCGCTTCGCCGCCGCATCCCAGCGATAGGCGCCGCCCATGTCGCTGCGCAGCCAGGCGAGCCCGGGTTCGACCGGACTGAAGACGATGCCCGGCGTAAAACCCCCGCCGCCCACGCGCACATTATGCCAGTCGTAGATGGTCCGGGTGGGAAGGGTCGCAGCCTTCTCGGCCACCACGGGCGCAGCGCTTGCAGCAACACCTGCCGCAATCGCCATTGCAAGCGCGACCCATGGCGCCCTGTTTGCCCCGCTGATGCCCACAGCCTCCCCTTTTCCCCTCGTTTCCACTTGCGGCCAACGGGTTCATGGACCCGTCCGATGCCGCGCGGCGGCTTATCGATACCGCTAACATTCGCCGAGAGGAATAGCGGACCGCAAATAAAGTGCCCCCTAACCGGATTAAGTCGCACCGGACAAATCCGGCCAGCTACCTGTTCAGTAGGTGCGGTAGTGACATTCTCTACCGAGAGGAGAGACGCGGCGCGGCATCGGACTGACGCCGCACGAGCTTGTACTCCAGTGCGATTCGCTGATCGCCGATCTCGTCCTCGCGCTTGTTGCGCAACATCGTGACGAGCAGTTCCACCGCTCGGCGGCTCATCTCCACGATCGGCTGCTGGATCGTGGTCAGTTCCGGCCAGATCGTCGTGGCCAGGGCGACATCGTCGAAACCGCAGACGGTCAGGTCGCGCGGTACGTCCAGTCCGCGGCGGTGGGCGATCGCCACGGCCGCCGCCGCCATGTCGTCGTTGCTGGCGAAGATGGCCGAGGGCCGATCCTCGAACGAGAGCAATCGCTCCGCCGCATCGAGGCCCGAACGATAGGTGAAGTATCCCTGCGCCACGAGGGCTTCGTCGAAGGGAATCCCCGCTTCCGCCAGAGCCGCACGATAGCCCTCAAGCCGCGCGCCGCTGGCCGACAGCGCGGGATGGCCCAGGATGAAACCGATCCGGCGATGGCCGAGGCCGATCAGATGCGCGGTCATCTCGCGCGCGGCGCTGCGATCGTCGATCATGATCGTGGCAATGCCCGCGTGCGGAACGGCCGTGGTCACCGCCACCGTCGGCACATTGGCCTCGCGCAGCACTGCAAGCACGTCGTTCGCCTCGTTCAGCGGCGGCGGCAGGATCACGCCGTGGACACCGCCCGCCACCATGCGTTCGACGGCAAGGCAAACGTCCTCGCCGTCTTCCACCTTCTGGATGACGATCTGCACGTCCGAGCGCCCCGCCTCTTCGAGACTACCGACCACGAAAGCGCTCAGAAAGGCTTCCGATGGGTTCGAATAGAGCAGGCCCAGCCGCAGTTGCGACGCGCCTGCCAGGCTGCGTGCCGCGCGATTCGGGGCATAGTTCAGCCTGGCGATAGCCGCCATCACGGTTTCGCGGGTAGATTGGCGGACTTTGGGTTCCGAATTGATGACGCGGGAAACCGTCATGATCGAGACGCCAGCCAGCGCCGCCACATCGGCGATCGTCGGGGCCTTTACCTGGCGGGATTTCGAACTGCGGCGTTTGCGCTCACTCTCGGACATGGCGCATGTCTCTAGGGCAGTTGCCCCGTTCCTGCAAAGCCCGCCCCAAGTGGAAAAACGTCATGCCCGAACGGCTCAATCATTATGGTAGCGCAATCATTTCTCCTGACATAGAGAAAGGGCGATTGGGAACAGAGGGGATATCATGAGGGCTATTCGTCGGATTTTGCAGGCTGCCGCCCTGGCGTCTTGCGCAACTGTCGCACTCGCACAGGCAGAGGCACCGCAAACCGCACCGGCTTCGACCCCGGTTCATCCCGAACGCTGGCCTGCCGCGAAAAGCCCCGGCCTTGTCGATGCGAAGACTGAAGCGCGGATCACCGCGATTATGGCCCGCATGAGCCTGCGCGAGAAGATCGGCCAGATGATCCAGGGCGATACCGCCTCGATCAAGCCGGAAGACCTGAAGGAATATCCGCTCGGCTCGATTCTCGCAGGTGGCAATTCACCCCCTATCGGCGCACCGGACCGTTCGCCGGCCTCGGCCTGGGTGGCGACTTCGCGCGCCTTCAACGCCGTCGCCCTCGAAAAGCGCGCCGGGCACGAGCCGATTCCGATCATGTTCGGGATCGACGCAGTCCACGGCAATAGCAATGTCGTTGGCGCGACCCTGTTCCCGCACAATAGCGCGCTCGGCGCCATGCGCGATCCGGCGCTCATGCGCGAGATCGGCAAGGCCACTGCCGCCGAAACCGCCGCTTCGGGCATCGACTGGGCATTCGGCCCGACGCTCGCCGTGCCGCAGGACGACCGCTGGGGCCGCGCCTACGAAGGCTATTCGGAAGATCCCGAGGTGGTCGCGGCCTATGCCGGGCCGATGGTGGAAGGGCTTCAGGGCGCGCCGGGCACGCCAACGACGGTTCAGGCCGGCCGCGTCGCTGCCAGCGTCAAGCACTTCCTGGGCGACGGCGGCACGCATGACGGCATCGACCAGGGCGACACCCGCGTCGATGAAGACACGCTGATCCGCATCCACGACGCCGGCTATCCCGCCGCCGTCAATGCCGGAACGATGACGGTCATGGCCTCGTTCTCCAGCTGGAATGGCACCAAGATGCACGGCAACAAAGCCCTGCTGACCGATGTGCTGAAGGGCCGCATGGGCTTCGACGGCTTCGTGGTGGGGGACTGGAACGGCCACGGCCAGATTCCGGGCTGCACCAACACCGATTGCCCGGCGACGTTCAACGCCGGGCTCGACATGGCGATGGCGCCGGATAGCTGGAAGGGCCTGTTCGATTCGACGCTGGCCGCCGCCAAGGCCGGCACTATCCCGATGAGCCGTATCGACGATGCCGTGCGCCGCATCCTGCGCGTCAAGATGAAGCTGGGCCTGTTCGAGGCCGCGCGTCCGTTCGAGGGCAAGCCGCAGGAAATGGGCTCCGCCGCGCACCGTGCCATCGGCCGTCAGGCCGTGCGCGAGAGCCTTGTCCTGCTGAAGAACGAAGGCGTGCTGCCGATCAAGACCAGCGCCACCGTGCTTGTCGCGGGCGATGCGGCGGACGATATCGGCCGCCAGTCCGGCGGCTGGACGCTGTCTTGGCAGGGCGACGGCAACACCAATGCCGATTTCCCCGGCGCCACCTCGATCTA